>NZ_AEUD01000047.1 GCF_000192435.1 Gordonia neofelifaecis NRRL B-59395
GCGGGTCTGCGGGAGGCGGTGCCGGACATGATTCTGCAGGTCGGCGGGTCGATCTCGTTCGCCCCGGAGGGTGATGGCGCGGATGCGAAGTGGCTTTCGGATGACACCCGGCACATGCTGGCGGAGTTGGATCCGAAGCCGGATCAGGTGACGATCGCGATCAACACCTCGCAGATGAACATCATGGAGTTGATGACCGCCGATGACATCGCGGGCACCTCGATGGAGCGTCCTGAGTTGGCGGCGACCTACCGGGAGATGACGGTTCCGGCGGGCCCGGAGTGGGTGGAGGAGCATCTGCGTCGGTTGCAGGCGGCCGGGATTCAGCCGCACTTCCAGCTTTCGAGCATTCCGCAGTTGGAGACGGTGGAGCGGTTGATCCGTCGGGGTAAGTACACCGGTCCGCTGAATCTGACGTGGGTCGGTATCGGTGGCGGTTTCGACGGCCCGAATCCGTACAACATCATGAACTTCATTCAGCGGGTGCCCGATGGTGCGTGCCTGACGTTGGAGACGCTGATGCGGTCGGTGATGCCGGTGAACGCGATGGCGGTGGCGATGGGTCTGCACACTCGGTGTGGCAATGAGGACACGATCTGGGGTGCCAAGGGCGAGAAGCTCGGGTCGGTCGATCAGGTCAAGCAGGTCGTGCGGTTGGCCAAGGAGCTCGGCCGCGAGGTCGCCACGGGTAAGGAGGCCCGGGACATCTACCGGATCGGCACCACCTACGCCGACGCCGACGAGACCCTGGCCAAGCTCGGGTACGCCCCGAACCGCCAGCCCGGACAGGTCGGCTTCACCCACCACGCCTGAACC
>NZ_AEUD01000046.1 GCF_000192435.1 Gordonia neofelifaecis NRRL B-59395
CAACGGCCGCTGCACCGGCATCCCCTACGCCCGCCGCGTCCCACCCGTCGCCAAGACGCGGTCGTGGCCGACGCTCGAACGCAACGGCCAGCTGTTCGTCTGGCACGACCCGCAGGGCAGCAAGCCGACCGATGAGGTGACGATCCCGGTCATCGAGGGCGTCGGCAGCGACGAGTGGACCGACTTGAACTGGAGTTCGCTGCTGATCGAGGGCTCTCACTGCCGCGAGATCGTCGATAACACGATCCCGACTCCCGCCTGGAGTCCGAGGCCTACTACCACGGACCGTCGTACATGATCGACGAGCTCAAGAGCTTCGCCCAGGGCATGGAGATCGAGACCGTGCTGATCAACTGCCACTATCCGGTCAGCGACGATTCGTTCGTGCTGATGTACGGCGCCATGGTCAAAAAGCCCGATGGAGTCTCCGACGAGGTCGCGCAAGGCATGGCCGATCAGTTCGCGCAAGGTGTCAAGGTCGGGTTCGAGCAGGACGTCGCGATCTGGAAGGACAAGACCCCATCGACACCACCCGCGCCGTCGAGAGCTGGCAGGCCGAGGTCGACGAGAACATCGCGGCAGGACGCGTGATCGACACCGACGGCGCCTGAGCCCCGCTCCGTCGCCGTCGGTGGCGCCAGATGTTCCATTGACCGGGAATCAGGCATCCACGTCGACATGACGACCGTCACTATGTAGACATCAGGGCCCCACTGTCCCTGGACTCGAAACCCGCTGCGCCGGCCCCTCCCCGCCCGGCACAAAGGAGGAACACGTTCCATGACTACTACTGCTGACGAGGAATTTCGGACCATCGAGTCGGCCGGCGCCCCGAAGCGCTTCGCCCGCGGCTGGCAT
>NZ_AEUD01000045.1 GCF_000192435.1 Gordonia neofelifaecis NRRL B-59395
GCCTCTGGTTGTGAAGTGGAGCTGTTGAGTTCAACCGCTTCACGAACCAGGAGGCCCTCGTGTCCCACGCTAACGCTGCCCTGACCCCGCGCGCTCGACTTCGACTGGCGCGTTTGATCGTCGAGGACGGCTGGCCGCCGTCAGCCGCAGCGAAGATGTTCATGGTCTCGCCCGTCACCGCCCGCAAATGGGCGGCAAGGTTCCGCGCCGAAGGCACGGGAGGGATGGCCGACCGATCCAGCCGCCCACGGTCGATGCCAGCGAAGACGCCGCCGGCAGCGGTGAAGCGGATCGTGAAAGCGCGGTGGCGACGTCGGCTGGGACCGGCACAGATCGCTGGCGAACTCGGCCTACCCGCCTCGACAGTCCATGCCGTCTTAGTGCGCTGCCGCATCAACCGGCTCTGCGCGATTGACCGGGTCACTGGCGAGCCGATCCGACGCTACGAGCACGACCACCCTGGATCGCTGATCCACGTCGACGTCACGAAGTTCGACAACATCCCTGATGGCGGTGGCTGGCGTTTCGTCGGTCGCGTTCAAGGTAAACGCAACCGACAAGCCACCGCCGCCCGCACCACGAGCAGGAACCATCGCTACGAGCCACGGTTGGGCACCGCGTTCGTCCACACCGTCATCGACGACCACTCCCGCGTCGCCTACGCCGAGATCTGTTCTGACGAGAAGGCAGACACCGCGATCGGCGTGCTCCGCCGTGCGGTGTCCTGGTTCGCCGACCAGGGTGTCGGAGTCGAACGCGTCCTCTCAGACAACGGCTCGGCGTACAAGTCTTACGCCTGGCGCGATGCTTGCGCAGAACTCGGGATCACGGCGAAGAAGACCCGCCCCTACCGGCCACAGACCAACGGCAAGATCGAACGCTTCCACCGCACCCTCGCCGACGGCTGGGCCTACGCCCGGTTCTACAAGTCAGAAACCGAACGTCGAGCATCACTACCGGGATGGCTGCACTTCTACAATCATCACAGGCACCACTCCGCAATCGGAGCCCC
>NZ_AEUD01000044.1 GCF_000192435.1 Gordonia neofelifaecis NRRL B-59395
TGTACTTCCCCGACACGTTGTGAACATCTGAGTTGAAGCGAAGACCTCCGGGCACGATGTGGGTTACCACACTCACCATCGCGCACACGGAGGTCTTCGTGACACACGCTAACGCACCTTTGACCCCGGAGGGACGCCGACGCCTCGCGGTCCTGATCATCGACGAAGGCTGGTCGCTGCGCAGAGCCGCTGAGCGGTTCGGGTGCTCGCCGGCGACCGCCAAACGCTGGTCCGACCGGTACCGGGCCGGCGAACCCCTGACCGACCGCAGTTCCCGGCCCCGGTCCTGTCCGACCCGCCTGCCCCGACGTACCGAACAGCGCATCGTCAAACTGCGCCACACCCGAAGATGGGGACCGCACCGGATCGGCTTCCATCTAAAGGTGCCCCGCTCGACGGTCGGGCGGGTCCTGGCCCGCTACCAGATGCCGCTGCTGGCCCACCTCGATCAGGCCACCGGCCTGCCGGTGCGCCGCCCCGCACCGCGCCGCTACGAGGCCGACCGCCCCGGCCGGCTGATCCACCTCGACATCAAGAAGCAGGGCAGAATCCCTGACGGAGGCGGCTGGCGGGCCCACGGCCGCGGCTCGGCCCAGGACAAGAACGCCGGCCGCGGACGTGACCGGGCCGCCCGCAGCGGGTCGCCCGGGTCACGGGGCTACCGGTACCTGCACCACGCCGTCGACGACCACTCCAGGGTCGCCTACTCGGAGATCCTCGACGACGAACGCAAGGAGACCGCCGCCGGGTTCTGGGAACGGGCCAACGCGTTTTTCGCCGGGATCGGCGTCACCGTGACCGCAGTGATGACCGACAACGGAGCCTGCTACCGCTCACACGCCTTCGCCGCTGCTCTCGGCCCGGACGTCACACACAAACGGACCAGACCGTATCGGCCCCAGACCAACGGGAAGGTCGAACGCTTCAATCGGACCCTGGCCACCGAATGGGCCTACGCCACCGACTACAGCAGCGAAGCCGAACGCGAAGCCGCCTACGCGACCTGGCTGCATTACTACAATCACCACCGCCCCCACACCGGCATCGGCGGCCTCGTCCCCTCAGTCCGCGTTCACAACCTCGCGGGGAAGTACACCTAG
>NZ_AEUD01000043.1 GCF_000192435.1 Gordonia neofelifaecis NRRL B-59395
TGAGCTGGTGGTGGTCGCAGAGACCAGAGAGAAGCGACTGTTTACTAAAAACACAGGTCCGTGCGAAGTCGTAAGACGATGTATACGGACTGACGCCTGCCCGGTGCTGGAAGGTTAAGAGGACCGGTTAATCACCTTCGGGTGGTGAAGCTGAGAATTTAAGCCCCAGTAAACGGCGGTGGTAACTATAACCATCCTAAGGTAGCGAAATTCCTTGTCGGGTAAGTTCCGACCTGCACGAATGGCGTAACGACTTCTCTGCTGTCTCAACCACAGGCTCGGCGAAATTGCAGTACGAGTAAAGATGCTCGTTACGCGCGGCAGGACGAAAAGACCCCGGGACCTTCACTATAGCTTGGTATTGGTGTTCGGTGCGGTTTGTGTAGGATAGGTGGGAGACTGTGAAGCCGGCACGCTAGTGTTGGTGGAGTCGTTGTTGAAATACCACTCTGATCGTATTGGGCTTCTAACCTCGGACCCTGATCGGGTTCAGGGACAGTGCCTGGTGGGTAGTTTAACTGGGGCGGTTGCCTCCTAAAGTGTAACGGAGGCGCCCAAAGGTTCCCTCAGCCTGGATGGCAATCAGGTGTTGAGTGTAAGTGCACAAGGGAGCTTGACTGTGAGACGTACATGTCGAGCAGGGACGAAAGTCGGGACTAGTGATCCGGCACCGGCAAGTGGAAGCGGTGTCGCTCAACGGATAAAAGGTACCCCGGGGATAACAGGCTGATCTTCCCCAAGAGTCCATATCGACGGGATGGTTTGGCACCTCGATGTCGGCTCGTCGCATCCTGGGGCTGGAGTAGGTCCCAAGGGTTGGGCTGTTCGCCCATTAAAGCGGCACGCGAGCTGGGTTTAGAACGTCGTGAGACAGTTCGGTCTCTATCCGCCGCGCGCGTCTAGAAACTTGAGGAAACCTGTCCCTAGTACGAGAGGACCGGGACGGACGAACCTCTGGTGTGCCAGTTGTTCCGCCAGGAGCACTGCTGGTTGGCTACGTTCGGAAGGGATAACCGCTGAAAGCATCTAAGCGGGAAGCCTGTTCCAAGATGAGGTTTCTCACCCACCCTTGTGGTGGGGTAAGGCCCCCTACAGACTATGGGGTTGATAGGCCAGAACTGTAAGCATAGTAATGTGTTCAGGTGACTGGTACTAATCGGCCGAGGACTTACCAACAACACTCACCAACATTGTTTTTCGGATTCA
>NZ_AEUD01000042.1 GCF_000192435.1 Gordonia neofelifaecis NRRL B-59395
AAATCGAAGGCTACGGCACCGACGAGTGGACCGACTGGAACTGGAGCTCGCTGTACATCGAGGGCTCGCATTGCCGTGAGATCGTCGACAACGTCGTCGACATGGCCCACTTCTTCTACGTCCACTATGCCTTCCCCCGGTTCTTCAAGAACATCTTCGAAGGTCAGGTGGCCGGACAGATCATGCACTCGACGCCGCGCCACGACGTCAGCGTCGGCACCAGCTACGACGACCCGAACTCGCGACTGGAGTCGGAGGCCTACTACTACGGTCCGTCGTACATGATCGACTACCTGAAGAGCTTCACTGAGCACGGTGAGGTCGAGACCGTGCTGATCAACTGCCATTACCCGGTCAGCGACGACTCGTTCGTCCTGATGTACGGCGCCATGGTCAAGACCCCCGAGGGAGTCTCGGCCGAGGAGGCCGCGGGAATGGCCGACCAGTTCGCGCAGGGCGTCAAGTACGGATTCGAGCAGGACGTCGCGATCTGGAAGGACAAGGCCCCCATCGACAATCCCCTGCTGTCGGAGGAGGACGGGCCGGTCTACCAGCTCCTACGCTGGTACCAGCAGTTCTACACCGACGTCGAAGACGTCACCGAAGACATGACGAACCGCTTCGAGTTCGAGATCGACACCACCCGCGCCGTCGAGAGCTGGGAGGCCGAGGTCAAGGACAATATCGCGGCCGGACGCGTGATCGACACGACCGGAGTCTGACCTCCGCGAACGGGATGCAGACGAGGCGAGGGCGCCGGAGCAGATGCTCCGGCGCCCTCGCCGTTCGCCGTCCGAGACCGACACCGGGCCCGGGTTTCGTTCCGTTGACCGGGAGCCACCACTCACCACGACAGTGACAGCCGTCACCATGAAGCCGTGACCGGGCGCCCGGATCGACCCAGTGAGCGCCCGGATCTGATCCAGCCCTCCAGAGATAGCGAGCCCTCATGACCACTACCCCTGACAACGATTTCCGCTCGATCGAGTCGGCCGGCGCCCCGAAGCGCTTCGCCCGCGGCTGGCATTGCCTCGGCCTCGCCAAGGACTTCAAGGACGGTGAGCCGCACCAGATCAAGGCCTTCGGCACCGAACTCGTCGTCTTCCAGTCCGAGTCCGACGGCAAACTCAACGTCCTCGACGCCTACTGCAGGCACATGGGCGGCAACCTCGCCAACGGCCAGATCAAGGGCGACTCCATCGCCTGCCCCTTCCACGACTGGCGCTGGGG
>NZ_AEUD01000041.1 GCF_000192435.1 Gordonia neofelifaecis NRRL B-59395
TGAAGCGCCCTGGGTTTCGTTCCGTGGTTACACGGTCGCGGGCGCGGTCGTCGTGGTGTGAGTGTAGGTCGCTTCGACGTTCGCCGGGGTGCGGTAGCCGAGAGCTTCGTGGAGCCGGGAGGTGTTCCACCAGTGGACCCAGCCCATCGTGGCGAGCTCAACCTCGCTGACTGACTCCCAGATCCGCTTGGAGTAGATCAACTCCGCCTTGTATAGGCCGTTCACTGTCTCGGCCAGCGCGTTATCGTAGCTATCGCCGACGGTACCTACTGAAGCCGTAACTCCCGCGGCGAGCAGAGCGTCCGAATAGGCGAGCGAAACGTATTGACTACCCCTGTCGGAATGGTGGATCAATCCGCTTTCGTTCCTGCTCACCCCGGTGGACTGCAGTGCATGCTCCAGTGCGAGCAATGGCAGAGACTCCGTGTGGAGCGTGGGCGCGACCGCCCAGCCGACAATTCTGCGACTGAAGACATCGGTAACGAATGCGACGTAGCAGAACCCGGAGAGCATCCGGACGTAGGTGATGTCGGCGACCCAAAGCTGCTGCGGTCGATCCGCGACGAACCGCCGTTCAACGAGGTCCGGGCGCTGGTCATCTCCGTCTGCGGAGCAGGTGGTGACGGGCTTTCGACCTCGGCGAACGCCCTGCAGGCCGGCGATCTTCATCAGCCTCGCGACCTGGTCGCGACCGACGTTCCATCCTGCGTGGCGCATTGCGTGCCACATCTTCCGGACCCCATAGACGCTGTAGTTCGCCTGATGAATCCGCTGCACCTCCTCCGCCAGCATCTCGTCCCGAACGCTGCGAGCGGAGGCCGGCCTGTTCTTGGCAGCGCGGTATCCGCGGGAGGTGATGAACCCACATTCTGTCGCACTGAGGATGCGGCAGATGGCCTCGACCCCGAACTTCTCGCGATGCATGTCGACGAACGCGATCATTTCGTCGTGGGGCGGTCGAGTTCCGCTGCGAAAAACGCTGAGGCGGCCTTCAGGATCTCGTTCGCACGTCGCGCCTCGGCGAGCTCCCGCCGGAGACGGCGATTCTCCTCCTCGAGCGGCTCTCCCGGTCCGACCGGCTCGGTGGCGCCGTAGCGATTGCACCAGATCCGCAGCGTCTCTGTGCCGACACCGAGCTGCGGCGCGACGGCACGGATCGATGCTGCGCGAGGGCCGCCCTCGCGGGCTTGGCGGTCGTAGACCATGCGCACGGCACGCTCACGCAGCTCTGGACTGAACTTCTTGGGCATACTCCGATTCTCCTTGCTGAGACTCGGAACGGAACCCAGGGCGCTTCA
>NZ_AEUD01000040.1 GCF_000192435.1 Gordonia neofelifaecis NRRL B-59395
CCCGGATCCACCGATGGGTTCGGTCTGGTCGCTGGTGAGGCGGGATTGGGGTCGGATCGGAGTGAGGGCATGACAGATCGCCGGCTCTGGTGTTCCCGGTGTCGTTCGAAGTTCCTCGTCAGCGGAGCCGTCGGGCTCGGTCGGTCAGGCGAAGGGCACTGCCGGTGGCGAGCGCAGGGCGGTGCTCAACTCGGTGCGTGCGGTAGCCCACGGCCACCGGGCCGGCAGATGCAGGGTCAGATGCCGTCCAGACCTGGTCAGGCGGGCCGCAACGTTGACGAGCTTGTACCGGATCGAGGCGCTGGTGCAGTTGACCAAACTCGTGGTCAGGGCCGCGGCAGCGTGAAGCAGGTTGTAGGCCATCGCCGCCAGGTGCACCCATGCACTGTTGCCGGCGAACGAGGTCGTCGGCAGATGCGCCAGAGTCGAGCCCTTCAGGTCGGCGTTGACCTGCTCGATGATGGCGTGCCCCCGATGGATTCGATCAGCCTCGACCGTCGAGTACGAGTCCGGCAACGTGGTGAAGAACGCGTGGTGGCGATACACCGGCATCAACGTGCCGGGCTCTGTGATCTTGACTCGCCGGATGATCAGCCGGCCCGGCACCTGATCAGAGGCGGGCCGACTGTTGGAACTGAACCCCACGAACGGGACTTCGGCGACCTCGGCATCGGATTCCCATCGCCGAGCATCCCGGTCCCACACCGCGCCCGGATAGTCGATGCCTTCCCACCGGTCGGGGTCGATCCCATCGATGAGGGCGGTGACGTTGACGAACTTCTTGATGCCCACCGAGACGTATCCGCCGACAGCGTGAACCGCCGCGACCAACTCTGCCGAGTAATACGCAGAATCTCCGCGCAGCACGATCGCGGTCGGATCCACAGCGAATGCCGCGGTGGCCACCGCGAGAGCATCCGCGACCAGCCCGGCGGCACCGCCGGGTTTGCCGCTGGCAGTCCCGGCCCGCAACTGTTGGCCCAGGATCACCGGCCGCGAACCGGCCCGCGAGGCCGTCACCAACTGCACGCTCAAGCCCTGGCATCGCCGATAGGTATACCCGACCTGCTCCTTTCGCAGACTTCTCACCGGCAGTACCGTGTCGTCGACATCGAGCATCAACAGATCTCGACCTGGCCCTGAACATGCCGATCCGCGCCGAGCCCGAGTCAGCACGGGCGCGTGCGCGGCAAGCCCGGCCACGAAATCAGAACTGACCGTCGACCACTGCCGGTCATTGTCCTCCGACATCGATCGCACAAACGTACCCAGCGTCGGTGCGGCATACACCCCGCAGAACAGTCGGCCCGTCGCCCCGGCACGAACGATATCGGTGCCGTCGATCGTGTCGGC
>NZ_AEUD01000039.1 GCF_000192435.1 Gordonia neofelifaecis NRRL B-59395
AGTCGGAAGATGCGGCGGGCTGTGTAGCGTTTGAGGGTGCGGCGGATCGCGCGGGGATGCTTTCCCTGCGCGATCCGCGTGGCGATGAACTCTTGTGTTTGTCGGTCGCATCGACCGTTGGTCAGGACGATCGAATGCAGGGCCCGATTCAACTGGCGATCGCCTCCGGTGTTGAGGCGCCGGTGTTCCCTATTGCCCGAAGACACCTCGATCGGACAGACGCCGCCGAGTGAGGCGAACGCGGCCTCGGACTTGATCCGCCCGTGATAGGCCCACGCGTTCAAGATCACCGCGGCGTTGACCGGGCCCACGCCGGGCATCTGCAACAGGGCCGGTGCGTGAGCGGTAACCAGCTCACGCAGCGATGCCAGATTCTGGGCGAGCTGAGCGTGCAGAACCAGGATCCGCTGAGCCAGCGCAATCACCTCGGCCCGGGCGAACTGCTCGGCCCGCGAATCAGTGGCGCGCTCACGCCACCGGGCGATCTGCTTCACCGTCGACATTCCGGGCTTGCGGCGGGCGTCGACGCCCAGATCATGGGCGCGCAGCACAGCCACCAGAGCATTGAACTGGCGCGTCTTCTCCCGCGCCATCCGATCCCGCGCCGGCACCAACGTCTTCAAACAATCATGCAGGTCACCGGTGCGGGCGTCGGCGAGACCGGCACTGCGGCGCGGCAACATGATGGTCGCGGCTTTGCGGGCATCGATCGCGTCGGTCTTGGATTCCCCGCGGCCGCGTGTGGGTGCGGGCGCATCGACGACTCGATACCCGGCGTCGAGCAGGTGCCGGGTCAGGCGCGTGCCGTAGGAGTTGCTGCCCTCCACGCTCACCAATACCCCAGCGGTACCGGCATCGGTGGTGCGGCGGCCGATCCAGGCGAGGGCCCGGGCCAGGCCGGCCGCCGACGTCGGGAACGTGGCCTCATCAACGACTCTGGCGGTGACGGCCTCGATGATCGAATACGAGTGTGTAGCGGCGTGGGTGTCGACACCGACGACGTAGCGGTAGCAATCTGCAACGATGGGCATGCGGACTTCCTCCTCGTGATGGAACAACAGGCGGTTCGCAGAACCGGTGGTCGTTCCTGAGGAGATCACCGCATGGCGTCACTGTGATGAGTCACCACACCCGCTGGGCGGATACCCGAGGTGTTGGACAAGCTTCTGATCAGGCCAATGCAGTGGGCAGGGCGGCCACCGGTTCCCCGCCACGAACGGACGAGTCTCACTCAAAGGCACCGTCACCAGGCCAGCGAAGCGATGGGTCACGAACATGTCGGCGAACCTGCAGCCCACCCTGCCAGTCGACCCCAGGCCAACCACCCCAAACACTCACAGCGGAGCGAGTCGAAA
>NZ_AEUD01000038.1 GCF_000192435.1 Gordonia neofelifaecis NRRL B-59395
TGAGACACGGATTTGCCTATGTCTCTCCCTACAGGCTTACACCAACTATTCCACCAGTTGGCCCGGCTACCTTCCTGCGTCACCCCATCGCTTGACTACTACACCCAAGGTCCCACGCAGCCACACAAAGAGAAATCCGAAGAAATCAAATCATGCTTTTGGATGGTTAGTACAGATGATTCATCACTGGGCGCGGATACACGGGTACGGGAATATCAACCCGTTGTCCATCGACTACGCCTGTCGGCCTCGCCTTAGGTCCCGACTCACCCTGGGCGGATTAACCTGGCCCAGGAACCCTTGGTCATCCGGCGGACAAGTTTCTCACTTGTCTTTCGCTACTCATGCCTGCATTCTCACTCCCACACCCTCCACAACTGGATCACTCCGCTGCTTCCACGGATGCAGGACGCTCCCCTACCCACCCACACCACTACACACCCACCCGCAGGCAGATGTGGATGTCATGTGTGAGTGCCGCGGCTTCGGCGGTGTACTTGAGCCCCGCTAAATTGTCGGCGCAGGATCACTTGACCAGTGAGCTATTACGCACTCTTTCAAGGGTGGCTGCTTCTAAGCCAACCTCCTGGTTGTCTCAGCGACCCCACATCCTTTTCCACTTAGTACACGCTTAGGGGCCTTAGCCGGCGATCTGGGCTGTTTCCCTCTCGACTACGAAGCTTATCCCCCGCAGTCTCACTGCCACGCTCTCACTTACCGGCATTCGGAGTTTGGCTGACGTCAGTAACCTAGTAGGGCCCATCGGCCATCCAGTAGCTCTACCTCCAGTAAGAAACACGCAACGCTGCACCTAAATGCATTTCGGGGAGAACCAGCTATCACGGAGTTTGATTGGCCTTTCACCCCTACCCACAACTCATCCCCTCCATTTTCAACTGAAGTGGGTTCGGGCCTCCACAACCTCTTACAGCTGCTTCACCCTGGCCATGGGTAGATCACTCCGCTTCGGGTCTAGACCCAGCGACTCAACACGCCCTATTCAGACTCGCTTTCGCTACGGCTACCCCACACGGGTTAACCTCGCCACTGAGCACTAACTCGCAGGCTCATTCTTCAAAAGGCACGCCATCACCCACCACCCCAAAGGGATGCGCAGGCTCTGACGGATTGTAAGCGTCCGGTTTCAGGTACTATTTCACTCCCCTCCCGGGGTACTTTTCACCTTTCCCTCACGGTACTAGTCCGCTATCGGTCACCAGAGAGTATTTAGGCTTACCGGGTGGTCCCGGCAGATTCACAGCAGATTCCACGAGCCCGCTGCTACTTGGGAAAAATCGAAGCCAGTCAACACGCTTTCAGCTACGGGACTCTCACCCACTACGGCAGACCATTCCAGGCCACTTCACCTAACATGTCGATTTATCACT
>NZ_AEUD01000037.1 GCF_000192435.1 Gordonia neofelifaecis NRRL B-59395
CGGATCGCCGAGCCGTCGTCGCCGATGGTCGAGCCGGTGGGATACTCGGTGATCCGCCGCCTCGACGACTTCGCCTACGGGCTCGGCCTGTGGCAGGGCGTGGTCGCCAATCGTGACTGGTCGGCACTCCGACCGGTCGTCACGCGCTGACGATGCCGGATCGCGTCGTCGACGTCCTGGTGGTCGGTGCGGGAAGCGCCGGCTGCGTGGTCGCCGAGCGGCTCTCCAGGGACTCGTCGCGGCGTGTGCTACTGATCGACTCGGGTCCAGGCGGGCCGCCGTCCGACGGTCGGGCGTCGCTGGCACGACTGCCGATCGAACCCGGAGCGCCGCGCGTCACGCGCTATCACGAGCTCCGCGGGCGCGATGTGGTCCGCGGGGTCGGGCTCGGTGGATCGTCGGCGGTGAACGGGGGCTACTTCCTGCGCGGGCACCGCGACGACTACGCGGCCTGGCCCTGGCCCGGCGACGAACTCGAGACCGCGCTCGACGCACTCGACGGCGGTGAGACCGGCGGCGGAGCGATGTCGGTGTCGTCGTTCGCGGACTCAGAGCTGGGGGAGGTCGCGACCGCGTTCGACGTGTACTGGCGGGAGCGGTCCCCGTCATCGGTTGAGCGTCCGGGCTCCCCGTTGGTCGAGCGTGCGGGCTCTCCGTTGGTTGAGCGAGCGGAGCGAGTCGAAACCCCGCACCAGTCTCCCTGGCCGACGGTCGGGCTGAATCGGGTGCGGAGCAATCGTCGGTCGGGCCGACGCTGGACCGCGGCCGACGCCTTCCTCTCCGACGCCCGCCCCAACCTCGACGTGGTCGCCGACTGCGAGGCGCTCGAACTCGTCGTGCGCGGCGGTCGTGCGGTGGGCGCGCGAACGACCCGGGGCGTCGTCAGCGCGGGCACGGTCGTCCTGGCCGCGGGGACGCTCGGCACGGCCGGGCTGGTCCTGCCGCACCTCGGGCGGTCGTTGCCGATCCACGAGCACGCCGAGCGACTCGTTCGGTTTCGTCCGCGGCGGCCGCTGTCCGCGCAAGCGCTCCTGCAGACTGTGCTGCACACCGACGACCGTCTCGAGATCCGCTGCTACGGAGATGATTTCGCGTCGTTCATCAACGGTGTACCGCCGTCTGGCGTGGCGATCGGAATCGCGGACATGGCAGACGGAACGCACGGGAGCGTTCGCTGGGACGGGGCGCCGGTGATCGATCTCGGTGTGCCCGACGCCGCGTCGACGGCCAGAATCGACGGTGGCGTCGGCCTGGTGCGAACGATGCTCGACTCCGCGGAGTTCCGCGACCTCGTCGAGCCGGGTTCGGTGACGGTGGACGCCGACATCGGCCTGTCGTCGCACGCGTGGGGAACGTTGCCTCTGGGTACCGAGGTCGGGGCCGATGGTGCGCTCACCGGTCTCGACGGGGTGCACGTGGTCGACGGCTCGGTGCTTCCCGGTCCGCTTCGCTCCGGACCGCACGCGTCGGTCATGGCGACCGCGTCGTTGATCGCGAAAACAATGGCGCCCAAATCGGTCTGAGATCGATCCGCTCCTCGCGCCTGCATCCGCTGCCGCAGCCTGCATCCGCTCCCGTCCGGTGGTGCGCGGATGCAGGTTCGAGG
>NZ_AEUD01000035.1 GCF_000192435.1 Gordonia neofelifaecis NRRL B-59395
GTGCGCCATCAGGGACTCGAACCCCGAACCCGCTGATAGGTTGCTTTCGCTGGTCGCGGCCTGATTCGGGGCGTTTTCATGGTTGCGACGCGGGCACGATTCGGCGGCGATGTGGTCGCGCTGGCAGCGCCGGTCCGCAGTTCGGACGATCTTTCAGACGTGCTTATGTGGTCTGCCGCCATCGCGGCGTTTGTCTCTTATCTCGGCGCTGGTGGTCGGTCGCTCGAGACGCGCAAACTGCGCCAGTATCAGCTGCTGTGCTTCGCCGACGTGGCGACGGCCGCGCCGAGCGCCGTCGAGCTGCCCGAGCTCGTGGCGTGGCTCGACCATGAGGGATGGAGCAACAACACGCGCCGGTCGGTGCGCGCGTGCCTGGTCGTGTTCTTCACCTGGTTGCAAGCGACCGGGCAGCGGCCCGATAACCCTGCTCGGCTGCTGCCGACCGTCGCGGCCAAGCCCGGCCGCCCACGGCCGTGCCCGGAGTCGGCGCTGCGGTCGGCCGTGGTGAACGCCGCGCCGCGTGAGCGCCTGATGTTGGCGCTCGCCGCGACGGGCGGCCTTCGGCGGGCCGAGATAGCGGCCGTGCGCGGTGAGCACGTCGAGCGCGGTTTCGACGGCGCGCAGCTGCGCGTGCTCGGTAAGGGCGGCCGGGAGCGGCTGGTGCCGATCAGTGACGAGCTCGCCGAGCAGCTCGAGCAGCGGCGCGGGTACGCGTTCCCATCGCCGCGCGGCGGCCACCTGACACCGGCTCATGTCGGGAAGCTGATTGCGCGGTTGCTGCCGCCGGGGTGGACGACTCACACGCTGCGCCACCGCTTTGCGAGCGCGGCGTACCGGGCCGACCGCGATATCCGGGCCGTGCAGGAACTGCTCGGCCATGCGAGCGTGGCGACGACTCAGATTTACACGGCGCTGCCGGACGACTCGCTGCGGCGAGCGACGTTGTCCGCCACCACGTTTGCGGCCGTCGCCTAGTACGACCGCCAGACGATTTGGTATCCGCCTTTGGCGCCGGTGCCACCGGCCGCCGGGCTGCTCACCCATCCGGGGTACGGGCCGCCGCCGCCTCCACCGCCGAACTGTGAGCCGGGCTGTCCGGCGGTCACGTTCGATGAGCCGGGGAACACGGTGCCGTTCACTGTCACGGCGGCCGCGCCGTGGCCGGTGGTGTCGTCGTTGGTGGTCGAGCCGACGCCGCCGGTGCCGCCTGGTGCGTTCAAGTTGAGACCGGCCGGACCGGTTGCGGTGCTCGCGCCACCGGCCGCGCCGTTGCGCTTCGCGCCACCCGAGCCGCCAGCGCCGCCGTTGCCGATGGTGATGGTGATGGTGTCGCCGGGCTTGACCGGGATTGTGGCGGTGCGCCAGCTCGAGGCGTTGCCGCCTTCGCCGTTGCTGGTCGTGATCCCGTTGTCAGCGGTCGCGCCGCCACCGCCGCCACCGATCACACCTACGTCGGCGAACGCCGCGTACGCCGGGACCGTGAGCGTGACCGATTGTGTGCCGCCTTCGGTCGAGGGGTCGCGCTGCCAGACCTTGACGGTGCCCTTGTAGACGGCGCTGGCGAGCGCGTCGCCGACGTAGACGCGGGCGGGTGATCCGGCTCGGTACAGGCTCACGACACGACCGTGATGGTGGTGGCCGGGGTACCTGCTGCGGGCGGCGAGCTCGAGACGGCGAGCGTGAGGCCAGCGCCGGTGACCTGGTCGGGTGCGGGCTCACCGGCCGGGCCCTGGAGCTGCCCGGAGTCGTGCCAGCTGGTGCCGTCGGACACCCACAGGTGCGGCGGGTCGCTGAGCACGAGCTTGGCGTCACCGGGTGATCCGGCGGGCCCGAGCTCGGCGACCGTCGAGACGACGCCGAGCAGGTGCAGCCCGGTCCCCTGCGGCAGCGTGAGCGACAGCGTTTGGTTCGGCGCGCTGCCGCTGATCGTGGCAGCGGCGGGGTCACCGGCGGGTGCGGTGG
>NZ_AEUD01000034.1 GCF_000192435.1 Gordonia neofelifaecis NRRL B-59395
TGATCTGGTTCGTCGTCTGCCGGACGGTGGTCTGGAGTACTTGGGCCGCACGGACTTCCAGGTGAAGTTGCGCGGTCAGCGCATCGAGCTCGGCGAGATCGAAGCCGTCCTGGCAGGCGCACCGGGCGTGGTGCACGCGGCGACCACCGTCGCCTCCGCGCCGGGCGGCGGCGAACACCTCGTCGGATACCTGGCGGCGGCGCCGGGCGAGTCCGTCGACCTCGAGGCCGTCAAGGCGGTCGCCGAGGACGCACTCGCCGGCTACATGGTGCCGTCGGTGTGGATGGTGCTCGAGGACATCGCGTTGAATACGGCGGGCAAGATCGATCGGAAGGCGTTGCCTGCGCCGGAGTTCGGTTCGTTGGATGCGGAGTTCGTGGCGCCGGAGGGTCCGGTGGAGGCTGCGGTGGCGCAGGCGTTCGCGGATGTGCTGGGTGTGGAGCGCGTCGGTGTGACCGATGACTTCTTCGATGTGGGTGGTAACTCGTTGTCGGCGATGCGTCTGGTGGCGCGTGCGGGTGAGGCGTTGGGTGTGGAGTTGTCGGTGCGCGATCTGTTCGACGCGCCCACCGTCCGCGACCTCGTCGCCGCTTCGGCCGGCCGGGCGCCCGCCCTCGCCCCGATCACCGCGGTCGACCCGCGGCCGGACCTGATTCCGCTGTCGTTCGCGCAGCAGCGCATGTGGTTCATCAACCAGTTCGACCCGGAGATCGCCACCTACAACATCCCGTCGGTGATGCGGCTGACCGGTCCGCTCGACTACGCAGCGCTGCGCGCCGCGTTCGGCGACCTCGTGGCGCGCCACGAGGTGCTGCGGACCACCTTCCCGTCGGTCGACGGCCGCCCGGTCCAGCGAGTCCACCGGGTCGACGAGATCGACCGCCGCCTCGATTTCGCCGTCGTCGCGACGCGGGCCGAGCTCGAGACCGCGGTCGGCTCCGGCTTCGACGTCAGCGCCGAATGGCCGATCCGCGTCCGGATCTGGCAGACCTCGGAGGACGAGTGCATCGTCGCCGTCGTCGCCCACCACATCGCCGCCGACGGCGAGTCGCGGGCGCCTCTGGTGACGGACGTCCTGACCGCGTACGCCGCTCGTCGCGCGGGCACCCCGCCCACCGCGACCCCGTTGGCCGTTCAGTTCGCTGACTACGCGATCTGGCAGCACGAGGTCCTCGGCGATCCGGCCGATGCGCAGACCGTCGCCGGGCGCCAGCTCGACTACTGGCGGCGCACGCTCAGCGGACTCCCGGACGTCCTGGACCTGCCCGCCGACCGGCCGCGTCCGCAGGTCGCGTCGCAGTCCGGAGCGCATTCGAGCTTCACCGTTCCGGCGCCGCTCGCTCGCCGCGTCGAGGAGATCGCCGTCGAGTCCGGAGCCACGCCGTTCATGGTGCTCCACGCCGCGCTCGCCGTGCTGCTCGCCCGGATGTCGGCGACCGACGACATCGCCGTCGCGACCCCGGTCGCCGGGCGCGGGCAGGCGATCATCGATCCGCTGATCGGCATGTTCGTCAATACGCTCGTGCTGCGCTCGGAGATCGATCCGAGTGGATCGTTCGCGGACCTGCTCGCGCAGATCCGCACCACCGACCTGGACGCCTTCGGCAACGCCGACGTGCCGTTCGAGGTGGTGGTCGATGCCGTCGATCCCGTTCGCAGCGAGGCCTTCGCACCGCTCGCTCAGGTGATGCTGGCGCTCGATCAGGACCGAGCGGCGTCGTCGATCACGATCGACGGTCTCACCGTCGAACAGGTCGAACCGCCGTCGATCGCGGCCCAGCTCGACCTCGCGGTCCACGTCGCGGTCTCCGCCGACGACGACTGGGCGGGAACGCTGATCTACGCCACCGATCTCTTCGACGCGTCGACCGCCGACGAGTTCGGCGCGCGCTTCGTCCGACTGCTCGACGGGCTGACGCAGGCACCCGACCGCACGGTCGCCGATGCCGACGTCATCACCGCCGACCAGCGTTCGACCGCGGTCGCGCTCGGCAATGGACCCGCGGTCGACGTGGTCGACCAGACGGTCGCCGATGCCGTCGCCGCGCAGATCGCCCGGACCCCCGATGAACGCGCGATCAGCTTCGAGGGGCGAAGTGTCTCTTACGCCGAGCTCGGGCACCGCGTGTCCGCGCTGGCCCGCGACCTGATCGCAGCGGGCGTGGGCCCGGACACCGCGGTGGCCGTCTGCATCGACCGGAGCGTCGAGATGATGGTCGCGATCCACGCAGTCCTCGCCGCGGGCGGCCAGTACGTCCCGGTCGACACCGCCGCACCGACCGACCGCGCCCGATACATGCTGGAGACCGCTGCCGCCAAGGTGCTGCTCGTGGCCGCCGACAACCCGGTGACCGACGTCGTGTTCGCCGCGGCCGAGGCCGGTGCGCGACTGATGCGCGTCGACGCACAGGCGCCGATCGAACCGTCGGCGCCGATCACCGACGCGGACCGGCTCGCGCCGATGGATCCCGACAACGCCGCGTACACGCTGTTCACCTCGGGCTCCACCGGCCGTCCGAAGGGCGTGACGGTGTCGCATCGGGCGATCCTGAACCGCCTCCGTTGGGGCCTCGCCGAGTTCGCGTGGACCACGGGCGACCGGATCGTGCAGAAGACGCCGTACACGTTCGACGTGTCGGTGCCGGAACTGTTCGCACCGCTGATGACCGGAGCGACGGTGATCGTCGCGCGGCCCGGCGGCCACACCGATCCCGACTACCTCATCGACCTGCTCGAGACCGCCGAGGCGACCTCGGTGCACTTCGTGCCGTCGATGCTCTCGGTCTTCCTCGACGTCGTCGATCCGACGCGACTGGCCGCACTCACCTCACTGCGCTGGGTCTTCGCCTCGGGTGAGGCGCTACCGCCCGCTGTCGTGGCACGTGCTCACCGGGCGCTGCCGGGAGTCGGCATCCACAATCTCTTCGGGCCGACCGAAGCCGCCGTCGAGGTCACCTGGGCGGACGTCTCCGACGCTCCCGACCCGGTGACGATCGGCCGGCCGGTGTGGAACACCTCCGCGCTCGTCCTCGACGCCCGTCTGCGCGCGGTGCCGACCGGTGTTCCCGGTGAGCTGTACCTGGGCGGTGTTCAGGTGGCCCGCGGGTACGCGGCGCAGCCGGGGCTGTCGGCGGAGCGGTTCGTCGCCGATCCGTTCGGTGCGCCGGGTGCGCGGTTGTACCGCACTGGTGATCTGGTGCGTCGTCGTGCGAACGGTGACATCGAGTATCTGGGTCGTACGGACTTCCAGGTGAAGCTGCGCGGTCAGCGCATCGAGCTCGGTGAGATCGAGTCGGTGCTCGCCGCGGCACCCGGCGTGGTGCACGCGGCGGCGACCGTCGCGACCGCGCCGACCGGCGCCGAGCACCTCGTCGCCTACGTGGCTCCCGCGACGGTCGATCTGGACGCGGTCAAGACCGCCGTCGACCAGGCGCTGCCGGAGTACATGCGTCCGTCGGTGTGGACGGTGCTCGACGACATCGCGCTCAACTCGGCGGGCAAGATCGACCGCCGGGCGCTGCCCGAGCCCGAGTTCGCCTCGGCCGACAGCGAATACGTCGCACCGGAGGGTGACGCCGAGGAACGACTGGCCGCCGTGGTCGCGGGCATCATGGGCCACGAGCGCGTCAGCGTCACCGAGTCGTTCTTCGCCATGGGCGGTGACTCGATCATGTCGATCCAGCTCGCGTCCGCGGCGCGCGCCGCGGGCATCGAACTCTCGCCCCGTGAGATCTTCGAGCACCGGACCGTCCGTGCGATGGCGGCGGCCGCGGGTTCCGCGGTGCTGCCGATGCTGCCCGAGCCCGCGGGCGGCGGCAGCGGTGCGTCCGCGATTCCGCCGGTCGTCGCCTGGATGATCGAGCACGCCCAGCAGCCGTCCGATTTCGCAGACTTCTCGCAGACCGCGGTGATCGCGGCGCCCGAGGGGCTCGAACTCGCTGATCTGGCGCGCCTGCTCGACGCGGTGGTACGTGTGCACCCGATGCTGTCCGCGCAGCTCAGCAAGGTCCCCGCTGAGAATGACGCCGCTGACAATGACGCCGCCGACTGGGCACTCGTCACCGGTACGCCGTTCGATGCGCAGGCGGCCGTCGCCCACATCGCGGCTGACGCGCCACTCGGCTCCGAACGTTTCGACGACGCGCTGCGGGCGGCACACGCCGGTGCGGCAGGCCGCCTCGATCCGGCGACCGGATCGCTGGTGCAGGCCGTGCACGTCACCGACCCGACGGGTGCCGGACGGGTCGTCGTGGTGATCCACCACCTCGGCGTCGACGCCGTCTCGTGGCAGGCGATCATCGAGGACCTGGTCACCGGCTGGGCCCAGCTCAGCGCGGGCGAGCCGATCGCGTTGCGGCCGGAGGGCACCTCGGCCCGCGCCTGGGCCGGCGCCCTCGCCGATCAGGCACAGTCGCGGACCGGCGAACTCGACTACTGGCTGACCCGGCTCCCGGAGCATCCGACGTCGTTCGGCACCGCGCTCGACCCGTCGCGCGATCGCGACTCGGCGTCGTCGTCGTTGCTGCACACGCTGCCCGCGGAGCTGACCGAGAAGGTGCTCAGTGCCGTCCCGGACGCCTTGCAGGGCAACGTGAACGACGTTCTGCTCGGCGGGCTCGCACGCGCGGTCCGCGGTTGGCAGAACGACCGCGGCATCGTCGACGACGCACCGGTGACGGTGCTCCTCGAATCGCACGGCCGCGTCGAGGACCTGCTTGTCGCCGGCGACGATCCGCATCGCGCGGACCTCTCGCGCTCGGTGGGCTGGTTCACCTCGATCGCACCGACCGCGATCGATCCCGCCGGCGACATCGTGCACGCGATGAAGGCGGCGAAACAGGAGCGTCTCGGACAGCCGGACGCGGGTGTCGGCTTCGGTCTGCTGCGCTATGCCGCGCGCACCGAGCTCGCGAACCGTCCGCTGCCGTCCATCATCTTCAACTTCCTGGGCGCGGGCGCGTCCGGCGGCGGTGCGGCATCGGTGGATCTGCCGTTCATGAGTGCGGACGGTCCGGCCTTCCCGCCGTCGGTGGGCGGAGCCATGTCCGCGCTCGCGGCCCTGACCATCAACTCGGGGACCACCGTGGAGTCGGGGGAGCGGCGGATCTGGGTGGACTTCCGGTTCCCGGACGCGATCCTGGAACCCGCCGATGCCGAGAACATCGTTCACCGTTGGGAGAACGAGCTGGCGGCCGCCGCTGATCTGGTGGATCGTGGCGTCGATCTCGGACTGTCGCCGTCGGACGTTCCCGGCAGCGGGGTGACGCAGCAGGACCTGGATCGCATCGCCGACCGCCATCCCGGTGCGGACGTGTGGCCGCTGACGCCGCTGCAGCGCGGTCTGTACTTCCAGTCGCGGCTGGCCGCGGCGTCGGCGCCCGACCACGCGGAGACGGTCGACGTCTACGTGACGCAGGCCGTTCTCCACCTGGGCGGCGAAGTGGACGTCGAGCGGCTGCGTCGGGCGGCCACCGAACTGCTCGCGTCCCACCGAGCGCTGCGGTCGTCGTTCGTCGAGACCGCGAGCGGAGCGGTCGTGGCCGTGGTGCCCGAACGCGTCGAGGTGCCGTGGCGGGTCGTCGAACTCGACGGCGCGTCGAACGCCACGGACGAGGTCGCCGCACTCGCCGCGGCGGAGAAGCTCGATCCGTTCGACATGACCGCCGCGCCGCTGATGCGGGTGGTCGTGGTTCGTCACCCCGAGGGCACGAGCGTCGTCCTCACGAACCATCACATCCTCTTCGACGGCTGGTCCGGCCCGCTGGTGATGGCCGATCTGCTCGCGCTGTACGCGACCGGCGCCACCTACACCGGCGCCGGAACGAGCCCGACCGACTTCGCCGACTATGCACGCAGGGTCGGCGCCGTCGACGAGGCGGCGGCCGCGGCCGCGTGGACCGAGGTGCTCGCACCGATCACCGAACCCACCTTCGCGGCGCCCGCGATCGAGGTGACGGCGGAGGCGATGCCGCGTGACCTGCGTACTCAGCTCGGCGCCGAGCTGACCACAGCGGTCGAGGACGTCTCCCGCACCAGCGGGGCCACCGTGTCGACGGTGCTGCAGTTCGCGTGGGCGCTGCTCATCTCGCGGTACACCGGAAACCGGGTCGTCAGCTTCGGCGAGACCGTCTCCGGCAGGCCCGCGGACCTCGACGGCGTCGAATCGATGGTCGGCCTCTTCATCAACACCCTGCCGGTGGTCGTCGACGTGGACCCGGCCGCGAGCGCCGCCGAGGTGCTCGCCGCGCTGCAGGCGGACAAGGTCAAGGTCCTCGATCACCAGCACCTCGGCTTGTCCGAGCTGACCGCTCTCACGGGGCTGTCCGGACTGTTCGACACCTCGACCGTCTACGAGTCCTATCCGGTCGACACCGACTCGCTGACATCGGCGGACACCGGTGCTGCGGGCGACGGGCTCGAGATCCTCGGCGCGGACGTGTCCGACGCGACGCACTACCCGCTCAACCTGAGCGCGGCACCCACCGCCGAGGGGATCCTGCTGACCCTGAAGTACCTCCCGACGGCGTTCAGCGACCGTCAGGTGGAGGTCTTCGCGGATGCGCTGAGGCAGATCCTGACAGGGATCGCGGCCGACCTCGACCGCCGCATCGGCGACATTCCACTGGTGTCTCGTGCCGGAGGCGCGCACGCGATGCTGCCGCTGTCCGCTCCGGCCCTCGAACCCATGCGGCTCATCGATCTGATCGCCGCACGCGATCTCGACCCCGAGCATCCCGCGATCATCGCCGGTGACGAGGTGATCTCGTACGCGGACTTCGAGGCGCGCACCAACCGCGTGGCGCGCGGGCTGATCGCCCAGGGTGTCGGCCCCGAGGACATCGTCGCCGTCGCGCTCGAGCGTTCCGTCGAGTCGGTGACCGCGGTGTGGGGCACCGTCAAGTCGGGTGCCGCGTTCGTCGCCGTCGATCCCGCCCATCCGGACGAGCGCATCACCGCGATGCTCGACGACACCCGGTCCCGGTTCGGCATCACGCGGAGCCAGTACGCGTCTCGGCTCTCGGCGTTCGACCCGACCTGGCTTCTCGTCGAGGAACTGGCGTTCGCCGACATCGACGGCTCGGATCTCACCGACGCCGACCGTAACGGTGTGCACCGGATCGACGATCTGGCCTATCTGGTCTTCACTTCGGGGACGACCGGGCGGCCGAAGGCGGTCGCCAACACCAGTCGCGGCCTCGCCACCCTCGTCGAGCAACTCCATCAGATCTCCGGTACCCGTCGTGAGCGGCCCGACGCGCGCGTGCTGCACCTCGCGTCGCCGAGCTTCGACGCGTCGTTCTTTGAGATCCTGTGGGCATTGGCCAACGGCCACACGATGGTCATCGTTCCGCCGTCCGACTACGCCGGACCCGCGCTCGACGCGATTCTGCACGGGCAGTCGGTCACCGATCTGGTCGTGACGCCGTCGGTGCTGGCGACTCTCGACTCGACGGCGACGACCGGGCTGCGGAATCTCGCCGTCGCCGGTGAGGCCTGCCCGCCCGAACTCGTCGATCGCTGGGCGACGACGACGGCGGCCGGTCGCCGGATGTGGAACTTCTACGGTCCGTCCGAGACGACGGTCCAGGCGTCCGACGGGGTCCTCCAACCCGGTGCCCCGATCACCATGGGCGAGCTGATGCCGGGCTTCACCGGCTATCTGCTCGACGAGCATCTCCATCCGGTGCCGCGCGGATTCGTCGGCGAGCTGTACCTCTCGGCACCGGCGAGCCTCGGTCGCGGCTATCTGAAGCGCCCCGGTCTGACCGCAACGCGATTCGTTGCCGATCCGTTCGCGGCCGACGGCCGCCGGATGTACGCCACCGGCGACATGGTTCGGATCAACGACGACGGTCACCCGGAGTACGCCGGGCGATCGGACTTCCAGGTGAAGATCGCCGGTCAGCGCATCGAGCTCGCCGAAGTCGAGACCGTGTTCGCCGAGCAGGACGGCGTGGCGACCGCTGTGGTGGTCGGCGTCGGCAAGCCCGCGACATCGTTGGCGGCGTACCTCGTCCCCGAGAACGGCGCCGAGGTGTCCGTCGACGACCTCCGCGACGCCGCACGCCGGCGCCTGCCGTCGTTCATGGTGCCCGCGAGCATCATGCTGATCGACGAGATCCCGATCAACGCGGTCGGCAAGCTGGATCGCCGCGCCCTCCCCGAACCGGAGGCGGCGAGCACCGAGTACGTCGCACCCGGGACTCCGGAGGAGGAGATAGTCGCGCGCGCCTTCGCAGAGGTTCTGGACCTCGATCGGGTCGGAGTCACGGCGAGCTTCTTCGATTTGGGCGGCAACTCGCTCTCGGCGACGCGACTGGTCGCACGCGTCTCCGAGGCGCTGGGCGTCGAGGTCTCGGTCCGCGACGCCTTCAGTGCACCCACCGTCCGCGATCTGGTGCACGCCGTCGCCGGTCGCGATGCCGCGCTCGAGCCGGTCACCGCGGTGATCCCCCGGCCTGAGACGGTCCCGCTGTCGTTCGCGCAGACCCGGATGTGGTTCATCAACCGGCTCGAACCCGAGTCGCCCGTCTACAACCTGCCCGCTGTGCTCCGCATCCGCGGTGCGCTCGACGTGGACGCGCTGTACGCGGCGGTCATCGACGTGGTCGGCAGGCACGAGGTGCTCCGCACCACCTTCCCGGACGTCGACGGACAGCCGTATCAGAACATCGCGCGGAAGTCGGCAGTGGCCGCACGTCTGGACTGGGCGATCGTCGACTCGCAGGCGGAGATCGAGGTGGCCGCGATGGCCGGCTTCGACCTCACGTCGCAATGGCCCGTGCGGGTCCGCGTGTGGGAGGTCTCGGGCGACGAGTTCGTCCTCGCGGTGATCACCCATCACATCGCCTCGGACGGCGAGTCGCAGCTGCCGCTGGTCAGCGACTTGCTGACTGCCTATCTGGCCCGTGCCCAGGACGAGACGCCGGAGTTCGCTCCGCTCGACATTCAGTACGCGGACTTCGCCCTATGGCAGCACCGAGTGCTCGGTTCGCCCGACGACGCGGACTCCGTGGTCGGACGTCAGCTCGGCTACTGGCGCGAACGTCTGGCCGGTCTGCCCGACGTGCTGGAGCTGCCCGCCGATCGCGCACGACCGGCGGTGGCGACCCACGACGGGCGGAATGTGACGTTCGAGATCCCGGCAGCGGTGGCGGCCCGGATCGGCGAGGTCGCGAAGACCCACGGCGTCACCCCGTTCATGGTGGTGCACGGTGCGTTCGCGGTCCTGCTGGCGCGCCTGTCGGCCACCGACGACATCGCCGTCGCGACGCCGATCGCCGGCCGCGGCCAGCGTGAGCTGGACTCGCTGGTCGGTATGTTCATCAACACACTGGTGTTGCGGGCGCACGTCGATCCGGCGATGGCCTTCACCGCGCTCCTCGATCAGCTGCGCGAGGCCGACGTGGACGCCTTCGCACATGCCGACGTTCCGTTCGAGACCGTCGTCGACGCGGTGGACCCGGTGCGGAGCCAGGCGTTCGCGCCGTTGGCGCAGGTGATTCTGTCGTTCGATCCCGGTGCCTCGGTGAGCGACGTCGACCTGTCGATCGCCGGCCTCGAGATCGAGCCACTGGAGGCCGAGCACGTCCCAGCACAGGTGGACCTCTATGTCGAGGTGGCGTCCCGTCCGGACGGCTCCGGCTGGCTCGGTTCGATCACCTACGCGACCGACCTGTTCGACGCCTCGACAGTGGATCAGACGGCGCAGCGTTTCGTCGCCGCACTCGACGGTCTCACCGCGATGCCCTCGACCGCCGTCGGCGACGTGCCGATCCTGACCGAGGCCGATCTGTCGGCTGAGGCCGCACTCGAATGGGGACCGGCACGGGATCTGCCCGCGGTCACCTCCATTCCGGAGGCCGTCGCGGCGCAGATCGCGGCCACCCCGGACGCGATCGCGCTGCTGTTCGGTGACCGTGAGGTCTCGTACGCCGAGTTCGGTGCGCGGGTCAATACGTTGGCGCGTGAGTTGATCTCTGCGGGTGTGGGTCCGGATGTGGCTGTGGCGCTGTGTATTCCGCGTTCGGTGGAGATGATGGTCGCGATTCACGCGGTCCTTGCGGCGGGTGGTCAGTACGTTCCGATCGACACCGCGGCGCCGGGCGATCGCGCCGAGTACATGCTGAACACCGCCGGTGCGCAGCTGCTGCTGGTCTCCGATCCGGCCGAGGTCGCCGACGTGGTGTTCGCCGCGGCGTCGACCGGTGTGCGCCTGGTGCGCGTCGACGCCTCCGTCGATGTCGACCCGGCGGCAGCGCCGGTGGCCGACGCCGATCGCGGTGCGCTGCACGGCGATTCGGCCGCGTACACGCTGTTCACCTCGGGTTCGACGGGCATGCCGAAGGGTGTGACGCTTTCGCATGAGGCGGTCCTCAACCGGCTGTGGTGGGGCCTCGACGAGCTGCCGATCGGTGGTTCGGATCGGGTGGTGCAGAAGACGCCGTACACGTTCGACTGTTCGGTGACGGAGCTGTTCGCGCCGCTGATGGCCGGTTCGACGCTGGTGGTGCTGAAGGCCGGCGGACATTTGGAACCGCAGTATGTGGCGTCGGAGATCGCGCGGACGCGGGCGACGATGGTGCATTTCGTCCCGTCGATGTTGTCGGTGTTCCTGGAGGTGGTCGGGGCCGATCGGATTCGTGAGTTGGATTCGGTGCGGATCGTCTCGTGTACGGGTGAGGCGTTGCCGCCG
>NZ_AEUD01000033.1 GCF_000192435.1 Gordonia neofelifaecis NRRL B-59395
ACATCCCCGAGCCGCCACCCCAACAATCGATGGATCCGGGCTCAATCAGCGGGGGAGTCGCTCGGCTTGCTCAACAGCGGGGCAGTTGCTCGGCTTGCTCGATCGGCGGGCGAGTCGCCCCGTCAGACGATCAGTGGCAGCGTCGCGGCGGCGGTCGTCGGCAGGTGCACCGTCGCGAGCGGCGTGAGCGCGGACGGTTCGGGATTCACCTCGATGATCGGCGTGCCCGCCTCGGCGGCGAGCATCGGCAGTCCCGCGGCGGGGTGGACCACCCCGCTGGTGCCGATGATGATCAGCAGATCGCAGGCCCCGACCGTGTGCGACGCCGTCAGCCAATCGAGATTCGGAAGCGATTCGCCGAACCACACGACGCCGGGGCGCAGGCTCGCGCCGCACTCGGAGCATCGGGGGCGCACCGACTCGAGTGCGACGTCCGGATCCGCGTGATGCGGGCAGGCCTCGCAGCGCGGGGCCTTGAGGCTGCCGTGCAGATGAGCGTCGACCGTGGACCCAGCTCGCTCGTGGAGGTCGTCGACGTTCTGCGTGATGACGCTGACACGACCGCCCGCGGACTCCTTCTTCCGGCCGAGCTCGGCCACCGCGTAGTGTCCGGCGTTCGGCTCCACCTCACGAAGACGCGCCGCGCGGTCGCGATACCAGCCCCACACGAGGTCGGAGTCGCGCCGCCAGCCCTCTGGCGTGGCGAGATCGGCGGGCTCGTAGTTCTCCCACAGTCCGGTCAGGGCGTCGCGGAAGGTCGGAATCCCACTCTCGGCCGACATCCCCGCGCCGGAGAAGACGCAGACATGGTCCGCGGCGGTGATCAGCGCGGCCGCCTGCGACAGCAGTTCGGGAGTCGCCGCCCCGGTCACGACCGCGACTCCAGCGCCGATCGCAGAACGGCGGCGGTCGACTCCAAGTCGCCGGCACGACGTGTCAGGAACCCCTTGGCGAAGCTCAGCTTGTCGCCCGCATGCCTGGGCACCACGTGCAGGCGCGAGTGGAATATGGTCTGGGACGCGGCACGGCCGTCGTTCATCGCGAGATTCACTCCGTCGGCGCCGATCGCGCTCGACCGCATCGCACCGGCGATCCGCTGACCCGCGCCGAACACCTTGCCGCCGATCTCCGGATCGAGATCGGCGAGGCCGGACGAGTGCTGTCGCGGGACCACCAGAGTGTGTCCGCGAGTGATGGGCGAGAGGTCGAGGAACGCGATCACGTCGTCGTCGGAGTACACGACGTGGGCGGGGGAGGCGCCGGAGACGATGCCGCAGAAGACGCAGTCGGTCATGGCACCAGAGCGTAACCGCCCGCAACGACGCGAGCGCCGGGACCTCCGATGAGGAGGTCCCGGCGCTCGCGCTTGTCTCGGCTACTGGTGTCCCGAGGTGCAGGCCCAGTCGTGGATGTAGCCGCCGCCCGAGTAGTACAGGGCGTTCGACTCGGCGGTGTAGAGGTCCGCGCCCCACGCGTAACCCCAGTACGAGCTGCTCTTGGCGATGGCACCGCAGGCGTTGCGCATCTGGACGACCACCTGGCAGTCCGAGTACCCGCACCAGGAGAGGGCGGCGTTGGACGCGCTCGAGTAGTCCGGGTAGTCGAGTGCGCGGCCGGTCGCGCCGGTGCTCGGCGACAGCGCGATGGCGCCGTAATAGTTGGCCGCGTGCGCCGGCGCGGGCGCGACGACCGAGGGGACGGTGAGTGCGGCGCCGACCCCGGCCGTCACAAGGGCGGCGGTGGCGAGACGCTTACGCATCGAGATCGGACGAATCTTCATGTTCTTCTCTTCTCTGGAACGGCGGCGGTCAGCCGACCGGGGTGCGGGTCGGCTCGCCGGACTTCGGCGCCTGCGACGGCTTGGCGCTCGGTTCCTTCACGTCGGCCGGCTTCTTGACGGTGACGGTCTTGCCCCAGTCGCTGAGGGTCACGGTGAGCGAGGCGCCCTTGGCCGGCTCGGAGGTGACACGCACGACGTTGTTCTTGCCGTCCTTGGTGACCCAGACGGTCACCGGGATGTCGCCGTCGAGGCCCTTGGCCTGAGGCGAGGTTCCAGTCAGGCCCGCGAGATCCTTAGCGGGAATGGTTCCGGTGATCTTGGTGGCCTCGACGCCGTCGACGGTCTCGCTGCCCTCCTCCGTCGCGCCCTGGACGCTGCGGAGGATGTGCGGGACGCCCGCGTTGACGTCCAGGATCTTGGAGACGTCGTAGATCGAACGGCCGTCGCCGTAGTCGAGGTAACCCTTGTCGTCGACATCGGCGTACATGTGGTCGTCGACGTAGACGAACGGTGCCTCGACGGACTTGTCACCCATCTGCAGGGTGGCGGTGCCCTCGCCGACGACCTTCGGCTTGGTAGCGACCGTGGCCTCGACCTCGGAGGCGTTGACGCCCTGGAGCGAGCCCTCGACCTTCAGATCGACCTTGGCGCCGGTGAGCGCGGCGGCGGTGTCGGCGGCGGCGTTCAGAGAGGTGGTCGCGGCGGAGTCGGACGCGGTCGTCGTGTCGCTGCTGCCGCCGTCGTCGTTGCTGGAGCATCCGGTGAGGGCGATGGCTGCGGCGACGACGGCGGACGCCGAGGCAATCGCGAATCGCTTCGAACGTTTCATGAAGTGGGATCCTCCTGATTCTCCCCGCAGCAGCCCCCTCCAGCGGATCTGGATGACTGTCGCGAATTTCCCTGCAAGGAACTTACAGCGCAGAACAAGATGCGCCAGAGAACCGTCGATCAACGGGATGACGCGCCGGTGAGGCGCTTCCGATGTGACAACGCTCACGAAAATTCCTTCGACGCTGGCCGAGCCGGTTACCCATGGGTCTACCAGCGGGTATACCTCTGGGTCACCCATAAACATGAGGGAAGCCTCACGTTTCTGTGTCATCATTGGCCACGTTCCAGCGACGGCCATGTCCGACGTGACGCACCGACAGGAGAGCTTGTGACCCTCGACCAGCACCGCACCGGCCAGCACACCGACAAGACTGATTCGGCAAGCCTGCTCGACCGTCTCGCCGCAGGCGAGAGTTACGCGATCTGCTTCGGAGGACAAGGCGGCGCCTGGCTGCCCACACTCACCGAGTTGGTGACCGACGCCGACCTCGGGCAGTCGGTCGCCGCGACGGTCGCGTCCGCGCGCGAGACGCTGTCGCCGATCGCGGACGAGCTCGCCGCCGCGGGCAGCGACCGCTTCGAGCCCCTGGAGTGGATCCGTGCGCACGACGAGGAGCTTCCGGTGCCGAGCGAGACACAGCTCGCCGACGCTCTCGTCTCCCTGCCGGGCATCCTGCTGACTCAGCTCGCCGCCGTCGCGAACCTCGGTAAGCAGGGACTCGACACGGCTGTTCTGCCGCCGAGCGCCGTCATCGGCCACTCGCAGGGCGTGATGGCCACCGAGGCGGTCGCCGCTGACGGCCAGCTTCCGACCGCGGCCGACTCGGACCTGCTCGCCATGGCTCAGCTCATCGGTGCCGCCGCGACGGTCGTCTCGCGTCGTGCCGGCCTGCTGGGCACGCGTGATGCGTCGCCGATGATCTCCGTCGCGGGTGCCCGCGCCGCGGCGATCGACGAATTGCTCGCGGAGTACGTCGCCGATCAGCCCGCCGATGCCAAGGGTCTGCCGACCGTCGCCATCGTCAACTCCCGTCGAACCATCGTGCTGTCGGGCTCGCCCCGCCACCTGGCCGCGTTCAGTGCGCTCGCCGAGCTCCGCGCCGCGGCGGAGGCGGACGCCCGCAAGCGCAAGGTGACCGGTGGCACGCCGTTCTCGCCGGTGCTCGAGGACCTCAACGTCACCGTTCCGTTCCATCACCCCGACCTCGCACCCGCAGTCGACCTCGCCGTGGAGTGGGCCGACCGGTGCGGCCTCGACACCGAGCTGGTTCGCAGGCACGCCGCGGTCCTGCTGGTGGACCCCGTCGACTGGGTGGAGCTCGTCGGCGACGCCGTGGCCTCCGGCGCCCGCTGGGTCATCGACTTCGGTCCGGCCGACCTGGCGTCGCGTCTGTCGGCGCCCAGCCTGCGCGGACAGGGCGTCGGCGTGGTCGCCGCGGCCACCCGCGGCGGTCAGCGCAACCTGTTCGTTCCCGGATCGGCACCCGAGGTGTCGCGTCCGTGGTCGGTGTTCGCACCGCGGCTGATCAGCCTGCCCGACGGCCGCACCGTCGTCGACACCGCATTCACCCGTCTCACCGGCCGGTCGCCGATGCTCCTGGCGGGCATGACTCCGACCACCGTCGACCCGGCCATCGTCGCCGCGGCGGCCAACGCCGGCCACTGGGCCGAGCTGGCAGGCGGCGGCCAGGTCACCGAGGAGATCTTCGACGCGAACGTCGAACGGCTGACCGAACTGCTCGACGCGGGCCGCCAGGTCCAGTTCAACTCGCTGTTCCTCGACCCGTACCTGTGGAAGCTGCAGCTGGGCGGCAAGAAGCTGGTGCAGAAGGCACGTGCGAAGGGTGCGCCGTTCGACGGCGTCATCATCACTGCGGGCATCCCGGAGCTCGAAGAGGCCGTCGACCTGGTCCACGAGTTCACCGAGGCCGGGCTGCACTACGTCGCGTTCAAGCCGGGCACCGTGGACCAGATCCGCCAGGTGGTCCGCATCGCCCTGCAGGTGCCGCACTTCCCGGTGATCGTCCAGGTGGAAGGCGGTCGCGCGGGCGGTCACCATTCGTGGGAGGACCTCGACGACCTGCTGCTGGCCACCTACGCCGAGCTGCGCGACCGCCCGAACGTGGTGCTCTGCGTCGGCGGCGGCATCGGCACACCCGAGCGGGCCAGTGAGTACCTCACCGGTGCGTGGGCCACCGCCCACGGCCACCCGGCGATGCCGCTCGACGGCATCCTCGTCGGCACCGCGGCCATGGCCACGCTGGAGGCCACCACGGCCCCCCAGGTCAAGCAGATGCTCGTCGACACCGAGGGCTGCGACACCTGGATCGGTGCCGGACACGCCGAGGCGGGCATGGCCTCGGGCCGCAGTCAGCTGGGCGCCGACATCCACGAGATCGACAACGCCGCGTCGCGCACCGGCCGCCTCCTCGACGAGGTCGCAGGCGACGCCGACGCCGTGGCCGAGCGCCGCGAGGAGATCATCGAAGCGCTGGCGGCCACTGCGAAGCCGTACTTCGGCGACGTCGCGACCATGACCTACCGCGAGTGGCTCGACCGCTACGCCGAGCTGTCCGTCGGCAACGCGGACCGGCCGCTCGAATGGGCCGACATCACCTGGGAGCAGCGCTTCTCGGACATGCTGCGCCGCACCGAGGCCCGCATGAACGAGCTCGACTCCGGCGAGTTCGTCTCGGCGTTCGGCGAGCAGATCCCGAACCCGCACACCGCGATCGCCGAGCTGGCCGCGCTGTACCCGGCCATCGAGAACGACGTGCTGCACCCGGCCGACGCCGCCTTCTTCTTCGAGCTGTGCCGCACGCCCGGCAAGCCGGTCAACTTCGTCCCGGTCGTCGACAAGGACGTCCGCCGCTGGTACCGCAGCGACTCGCTGTGGCAGGCGCACGACCCGCGTTACACCGCCGATCAGGTCTGCATCATCCCCGGCACCGTCGCCGTCGCGGGCATCACGCGCGTCGACGAGCCGGTCGGCGAACTGCTGAACCGCTTCGAATCCCAGGTCACGTCCGACCTGCGGGCCGCGGGCGAACAGGCCCGGGTGGTCGCCGCGCGCCGCCACCGCGACATCGTCCCCGAGTCGGCGCCGCTGAGCGTCCTCATCGAGGCCGAGGACGTGCTCTGGGCCGGACGTCAGGTCCGCAACCCGATCGCGCTGCTGGGCGATCGTGATGCCTGGAAGGTCTACGACGGCGAGTACGCCGAGCATCCGAGCGGCGCCATGGTCGCCTACGTTCCGGACGCTGTGACCGCCGACGACGAGATCCGTCTCGACCTGGTGGTCCCGGTCGCGGGCTCCATCCTGCGCATCCCGTTCACCGGCGATCTCCGCGTGATCGACGGTGGCAGCCCCCGCGTCACCACCGCCGGTGCCGCCGACGCCATGCGCGAACTGCTGACGGTCGCCGCAGGCGGCGAGCTGATCGAGTCCGTCGACGGCGTCGTCACCTCGACTGTGGCGTGGCAGGCCCACTCGGTCGCCGACCACAGCGGCGCCACCGCCTCGGCCCTGCCGAGCGTGCTGGTCCCGACCACCCCGGCCTCGCCCAACGGCTTCGCGGTCCCCGACACGCTCGTCGTCGCCTGCTGGCCCAGCGTCTTCAGCGTGATCGGCGCCGCCCGCACCGCACATGGTCTGCCGGTCGTCGAAGGGCTGCTCGATCTCGTCCACCTCGACCATGCCGTCGAGCTGACCGGCGAGATCCCGGCCGTCGACACCGAGCTCACCGTCGTGGCTCAGCTGATCGGCGTCACCGATTCCTCGGTCGGCCGTGTGGTGGAGGTCCACGTCGACGTCCGCGCCGGTCGCGACCGGATCGCCGTCCTCCGCGAGCGCTTCGCCATTCGCGGACGCCTCGGCGACGCCGAACTGGTCGACCCGGTCCGCGCGGGTGGCGCCGCCGCCGACGAGCACGCGGGCACCCGCAAGTTCGTGCGGTCGGCCACCGTCGACGCGCCGACCCGGATGAACGGTTTCGCCGTCGTCTCGGGCGATCGCAATCCCATCCACACCGATGCGCTCGCCGCCCGCCTGGCCGGACTCGGCGATCCGATCGTTCACGGCATGTGGCTCTCGGCCGCTGCACAGCAGGTCCTGGCCGCCGCCGACGGCGACAACCCGGTGCCCGCACCGCGCGCCATCCGCGGCTGGACGGCCCGCTACCTCGGCATGGTCCGCCTCGGCGACACCGTCGACATCCGCGTCGACCGCGTCGGCATGGACGCGGGCCGGGAGACCTTCGAGCTCACCGCCAAGGTGGAGGGCGAACTCGTCATGGCCGCGACCGCTCTGCTCGACGCGCCGCGCACCGTCTACGCCTTCCCCGGACAGGGCATTCAGCACAAGGGCATGGGGCTGGAGGCCCGCTCTCAGTCTGCCGCCGCGCGTGAGATCTGGGATCGTGCCGACAAGCACACCCGCGAGGCGCTCGGTTTCTCGATCCTGGCCGTCGTGCGGGACAACCCGACCACGCTGGTGGCCAAGGGCGTCACCTACCACCACCCGGACGGCGTGCTGTTCCTGACTCAGTTCACGCAGGTCGCGATGGCGACGCTCGGCGTCGCCCAGATCGCCGAACTCCGCGAGTCGGGGTCGTTCGTCGAGGGCTCGATCACCTGCGGGCACTCGGTGGGCGAGTACAACGCGCTCGCCGCCTGCGCCGGCGTGCTGCCGCTCGAGGCCGTCCTCGAGGTCGTGTTCCAGCGCGGCTCGGCGATGCACCACCTGGTCCCGCGCGATTCGCAGGGGCGCTCCGACTACCGCATGGCCGCCATCCGGCCGAGCCAGTTCGGACTCAAGGACGCCGACGTCGAAGACTTCGTCGCCTCGGTCGGCCGCGACGCCGACGAGTACCTGGAGGTCGTGAACCTCAACCTGCTCGGCTCGCAGTACGCGATCGCGGGCACGGTCCGCGGACTCGAGCTCCTCGAATCGGAGATCGCGCGACGCGTCGAGGAGTTCGGCGGCAAGAGGGCCTTCATCCTGGTGCCCGGCATCGACGTGCCGTTCCACTCGACGGTGCTGCGCGCCGGTGTGCCCGAGTTCCGCGGCAAGCTCGAGGAACTGCTGCCCGCGGACATCGATCCCGACATCCTGGTCGGCCGCTACATCCCGAACCTGGTGCCGCGGCTGTTCAACCTCAGCCGCGAGTTCGTCACCGAGATCGCCGGCCTGGTGCCGTCCGATCCGCTCGACGCCGTGCTGGCCGAGTGGGACTCCTGGGCCGCGCGCCCGTCGGAGCTGACCCGGGTCATCCTGATCGAGCTCCTGGCCTGGCAGTTCGCCAGCCCGGTCCGCTGGATCGAGACGCAGGACCTGCTGTTCACGCCGGCCGCCGACGGTGGCCTGGGCATCGACCGGTTCGTCGAGGTGGGCGTCAAGAACGCACCGACCCTCTCCGGCCTGGCCCGCAACACCCTGAAACTGCCCGACTACGCGGCGGCCGCCGCCGAGGTGCTCAACGCCGAGTCCGACGCAGCGGTGCTGCGCGCGGAGGACTCCGCACCCGAGCCCGTCGAGGACGAGGTCGTTGAGGAGGCGCCGGCGCAGGACGCCGCGCCCGCCGCACCGGCCGCCGCCCCCGTCGCGGCTCCGGCAGCCGCCGCCGGACCCCGCCCCGACGACATCGCGTTCGGTCCGGCCGACGCGGTCCGCGCGGTGATCTCGCTGTGGACCAAGATGACCCCGGCGCAGATCGGTCCGGCCGACACCATCGAGTCGCTGTGCGACGGTGTCTCGTCGCGCCGAAACCAGCTGTTGCTCGACGTCGGCACCGAGCTCGGCCTGGGTGCCATCGACGGCGCCGCAGAGGCCGACATGGGAGCGCTCGCGTCGACCGTGAGCACCCTGGCCCGCGGCTACAAGCCGCTCGGCGATGTGCTGACCGACGCCGTCGGCGACCAGGTCCGCAAGGTCGCCGGTCCGATCGGCAAGCGCGCCTCCTACATCACCGACCGGGTGACCTCGGCATGGCAGCTGGGCGACGGCTGGGGCCAGCACACGCTGGTCGCGGTCGCGCTGGGTTCCCGCGAGGGCGTCAGCGTCCGCGGCGGGGACCTCGGCGACCTGCTCGACGGCGGCGTCGGCTCGGCGGCCGACTTCGACGCCCTCATCGACCGTGCCGTGCGCAGCGTCGGCCAGGCCCGCGGCATCGCCGTGGAACTGCCGGTCGCAGCGTCGGCCGGCGGCGGCACCGTCGACGCCGCAGCGCTCGGCGAGTTCACCGAGCAGATCACCGGTCCGGACGGCGTCCTGGCGCTGACCGCGCGCACCATCCTCGATCAGTTGGGCCTCGCCGACACGGTCGATGTCTCCGACGTCGAAGCCGACCCGAACGCGGCCCTGGCCGACCTGGTCAGCAGCGAGCTCGGCTCGGACTGGCAGCGGACCGTCGCACCCGCCTTCGACGAGGAGCGTGCGGTGCTGATCGACGATCGTTGGGCCACCGCCCGCGAGGATCTGGCCCGCCTGTGGCTGGACTCCGAGGAGGACGTCCACGAGCGTCACAACGATCTCGCGGCCGCGATGACCGGTGCGGGCGACCAGGTGGCCGAGCACGCGACCTGGTGGCAGGGCAAGGCCCTCGCCCTCGGCTACACCGAGCACGCCGACGTCTACGCGGCGATCGCGCATGCGGCGCAGCTCCCGGAGCCGGGCGAGTTCGCCGACGACATCGCCGTCGTCACCGGCGCATCGAAGGGTTCCATCGCGGCGGCCGTCGTCGGACGATTGCTGGCCGGCGGCGCGACCGTCGTCGCGACCACCTCGCGACTGACCGGCGAGCGCGTCGACTTCTACAAGGAGCTCTACCGCACGCACGCTCGGAACGACGCCGCCCTGTGGGTGGTTCCCGCCAACCTCGCGTCGTACGCCGACGTCGACGGTCTGGTCGAGTGGCTGGGCAGCGAGCAGACCGAGAACCTGGGTGCGAGCACCGCGGTGCTCAAGCCGGTGATGCGTCCGACCCTGCTGTTCCCGTTCGCGGCGCCGCGCGTCGCCGGCGATCTCACCGACGCCGGTTCGCGCGCCGAGATGGAGATGAAGGTCCTGCTGTGGTCGGTGGAGCGGTTGATCGCCGGTCTGTCCGCGATCGGCGCCGACCACGACATCGACGCTCGTCTGCACGTGGTGCTGCCGGGTTCCCCGAACCGCGGCATGTTCGGCGGCGACGGTGCGTACGGCGAGGCGAAGGCCGCGCTGGACGCGTTGGTGACCCGCTGGAGTGCCGAGGAGTCGTGGAACAAGCACACGACCCTCGCGCACGCGCTGATCGGCTGGGTCCGCGGAACCGGTCTGATGGGACATAACGACGGTCTGGTCGACGCGGTCGAGGCCGCCGGCGTCAAGACCTGGAGCACTCCGGAGATGGCCGATGCGCTCGTCGACCTCTGCTCGGCGCAGGCCCGCGAGGGCGCACTCGTCGAGCCGATCATCGCCGATCTCACCGCCGGTCTCGACCCGGAGAAGATCGACCTGAAGGCACTGGCCGCGAGCGCGGCCGAGGCTCCCGGACAGGCCACGGCCGCCGACGAAGACGAGACCGACGACGCGTCGGGCGTCACGGTCGCGGCACTGCCCGCGCCGGCTCGCGCCGACGTCGCGCTCGATCACGCATGGCCCGAGCTCGACTCGCGTCCCGAGGACCTGGTGGTCATCGTCGGTGCGGGCGAAGTCGGCCCGTACGGATCGGCACGGACTCGCTTCGAGATGGAGGTCGACGAGAAGCTCTCGGCCGCAGGCGTTCTCGAGCTGGCCTGGACCACTGGCCTGGTCACCTGGGAGGAGACGCCGAAGGCCGGCTGGTACGACGTCGAGTCCGGCGACCCGGTTCCCGAGTCGGAGATCGCCGAGCGGTACCACGACGCCGTCGTCGAGCGCTGCGGCATCCGCCGGTACGCCGACGAGGGTGCGATGGTCGACAACACCCAGCCGCTGCTGGAGTCGGTGTTCCTCGACCAGGACCTGACCTTCAACGTCCCGAACGAGTCCGCGGCCCGCGAGTTCGTGTCGGCTGACCCCGAGCGCACCCGGATCGCCCCCAACGCCGAGACCGGCGACTGGACGGTCACCCGCCTGGCGGGCACGGAGATCCGCGTTCCGCGTCGCGCCAGCCTGTCGCGCACCGTCGGCGGGCAGATCCCGACCGGCTTCGACCCGGTCCGCTGGGGCGTCTCGCCCGACATGGCGGAGTCCGTCGACCGCGTCGCGCTCTGGAACCTGGTCGCCACCGTCGACGCCTTCGTCACCGCGGGCTTCTCGCCGTCGGAGCTGATGCGCTGGGTGCACCCGGGTCTGGTCGCCAACACGCAGGGCACCGGCATGGGCGGCATGACGTCGATGCGGTCGCTGTACGTCGACACGCTGCTCGGTGAGTCGAAGGCCAACGACATCCTGCAGGAGGCGCTGCCGAACGTCGTCGCCGCGCACGTCGTGCAGTCGTACATCGGCAGCTACGGCGCGATGATCCATCCGGTCGCCGCGTGCGCCACCGCCGCCGTCTCGGTGGAGGAGGGCGTCGACAAGATCCGCCTCGGGAAGGCGCTGTTCTCGGTCGCCGGCGGGTTCGACGACCTGGGCATCGAAGGCATCGTCGGCTTCGGCGACATGTCGGCCACCGCCGACTCGGCCAAGATGACCGCCAAGGGCATCGACGACCGCCGCTTCTCCCGCGCCAACGACCGTCGTCGCGGAGGCTTCGTCGAGTCGGCCGGTGGCGGCACGGTCCTGCTGGCCCGCGGCGACGTCGCCGCGCAGTTGGGACTGCCGGTCCTCGGCGTGGTGGCCTGGGCGCAGAGCTTCGGCGACGGCGTCCACACCTCGATCCCGGCTCCGGGCCTCGGCGCGCTCGGCGCGGCTCGCGGCGAGAAGGCGTCGCCGCTGGCCACCGCACTGTCGGCCCTGGGCGTGAGCCCGGACGACGTCGCGGTCGTGTCGAAGCACGACACCTCGACCCGCGCCAACGACCCGAACGAGTCGGAGCTGCACGAGCGTCTGGCCGGAGCGATCGGCCGCAACACCGGTGCGCCGTTGTTCGTCGTCTCGCAGAAGTCGCTGACCGGTCACGCCAAGGGTGGCGCGGCGGCGTTCCAGCTCATCGGCCTGTGCCAGGTGCTGCGCGACGGCGTCATCCCGCCGAACCGCAGCCTCGACTGCGTCGACGAGAAGATGCGCGAGTACCCGCACCTGGTGTGGCCGCGCGAGACGCTGCGCATGGGCGGCCGATTCCCGCTGAAGGCGGGTCTGCTGACCTCGCTCGGCTTCGGTCACGTGTCCGGTCTGATCGCGGTGGTGCATCCGGAGGCGTTCATCGCCACCCTCGGCGAGGCGGAGCGCGCGGCGTACCGCGAGCAGAGCGCCCGCCGCCTGCGCGACGGCCGCCAGCGTCTGCTGCAGGCGATGTGCGGAGGCGACGCGATGTACCAGCGTCCGGCCGACCGTCGTCTGGGCGACGGTGACGAGCACGAGGCCGAGGCCGGTCTGCTGCTCGATCCGCAGGTCCGCCTGGACGACCGCGGCTCCTACGCTGCGGAGGACACCCTCCGGTGAGCGTCGTCGGAGTCGGCATCGACCTGGTGTCGGTGACCGAGTTCGCCGAGCAGCTCCGGAAGCCGGGATCGTCGTTCGGCGCCCGCTTCACGGTGGGCGAGCGCCGGGACTCGGCGGAGCGCACCGGTGACGAGGCACGCCACCTCGCCGCCCGATGGGCGGCGAGGGAGGCAGTGGTCAAGGCGTGGTCGTCGAGCCGGTTCGGCTTGGCTCCGCTCCTGCCGGAGACCGCGGTCAACGATGTCGAGGTCCAGTCCGACGCGCACGGCCGCCCGCGGATCCGCTTGCACGGGGACATCGCTCAGGCTCTCGCCGGTCTGACGATCCATGTCTCCCTGACCCACGACGGCGACATGGCCGCGGCCGTCGCGATCCTGGAGGATCGGGACTAGGACAGCAGAAGAACCGACAGTACAAGAACCGCTTGGTCGAACGTGCGCCCTCACCGCTGGTTGAGCGAGCGGAGCGAGTCGAAACCCCGTGCGAGGGGCTGGGATTCGTGACGGACTTTGCGACAGCAGTCGCGGTGGTTTCGACTCGCTGCGCTTCGCTCAACCGGCGGGTGGACTGTCTGATCGTTCTCGCGATGGAGCCGCTCGCTCAGCCGGCGGTGGAGTGCCCCGACACCTCTTCGAGCATCAGGTAGCCGCCGAGCATTCGCTTGAGCTCGTAGACGGTCATCTCGTGGTCGTGGCCGTCCTGCACCGAGAAGCTGAGCAGCGAGTACGCGGTGTGGACCAGCACCTGAGCCATCATGGCGCGGCGGTCGCGCTGGTCGGGAGTCAGCGGCGCCAGGATCCGTGCCACCTGGTCGGCCAGGATGCGCTCGTTGATCGACGCCGTCGCGCGAGTGGCGGGCGTCGACTGCACTGCCAGCCAGACCGCGCGGCGCGACGGGTCGGTGCGCCAGAGTTCGGCGAGGTGGTCGAGGAACTTCTCGAGCAGTTGGGGCCACTTCAGCGACGGGATCTCGGAGGAGAAGTTCGTCAGCTCGTCGCGCACGGCACTGGAGTCGTTCCGGTCGAGCTCGCACACCACCACGTACTTGTTGGCGAAGTACTGGTAGATCGTGCCGATCGGCAGGTCCGCGCGCGCCGCGATCTGCTCACACGTCAGCGACTCGAATCCGACGTCGATGAGCACCTCGCGCGCCGAGGTGAGGATCGACTCGAACGTGCGTCGACTGCGCTCCTGCGTCGGCCGCTTCCGGGGGACGAGCGGTGCGGGGGAGCTGATGTCGGACATCGAACGCTCGGACATGGAGGAGTCGGCGTCCGATCAGATCGACAGGTCGCGGCGCAGCTTCGCGACATGCCCGGTCGCGCGCACGTTGTACTGCGCGGCGCCGAGCGTGCCGTCCTCGTTCACCAGGAAGGTCGAGCGGATGACGCCGTTGACGACCTTGCCGTACAGCTTCTTCTCGCCGAAGGCGCCCCACTCGGTGAGGACCTCCTTCTCCGGGTCGGACAGGAGGGGGAACGTGAGCTCATCGCGCTCCACGAACTTCGCCAGCTTCGCCGGCTTGTCGGGGGAGATGCCGATGACGTCGATGCCCTGGCCGTTCAGTTCGGCGAGGCTGTCGCGGAAGTCGCACGCCTGCTTGGTGCAGCCGGGAGTCATGGCGGCGGGGTAGAAGTACACGATCACTTTGCGGCCCGCGTAGTCCGCGAGCGAGACCGGTTTCCCCGTCGAATCGGGGAGTGTGAATGCAGGAGCCTTGTCACCGACCGAAAGTCGTCCATTGGCAGACATACCGCCAGGCTATCGGATTCGAATCGGGGGTCGACTCTGTAGTCTCAGAACCGTTGTATACGTGAGCGACGTACACGTCGCCGACAGATCACGGAGGATCGCAGTGGCCGACGAAACCGCACGCATCGAGCAGGAGATCGCGAAGGCCCGCGAGGAACTCGCCGGGACCCTCGACCAGCTCGTCGAGCGCACGAACCCGCAGCGGCTGGCCGACGACGCCAAGGTGAAGGTCGTCGCCGTCGTGAGCCAGCCGCCGGTGAAGTACGGACTGATCGGCGTCGGCGCGCTGGTGGCCGTCGTGATTGTTCGCAAGATCTTCCGCTGAGCGTCTCGCTGCCGACGCGTGAGTGACAGAAACCAGCGCTGACCAGCCGATTTTTCATCTCGGCAAGCATGGTGTTAATGTTTTCTCCGCAAGGCCGCAGCGGCACGGACCGCCACGGCGATGCAGCAAGGCCAAGCGCCATTAGCTCAATTGGCAGAGCAGCTGACTCTTAATCAGCGGGTTCGGGGTTCGAGTCCCTGATGGCGCACCCCTGGGA
>NZ_AEUD01000032.1 GCF_000192435.1 Gordonia neofelifaecis NRRL B-59395
GGTCACGGTCCCGATGCTGAGCGTGTTCGCCGGGCCGGTGTCGCCGGTCAGCTCGCCGGATGCGATGAGCAGCGCGAGCCGCTCGGCCAGGTTCCGCGTGTTCTGTGCGATCTGGTGCAGCGGGTCGCTGGTCACCAGGTAGGGCAGCGAGTACGGGGCGGGTGTCGTTGCGGGCATATCAGCTCCAGATGTACAGGGCGGGGTCAGAACAGAATCGGAGGTCATACGACGAAATGGACTTGTCGAGCTGCCCGAGCGTGAGCGTCGAGCCGGTCGAGCTGCTGGCCAGGTTGGCGAACGTGACCGGCGACCCGGCCAGCGTGATCGGCGCGGGTGCCAGGTGGGTCGTGAACGTCCAGTGACCGCCGCCGTAGGCGATGACGCCACCGGCCGGGTACCAGACCGGCGGCACGTCCATGAGCGCGGCGAACGGTGACCCGGCGACCACGACCATGCGGACGGTCTGAGCCGGGCACGCCAGCGTCTCGAGGGTGTTCCAGTCCGGGATATCGCCAGCTCGGCGCGTGTCGTACACGATGGTCGGGTGAAACGCTCGCGCACCTTCGGCGAGACACTTCCGCTTCACGTCCTGCATGATCGGGTCAATTTGCAGACCGTCCTCGAACCATGAGTCGAACCGGAGTAGCCCGCGGTTGGCGCTGTCGTCCACGACGACGCGAGAGATGATGTCCTTCTTCGCGGCGACCGAGTCGTACCACTTGCACTCGAGGTGCGTGATGGCGTTCACCTGGTCGCTGCTGATCCGAACGTCACCCGATACGTCGTCGCCGCCGACGTACCCGGACGGGTACGGTTCGGAGTCCTGCGGATCCTCTCGGCCGGTGTTGTCCACCCACGCCGGTGCGTACAGCCGGACCGTGTCACCGACGTTTCGCCGGCCGAATTGCAGCGAGTAGCTGCCGTGGTCGTAGGCGGCCGGGATGCGGATGATGACGTTCCGGCGCGGGTTGTACACGAACTGATGCGAGAAGCTGGCGTACAGCTCCACGATGACCTCGAGCAGCGTCTTGTCGGTCATGTCCACGAACCGGCACTTACCGTTCTGATATGCCGCCTCGAAGTACGTTTCGCGGATGCCCGCCCACGAGCTGAGGGTGTTGAGAAAGTCGGCGTTCGCCTTCATCGTGCGGTCGGCGTCGAGCTTGACGAAACCCTGCTTATCCACCTGGGCCAGCGACGCCGAGCGGTCGGCCGCCTGAATGCGCAGCATCCACCCGTTCTCGAGGCCGTTCACGGTCCGCTGCTGTGAGCGCTCGGCGTCCACATTCGTTGTGCGGCCACGGAATACGACGAACGAGCCGGTGGCCGGTGCGGTCCGGGGTACGACCACGTCGAAGTCCAGACCGACCAGACCACGGCCGGGTGTGGCGCGCGCCAGGTTCACCGACGGGTTGAGCTCGGCGGCCCGGTCCGATTGCCACACGACGGCGGTGGCCACGGCCGGGTCCGGCTGTGTCCACACATCGGAGCGGCCCCAGTCGATCGTGAGGTCACCGAGAATGCACGCGTCAGCTGCGGGCAGACACTCGCGGCCGTCGGCGTCGAGGGCCGTCGAGCACGTCGGCGTGAGCGTGGTCGAGGTGGTCACGCCGGGCTGCCGGACCGCGATGGTGACGGTGGGCTTGGGGTTGACCATCACGCACCGACCCGGACGGCGAAGCCCTGACCGCGCGTGCGCGAGTTGCGGCCGACCGAGTTGGCGACCGCGTGCGCGACCTTCTGAGGGTCGGCGATACCCGAGCCATCCACCTGAATGATGGTGCGGTTGTCGATGTTCTGGACCATTCCGGCGCTCGAGGTACCGAGCTGCCCGAGCGCGGCGACCGACGGCCACCCGGACGCCAGGTGGAGCTCGCGGTACCCGGTGGGCGGCACCATGTGCACGGCGAGTCCGGGCCCGTCGGCCAGCGAGTTGAACGGGTTGACCTTGTCGAGCAGTGACGCGGCGCTCGAGAGCTTGTCGAGCAGCGACTGCACCCACCCGATGACGGTCTGAATCGCCGAGCCGACGCCGTCGATGAAGCCACGGATACCGTTCCACACGGACTCGCCGACCGACTTGACCCGGTTGAAGATGCTGATGACGGTGTTCACCGCGCCGGTGACCACGGACCCGATGACACCGGCGACCGTCGAGACGACCGAGCTGATGGCGTTCCACACGGCGCTCGCCACTGCCATCACCATGTTCCACGCGGCGGCGATGGCGGACGCACACGCGGACACGATGGCGTTGATGACCGCGATGACCGCCTGAATCACGGCCTGAATCATCATCCACACGGTCGTGGCGACGGTCTGAATCGTCGTCCAGATCAGCGACACGTTGATGCCGAACGCGCCGAGAATCGCCGACATGATGCCGACGACCGTCATCACGGCGTTCTGGATGAAGTTCCACACGGCGAGCGCGGCCGCCTGAATGCCGTTCCAGACCGCGACGACGGCGGCCTTGAACGCGTTCACGACGGCGAGGATGGCGGCGACGACGGCCGACGCGACGGCCTTGATGGCGTTCCACGCCACCCGCCACACGGTCGTGACGGCGGTACAGACCGCCTTCCAGATCGTCTGGAAGAACTTGGTTTTGGTCGCCAGCAGCACGATGACCGCGATGACCGCGACGATGGCCAGAACGATCCACGTTATCGGCGACGCCAGCAGCGCGCTGTTCATGATCGCGGTGGCGACGGCGGCGACCTTCATGGCCGCGCCGAACGCCAGGATCGCGCCGACGACGTACGGGAGCGCCGGACCGAGCCCGGACACGATGGCGGCGACCAGTCGGGCGATGGGCGGGATGACCGGCGCGACGGCGGCGACGACTTGAGCGAACGCGTCGGCCAGCTGCCCGATGGTCGGCACCAGCGCGGTGAACGCCTCCGACAGCACCGGGCCCACCGTGGCGGCCAGGTTCACCAGCGCCGGGGTCGCGGCCGTGATCGCGCCGCCGATGATGCCGAGCACCGACCCGAACGGACCGGCAGCAGCGGCGAGCTGACTGAACAGGTTGATGATCGGCTGGAGCAGCTGCCACAGCTGCTTGAACATGTTCAGAATCGGGTCGAGCTTGATCGACCCGCCGAACTCGAGCATCTTCGTGATGAGCGAGTTGAGTCCGGGCCCAACCTTGCCGATGAGCTGCGCGGTGACACCGGCGAGCTTGGACAGGTTGCCGCTGTTCTTGGCGATGGCACCGGCCGCGCCGTTGAACACTCCGGTGATGGCGCGGCCGACTCCGGACATGGCCGGGGTGATCCGGCCGAGCGTCGCGCCGAGCTTGCCGAACCCGACCGACATTCCCGAGAACGATGACGCCATCGCCGACTTGAACGTATCGAACTGTGGCGCAATGGTTTTCGCTGCGTTCTTGATGCCCTCGAAGCCAGCGATGACGACGGCGAGAGCCGGGGTGGCGACCGCGCCGAGACCGGCAGCGGCGACGCCGATGGCCGCGACGCTCGCCGCTGCGCCAGCGAGCGCCGGGGCCGACGCGGCAGCGAGCGCCGAGAACTTCGCCATCGACCGCGACATTTTGGCGATACCGGAATCGTCCGACCGCGAGATGATGCGGACGACGGCGGTGGAATCAGCCACGCTTAGCCTCCTCGGCTTGTTCCTGCAGAATGTCGATCAGGGTGGCCAGCATCTCGTCGGACTCGTCGGCGAGCGTCGAGGGCGGGACCTGCATGGCGATGGCGACAGCGGCGATCAGTCGGTGAGCGTCGCCGTCGCCGTAGGGTCCACGGTGTCGGTGCCCGCCTCGTCAATCGTCTCGCTGGCGTTGATGAAGTCATCGAACGAGCCGGTGAACCGGCCGAGCCGGACAAGCGCGGCGTACGCCCAAAACGTCGTGTACGTCTGCTGAGACTCCTGAAGCGTTCCCCACTTCTGTCGGCGGCCGGTCGCTTCGCCCTTGAGTCGGTCGGCGTTGGTCACCACAATGTCGCGGTGCTCGGTGCCGTCGAGCATGAGCACGTCCAGGATGATGCGGGTGATCGGCTTGCTGGACAACGGAACTCCTAAATGTCGTTGGCCACGTCGTGAGCGAACTGCTCGAAGAACGCGGCGATATCGGTGGTCTGGAGCGCCGGGCGGAGGAACGGGTGCGCGTGCATGACGCGTGTTCCGTGCTCCTGAAACCCGGCGTAGCGAACGCGGTTGAACACGCTCGCCGTGTGCTTGGTGACGCGCCCACGATTTCGGCCGGCCAGATTGCCGGTGTCCTTCGGCGCGAGCTCGGATGCTCGGTCGGCGACCGCGTCGGCCGCCTGCTTGAGCGGCTCGTGTGGGTTGTCGATGTGCGCGGCGGCCCGGGCCAGGTTCGCCCTGATCCGGTCATCGCCGCGCACATCGACGCGGAGGGTGGCCACGGTTACGGGGCCGGGACAGCGGGCGGGTACTCGGTGGAGTCCGGGGTGGCGTCCGGGGTGAACGTCGGCAGCCCGACCAGATCGAACTCGGCGTCGCTGATGTTGCGCTTCTTGACGTCGCCGCCGAACTCGACAGGGTCGATCACCACGACGCCGGTGATCGTCGCCACCTCGGACTCGAGCGGCACGAACTTGAACGGGACTTCTTTGCCCGCGTTCGCCCACGTCCAGTCAATCAGTCCGTTCTCCTCGAGGTCCTGCGCGGCCGAGAACTCGAGCTTGGACGTGTACGTCTTCTCGCCGGTGATGACGCCGCCGCACAGCGTCGGCAGATCATCCTCCTTGTCGCTGTCAAACGTGATCTTGGCAGCGGTGACCTGACAGCTGATGTCGAGCTGGTCGGCGGTCACTTCGCCGAAGATGAGCGAGCCGGGCCCGAGAGCGGGAATAGGACGCTTGATGGCCATGATGGTGCCTTTCAGGTGGTGGTGGTGATGACGAGCGCCGGGAGCGCGACGCCGACGCCAGGCGGGGTGACGGTCATCGGCTTGACCGGCTCATCGAACGTGACGACTTCGGCCGCCTTGTCGAGCAGCTCGCCGAGCGCGCCGAGCGACTGACCCGACCCGAAGTCGCCAGCGATCAGGCACACGGCCGCGCGCACCTGGTAGCCGCCGCACAGCGTCGGGGTGGTCACGTCGGCGACGGTCACCCACGCACACGGCGGATTGAGGTTGCGAGCGTCGGTGGTGGCGCTGACTCCGGCCGCCTCGAGCGCGGTGACGATGCGTTCCAGTGACGCCGCGAGCTCGCTCATCCGACGATCAGCTTCCGGTGATTGCCGAGCTTGAGCAGCTGGCTGATGGTCGGGTCATACCGTGCGACGAACGACGGGTCGAGCTCGCCGAACGACTCGACGCCGCCGGGACTGTTCCGACGCCGGACGATGAGCGCGGCCAGCATGAGCGCGCCGAGCTGCACGGCATCGGTGAGCTCGCCGTCACCGTGTATCTCCCTCACATACACGCTGACGGCGGGCACCACCTCGGACACGTACGCGTCCGGCGCGGACATGCCGAGCCAGGTCGCCACCGACAGCTCGGTGATGACCGGTTCTACCGGCGTCGGCGTGGTCACGGCGTGACCGTGAACGCGATCTTGACCAGCCCGTCGGGGTTGTCGACGGTCTGCCCGGTGTACCCGAACATGGCGCGGTCACGGCCACCGTGGCTGAGGTGCTCGGCCTCGACGCGCAGCGGCGAGCCGGGCAGCTCCCAGAACGTCGTCGCGGGCTTCGCACCGGCCACCAGCGTCCCGGCCGGGACGTGGTCACGCCACAGAATCATCGACGGATCGACGCCGAGCTGGTCCCAGAACGCGGGCTTGTTCTGTGCCGTGAGCTCGAGCAGCTTGAGCTGATCGGCGCTGTTGGCCAGGTAGTAGCTCGGCAGCACGCCGGTGGCCTTCTTGACGCTGTTCTTGGCCTGATACATGGCGAGCACCAGCGCCGGAATCTCGCCGACCGGCGCGAGCGGCGCGACGGTCTTGGCGTTGGCGACGATGAACGCACCGGCCGCCTGGTCGGTGACGACGGCGTACGACTCGTTCATCATCGCCCAGTAGTCGGCCAGGATGCCCGCGTCACCGAAGTCCCAGAACTTGCGGTCGAGGTCGTGGCCGCCAGCCCACCGGGTCGCCTCCGACTCGTAGGGCTCGACCGACACCGGGCCCGACGGAATCTCCGTCTTGTCGCCGGTGTACGCGGCGACCAGCGGCTTGTCCTTCCACCGGAAACCCTGCATACGCCACGAGCGCAGCGGCTTCTGATTGAGCAGCGGCACGAGCTCGCGCTGCTTGGCCGGGCCCGACCACAGCTGCCCGAGCCACGCGGGCGGGATGGCGTCGGTCAGACCCGAGTTGGTGATGTCCGACAGCGCGGCGTGCACCACCTGCGAGCGGTCGCGGCTGGCGGCGAGGATCGTCTGAGCGGCCTCGTACGCCGACGCGTGCACGATGGTCGGCGAGCGGTGCTCGGTGAGCGCGGCCGGGACCACCGGCGGCGTCGCCGGGGTGTATCCGGCGTGAGCCACAGCCGGGGCGGCCGGTGCCTGCTCGGCGGCCGGGGCCGCCGGTGCGGATTCGGCCGGCCGATTCGCTGCGGCCGGGTCGATGGCGACGGCCGCGATATCGGCGGCGTCGAAGTACTCGGCCGCCTTCGCTCGAGCGGCCTGCTCGGTGGCACCGGCGGCCATCATGGCGTGAATGAAGTCCTTGACGTTCATAGTGTCGTGCTCCTGGGTGATGTGGGTGTACTCGGCATTGAGGTTGTGAACGCGCGCGTCATCGAACGCCGGGCGGTCCACGAGCGCCACGCCGGTCAGGATCGAGTCCTGCACGGTGGTGGCGTTCTTCTTGACGGCGCGCAGCTCGGCGCTGAACGCGTCGAACACGCCTTCGCGCACCTGGTCGATGGCGGCGTCACCGTCCGGGGTCCGGGCGATGGCGAACGACATATGCAGCCCGTCGGCCTTCGGCTCGTACGACAGCGCGCGGCCGACGGGCTTGTGACCTTCGGTGCCGGTGTGCTTGAACAGCAGCTTGACGCGGCCGATATCGCGCGGCACGCGGACCGCGCCGGGCGGGATCGTGAGCGCACCGGCCGTCGTCGCGCCCTGCTGATTCCACGGAATGACCAGCCCGGACACGACGCGCTCGGACTCGGACGCCAGCAGGTCGCCAGCTGCGCCGTCGAGCTGGAGCAGCTCGCCGGTGTCCGATGCCATCATCGCCGGGAGCGGCGCGGCCAGGTCGAGGCGACCGCGAGCGGGGCGCGACTGCTCGTCGGGCGGCGACGCGGCCAGCTGCGGCAGCACGTCGCGCAGCCACGCCTCGACGCCGGGATAGGTCAGCAGTCGGGTGACGACGGCGTTACCCGCGACGGCGGCCACGACGGCGACCGTCGCCCACACTGCGCCGAGCTCACGGTTGACGAGCGGCCACAGGATCGGCACCACGGCGACCGTGGTGGCGAGCGAGCTGCGGACGACGGCGCGGTGCGGGTGCACCACCTGGGTCGTGGTGTCGGAGTCCGGGAGTCGATGGCTCACAGCTCGTCACCTCCGACCTTCGCCAGCGTCACGAGCAGGTACAGCCCGAGCAGCGAGACCGCGCCGACAGCGCCGACGACGACGCCGATCAGGAACGGCCAGATCATCGGTCGTTGGCCTTGAGCTCGGCGACGGCGTCGATCAGCGTCAGCGGCTCGCCCTTGTCGTTGGTGCCGAGCTGCGGCCACGGCCGAAGCTGCCCATAGATGTAGTCGAGCTTCCGGCGGTCCTCGTCGGTGAATGCCATGTCATCGTCCTCCTGCTGTGATGTGCCGGTCAGGTGCTTGTTCACCAGCGCCACGAACTGTGCGCGCGGGAACCCTGCGCCGGGGTCTGTGTGGTCGGTGGCGTGCCAGGCGAACACGGTGGTGTCGTGGCCGCCGATGCCGCGCGCACCGGCGCGCATACGGTCGCCGGTGAGCCAGGTCGCCGGGATGTTGTACCGGCGGCACCAGTCGGCGACGGCGCGCGCGGCGGCGTCGAGCTGCCGGGGCTGCGCGAGCCATTCCGCGGTGGACTGAACGGCGCGGCCGACGAAACACAGGTGCAGACCGCGCTCGTTCGCCGGGCTGCCAGCAGCCCACGGAACGAACTCGTCGTCGTTGCTGCGGACGATGCGGCCGGTGCGGTCCACGATGAGCGTGTACGACGCTTGGCTGCTCGGCTTCTGCAAGTACGCGGCCAGGTCGTCGGCGCGGCCGTTCGGGTCACCCTCGTTTGTGTGGACGATGACCAGCGACGGCGGCGCGGCGCGTACGCCGGAATCGTTGGGAGACAACATGTCTCGGTCTGCCTTGAACTGGCTCACTGTGCTACTCCGGTTTCGGTGGGTGCGGGCGGGGTCGAGCCGCTGCCGTCGTCGGGCGGGCCGTCGGTGGCGCCGGGCCCGGTGACGGCGTCGAGCTCGAAGCGGATGGCGGTACCTCGAGGGCTCACGTCGTCCATGCCGAGCCGGGCGGCGATGGGCGACATGTAGGTGGACAGCCCATAGTCGATGAGGTCGCGCGCCTTGTCGCGGGTCGTCTCGTACGTGAGCGACGACTTGTCGGTGGTGGCGTCGAGCACCGAGCCGGGCAGATTGGTGGCTCGAGCCACGTCGAGCGCGGCGGCGTTGCGGCCCTCGACCAGCAGGTGTTCGGAGAACGTGCCGAGCTCGCGCGCCTCGACACCGGCCGACGTGAACGCCACGCCGCCGTTCTCGCCGAGCCGAGCCTTACGCCACGAGTCGATGAGGTCGGTGCGGTCCTTGTCCGACAGCGGCAGATCGTTGGTCTGGTGCAGCTCGAGGTACGCCGACGGGGTCGCGGCGGCCGTCGCGGCGGCGTGCAGCAGGTCGGCCGCGTGCCGGATGGCGGTCGATGAGTCGTGCAGCAGTCCCTCGTCTGAGCCGGGAATCAGCACAATCGACGCGGGGTCGGCGACGGTTTCGATGCCCTGGTCACCGATGTACACGACGCGGCCCTGATCGACGCGCCACGCGCTGTAGGGCACGCGGTCGGCGGCAATGACGCGGCCGCTGCCGTCGCGGCCGACCGCCCACAGCGACCAGCCGTAGAACAGCAGATCGTCCACGGTCCACAGCATCCGGTGATACGGCGAGACCGGGCCGTCGGTGCGGTCGAGCCACAGCGGCCGGTCGGAGCCGGTCAGCATCGTCTCGCCACGGTATGCGCGCAGCGGCATACGGGCGATGGTCGTGGCCGCGATGTTCCGGGCCCGCTTGACGGCCGGAATCGCCATCGCGGTCTGTCGGGTCAGACCGCCGTGTGTCGGCAGCCAGTCCGGCGCGACGACGCTCACGAGATGGTTGGTGTCGTCGTACGGCGACAGCCGGGACACCTGACCGGCTGCTATCGCCGGGGCGGCCAGCGCGGTGCGTACGCGACTCAGGAAACTCACGCGGTCACCTTCTCGCCGACCGACTCGGTTCCTGAAACGTCGCGGTTGTAGCGCTCGGCGAAACGGGCCGCGTTCCACGATGCCTTGAGGTTGTGGTGCGCGTGCCGAAGATGGTCCGCGACAAGGCGATACGCCGACGGTTTCGTGTGCGCGAGACCGCGCCACGAGCAGCCGGGAGCGTTGCACAGCACGACGGCGCTGTACGGGGTGGAGTCGATGGTGTACGCGGTCGGTGCCTTCGGCATGGTTGGTCAGCTCCAGATCATCGGGCGGGTGGGTGGTGCGGGCTGGTCGGCGAGCGCGCGGACGGCGAGCGTGGCCGCCTCGAGCACGGCGATTGATCCGGCCGAGCCACGGCGGGACCAGTGCAGCCGGTCGCCGCTGGTGCGCAGCGCGGCGGCGTCGAACGCGTCGGTGAACGCCTCGTGAGCCCGGATGCGGACCGTCGGCGGCGTCGCGCGGATGCGGTCAAGAAAATCGGCCGTCGAGCTCGACAGCTCGGCGTCGGCGTACCGGGTGACGGTCGCGCCGAGCCGGTCGGCGTCGTCGGCGATTGATCCGGCCGGGCCCGCTGGCGCGATGGCGACGTGGCCTCCGTGACGGTCGGTGAGCTCGGCGCACCGGGCGGCCACGCCTTCGGCTGAGGTGAACCGAGCGACGAGCTCGACCACCGGCGTGCCGTCGTCGGCGGCCATGCACGCCACGATGGCGGCGTCATCGCGCTCGAACGACAGCGCGCACCCGAACACGACCGCGCCGGTGGCGGGCAGCGGCGTGGTCGTCGTCGCGGCGTCCACGATTTCGGCCGGCAAAAGTCGGGACTCGGTGCGCGTTCGGACGTTGCCGTATGCGCGGAGGAACTCGCCGCTGCTGAGCTGCTCGCGGGCGGCCGGGAGAATCGCCGCCTTCTGAGTGTGTCCGATGGCCGGGTGAGCTGCTGCGATGGCCGGATAATCGTCCGGGGTCACGCCGTCGGCCACGCCGTAGTCCACCAGGCACAGCGCGCCGTCGTGGCCACGCGCCACCAGATCGTGAAACCATACAGACTCGGCTGTTCCGGCCGTGCTGATGATGATGGTCTGAGCGTTCGGCCGCGTCGATTGCGTCGGCGTGATCGCACCCATGAGTCCGTGAGCTTGAGGCTCGTCGAAGAACCACGCCTCGTCAATCACGTTGAGGTCAGATTGGTTGCCGTGCAACGAATCTGGCGTAGGCGGGTGCATCTTCGCTCGAGCGCCGGTGCCGAGCAGCTCCATCGACGTGTCGCCAGCGCCGCGCTTGGACTTGATGAGCGGCCCGAGCGCCGAGCGGTCGATGGCGTCCATCATCTCCCACATCTGTTCACGAGCCTTGATGCCGGTCTGAGCGGTGTACCAGACTCGGCCGCCTTCGCCGAGCATGATGAGCCGGTGCAGCATCACGGCCGCCAGTAGCGCCGTCTTGCCCGACTGGCGCGGAACCGTGACGACGACGAGCGGGTGAATCAGTCGGCCGCTGGCGTCACACTCGCCGATCAGGTCGGCGGCCAGAATCTGCCACGGCATGAGCGGGCGGCCGAGCAGCTCGGACACACGGGCGATTTTCGCGCCGTACGTCCGGCTGCTACTGCGCGGAGTCAGATACCGGGGCTGAGTCATCGGCGCTGGCGAGCTCGGCGAGAAGCTGGCGGTAGTCGCTGTCGAGGTCGGTCTGCCGAGACTCCGGCGTCATATGCGCGTCGCGCAGCGCTTCGGTCATGGCCGGGATGAGCTTGGCCGGACCGTAGTGATGGTTCGACTTCTCCATGCTGTCGAGGGCCCAAGCACCAGCGCGCAGCACGGTCGCCAGACCGCCGTCGAGCTCGCCCATGACCTCGGCAGCGTTGGCAGCGGTCAGCGCCGCGTCCATCGCCTTAGAGTGCCGACCGCGCAGCACCTGACCGACTCGCACGTCGGCCAGACGCTCGTCGGCGTCGAACAGGGACACTTGACCAGCTCGAGGGGCTGCGGGATCGGGACGTGGCATACCGATACTATGCACCGACGAATGAATACTATGCAACGCCTCCGGCTGCATATTATTCACGACTATGCAGACTTGACATGGCCGCGTGAGTGTGCATCCGCCGGTTTTCGGTACCGACCCCCCTATATTTGACCTGGGGAAAGAACGGGGGCACCGGGGGCTCCTGCCGGTACCCTACCGACTCAAAACCTTCGGGCTCGAGCTCGTCGCGCATATTATTCACGCGGTTTATGCAGGATCGAACGCATACTTATGCATGTCCGATCCTGCATAGCCGTGCATATTATGCAGCTCGTCACCAGTCGCGCGACGGGTCCGACGATGGCGTGGCCACCTGCTCGACGCCGTCGTACCACCGAGCCACAGCCTCGAGTGCTCGAGGTGGTCGCTCACCCATGCGAGCCATGACCACGTCGCGGCCGGGGTCGATGGTGACCACGCGCCAGCCTCGAGCTCGGTAGCTGCCGAGCCGCTTGGGTGTGGGCTGAGTGTCCACCAGCCACACGCGGGCCCGGCCGCGCGGCCCGGTGGCCGCCGCGATGGCCGCCGTACGGGCCGCTGCGGCGACGTGAGGCACGCCGTCGGGGTGGTCGTGCGTGCTGGCACCGGGCAGCTGGAGCGCCACAGCGAGCGCGTCGAAGTCGATGACCACGTCGCCGGGCTTGGCGTGCTCGTGGATGAACGTCGTCTTGCCCGCTGCGGGCGGCCCGCACACGACCGTGACCTGATGGCCGGTCGCGCCGGTGCCGCGCCGCTGATTGCACGCCAGGTGCGCCGGTCTGAGGTTGTCGAGCGTGTCGGGGCCGCCGAGCGCTCGAGGGATCAGGTGATCGGCGCTGTCGGCACCGGGACGGCCGCACAGATGGCACGTCGTGCCGTACGCCTCGAGCGTGGCCGCGCGGAGCCGAGCAGCCCGACGGCCGCCCCACTTGCTCACAGCGGTCCGTTGTGGATCGGGCACGGCGCGAGCTCGCTCGTGTGGCACAAGCAGCGCGACCGCGATGATGCCGACGAGACGGATGCGCCGCCGACCGCTCGAGGGATGATCGGCACGACGTTGGCGGGGTGCTGGTCGGGCTCGTCGCCGCGACAGTGGGCCCGGACCGCCAGGAACACATCGGCGGCCATGTACGCGTCGCCGAGCGCCGTGTGCGCCGCGTCGCGGTCGGTGTCCACGTTCCACAGCTCGCAGCTCGAGCGGAGTGACGGCGTCCGGTCGAGGTTCAGCGCCACCTCGGTCGCCAGCTCCACGTCGTACAGGCGGAAGTGCCACGGCGGCGTCTCGTCGTCGGTGAACGTCGCCAGCCAAGCCCACAGGATCGCGGCGTCATAGGCGACGTTCGCGCCGACCAGGGTCGCGCCGCGCAGCAGCTCCACGAGCTCGAGCATCATGTCAGCGGTTTCGGCCGGCCGAAGCATGGCCGCATACAGGCGACGCTCGTAGAAGCGGTTCACAGCGAGCGCGTCGGGTGATGCCTTGTGCAGCACAGCATCCGGGGTGTGAGGAACGAAGCCCAGGACACGACCGTACGGGCCGCGCGGATCGTTCTCGAGTATCTCGACAGCACCGATCTCGAGCGGGCACGCGGTCAGCGTGTTCAGTCCGGTGGTCTCGAGGTCGAGCGCTACGTATCGGTGGGTCATCTTTTGGTTCTCCTATCGGTTGCAGTCCCTTACGGGACTGCTGAGCCACCAAGAACGGCTATCTGCCGGTTGGTGAGGTGCGGGTGGTGGGTGTCCCTGCTGATCGTCGGATGACTGGATCAGCAGGGCCGTTCTGCCGGTCGGAGCCGGACGGTCTGGAGCCTGCTAACACGCGCCGGGCATTACTCGGCGCGTCGGGACTGGGATGTTCCACCGGGCCCGGCCGTAGCCGTATTGCTGCCCGAGTCCGCCTTTACCAGCGGCCCGGTGTGATCGGGTGTGCACTTCCTGACATGCGTGCACGCGGAGAGAAGCCCATCTAACGGGCGACGCACCGGGCGGGTCAGGCTCGGTTATTCGGTTGGGGCACAGCGGGATTGAGCAGAGTTGCCTAGAACAGGACTTCGGATGGATCAGGGGCCGTCGGGGGCTGGTCTCGACAGTCGCGGCAGATCAGGTCACGCGGCGGGTCGTACTTGGGGTGAAATGGTCGGTCGCACAGCGAGCACCGGGGCTTGTTCGCCAGCACGCCAGCGCGGTTCTCTTCCACGGTTGACGGGTGCTCGCTGCGCCACTCGAACTTCATGGCTGGCAGACGTGAGGCTCGAGGATCACCGACTCATCGGTGGTCAGGAACATCGGGCCGTCCGGTTCGGGCACGGACCAGGTGCGCAGCGTCCGGCCGCGCGGGTGTTCCCACCCGAGCGCGACGAGCTGGCCACAGCCACGGCACGAGCGGACGAGCCCGGTGCTGAGCGAGACGGCGCGAGCGCGCGACTTCTTGCTCACTCGCCACCGCCCGGAACTTCGCCGGTGACGACGTAGTTGGCGACCTCAATCAGTGGGAGGTGCGCGACCGCTGAGCTACCCGCGAAACGGCGTTCGGCGAGCACATCGCGCGCCACGATGAGCGCGGCGGCGCGGCGACGCTGTGAGGGCTTGAGCGGGCCGACGCTGGGAGTCGTCGCGGCGGTCATTGGCGTGCCTCGGCGATCTTCTGCCGAGCGCGGTCAGCCAGGTCGGTGACGGCGTCGGCGAGCTGCTCGAGGTCGGTAACGAACTGGTCCATCTCGTCATCGGTGCGCGGCACCAGGATGAGGATGAACGAGCCGGACGGCGGCGAGATGACGTGCGGTGCCACGTCGGCCATTTCGGCGCTCACAGCGGACGCGGGCGGTAGTGGTGGAAGGTCGGCCGGTTGGCCGCTGTGGGCCGCTCCGGGGCCCGATGACGACCGGCCGGGTGGCGCAGCTGCGCCGCGTCGAGGTCGGCCGTCGTCGGCGTCGTGAGCTCGAGACGCTCGGCGTCGCGGCGCTTGGACCAACGGTGGAAGTCGAACGCCAGGATGAGCAGCGACGCCACCAGGATGCCGATGAGGATGGCGACGATGGCGACGCCGTACGCCTGAATAGCCGGGGTCAGCATGACGCACCCGCCAGACGTTCGATTTCGGCGCGGTCGAACACGTACGCGCCAGTCGTGCCGGGCATTTTGCCCGCTGTGCGGAGTCGGCCGGACCGGACCCACCGGGAGATGGTCACCGGAGTGACGCTGAACATGCGCGCTACTTCTGCCGTCGAGAGCGGCGGCTCACTCTGTGCTGTCATGACCTCAGAGTGACGTAATCACGTCACTGTGTCAATGACAGCACTTTGTACTGGTCAGTATTTGGTGTTGTAGTTGCGACAATGTGCAGGTACGGTCTGTTTATGACCACAGCACAGCAGCGCGGCGTAATTCCCACACTCACGGAATCTCAGCGACTCACGGTCGCTCGTCAGTACGTCGGTCTGTCTCAGACCGAGTTTGCGACCATGCTCGGCGTCTCGACGGCGACGGTTCAGCGCGCGGAGTCCGGCGTCACGCGTCCGCGACGGACGACGTTTATGGCCTGGTCGATGGCGACCGGCGTGGACCTGCATTGGCTGGAAACGGGAGAAGCCCCGTCACCGGATGGTGACGGGGCTTCCCAGGGGTGCGCCATCAGGGACTCGAACCCCGAACCCGCTGAT
>NZ_AEUD01000031.1 GCF_000192435.1 Gordonia neofelifaecis NRRL B-59395
GCCCGCGACCGTGTAACCACGGAACGAAACCCAGGGCGCTTCAGGTCGTGGTGGGGGTGGGCCGGGGTGTGCGTCCGGGGGCGAGGATGGCCAGCGCGAGTGCTCCGGCCGCGGTGATGGCCGCCAGCGCGAGCGCGGCCTGGGTGCTGCCGTGTACGAACGCGGTCTTGGCGAATTCGGCCAGTGGCTGGGCGGCGGGTCCGGCGCGGTCGGCGACCTGCAGGGCGGCGGCGAGGGAGTCGGCGACCGGGCCGCGAGCGGGTTCGGGCAGCTGGGGCAGGGCGGGTTGGATGTGGTGGGTGTATCCGGCGGCGAGCACGCTGCCGGATACGGCGATTCCGATGGCCGCGCCGATCTCGCGGGCGGCGTCGTTGACGGCGGCGGCGACACCGTGTTTGGCCACGGGGGTGTCGGCGACGATGGCGTAGGTGGCCGGGGCGGTGCACAATCCCAGCCCGGCGCTCAGGATCAGCAACGGCCACAACAGGTCTGGGTAGTCGGCGGCCAGGGTCAACCGGCTCACCAGGAAGAGTCCGGTCGCGATGGCGAGCAGCCCGGTGACGGTCATCGCCCGCAGCCCGACCCGGCTCGACAGCCACGGCGCGATCACCGAGATCGCCACCAGCGGCACCGCCATCGGCACCAGGCCCAGCGCCGAACCGAGCGGCCCGTACCCGAGGATCAATTGCAGGTATTGCACCAGCAGCAGGAACACCCCGAAGGTGACCAGGAACTGGATGGTCACCGACAGTGACCCGGCCCCGAACCCCCGCCGGGCGAACAACCGCACATCCAGCAGCGGCGCGGCGACCCGCAACTCCATGATCACGAACACCACCGCCGCGGCGACACCGAGCGCGAGGGTGGGGGTCACGAGCGGGTCGAGCCAGCCGCGCGCGGGGATCTCGACGCAGGCGAACACGATCGCCGCGATCGCGATCGCCACCGCCACCGCGCCCACCCAGTCCACCGGCGGGTGTTCCCGCTCGCGGGATTCGGCGATGGTGCACGCCAGCGCGGCCAGCACCACCCCGGCCACGGTCAGTCCCACGAACACCGATTCCCACGACCACCGCGCCAGCAGCAGTCCCGAGCCGAGGATCCCGAGCACCGCACCGGACCCGGCGACCCCAGCCCACACCCCGACCGCGCGCCCGCGATGCGCTTCGGGCAGCCCCGCGGTCAGGATCGACAGGGTCGAGGGCATCACCAGTGCCGCGCCCGCGCCCGCCGCCGCGCGGGCCGCGATCAGCCACACCGGCCCCGACATGAGCAGCGGCAGCGCCGAGGCCACGGAGAACACCGCCAGGCCCGCGATCAGCACGACGCGGCGCCCGTAGCGGTCACCCACCGCGCCGGCGGGCAGGACCAGGCACGCCAGGATCAGGGTGTAGCCGTCGACGATCCAGGTCAGCTGCGATTGGGTCGCCCCGGTCGCGACCGCGATCAGCGGCAACGCCGAATACAGTGCAGCCATCGCCGCGACGACCAGCGCCACCGCCAGGCACGACACCGTCAGCATCCACCATTCGGCCCGCGCCAGCACACTGTGACCGTCAGTCGTTTCCGGTGCGTTCACCGGCACCTCCCACCCGACGAAACCATCGGTATCGCTTCGCTACCATGAGTATCACAGGCGAGAGTGGTTGCGATAGAGTCGAAATCGGACACATTCACCGCCGCCCGTTTCCTTGGAGGTCTTCCCGACCATGACCACCCGCGACCAGGCCGACACCCGCACCGGACCCGCCGCGCCCCACTCCGCCACCGGCGAGCAGGACGCGGATCTCGATCAGGCCGATCCGCGGTTGGCGCGCTCGCGGGCACGGTTGCTCGACGCGGCCACCCATCTGCTGGCCACCGGCGGTATCGACGCGGTCACCATCGACGCGGTCACCCGCACCTCGAAAGTCGCGCGCACCACCCTCTACCGGCACTTCGGCAGCAGCACCCACCTGCTCGCGGCCACCTTCGAACGCCTACTCCCACGCGTGGACACCCCACCCGACGACGGGCCCGTGCGCGAGCAGTTGATCGCGTTGCTCACCGCCCAAGCCGACCTGATCGAGAACGCTCCCCTCCAGCTGACCACCCTGTCCTGGCTGGCCATGGGATCCATTACCCCCGACCCCGGCGCACCCCCTGACTCGGGCGCGGTCACCTCCCTGCGCGCCCAGGTCATCCGCCGCTACCGCGAACCGTTCGACCACATCCTCACCAGCCCTGAGGCCCGCGCCCACCTCGGCGACCTCGACACCACCTTCGTCATCATCCAGCTGCTGGGCCCGATCGTCTTCGCTCGCCTCACCGGGCTGCACAGCATCGACCACCACGACTGCGCACGCCTGGTCGACGATTTCCTCACCGCCCACCACAACCACAACACCCGCAAGTAAAACCGACAAAAGCCCGCACGTACGGAGGTCGGGTCAACGGCTCTGGCTCAATTCGGGTGTGAGGGATACCAGAGCCGTTGATCGAACACTCCTGGACGAGGCCGCTGCTGCGTCGTCGTGTCCCGTGTCAAGTAGTTGGCAGGTTTTCGGTCTCGGGGAAAGTTGGGGATCCGAGGGCCGACCAGGCCAGGGTGGATCTGGATCGGCCGGTTCCAAGCGATGGCTTCGTGCGGCCGGACGGTGTTGTGCTCGACCCGGTAGGCGTCAGCGTGCTTCACCACGGCCAAGACGTCATCGATCTCCTCGAGGAACAGTCGCTCGTACTTCAGCGACCCGAAACCGCGTTCGCGCGAGCCGTTCTGGCCCGGCGACCTGACTCGGGTACCGACGTGGCGCAGTTCGGGGTGTGCGGTGACGAACGCCTCGAAGCGGAACGACCGGAACGGGCCGCCGTTGTAGGTCACGATCGTCGCCGCGGGCTCGAGACCACGGCCGGGCTCGCGTGGGCACGTTTCGGCCAGCGGGTGGTCGTACGACTGCTCGTAGTCGGCCAAAGCGCGCTCGATCGCGGTGATCGCGTTCGTGCTGGTTCGCCGTCGGCGACACATGCCAGGGATGCTCGTATTTGCTCCAGTAGTCCCGGCAATCCGCGATACGCCACGTCCCGCCAGCGGTGGTCTCGAACTCACTGAAGTCCAAACGCTACACCTGATTCGGGCCGGTGGGCTCGGCGGCGAACGCAGCCTTGCGGCTGGCGGCAGCAGACCCTCGTCTCGCAGGCACCGCAGCACGGTCGCCTGCGACACCGGGTGCCCGTCGCAACGGCACATCGCCCACACCTTGCGATGGTCGAACCGGACCGCCGCCAGCACTGCAGGTGGGAATTTTCGCAGGTACCAGCAGGAAGTATCCAGGGCCGCCAAGTGGCCGCGATCGCGCGGCAGTCGAGGTTTGGCCTGCGAGGTTCTCGGCTGACTCAGCGTGGGGTATGTCGCACCACCCGGTCTGCGTTCGCGGCGTGACTGAAGAGAGGCGTGACCACTAAGGCCGGGCAAGGTACTCGAAGTCGGACTGTCCGCCGCGGATCCTAACCCCACGATGTGAGCAGGGACCCGTGCTCGATGATCTAGAGAGGATTCCTAGATTTCGACGACGGCAAGCTCTCCTTCGGCATGCAGGGAGCGCAGGCGCTTCTTGTCGAACTTGCCGACCGAGGTCTTGGGCACCTCGGAGACGAAGCACCAACGCTCGGGCAGCCACCATTTGGCGACCTTGCCAACGAGGAAGTCACGCAGATGGGCAGGTGTGGGCTCGCGCCCGTCACGTACGACGATCACCGCGAGGGGACGTTCCTGCCACTTCTCGTCCGGCACCCCGATCACAGATGCCTCGAGCACATCGGGGTGTCCGGCGAGCAGCAGTTCGAGCTCGACCGAGGAGATCCACTCCCCGCCAGACTTGATCACGTCCTTTGTGCGGTCGGTCAGCGTGACGAAACTGCGTTCATCGATCCGACCGACGTCGCCGGTGCGCAACCAACCGTCCTGAAACTTCTCCCCGTCATCCTCTTCGCCGATGTACGAGCCGGTGATCCAAGGTCCGCGCACCTGCAGCTCGCCGACGGCTTCGCCGTCGTGCGGGAGCTCATTGCCCGCGTCGCCGACGATCCTCAATTCCACACCTGGAACCGGACGGCCTTGAGTGGCTCGCAGGCGCCACCGCTCCTGCGTGTCGAGCGATGCCGGCGGACGCGCGACGGTGGCCAGCGGCGAGGTCTCGGTCATTCCCCACGCCTGGACAACCTGTACGCCGTACTTCTCCTCGAAGATCTCCATCAGGTGAACGGGCACGGCGGAGCCACCGCAGGCAACCAGGCCGAGAGAGGAGATGTCGTAGCTGGGGTTGGCCTCCACGAAGTTCAGCACGTCGTTCCAGATCGTCGGGACCGCGCCTGCGACGGTTGGCTTCTGGGCATCGATGAGCCGTACCAGCGGCTCGGCCTGCAGGAACCGGTCAGGCATGAGAAGGTCGGCACCTGCCATGAGGGCGGCATAGACCAGTCCCCAGGCGTTGGCATGGAACATCGGCACAATAGCGAGGATCCGGTCATCGCAGCCGACTCGCAGTCCGTCGGCGGCGCAGGCCGCCATCGAATGCAGGTAGGTCGACCGGTGGCTGTAGGCGACGCCTTTGGGGGTCCCGGTGGTACCGGAGGTGTAACACATGGCGGCTGCTGACTGCTCATCGAGGTCAGGCCAGTCGAACGTCTCGGGCTGAGCGGAGATGAACTCCTCGTAACCCACGACTGTGAGCCCGTCACGGTGCAGCGGGGTGAGGTCCACCCCCCCGGTCACGACGACGGTGTGCACACTGGTGATGTGCGGCAGCACGGGGGCCAGCAGCGGGACCAGGCTTCCGTCGAGAATCACGACCCGGTCCTCGGCGTGGTTGCCTATGTAGACGAGTTGATCTGAGGCGAGGCGTAGATTGAGAGTGTGCAGTACCGCGCCCATCGAGGGCACCGCACAGTAGGCTTCCACATGTTCCTGGTTGTTCCACATAAAGGTTGCGACGCGCTCATCGCCTGTGATCCCGCAACCGCGCAACGCGTTGGCCAACTGGGCGGACCGCCGTCCGATCTCGGCGAACGAGGCGACCTTCACGCTCCCGTCGGGCTGCAAGGTCCGCACGGTTGCCGAGCCATGCACACTCGAGCCGTGGCGCAGAATCGCCGCAGTTGTCAACGGGACGTTCATCATCGTGCTCTGCATAGCATTCCTTGTTGAGAGAGTTGCCTTCGAACACAGCGATCCGGAGACCGAGCGTCCGGGGAAAAGTGGGGCTGTCAGCGATCTGCAGCCATAAGCGAGCTTGAAGCAGACTCCAGGGACTCGACCAGGTCCAACTCCAGCTCTGGCAGCCGGCTAGCCGCCAAAGACATCCCGGCCGCGCGCGCTCGCACATCAACGTCGCGCCGGATACCGGCACGTGCAGTCTCGGTCCATGCCTGCGCACAACGGCTGGCGGAGACGGCGAGTTGAGCGGTGGCGAAGTCGCCGGTCAGGCGTGCGACATCCGCGCAGCCATCGGCGAGCAATCGGCGGAACAGCCCGCCGCCGGTACCTGCCTTCTCGATAAAAGCGCTCAGGCTGAACAGGAGGATCTCGAGGTCGTCTATCGGAAGATCGGCCCAGGTCCGAACGTCGGCCGCCAGCTGTACGACCGCAGCTAGGCCCTCGGCCCCGGCCGCCGCTGTCGTGAGATCGACGATCCCGGGCTGCGACGGGCGGCGCATACTGGCCGCGGACTGGCGAAATGCCTCTGCCGCTACTTCCGCCACGTCTGGCAGCGCGTCCGGCCAGATGATGCGGTAGGTGCAGTGGCGCGTCGGTTCCGGGAAAGACTTCGAGGACCGCGCCCGAGCCAGCGCATCGAGCGGGACCTCCTGCACCTCGGCGCGGTCATTGTCCACGACAAAAGCGATCCCCTCGGCCTCGTCGTGACCGATCACGACGATATCGTGGCGACTCATCCGCAACTGGACCCGCAGGTACGGCAACTCACCGATGTCGCCCCACACCAGACTGGGTCTGCCTGCTTCGATCTCGTCGAGAACCCATGACCATCCCTCGCGAGGATCGTCGGTCGTGAGAACGTGGACCTGTCCGCCGAGTCGGCGGGGTAGATCGACTTCGAAGTCGGCACCTCGTCCCACCAGGTACAGCGGTGGGACGAGGTCGCTCGACCGGAGGTAGGATAGCCCCACCGCGCCACCGAGCGCGAACACCAGACCTTCGTCGGGCGGTCCATCCCACCCCAGACCATGCCAGTGCAGAAGATCGCGCATCGCGCCAGAGCCGCAATGCCCCGCCATCCGATGCGGGTAGTCCTTGATCAGGGTTCTGCGGGGCATAGGAGTTCCTCTTCGGTGGATCGGCGCACGACGGGGTTCGAAGACTGGATCAGTTGCTCCGGATTCTGTCCAGGTAGGCCTGGCGTATCCTCATGTCGACGTCGTCGAGGAACACCGAGTCCGTGCCCAGGGCCGATCCGAGCCAGGTAGCCAACCGACCGGGGACGAACTTCATCGCGGCGACCATGCCGCCGGCGAGGCGGGTGACACGCACGAAAGAACGCGGATTCTCGATCAGATCGGCTGTCGCTCGAGCGATCTCCTCGGGCTCGGCGTTGCGCAGTCCCTTGGCCCCAGCCGTCCCAGCGACGAGCTCGGTGTTGGTGAACGTAGGCCGGACCGTGGACAGCTGGACCCCGGACTTGCGGTATTCCTGTCGTGCTGCCTCAGTGAACCCGATGACCGCGAACTTGGTGCCGCAATAGGTCGCCAGACCGGGTACGGCGAGCTCACCGGCCAGTGATGCGGTGTTGATGATGTGCCCGGCACGCCGCGGCAGCATCCGTTGGAGGGCGAGTTTGGTCCCGAAGATGACTCCCAGGACGTTGATCTCGACCTGCCGCCGGGTCACCGCGTCGGCTTCCTCGTGGGCGTGCCCGGTGGGCATGATGCCCGCGTTGTTGATCAGCACGTCGAGGGGGCCGAGGCCCCCCTCGACCAGGTCGAGAAATTCGCGGAACGAGTCGGGATCGGTGACATCGAGGCGGGTGACGACCTTCACCCCGAGCTCGACGGCGGCCTCTTTGGCACGTGCCTCGTCGACGTCGCCGATGGCGACGCGGTGGCCTCGTCGGATCAGCTCCTTCGCGGTCTGGTAGCCGATGCCGCGGGCTCCGCCGGTGATCGCCACAGTCTTGGCGGCAGTGTGGGGGATGTGCGTCGTCACTTGCTGTTCTCCTTGTTCAGGCCGAGGCGTTGCCACAGGCCGCGGCCGGCTGCCGCGCGCAATACTCTTTCGGCGATGGCCGCACGCCGGGAGGTGTACGGGTACCACGTGAGTTCTCGTGCCGGGACAGGAATCCGCGGCTCGGTCACCGCCTGGACCCGGCAGTACTTGTGCAGCCCGTAGGCACCGCCGAGCCGCGCACCGATACCCGATGCCTTCCATCCACTGTGCGGCAGTGTGGTGGCGAAGAGGTTGCTGAAGACGTCGTTGATGTTGACCGCACCCGCGTCCAGGCGTTTCGCAATGCGCTGTGCCCGAGCGTGGTCGCGGGTCCACACCGTCGCAGACAGGCCGTACGCCGAGTCGTTGGCCAGACGGATGGCCTCGTCTTCATCCGCGACCAGCATCACCGGGATCGTGGGGCCGAAGGTCTCCTCGGTCATGCAAGCCATCGTGTGGTCGACACCGACCAGGACGGTCGGAGCGTAGTAGTTCCCGACCGCACTCCGGGTTCCGCCGGCCAGGACCCGCGCACCCGCCGCCACCGCCTGGCTGACGTGGCGATCGGCGATCTCGACCTGCCTCGCAGTGACCATCGCACCCACGTCGTCACCTGTCGCCGCACCCTGGGCCAGGGAGCGCACCCTCTGCGTCAGCCGGGCCACGAACTCGTCGTAGATCTCAGCTACCACGTATACCCGCTCGACGGAGATGCAGACCTGCCCTGCGTTGAACAGACCGCCCCACGCGATCCCCTCCACCGCACGAGCAAGGTCGGCGTCCTCCAGCACTATCGCCGGATCCTTACCGCCCAGCTCCAGGCTCACCGGCTTCAGGTGCTCGGCGCAGCGGATCGCGACCGCACGCCCGGTGGCTGTCGAGCCGGTGAACTGCACGAAGTCAGCGGCGTCCACCACCGACGCACCCGCTTCGCCGGCACCCACAACATGGGCCAAGACCGGAGGGGCGCCGATCTCGTGCCAGCCCTCGACGACCCGCGCACACGTCAGTGGCGTCTCCTCCGAGGACTTCGCCAGGACCGCGCATCCGGCAGCCAACGCGGGCGCTGCATCCATGAGGAAGAGGGTGATCGGGAAGTTCCAGGGCGTGATGAGCCCGACAACCGGATATGGGTGGTAGGTCTTGGACAGCCGCTTCGGCAGACTCAACAGACTCGAGGACCTGACCTGCTCGCCAGCGAGAAACCTCTCGGCGTTGTCAGCGTAGTAGGTGATGAATTCGCACGACGCGGTCGTCTCCACGAGGGCATCTGGGCGCACCTTGCCCGTTTCGGCTTGCAGCAGATCGGTGAGCTCGTCGGTGTGAGCCAGGATCCAGTCCCGCCAGCGATGCAACCATCTGGCGCGTTGCCGCGGGCCAGCCTCGACCCACCCGACCTGGGCGCAGCGGAGGTCAGCCGCGACACCGTTCACGGTCTCGCGATCATCCACAGGGACGGTTGCGATCAGCCGGCCATCGGCTGGGTTGCACACGTCCAAGGCGTCCGCTGCGGTCGCCGTGCTCATCGGTCCTCCAGGGGTGAGTGGAACCCACCGGAGATCCCGTCGGGCTGGGTGCGGCTGGTGGGTGTGTCGGTGAAAGCGTCAGCGATCACGTCAGCGCGCTTGAACATCAACGGTCCATAGGTATGCCGAAGCTCGGTCAGGATCGCGTTCAAAGGCAGATCGTCGAAGATGCCGCGCTCGCGGACGTACTCCATATGCTGGGCTCCGTCGGCGGTGAAGGCGTGCAGGAGTGCGTCGCGATCACCGTCGAAATCCACCGGCGGCACACCGAAACGCGCACACAACTCGGTGTTGAACGCAGGCGTCGCCTTCAACCACCGGCCGTCGATGTAGAGACGGCTGTAGCCGTGATAGACGAACAGGTCTGTGCCGCCCATGAGCGCTCGCAGCGCTTCGGTCTGCAGGTGATTGCGGACGTCAGCGAAACCCAGCAGCGCCGGAATCCCTGCCGCTCGGCACACCGCGGTCAAGAGCACCGCCTTCGGGACGCAATAGGCGCGCCCGGACTCGAGGACGAAGCTGGCTCGATAGTGGGCGGGATTGTCCGACACCGTGTAGGGGTCGTACCAGATCTGGTCACGGACGGCGGTGAAGAGGCGATTGGCCTTGTCCCGGTCGGTGCTCGCATCCCCAACCGCGGCGGCGGTGAATGCCCGGACGGACTCGTGCTCGATGTCGAGGAAGTCGGTCGCCCCCAAGAACGCCACCGGTGCCGGATTCATCTGCGCTCCAGGGTGATCGGCAACCCGTCGACAGGAATGGGGAGCGAGGTGTTGTCCCATCTCACTTCATACTGGTCGGGGACCGACCAGGTGTAAGTGCGCAGCATGTGGTGCAGGATCGCCTTGACCTCGAGGGTGCCGAAGTGCAGACCAATGCACTTGTGCACTCCTCCGCCGAAGGGGATCCACCCGAAACGGTGATTCTGGTCCTCATGGCGCGGCTCGCTGAAACGGTCGGGGTCGAAGGTGTCGGGCTCGGTCCAGCACGACTCGTCGAAGTGGTTCACCGCAGGAGCCACGGCCACCAGGGTGTCCGCCGGGATGTGGCGTCCGGCAATCTCCACGTTCTCGATCGTCTTGCGCATCACGATCGGCACGGGCGCCACGAGGCGCAGCGTCTCCTTGATCACCAGGTCGAGAGTCGCCATCGAGTCCAGGTCGTCGATGTCGGGGCGGCGTTCACCGAGTCGGTCGGACTCGGCCCGAGCCCGTTCCTGCCAGGCTGGGTGCTTGGCGAGGAAGTAGGCGGCAGCGGTGGTGGTGATGGTCGAGGTATCGTGGGCCGCCATCATCAAGAAGATCATGTGGTTGACGACGTCCTCATCAGTGAACGCCTCACCGTCGGCCGTGCGCGCATGGCACAGCCCCGCAAAGAGGTCGTCTCCCTGGGCACTTCGAGCCGTCGGCAGATGCCGGGTGAAGTAGTCCTCCAGGAGCGTGCGCCCATGGACTCCGGCGCGCCACCGAGTCCCCGGCAGCGGGAAACGGATGATCGAGCTGGCTGCGCGCACGGTGGCCACGAAGGCGTCGTTGATGGCGTCAGTGTCCTCGCTCCCTCCCCGACCTGCCATGAAGACCTCCGTTGCGACGTCGAGAGTCAGGGCCTTCAACAGTGGGTAGATGCGCGTGGACCGGCCCGCTGTCCACCTGCGGATGCTGGTCTCCAGCGTCGGGCCGAGCTGGTCGACGTAGCCGGCGAGCCGGTCGCGGGTGAACGCCTCCTGCATGATCCGCCGATGCATCCTGTGCTCGTCGAAGCTCATCAGCATCAGGCCCCGGTGAAAGAAAGCATCGATGAGATAGGTCCACCCGTCCTGGGAGAACGACTTCGCCTTGGTCGTCAGCGCCTCCTGTGTGGCATCCGCGCCCGCCACCATCACGATTCTCGTGCCGAAGGCGCCCATCCACCAGACCGGTCCGAAGCGTTGGTACCTGGCCCGGGTGAAGTTGGAGCCGAACCTGATGTAGTCCAGGGTGTGACCGAGCAGAGGCATGCCCGCGGTCCCTCGGACGGGCTCGAGCCCCGACCCCGCCGGGGGCGGGGCGAGCTCACGAACAGGCCACTGGTCGCTGACCCCTAGCAGGGTCGCGTCGGCCCGACTCGGCAATGGTGCCAGGAATACCGACGAGAGCCGCTCACGACCCTTCGCCAGCGGGAGCTGGATGATGTTCGTCACTGACGTTCCTTTCCGAAATGTGGGCCCGTACTCGCTGTTGTCGTACCATCGCCGCCAAGGGACCGATCACCTCAGACAGAGCCTGCGAGCACCAGTTCGGTCCGGCCAATGGGGAGTCGCTGCGTGATGACCCGCTTGCTGAACATGAAGTGACGGGGCCGGTTGATGCAGTCGGCGGCGATGAGCTCGCCCGCACGCAGGTAGAAGCAGGTGAAGTCGCGGTCCCGGGTCGGGTCGCCGCTGAGGACGACTTCGTCGTACCCGGTGTTGAGACCGGCGATCTGGAGCTTGAGATCGTATTGATCCGACCAGAACCATGGAAGCGCCGCGATCATCTTGGACTTGCCGCAGACGGTCGCGGCCGCCACCTTGGCCTGCTCACCCGCACTCGGCACGGACTCCAGGCGTATGCGACGGCCGTAACGGGCCATGTCATGGCTGGCGCAGTCCCCAGCCGCCACGATGTCGGGGTCGCTGGTCCGGGTCTGGTCGTCGATCACGACGCCGTTGTCGACGACCAGACCCGCGGCGGCGGCGAGCTCGGTGTTCGGCTCAACGCCGATACCGACAATGACGAGGTCGGTGGGAATTGATTCGCCACTGGACAGGAACACCTCGCGGACCCTGCCGTCACCTGATAGAGCTTCGACCAGCGCGCCCGTCCGGATGTTCACGCCCTCCTCCCGGTGGATCCGGTCGAAGAACGCCGATACAGCGGGGGCGGTGACCCGTTCGAGGACGCGCTCGGTCGCCTCGAGTACAGTGACCTCCAGACCGAGCGCACGCAATGAGGCGGCCGTCTCCAGTCCGATGTAGCCGCCGCCGATGATCACAGCCCGACACCCGGGGCTGGTGGCCTCTCGGATCATCTCGACGTCCGCAGCGGTGCGTAGGTAGTAGACGCCGACCAGGTCGGCCCCCGGGATGGAAAGCCGTCGAGGGCGGGCCCCAGTGCACAGCGCGAGCTTGTCGTAGGGCAGCGCGTCGCCGGTGCTCAACACGAGATGACCAGCCGAGCGGTCGATCGCCTCCACCTTCGCATTCAGGAGTTGGATCCCCTGCTCGGTGTAGAATTTGGCGCTGCGGATCGCGAGTTCGTCGAGCGTGCTCTTCCCCGCCAGGTAACCCTTCGACAGCGGCGGGCGTTGATAGGGCAGCGCCGACTCCTCGCCGATGAGGACGATCTCACCGGTCCACCCTTCCTGGCGCAGACTGGCCGCGAGTTGGGCCCCGGCATGGCCGGCCCCGACGATGAGGGCCCGCTGCGAGGTCATGCGCTGGATTTCGGGGTGAGGCGGACCATCATCTTGCTGATGCCCCTCACGAAATTGGACTGCACGTACTCTGGCTCGCCGACGACCTCGATATTGTCGAAACGGGGAAGCAACTCCTCCCACAGGATCCGCAGCTGGAGCTCGGCCAGCCGGTTGCCCATACAACGATGGACGCCGAAGCCGAAGGAGATGTGGTTGCGGGCGTTGGCCCGGTCGATGATGAACTCATCGGGCCGTTCGAACACGCGCTCGTCGCGGTTGCCCGAGGCGTACCACATCACTACTTTGTCGCCCTTGCGGATGAACTGCCCGTTCAGAATGGTGTCGGCCTTGGCGACCCGGCGCATATAAGCCAGCGGGGTTTGCCACCGGATGATCTCCGAGCCCATGTTGGGGATCAGGTCGGGGTTTGCCTTCAGCTTCTCGAACTGATCGGGGAAGCGGTTCAGCGCAAGAACACCGCCGCTCATCGAGTTGCGGGTCGTGTCGTTGCCTCCGACGATCAGCAGCACGAGGTTGCCCAAGAATTCCATCGGGCGGTCGATCAGGTCCTTGGTGTTCTCGTTGCTCTGCAACATGGTGATCAGATCGAAGCCGGGTTCCTCCCCGGCAGCCATCCGCGCTGCCTTGTCGTGCCAGAGAGCGCTGAGACCTCGCGCCATGTCGCGCATGCCGGGGAACACCTCGTCGTTGTCCGAGGGCCCGCCGTTGGCTTGCTCCAGCGACGTCGCGAGATCTGACCAGTAGACGAGCTTGCGACGCTGCTCGTACGGGAAGTCCAGAAGGGTGGCAAGCATCCGAGCGGTCAACTCGATCGAGACGTTCTGCACCCAGTCGAACGGCTGATCCACGGGCAGGTCGTCCAGCACCTCCTGCACACGCGATCGAATCAGCCCCTCCATCTCACGCAGGTTCTTCGGCGCAACAACGCCTTGGACAGCGGCCCGCTGCGCGTCGTGGCGTGGCGGATCCATCGCGATGAACATCGCGATATCAAGGAAACGAGGCGGGGCCCCGATGACAATGAACGGCTCGGCGGAGAAGAGCTCGTGGTTCTTGTCCACGGCCACGATGTCGGCATGCCGCGTGACAGACCAGAACGGACCGAACGCACTGTTGGGCTGGTAGTGGACCGGCGCCTCGTTGCGCAAGCGCTCGAAGTAGGACTGCCAGCGCCCCTGGCGATAGAGAAAAGGGTTGCTGAGGTCGATGTCGGCGAGCTCGACGTCCTCGACCGGCGGGATAGGACTCTCGACGAAGAGCTTCTCTCCGTTCGTCCCGGTCACCCATCGCCGGGTCTTGTCATACAGATGCGCGCCCTGGATCTGCAGATCCATCGGGATGGTCGACTGAACCTTGGCGGTGATTGCTTCAGGAATCTTCATCAGGTCTTAACCGTTTCTCGCCGTCACATCTGGAATTCGGGTAGTTCGACGATCAAGCCGTCCCACGCCGCCGACGCCGCCATCTGGCAGGACAGCCGGGAGGTCGGCTGGCGCTCGGGGTTCATCGCGAGCATCTCCTCCTCCTCGGGACCCGAGAGGCCGACCTGCTCGGACCATTGCGGATCGACGATCACATGACAGGTACCGCACGCGGCTTCGCCTCCGCAGTCGCCGTCGATGCCGGGCACCGCGTTGTTGGTCGCGACCTGCATCAGCGACTGCCCTTCCTCGATGGGCGCCTCGTGCTTCTGGCCATCGTGGGAGACAAAGGTGACAACTGCCATAGCCAACTCCTGGATACGTCGTCCTCAATGTGAACTTGGTCAAAGTGTTGTCGAAGACGAGCGCGGCGGCTATGTTCGGCAGAGTCAGAAACTTGTGAATTCGGCTCAAAGGGGACCAGGGTGAACCTCAACGACGAGGGTGTGCCTCCACTCATGTTCGCGCAATTGCTCGAGAGCCAAGCACTCGACTCAGACGCTGTCGCGCGGCTTCGCAACATCATGGCTCGCGAAGGAATCGACGAGACGACGTTGATCCAGCGGAACATCCAGGCCCCGATACGGTGGTTTCGCGAGGTGTACCCCGCACTCGATGTCGACCAGGCAACTACGCTCGGCTTCGCGTTCGCCGAGCAGGCTCAGTTGACGTCCTTTGGCCCGTTGAGCTTTCCTCTGGTCAGTGCAGGTTCGGTAGCCGAGATCGTCGAGCTGCTCACCTATCTGCCTTTGATCTCGACGGCCCTCAGCCCACAGTTCCACCCAAGAGACGAGGGGCTTACTGTGGGGCTCAGCGCACATACAGGCGATCCGGCCCTGAACTGCCTGGTCGTCGCGTACAGCGGGTCGGCGCTCCTGCGCCTGCTTGACATGCTCGCTGGCGATGTGCCGACCGTCACCCTCCATCTGAGCTGGTCGGCGCCGAACTTTCTGGCCAATCATGAGGACGCCCTAGCTGGGCGCCTGTACTTCGACGCTCCGACGTCATTCCTTCGTGTCCCCGCGGATACCCTCAACGAGGTATGTAGGTTCTCCGATCCCGTCGCCTATCGCCTCGCCATCGTTGATCTGCAGCAAACCCTCGAACAGCGAAGCAGAACCACGTCTTTCTCGGAGAAGGTGCGACGGCTCCTGGAGGAGGATCCCGGCAAACGAAGTAACGACTGGGTCGCACACGAGCTCTCGATATCCCGTAGCACACTCAAGCGGCGCCTGTCCGAGGAGGGGACCACCTTTCGCGAGTTGCGCGAATCATTCCTGCGTGATCGTGCGATGCTGCGGCTGCTCGACCGATCGATGTCGGTGAGTGAGATCGCTGCGGATCTCGGATACAGCGACCTCGCCAACTTCTCTCACGCCTTCAAGCGGTGGACTGGTCGCTCTCCACGCGAATTTCGGCACGAATAACCTACCCGTCCCGCCGCTGGTATAAAAAAGGCTGCGCGAAGTGGTGGACTTCGGATCAGCCTCGAACATGCACAGTGATCAGCGAGTCATATTGAGAATACTAGCTTGCCCGACCGCGGCGCCCAACTATCGGCTGTCCGCCAGATGTCGGCGCATGTTCGGCCCGTCCAGGGCGATGATCTCGGCGCCGGCGACGATCCGGTTGAGGATCGATTCGGCGATGACCGCGTCCTGGAGCGACTTGTACCAGTCCGGCGGATCGAACTGCGAGGTCACCAGAGTCGAACCTCGACCTTCACGAGCGGCCAGGATGTTGAGCAACTCGGCCGCGGTGTGCGCAGCCACCGGCGTCGTCAGGAAGTCATCCAGGACCAGCAGGTCACAGTTGTGCAGATCCGTCAGGAAATCCAACCGCCGCTGCGAGGTCGGTTCCAACACGGCGAGCCGGTTGGCCAGATCGTCGAGCCGGAAGAACCTCGCGCTGTAGTACTTTCGGCACGCGGCATTGAGCAGTGCCAGAGCCACATAGGTCTTGCCCACGCTGGACTGACCGAGCACGACAAGATTGCGGGTCGACTCGATCCATTGACAGCTGGAAAGCCGTGCGATTAGCTCCCGATTGAGGTTGCGGTCAGCCAGATAACGGATCTCTTCTACGCAGGCATCAGGGTTTGGCGTTCTGGAGGCCTTGAGTAGTTTCTGGGTCCGACGTTCCTGTCTGGCCGTGATCTCCTTATCCAGCGCGTGGAAGATCTTCTGGGAGAAGGTCCACTCGTCGCAGGCGGGATCGTTGGCCAGCTCGATGACGGTCTGCCCGAACGCGGTCATACGCAGCTGCGTGAACAACGGCATGTCCGCGTCGGTGAGGTGACGATCGATCACTTGGCCCCTCCCTCATCCGTCAAGTCGGCTCCGGTGGCTCCGGTCAAGGCAGAAAGGCTGAACTGCTCGGGCCCGGCCAGATGCGCCCCGGTGGTGTCGCGCTGTCCCGCCGGTGGCGCTACCGACGCAGCAGTCGCTGGTTCCGCCGCGGTGGTCGGTCGTGCGGCGGCCTGGGCCCGCAGCGCCGCCAGGCGTTGCTTGACCGCGGTGTAGGAGATCGCCCGTCGGGTCTGTTCGGAGACAAGTTGCCCGCAAGCCCGCTCGAGGAGTTGTTTGTCGCTCTTCCCCAGGGCGAGGATGTTCTGGCACGAGCGGTAGCCCTGGGCCTCTGTCAACGGCCAGTTTGATGTCCCCGCTGGTGGCCAGGTAAAAGTCCCCACCCTGTGCGGGATGTTCTAGGTGGGTGGTACCTCCGTTCGGTGTGTCATGCGGTAGGAATCGCCGTCGGTGATGACGATGGTGGCGTGGTGTAGGAGCCGGTCGAGGATGCTGGCGGCGGTGGTGTGTTCGGGCAGGAATCGTCCCCATTGTTCGAAGGGCCAGTGACTGGCGATCGCGAGGGAGCGGCGTTCGTAGGCGCCGGCGACGAGCCGGAACAGCAGTTGGGTGCCGGTGTCGTCGAGCGGGGCGAATCCGATCTCGTCGAGGATGAGCAGGTCTTGGCGTAGCAGGGTGTCGATGGTTTTGCCGACGGTGTTGTCAGCCAGTCCGCGATACAGGGTCTCCACGAGGTCGGCGGCGGTGAAGTACCGCACTTTGTGCCCGGCGTGCACTGCGGCGATCCCCAGCCTGAAGCGCCCTGGGTTTCGTTCCGTGGTTACACGGTCGCGGGC
>NZ_AEUD01000030.1 GCF_000192435.1 Gordonia neofelifaecis NRRL B-59395
AACCGCCAGCCCGGACAGGTCGGCTTCACCCACCACGCCTGAACCATGACCGCGCAGAACACGGCCTCGCCGATCGAGGGCTCCCCGTATCCGGTGGTCGAGGGCATGAAGGAGTCCGGAGCCTGGAACGAGCTCTGGGACGGCGTCTACGACATGGACCCCGACTGGACCGAGCAGTACATGGCCGCCGCGATGGAGCCGTACCTCAGCGGAGTTCTCTCGCCCAAGGTGGTTCAGCTGCTGTGCATCGCGGTCGACGCGGCCGCGACGCACATGTACGCGCCGGGAACCCGCAGGCACATGCAGGCGGCGCTCGACATGGGCGTGACGCCCGAGGAGATCCTCGAGGTCCTCAAACTCACCACGCTCGTGGGAGTCCACTCCTGCAATGTCGGTGCACCGATCCTCATCGAGGAGATGGCCGCACGCGGGCTGCGACCGCAGTCCCGAGGCCCGCGAGAAGCGCACTGATCCACAGCGCGAACGCGACGATCGCCGCCGCCCACTCCGTCACCGTCGGAGTGGGCGGCGGTGTCGCGTCGACGATCCGGTACACCCGCAGGTGCTCACCGGCGAAGACCGGAGCCGTCGCCGCCAACCGAGCAGGCGGGTCCGATTCCTCCACGACCACCCAGCCGACGCCCAGACGGGCCAGCAGGCGGGGATCACCACCGTCGCGCAGCGCGGCGACCACGTCGGCGGTCCGGCCTGCGGGCGCGTCGACGGTCTCCCCGTCGACGGTCAGCTCACCGGAGACGATGACCGGGGCGTCCAGCATGCGTGGCAGCGGCGTCAGCGACGGACCGTCGGCGAAAGAGAGCCTGCGGACGTTCTCGGCAGGCCACAGGGCGACGGCGCCGGTCCTGCCGGAGGCGTCGTCGCCGATCAACGACGTGACCCTGGCGTAGTCGTCGGGGTAGGCGATCGGCCGGATCGACCCGCCGACGCCCCACGCGAGGTCGGGCAGGGGAGCGGCGATCAGGGCGACGACGGCCGCGGCCGCGAACCCGGCGGGGACCAGCGTTCGCAGCGCTTCGACGGCGGCGGCCGCGGCGATCGCGGCGAACGGGACGGCGAGGGCGAGGTACTTCTGGGTGTCTCGGAGGAGTCCGGCGCCCGGCACGTGGGCCAGCAGCAGATCCATCACCGCCAGTCCCGGCGGCGTGGCCGCCAGGACCACCAGAACGACCGCGGTCGCGGCGAGTCCGCCTAGCACGACCACCGTGCGATCGGTTCGCGCACGGCTCCGCATGAGCTGCCGGGTGCCGACGACGACCACCGCGAGCAACGCGAGCGTGGCGACCAGCGCCCACGGCGTCGTCCGGCTGGCGGGCACCGCGTCCGCGTTCCAGGTGCCGCCGAGCCCGAGCGCGGTGCCGAGCGAACCGAGCCACGGCTCCGCGCGCAGGGCGAAGGCCGCGGCGCCGCCCGACGACGACACCCCGGACGCCACCGCCGAGGCCACCAGCCACGGTGAGGCGGTGGCCAGCCACAGCAGACCGCTGAGTCCCAGATCGCGCCCGCCGACGCCTGCCGCGACCGCCGTCACCGCGGCGACCACCAGCACCAAGACCGATCCGGTCGGCGTGAGTCCGGCGGCGGCGAGGATCCCGGCGAGTACGGCCCAGCGACGCCACGACCGGTCGTGCGCCAGATCCTGTACTGCGCAGACCGCCCAGCCGAGGGCGGCGTACCCCGCGAGCAGACTCCAATGCCCCTGCAGCAGTCGTTCGGCCACCCACGGATTCCAGACACCGACCGTCGCGGCGGCGACCGCGCCGGCCGTTCCCGCACGCGGGACCGACCGGAGAGCGAGCCTGCCGAAACCGACTCCTGCGGCGAAGATCGCGAGCGCGGTCAGTCCGGCGACGAGCCATCCGCCGTCGATCAGCGACGACCCGACGGCCAGGGCGCCGTCCTGCGGGACGGCCCGGGGGGCGCTGCCGTCGATGCCGAAAGCCGCAGCGGTCAGCGGGAATCGGGGAGTGGCGACGGCGTCGCGGTAGAGCAGGTAGTCGCCGAACAGCGGGCCGCAGATCAGCGCGGTCAGCAGTCCGCTGATCGTATAGACGGCCGGCGGTGTGCCGAGCGGGTTCCGCGTGCCGGGGAGCGGCCGACGCGACGAGCCCGACTCCACGACCGGCCGATCAGAAGTGGTACGTGTCGGTCGGTGCGGGCATGTGGTCGTTGATGCCGTAGTCGCTCGGCACGATCTTGTACGCGCGGGCGAGCTCGAGGATCTTGGTGGCGCGCGCGATGCGCGGCAGGTCGGAGCCGTTGCGGATCTCGCCGCCGTCGGCCTCGAACTCCGTGAAGAACTCGCGGGCCCACTTGATCTCGTCCTGCGACGGCGAGAGGCCCTCGTTCACCGACGCGCACTGGTCCGGCGTGAGGCAGATCTTGCCGGTCATACCGAACTCGGCGCTCACCGCGGTCGCCTCCGACAGCTTGAGGGCACTCGATCCCACGGTCGGGCCGTCGATGGCCGACGGCAGATTGGCGGCCTTGGCGGCGATCGTGAAGCGGGAGCGCGCGTAGGCGAGGGTCGCGGGCTGTTCGCCGAAGCCGGTGTCGCGACGGAAGTCGCCGATGCCGAAGGCGAGCCGGAAAGTGCCCTTGGCCGAGGCGATCTCGGTGATGCGCTCGAGGCCGCGGGCGGTCTCGACGAGCGCCACGATCGGCACGCCGGGCATCCGCTGCGCCGTCTCGGTGACATGGTCCACCGACTCAACCATGGCCAGCATGATGCCGCCGATGGACGTGCCCGACAGCGCCGCGAGGTCGGCGGCCCACCACGGGGTGCCGAAGCCGTTGATCCGCACCCAGTCCGAGTTGCCCTCGGCCAGCCAGCGAACGACGTTTCCGCGCGCGCTGTCTTTGTCCTTCGGTGCGACCGCGTCTTCGATGTCGAGGATGACGATGTCCGCGCGCGACCGTGACGCGGCGTCGAAGCGGTCGTACTGCGCGCCGTTCACCAGGAGCCAGCTGCGGGCCAGTACCGGGTCGATGCGGGACCCGACGTCGGCGGGATCAGGCTCGTGGAATGGTTCGGTGTCGTACATCGACTCTTAGCGCTCGTCTCGATCAGCTACGGATACTGCCGATGCAGTCTATCGCGGAGCGGGCGGGCAGACTGGTCAGCATGGTCGACGCCGCCGCACACCGCCGGGGGTCCACCGTGCGCTCCGTGGGCTGGGTCACCGCGGGCTCGCTCCTGGCGAATGTGTTGGCGTACGCGGTCCAGGTGCCTGCGAGCCGAGTGCTCGGCCCGGACGGGTTCGGCGAGTTCTCCGTCCTCAATGCGGCGATGCTCGTCGCTTCGGTTCCGGCGCTGGCCCTTCAAGCGGTGGTCGCGCGGGAAGTGGTGCGCGGCACCGACCCCGGCCGACTGTGGCGGATGATCACGGTGGTCTTCGCCGTCGTCGCCGCAGTGTCGGCGGTCGCGGTCTTCGCGATGATGCGGATCGCGCACACCGATCTTCCGCCGACCGCGGCGGCGCTCGCCGGCGCGGCGCCGCTGGCGGTGATCGCGGGTGGGCAGGGATTCTTGCAGGGCGCGGGCAGATTCGGGCTGCTCGGCGGCGTGCTCGCCGGTGTCGGGGTGCTCCGATCGGTACCGGTGGTGGCCGTCGTCTACGCGGGTGCCGATGCGACGGGTGCACTGGCGGCGGGCACCGCGGGCACGGTCGTCGCGGCGGTCGCGGTGGCGCTCATCGCGGCCCGGCCGGTGTACCGCGTCGACGAGCCGGACGGCCCAGGTCCGACGCTGTCGGCGGGCGCCGCCGCGTCCGGCGGTCGGCGGGCGTGCGGCCGCGTCCGGCGTTCAGTTCGTGATGATCGTCGCCGTCTCGCTCGACCTGCTGCTCTCACGTTCGGTGCTGTCGTCGTCGGACGCGGGGGTGTACGCGCTCGGGGCGGTGGCGACCAAGGCGGCGTTCTGGCTGCCGCAGGCGATCGGGGTGGTCGTGTATCCACGGTTGGCCGATCCGTTGCGGTCCGCCGTCGCCTTACGCGGCGCGGTGCGGGTGCTCTCGCTGATCGGACTGGCCACGACCGTCGTCGCGGCGCTCGGCGGCGGTCTGGTCCCGGTGGTCATCTCCGACGACTACCGGCCGGTGGCCGGACTGATGTGGCTGTTCGCGTTGACCGGTGCGCTGCTCGCGATCCTGCAGCTGATGCTGCTGACCGCGATCGCCCGCGACCGTGCCCGGGGCGCGCTGCCCGCTCTGCTGGTCCTGGTCGTCGAAGCGGTCGTGATCCTGACCGCCGTCGATTCAGTCCCCGGACTCGTCGCGGTCGCGGCCGGGGCCGCCGCCTGTTCGGTCGCGGCGACGTGGGTCTGGCTGGCCGCGTCGTAGAGATCTCGCACAGCCACCACGGACTCGACCGGAAACCGGACATTCGGCGGAGAAGTCTCGCTATACGCGTTGGTAGTGCGAGCGGTACACCCACACGCCGCCGCCGATCAGGATCACCACGCCGAGCACTCCGAGGGCGATCGGCAGGGTCCGCGTCACCAGCGTGACGGGGCGCGCGCGGTCGCGGGCGGCGTCGGCGCCGTCGACGCGGCTCTGCCGGTCGCCGGTCAGCACGGTGCTGAGGTTCGTCAGGCGGAAGTCGGCCAGACCGCGGTCGGCGCCGGCCTCGGCCGCAGTGAACCGGTACTCCTCTTCGATCTCCGTCCGCTCGTCGACGACGACACCGGTCGCCGTGTCGACGAACAGGTCGTGGGTGGCGCGGTGATGCAGGGTCGCGGTCAGCGTCCGGCCGGGTGCGACGCCGGGGAAGGAACCGAACCAGGAGGCGGGCCGGGTGATGACGCCGCGCGGATCGGTGCCGCTCGCTCCCAGATCGGTGTCGGGGATCACCGCGTGCAGCCGTGCGACGGTCCGGCCGTCGATCTCGGTCTCGCCGATCCGCTGCAGCGGCACGCTCTGGCGGGTGGTCACGTCGAAGTAGTGGCCCGGATCGTCGAACCCGTACGGCCAGACGTAGGTCCGACCGCGGCGGTCGGGCACCGCGACGGCCGCGCGCTTGTCGTCGTATTGGATCTCCGACCGCCCGGTCGGCGACGCGGTCACCCGGTCGAGCGTCACCCGGTCGACCGTCGCCACCAGCGTCTGCTCCGCGCAGACCTTCTCGGCGTCCACCGACCTGCCGTCCACCTGATACGAGTCGGCACCGAGTGCGGTGCCGGCCTGCAGCGTCACCACGCCGGAGTCGGCCGGCCGGACGGCGACCGTCCGTCGTCGCTGCTGCACCCGCGCTTGGAGCACCTTGGCCGCAGGCGAGTCGATGGAGCAGCGATCGAGCACGGTGGTGTCGTCGGAGCCGTCGGCGATCCAGGTCCGGTCCACGCCGAGCGGGAGCTTCTTCAGTCCAGGGCCGATCATCGGGCCCATCGCGACGGCCGCGGCGAGCAGCAGCGCGCCCAGGAAGAACGCCGTCGGCGCGATCAGATCGCGGGTGGTCCAGCGCGGTCCGGTCGGGCGGTCGGGAGCGGCTGCATCGGCGTCGGACATGGAATCGACTGTATGTGGACCGGCCGGTCGCGGGCGCGCGGATACCCTGGACGCGGACATGACTGATTCGCGGCCGGGGCTGAACCGGCGTTTCTACCCGCAACTCGAGGGACTGCGCGCCGTCGCCTCGCTCGGCGTGTTGACCACCCATGTCGCGTTCCAGACCCGTGCGACGGCGTGGCCGGTGGTCGGCGAAGTGCTCGGCAGACTCGACCTCGCGGTCGCCCTCTTCTTCGCGCTCAGTGGGTTCCTGCTGTGGCGCCCGTACGCGTCGGCGGCACGGAACGACGACGCGCCGCGGCCCGCGGTGGCCCGCTACCTCCGGCACCGGTTCGTACGGATCTGGCCGGCGTATGCGCTGGTGGTCGTGGTGGTGTTCCTGCTGCTTCCGCAGGCGCGGCACGCGTCGCCGACAGTGTGGCTGGCGAATCTGACGCTGACGCAGGTCTTCGTGCCGCTGACCCTCGCGCCCGGACTCACCCAGATGTGGAGCCTGTCGGTGGAGGTCGCCTTCTACCTGCTCCTTCCGGTGATCGGATTCGCCCTGTACCGGGTGCGCCGGGCGAATGCGCGGTACCGCGTGCCGATCATCGTCGGTGTCGCGGTGCTGAGCCTCGGCTGGACCTGGGTGACCCGGATGCTGTCGCTGCCGGGCGGGGTCGAAGCGCGCAACTGGGTTCCCGGCTATCTGTCGTGGTTCGCAGTCGGGCTGGTGCTCGCGGAGGTCGTCGCGGCGGTAGGTGCGGGTGGGATGGATCCGCGGTCGCGGTCGGTGCGGCTCAGCGCGAACCGGCTGCTGATGCTCGCGGTGTTCGTCATCGCGTACGGGTTGGCCTGCACACCGATCGCCGGGCCGGTCGGGCTCGGCGACATGACGCATCTGACCTACGTGACCAAGATGGTGCTCGGTGCGATCGCCGCCTACGCCGTACTGGCGCCGCTGGTGCTGTCCGACGGGCCGTTCCGATTCCTCGACTCGCGGGTCATGAACGCGCTCGGGCGGTGGTCGTACGGGATCTTCATCTGGCATCTCGCGGTGCTCAGCGTCGTGTTCGGGCTGTTCGGGATCCCGATGTTCAGCGGCCACTTCGTCGAGGTCTGGCTCCTCACGGTGATCGTGACGGTCGCGGTGTCGGCCGCCAGCTACGCCTTCGTCGAAGAGCCGCTCCGGGCACGGCTCCTGCGGCGGGAGCAGATGAAGCGGGAGCAGACGGTCGTCGCCGATCCCGATGCTGCCGATCCGGACCCTGTCGGCGAGAACGCGTAGTCCGACGTTATCCGCGGTGTCCGGGACTACGCGTCGCCCGCCCGATCACGCGGAAACAGTGATGTCACCGTGGCGCTCACCGCGATCAGCGCGAACGCCTGGCCCCAGCCGCTGTATCCGGTGTACGGCGTCCCCGAATGCCACGGCCCGGAAGCGAGGACGACCGTCGCGGCGAGCATCGCGCCGAACGAGAACACCGGCCTGAGCCGTGCGGGCAGTCGCCAGGCGACGACACCCGCCGCCGCGGCGATCAGGGCGCCCGGCCAGCCGGTGAGCAGGAACGACGCGGTGAGCGCGGTGGCGGTTGCGGCGACCGTCAGTGCGCGCGTTGAGCGCCCCCGGAGTGGTCGAGCGGCCGGCGAACGCAGTGGGTCAGCGTGTTGAGTGCGGTCTGTCGGCGGGGTCTCGATGCGCGTCGTCGCTGCGCTCCGCCGCTTACTCGACCAGCTTGAGGCCAGGCGACCTGGGAAGCCTGTCGGCTTGCCGCGCCGCGGCCAGAACGCGACGGCGAACAGTACGACAACCAGCGCGAGACCGACCCCGATCGCCCAGCGATACGGGGTGTCGAGGTCGAAGGTGAGGGCGACGGTGCCCGCCGTGCCCGCGGGCACGATCCAGCCCTGCTGCCAACCGTTCACGACGATCGGCGCGAGTTCCCGCCCGTCGACGCGCGCATGCCATCCGGGATTGGTGCTCTCCGGGACGAAAAGCACGCGGTCGACGCCGCCGGCATCGACGTGCACCAGCCGATCGGTCTGATCCCACCTATCGACCGTCGGGCGGGTGACCGCGGCGGCGGTCGTGGCCGGTGCGTCGACGGGGCGCAGGGTGACGGCGTCGACGGTGAACGCCTGACCGGGATTCACCGAGACCTCCTGCTCGCCCGCTGCCAGATGCAGCGGCGGTCCCGGACACGTCGTCGCCGGAATCGGCTCGCCGCGCCGCAGCGCTCCGGCGGTGGTCTGGACCTGCAGCCGGATCACTTGGCCCGACGCGGTGACGCCGAGGCCGTAGGGTCCGGAGGCGTCGGTGTCGCAGCGGATCTCGATCGGGCGCTGATCATCGGGCGCGGGGTTCGCTCCGCCCGGCAGCACCTGGACCTCGCTGATTCCGACCGGGGCGTCCTTCGCGAAGCCGAGGTCGTCGACGTCGATGAGGTCGCTCGACTTCTCGATCGTCAGCACGACCGTGTCGGCGCGCCGGGCGGGTACCGAGATCAGCCCGTCGCGGCCGACGTCGGCCCTGGTCCGTCCGACGGTCCGCCCGCCCTCGCGCAGCTCGACCGTCACTCGGGTCGGTCGTGCCGGATAGTCCTGCGGTGCAACGAGTCTCAACCCCGAGACTTCGCGCACCGCGGGCAGTCGCACCGTGAGTGAAGGCCGGTCCTTCTTGCCGGTCGACGCGCCGGGGTCGGGGGCGGTCCACGTGGTGTTCGGATCGCCGTCGACGGCGGCCGCGGCGTTGCCGAGCGGATCGCTCACCGCCGACGAACCGTCCGCGGTGATCGTGCCGGTCCGGGCCAGCAGGTCCGACAGCTCGCCGCTCGCCCGGGGCCGGAGCGTCACCCGGACGCCGACGTCGGCTGCGGTGGGCACCGACAGGGTGCGGCCGAAGACGCCGGGGGTCTCCGAGTTCAGTCCCAGCGCCGCCGAACACCGCACCCGGCCGTCGCCCGCGGTGACGCAATCGGAGGCGGGGCCGAGTTCCGGGCCGAGGACCCAGCCGCTGACCGTGTCGGCGGCGTCGAGCGTCGGCAGTACGGTGCGTTGCCGAATCGCCAGCGGCACATCGGTGTTCGCGTCCGCGAACGACAGCTCGCTGATCGCGAACTGATTGCCGGCGGTGCCGTTCGCGGTGTCGATCGCACGGATCTGGACGTTCGACGTCGGCCCGGACGGTGCCAGGATGCGCGTGGGGACACCGGGTTTCACCCCGGTGGCGACGGTGCTCCCCGCGTCGGTGGACAGCAGGATGGTCGAGACGTCCGGTCCCAGGGCATTGGCCGTGGTGACGGTGACCGCCAGGTCGCTGCGTGGCTGCGTGAAGCCGACCGCCAGCCAGCGGCCGACCGCCGATTCCAGACCGCGGCTGACCCACGCGATGTCGGGGTCCCCGTCGAAGGCGGCGGCGGTCGAGTTCGCGGGTGAGGTGCGTCCGGGCTGCGTCGCGTCCGACGCCGAGCCGGAACTCGTCACCCGGACCTGCCCCGGCTGGTTGTCCAGCAGCCACTGCGCTTCGACGAGCGGCTGCCCGTCGACGGGATAGTCCGGCGCGGCATTCTTGGTGAGCCGCGGGTCGTCGGGGGCGCGGATCGCCGACGAATGATCGTCGACCCGGCCGAAGTCGGTCTCACGGTCTACCGGGGTGTCGGTGACGATCTCGGGCCGATCCGGGAGCCCGGCACGGCGCGCGTCGGCGGTCAGCAGGGCGGGACCGAGCGGGTCGAGTCCCGCTCGTCGTCGTGAGTCCTCCACCGAGAGAAGGGCTTCCGGGCCGCCGCTGACCCGGCTCATCGCGTCGACGTCGACAAGGCCGGGCTGCCCTGCGACGGCGCCGGGCGTGACCCGGTAGATCGTGACCGCGGGCATCGGGGGCCGCAGTCCGTCGTCGACCACCACGCCGTCGAGCGTCGGCGGAGCCACCTCGGGGCCGAACCGCGCGGCCTCCGACAGTCCGGGGGAGTTCCGGATGGCCTGCGCGACCACCAGCGGTCGTGCCGAGCGGGAGGTCGCCGGATCGAGGTCGGCGCGCAGCACCAGATAGCCGATGCCCTGTTCGGCGAGCGCGTTCGCGAGCCCGGGAGACCCGCGGCCCGAGCTCAGAGTCCGCTGCACCGAGTCCATGACGCGGATGGCGCCGGGCGGGGTCAGCGGGATCGCGTCGCGCACCGCCCACGGCGACTGTGCCAGCGCCTGCAGCGGCTCGTCACGCGTGAGCCCCCAGACCTGGTCGGCGAACGGGGCACCCGGGACGACGAGGGCGCGCGACGGCGTCGCGGAATCGCGCTGGGCGGCGTCGAGCCAGTCGGCCGTCTGCTGCCAGTAGTCGGGGATCGCCCGGTAGCTCTTGGCGGGGGCCAGGCCGCCGGTCCACAGCAGGGAACCGGTGCCGAACGCCGCGATGACGACGACCATCGCGGCGGCGAAGCCGCGTTCCGTGCCCCGATTCCGAGCGGGCAGTCGTACCCGAGCGAGCAGATGAGCGATGCCGAGGGCCAGCGGAAGTCGGATCAGCGGATCGAACTTGTGCACGTTCCGCAATGCGGCGCCGGAACCGTCGAGGAACGCGATGACGCCGTCGCGGATCGGCGAACCCAGCGCCCCCGGGTAGCCGAGGCACAGGGCCAGGAGCCCGACGACGAGGATCGTCACCAGCCGCCGCCGATGGGGGAGGGCCCGCATGGTGAGACCGGCGAGGCCGGCCGCGGCCAGTACGCCCGTCGCGATCACGGCGGCCGGTTCGGAGACGAGCACCGCCCCGACCGCCCGTTCCGGCGAGACGAACGGAGTCCACGAGTCGGTGCCCCGCAACACCTCCGTGAGCGAGGTCCATTCGGTCGTGACCCCGGCAGATTCGATGAAGTCGAGGAACGGCGGCGACACCCGAGACAGGATGAGCAGCGGGACGATCCACCAGATGCAGGCCAGCACCAGTCCAGCGCCCCACCATCCGCCGAAGACGAGCCCGCGTCGCCTGCGGTCCCCGTCGCGACCGACGGTGGCGAGGGCCCACCAGATCACCGACACCGCGACCGCGGCGGCCGTCGCGACGGCGTTGACCGCGCCCATCAGGGCCACCGCGCACGCCGACCGGGCGGCGTGACGCCAGAGCGGGAGGGCGTCGTCGGGGCGGTCGAGCGCCCGCACGACGGGGAGCAGCACCCAGGGCGCCAGCATCATCGGCAGGGTCTCGGACGAGATGGTCCCCAGCGTCGTCATCACCCGTGGGGCGAGGACGAAGGCCCACGCGGCGATGAGCCGGGAGCCGAACGAGCCGACCCGGAGCGCCTCCGCGAGGCGGACCACACCGATGAACCCGACGGTCAGGAGCAGTGCCCACCAGAACCGCTGGGTGATCCACGGCGGCACATGCAGCACCTCGCCGACGGCGAAGAACAGTCCGTGCGGGAAGAAGTAGCCGTAGGCCTGATTCTGGATCTGACCCATCGGAGCGTCGGGAGACCACAGATGCGCGGCGCGGGCCAGGAAGCCGATCGGATCGGCGGTGAGATCGAGCTTGGTGTCGGGCGAGATCCGTCCCGGACGTTGGAGCAGACAGATCACCAGGCTGACGAGGGCGACGACCGCCGTCTCTCGCCGGCTCAGCAGACGATCCGAGCCCTCGGCGACGTGACGAGCCACCGGGCGCGTCAGTTGTTGTTGTCTCCGCCGCCGCGGGACCCGTAGTCGACCGATCCCTGAACGAAACCGTTGTCGGCGTTGAAGCTGTTCACGTCCGTCGACGGCTTGGTCTCGGAAGCGAGCTGCCCGCCGAGGAAGACGGCGCCGATGCCGACGATGATGCCGGCGACCCCGGCGACGGCACCATAGATCAGGCGTTCACGCAGCATGGGCTCCAAGGTACCAGCTGATCCGGACTGAACTCCGGTTCCGCGACGCCGCGAGGACGAGGGTCACATCGCCGGGCATGCGACACTGGGGCGATGAGCCCGCTGTCGCATCGTCGCAACCGTCGCGCTGTCGGACCCGGTCGGGCCGCGCTCACCCTCATCCTCGCCGCCGGTCTGTTCGCGTCGACGGCCTGCTCGGACTCGCCGTCGGAGAACGCTGCAGCTTCGACGTCGAGCAAGGTCGCCACCACGACCTCCGCGTCATCCGCGAGTCGCACGACCGCTGCGCCGCAGGCCTGCGGCGCCGCTGAGCTGTCCGCGATGAAGCTGCGCGCCAAACTGGCGCAGTTGCTCGTCGTCGGCGTGCAGAACGCCTCCGACGCCGAGCAGGTGGTCGAGCGCGAGCACATCGGCGGCGTCTTCGTCGGCAGCTGGACCGACCTGACGATGCTCAGCGACGGTTCGGCGGCCAAGCTGGCCAAGAGCCAGAAGATCCCGCTGATGGTGACGGTGGATCAGGAGGGCGGCCGGGTGAGCAGGCTCTCCTCGCTCGGCATCGACATGCCGTCGGCGCGCGTCCTCGCACAGACGAAGACGCCCGCGCAGGTACGACAGCTCGCCAAGCAGGCCGGACAGCAGATGGCCAAGCTCGGCATCACCGTCGACTTCGCGCCGTCGGCCGACGTCAGCGACGAGCCGGACGACGAGGTGATCGGTGATCGGTCGTTCTCGAACGACCCGAAAGTCGTCACCGAGTACGCGGGTGCGTACGCAGCCGGGCTCGAGGATGCCGGGATCATGCCGGTCTACAAGCACTTCCCGGGACACGGCCACGCCTCCGGTGACTCGCACACCGGTGCCGTGACGACGCCTCCGCTGGCCGAGATGCAGAACTCGGATCTGGTTCCGTACCGGACGCTGCTTCAGCGTCCGGGCAACGCGGGTGTGATGGTCGGCCATCTGATCGTGCCGGGGCTCACCGGTCCCCAGACACCCGCGAGCATCAGCCCGGCGGCGATCGGCATGCTCCGCACGGGCAAGAAGTACGACGGACCGGCGTTCAACGGCGTCGTCTTCTCCGACGACCTGTCGGGAATGAAGGCGATCACCGACAAGTACACGATCGAGCAGGCGGTCCTGAAGGCGATCACCGCGGGATCGGACATCGGACTTTGGCTGAGCACCGACCACGTCACGTCCGTGCTGAACTCGCTCGAGAAGGCGGTCGCGGACGGGAAGCTGTCGGAGCGTCGCATCGACCGGTCGGTGGTTCGGATCTTGAAGGCCAAGGGCGTGCTCGACTGCGCCTGACGATTACTTACCCGGTGGTAAGTTGAAGGGCATGGCTAGCGGAACCAAGCGGCTGCCGCGCGCAGTCCGAGAGCAGCAGATGCTCGATGCGGCGATCTCGGCATTCGCTGCGAACGGATTCGCTGACACGTCGATGGATGCGATCGCGGCGGAGGCGAAGATCTCCAAGCCGATGCTGTACCTCTATTACGGGTCCAAGGACGAGTTGTTCAGCGCGTGCATCGCCCGGGAGTCCGGCCGGTTCCTCGAGGCCATGTCGGCGGGATTCGATCCGGCGATGCGGCAGAAGGACCAGGCGCGCACGCTGGTCCGCGAGTTCCTCCGGTTCGTCTACCAGAACCAGGACTCGTGGCGGGTCCTCTATCGAGTCGCGGTCGGGACGACGTCGTTCGCGCACATCGTGACCGAGAGCCGCGCCGGCATCACGACGATGATCACCGACCTGATCCGCCGTGGAACCACCACGGAGGGCGCGGGCGACGTCGACTTCGAACTCACCGCTGTCGCTCTGGTCGGCGCCGGCGAGGCCGTCGCCGACCGGATCTCCGAGGGCGACATCGACCTGGAGACGGCCACCGACCTCCTCCTCGGCATCACCTGGCGCGGACTCCGCGGCGTCGGCGTCTCCGAGGAGGCGGTCGGCGACGAGACGTAGTTGCTGCCTGGTGTTCTGCGGCGTTCAGCAGTGCGTGATGTACGACTGCGAATTCTGATCCGGCCGTCACATCTGGTCGGCGATGCTCCTCCGGCGGTTCTTGGTTGCCAGGACAGTGCCTGCGATGAGCGCCGCGCCAGTGGAGGCGACCAGGACCGCGACTTTGGCGTGGGCGAGGGATACGGGAACTCCTTCGAAGCTCAACTCGGCTACTAGCAGAGACACGGTGAATCCGATGCCGGCCAGGAGTCCGATGGCGGCGAGGTCGCTCCATCGCACGGCCGGGTCGAGTCGGCTGTGGGTGAAGGTGACGGCCAGCCAGGTAGCTGCAAGTACCCCGATGGGTTTGCCGAGGAGCAGGCCGGCGATGACACCGAGGGCGATCGGATCGGTGAACGTGGCGGAGAGTCCGGAGACGCCGCCGATGGTGACTCCCGCTGCCATGAACGCGAATATCGGTACGGCGACGCCTGTGGAGAGGGGCCGGAAGCGGTGCTCGAACTGTTCTGCGAGGCCGGCTCCTGTGCCACCGCGGACGGGCACGGCGAATCCGAGGATGACGCCGGCGATGGTGGCATGGATGCCGGAGGCGTGCACGAAGGCCCAGAACACGATGCCCAGCGGTAGGAGGGTGACCCAGGCAGCCCAGGTGTGCTGGGAGAGCCACCCAGAGCCGCGATGTGCGAGGAAGAGGAACATTCCCAGCGGTATCGAGCTGATCAGCAGGGGAGTCGGCTGTATCTGTTCCGTGTAGACGGTCGCGATGATGATGATCGCGATGAGATCGTCGACGACGGCGAGCGTCAGCAGGAACAGCCGAAGGGCCGTCGGCAGGCGTGATCCGACGACGGCCAGGACGGCTACGGCGAATGCGATGTCGGTAGCAGTTGGGATCGCCCATCCGTCTGCGGCGTCGCCACCGCTCACGGCGAGGTAGATTCCGGCCGGCACCGCTACGCCGCCGACCGCGGCGAACACCGGGACCATCGCGGTGCGAGCCGAGCGGAGTTGGCCGGTGATGAGTTCGCGTTTGAGTTCGAGTCCCACGAGGAAGAAGAAGATCGCCAGCAGGCCGTCGGCGGCCCATTGCCCGATCGTCAGATCCAGGTGCCACGGCGCGTAACCGATTCGAGTGTCACGCAGTGCCTGATACTCGTCAGCGAGTGGGCTGTTGGCGACAACCAGTGCGGTCACTGCGGCGGTGACGAGCAGGAAGCCGCCGATCGTCTCGCGGCGGAGGATCTCGAGCACTCGCCGGGTCTCGGCAACGGGGCCGCGAGCGAATGCGCGTCGGTGTAGTGGACGATCAGTGCGGGGCACAGGACTCCTATGGACGACAATATTGTCGCCGACCAGACTTCCCGGCACACCAGGCGACGACTATACGCGACTGTCATTTGGTGTTCATCGTGGCAGATGCTCGCGCGCCAAAGCCGGGGATGCCGATCGCGGCCGGGCATGGGCGATGGTTCCGTGCTAGGCCCACATGCCGTCGGTCCGAGATACGGCGGGTTCATCGCCGGCTTCGGAGAAGGCGGTGAGCGCGCGGACGAGGTCTTGGCGTTGCCGCCGACTGAGGTGGCTGATGACCTGTTCGATCTCGTCGCGGCGGCGGTCGGTGACGTCGCGGACCGTGGCCGCTCCGCGCTCGGTCAACACGACGATGAGCTCGCGCCTGGTCTGTGCGCTCGGCGCTCGCTCAACGAGTTCGGCATGGGCGAGCCGGTCGATCATTCGGGATGCGGTCGATGGCTGGACGCTGAGTTTGTGCGCGAGTGAGGCGAGGTTCATCGGTCCGCTGTTCGACAAGAGCACCAATACACGAAACTGCGCGATCGTGATCGAATCATCCACCTGAGCGATCGATTTCGCTGACAGGGACACCAACAGACGCGAGGCGGTCAGCACGGCGTCGGCGACGTCGTCGCCACCGATCGGCCCATCGTCCGCGGGGCGTTCTGCTGCCGTCACACCTGGAATCTACCCCACGCATCGATTAGTCAGTGCAACTGTTGCATACTGCAATTGTGTCTGCGTCTACTCCTGATCCGAAGGGTGCGATTGTGCCGCGCCGGGTGCCGGTCCTGACCTGGCTACGGGAGTCGTCGACTGGGGTTGTTCCGATGGCTGTCGCGGTGGGCGTCGTTGTCGGCGTAGCGGCAGTCGGCTTCCGGTGGCTCATCGTCTGTGTGACGACTCTCTTCACCGGGTATGCCGACTTTTCTGCACAGGGGAGGGTCGGGCATGCCGGTATGCCGGCCCTGGGCTTCTGGTTCATCGTGTTCATCCCGGCGATCGCCGGGATGATCTACGGTCCCCTTGTGGCGTGGCTGGCGCCGGAGGCGCGTGGTCACGGGGTGCCGGAAGTGATGTTCGCGGTAGCCGAGCGCGGCGGTCACATCCCGGCTCGGATTCCGGTCGTGAAGTCGCTCGCCTCAGCGCTGTGCATCGGCGGAGGAGGGTCGGTCGGACGCGAAGGGCCGATTGTTCAGATCGGCGCGGCACTCGGGTCAGCAGTGGCCCAGGCGCTGCGTCTGAACACTTCTCGTATGCGGTTGCTCGTCGCGTGTGGCGCCTCCGCGGGGATCTCGGCGACGTTCAATGCCCCGTTGGCCGGACCGTTCTTCGCGATGGAGCTGATCCTGCGGGACTTCGCCGCCGAGTCGTTCGGTGCAGTGGTGCTAGCCAGCGTGACCGCCAGTGTCGTCGGCCGCTCCGTTCTGGGTGACAATCCGTTTCTGACGCTGCCGTCATTCACACCCCACAGCGGTGTCGAGTACCTATTGTTCGCAGGGGCGGGAGCGCTGCTGGGAGTGGTGGGAGTCACCTTTTCCAAACTGCTCTATCTTGTCGAGGACGTCTGCGATTGGGTCTGGCGCGGACCGGAGTGGCTTCGGCCGGCGGTGGGTGGTTTGTTGCTCGGCGGCGTCTTGTGGCTGTTGCCGCAGCTCTACGGGGTCGGGTATCCGGTGCTGGAGAAGGCAATGAACGGTGACTACGCCTTGGGGCTGTTGATCGCACTGATGGTGGGGAAGATGGTGGCGACAAGCCTGACCATCGGGATCGGCGGTTCCGGCGGTGTGTTCGCGCCGACCCTGTTCATCGGAGCCGTCGGTGGCACGGCCCTCGGCACCATGATTCACGCGATGCTGCCGACGATGGCCGGCTCACCAGGAGCCTATGGTCTGATCGGTATGGCTGCGGCACTGGCGGGAGCGACCAAGGCGCCGATCACTGCGGTAGTCATTCTGTTCGAACTGACCGGCGAATACTCGATCATCCTGCCGCTCATGGTTGCGGTGGCGATAGCCGCCGGCGTGGGCCAACTACTGTCGAAAGACTCGATCTACACGCGCAAATTGACCCGCCGCGGCGTCGACCTCGCCGGAGTCTCGCGCGAATGGGCCCCGTCAGCGCAGGTGGCGACGATCTCGAGCCCGCCGCCCCCGGCGCTACCGGAGACCGCGTCGTTGACCGCAGCGGCCGAGGCGCTCCAACGTACGGTCGTCGGTGCAGTGCCGGTCGTGAATGGCTCCGGAGTGTATCGCGGCATTCTCAGTGCACAGGTGGTCGCGGATGCACTCACTCGTGAACACCACACAGGAACCGTCCTCGATCTGGTCAGAATTCCGCCCACACTTACCGCCGACACCAGGCTCAGTCAGGCTATGGCCGTGCTCGACGCTGCTCCCGCCGCGGGTGTTCCGGTGGTCTCGGCCGACGGAACCCGATTAGTCGGATGGCTCACCCATAAGGACGTCCTCAATGCGTCACCGCCCAAGGCGCACACATGACCGACGTAGCGACTCCACCGACGTGGCCGCACGTGCTGACCAGCTGGACCGCGACACCAGTTGCGTCGGCGCTGATCGGGGCGCTGACCGCCGCCTACCTCATCGGCGTCTACAGCCGACGACGGTCCGGAAGTCCATGGCCTGCCGGGTGTCTCGTGTGGTGGTTCGCCGCGATCGTCACATCAGTCGTCGCGCTCAACAGCCCGCTCGCCGCCTATGCGGAGAACTTGTTCTGGGCTCACATGATCGTGCACCTGCTTTTGATCACGGTCATTCCGGCGCTGCTGGTCGCCGCGCAGCCGATCCGCCTGTTGCACTCGATCTCGCCCAGAACGCAGACAGCAGTGGCCTCAACGGTTTCCCGGCGACCATTTCAGCTGGCCACGAGTCCGGCGGCCACAGTCCCGCTGTATGCAGCCGTCCTGGTGACCACGCACCTGACCGGATTCCAGCAGGAGATGGCCCAGCACATGTGGATCCATCACGTGGAGACCGCCGTGTACGTCGCCTCCGGATATGTACTGCTCCTTCCGCTGCTCGGCAACGAGTACGTCGGCCGCCACCTGCCGTTCGCGCTGCGCGCCGTGACGATCATCACGTGCATGGTTCCCGACGCGATCGTCGGGGTGACGCTCATGATGTCACCCCACATCATCGCGCCCGCCTACAGTCAATCGCGTGCCGATTGGGGCCCCACCGCGCTGACCGACCAGACGGCCGCCGGAGCGATCATGTGGGTAGCGGGCGATGGGCTGATGATGATTCTGATTCTGCTTATCGCCCGAGACTGGGTGACCACCGAAGAATCCAGCTTCGGCTACTGGCTCGACGGCATTCGCGCTCGCGCGTGAAGCGCCCTGGGTTTCGTTCCGTGGTTACACGGTCGCGGGCGC
>NZ_AEUD01000029.1 GCF_000192435.1 Gordonia neofelifaecis NRRL B-59395
CCGATTCTCCTTGCTGAGACTCGGAACGGAACCCAGGGCGCTTCAGCGACCGTCGGCGCCGACACCACCATCACACTCGATGACGACGCCGCGGCCCTCGATGCCTACAACGACAGACTGGCCGCGCTCAACGGCCTACCCCGTCACCCCAACCGATCAGAGGAACCCATCTGTGATGATCAACGGCACCATCGCTGACCACCCAAGAAATCGAACACGGTTGTTCTGCGCCTCCCTGGCGCTGTTCTCACTACCGCTCCTAGCTGGAGCCTGTTCGGCCGGAGGCCCAGGTAGAGATGCCGCCGACTCCCCGCCGCCAGCACCGAACGAGGCGGCGATCATCAACGACGCAACGCCCCAATCGATCATCGATGTGTACCGCCGAGGCGGCATGCCCGCCACCGGCGCTCACGACACCACCTCGACAGACTGCCTCACCACCCATTGCCAGGCCGCGGCTGCTACAGCTGAAACCACGGTGATGCAGTTCGGGACCACGCGAGAGGCCGCCGTCTATCACCAGACTCATCTCGACACCTTTCTCATTGAGAACATCGTCGTCGCACTCGCACCCACGACTACCAGTGAGGCTCGCAGCCAGTATCAGCACCTCACCTCCGTGGCCGTCGAGTAGGTGGCCTTCGCTACTGACCTGACCGTGACCGAGCACCGCAGCGAGGACCAGTACCGAGCCCCGGGGCGACGTTGTCACGTGGGCCAAGGGACCGACGAGGACGTAGCCGGGCGGCATCTGACTGATGGGGTGCTTCAGGCGCGGAGCTGAGATAGAGGCGCGAGACTGGAGCGAATCGCGGTCTCGGGGCCGGACATCTACCCGCTGGGAGTCGATTCTGGCCGGATCGCCGATCCGTCTCTATTTGAGGACGACGGGCGTGATGTCAGTCGAGTCGGCGCTCAGGACGGCGGTGAGAGACAGACTGGCGCCGCTGCACACTACCGGCGTGCTGCGAATGGTCGCTGCGATCTTCTTGTGCGGCGCTGGCGGACTCATGTTCTACACCTATCTCGGCCCAATCGTTCTTGCCGCCAACGGCTCCGACGCCGCACTGCCGATCCTGCTCCTGACCGTCGGGCTCGTCGGCGTCGTCTCCGCGCTCGCCTCACCGACTCCTATGGTCCGCGCCCGGCACGGCTGATGACCCTGAGAGGGCATGCCCTCGCGCTTGCCCTGATCTCTGCTTGCCTCATCGCCACTGCACGCATCACGACCCCGACGAGTCAGGCGCAACACGCACCAGTCAGGACTCCCTGACTGAGGGGAAGGTCCCAAACCGGGTCCGGATCTCCGGCGCCGGGCGGGTGGTGCGCGGGAACTTGCCCCGCACGACCACGCGAATGCCCAGGTCGGTGCCGATTCGGTCGATGGCGCGATCGCACAGCACGCCTCAGTCAGGGCGGTGCATGACGGTTCAGTGAACACGGCGCCCCAAAACCATACCCTGACGGGAGGGTATGGTTTTGGGGCGCCGAGTGGGCGACCTGTCCGGCAGTGTGGCCGACGCGACCAGCTCCCAATGGGGCGTCCGCTCGCGCTCCGGCGACGTTCTTCCCGGCGACCATTGTCGCGGTGCCCTGCTGCGCCTGTGTGCGCCAGAGTCCATGTAATTGGAGGTTCCCCGATGGTCTCGATGACGCAGCGGCTGGCCGACGAGGGGTCGGTGGTCGCCGCGCTGCGCAGCCCAGCGCGGTTACGTACTGAGGTGCTGGCTGGTTTGGTGGTCGCACTGGCGCTGATTCCGGAGGCGATCTCGTTCTCGATCATCGCCGGCGTCGATCCACGCGTCGGCTTGTTCGCCTCGTTCACGATGGCGGTGACTATCGCGATCGTCGGAGGTCGCCGCGCGATGATCTCCGCCGCGACCGGGGCGATCGCCCTAGTCATCGCACCGGTGGTCACTCAGTACGGCCTCGATTACCTGATCGCCACGGTCATCCTGGCTGGAGTGCTGCAGATGGTGCTCAGTCTGGTCGGCGTCGCCCGGTTGATGAGGTTCATCCCACGCAGTGTGATGGTCGGATTCGTCAACGCGCTGGCCATCCTCATCTTCACCGCACAGATCCCGCACCTGATCGGGGTTCCGTGGCTGGTGTATCCGATGGTCGCTGTCGGCATCCTGATCTTGGCGGTGCTGCCCAGATTGTCCAGGGCGGTTCCGGCGCCGCTGGTGGCGATTGTGCTGCTCACCGCCGCGACCATCGCGTTCTCACTCAACGTGCCCAACGTGGGGGATGAGGGAGAGCTGCCGTCGAGCCTGCCGACCTGGCTTATTCCGAACGTTCCGTTCACCCTCGACACGCTGGCGACGATCGCTCCCTACGCCCTGGCGATGGCATTGGTTGGTCTGCTCGAATCCTTGATGACCGCCAAACTCGTCGACGACATCACGGACAGCCACTCCGACAAGACCCGCGAGGCCTGGGGGCAGGGTGTCGCGAATGTGGTGACCGGGTTCTTCGGCGGAATGGGTGGGTGCGCCATGATCGGCCAGACCATGATCAACGTGAAATCCGCTGGCGCTCGCACTCGCCTGTCGACGTTCCTGGCGGGGGTGTTCCTGTTGATCCTGGTCGTCGGGCTCGGTAATGTAGTCGCGCTCATTCCGATGGCGGCACTGGTCGCGGTGATGATCATGGTCTCGGTGGGCACCATGGACTGGCATTCGATCTCGCCGAAGACGATCCGGCGCATGCCCATCGCCGAGACCACTGTCATGGTGGTCACCGTCGCGGTCACTGTGGCTACCCACAACCTGGCCTACGGTGTCATCGCCGGTGTACTGACCGCGATGGTCGCCTTCGCACAGCGCGTCGCGCATTTCACCGAGGTCGACAAGGCTTCCGACGGCGCGATCGACACGCGCGTCTACAAGGTGCGCGGCGAACTGTTCTTCGCCTCCAGCAACGACTTGGTCTATCAGTTCGACTACACCGCTGATCCGGTCAATGTCCTGATCGATATGTCGGATGCACACATCTGGGACGCCTCGACCGTGGCGGCTCTGGACGCTGTCACCACCAAATACGCCGCCAAGGGCAAGGCCGTGCAGATCATCGGCCTCGACCCGGCTTCGGAAGCTCGCCACCACCGGCTCTCCAGGCACCTGGACGGCGGACACTGAAATGAGCTCTGACACCAGTGGCTACCTGCAGATCGGACAAGGTAGCCGAGCGCACCGAGCTCTCACTGAAGTCGATCCGCCACTGGGTCGAGGTTGGGCTCGTCCGGCCTCGGCCCGCTCGACGGGCGGTACCGCCTCTACACCGAGGCTGACGTCGCCCGCATGCCGGTCATCCGCCGCATGAAGCCGCTGGGGTTCACCCTCGCGGAGATGAAGCAGTTGGTCGACTCGATCGACATTCTCGACGACGAAACGGCCGGACCGGCCTTGCGCAGGGCGGCCCAGCAGGATCTGCTCGCGCTCCGCGACAAGGCCGCCGACAACGCGGGCCGGCTCCGTCGGCAGCTGGCCTATGCCGAGGAGTTCACCGGACTGCTCTCCGCACGGCCCTCGGACTGACCGCAACCAGCTCCTCAGGGACCGCCCGAGAATCTCCAGACACCCCAGATGGGCGCGACGTAGCGTCACATGAACGACGAAGGCGCCGATCCCCGAGAGGGATCGGCGCCTCGACTTCGCTTCTCTCAGGCGCGCGGACGCGTCGTCGCTGTCAGGTGCGGGTAGCCCTTGCGGCGATTGAGGATCGACAGATCGTAGCCGTCCTCGGTCCGCTCGGTGTACATGTTCACCTTCGCGGGCAGCAGGATCGGCTTGCCGAAGCGCACCGAGTAGACGACCGCCTGCGGCAACTGCGCCTCGACGTTCGCCAGCACGGCCGCCGCGCTCCACATGCCGTGCGCGATGGCGCGACTGAATCCGAAGGCCTTCGCGGTCAGGTCCGCCATGTGGATCGGATTCCGATCGCCGGACGCGTTCGCGTACTGGCGGATCAGGCCGAGATCGACGCTGACGACGCGGCCGGGCGGCGGCGGGGTGGTGTCCTTCGGCGCCGGTCCGCGCTCACCGCCGGACAGGCTGGTGCGCTGCTGCTTCAGGAACGTGCCGGTCTGCACGGCCACCAGCTCGCGGCCGACGCGGAACTCGGAGATCACGTCGACGAGCATGCCCTTGCGGTGTTCGCGCAGGTTCTCGGCGTGCGTGGAGACGGTCAGCGGCTCATCGACGCCGATGGCGCGCAGCCGCTCGATCCGATTCTCCACGTGCACTGCGCCGACGGCGCCGAACGGGAAGTCCGCCGAGACCATCACGGTCATCGCGAGGGGGAACTGCAGGACGAACAGGTACGGCAGTGGCACCTCGGCGCCGAACTGCAGTCCCGTGGTCCGGCAGTACTCCTTGAGCTGTGCCGAGTCGATCCGCAGATTCTCGATCCGGTACACGGTGTCCGGGAGGTCGGCGGTCGCGCTGACGCGGGCGGGCTTGCCGATCACCGGGAGCATGGCGCCCACGGCCCTCGGATAGATCTGGCCCGCGCCCGGCAGGGACGTCAGGGTGACGGTCTTGGTCATCGCCGGATCCCGTCAGGCGCCGAGGAGGCTCTGACCGCACACGCGGACCACGTTGCCGGTCACCGCGTTGCTCGCCGGGCTGGCGAAGTAGGCGACGGTCTCGGCGACGTCGACGGTCTGACCGCCCTGCTGCAGCGAGTTCATCCGGCGGCCGACCTCGCGGGTGGCCAGCGGGATCGCCGCGGTCATCGCGGTCTCGATGAAGCCGGGAGCCACGGCGTTGATGGTGATGCCGGACTTCGCGAGGATCGGAGCGTAGGTGTCGACCAGGCCGATCACGCCGGCCTTCGACGCGCCGTAGTTGGTCTGTCCGCGGTTGCCTGCGATGCCTGCGATCGACGAGACGTCGACCACGGCGCCGCCCTTGCGGAGCGCCTTGCGCTCGATGAGCTCGTTGACGAGCGTCTGCGGGGCGATCAGGTTGACGCTGATCACCGAGTTCCAGCGGCCGGCATCCATGTTGGCGAGCAGCTTGTCGCGGGTGATGCCCGCGTTGTTGACGATGATGTCGAGGCCGCCGTGGCGCTCCAGGACGTGCTCGGCGACCTTCGCGCCGGCGTCGTCGGCGGTCACGTCGAGCGGCAGTGCGGTGCCGCCGACCTTGTTCGCCGTCTCACTGAGCGCCTCGCCCGCGGCCGGGATGTCGGCGGCGATGACGTGGGCGCCGTCGCGGGCCAGGACCTCGGCGATGGTGGCGCCGATGCCGCGGGCGGCACCGGTGACCAGCGCGACCTTGCCTGCGAGCGGCTTGTCCCAGCTCTCCACCGGCGCGGCGTCGTCGGCGCCGACGCGGATCACCTGGGCGTCCACGTACGTCGACTTGGCCGACAGCAGGAAGCGCAGGGTCGACTCGAGTCCGGACAGGCCGGTCTTCGCCTTCGGCGAGACGTACACCAGCTGCGCGGTCGCGCCGTTGCGGAGTTCCTTGCCGAGCGAGCGGGTGAAGCCCTCGAGCGCGCGCTGTGCGACGTGCTCGTCGGGCGCGGTGGTCAGCTCCGGCGTGGTGCCGAGGACGACGAAGCGCGCCGAGTTGCCCGCCGACCGCATGATCGGGGTGAAGAACTCGAACAGCTGCTCGAGTTCTGCGGGCTTCGAGATGCCGGTGGCGTCGAAGACAGCGGCGCCGAGCTTGTCCGCGCTGCGTCCGCCGGCGTTGTTCTCGACCAGCGTGTAGTCGTCGCCCGCGGTGAGGATCTCGCGGATCGGCTCGACGAGGCGGCCGGCGCCGCCGAGCAGGACCGGGCCGCCGAGGGCGGGCTGCGATGCGGAGTATCGACGCAGGGCCGGCGGCTGCGGAAGGCCGACGCGCGAGGCGATGAACGCGCCCGGGCCGCTGTTGACGATGGACGAATACAGGTCGGTGTTGCCTGCCACGACTATCTCCTTCGATGTCTGTGTAACGAATCCGGAGTCCGTGTCGGAACCCCGGTCCTGCCGGAGACCCTAGGCGGATGCCGGCGGCGAGCAGTAGCCCGCGCGGCTGTGACATGCGCCGCAGGCCCAGGAGTCGACAATGAACTTACTCGGGAGTAAGAATACTCTCAAGGTCGACCTGTCGACATCCGAGAATCTCCAGGAGAAGTTGTGGCCTCGTACACGCCCCGTAAGCCGGAAACCCGTCAGCAGCGCCCGGTCGCGATCCTCGGCGGAAATCGCATCCCGTTCGCACGTCAGGACCGTGCGTACGCCACCGCGAGCAACCAGGACATGTTCACCGCGGCCCTGCAGGGTCTGGTCAGCCGCTTCAACCTGCAGGGCGAGCAGCTCGGCATGGTCGCCGGCGGCGCCGTCCTGAAGCACTCGCGCGACTTCAACCTCATCCGTGAGTCGGTCCTCGGCTCCTCGCTCTCGCCCTACACGGCGGCCATGGACGTGCAGCAGGCCTGCGGCACCGGACTCCAGGCGATCCAGATCGTCGCCGACGGCATCGCGAACGGCCGCTACGACGTCGCTGTCGGCGGCGGAGTCGACACCACGTCCGACGCGCCGATCGGCGTGTCCGAGGACATGCGTCGCCAGATGCTCGAGATCAACCGCGCCAAGAGCACCGCGGATCGCGTGAAGGCCGCACTCGGCCTGGCGACCAAGCTCGGCATCGAGATCCCGCGCAACGGTGAGCCGCGCACCGGCCTGTCGATGGGCGAGCACGCCGCCATCACCGCCAAGGAGTTCGGCGTCAGCCGCGCCGACCAGGATGAGCTCGCCGCGGCCAGCCACCAGAAGATGGGTGCCGCCTACGACCGCGGCTTCTTCGACGACCTGGTGACCCCGTTCATGGGTCTGACGCGTGACGAGAACCTCCGCCCGAACTCGTCGGTGGAGAAGCTGGCCACGCTGAAGCCGGTCTTCGGTGTCAGCCTCGGCGACGCGACGATGACCGCGGGCAACTCGACGCCGCTCACCGACGGCGCCTCGGCCGTGCTGCTCGCCACCGACGAGTGGGCGGCCGAGAAGAAGCTGCCGGTCGTGGCGTACCTGCGCGACACGGAGACGGCCGCCGTCGACTACGTCAACGGTCCCGACGGCCTTCTGATGGCCCCCACCTACGCGGTGCCGCGGCTGCTGGAGCGCAACGGCCTCACGCTGCAGGACTTCGACTTCTACGAGATCCACGAGGCCTTCGCCTCCGTCGTGCTCGCCACGCTGCAGGCGTGGGAGTCGGAGGAGTACTGCACCGAGCGTCTCGGCCTCGACAAGGCGCTCGGCGCCATCGACCGCAGCAAGCTGAACGTCAACGGCTCGTCGCTCGCGGCCGGCCATCCGTTCGCCGCCACCGGCGGCCGGATCATCGCGCAGGCCGCGAAGCAGATCAAGGAGAACGGCGGCGGTCGTGCGCTGGTGTCGATCTGTGCCGCGGGCGGTCAGGGCGTCACGGCGATCGTCGAGGGATGATCGCCCGAAACTCCGATTTCGGATAAAGCCCCGGTCTCGGTCGTGAAAGCGGCCTTGACTGGGTCTCTTCCGGGATTCTGAGGGAAATTCTCGGAGGGTGTAACGCCCGCCGCGGGCCCGGCTATATACCGAGTAGCTCCGGCTGAACCGCCAGACCCCCGACCCGGCGGTTCGGCCGGAGTCATTTTTTCCAGGTAGGGTTTGTCAGTTGTGACCTCTTCCGACGATCGTTCCGACATCCGCCGGTGGATCGTCCGCGGTCTCCTCGGCGGTCTGCTACTCATCGGAGCCGCTTTCGGGATCGACGCGATCCTCACCCACGGCCATACCGCGCGCGGTGCCCACATCGCCGAGTTCGACCTCGGTGGGCTCACTGAAGCGCAGGCTCGCGCCGAGCTCGAGGCGCTCACCGTCGCGTCGCACAGTCCGGTGTCCGTGCGAACGAACACCGGGTCGGCGCACATCGACCCCGAGACGCTCGGTGCCACCTTCGACGTCGACGCCACGCTCGACCGACTGATGGACCAGCCGAAGAATCCGTGGGACCGATTCCTCGGCATGGTCGGCGTCTCACGCGACGTCGCACCCGTGGTGACTCTCGACGACGCCGCGTTCAACGCCGCGCTCGACAAGAATCGCGAAGTGCTCGAGAAGGCCGCGGTCGAGGGCGGTGTCCACTTCGACGGGCTCGAGCCGGTCGGTGACTTCCCGTCCAAGGGACTGCGCATCAAGCGGGACGCCGCCAAGCAGGCGATCGCCGACAACTGGCTCAGCGGCCACCCGGTCGACCTCGAGATGGAGCCGTTCTCGCCGACGGTCTCGGCGGAGACGGTCCAGGCCACCCTCGACGGTCCGGCGCAGGAGGTCACCGCTTCGGCGATTCCGCTCTCCGGACGTGGTTCGCGCGTGATCGTCTCGCCCCGGGAGGCGGGGCGGCTCGTCACCTTCGTTCCTGACGGCAAGGGCGGTCTGGCCGCGCACGTCGATCCGAAGAAGGCGCAGGAGATCCTGGGCGATCGGGCGGCGAAGACCGAGTCCAAACCGGTCGACGCGACCTTCCGGCTGACCGGCGGCACTCCGACCGTCGTGCCGTCCACCGAGGGCGCGACCGTCGACTGGGTCCGGACCGCCGACGCGCTCGCCGCGCTCTCGACGCAGTCGGACAAGCGCTCCGGCGATGTGGTCTACAAGATCACCAAGCCCAAGGTCGACACCAAGCGGGCGAGCAAGCTGGGCGTCAAGGAAGTGGTCTCGGAATTCACCACCGGGGGCTTCAGCGGTCCCTCCGGTGAGAACATCCGCCTCGTCGCCGAGCAGGTGAACGGAGCGGTGGTCCTACCGGGCCAGACGTTCTCCCTGAACGGCTACACCGGGCCCCGCGGCAGCGCTCAGGGCTACGTGAAGTCCGGCATCATCGACCACGGCAGGCCGTCAGAGGCCGTGGGTGGCGGGATCTCGCAGTTCGCGACCACGCTGTACAACGCGTCGTACTTCGCCGGGCTCGAGGACGTCACGCACACCGAGCACAGCTACTACATCTCCCGTTACCCGGAGGCGCGTGAGGCCACCGTGTTCGAGGGCGCCATCGATCTGCAGTTCAAGAACAACACGCCCTACGGCATCGTGATCGAGACCGGCTGGACGCCGTCGAACGTCACCGTCCGGATGTGGAGCACCAAGACCATGGAGGTCGAGTCGGTGACCGGCGATCGCACCGCTCCGACGTCGCCGTCGACCGTCGTTCTTCCGGCGGGCGACGAGTGCGTCGCGAGCAGCGGGCAGCCCGGATTCACCGCGTCCAACACCCGGATCATCCGCAGCCTGAAGACCGGCCAGGAGACCTATCGGCACACACGCACGGTGAAGTACGACCCGGAGCCCGTGGTCCGCTGCCGTTAATGGAGTCCGCCGCCAGTGGAGTCCGAGGATCACCGGCGACTGAAACGTGTTCCAACCCCCGAGATGTGCTCCCAGTCACCGGGAGATAAGCTCCGGGACATGGATATCAATGGAGCAAGTGCAATCGTGACCGGCGGTGCGTCGGGCATCGGCGCGGCCTCGGCTCGCCGGCTCGCCGCGCAGGGTGCCAAGGTCGTCATCGCCGACCTCAAGGCCGAGGACGGCGAGGCCCTGGCCAAGGAGATCGGCGGCGCGTTCGTCACCGTCGACGTCACCGACACCGCGCAGATCGAGGCCGCCGTCAACAAGGCCGTCGAGCTCGGCCCGCTGAAGGCCGTCGTGAACTCGGCAGGCATCGGCTGGGCGCAGCGCACCATCGGCAAGGACGGGGAGTTCGCGTCGGCGCACAACCTGGACCTGTACAAGAAGGTCATCGCCATCAACCTGATCGGCACCTTCGACACCGTGCGCCTCGCCGCCACCGCCATGAGCCGGAACGAGCCGAACGAGAACGGCGAGCGCGGTGCCATCGTCAACCTGGCGTCCGTCGCCGCGTTCGACGGCCAGATCGGCCAGGCCGCGTACTCGTCGTCGAAGGGCGGCGTCGTCGGCATGACCCTGCCGGTCGCGCGCGACCTGTCGGCTGCAGGCATCCGCGTCAACTGCATCGCTCCGGGCCTCATCGACACCCCGATCTACGGTTCGGGCCCCGAGTCGGAGGCCTTCAAGGCCAAGCTCGGCGAGAGCGTCCTGTTCCCGAAGCGTCTCGGCGTGCCGGACGAGCTGGCCTCGATGGTCGAGGAGCTCATCACGAACTCGTACATGAACGCCGAGGTCGTCCGCGTCGACGGCGGCATCCGGATGCCTCCGAAGTAGGCCTTACCCACCTGGCATTCGCTTACGCCGTTGATCGTGACCATCCAGTGGTCACGATCAACGGCGTAACGCATTTCGGGGATCCCGTCGGTGCGCCCGCCCGGGTGGTCGATCGCGGATACGCTTCTCCACATGCGGAATCTGGTGCTTTCGGTAATCGGCGACGATCGACCGGGACTGGTGTCGGCGCTCGCCGACGCGGTCGCGGCGCAGGGCGGGAACTGGGAACGCAGTCAGCTCGCGCAACTGGCGGGCAAGTTCGCGGGCATCGTGGTCGTCGCGGTCGCCGAGGATCGGGCGGACGGGCTGATCGGAGCGGTCACCGCGCTCGACGGTCTGCTGGAGGTCGCGGTGCATGCGGGCGACGGCGGGTCGCCGCGGACGTCGCAGTGGTCGTCGCTGACGATCGACGTGCTCGGCAACGATCGCCCGGGAATCGTGAACGAATTGTCCGCGGCACTGAACGCCAGCGGCGTCTCGATCGAGAAGCTGACCACCGGCACGCGCGAGGCTCCGATGGCCGGCGGGATGCTGTTCGAGGCTCGCATGGAGGTCCGGGTGCCGCCGAGCGCCGATGTCGCGACCATTCGCGGCGACCTCGAACGGATCGCGGAAGAGCTGTTCGTCGAGCTGGGCATCGAGGGCGAGTAGGCACCCTCCGTCTCGGTATCGTTGAGGCATGAGTGACGCCGATCCACGCCCGCTCACGCTGGGTGAGCTCATCCGCACTCAGCGCGAGCTGGCCGCCATGCCGATGCGACGGCTCGCCGAGATGGTCGGCATCTCCAATCCGTATCTGTCGCAGATCGAGCGGAACCTGCGTGAGCCCAGCGACCGGGTCCTCGAGGCGATCGCCGACAACCTGAAGCTGTCGGCGGACGTGCTCGCGGCGTCGACCCGGAGTTCGGATCCGGAGGGGCAGACAGAGGTGGTGGCGGCGATCCGGCGGGACCCCGACCTCACGCGCGCGCAGCGCGCCGCGCTGGAGGAGATGTACGAGACGTTCACGGGCGTGACGGTCGCGAACCGCCGTCGCGGGGCGGCTGAGCAGTCCGGCGGCTGAGCGGGCGTGGCCGAAACGAGAAACGGCGCGGACCCTGATCGGGTCCGCGCCGTTGTCGGCGTGTGCGAGGACTACGCGAGCACCGAGCGGGCAGCGGAGACGCCCGCGGCGTTCAGATCGCTGAACAGCTTCACCTGCGCGGCGACGACGCCGTCGGCGGCGGCCAGACCGGTGCTGCCGATGACCTTCTGCTGGAAGTCGAGCACGGTGCTGATCGACTTCTCGTAGACGTCCAGCGAGGCGAGCGCGGTCTGCTTGGTCGCGTCGAGCAGTGCGGTCTGCACGTCCTGGATCTGCTTGGTCGAGTCGTCGATGGCCTTGGTGACCTTGCTCGCGGCGTCGGTGTTCGTCATGGTTCTCTCCTCGGGTGAAGGTGGTGCGGCGGCGCGCTCCGTTGTTAACAAGTTAGCACGATGAATGCTAACTCTCCAGAGTGTCGATCGTCACAGGTTCTGCTCGCACTACCAACGCGTATGGCCGGACTACTCGGCTCGAATCGCCGAAATCACGGTTCTACGCGTTGGTAGTGCGAGCGGGCCGGTCAGCCGTTGACGTACGTGCCGGGCGCGGGCGTGATCGCCGGGTGCTTGTCGCTGCCCATCGCGGGCGGTGCCTGCATCTCGCCGGCGCGGGCACCGAACCAGAGCACCCAGTCGTCCCACCACGAGTCGCCGGTGACGGTCGCGGCGTCGCGCCACGCATCGGGGTCGGTGGGGAGTTCGGGGGACGGGGCCTCGGGTGAACCGAGCGCCGCAGTCCACGCCTTCTTGCCGGGCGGGTTGACGATGCCCGCGATGTGTCCGCCGTTCGACAGGACGTAGCGGGCGTCGTTGCCGAACAGCTTGGCGCCCGCATACGACGTCTTCCACGGCACGATGTGATCGTTGATCGCGCCGACGATGTACACGTCGCCGCTGAACGACTTGAGGTCGACGGGACTGTCGCAGATCGTCAATTCGCCCTTGGCCAGCTGGTTCTCGCTGTAGAGCTGACGGAGATACTGGGTGTGCATGGCGGCGGGCATCCGGGTCGCATCCTCGTTCCAGACCAGCAGATCGAAGGCCGGCGGAGCCTCGCCGAGCATCCAGCGCGAGATCCAGTAGCTGAAGATCAGGTCGTTCGCGCGCAGCATGTCGAACGTGAGCGCCATGTCCTCGCCGTCGAGGTAGCCCTTCTTGGCCATCAAGACGTCGAGCTTCTCGAGGGTCTTCGGATCGGTCATCAGGCCGAGATCGCCGGTCTCCGAGTAGTCCAGAATCGTGTTGATCAGCGTGAGGTCGCCGATCCGGTCGTCGCCGGTGCCCGCCGCGATCGCGGTCATCGCGCCGCCCAGGCACACCGCGGCGACGTCGACCTTGGGTGCGCCGGTGATCTCCTGGATCGCATCGAGCGCCGAGCGGATCCCGAGATCGAGGTAGTCGTCGAACGTCACCGAGCTCATCGACGAGTCCGGGTTGCGGTACGAGATGGCGAAGACGGTGCGACCGTGCTGTACGGCCCACTCGATGAGACTGCGGCCGGGCGCGAGATCCATGATGTAGAACTTGTTGATCCAGGGCGGGCTGGCCAGCAGCGGTACCGCGTGCACCTGCTCGGTCTGGGGCGCGTACTGAATCAGCTCGATCAACTCGTTGCGGAACACCACCTGGCCCTCGGTGCAGCCCATGTTCTCGCCCACGGTGAACGCGTCCATGTCCACGCGCAGCGGTCGCCCCTTCCGATGGACGGCGTCGGACAACGCGTACTTCGCGCCCTGGGCCAGCGACTTTCCGCCGGTGCTGATCGCTTTCGTGAGCACGGTCGGGTTGGTCAGCGGCGAGTTGCTCGGCGAGAGCATGTCACACAGGAACTGCACCATCGCCCGGGTCTTGGCGCTGGTGACCGCGTCGGTCGGCGCGGCGTCGACGAGATCGAGCGCGAACGACTGGGCGGCGAAGTACGCCTGCACGATCGAGAAGTAGCCGGGGTTCTCGTGCCAGGTGCTGTCGGAGAACCGGCGGTCGCGGACGGACTCGGGATTCTCGTCTACGCCGTCGAGGCCGAGTGCGACTCGAGTCGCGGCGCCGGGGATCCGGCTCAGACGACTCGCGAAGTCGCCGGTGGCCTTGGCGACGCCCAGCGGGTTCTTGGCCAGGTCGGAGGTGGTTCGGAACGACGACTCCAGCCAGCCGATGGGGTCGACTTCGGCGGCGATGCGGGTGGGGAGGTTGATGCTCATGCGGGTGTTACTCGTGATCTCTTGCTGGGTGGGGAGGGTGGGGCGTGACCGTCGGCTAGGTGTGATGTCCGGCTAGGCGGTGTCGCCGAGGTAGCGGACGATCATCTCGCACACGCACACCGGACGTTCGCTGCCTTCGACGGTGAACGTCAGGCCGACCGTCAGCTGATAGCCACCGGCGATCTCGTCGACGGATACGACGCGGGCGGTGGCGCCGACCTCGGAGTCGACGGGCACCGGGGCGGGGAATCGCACCTTGTTGAGGCCGTAGTTGATGATCTGGGTGGCGCCGTCGACGTCGAGGAGGTCCCAGAACAGCGGAACAGCCAGGGACAGGGTCAGGTAGCCGTGGGCGATGGTCGTGCCGAACGGGCCGTTCTTCGCGCGCACCGGATCGACGTGGATCCACTGGTGGTCGTTGGTGGCGTCCGCGAACGTGTCGATCTGCTGCTGCGTGATCCGGATGCGGCTGGAAGCGCCCAGGTCCTGACCGGCGAGTGACGGCAGATCGGCGATTCCGATCTTCCGGGTGGCGGTGGGCGAAGTGGCGTTCGAGTTGGGCAACCGTTTTTCCGATCGATTAATAGACCGCACCGATGAGTCGATGCAGCCGTGGGTTCAGCAGGGGATTTCGGCCAGTCGCGGTCGTTGTTTCCGGACTGTCCTCATCGCTCCTCGGGCGGGCTTTCTGATTGAGGGGAGAAAGCCCGATCCATTGAGGAACTGAAATCAGACTAAGTGTCGGATTCGGCTAGTTCAATTCGATGTGAGGTATCTGACTTGGCACTCAGTGCACCATCTGACCTGGTGATATGGCGGAGTTCAAGGTCGATTGAGATTACCGACGAGTAGTTCAACGCGGTTACCAATGAGTATTTTCCGGGCCTACTAATCAGTAGTGAGTTGGGAGGTGAACTCGTCCAATGATTGTCTACTGATTAGTAGGCCGACATCTGCATTGCGGCTTCCGTGGTTCGGTATCGAGATGCTCGCATACGCGCGAATTCGCCAATCCTGTTCCGCCGGTGAAGGAATGGCTCGCGATGTGCTGGGCGGAGCGGTGATGGCGCTACGCGGTCAGTCGTCAGCTGCGGGTCTGCTCCAGGTCCGACTGGGCCTCCCGCCGGCCGCGCAGTCCGAGGACTGCGGCGGCGAAGCAGGCTGCCGCGACCGCCGCGGCGAACCACGGGAACACCTCGGCCGTGCCGAAGGAGGACGACAGCGCCCCCGCGATGACTGTGGGAACACCCATGGCGAGGTAGCCGAGCAGGTAGTACGCGCTCATCACGCGGCCGCGGGCGTCAGCGGGTGCGACGTCGTTGAGATGGCGCAGTGATCCGCCGAACGCCAGGCCGAACGCGGCGCCGAGCACGATGGAGTCGACGATGACGAAGGTCGTCGAACCGGTGTGCAGTGCCCAGATCGCCGACAGCAGCGCGACGATCATGCCGAGGTCTCCGGTGATGGCGGCGGTCCGCGGATCGAGTCGCCCGCCGATCCACTGCGACGCGGCCGAGGCCGCGGCCATCACTGCGACGACGACCCCGACGAAGATCACCGAGGTGTGGCCGGTGGCGTGCTGGGTCAGTGCGGGGTAGAGGCTGAGGAAGACGCCGAGGACCGACCAGGCAGTCATGATGCCGATTCCGGAGAACCAGAAGTCGGTGGCGATCTCCTTCGGAATGGACGGTCGTTGCAGGCGGACCCGTCCGCCGGTGCGCTCGGTGTGCGGCTCCACCAGGACGATCACGGCCACCAGCATCAGCACGACCACCGCTCCGACGATGGCGAACGGCACGCGAAGCGGATTCGCCGCCCACTGCGCTGCGGCCGCGGCCCCGAACACGGTGATCGTGATGCCGACGTTCAGCGCGATGCCGCTGGCCATGCCGTTGCGGGCGCCGTCGTGCGGTCGGACGTCGAGCAGTGCTGCGCCGGCGACGACGGTGATGGCCCCGATCGCGCTGCCGTGTAGGAAGCGGGCGAGCATCAGCTCCCATGCGTTGGTCGCGATGAGGAAGAGGCCGAGCCCGGCGAGGATCGAGACGAGTGCGGCGATCAGCACCGGCTTGCGTCCGACGGCGTCGGAGATCGGGCCGACGGTGAGGGCCGATCCGAGCGCGCCGACGGCGTAGACCGCGAAGACGATGGTGATCGTCAGCGGCGTCATGTGCCACTCGGACTGGTAGATCGGGTACAGCGGCGACGGCAGTCCCGAGCAGCCCAGTGCCAGGGCCAGCAGTGCGAGCAGCAGCATGTACGACCACGCCTGCGGATGAGCGGTCCGGACGGCGGGCGGTTGGGCGACTGCGGTGCTGGCCATGGCGTCCTCGGGTACGTTTGATGGTGATCGAACGGTTCCGACGGTACGCTTCTGTTCGACGATCATCAAACAGTTTGTGAGGAGTGAAGTCATGGCGCAGGCGAACGAGCAGACGGTCGAGTCCGGGGCCGTCGCCGACCTGCAGTCGGTGCTCAGCGCACTCGCCGATCCGGTTCGGTTGGAGATGGTCCGCCGACTGCACAACGCCGACGCGGAACTGTCGTGCACTGCGCTGTACGACACCGTCACCAAGGCGACCGCGAGTCACCACTTCAAGATCTTGCGCGAGGCGGGCGTCGTCGCACGACGGCCCGCGGGCCAGGGCGCGACGTACGCCCTGCGCGACGCCGACGTCGAGGCCGCGTATCCCGGTCTGCTGTCGGCCGTGCTCGCCGCCGCGAACGCGGAGTAACTCGCACTACCAACGCGTACGGCGAGAGATCCCGCTCGGATGTCCGATTCCTCGCCGATCTACGCGTTGGTAGTGCGAACTACGCCGTCAGCACGACCTTCAGCGCCTTGGTCTGCGCGGCATCGGCGAAGACGTCGTAGGCGTCCAGGATGTCGTTCAATGCGAACCGGTGGCTGATGAAGACGTCCGGATCGATCTTGCGCTGGGCGACCATCTTCAGCAGCGTCCCGAGGGTGTCGGTGTTCACCAGCCCCATCGACATCACGATGTTCGAGATCCAGAGGTCCTGCAGCGGCAGTTCGACGGACTTCCCGTGCACGCCGACGTTCGCCACGTGCCCGGCCGGCCGAACGACGTCCAGGCACATCTGCCAGGTGGCCGGAATGCCCACGGCCTCGATCGCGACGTCGACGCCGAGGCCATCGGTCATCGCCATCACCTGGTCGCGCCAATCCGGATCGGACGACACGACGCCGTCGGTGGCGCCGAACCTGCGTGCCTGCGACACCCGATTGGGATCGAGGTCGACGGCGATCACTCGGCTCGGGCCGTACAGTCCCGATGTCGCGATGGCGGCGAGGCCGACGGGCCCGGCGCCGATCACGGCGACCACGTCGCCGGGCTTCACCGCGCCGTACCTGACCCCGATCTCGTGACCGGTCGGCAGGATGTCGGACAGGATGACGCCCTGCTCCGGGCTGACCGTCTCGGGCAGGCGGTACACCGAGTTCTCCGCGTACGGCACGCGGACGTACTCCGCCTGGGTGCCGTCGATCAGGTGGCCGAAGATCCAGCCGATACCCTCGGCGCCCTCCGCGCCCAGGCAATGCGAGAAGACGCCCTGCTTGCAGTACGCGCACTTTCCGCAGGAGGAGATGCACGAGATGATCACCTGGTCGCCGACTGCCAGGGTGGTCACCGCGGAGCCGGTCTGGGTGATCGTCCCGACGCCCTCGTGGCCGAGGATGCGTCCGGGCACGACCGCCGGCACGTCACCTTTCAGGATGTGCAGGTCGGTACCGCAGATGGTGGTCGCGTCCATCTTCACGATCACATCGGTCGGTGCGACGATCGTGGGCTCTGGTACGTCGTCCCAGGACTTCTGCCCGGGGCCGTGGTAGACGAGTGCTTTCATCGTGGTGCTCCCATCGAAGAGACCCCCGCCTTCGACGCTATCGCCGATCCGGACCGGACGGAAGAACCCCGCCGGTCCGGGACCGGCGGGGTTCTTCGATGCTTCAGATCACCTGTCGAGGCGGATCAGAATGCGGCTTCGTCGAGCTCCATGATGTCGTTGTCGACGTTGTTGTCGACGACATTGCGGACCGCGGTGAGCAGCGGCAGCATGTTCTTCGCGAAGAAGACGCCCGAGGCGACCTTGCCTTCGTAGAAGGCCTTGTCGTCGCCGGTGGCGCCGGCGTCCAGGGCGGCCTGGGCGACGACGGCCTGGCGCAGCAGCAGCCAGCCGATCATCAGGTCGCCGACGGCCATCAGGAAGCGGACCGAGGCGGTGCCGATCAGGTACAGCTTCTTCGGATCCTCCTGCGCGCCCATCAGCCAGCCGGTCAGCTTGGCGGCCATGGCCTGGACGTCCTCGTTGGCGGTCTTGAGCAGCGCGCGCTCGGCGTCGAAGCCCTGGCCGTTGTCGATGAAGTCCTGGATCTGACCTGCGACGTGGGCGAGTGCCTGGCCCTTGTCGCGGATGATCTTGCGGAAGAAGAAGTCCTGCGCCTGGATGGCGGTGGTGCCCTCGTACAGCGAGTCGATCTTCGAGTCGCGGATGTACTGCTCGATCGGGTAGTCCTGCAGGAAGCCGGAACCGCCCAGAGTCTGCAGCGACTCGGTGAGCTTCTCGTAGGCGCGCTCGGAGCCGACGCCCTTGACGATCGGGAGCAGCAGGTCGTTGACCTTGTGGGCCATCTCGGCATCGGCGCCGGAGACGATCTGCGCCGCGGCGGGGTCCTGGTGCGACGCGGTGTAGAGGTACACGGCGCGCAGGCCCTCGGCGTACGCCTTCTGCGTCAGCAGGGCACGACGGACGTCCGGGTGGTGGGTGATGGTGACGCGCGGAGCGGCCTTGTCCATCATCTGGGTCAGGTCTGCGCCCTGGACGCGCTCCTTGGCGTACTCGAGAGCGTTGAGGTAGCCGGTCGACAGCGTCGAGATGGCCTTGGTGCCGACCATCATGCGAGCGTGCTCGATGACGTCGAACATCTGGGCGATGCCCTTGTGGACCTCGCCGACGAGCCAGCCCTTGGCCGGGGTGCCGTGCAGGCCGAAGCTGACCTCGCAGGTGGCAGAGGCCTTGATGCCCATCTTGTGCTCGACGCCGGTCACGAAGGCGCCGTTGCGGTCGCCCAGCTCGCCGGTCTCGTGGTCGAAGTGGAACTTCGGCACGAAGAACAGCGACAGGCCCTTGGTGCCCGGTCCGGCGCCCTCGGGGCGAGCCAGGACCAGGTGGAAGATGTTCTCGGTCATGTCCTGGTCGGCCGAGGTGATGAAGCGCTTCACGCCCTCGATGTGCCAGGTGCCGTCTTCCTGCTGCGTGGCCTTGGTGGTGCCCGCGCCGACGTCGGAACCGGCATCCGGCTCGGTCAGGACCATGGTGGCGCCCCAGCCGCGCTCAGCGCAGATCGCGGCCCACTTCTTCTGCTCGTCGGTGCCGTTGTCGTAGAAGATGTTCGAGAAGCCCGAACCGGCGGCGTACATGAAGATCGGCGGGTTGGCGCCGAGGATCATCTCGCCGATGGCCCAGTACAGCGAGCGCGGGGCGGGCAGTCCGCCCAGTGCCTCGTCGACGCCGACCTTGTCCCAGCCGGCCTCGATGAAGGCGTTGTACGAGGCCTTGAACGACTCGGGGATGGTGACGGTGTGGTTCTCGGGGTCGAACACCGGCGGGTTGCGGTCTGCGTCGGTGAACGAATCGGCGATCGGGCCCTCGGCGAGGGTGCGGACCTCGCGGAGCATGTCGACGGCCGTCTCGTGGTCGAGGTCGCCGAACTCTCCGGTGGCGAGGACCTTGTCGAGTTCGTACATCTCGAAGAGGTTGAAGTGCAGGTCGCGCAGGTTGGACTTGTAATGGCCCATGGTTTTCCTTACTCGCAGTTCTAGAAGGTCGTTTCCCGGGTGCGCGGCTCCGGTGGCTGACACGGCGCCGACTAAGTTACTTGCCGGTAACTATTGACAGGGTACCGCTCGTCCGGTGCGCGGACAATACGGCTCCTGTGTGGCCCCGCTAACAAATGCAAGCGGAGAGGATCTAGATGTGATGTCCAGGCAGGTTGTTTTCAATCCTGGTGATGGGTGGGG
>NZ_AEUD01000028.1 GCF_000192435.1 Gordonia neofelifaecis NRRL B-59395
TCGTGAAGCGGTTGAACTCAACAGCTCCACTTCACAACCAGAGGCTGTCAAGACCCGGGTTTGTTTGAGACCGATCAGTTGTTCTGCGAGGTGAGTTCGAGGGCTCGGTTCTGGGTCCAGTAGTCGGCCTCGACTGCCGACAGCGGCTGGTAGTCGAGGGCGGAGTGCAGGCGGGTGGTGTTGTACCAGTGGACCCATTCGGCGGTGGCGATCTCGACGGCGTCGGTGCTCGTCCGCTGCCCCTTTCGGTAGATCAGTGCGTATTTGTACAGCGAATTCAGGGCTTCGGCCATCGCGTTGTCGTAGGAGTCCCCGCGGGATCCGACCGAGGCGATGGCCCCGGCCTCATCGAGGGCCTGGGTGTAGCGGATGGCTCGGTACTGCACGCCGCGATCGGAGTGGTGGATCAGTGCGGTCAGATCCTGCCCGGCCCGCCGCCGCAGCCACAAGCCCATCGCCAGGGCGTCGATGGCCAGGTCGGCGAACATGCGGGTCGAGGTCTGCCAGCCGCCGATCATCGTCGAGAACACCTCCAGCACGAACGCCACGTACACCCAGCCGACCTCGGTCCGAACGAAGGTGATGTCGGCGACCCACAACTGATTCGGCGCCTCGGCGGCGAAGGTGCGGTCGACCAGATCGGCCGGCCGCGCGGTCTCGGGTGCCGGGCGGGTAGTGCGCGGGAACTTGCCCCGCACGACTCCACGAATCCCCAGGTCAGCGCAGAGTCGTTCGATGGTGCATTTGGCCACGGTGATTCCTCCAGCTGGAGGGCGACGCGGATCTTGCGGAGTCCGTAGATGCCGCCAGAGGCCTCGTACACCCGCATGATCTGGGCTTTCAGGTACTCATCGCGCACCGCCCGAGCCGAGGGCGCTCGAGTGCGGGCGGCGTAGTAGGTCGATGGCGCGATCGCACAACCGGCCTCGGTCCGGGCGGTGCAGATCGCCTCGACGGGCCATCGAGTCCGGTGCTGGTCGATGAAAGCGACGATCAGCGGTGTGGCCGGTCGACCTCGGCCGCGAAGAAGGCCGACGCCGTCTTCAAGATCTCGATCGCCCGACGCAGTTCGGCATTCTCCTTCTCCAACTGGCGGATCCGCTCAATATCGGCGACCGTCTCGATGCCGGGCGCTTCGGCGTGGCCTGCCTCCACTCTGCGGCCCCAGGTCCGCAACGTTTCGGGGTTGATATCGAGTTGCTTGGCGATCTGAGCCAACGCGCCCGGCGCGGTCTCCGGGTCCTTCCGAGCGTCGGGGCGTGTCAGATGGTCTGTGTAAGCGGTGAGGTTCAACCCTGAAGGGAACCGCTGTTGTGACTGTCAATCATGATGTGAGCGTGGATGATTCGCGTGAGGAACAACGCCGTCGGCAGACTGAGATGGCCAACGAGTTGATCGCGTCGGGAGCGTTGGATGAGGTGTTCGCCCGCATCGATGCCGGCGAGCCGGTCGGCGGCCAGGACGGCCTACTGAACTCACTTCTCAAAGCGACCCTCGAACGAGGCCTGAACGCCGAACTGACTGAGCATCTCGGGTACGAGGTCGGGGATCCGGATGCGGCGTCGTTTCCGAACTCCCGCAACGGATACGGCAGCAAGACTGTGGCCACCGAGGTCGGCGATGTGGCGTTGTCGGTGCCGCGGGATCGGGACGGGAGCTTCGCTCCGATGCTGGTCCGCAAGGGTCAGCGCCGCCTCGACGGCCTCGATGCGATGATCGTCTCGCTGTACGCCGGCGGGATGACCATCCGCGATATCCAGCATCACCTCGCGAGCACGATCGGCACTGAGTTGTCGCATGAGACGATCTCGAAGGTCACCGAGGAGGTCGCCGACGAGGTCGCCAAATGGCAGACCCGCGACCTCGAAGCGCTGTATCCGGTGATCTACCTCGACGCGATCATCGTCAAGATCCGCGATGGCGGGCACGTGCGCAACAAGGCCGCCCACCTCGCCGTCGGCGTCGACATGGACGGCATCAAGCACGTCCTGGGGATCTGGATTCAGCAGACTGAGGGCGCCAAGTTCTGGGCCGCAGTGTGCGCGGAACTGCGTAATCGTGGGGTCGAGGACGCCGGCGATCGTGTGCTGTGACGGCCTGACCGGATTCGCCGACGCCGTGGAGGCCACCTGGCCGCAGGCGACCGTCCAGACCTGTGTGGTGCACCTGAATCCGGGCGTCGATGCGGTTCGTCGGCTACGGCGACCGCAAAGCCGTCGCCGGACTGCTCAAGCCGATCTACCAGGCCCCGGCCGAGCAGGCGGCGTTGGACGCGTTGGAGGCGTTCGCCGACTCGGATCTGGGCCGCAAGTACCCGTCGGCGGTGAAGACGTTCCGGGACGCGTGGGAGCGGTTCATCCCGTTCCTGGCGTTCCCGCCGGAGTTGCGGCGGGTCATCTACACCACCAACAGCATCGAGTCGCTGAACTATCAGCTGCGGAAGGTCACCAAGAATCGCGGGCACTTCCCGAACGATCAGGCCGCGATGAAACTGCTGTGGATGGCGATCTGCAACATCGAGGACAAACGCGCTCGCGATCGAGCCAAGGAACGCGGACTGCCCGCCGCCAAACGCCGAGCCTCCGGGCGACTGGTCGAAGGCGCGGTCACGACCAACTGGAAACGCGCTCTCGAGCAACTCTCGCTCGCGTATCCAGACCGTATCAACCATCACCTATAAATCGAATCCCTGATCGACTTACACGGAAGAATTGACAAGCTCGAGCGTCGACGGCCATCCGCGTGGCACGATCGCGCAACTCCTGCGAGTACTTCGGTGGACGAGGCATGAACCAAGTGTCCCTTCCGGTCAAACCTGTCTCCATCAAACCCGGGTCAATTCACCTCTCGGTGGTCGGTGCGTGTTGTGGTAGCCACACCGATACCGGAGGTCCTCACCTACTTCGTCATGCCACGCCGTTCACAACCTGCCCAGGAACTACACCTAGCCAACGCGAATGGCGCCGCCGCACGGTAGGACTACCGATGCCCCTGGGTACTGTGCCGCCATGTTCAGTGCCGACTGCTCCTGCCGGCCGCCGCCCGGCTGTAGCCACCACGTCGACTGATCAAGGCCTGCCGCAGCTGGCTCCCCACCAGCGAGAAGGTCGAGCGCTTGAGCCAGGCCCTCTTCTACGAATGAGTCGTACGCCGCAGGATGACGCCTCAGAAGCCGAAAGAACAGCGACCTACCTCACTAGCTGCGCAGTTGCAGCTACCGCCACGGCCCCACCAGCCTCGAAGCATGTCGTCGATCGACGCGTGCCCAAGCTGCTCTCGGTCGGACCACTATCCGTCACTCCATCCACAGGGCCAAGCGGGCTACTCGAACTCGTGTTCAGCGATCTTGTGCGTACTCCTGGCGAGACTGACGAGTTGGCGATAGATCAACTCGCTTCTAATAATCAGCTGCGCGCGAGTCGGAAACCGCTTGGGTCCGTGGCACGCCGGCCCGGGAGCTACCAATGCACAGAAACAAGGTCGACCGTGACAACGTAAATCACGCTGATCTCGGTCCTCAATATGCGACCTGAAACACATCGAAACTGTCAGAATCACATATCCTGGTCGGCGACCACATCGTCCGGCTTCGCCGAGTTGATGACAGTCCATTGGATGAGGTCGCTCCTGGACACAGCCTTCGCCGGGACTGCGATCGAGATCAGGCCGACAAGCTCACTTCTGTCCACAGGCTTTGCCAGGTCGTCGGGCTCGCGGTCCGGAGCTACGGATACCAGGACCACGCCACGGGTTTCTGATTCACCGAGCGGCGCCACCAACTCGCCCAGTGCGATGGGCCGGACGGCGGCACGGTGCTTGCGATCCGATCCGACAAAGTCACTACGCCCGGCACGGCGCTTGCGCTTCACGATTGAGATGTCGCCGCCGAGTTCGGGGATGGCGAACGTCCGACCGCCGCTGTTCGGCCACGTCCACACGACCGCCCAATCGGTGATCTTCTTGTCGTCCGTAGCCTTCTGGATGAAGCCTCGGAAGGCCCTAATGTTAGATTCGTAATCTGGGTGCCACGAAAGTTGCTCGAACAGCTGGTTGAAATCCGCCGCGCCGATAACCCCCACACGGGCCCGCTGCCGAAAGCCCGACCTACCGTCGAGTTCGTACGGCAGCATGATCTCGGTGGACGCGTGAGCGAGAAGCGGCACGACAACCTCGTCAAAGTTCGTGCGGTTCTCGATACTGCCTCGTTCGGGAAGTCCGTACAGGTCTTGGATATCAGTCGGCGCCTTGTTAGCGATGACCGCGTTCCACATCTTATTCCGCGCGGTCGGCTTCAGCCAGGGAAGGTGCTGGCTTACAAGCGGCGGGATCTGGCGCGGTTCCAACACTGGCATCCCAAACTCGTCAAAGCCTGCGTACTTGTCGAGTTCGGCTCGGAATGCCTCTTCGTCCATGAGCAGAGCCTCGAACGCCTCGTAAAGGTCGACTTTCGAATCCCGCCGGATGTACAGACGGACAAGGTCCTGGTATCCGGGCCTAAATCCGAACCAGCGACCAGCCTGCATCAGGGTATCGGCCTGTCCCGCCTTCCTACGAAAGTAGGAGGTGGTAAGGCCCTCGACAGTGAAGCCGCGGCTAAGCTGAGTGCCTCCTACAAGGATTCGCCAGACCTTATCGGCTTCGAATCGAGTTTCTTCTGTTGTGCCTCGATCTCCTTGTCGGAGTTCACGATGAGAACCGGATCATCATCGATCGTGATCTCGGCGAGGGCCGCCCCGATATAGGGCTTCAACTCCTCGAAGGACGCCGGGATCGGGGCGCCGGCAGCGCGTGCCTCCATCACTGGGACGAAGTCATCACGGTAGAGTTTGGCGAGCCGGGTCAACCCCTCCGTCGAATTGAACTTGGCCTTGCTCCACACAGAGCGGACGTCATACGCGGTGTCCGCGTGGTCGGCCTTCTTGACCGACTCATGAATGAGCATCGTGTGGTGCCTGTAAAGGAAATCGGAATGAGCCTCGCGATACTTCTTGATTGCACCTGAGAGAACCCACGCATCGAGTGCCTCTTGTAGCTCCTTGATTCTACCTAATGGGTCCGTTTCCATGTCTCCAACCAGCGGCCGAATGTGCGCCAACTCGTTGGATGTTGCGACCGTCTTCTCTTCGTCATCCCAACGTTTACCCACGTCGTGGAACTCCTGGACGCCCATGTAGCCCGGCGGACGATGAAGGGAGAGGACGAAGTCCGCTGGGAATAGATCGCGCTCGTCGTCGGGGTCCACGAAGACATTCGCGAAGGGGGTTGCCGTGTATCCGACGTACTGCGCGCGTGGGCAGAGCTCGAGGATCTCCGTGATGAGATGGTTAATCCTCGTCCGCTTTCGGTTCTCCTTAGAGCCCTTCTTCCACTTGGCCGGGTTTGTAGTGTCTACCGAGGCCTGGTCGGATTCATCGTCGATGATCATGACCGGCAGTTCCGCAAGGTCGTTCTTGAGAGGCTTCAGGTCCTGGATCAACTTCCTCAACGACGCAGAGTTCTTCTTGATCACTGCGACGTAGGCGCCAGAGTGGAAAAGGTTCTCTTCGTCGTTAAGCGGCTTCTGCTTGTTCTTGCGCGCGAACTTGAGCTTAGTCATCGCCTGTGGGAGGCGCTTGTAGTCGCTCCGATGGCTGGTCACGCGAGCGATCTCGACTACTCCGGGCAGGTTGAGCGCATCACCGTGCTTGACGAATCGCTCGGCCTTCCATTCCTCATCCTGCTGGTAGTCGAGTTCTTTGAGGACGGCCGGATCGGTGGGATCCTGGCCTGCCAATATGTTCTCAACGCCAACAAGCTCCATGTCCATGCGCCGCTGGGTCTGCGCGCGAAGGATCTCAATGGTACCGCTCAGCACGATTATCAGGCGGTAGCCAGCGTCGATCCCCTTGGCCACTACGCCGGTGAAGTTGGCAGTCTTCCCACTCTGGACGTAGCCGACAACGAGCCCCTTGGTCTGCTTCGCCTCCGGTCTCGTCGGTCGACTGAGTCGTTCGATGACCTCCGTGGTCGTTTCGTCCAGAGAGGAGATCGACGATGCTGGCCACCCTTTGACGTCGCGAAGATAACCCTCGTAGTTGTCCCAGTAGACGCTGGTCCGAAGCTTCCGTTCAGCTAAGTACCACGGCTCGAAGACCTTGGAGATTGTCGTCGACTGTTTCTCGAAGACTCCGATACGTTCGGTGAACGCTCGCGCGACCTCTGGCGAGAGTCCCAGCCTCGTGTAAATCGCCGCGCGACGTTCCTGTGTGTGCGCCTCCGTCGTCGCGTCGTCCAGCCCGAGGTATTCGGTCAGGCTGTCCCACTTTGCAAGGGCAATACGGGCTTGAGTCAGGGCTGGCTCGTTCTCGTCGGCGTGCAGCACGAAGTCGATGAGGTCGTCGTCAGTGACTACTGCACCTGCCAATGCCGCCAATATCGGGCCGAGCGGCGGGGGAGGCTGGTGCGGGCGGCGTAGGCTGCTGGTTCTTCAGCGCAACAAAGGCATTTGTAAGCGCATCGACCCAAGTTGGGCGTTGATCGGTCACGTTCGTTAGCTCTCCTTTGACTCCACGAATCCACCGATGGGGTCGGGGAGGGTGTCATGATGCAGGTCTGTGAGGTCGATTCTGTATGAGACCTCCGACATAAGCGCGAAGTTCGGGACGATGGGGCCTACCAGATCCGGCGTCATCGCAGGAAACTCGCCCTTGACGTCGTATGCGCGCGGCTGGGAACGAAGCGCCCAGAACGTGGAGTAGAGATCAGCGTCGCCGTCCTGAAGGCCGAAGCTCGTGAGCATGCCGTCGAGGGCTACCCGATGTCCTCCGGCGATCCTACGGATTTGGGCGACGACCTGTGGCAGTGTCCGCCCGCTGTCTGGCGTCGCCCGAGTGAGCTGAATCGACAGCACGCTCAAAGGGACACCGCGCAGTGGGACGAGTTGCTCGAGTCCATGGATGACATGCCGGCGACGCTCGCTGCTAGTCGTCTTCACTTCGATGTGGACGGCGTCGAAAGTGAAATCGTGTTCCTCGGAGAGAGGCCCCTGCCAGGAGGAGGTCGCCGGACCCGCCCCTATCTGGTGGATGAGAAACTCCAGGAAGAGCAACTCTCCGAGTAGGCCGATCTCCTTCTCTGCGGTCAGAGCACCACGCGACGCGAACACATTCCGATGACGGGTGACACCTGCGGCGACCGCGGCAGCGAGTGGCATCTTCTCAACCTGGAGTTCATCGGCGATAGTTGCGAGGAGCCCGTACGCCCCATGAACGCTGCCCTCGACCCGGACGGTCAACTCGGCGAGTTCATCGTCGCCCGCCGAGATCGCGGCGAAGTCGATGTTCTTTAGCTTGGCGACGTCGGGCTCTGGCGTTTCGTACACGGTAATGAGCGTAATGAGACCGTTCTTGGGGTCGAGTTGAAGCTGGCACGCAGGTTCGCCCTTTATCGGCAGTGCCATTGGCGCACCAGTGCTCCAGAGCGCATCCAGTGTGTTGAAGGTCAGGTGCCGCGCATCTTGAGGTGAAGTCGTCATCAGCGGTTGCCTCACTTACCCCGCATGTGCTCTTCCGCGGCTGCCGCTGCCCCGAGGACGCTCTTCCAGAGTGCGATTTCGTCCTTGTCCCGAGAACCGAGGTGCTGGCCCTCGAATACGTGGTGGGTCAACAGATAGAGAAGTGCCTTGAGGACGGGGGCATCGTTGAGACTCCCACCATCGGGAGCGAAGAGGGCGCGGTAGCGGCTGTTGAGCCACACAACCTTTGCAGGGTAGTCGACATCGAGAAACTCGCTGGAGGGCATACGCTTCCACTTGACGTTGACCGCGTCGCCATCGATAAACGACAGCTCACGCCCGATCCGCTTGCGGACCGCTGGCGCGATTCCCTTATCAGGTCTGATGGCGGGCTTTCGCCGACGTCTCCGCTTGTTCGCATCGATGTACACGAACTCGGCGTCTTGGAGAAAGGTAAAGAATCCCGTGCCATCCGAGGCTTCCGCCTTGTTGATCGCGTCGTGGAAGATCGGCTCGAACTTCAGTCCACTCTTCTCCGGGTTCATCGTAACGAACGGGCCGATTGCTCCGGTGTCCTCCAGAACGACACGGGCGAGTTGGCGAGCGGCCGACGGCGTCGCAGTCTCTGACCAACCGCCGATCTGCAGCAATCGATCGTTCCGGTAGATGTAGAACCCCTGGAACTGTTCACCGCTCTTGGCGCCGATCCTGAATCCGGTCACATCAGACTTGGCGGGCCAGATGTGACAAGTCAACTTTACCCTGGCGTCGCCGGCTTTGGCGAAAAGATCCTTGGGGTACTCCGGATGCCCAGAGATCGAATAGCCGAACGGGTCGATGGGCAGGATCGGAACTCCGATCCCCGTCAGGGCTTCCCCGACTTCGTCGATCAGCACATCGATCTCGAGCCGTTTGACAGCGAGCAGGCGGTGAAATGTCACACCGAGGTGCGATCTAAGTGCGTTGTTGCGCGCAGAAAGCCAACTACGGGCCTCGTCCCGATTGCGCCCTCGATACGCGTTGCGGACGTCGGTCCAGACGATCGACGTGCCCTCCTGAGAGCCGACGACTACCTGCCTGTCGACACCGCGCTCAGCGGCCACGTCGGCCGACAGCACCTCACAGGTGAAGTCCCTAGAGAAGTCCGCACGGCGAATGCGGCGCCCTACCGGAGTCGCGCCGTGTTGCGTGGACCAGACGGTCAGAACGTCGCTGTGTCCGAACGAAGACGCCTTTAGGCCCATCCCGAAGTGGCCGAGGTCGCTGTCTGAGTAGTCCCTCTGGTGTCCGATTGTCATCGCCGCGTTCGCAGCAACTGCATCCATCCCCCGACCGTTGTCGAGGACCTCTACCTGAGTCAGGCGGTCGTCGGAGGTTAGGAGCCGGATCGAGACGCGCGACGCACCAGCGTCGATGCTGTTGTCAACCAAGTCAGCAATTGCCGACTCCAGAGTGTGGTTGGCGCCGAGGCTCTTCACGAGCCCGGCGTCGGGTGCGAGCTTGATCCGCTCAACGACATCGTTCGAGTTGGTCACGATTCGATGTCCTCGAACTCGCTCTTGTCGAAACCGAGAATCCCACTCTTCACGCCGACGCCGACGCTCGTCACCCGTCGCGCCAAGCGAGTGCTCTGCGTCGACGGGCGCCCGCAGCGGATCGCCCTGTCTCGTGCCGCTGGCTTGTCGATCGCGCCCAGGACCGGCGACTCCTCAATCAGCTTGCGCTTCAACTCATTTCCCTCAGTTCGAGCCGCTCGACCCCGTGCCAATACGTGCGCTAAATCTCCGACGCACACTATCAGGCAGCCCGACCAAAAAGACGCTGGTCTCGACAAGATCCGTCGGGGACTCTCGGTGCTCGTGCTCCAGATTCGGATCGCCCGCCACCCGAGAGATGCGAGATATGTTTCGATCCCGCCACGGGATTGTGCGCGGATTCTTATCGCAACGAAACAGTCTGATCCGCACGCAGGATAGCAGCGATCGAGGCTCGCAGTTTCAGCATGGCGACCGCCTCTCAAGCAATCGAAGATCGTCTCGGAGGCTGTCTCACTCTCTGACTCGACGAAGTCGGAGACGCTCCGTAAAGTGTCGCTGAGGACGGTCAAGCCAGTCCCGCTCGGCAGGGTGTCGAGGATCGCCAGGTCCTGTGCCTCGTCGACAACCAGGTGCCGCACATTCCCGATCGCGGCCGGGGGCTCGTCGGCGGGTTGCACCGCATCGGTCGCCTGACGGATTCGGGCGCCGTAGGATCCGGTCGGCTCCAAGTCGAGATCGAGGAGCAGCTCCGAAGCGAACGAGTCGAAGGTGCGGACTTTAACGTCGACGACGTCGCGGTCGGCGAGCCCATTCCTGATCACATGCACCGCTGCACGAGAGAAGCTGAGAACGAGGATCTCCGTCGACGCCGAAAGGCCGCTGACGAGCAGATTCACGAGTCGCGCCGCGACCACCTCGCTCTTGCCCTGCCCCGCGCCCACGGAGACCAGAAGTCGCTCTTCGTGCGGCGCATGCGTCACCCTGCGCTGCGACGGATCCAGCTCCATGACTCACACCACCTGTCTGTCTGTTTACAAGTGCACCACCCTGACACACCGATCTGTTCTACCGGTGGGGTACGACATCGACGGCAGGCGAGGAACGAGCATCACGTGCGCGGAGTCACCGATCTCGACCGTGGTGCCCCCGACCACAGCGGGGACTATACATGTTCGGGTCCGACATCTCGGACCCGAACGACATACCGCACGTGCCCAATCCCTGTGAGCCGTAGGCGCATCGGTTACCGTTCAGATCCTGGCCGGATGGCCCGTACAATGCGGTCCGCTGCACCTTCGACGTCCTCGTGCTCCCACACTCGCAGCACGGTCCATCCAGCATCGATCAGCAGGCGGTCAGTATCTCGATCCCGTGCCCGGTTCGCCTCCACCTTGGCCGCCCAGTACTCGGCGTTCGTCTTGGCGACGGTGAAGTGCTCAGGGCAACCATGCCAGAAGCAACCGTCGACGAATACAGCGATCTTCTTCCGTGGAAACACTACGTCAGCCCGCCTGCGAACCCCTTTGATCGGCGCTCGGTCGACGAAGTAGCGCAAACCCCTACGATGCAGCTCCGACCTCAACCGGAGCTCCGGCCCTGTGTCCCGGCTCCGATTCGACTTCATCGATCGTCGGACTGCCTCCGACGACGCCCACGATTCGGCCATCCTCAGATCGTCTCACTCGCTTCGGGCACTTCACGACCTTCGTGATCGATTCCCCGAGCACCTCGGTCCTGGCGATGGCGGCCCGGATCTGGAGAGCGCGATCGTCGTCAGGTCCGACCCATGTGTCGGCTCTGCATTCGAAGAAGTCATCGTCGAGATTCACGTCGATCCCCAACAGCCAACCCAACACGTGTGCACCGAGCCGCGGGGGGATCGCGTTTCCGATCTGCTGCGAGATATCACGGCCTTCCCAAGGATAGTCTCCTGGGAATGTCTGCAACCGGCCAGCCTCCGGTGGCCCGAATCTGCGCACTTCGTTCGTTCCATCGATGAGGACCCTGTTCCGCGAGACCTTTCCGGTCACAGTGAACGCTGGGCGGTCGTACCGCCGCTTGCACCGGTTCTTCGGATCGCCTCCGGTTCCGTAATTGGAGACGACGGTGAACGGCTCATCCCAACCAAGTGCTTGCGCCATGCTGATCCACTGCGGTCGACCCTCTGAGAAATCAAGCGTCGGCTCTGCATCGAGCGCAGTGCCCACGTACCTCTGGTGGGTAGGAGCCGGCATCGTCACTTCACTGCTGTGCACATTCCATCGGGCTGCGAGAACAGCGCGTCTGCGAGTCTGCGGAACTCCGTACTCTTCCGTGCGGAGGATCCGCACGTCCACGCCGTACCCCTTGCTTTCCAGAACGACCTTCATCGCGTCCCACACGGGCTTCACCGCTGGGACTTGCTCCAGCATGATTGCTTGGTACGGTCGGCCGGCTTCCAAAGCTGCCAGCGCCCAGATCAATGGCTGAAGAACAAGCCCGGTGCGTGCATCCGAGTCCGGCTCAGCTTCGATTCGCTGCAGTTGCTCTAAGACTTCAGCTGTTTTTCCCGCCCCGAGCATGTTTACGAGTGCGATGACACGCGTGAGTGCGCGGCGACCGTGACCGTTGCCGGCAACTGTGTACGTCTGACACGGAGGGCCACCGGTCAACACGTTGACGGAATCGGTGAAATCCTCTGGCCGCCAGCGGGTTACGTCGCCGAGGATCGAGCTCAGTCCGGCAGCTTCTCGAGTTTCGACAGCGTTCTCATCGAACTCGATGCCGATCGAGGGCACGTCGAGCCAATGCGCCGCCACGTCCAACCCGCCCGGGCCGGCAAACAGATCGACGATCATCGGCGAGTCCACCGGTGGCAATGAACCAGCCTTCTGATCGATCATCCTTGAAGCCTAAACGGCGTCCGCTGAGCGGCCAATTCGTCGCGGTTCTCGGGCGTGCCGGCGACGAATCGGACAGCGTCTGCGCCGAGCGCGGACACGTCGGGTTCGTAAGTCGATCCACCGGCAACGCACTGCCTCTCAGCCACATCGTCACCTTACGAGCACGGTCGGACATTCGTGGGAGACCGCGTCAACGTCACCGGGTTTCGACACGCTCGTCGCTCCGCTCCTCACGGCTCAACCAGCGAACAGGCACCTCGCGCCTCAACCAGCAGAAGGCGGCCCATGCCCAGCAAACGAGAAGGCTCCCGACGACGCTGGCTGCTCAACCCCGGCAGAGGGACGCGCCTACTCCCCCTCAGCACTCCATTTCTCGACCACGACCATCCCGGGCACCTCGGGCGCCTTCACGCCCTTGACCTTGTGGTTCTTGCCCTTCTTCTTCCGGGCGATCGCGCCCTTGTCGCCGGGAGAATCGTCGGGCCCATCTACGACCACCGCGAGTTCCACCTCGCCGGGCCCGTCTACGACCTCCGGCTCGTCCCCGGCCGGCTCCTCCACGTACGACAGCCCGAGGTACTTGCGCCAGGTGTTCTCGTCGCGCAGCGCCACGTCGTCCTCGGCGGCGGCGCCTTCGGCGTCCCGGACCTGGTTCATCAAGGCGATGGCGCGACGGCGGAGATCGTCCTCCACGCTGCCGACCGCGTGCTTACGGAACGGGATGTCCACGCGGTACAGCGACGGGCTCACGGCGGCGACGGGGAAACCGACGCCGGACAGCCGCTCGAACAGCTTCTGCACCAGCGCCAACGCGGGCTGCGTGGTGACGATGCCGTCGAGCACGCTGGTGTTCTCACGCTCGGCGGCCTTGGCGGCCTCCCACTCGTCGATCTGCCGGTCGAGGTCGGCATGCTCACCGCCGAGCACGCCGGGAGTCCGGTACGAGACCTTGGTGATGAAGCTCTGCGCGACGTCGTCGATGTCGAACGACCCGACCGACGCGTCGGCCGCGATCCGCGCATGGAACAGCACCTGCAGCAGCAGATCGCCGAGCTCCGAGCAGAGTTCCTCGGGAGTGCCGTGGTCGATGGAGTCGAGCAGCTCGTAGACCTCCTCGAGGAGGTACCGGCGCAGCGAGTCGTGAGTCTGCAGCTTCTCCCACGGCCCCAATCGGCGGAGGCGGTCCATGAGTTCGACGGCCCGCAGCAGTTTGCCGCCGGGCAGTGTGCTGCCCTCGATGACGGTGTCGCCCCATCTCAGCCGCTCGAGGACGGCCGGATGTTCACGATCGGAGCTGACGAGCGTCCGGGAGCCGTCATCGGGCACCAGACCGACCAGCTCGTACGACGGCAGCTGCCAGAGCAGCGACGGGTGGACCTCCTCGGTCACGGCCACCGTGTCGGACAGCAGGGCCACCGCGCCGGCCGGAATGAGGTCGGGCCGCGACGCATCGAGCAAGACCACAGCCATGGAAGCGCCTTCCGCAAATCAGTGTCGACCTCGACATTAACGCGTCACAGCGCTTCGCTCCGGTCACACGCGCGGGAAGGAATCGTGTCGCGCCTTACGCCGACTGCGGTGAGCGATCCGGCGTCACCGGCCTTCGCTGACCACCCGGCCGGCGTGCAGCACCAGACGGCGCTTCGGGTGCCCGGCGACCGCTTCCGGAACACCGTGCGCACCGACGACGACGAGATCGGCGCGGCCGCCGACACGCAGTCCGTAGTCGGCGACGCCGAGGACGTCCGCCGCGGCGTCGGTCACCAGTGAGGCGAGGTAGCCGAGGTCGTCGTCAGCCATCAGGCCGCCCTGCAACCCGATGATGGTGGTGCGCTCGAGCATGTCGCCGGTCCCGTAGGGCCACCAGGCGTCGCGGATGTTGTCCGATCCGGCGAAGACGCGGACACCGAGGTCGCGCACCCGCAGCCCTCGACGAGCGCGACCCCGTCGAAGTAGGACGCTCAACCGACGGCCGACGCCGACGCCCCGCGCAGTTCCGTCAGCACCGCGCGCAGCGCCGGGTCGGCCTCGGCGCTCTGTCGCCAGACGGTGTAGACCTCGCGCCGGGGCGCGGCGTGGAGTTCCCGCACGACCACCCCGTCGGGCACCCGGGGTCGTGCCAGTCGCGGAATGAGTGCCACCTCGTCACCGGCCGCGACCAGCGCCATCTGTGTCCCGAAGTCGTCCACCGAGTGCACCACGTCGGGCTGCAGCTCGGACTCCGCGAACAGTCGCTCGAACCACCGATGACAGACGGTTCCGACCGGGCTGGTGACCCATCCGCAGCCGCCGAGCTCCGACCGACGAATCGGCCGGCCGACGTCGGCGAGCGGATGCCCGACCGGGACCGCGAGATCACCGACGTCGGTGTGCAGGTGCGACCGCTCCAGCCCGGGCGGCACCGCCACCGTCACCCCGTCGGCGTCGTGGACCATCGCGAGGTCGGCGTTGCCCGACTCCACCGCGTACACCGCAGGCACCGGATCGAGCTCCGTCACTTCGACGCGGATCTCCGGGTAGCGCCGTCGAATCGCCTTCAACGCGGGGGCGACGATTCCGCGGACGCCGGTCGAGAACGCTGCGATTCTCACCACACCGCGCGGGGATCCGGCGTCGACCGACCGGGCCGCGGCGACCGACTTCTCCAGCGCGGCCAACACCTCGGGCGCGGTCTCGACGAGCGCGGTTCCCGCCGGAGTCAGCACCACTCGCCGACCGGCGGGCGCCACTAAACGCACTCCGACCTGGGCTTCCAGCCGTTTGATCTGCTGGGAGATGGCCGACGGCGTGAAGCCGAGTTCGTCCGCGGCGCGCGCCATGGTGCCGAGATCCGCGATCGCCCGCAACGCCCGCAACGCTCCGACATCAATCATGAAGAGCTCCTAACGATTACTCACGATAACCCCTCGCTTGTGATGAACGGTTGTCGTAGCGACGATGGAGGCATGACCTCGACCTTGCTCTCCGCGCGCGCGACCTTCGGGTCCAATCTCGTCGCGATGCCGACCCCCATGAACCCGGACGGCTCCCTCGACCAGCCCGGTATCGCGGCCGTCGCCAAGCATCTGGTCGACACCGGCTGCGACGGGATCGTCGTCGCCGGAACCACCGGCGAGTCGCCGACGCTCGACAACGACGAGCTGCTGCTCTTGCTGAACACGGTGCGCGCCGCGGTCGGCCCGGCGACGAAGCTGGTGGTCGGCGTCGGCACCAACCACACCGCCAAGAGCGTGCAGACGGCGCGCGCGGTCGCCGCCGCGGGCGCCGACGCTTTGCTCGTCGTGACCCCCTACTACTCGAAGCCGTCGCAGGACGGCGTCGTCGCTCACACGGTCGCGATCGCCGACGCCACCGATCTGCCGGTGATGCTGTACGACATCCCCGGCCGCACCGGCCTCGCGCTCACCCGCGAGACCATCGTCGCGTTGTCCCAGCATCCGCGGATCGTCGCGGTCAAGGATGCGAAGGGCGACCTGTTCGAGATGATGTCGGTGATGGCCGAGACCGGCATGGCCTACTACTGCGGCATCGACGAGCTGAATCTGCCCTACCTGACCGCAGGCGCCGCGGGGGTGGTCAGCGTGATGGGCGTGGTCGGCTCCGACTGCAATCGCGACCTCATCGCGGCCGTCGACGCCGGCGACCTCGCCCGTGCGAGAGCCATCAACAACCGGGTCCGGCCGCTGACCGCCGCGCTCATGCGAACGGCGCCCGGTGTCGTGACCGCGAAGGCCGCGCTCCGCGAGGTCGGCGTCATCGCCCACGCCTCGGTGCGCGCCCCGCTGCTCGAGGCGACCGACGCCGAAGTCGCCGTGATCCGCGCAGCGCTCGCGGCCGACGGTCGGCCGGTCCGGACAGAACTGCTGACGGCATAGCAGCCGCGGAATCCTGGGGCAGTAGCTCCCGTCAGCCCTCCGCGGACACCGGCGCGATCGTCTGCAGGAACGTCACCACGTAGTCGATCAACTCGGTGTCCCGGAGGCGCGCGGAGCCGACGCCGCCCGTCCGCGGGATCGGCAGGGTGATCATGTGCGTCGCCGCGCGGTAGCTCGCCGACGAGTACATGCGGGCCAGCCGGACCTGCTGACTGTCGAGCAGGAGCAGCGGCGAGATCCGGATCGACTGTCCCGCGAGTCCGACCTCCGCGACGCCGCGTTCACGGCAGCGCAGGCGCAACCGGGCGATCGCGGCGAGGCGCTGGGTCTCCACGGGCGGTTCGCCGTACCGGTCGGCGAGCTCGCTCATCACCTCGTCGACGTCGTCGTCCCCGCCCGCGGACGCGAGCTTCCGGTAGGCCTCGAGGCGCAATCGGTCGGCCTCGACGTACTCGACCGGGATGTGCGCGTCGACGGGTAGGTCGATCCGCACCTCGACGTTCTCCTCGGTCGCGACCGGCTTGCCGTCCGCTGCGGCGCGATACGCCTCGACGGCCTCGCCGACCAGGCGCACGTACAGATCGAAGCCGACACCCGCGACGTGGCCGGACTGCTCAGCGCCGAGCACGTTGCCCGCACCGCGCAGCTCGAGATCCTTGAGCGCGACCGCCATGCCCGCGCCCAGCTCGTTGTTCTGCGCGATGGTTGCCAGCCGGTCGTAGGCGGTCTCGGTGAGCGGCTTGTCGGGGCTGTACAGCAGATACGCGTACCCGCGTTCGCGGCTGCGACCCACGCGCCCGCGCAGCTGGTGCAGCTGCGACAGCCCGAAGTTCTCGGCTCGGTCGACGATCAGCGTGTTCGCATTCGAGATGTCCAGGCCGGTCTCGATGATCGTCGTGCAGACCAGGACGTCGTACTCGCGGTCCCAGAATCCCTGGACCGTCCGCTCGAGCTGCTCCTCACCCATCTGGCCGTGCGCGACGACCACCCGCGCCTCGGGCACCATGTTCGCGATGTGCTTGGCGGTCTTGTCGATGGTCGACACCCGGTTGTGCACGTAGAACACCTGACCGTCGCGCAGCAGCTCACGCCGGATCGACGCGGCCACCTGCTTGTCGGAATAGGCGCCGACGTAGGTGAGCACGGGGTGCCGCTCCTCGGGTGGCGTCAGAATCGTCGACATCTCGCGGATGCCCGCCATCGACATCTCGAGGGTTCGCGGGATCGGCGTCGCCGACATCGTCAGCACGTCGACGTGGGTGCGGAGCGCTTTGATGTGCTCCTTGTGCTCGACGCCGAAACGCTGCTCCTCGTCGACGATGACCAGGCCGAGATCCTTCCAGCGGATACCGGTCTGGAGCAGCCGGTGGGTGCCGATGACGACGTCGACCTCGCCCGAGGCCATCTGCGCGATGATCTCCTTCGACTCGGCCGGATCGGTGAAGCGCGACAGCCCGCGGACCTTCACCGGGAATCCGTCCATGCGTTCGGTGAACGTCTGCAGGTGCTGGCCGGCGAGGATGGTCGTCGGCACCAGGACGGCGACCTGCTTGCCGTCCTGGACCGCCTTGAACGCGGCGCGGACCGCGATCTCGGTCTTGCCGTAGCCCACGTCGCCGACGACGACGCGGTCCATCGGCACCGGCTTCTCCATGTCGGACTTCACTTCGCCGATCACCGTCATCTGGTCGACGGTCTCGGTGTAGTCGAAGGCGTCCTCCATCTCGCGCTGCCACGGGGTGTCGGCGCTGAAGGCGAAGCCCGGCGCCGCATGACGCGCCGCGTAGAGCCGGACCAGCTCGCCGGCGATCTCGCGAACGGCCTTGCGCGCCTTCCGCTTCGTGTTCGCCCAGTCGGAACCGCCGAGCTTGCTCAGGCCGGGCTGCTCGCCGCCGACATAGCGCGAGAGTTGATCGAGCGCGTCCATCGGGACGTACAAGCGGTCCCCCGGCTGGCCACGCTTGCCCGGCGCGTACTCGATCACCAGGTACTCGCGGCGGGCGCCGGATACGGTCCGCTCGATCATCTCGACGAACTTGCCGATGCCGTGTTGATCGTGCACGACGAGGTCGCCCGCGGTGAGGGCCAGCGGGTCGACCTGATTGCGCCGCTTGGCGGGCAGGCGTCTGCCGTCCTTGGCCCCGACCACCCGCGCGCCGGTCACGTCCGCCTCGGTGGCGATCACGAATCCGGCCGACGGACACACCAGGCCGCGCCGCAGCGTGCCGTGGAAGACGCCGACCGCGTCGTCCGGCAGCTCGTCGCCCGGCTCGACCAGTCGCGCGGGGACCTCCGCCTCGCCCAGCCGGTCGACGAATCGCATGGCGGTGCCCCGGCCGGCGGCGATCAGTGCCGCACGACCACCCGACGCGATCTGCGCGCGCAGCGACGACATGAACGCGGTGAGCTCATCGGGGTTCCCGTGCGGCGCCGGACCCGGCTGGAGGTCGAGCTCCAGCTCCTCGCCCGACCCGGCCGACAGCGGACTCATCGTCCACCACGACCGTCCCGCATCGACGGTCGCGGCCTGCACGTCGTCGACGCTCCGGTAAGCGCTCGCCGACAGATCGATCGCCGGCTCGCCCGCCGACACCGGGGCGGTCGCACCGAGCGCCGCGGCGTTCCACGACGCCTCCAGGAACTCCTCGCCCGTTCGGGCGAGGTCCACCGCGCGGGTGCGCACCTTCTCCGGATCGAGGACCAGCACGCGCGTGCCGTCGGGCATCACCTCGGTGAGCATCTGCATCCGGCCGTCGACGAGCGCCGGGATGAGCGCCTCCATGCCCTCGACGGGAATCCCCTCGGCCAGCTTGGTGAGGATCTCGCGGAGCCCCTCGTCGGTCACGTCCTCTGCGAGCGCCGCGGCCCGCTCCCGGACGCCTGCGGTCAGCACCAGTTCGCGGCACGGATGGATCTGGACCACGGAGGTGTCGATCTCGGGCTGCGTGCGCTGATCGGCCACCGAGAAGGCTCGGATGTCGGTGATCTCGTCGCCCCAGAACTCCACGCGCACCGGGTAGTCGGCCGTCGTCGGGAAGATGTCGAGGATGCCGCCGCGGACCGCGAACTCGCCGCGCGCACCGACCATGTCGACGCGCTCGTAGGCCATCTCGACGAGCTTCTCGATCAGCGCGTCGAACTCCGCCTCACTGCCTTCGGTGAGGGTGACCGCGCGCATTCCGCCGAGTCCGGGAGCCATCGGCTGCACCAGGGATCGGACCGTCGCGATCACCACCCGGAGCGGCGCGACCGACGGATCGGCGAGCCTGCTGAGCACGGCCAATCGCGCGCCGACGGTATCCGCGCTGGGCGAGAGCCGCTCGTGGGGCAGCGTCTCCCACGACGGGAACTGCGCGACGACCGGCGTCCCGCCCGCCCCGCACGGCAGGAGTTCGGCGAGCTCGGTGGTCAGGTCGTCGGCTTCGCGTCCGTTGGCCGTGACCACCAGCACCGGATGCTCGGACACCTCCGCGAGCTGCGCGACCACGAACGGTCGCGCGGCATCCGGGGCGGTGATGTCGAGCCTCGCCTGCCCGATGCGTTCACGCAGCTGCCCGAAGGCGGCGTCACGGAAGGCGAACGAGGTCAGGCCGGTCAGAGAAGGTCGCGGCACAGCAGGGGTCGACACTGTTTCGAGTGTAGAAGACCGCAGACCGTCGCCGCGCCCGAGTCGACCTCACCGGACTCTCCCGTCAGGCACCGCCTCTCCCCCGTCCCGCCGCGGCGAACAACGACGCGCCGAGCGGCCGCGATTCTCCGGCACCGGGCAGGATCGCGTAGACCGACGAGCCGATCGGCGTGGTCCACTCGTTGAGGTCGTCGTGCTCGGCCAGACGCTGCTGCACCGGGACGTACTGGGTCAGCGGATTCCGCTGGTAGGCCGCGAAGATCAGGCCGCTGTTCGACGTGTCGTCGCCACCGGGTTCCGGCGGGTCGTCGTAGTTGAATCCCCGCCGCAGGAACTGCTCGGCGTCCGAACGACGATGCGCCCTCGCGATGTGCGACGACGCCGGGATCACCGGGATACCGCCGCGGGTGGCGGTGAAATCCGGCTCATCGAACTCCTCCGCGCCGGTCAACGGCGCCCCGTTGTCCAGCGTCCTCCCGGTGGAGAGTTCCCGGCCGCGGCGGTCGAGCGCCTCCCAGGTGTCCATGTGCATCGCGATGCGCCGCAGCACCAGACTGGTGCCACCGGCCATCCACGACTGCTCGCTCCCGTCGTCCCAGAGGAGGTCGTCGTGCGTGGCCGACGCCGGCTGGACGGTGCCGTCGACCTGACCGAACAGGTTCCGCATGGTTCCACTCGTCATCCCGGGGCTGTTGCGGAAACCGCGCTGCACCCACCGCACTCGGACGCTGCGCCGGACGGACGCGGTCAACATCCGGGTCGCGTGCGCGAGGGCGACGGGATCGTCGGACCCGATCTGCAGGAGCAGGTCGGTCTGTCCCCAACGCGGGTCGAGCCGGTCGATGGCGAAGGGCGGCAACGGCTTCAGCCACGACGGCCGATGCGGCGCCAACGCCGGGGCGCGGAAGATCCGGTCGCCGACGCCGATGGTGACAGTGAGGCCGGTCGGCCGGGTCCCGAGTTCGGGTTCGGTGTCGGACAGGCTCGGCGCGCCCTGCGTGAGCCGTGACGCATCCTGGGTCCACAGCCTCAGCACGCCGGCGAGCGTGGCGACATCGGTCGGATCGACGAGGTCGAGTCCGATGAACTGGGCGTGTGCCTGGCCGGGTGTGGTGATGCCGGACTGGTGGTCGCCGTAGAACGGCGTGAGGTACGAGCCCGCGGCGGGGTCGGGCGGGGTGAGTTCCCGCCCGACCCCGCCCGCGGCCGCTCCGATGCCGACTCCCGCCAGACCGGCACCGCCGGCCAACAGGGTTCGGCGCGAGATGCGACCAGTCCGCTCCGGCGTCACTGATGCGAGCCGGCGGGCTCCGGCTCGGTCTCGGAGGCGGTCATGCCGGTGTGGCCGGGCTGGGCCTCACCCGGCGCGTAGTTCTCCTGGTTGCCGTCGAAGTCGCGGGCCAGCGCGTCGAAGGTGGTGGTGGAGCCGTCCTCGAAGCGGATGGTGAATGAGACGTTCTGTCCGGTCGTGATGGGCCCGGTGAGGTCCATCAGCATGAAGTGCTCGGTGCCCGGGGACAGGGTGATCGACGAATTCGCGGGAATCACGAAACCCCCGTCCTTCTGGCGCATGGTGGTGCCGCCCGAGCCGTTGTCGACCACTTCGTGCATCTCGGTGGTGCGTGCGACGTCGGTGTGCGCCGAGACGATCCGGATGTCGGAGTCCGACGAGTTGGCGATGGTGCCGAAGGCCGCGGTCATTCCCGATTGCGCGGCCTTGACCCATTGGTCGGAGACGGTGATGGAATCGGAACTCTTTCCTTCGTCGTCGGAGCCGCAGGCGGCCACGAAGGCGACGGACAGCAGGGCCGCCGCGGCGAGTACGAGGGTTCGGGTGAGGGTACGGCTGATCGCCATGGGTGTGCTTCTTTCGTGCAGGGTCTGATGTCCCGCGCGTCGACGAGACGCACCGGGTGGGTGAGAAGGGAGTTTCAGACCTGCGACGGTGGACCGCGAACGCCCGCCGAGGCCGCCATCGGCCGGGGCCGGAGGGCGGTGACGTGGCGGTCGCCGCACAGCGCGACGAACGGTTCGGCGACGAGAACGGGCGTGCTGACCAGCCGCCACGCACGAGCGACGCCCCCGCCGATCGCCCGGCTCAGCCGCTCCGCGGCGAAGAGCACCGCGGCAGCAGCAGGCACGGCGAGCAGGTGCCACAGCAGCATCGCCGGCCCGGGGGCCACGGACGTACCGTGCCCGGCGTGGCCGGACATGAGTGACAACGAGACGTGTGCCCCCGCCTGTCCGACGGTGAGCGCGGCCAGACTCCCCGACGGCGAGATCCGCACCCGGCCGCGGACGCGCGAGGCCTCGACCGATCGGACCTGCCGGGCACGGACCAGGCCGACGCAGAGCGCGAGCCCGGACAGCACGACGAGTTGCGTCGTCGACGGAACGTGTCCGCCGCCGATCGAGTGGGCGGCGATGCCGAGGAGCAGGGAGACCGCCGACGCCAGCAGACCGTGCGCGGTCGCGGAGACCTGCGCATCGCTCGGCGTCCGGCGTATCAGCACGTCACCAAGGCTACTACCGATCGTCGTATGCACCCATTCCGGACAGGCCCTAGACATTGCTGTGTGTCACACACTATCGTTGGACGCGTGTTACCGGATGATGTACTCAGCACTCACCTCCAGGAGCTGCGGCGCGGCACGGTCGTCGTCGCCGCGCTGACGGTGCTCGAGACCCCCGCCTACGGCTACTGGCTGCTGGAACGGCTCGGAGAGGCCGGGATCAGCGTCGACGGGAACACCTTGTACCCGCTGCTCCGGCGACTGGAGAAGCAGGGCCTGCTGACCAGCGAGTGGAACACGGACGAGTCGCGGCCCCGAAAGTTCTACGTGATCAGCGACGCCGGACGCGCACTCCGCGATCGTCTGCAGACCGAGTGGCGATCCCTCACCGACTCCTTGAATCGATTGGAGCAGTCATGACGAGCCTCACCGATCGCTACGTGTCGGCGGTCGCCGCCCAGTTGCCCGCCGACATCCGAGACGAAGTCTCCGACGAGCTCGCCGCGGCGATCGCGGACACGGTCGACGGCCGTGCAGGCGGCGTATCCGAGTCCGTTGCGGAGCACGACGCGATCCGAGACCTCGGCCATCCCGCAGCTCTCGCTGAGCAGTACCGGCCCGGCGGACCGCGCTACCTCGTCGGCCCCACCGCCTTCCCCATGTGGCTGACGCTGGTCAAGATCATCGTCCCGCTCGCCGCCGGACTGGCGGCCCTGGCGAACGGACTCATCGACTACGTCGCCGGCAGCGGCGTCGGCGACGCGATCGGCAGCGCCGTCGGGGCCGCATGGAACGCAGGCGTCATCGCCGCGGTCGCGATCACCGCCTTCGCGTATCTCGCCGAGCGGTCGGGCAGCCGATCAGGTCCGTTCGGTACCGGACCATTCGATCCCGACAGCCTGCCGGACCCGCAGAAACGCCCGGTCAAGACCCGCGACGAGATCCCGGGCATCGCGTTCGGGCTCTTCCTCGCGGTGATCCTCACCATCGGCAACAGCACCGTCACCGTCGACGGCGTCCGCACCGAGGTGTTCACCGACCTCGCGCAGTCGTTGCGTTGGATCGCGCTGGCCGGCGTCGTCGCCGGGCTGGTCGCATCGGCGGTCGTCACGGTCACCGGTCGCTGGACTCGCGCGATGGCTACTCTGTCGATCGCGGGCGATCTGGCGTTCGCCGTCCCGGTCGTCTGGCTTCTCGCGAACGAACGCCTGATCAACGACGCCGTCGCAGCCGAGATCAGCGACGACACGACGGGCTGGGCACGCGCCGCCGCCGTCGGAGTGGCCTTGCTGACCTGCTGGGCGATCGCCGACACGGTGCGCAAGCTGCGGAGGTCGTCGCCGACGCGACGCTAATCGCCGATCGTGTACTGCAGGTACACGCACCCGATCCAACGATCGAACTTCCGTCCGACGCCGGGCGAGCGCCCCACTTCGACGAATCCGACCTTCCGGTGCAACGCCACCGATTCCGGGACCTCATCGGAGATCACGGCCATGACGGTCCGAGTCACCGCCGGATCGGCGGCGTCGAGCAGCTCCCGCAGCAGGCGGCTCCCGATTCCTCGGCCGGCCGCTTCCGGACGCAGGTAGATGCTGTCCTCGGCCGTCCAGTTCCAGCCGGCCTTACCTCGGTACACGCCGAGGTAGGCGTAGCCGAGAACGTCGTGCGACCCATCGTCGCTCTCGACCACCAGGAACGGTCGTCCCGACTCGATGATCGACGCGAGCTTGACGCGCCATTCGTCGACGGTCATCGAGTCGAGATCGAACGTCGCGACCGAGTTCTCGACATAGTGCCGATAGATGTCGGCGATCGCGTCGCAGTCGTCGTCGGTGGCGGGGCGGATGCTCGGCATGTGGTGATCTTGCCGCAACGGCCTGCCACTACGCTCGTATGGTGGCCGATTCCGAAGAAATCCCCGTCGAGGCCGACGACGGCACGACGCTGAAGGGCGGCCTCAAGCCGCGGCACCTCGTGATGATGAGTCTCGGCTCGGCGATCGGCGCAGGCCTGTTCGTCGGCTCCGGCGAGGGCATCGCGCTCGCCGGTCCGGCGGCACTGCTGTCGTACGCGATCATCGGCGTCATCATCGTCTCGGTGATGCGGATGCTGGGCGAGCTCGCGGCCGCCGACCCGAATCCCGGAGCGTTCTCGTACTACGTCGGCAAAGCGCTCGGTCCCGGCGCGGGCTTCATGATGGGCTGGCTGTGGTGGATACAGATGACGATCGTCGTCGCCGCCGAATCACTCGCGGCAGCCGAGGGACTCAACTCGCTCATCGGAGTGCTCCCGGTCTGGGCCTGGGCGTTGGTGTTCATGATCGTCTTCAGCGTGCTGAACCTCAGCGGCGTCGGTCATTTCGGCGAGCTGGAGTTCTGGCTGTCGCTGATCAAGGTCACCTTCATCGTGCTGTTCCTGGTGATCGGAGCCGCATACCTGTTCGGCTGGATGTCCGAGCCGTCGCCCGGCCTGAGCAATGCGGGCGAGTTCCTCCCCCACGGCATCGGCGGAGTCACGGCGGCACTGCTGGTGATCGCGTTCGCGTTCGGCGGCATCGAGATCATCGCGGTCGCCGCGGCCGAGACCGACGACCCCGGTCCGAGCGTCACCAAGGCGATCCGGACCATCGTGTGGCGGATCCTGGTGTTCTACGTCGGATCCGTCGCCGTCATCCTGCTCGTCCTCCCGGCGGACGATCCGCGCATCCAGGACTCACCGTTCGTCGGCGTCCTCGAACAGATCGGGCTGCCCGCCGTCGCGACCACGATGGGCGCGATCATCGTCGTGGCGCTGCTGTCGTCGATGAACGTCAATCTGTACGGCGCCTCGCGAATGCTGTTCTCGCTGTCGGTGCGCGGCATGGCGCCGAGCGCGGCCCGCAAGGTCCGCACCAACGGCGTTCCGCTGACCGGCGTCCTCGCCAGCATCGTCGTCGGCTTCCTCGTGGTGCCCGCGACGTATCTGTGGGGCGACCAAGTCCTCGACCGGTTGCTGTCGGTGGTGGGCTCCACTCTATTGGTGACATGGCTGGCCATCACCGGCGCGCAGATCGTCCTGCGCCGACACGCCGAACGAGACGGGACACACCTGCCGTTGAAGATGTGGGGCTATCCCTATCTGTCGTGGCTCACCCTGCTCGCCCTCGTCGCGATCGTCGTCCTCGCACTCAGCACGGCGTCCGTCCGAGGCCAGGTGATCTCGACGGCTGTCGTGGTGGCGGCGCTCTGGGTCATCGGCACTGTCACTGCTCGTCGTCGGGCTCGTTCAGATTCGGGTGCACCGTAGGCTGCGTCGACTCCTTGTACTCGGCGTCGACGAGCATGGGCTCCGGGTCCAGGCGCGTGAGGCCGTTCCAGCACAGATTGACCAGATGCGCGGCGACCACCTCCTTCTCGGGCTGCCGGACGTCGAGCCACCACTGCGCGGTCACCGACACCATCCCGACAAGCGCCTGGGCGTACAGCGGCGCCAGCCCCGGATCGAACCCACGACGCTCGAAGTCCCCGGCCAGGATGTGCTCCACCTGGCTGATGGCGTCGTTGAGCAGACTGGAGTACCGAGTGTCCTCGCCGCCGCTGGTCGACTCACCGCGCACCAGGATGCGGAATCCGTCGGTCCGCTCCTCCATGTAGGTCAGCAGCGCGAGCGCCACCTGCTGGATCCGATACAGGGACCGGTTGCGCGTCAGGGACGACGTGACCATCTCCAGGAGCGTCTCCATCTCCCGGTCGACGACGACCGCGTACAGCCCTTCCTTGCCGCCGAAGTGCTCGTACACGATCGGCTTCGACACGCCGGCGCGCTGCGCGATCTCCTCGATCGACGTCCCCTCGAACCCGCGCTCGGCGAACAGTCCGCGCGCGACCTCGATCAACTGCAGGCGGCGCTGGGCTCCGGTCATCCGCGAACGCGGTGCCTTGCTGACTTCTTCTCCGCTCTCCGCGGGCCTGCTGATGGCCATGGCTCCCATGGTAGTGCCGCGGTGCGACAGTTCCGGTCCGCGTCTCAGCCCAGGTCGTCCGACATGAGCGCGTCGAGCAGCGTGTACAGCTGGGCCGACAGCACCGACTCCGCGTCCGAGGCACCGTCGCAACGGTTCCGGACCGCCCGCTCGAACGGGCCTCGAATGCCGCGTAGACACCCGCCGCGCCGAGGACCGGACGACGCCCGGACTGTTCCGCGCATCAAACCACGATCCGCCAGATCATCGCCTCCAGTTCGCCGTCGACGTCCCGGACACCCGATATCCTCAACCGCCTACACGATCACCCGACTTCGCCGAAGACTCCCGTCGAAGGGACGATCGTCGATGACGACCCGAAGAACCCCGTCGGCAAGATCGACAAACCCACGCTGAGCCGCCGCGACGCCGACTCTGTGCCAGGCGACCGTACGCCTCCTCTCACCGTGTCGTGACTCGCCGCGGTCGCTCCACCACTGTCAGGGTGGTCGAGAGAACCTCGCTTCAGGCTGGTCGACGAAGTGCGACGAAGCGTACCGCGCCCACCTCCCGCTCTCCGTCGGTTGAGCGAGCGGAGCGAGTCGAAACCCCGCAAGACAACACGCTAGAACCTACTCGCCCCCGAGCCGTCGTCACACCCTCATTGCGTCGTCACATCCTGAGCGCGCGTTGTCATCTCGCATTCAGGATGTGACGACCCGCCACAGAACTCCAGGCTCGGTTCCAGGTTGGTCTCAGTGTGATGGTTGAGGTGCCACTTCGGCGGTGGTTGGCTTCTCTTCACCGGGGATTTGGCTCTCAGGGTGGTTGCCTCCGCGTTCGGGTGGCGTGCACTCGTAATGCCGATTCCCGGCGGGGAGAAGCCAGACGGCCCGTGGCTTGATAGGAGCATGTCTGCACTCAGGCTCCACTGAGATATGCCCGAGCCGGCTGGCCTCGTCCTCACCTTGCACCTACCGCAATAGGAGGCCATTTCATGATCACCGTTGGCGTCGATGTTCACAAGGCAACGCACACCTTCGTAGCCGTCGATTCGGTCGGAGCCAAGATCGCCGAGACGACCGTTCCGGCCACCACGGCCGGGCATCACCGGGCCTTGGCGTGGGCACGAGCGCTCCTGCCCAGCATCGATGAGACCGACGGACCGTTGTGGGCGGTCGAGGACTGCCGGAACATGTCCAATCGTCTGGAACGGGACCTGCTGTCGGCGGGCCAGTCAGTGGTGCGGGTGAGCCCGCATCTGATGGCTACTCATCGCCGCACCGGCCGGGAACGAGGCAAGTCCGACCCCATCGACGCCCTCGCTGTAGCGCGCGCGGCACAGCGCGAACCCGACCTGCCTGTGGCGTGCCACGACGAGGTCACCCGCGCTCTGAAGCTGCTCACCGATCACCGCGATCATCAAGTGGTGCAACGAACGTCGTCGATCAACCGACTGCTGTGGCATCTGCACGAGCTGGACCCAGAGTTCCCGGGCAAAGCCGATCTGACGACTCTCCTGACGCAGAAACGGATCGGGGCATGGCTGGGCGAGCGGTCCGGGGTGCTGGTAGAGATCGCCACCGAGGAACTGGCCGACATCGTCGATCTGTCCCGGCGCATCAAGGAGATCAGCAAGCGGATCGGTGCGATGGTCACGACGGTGTCGCCGGCGTTGCTCGAGATCGACGGCTGTGGGGAGCTGACCGCGGCGAAGATTCTCGGCGAGGTCGCCAACATCGACCGGTTTCCCGGCCAGGACCAGCTCGCTCGCTACTGCGGGATCGCCCCGGTGCCGGTGTGGTCCGGCAGAACCGAAGGGACCATGCGACTAACGAGAGCGGGGAACCGGCAACTGGACCGAGCCGTTCACACCATCGCCCTGACCCAAGCGCGACGCGAGGGAACTCTCGGGCACGCCTACTACGAGCGCAAACTCGCCGAAGGAATGTCGAAGAAACAGGCCCTGCGATGCCTCAAACGCCAGATCGTCCGAGCCGTCTTCCGTGCCCTCGAAACCGACCACCGCAACCGCACCAACCCACCCCTACACACCGCAGCTTGACATAGGAGCTATGAGTAAGCCTCCGAGCGCAGCGAGGAAGCGCATCGATACCATCCCGCACCCTGCACCGCGCGAAACGCAGGTCCGGAAATGGGTTGAGCCCCGATCAGACACAGTCTGATCGGGGCT
>NZ_AEUD01000027.1 GCF_000192435.1 Gordonia neofelifaecis NRRL B-59395
GTCCCCTCAGTCCGCGTTCACAACCTCGCGGGGAAGTACACCTAGCCGTCACCCAGATCGAAGCCCTCCCCGAAGTCCTCCCCACCGTCGAACCAGAACTCGGCACCCTCGTCCACAACGAACTGGTCCGCAACCGAGTCGACGTACGCACCAACACCCTGGTCACCGCCATCGACCGCGCCGACAACGGCGACCTGACCGTCACCACCGCGAATGACGGCCACACCGACCACCTCACCGCCGACCTCGTGCTCGTCGTGGTCGGCGTGCGCCCCGACACCGACCTCGCCGCCGCCGCCGGCGCCAACCTCGGAATCAAGAACACCATCGCAGTCGACGAACAGATGCGCACCAACCTGCCGGACGTCTTCGCCGCCGGCGACGCCGTCCACACCCACCACCGCCAACTCGGCATCACCTGGCTCCCACTCGGAACAACCGCACACAAGCAGGGCCGCGTCGCGGGCGAAAACGCCCTCGGCGGCACCGCCCGCTACACCGGCTCCCTCGGAACCCAAGTCGTCAAAATCTTCGACCTCGTCGCCGCCCGCACCGGCCTCAAAGAAGCCGAAGCCCTCACAGCCGACCGCGGCTGGACACCAGTATCGACCACCTCGACACCCGACGACCACAAGGCCTACTACCCAGGCGCCACCCCCATCAACATCCGCATCACCGCAGACCACAAGACCGGCACACTGCTCGGAGCCCAACTCATCGGCCACCGCACCGCCGAAATCGCCAAACGGATCGACACCTACGCCACAGCCCTGCACCACGGCATGACCGTCGAAGCGCTCAGCGAACTCGACCTGTCCTACACCCCACCCCTGGGATCACCATGGGACGCCGTCCAAATCGCCGCCCACAACTGGGTACACGAACACCGCCTGCACGCCCAGCGCAGCGAACTGAACCCAAACCAGTGACCACCAGCAGCAACCCCTCCGAGCCCCACACAACACGCGCGGTCATCGCACCAATGGCGCCCGAACACGGACCCCAAGTCCTCGCGATCTACCAAGCCGGCATCGACACCGGCAACGCAACCTTCGCGACCGCCGCCCCAACCTGGCCCGACTTCGACCGCGATCACCTACCCGACCACCGATTCGTTGCCCTCGACCCCAACGGCAACGTCACCGGATGGATCGCCGCATCACCGGCATCGAGCCTGTGCGTCTACACCGGCGTCATCGAACACAGTGTGTACGTCGACCCCAACCACTCCGGCAAGGGCGTCGGCACCGCACTCCTACAAGCGCTCATCGACTCCACCGAAACCGCAGGAGTGTGGACCATCGAAACAGGAATCTTCCCCGAGAACCACGCCAGCCTCGCACTGCACCACGCCCACGGATTCCGCACCGTCGGAACACGAGAACGCATCGGCCAACACAACGGCCACTGGCGAGACGTCGTCCTCATCGAACGCCGCAGCAACGCCTAACATCGCCGGATACGCGCAATTTCGAGCGCACCAACCACAGCAATACGCATCGAAGTGATACGCAGGGTGTCCAGTACGGCACCGCACCTGCAGCCCTCCGGTCAGGTCTCCATCGCCGTCAGGTGCACCGTCCGTGGCCGTAGGACCGGATCCCATATCGCGGTGAGGTAGTTCCCGGACTTCTGGCGTTCGGACCGAACCAGCGTTGGACTCGACTCCGGGCCGTGTCGATCGGTGGGCCGCAATCGATCGTGCGCCGTGTCGATCTCGGTCGGCGGCGGAAAGTTCGACCGGGCGAGCAATGCGCTGAGGCGCGCAGGCGAAGGCGTCTGGACGACGAGGTAGGCGCTTGAGTCGGGGAACGCACTAGTGACCTCGCCATAAACGACCTCGTCGCCGTCGATGAGAGCCAATCCCATCCGGGTCGCCATACGGGCTGCACCGTCCGCATCTTCATAGGTATGCGGCGACATTCCTCGATCGATCCAGGCGATCAATGCCCATCGTCCGCCGAAGATGATCGCCACTACAGCCACGATGCCGACCACTGCCGGAACCACGATCGGCGTCCATGGCCTCTTGGCCATTGCGCTCCCCTCCGTTCGTCGTGTTCCTAAGGCGCCTGCATTCTTACCGATAGCGCCTCCACAACCGGGATGACAGCTACGGACTCACGTAGAACGTGCCGGCGGCGGGAGTACTCAGGTAGATGTTCGCTTGCGGGTAGTACTCGCCCGAGACGAGGATTTGACCCGCACCGGTCCGGATCGTCTTTCGCCGATGCGGGTAGTCGTTGAAGCTGCCCTGCCTGCCCGTAGTCAGGTTGCGCCAGTGCCAGCGATATCCGTAACCGACCGGGTACGGATAGATCTGTCCGTCACCGTAGAACACCCGCGGCTGTGCGACTCCAGCGCCACCAATTCCCCACACGACGCCCGGCACTTGCAGGGTGATCGATGCCTTCAGCTTCGGGTGCGGTGGCGGTGCCGCATCGGCGATGCTCGGCGTCAACGAGGCCGATACGGTGACGACCGCCATGACCAAAGCTGCCACTGCCGCGCGACGGATGCTCATCGCTCGACGATAGCGACAGACGCAAGCACTGTTAGCATGTTCGGCATGTCAGCCGCTTCGTGCTCGGCCGCGTGCGCGGCAGTGACCAGGTCGCCCCGCTAGCGGCGGGACGACCACCTCACAGCATCTCCTCGGAAGTCCGGCCGCTTCGTGAATCATTTCCCGAGCGGCGCTTCGTGCTGCTCGGGAACTCTTCAGAGCTCCGGAGCAAACATTGAAACCAGTCCCCTCTCGTGTTCTTCGCGGACGCGTGTCCGCACCGGTTCACGCATGGCTCGTCCTGTCCGCGATGTCCATGCTGCAGTTCTTCATCGCGGTCGACGTCACCGTGGTCAACATCGCACTGCCTTCGATCGGCACGGACTTCGATGTCGGCGACTCCGTCGGATCCGTCCGTACGCGGCGAGCGGGCCCAGCTCGACGTCCACGGCTCATTGCTGCTCACAGCATTTCCGCTGTTGGTCGCGTACGCGGTCGTCAGTGTGGGTGAAGCAGACACGAGTCCCTGGACGACGACCGCCGCACTGGTCGGCGCGGCGGCGGCCGCCGCCGGATTCGCGCGCATCGAGTCCCGATCTTGGAACCCACTGATCCCGTTGGCCTTCTTCGCGGACCGGCCGCGGGTGCGGGCCAACCTGACCACGATGCTGCTCAGTGCTGCGCTGTCGACGTCGTTCCTGCTGTTCACCTTCTATCTCCAGGATCGGCTCGGGATCGGCCCACTCGGGGCCGGACTGACGATGCTCCCCTTGGCGGTGGCACTGGTCGTGTCCTCGATGCTGATTCCACGACTCCTGGAGCGCTGGGGCGCCGTTACCTGTGTGAGGGTCGGGCTCGCCGCCACGGCAGCCGCGATGAGTACGATCGGCGGCGTCGCCGTGATGAATGCCGGTGCGGCGTGGCTGCTTTCCCAACCTGCACACGGGCGATCCGTTCCTCGTGGCCACGGCACTCGCCGCGTCGGGGCTCATCGCCGGGGCGGTGATCATCGGCCGATCGGCGGCTGCCCTTCCCGAAGCCGACAGCTGAGTCGACGCGGCGCGCGCACCCCGGGTCACGGCCGCCGGGGTGCGCGCGCCGCGCTCGGTTGAAATTCATCAATCGTTGATCCGAGATAGCGAACCTGCTTAGGGTTTTCGCATGCGCGCCATGATTCTCAAGGAGTTTCGCGAGCTTCGGCGGGACCCTCGCACCCTCGCCATGTTGATCGTCCTGCCTCTGCTGCTGCTGGTGATCTTCGGCTACGCGGCAAACTTCTATGTGTCATCGGTGCCGACCGCGGTCGTCGGTCCGTCGGCGGAACAGGTCAGCAAGGCACTCCCCTCCTATTTCGAGGTGACGGACGTCGAAACCGGTGACTCGACCTCGCAGGCCGAGGACCTGCTGCGCGAGAACAGGGTCGATGTCGCGATCGTGACCGGTGGCACGCCGGCGACCGCGCTGGTCGACGGTTCGAATCTCTTTGCTGCGCAGTCGACGGTGTCGGTCTTGAACAAGCTCGGCGACAAGGTTCACACCGAGGTCCTGTTCAATCCCGATCTCAAGACGTCGTGGGTGATGGTGCCGGCGATCATCGGGTTGATCCTGACCTTCATCGGCACGATCATCACCAGCATCGGTCTGGTTCGTGAGCGAGAGGCGGGCACTCTCGAGCAGCTCGCGGTGATGCCGATCCGGCCGAGTCAGGTCATCCTGGGCAAGATCGTGCCCTACTTCATCCTCGCCGCCGTCGATCTGATCATCGTGACGCTGCTCGGGATGCTGCTGTTCGACGTCCCGTTCAACGGCAATGTCTTCGTCTTCGCCCTCGGCGCGGCGATCTTCCTCTTCGTGGTGCTGGGCCTCGGCGTGTTCATCTCGACGATCTCCCAGACCACCGGCCAGGCGATTCAGACCGCGTTCATGTTCCTGATGCCACAGATCCTGCTGTCCGGCATGATCTTCCCGCTCGACGCCATGGCCGCCGGTGTGCGCTGGATCGGCTATGTGCTGCCGCTGACGTACTTCAACATGATCGCTCAAGGCGTGATGCTCCGCGACGCGCCCATCGAGTCGCTCTGGCTGCCGCTGGTAGTGCTGACGGTGATGGCGGTCGTGGTCTTCACCGGTGCGACCCTGCGCTTCCGCCGCGACCTCGCGCCGAACGTCGGCAGGATCGAACGGCCGGACGGTCCGACGCCCGGCCTCGCGGACACGGACGTCGCATGATCGCCTCCGCCGAGGGGGTCGTCGTTCGGTTCGGCGACCGAACCGTCCTCGACGACGTCAGCGTCGACGTTCCCGCCGGTCAAGTCGTGGCCCTCGTCGGCGGCGACGGAGCGGGCAAGTCGACCCTTCTCCGGACGTTCGTCGGTGAGGTGGTGCCTGCCGGCGGCGCAGTCCGTGCACCGGCCAAGAACGACACCGGGTTCCTGTCCGCCGGACCGGGAAGCTGGGCCGCACTCACGGTCCGCCAGAACCTGGACTTCGTCGGTGGGATCTACGGGCTCGAAGGCCACGAACTCGCGCTGCGTCGGGAGACTCTCATCGACCGCGCCGGACTGCACGATGCCGCGGACCGACTCGCGTCGCAGCTGTCCGGCGGCATGCAGCGGAAGCTGGGCGCGGCGATGGCGATGCTGCACCGCCCGAGGCTGCTGATCCTCGACGAACCCAGCACCGGAGTCGATCCCGTCAGCCGGATCGACCTGTGGCGGATGATCTCCGAAGCCGCCGCCGACGGAGCGGCCGTGCTGATGTCGACCACCTATCTCGATGAGGCCGAACGCGCCGGACAGCTCGTCGTCCTCGACTCCGGCCGCGTCCTGACTCAAGGGGCGTACGACGACGTGCGCGCACAGTTCACCGGATCCATCACCCGCACGTCGACTCCGGTGCGAGCGGAATGGTCCTGGCGCCGCGGCCACGAACGACGCGAGTACTGGCCCGACGGACATCCCGCCACCGAGGCTCCCACCGTCTCCCCCGACCTGGAGGACATCGTGATCGCCCTGTCTCTGGTCCGCCGCGCCGAGGCGGCCCGCCCATGACGCGGGCAGTGCTGCGGGCGCAGTCGGTCACCCGCAGATTCGGCGACTTCACCGCCGTCGACTCGGTGTCGATGACGGTCGCGCCCGGCGAGGTCGTCGGCCTGCTCGGAGCCAACGGTGCAGGCAAGACCACCCTGATCCGCATGCTGCTGGGACTGCTCGCGACCACGGAGGGCGCCGTCGAAGTCCTCGGCGGACCGCCTGATCGGACGCGCCGGGCACGCCTGGGCTACGTGCCCCAGAATCTCGGCCTCTACCGGGATCTGACGGTCGCCGAGAACCTCGCGTTCAGTTCAGCCGCCTACGGAGTCGCCGCACCCGAGCTCCCGGCGACGCTTCGTGGTATCGGCGACACCCTCGTCGGAGATCTCGCACTGGGTGCACAGCGCCAAGCCGCGTTCGTCGTCGCGTTGGCCCACGAGCCCGCGGTACTCGTCCTGGACGAACCGACCTCCGGCGTCGACGCCCTCGCCCGAGCCGAACTCTGGGACACCATCCGCAGTCAGGCCGACCACGGAGTCGGCGTCCTGGTGACGACCCACTACATGGAGGAAGCCCAGCACTGCGATCGGCTGCTGCTGATGTCCGATGGCGAACTGGTCGGCGCGGGCAGCGAGAAGGACATCATCGGCGACACCCGCGCGGTCGCCGTTCAGACCGACGACTGGTCCCCCGCGTTCGCCGCGCTGAACGAGGCCCGCATTCCCGTCATCCTTTCGGGCCGATCGATCCGCGTCCCCGACACCGACCCGGCCGCCATCACTCGCGTCCTCGACGCCGCAGGCATCACCGCGCGCATCGAGCCGGTCAGCGCCACCATCGAAGAACGGATGCTGGTCCTCGCGCGACGACGCCGACCGCGGTAGTGCTGACCTGCTATTTCTGACCTGCTATCGGGGAATGTCGCGCTGCCGGAACCCGATGAAGCCTGCCACGGCGAGCACTGCCGTCGCCGCCAGCATCGTCCACTCGGCCGCCGCGGAGACTTGGTCGACGGGCACCTGGCCGACGGCGTATGCCGGTGAGAGACGCATCGTCCACTCCGGGAGCGACAGGGTCTCACCGAGGAACGCGACGAACACGATGTAGCCGAACGCGGCCCAGTAGAGGGCGCTCAACCGTGGCACGATCCCGAAGAGGGCGATCCCGAGCGCCGCGACGACGAGCACCGCGGGCACATAGGCGACAGCCGAACTCATCAGATCGTCGACCTCGTCGCTGCTCGTCAGCCACAGGCCGAGCCCGCCTGCGAGGAGTGCGAGGACCGCGGCGACGACCGTGACACTCGCCTGGGCAGCCAACCATCGGGACCGGGTCACCGAGCGCGCGAGAGTCGGTTCGAGCCGTCCACCGGTTTCCTCCGCGCGAAGGCGCCCGAGGCCCTGGCCGAGGCATCCCATCGCCATGAGGACCGACAGCAGCAGGCAGAACGCGAGGTACGACTCCTGGGCGGAGTCTCCCCCGCCGAAGATCCGGGCGAGGTCCTGATTGCCGGCGAAAGCATCGGCGACGTCGTCTGTGAAGGCGCCGAACACGACGGAGACCGCGAAGGCGCCGACGATCCACGCCGCCGCGGATCCGGCCGCATCGCGTACCGCGACCCCGAATGTGGTGCGCAGCAGCCCGCTTGCGCGCGTCGGACCGGGACGGGACGCGAACATCGCCGCGCCCAGATCACGGCGGCCCGCGAGGACGAGCCCCGTGCCGATGAGTGCGGCCGCCACAACCACCGTGAGTCCCAACGGCCACAGCCGCGGGTCGCCGGTGAACGGCCGCGTCTCCTGTTGCCACGCGAGCGGCGACAGCCACTTCCACCAGGAGCCGTGCACGTCACCGATCGCACGAGTCACGTACGAGACGCCCAGAACGACGATCCCGGCGCCGGTGACGAGCGACGCCCGACGCACCAGCTGACCGACGACGACGGCCACACCCGCGAACACCGTGCCGAGCACGGCTATCGAGCCGCCATAGGTCAGCGCCTCGTCGGCGGGCACGCCATAGGCGACGAGCGTCACGGCCATGATCGCTCCGACGACCACCAGCGCGAGGACTGCGACCAGCGTCGCCGCCGACCACGGCGCACGCGCCCCCACCCCGCGCGACCGCAGGAGTTCGAGCAGACCCCGCTCCTCTTGAGCGCGCGTATGCCGGTTCACGAGCATCAAGCCCATGAGCGGCACCGCGATCGCCACGATGAAGCCGTACTCGTTCGCCGCGACCCCGCCGAGAGTGTCGGCGCCGTACGCGGTGCCGTTGATGGCCGCCATCGCCGGATCCTCGGTGAGGGCCTCGTACGACGCGAAGTCCTCGGGAGTGTTGTAGAGCCCGTCGAGCGCGCCGACGGTCGCCACGTACCCACCGCCGAGCGCCGCGATCCAGATCAGCGCGGCGAACCACCCGGTACGCAGTTGCATTCGCAGAATCGCGGTGAACCCGGTGCGCGCGATCGTCATCGGGTGCCTTCGTACGCGTCGAGGAAGAGTTCGTCCAGGCTCGGCGGACGTACGGTGAGGGCCGACACGCCGGCGGACAGGATGGCAGGCAGCACCCGATCGAGCGCGCCGGGTTCGACGGAGAACTCGAGTTCGGTGCCTGCACCGGTCGATCTGACGTGCAGACCGGTGATCGCCGGGTCGTCGGGCGGCGACGCCGGAGTCTCGGTCACCGCGTGCACGCTCGTGCGCGAGAGGCGACGCAGTTCCGCGACGCTCCCCGACTGTACGACCCGGCCGCGGCGGATGATCGTCACCCGCTCGCACAACGCATCGACCTCGCTGAGAATGTGGCTGGACAGCAGAACCGACGTTCCGTCAGCGGCACGCTCGGCGACGCATTCCCGGAACACCTGCTCCATCAGCGGATCGAGCCCGGAGGTCGGCTCGTCGAGGATGAGGAGTTCTGCCCGGGAGGCGAATGCAGCGATGAGAGCGATCTTCTGCCGATTGCCCTTCGACGCGTCGCGGACCCGCTTCGACGGATCGAAATCGAACCGCTCGGTCAGTTGCGCGAGGCGATTCTCGTCGAGCGACGGACCCGACGAACTGAGCAGGTCGATGCATTGGCCTCCGGTCAGATTCGGCCACAGCTCGACCTCGCCCGGCACGTACGCCAACCGCGAATGCAGTGAGACGGCGCGATGCCACGGGTCCTGACCGAACAGCTTCGCGGTGCCGGAAGTGCGCTTGAGCAGGCCGAGAACGATCCGGATGGTCGTCGACTTGCCCGCACCGTTCGGGCCCAGGAAGCCGAGCACCTCGCCCGCGCCGAGCTCGAGATCGAGTCCATCGAGGACCAGGGTCCGTCCGAAGCGTTTGCTCAGTCCGGCAAGCTCGATGACGGCCGACGTCGCCATGTGCAATCTCCTTTGTGCGGCAAACGTTTCGGCTTACGTTATATGCCAGAAGCGGCCGTCGTCGCCGCACGCTTCGAATCCCGTTGCCGACGACGTCTGCTAACGCAGCGCACCCGACGGCAGATTCTCCACACCGCACCCTCGCCGAGTGGCTCTCGCAACAGACCGCAATCGGCCCGTCGGCGAGTGACTTATGCCCCTGATCGCGGAGCACCGCGACGAGCACCCTGAGGTCAGAGATCGATCAAGCGAGGTGAACGACCATGATGTGGGGATACGGCACTTACCCCGGCTGGCCCGGCTGGTTGATGGTCATCATGATGACGGCGGCGATGATCGCGTTCTGGGCCGTCATCGTCGTCGGGACCGTCGCCGCCCTGCGCGCCTTCACCCACACCGGACGCGAGGCCGACACGCTGTCCGAATCGGCCGCGGAGCAGGTGCTCGCGACCCGATTCGCGCACGGCGAACTGACCGAAGAGCAGTACCGGAGTCAGCTCTCGGTGCTGCGACAGGTTCACCGCGTCCGGTGAACCCACGGCTCGCGGCCAACGTTCATCACCTGACCGAAGCCGGACGAGGGAGCATGATGTCCAGTCGACTTGCGTCCCGCCGTCGCCGTTGGCGATTGGCGCACCTGTCCGCCAATCCGTTGGTGCGCAGGTCAGATCGCATCGAGACGCTCGGTCTGGCCGCGCTGTCGATGCTCGCGGCGGTCGGCCTGTTCGCCGCCCTCATCATCGGCGGCAGCACGTACGGGACCACCGTCGCGCGGACCGCTCACCAGAGTCCCCGGCACACCGTCTCCGTGGTCGTCACCGCGCCGGGCGACATTCGGAACCCGACGGTCGTCAGCTGGACCGCCGCCGACGGCCGCCCGATGACCGCACGTGTCTCCTCGTCGCGGTCGGACACGGTGGGCCGGGTGCGCACGATCTGGGTGGACGACGCCGGCCGACCCGTCGCTCCGCCGGTCACCGGAACCGACGCCGCGCTGGGCGCCGTCTCTGCGGTGATCGTGTTCGTGTTCCTCGTCGCGGTGATCTGGTTCGCCCTCGCTCTCGGCATCCGCCACCTGACCGACCGGCATCGGGATCGGGAATGGGAGCGGGAGTGGGCCGACCTCGACATCGGGACATTCACATGAGGCGACACGGTGAATCCGCTGGTCACACGACGATCAAGGATCTGACGATGGACTTCGTACTCGACTTCGCCGGGATCGGGCTCGGCCACGCGTCGGCGGTGGGCGGAAAGGGCGCCAACCTGGGTGAACTGACCTCGGCCGGACTTCCCGTCCCGCCCGGTTTCGTACTGACCGCCGACGCGTTCACGGCCTCCATGGAACACGCGGGGAAGCACGCCGAACTGGCCGAACGACATCGGACCGCACTCGCGGCCGCCTCGGATCAGCGGCGCGTCGACGACCTGTGCCGGCAGATGGCCTCGACGGTCGAGGCCGCAGGCATGGCCTCGGAGGTGCGCCACTCCCTCATCCGGGCCTATCGAGCACTCGGACACGGTGCCGCGACGCCGGTCGCCGTGCGATCCTCGGCCATCGGCGAAGACGGCGCCGACGCCTCGTTCGCCGGAATGAACCGGTCGTTCACCAACGTCTCCGGCGACGACGACGTCGTCGCGGCGGTCCGACAGTGCTGGGCCTCGCTGTTCAGTCCCCGCGTCATCGCCTATCGCCACCAGTCGGGGTTGACCGGTGATGCCGCGATGGCGGTCGTCGTGCAGACGATGGTGTCCGCGTCGACGTCGGGAATCGTGTTCACCGCCGATCCGGTCACCGGCGACCCGAACAGGATCGTCTTGGAAGCCGTCCGGGGGCAGGGTGAGACCGCCGTGTCGGGCGCCGTCACCCCCGAGACCTATCTGATCTCGAAGAGCCCGCTGTCGATCGAGCATCGGACCGACGCGCAGCAGGACTTCCAGATCGTCGCCGGCGACGACGGGCACGACAACCGCGAGATAATCCCGCCCGAGGCCGCGGCGCAACGCGTCCTCGACGATCGCGACGTGTATGCCGTCGCAGAGCTCGCGATCCAGGCCGAACAGCACTACCGGCGTACGCAAGACCTGGAGTGGGCCATCGATCGCGACGGCGCGGTCTGGCTCGTGCAGTCCCGTCCGATCACGACCCTTCCCACCGGGCGCAGCAGCGCGAGCGCGGCCGGGCCGCCGCGACCGGACGGTCCCACCCCGGCCCCGACCCGAGTGACGATTCGGGGTCTCCCCGCCGCCCCAGGCCTCGCTGTCGGTCGGGTACGGATCCTCCGCTCGCCCGCCGACGGTCACCGCCTCGAAGACGGCGAGGTGCTGGTGGCGTCGATGACCGACCCCGACTGGCTGCCGACCATTCGGCGCGCCGCGGCACTGGTGACCGACCGCGGCGGGATCACCTGTCACGCGGCGATCGTCGCCCGCGAAGTCGGAGTGCCGTGCGTCGTCGGAACAGCCGACGCCACAGTGAAACTGAACGACGGGATGACGGTGACGGTCGACGGCGGTTCGGGTTCCGTTGTCACCGGCGACGCGACCAGCGCCGCTCCCCGGACCCCGAGACGCCACGCGACGGCCGGGCACGACTCCGGGTACACCGAGAGCACGGCCACGAAGATCTATGTGAACCTCGCGTCCGCGGACCGCGTCGACGAGATCGCCGCTGCGCCCGTCGACGGTGTCGGACTCCTGCGCGCCGAGTTCCTGCTCGCCGAAGCGTTATCCGGTCGGCACCCGCGTGCGGTGATCGCCGACGGTTCGGGGGCCGACTTCGTCGCCAGGATGTCCGAGCGTCTGACGCGTGTCGCCGCTGCCTTCGGGACTCGCCCGGTGGTGTACCGGACGACCGACTTCCGAAGCAACGAGTTCCGGAATCTCGAGGGCGGAGCCGCGTACGAGCCCGTCGAACGCAATCCCATGATCGGATTCCGCGGCTGCTACCGCTACCTGAAGGATCCCGCGGTGTTCGATCTCGAGTTGGCGGCGCTCGCCGTCGCCCGCGAGCAACACCCCAATCTGCACGTGATGCTTCCCTTCGTCCGTACCGGATGGGAGCTCGAGCGGTGCCTCGAGCTGATCGACCACAGCCCGCTCGGTCGTCAACGCGGACTGCATCGCTGGATCATGGCGGAGGTTCCGTCCGTCGTTCATTGGCTCCCGGCCTACATCGATGCGGGCGTCGACGGCGTGTCCATCGGCAGCAACGACCTCACGCAACTCGTGCTCGGCGTGGACCGCGATTCGGAGACATGCGCCGAACTGTTCGACGCGAGCGATCCGGCAGTCGTGCAGACCATGGCCGCGATCATCGCGATCGCCAGAGACAGGGGCATCACGTCCTCTCTCTGCGGGCAGGCGCCGTCGACCGACCCGGCCTTCGCCGAACTGCTCGTGCAGATGGGCATCACCTCGATCTCAGTGCTCCCCGATGCCGTCGATGCGGCACGGCGGCACATCGCCTGCGCGGAGCGCCGTCTGCTGACAGATGCGGCGCTGGCGAGCCGTAGGCCTCGTTCCGCAACGTTCGCCCGTTCCCCGAGATGAGGAGACTCCCATGGAACAACTCGACAGCGCGCCGATCATCGTCGGCATCGACGGCTCGCGGAAGGCGCTCGGGGCCGCACGATGGGCCGCGGAATGGTCGACCCTGACCGGTCATCCGATCCGGCTGGTGTACGCCGTTCCGGACGACGCGTGGTTTGCGACGCACGATCCGTTCGGGGTGTTCGCGAATCCGGAGGCCGACCCGATCATCAAGGACACGGCAGAGAAGATCCTGCACGAAGCACTCACCGCTGTCCGGGACCTCGCACCGTTGATCGACGTCGTCGACGAGACACGCGGCGGGACCTTCGCCGACTACGTGCGTGAGCACTCCGCTGCCGCGGCCGCGGTCGTCATCGGTTCCACCCGTTCCGGTCACATTCGCGACGCCGTCCTCGGAAGTCAGGTGATGGGAATCATCCGGTCGTCCTCGTGCCCGACGCTCGCATGGCGTGAGTACGGCTCGACCGCGGACGACGACCGCAACGGCGTCGTGGTCGGATACGACAGTTCCCCGCACGCCGACCGGGCATTGTCCAGGGCGCTCGAGCACGCGCGGGTCCTCCATGAACAGGTGACCGTCGCCTACTACTTTCCCGTCGCGGCGATGATCGGTGCTGGGTATGCACTGAATCTCGTCAACTGGGAACGGATCGAGAAGGACGGGATCGACCGCATTCGGCATCGGATCGCGCCGATCTGCGACGAGTTCCCGGAGGTGGACGTCGACATCGTGTACGGGGACACCTCGGCGGCTCGCGGTCTCGTCGCCTCCTCGAAGTCCGCCAGACTCCTCGTCGTCGGATCACGGGGCCGCGGGGCGATGGCCGGAACGCTGCTCGGCTCCGTGAGCCAGAATCTGGTGCATCACGCACGGTGCCCGGTCCTGGTGGTGCCCTGAGCGAAGCTTCTCCGCCAAGGCATCTCCGCTAGTGTTCCGGCTGCTCCAGATCGCCGATCCTCGTCGCGAACACCGCGGCCTGCGTCCGGCGCTCCATTCCGAGCTTGGTCAGCAGGCGCGACACGTAGTTCTTGACCGTCTTCTCGGCGAGATGCATCCGATCGGCGATCTGCCGATTCGTCAGTCCCTCGCCCAGCAGTGCGAGGAGGGTCCGTTCCTGCTGGGTGAAGTCCGCCAGCGGTCCCGCGTCCTGCTCCTGCTGCTTTCGCAACCGCTCCATCAGGACGGCGGCGGCCCGGTTGTCGAGCAGTGACTTCCCCTCGCCCACCTCGCGAACCGCTTTCGCCAGTTCCATTCCGGTGATGTCCTTGATCACGAAGCCGCTGGCGCCGGCCATGATCGCGTCCAGCATCGCCTGGTCCTCGGTGAACGATGTGAGGATCAGACATCTGAGCCCGGGGACCTTCGCCAGCAGTTCCCGGCACAGATCGATGCCGCTGCCGTCGGGCAGGCGGACATCGATGACCGCGACGTCCGGCCGGAGCGCGGGCACACGGGCGAGCGCGTGCGAACAGTTCCCTGCCTCGCCGATCACGCTCAGATCCGGGTCGACCTCGAGGAGCTCGACCAGTCCGCGCCGCACCACCTCGTGGTCGTCGACAAGGAACACCGTCGTCATCACGAAGCCTCCCGACCTGCAAGAACTGTTCTTCCGAGTGTAAAGCCGATTCGGCCGGGACCACTGTCGATCACGGCGGGCGGTGCGGAAAGTCGGGGATCGCGGGATCTTCCGCGCACAGCGCGGCCGGCATCGTCGGGAGCTCGGCGCCGAAGACTTCACGAGCGAGCTTGCTCAGGGTCCGGCAGTCGCGTGCCCACGACATGCGGCCGGCGGGTGTGGTCCGGAACTCGGTGATCGACTCGCCCCCGGACTCGCGCCGATGTCTGTCGAGCATGTTCTGCGCCACCAGATCGTCGAGCACGATCGTCAGCTCGCTCGGATGGATCTGATACGCGTGGCGCGCCAGCAACGCCTGCAGCTGGCCTCGGGTCACAGGCTTCTCGACCGCGTGTCCCAGCAGGTGGATGCGTACCGCCGCCTGGTCGATGGTCCTCATCGGAGTCCCCGATCGGATGAGGGATGCAGCACCGCCGCACCGGCGAATCGGCCGGCCTTCAGGTCCCGCAGCGCTCCGAGCGCGTCATCGAGCCGGTATGACCTCGTCTCCACGCGCAGACGGTTCTCCCCGGCGAACCGCAGGAAGGCCAGCGCATCGTCTCGGGTGTTCGCCTCGACGCTCCGGCTCTCCTTCTCATGGAACAGGTGGCGGCGATAGTCGAGCGGTGGCGTCGCGCTCATGTGAATGCCCGCGAGACAGAGCACTCCCCCGCGATCGAGCGCCTCCAGCGCCACCGGAACCAGGTCCCCGACCGGCGCGAAGATGATGGCGGCGTCGAGCGGTTCCGCCGGACGATCGTAGGCGTCTCCCGCTTCGACGGCCCCGAGCTCGAGCGCGAGCCGACGAGCGTGCTCTCCCCGAGTCAGCACGTGCACGCGGGCACCCTGATGAATCGCGACCTGGGCGACCAGGTGGGCACTGCCGCCGAATCCGTACAGACCGAGCCTCCCGCCGGCGGGCAGCTCTGTCCGGCACAGAGCCCGATAGCCGATGATCCCGGCGCACAGCAGAGGCGCGAGTTCGTCTGCGGTGTAGCCGTCCGGCAGCGGCAGCGCGTACGCCGACGGCACGACGGCGAACTCGGCGTATCCGCCGTCGGCGTCCCAGCCGGTGTACGTCGATGCGGCGCACAGGTTCTCAGCTCCACGGCGGCAGTACGCGCACCGACCGCACGTGCTATGCAACCACGGGACGCCGACGCGGTCGCCGATGACGAATCCGGAGGTCGGGCCAGCGGCCACGTCGGCCACGGTACCGACGACTTCGTGCCCGGGAACGACGTGCTCGCGGTGAACCGGAAGGTCGCCCTCCACCACATGGAGGTCCGTCCGACACACGCCGCACGCGTCCACCCGCACCAGCAGTTCCCCGCGTGCAGGAGACGGAACCGGTTCCGTCCGGAGGGCTATCGGCTCCCCCGCGACCGACCCCGGTTCGGTGACGCGCCAGGCGCGCATCATCGCACCGGAGCCCGTCCGACCGGTGTCGGCGCGGTCCTGGTTCGGCGATCGAGGGTCCACACACTCACGATCCGCCGATCGTCGGGCGGCTTCCAGTGTCAACAGACCCTCCAGCGGGGGTCGTCGGTCGTTCGCCCCCGTATCGGTCGCCGACGAGCCGGATTCGCCGCCCTCCCGGACTAGACTGTGTGCTCATGGCGGCCGAGGAGGAGAACGCCCGGGAACGGTCCCGGGAGTTCCGCTCCGCACTGTCGCAGATGCGTCTCTCCGAGCTCGTCGACGAACTCCAGGAGCGCCTCACCCAGATCACGGACTTCCCCCGGCGCATGGCAGCACTCATGGAGGCGATGCTGGCGGTGACGACCGGGCTTCGGCTCGAGGACACCCTGCAGTCCGTCGTCGGTGCGGCCGCCCGGCTGGTCGACGCCGAGTACGGGGCGCTCGGAGTCCGCGGCGAGGACCACCATCTGAGTGCGTTCGTCAATCAGGGCATCGACGAGGACACCGTCGCTCTTCTCGGGCCGCCGCCGACCGGACGGGGCGTCCTCGGCGTTCTGATCGACGAGCCGAAGGTGCTCCGGCTCGACGACCTCAGCCGGCATCCGGACTCCGTCGGCTTCCCACCGCATCACCCGCCGATGACGACCTTCCTCGGAGCTCCGATCCGTGTGCGCGACAAGGTGTTCGGGAACCTCTATCTCACTGAGAAACGCGGCGGCGGACCGTTCACCGACGACGACGAAGTCATCATCGTGGCCCTGGCATCCATCGCGGGAATCGCGATCGACAACGCGCGTCTCTATGAGCAGTCGCAACTGCAACTGGGCTGGATCGAGGCGACGCGCGACGTGCGGACCGAACTGCTGTCCGGTGCCGAGAACCGAGACGTGTTGCGGATGCTCGCGCGCAAGGCCTTGACCCTGACCGACGCCGACCTGGTCTTCGTCGCACAACCCGACGACCCCGAACATCCGGCCGACATGGTCCGCGAATTGATCGTGACCGTCGCCGAAGGACGCTCAAGCGGTGACGAGGAGGGCGCGACGATTCCAGTGGCGGGATCGACGTCCGGAGCGGCGTTCACGCGGCGTGAGCCCATCCGACGCGACCGCCTCGAATACACCCGGATAGACGACATCGGCACCCGATACGGTCCAGTGCTCGCGGCCCCGCTCCGCGCAGCCGACACCACGTCCGGAGTCCTGGTCATCCTCCGCAATGTCGGTCGGCCCCAGTTCTCCGACCACCTGCTCGAACTGTGCGCCGGATTCGCCGACCAGGCGGCCCTCGCGCTCGAGCTGGCGGCGAGGACGACACAGGCCCGACAGGTCGAGATGCTGGCGGACCGGGAACGCATCGCCAACGATCTGCACGACCACGTGATCCAACGGATCTTCGCCGAAGGGATGGCGCTGCAGGCGACCCTGCAGCGCACCGCCTCCGCAGACGTCAGGGCACGGCTGACTCGGTCGGTCGACAACCTGCAGGACGTCGTTCAGGAGATCCGTTCGACAATCTTCGACTTGCACTCGGACGACACCGCCACCACTCGCCTGCGCCAGCGCATTCACGACGTCGTCGACGAACAAGTCGGAGACGCGCCGCTGGAGACGCACATCCGCCTGTCGGGGCCGCTGTCCGTCGTCGCACCGGACGTCGCCGAACAACTGGTCGCGGTGCTGCGCGAAGCAGTCAGCAACGTGGTCCGCCATGCTCATGCCTGCACGATGACGGTCGCCGTCTCCGTCGGCGACGAGATCACTCTCGAAGTCGTCGACGACGGCGTCGGTCTGCCCGACGACATCACCCCCAGCGGACTGGCCTCGATGCGGCGACGCGCCGAATCGCTCAGCGGCGAACTGTCGCTGACACCGGCTGACGATGCGCGCGGCCTGGTGGTGCGGTGGTCGGTTCCCCTCGACTGATCGGTCTCGACCGGCAAAGGGGCCGCCGGAGAGGTCCCGCCAGAGGACCTGGGTCGTCTGCTCGGTGACTTTCGCCCGGCGCGCCCAAGCACCCGGTGGGACTGGAATCGAGGTGACGGACATCGTGATGTCCGAACTGGGAGTCGTCTCGACCAAGGAGGTCACCATGTCCGACTTGAATTCGCCGGTCGTCGCCGCAGTCGACGGATCCGCGGGGGCCACCGATGCGTTGCGTTGGGCGGCCCGGGCCGCCGCTCGCGAGAACCGCCGCCTCCGCATCATCAGCGTGGCGGAGGTCGTCACCGGTGCCTACGCGCCGGGCGCGGCGATGGGACTGGCCATGGTGCGCGACGCGGTGCGCGCCGAAGCGCAGCGCGCCGTCGACGAGGCGCTCGCACTGACGCAGGAGCTCGCCCCCGACGTGTCGGCCTACGGACACGTCATCGAAGGCGCCCCATCTCTCGTGCTCCGAGCCGTGTCCAGCCGCGCGCACCTGGTCGTCGTCGGCAGTCGTGGACTGGTCGGCGCCAAGAGTCTGCTCCTGGGATCGGTCAGCGCCGACCTCACCGCCCATGCGAACTGTCCCGTCGTCGTGGTGCCGGGTCCGCCGCCCCGGTCCGGTCCGGTGGTCGTTGGTCTCGACGGATCTCCGCTGTCTCAGCAGGCCGCGACCGTCGCCTTCCAGCAGGCCGATCTGCTCGACGAACAGTTGGTCGCGGTGTACGCGTACGGCGGCTCTCCGCGGGGTCTCCTTCACCACGGTGGAGATCGGCTCATCGACGACATGCGCCTCGACGCGGAAGAACTCGTCTCTGAACAGCTCGCCGGGAACGTCGTCGATCACCCGGACGTTCGGGTGAGCCGAATCGCCGCTGTCGACACGCCTGCTCGCCGCATTCTCGACGTCGGACGCGACGCGCAGCTCATCGTGATCGGCAGTCGCGGCCGCGGCGGGTTCCAAGGATTGCTGCTCGGCTCCACCAGTCAGGCGGTCGTGCAGGTCGCACCGTGCCCCGTGATCGTGGTGCACGACCAGGTCTAGCGCTCCGCCGCGTCGCCGGTCAGCAGCAGGACGCCAGCACGCCGCGCAGCGCTTCGAGGTTCTCCGGGAGCGCCCGGTACAGAATGCTCACTCCCCGCCTGTCGGAAGCGACCAGCCCGGCCGCTCGAAGCTGTCCGAGATGGTGTGACGCCGTCCCGCCGGAGACTCCGACCGCGCGCGCCAGATCGCTCGCCGCCATCTCACCGCCGTCGGCGCCCATCAGCAGCGCCATCAGCCGGACCCGAACCGGATCGGCGAGGGCCTTCAGCCGGAGCGCCAGTTCGATCGCGTCGTCGTCGGTCATCGGCCCGGATCCCAACGGGGCACAACAGATGGGCGCACTGACATCGATCACCGGCAAGGCCTTGGGCATGCTTCATATACTACCGAATACTTTGACATACGTCGAAGTATGTGGCACAACGAAAGGGCACCAAACACTTCGACATTCGTCGAAATAATCGGAGGTCACCATGTCCCGCGTCCAACTCGCCCTCGACGTCGACGACCTGCAGGCGTCGATCGAGTTCTACAGCAAGCTCTTCAACACGACACCCGCGAAGGTCAAGCCCGGTTACGCGAACTTCGCGATCGCCGAGCCCCCGCTCAAGCTGGTGCTTCTGGAGAATCCCGGTCGAGGCGGAGGGCTCAACCACCTCGGTGTCGAGGTCGAATCCAGCCAGTCGGTGCATTCCGAGATCGCCCGGCTCAGCGGCGAAGGCCTCTTCACCGAGGAGCAGATCAACACGACCTGTTGCTTCGCGACTCAGGACAAGGTCTGGGTCGGCGGCCCTGACGGCGAGCGATGGGAGGTCTACACCGTGCTCGAAGACAGCGAGACCTTCGGCGAGGCGCCGAATCTGCTCATCGGGTCGAACGGTCCCGAGTCCTCGGCCGCGCCGTGCTGCGGATCGAACTGAGCTGTCAGTCGAACTGAATCGCCTGTCGATCACGACGGTCGGACTTGCCCTTCACATCGATGATTGTCAATATCGATGAGTGTCTAATCCATCGATCGAGCTCCTCGACGCCACGACCGAACGGTGCTCACCGCTCGTTCGGGACCCACTCTCCCCCGGCCGGGCGGTCGAGGTCTCGTCGGTGTTCAAAGCGCTCTCCGACCCGGTCCGGCTCCGGCTGTTCAGCCTGATCGCCAGCCACGCGGGCGGCGAGGCGTGCGTCTGCGACATCTCCCCGGCGGTCGACGTCTCGCAGCCCACCGTCTCGCACCACCTCAAGGTCCTCAAGGCTGCAGGTCTGCTGGACTCGGAACGACGAGGATCCTGGGTGCACTACCGCGTTCTTCCGGAGACGCTCGCGATGCTCACCACCATCCTCGCGCCAGTCGACGACGCCCCGCCGGCCGTGCGCCCATCAGCCGCAGGTGCGTCATGAGCGCCACCGCCGACGAGAACGTGGTCGGCAAGCTCTCCACCCTCGACCGCTTCCTGCCGGTCTGGATCGGCGTCGCCATGGTCTCGGGCCTGCTGCTGGGCCGGGCGATCCCGGGACTGAACACCGCCATCGAGAAGATCCAGGTCGACGGTGTCTCCCTGCCGATCGCGATCGGCTTACTGATCATGATGTATCCGGTCCTGGCGAAGGTCCGCTACGACCGCCTCGACACCGTCACCGGCGACCGTAAGCTCCTGATCGGATCATTGGTTCTGAACTGGGTGGTCGGTCCCGCACTCATGTTCACTCTCGCGTGGCTGATGCTGCCCGACCTGCCCGAGTATCGCACCGGCCTGATCATCGTCGGCCTCGCGCGCTGCATCGCGATGGTCATCATCTGGAACGACCTCGCCTGCGGCGACCGCGAGGCCGCCGCCGTGCTCGTGGCGATCAACTCGGTGTTTCAGGTGCTGATGTTCGCCGTTCTCGGCTGGTTCTACCTGTCGGTCCTGCCCGGCTGGCTCGGCCTCGAGCAGACCACCATCGACACCTCACCCTGGCAGATCGCCAAGTCGGTCCTGATCTTCCTCGGCATCCCCCTGATCGCGGGATTCCTCTCGCGCCGCATCGGCGAGCGAACCAAGGGCCGCGACTGGTACGAGCAGCGATTCCTCCCCAGAATCGGACCGTGGGCCCTCTACGGACTGCTGTTCACGATCGTCGTCCTCTTCGCTCTCCAGGGTGGTCAGATCACGTCGAAGCCGTGGGACGTCGCCCGCATCGCGCTTCCGCTGCTGGCCTACTTCGCGATCATGTGGGGCGGCGGCTACCTCCTCGGCGCCGTGATGCGGCTGGGCTACGCCCGCACCACCACGCTCGCCTTCACTGCCGCGGGCAACAACTTCGAACTCGCAATCGCCGTCGCCATCGGCACCTACGGCGCCATCTCCGGGCAAGCCCTGGCCGGCGTCGTCGGACCACTCATCGAAGTCCCCGTCCTCGTCGCCTTGGTCTACGTCTCGCTCGCACTCCGCCGACGATTCCCGGCCATCGACCGATCCGCGACCCCGGAAGCGCCCGTCTCATGACCGCCGAGCAGCCGTCAGTCCTGTTCGTCTGCGTCAAGAACGCCGGCAAGTCCCAGATGGCTGCCGGACTCATGCGCCAGATCGCCGGCGACACCGTCGAAGTCCACTCCGCCGGAACCCGGCCCGGGACGGCCGTCAACGCGCTCTCGGCTGAGGCACTCCGTGAGATCGGTATCGACCTCTCTGACGAAGTGCCGAAAGCGATCGACCTCGACCTCCTCCGACACGTCGATCTCGTCGTCACCCTCGGCCGCGAAGCCGTCGTCGACCAACCCGGCGTCCGAGTCGTCAACTGGGACACCGACGAGCCCTCCGAACGCGGCATCGAGGGGATCGAACGCATGCGTCTCGTCCGCGACGACATCGCCGACCGCACCCGAACACTGGCAACCGAACTGACCATCGCTCCCTGATCCGGCCCGAACCGCGAACCATGTTGCGACACAACCGTCGCCACCCTCACGTCAACTGCGCTCGCAGCTGCCCCAGAGACGCGGCCAGCAACCGTGAGACGTGCATCTGGGAGATGCCCATCCGGCACGCGATGTCGCTCTGCGTGCGTTGCTCGTAGAAACGCATACCGATGATCGTGCGATCACGTTCTGGCAGCCGCAGCACTGCCGGTCGCAGCGCCAGACACCGTTCGACGCGGGCGTAACCGGGATCGTCTGCTCCAAGGAGTTCGAGCAGCAGCGCCCGCTCATCGTCACCGGCGCCGGCGTCGAGCGAGACTGCGGACTGTGCGATGTCCGCCGCACGTGCGCGGACGATCGCGTCCGGTGACTCGCCCAGAAACGCGGCGATCTCGTCGTCGTCAGGTGTGCGGCCATGCGTCTGCTCAAGCTGTTCCTCCGCTTCCCGAATCCGGCCGCGAAGCTCAATGGCACTGCGCGGCAATCGGATCGACGCGGTGCGGTCCCGGAAGTGACGCCGCACCTCCCCGATGATCGTCGGAACCGCGAAGGACAGGAAGTCGTTGCCCTGGGTCGGATCGAATCGATCGACCGCGTGGACCAGGCCGAGGCGAGCGACCTGTTCGAGATCGTCGAAGGGTTCACCGCGCTCCCGGTACCGTTGAGCGATGTGCCTCGCCAACGGCAGGCACGCGACGATCGCCTCATCTCGCAGAATGGTGCGCCGGGGATCACCCGGAGGTCGGTATGCGCGTTCGCGCAGGAGTTCTCGGGCACGGGAGTAATCGTCGGTCGTCATCTGCTGAGCTCCTGGGATCGCACGATCGCGGGCGCCGGCACTGTCCGATCACGGGCTGTCCGAGGCCGACCGATACGAGGATCGTGTGCAATGATCGCGAGCCGTCACGGGCTCGAGATCTCTGGGAACTCAGCTGTGCGGTCAACCGAGTGATTGATACGTTACTGGTCGACCTCACGCCGAACAAGGGATCTCCCAGAGTTCCAAGCATCGACGAATGCCCGGTCCAACCGGTTCTCCACCACCAGAAGTGCGCGGATCCCGAACACGACGTCGTCCTCGAGCGAAGGTTCATCGGACAGGAGCACGCCCACGACCTCGTCCCGCATCACGAGTTCGTGAACCGCATCGGCCTCGACGTGCTCGCGGAAGAATCGTCGCGCAGGCTCCGGAGCTTCGAGCCTGTCCAAGCCGTGCAGTATCCACGCCGAACCGACCGGAGAGGTCATCTCCGTAGCGGCGAAGTGACCTACTGTCGCACCCCTGCGGGACCGTCTCAGGCCCAGACACATCATCAGATTCACCGGAGCCAGAACCACTCCGGGCGCGTGAGGCAGATACCCGAGGTAGTCGCAGTTGAGTCCCATGGACGACAGCAGCTCGCCGAACAGGTTCTGATGGACCCGCTCGGCGCGCCCGGCACCGTACTCGTCGAACTCGACCGCGACGAAGGCGGCCTTCACACGCCCGCTCAGACGAGGGATCGCCCACGCGTGCGGGTCCGCCTCCTTCAGGTGGTAGACGGACCGGGCCGCGAAGTAGTCCGCGAACTCGTCCTCGGTACCCCATCGCCGCAGATGCGCCACGGCACCGGACGGAACGCCGCGGGCGAGCGCACCCAGCTCAGCGTCGGCGGTTCCCTCTTCGCTCAGCGGGACGCATTCCTCGACGACGGCGCTCAGAAAGAGATCCTCCAGGCGGCCACGCGCCCCAATGAGTACCGGATCCCATTCGCAGTCTCTACCCGCGTCCGCCCAGCCCCGGTAATGAAGCTCATGACACACGGCCAATGCCAGCTGGACATCGTCGCTCCACGGATCCAGCACCGTGGGAACGTCGATCCGTGCAGGTGCGTCGGCCGGTGTCGCGCGCACCGCATCGATGATCCGCGCTGACATCGGACCGCGTGCGGCGGGCAACGACGGTTGACCGGCGATGGTCGAATCGACTTCGAAGACTGGCATGAATCGGCGTCCCTCTCGTTCGCAATTGATGTCCGGAGGTACCCGTTCGGTGCACAGGTGAAACCCCGAGCGGGAACGAGGCGATGATTGGAATCGACGGGATCGGGTACTCCCACGCATGACGTCTCCATTGATCTCGCCAGACCTCATCAGCGATGCCGACCGCGATCGGCAGGTCTATCGCCCGCAGACAGACACGCGCATGCTCATCGACTCACTCCTGGCGCTGGATCTCTCCGGGAGGCGGATGCTCGACCTCTGCACCGGTTCGGGAGCCGTCGCACTCGCAGGTGCGCGGGCGGGCGCTGACATCACCGCCGTCGATTCGTGTCCACACGCGGTCGCGTCGGTGCGCCGAGCGGCCGTTGACGCGGGGTTCGACGTGCACGCAGTGCTCTCAGACCTCGCTGATGTCACCGACAGCGGCTTCGACATCGTCACGTGCAATCCGCCGTACGTGCTGACGCCGATCGGAACAGAGTCGTCGATCGACGGGCCCCGTCACGCGTGGAATGCCGGGCCCGACGGTCGGGCCGTTCTCGACCCGCTGTGCTCGGCGCTGCCCGGACTGCTCGCCGCAGACGGAATCGCGCTCCTGGTCCAGTCCGAACTCGCCGACGTGGACACGACTCTCGCCGTCCTCCGGGCGACGGGTCTTCGAGCAAGGATCGTTCGCCGACAAGTGGTCCCCTTCGGTCCGGTCATGAACTCGCGCCGACAAGCGCTCGTGGACGGTGGACAACTCGACTCGACGATCGACACCGAGTCGCTCGTCGTCGTTCGCGCGGAACGCATTTCACACGACCCGGGAACGTCATCGTGAGTCCTCGCCGCGAGTCACGTCGCGTGCGCATAGTTCCCAAGGGACCGATCGTGATCGAAGGGCCCGTCGATGTGGAGGCACCAGACGGATCCACCGTCCACTGCGGGAGATTTCAGGTCGCGCTCTGCGCATGCGGACTCAGCCGCACCGCGCCACTGTGCGATGCGAGTCATCGCCGACGCCTGCGCCATCGCGCGCACTGAGGCGACCACACACGTCTCAACGTTCCGACGGCACCAGCCGTCATCCCGAATAGGAGAAATCATGTACGCCAACGTCGTAGTACTCGCTGACGAGATCCTCGCGCGGTCCTCGACCTTCACGTCGGTGGGTTGGATCGGCTACATCGTCATCGGCGGGCTGGCCGGATGGCTCGCAAGCAAGGTCACCGGCGTCGACGCCCAGATGGGTGTGCTCGCCAACATCGTCGTCGGCGTCATCGGCGCACTGCTCGGCGGCTTCGTGCTGAGCTACTTCCTCGACACCGCCGGCGGCGGGCTGTGGTTCACGTTCCTCACCGCACTCGGCGGCGCGGTCGTACTGCTCGCCGTCCTGAAAGCCGTGACGAGCCGACGATGACGGCCTAGCGGCGCCGCTTCCGGTCCGGTACGAATCCGTGGTTCACTCCCCACAGCACGGCCTGTGCGCGGGTGTTCACACCGATCCGGCGGTAGCAGGTGCGGATGTAAGTCTTCACCGAGTTGATCGACAGCCCGGTCTGCTCGACGATGTCGGCGTTGCTGAGGCCCTGCACGATCAGGGCCAGTATCTCGGCCTCGCGCTGAGTGAGACCTTCTTCCCGGCCCGGCCAGTCCCCCGCGATCGAGCCGGCCGTGTCCGATCTCCCGACGTAGACGGCCGGCGCAGCATCGTCGGCGTGGATCCGCTCAAGCGCGTCGACGAGTTCGGCGGCAGGCAGCTTCTTCGACAGAACCGCGGCCGCACCTGCGGCCAGCGCGTCCGCGCCGGTCGGCTCGGCATCCCATGCGTACACCACGACCTTTCCCACACGTGCATTCGCCATCAGCTCGGCGATGATCCCGCGATCCGCCGGCGGATTCGCGAATGAGTCGTACAGAGCGATGTCGACCTCTGCGGAAACGTCGTTCGACGTCGACAACGCCCGCACGACGACCCTCTCCGAATACAGCCGGAGCATGGTCGCGAGGCCTTCGACGACGACGTCGTAGTCGTTGATGAGCGCAATTCGGATCGGCCGCATACCTCACTGTACGTAACTGTTCTACACCCTTAGGGGTGAACCATTTAGCCCCTTGGGGCCCGTACAGTCTCAGGAACCCGCATCACCATTTGGGTGGTGTTGTGCAGGCAGGGCCTGCGGCCATTCCGAAAAGGACGTTCCTTTGCATCGACAAGACATTCACGTTCGACAGATCAGCGACATCGCGCCGCACGGTGCGGTGTCACCATTCCGATTCGGCCGCTTCTGGTACTACCGGGAGGAGGACCGCTGGGAGTGGTCTGATGAATTGGCCCGACTTCACGGATACGAATCGGCGGATTCGGTGACACCGACGAGCGATCTGCTCCTTCAGCACAAACACCCCGACGATCGACATCGAGTCGGCGAGCTACTGGTCCGGGTCCGCCTCGAAGGAGAGCCATTCAGCAGCCAGCATCGGATCATCGACATGCGCGGCGTGGTGATTCCGGTGATCGTGATCGCGGATGTTCTCTACGACCGGAAAGGACGCAGGGTCGGTACATACGGGTTCTATGTCGCGGCCTCGGAGACGAACCATGAATCAGCGCAGAACCGCACAGCCGACTCCCCCGGCGGAGAGCGGGGCCTGGACATCGATGACTTCGTCCGCCGGCGGTCGACCATCGAACGGGTGAAGGGCGCCCTGATGCTCGCGTACAGACTGAACGCGCAGCAAGCGTTCGATCTCCTGGTCTGGCGTTCCCAGGAGTCGAACACGAAACTCCACGTACTCGCCACGTCCATCGAGGCGAGGTTCAACGACGTCGACGTCCCCTCGCAGGCACGATTGAGTCTCGACCGAGTGATCCTCAGCGCCCACGAAGCGTCTCGGCGATGACGTCTGCGATCCTGCACACCGCCGGATCACACCTCCCCGACCGCGGGTTCGCATCGCGCTCTCCGCATTCGACACGCGCCGCGAAGAACACTGAAAGGGCGTTAGCACTCGACGGTATGGAGTGCTAAATTCATACATGCACAGTGAAACAGATCATCGGCACCGATGCCGGTGAATGTGGAGCAAGGAGGTGCATTGCTGTGCTTCGTTTCGACCCTTTCAGCGACCTGGATTCAATCGCCCGGGGTGTGCTCATGGCGCACGAGAGCGGAACCCCGAGAACGCCGCGATTCATGCCGATGGACCTGCAGAAGGTCGATGAGAACTACCTTCTCACCGCCGATCTCCCTGGAGTAGATCCGGACTCCATCGATGTGAGCATCGACAACGGTGTGCTGACATTGTCGGCTCACCGGTCACCTCCATCGGACGACGGCGCGAAGTGGCTGGCGGCCGAGCGATTCGTCGGCACGTACCGGCGGCAGATCACCCTCGGCGACGGAGTCGACCCGGACGGCATCAGTGCGCAGTACGACAACGGCGTGCTGACGGTGGTCATTCCTGTCGCCGAGCGCGCCAAGCCGCGGAGAATTGCGATCTCGACCGCCGGCGAACCGCGGGCGATCAGCGCGAACTCCGCCTGACCACGCGGCCCGGGTCGACGGCCGCCGGGCCGTCGACCCGACCTCACCGCATGACGCTCCCCGTGCAAGAAGGTGCAATCGTGGCGACCACCAGTTCACTGATTCAAATCTCCCGTCCCGATGCCGAGGACCCGCCGTCGGACGAGATCCGTTGCGCTACCTGCGAACGGTCTTTTGCCTCACCCCGGATCAGCAAGTACTTCGACCTGACGTTCGCGCTCTCGAACGGGTGGATTCATGAATCCGGACGGTGGCTTTGCCCGTGCTGCGCGGCCATCGAGTCGAACTGACGACCGCAGTCGTTCCCCGACGGGCACAAGTGCGCCGCAGATCAACGATCCCGGGCTACCGTCCATCCGAACGACGGAGGGCGGCCGGGGCTCGCGCGACGATCTCGTCCGCGGTGTCGGCGGCTTGATCCCTGACGCGCTCTAAGACGCCCGGCGCGGCTTCGACGGCTGCGTTCGTTTGCGCACGCGCGGCCTCCGCGAGGTGTGAAGCCTGGTCCTTGATCGCCTCCATCGGTACCCGGTCCGCGATGTCGTGAGCAAGTGTTTCGGCGTGCTCGACCGCGGAGCCCCACGCGCTGGCGGTGTCCGAGTCGTTCGGCAGCGCAGCCGCGGCGGATGCCCGCACCTGCGCGATACGGCGACGACCGCGCCACCCCAACGATGGTCGACCCTCGGTATCCGCAGCGGCGATCAACACCCCGCCGAGGAGACCGAGGTCCTTCATGAAGTAGGCCCGCTTCGTCCGGCGCCTCGTCGGATCGGTCTCGTTCCAGAAGTCGCCGCCGAGCAATGCCGTCGGCACCAGGGTGCCGGTGAGGACTGCCGAAGCCAGACGCGGAGCCTTCCCCACGGCCAGCGCGGCGCCGGCCGCGATCTGTACGGCACCCGCCGCACGGACCACCGTCTCCGGCTCTGCCGACAGTCGGCTCGCCAGTGGTTGCACGACGTCCGCCGATCCAGTGGGCGCCTGCAGCGCGTCGAGACCGGACGCGATGAATGCCGAACCCAGCATCGGGCGGGCGATCCTACGGAGAAGCACTGGTAATACCTCCTGTTTTCGACCTGCAGTGATCAGCAATCGTACGACACAGGGTTCCCCGAACCGCTCAGCGTCAAACATTCCACGATTCGCCTTGCACTCCCTTTCACACAGCGGTGGCCCGACCAGCACCGGACCGGTCCGACGGACGCGTCAGCGCTGCGGGGTCAGGGAGATCGAGCCGATGACGGCTCCACCGAAATACGCCGGCCCCGTGTAGCCACCGTGCCCATCACTGTTCAGAATGACGCGATGGCCCGGAAACAGGTCGACGTAGCCGCCGTTCCGCGTGGAGTGAATCGGGTACCGCCCGATCAGGACCAGATCGTGGCCTTGAACGTGCGCGGTGCGCTGAAGGAGCACGACGCCGCCGGACAGCGTCGTCGACGTATACGTTCCCGGCTTCACGTCTGCAGAGGCTTGCCCCGCGACGCCGAACACCGTTGCGGCACCGACAGCGACAGCGATCGCAGCGGTCCGGATCATGACTCGATTCGCACGTGTGGACATCGTCTTTTCCTGTCGCTCGGGGCCTATAACGTTACGCCTGATCGAGGGCCGCGTCCTGCCCACACAACACACCTGCGCGGTTCGTCCGAGATGTCGTCACCGCTCCTAGGATCGGTCGAGGACGGGCCTACTCGGTCGGCACGACCTTCCCCTGGACGGTCACGGTGACGGCCCCGCTCGCAGTGTCGTATGCCACCGAACCGTGCTCGAACGTGGTCGTTCGAACCGCCCCTCGTTCGACCTCGTCACTCGTCACCGGACCGAGCGGGCCGGCCGAGCCGTTCGAGCCGAGCGTGCTCGGGATCCCCTGGGCGTCGCGCACCACGTTCCACGCCTCTCGGATCTTGCCGGTCGTGATGTAGGCGGGAGTCCCGGGATCGTCGTTCCGCGCCGTGATGACACCGCCGGTGAACTGCTGGTAGACCACCCCGTTATCGCGCGTACCCGCGTTGCGGTCGCCGGTCAGCGGCGGCCCGAGGGTCTGCTTCTCCGACGACGTCGCCGACGCATATCTCGCCGCGATCGGACCCCTCATCGTGATCTCGACGCCGCCCGCGCCTTCGACCCTCACCTCGTCCACCCCGCCGGTGGCCGACTTCGATACCGCTGCAACTGATTCCGATGCACCGGCCATCGCGGCGGTCGACGCGTCGCTTGCCTCGCCCTGGGCCCCGCACGCGGTGGCGGCCAGCACTACAGCCCCGACGGCCGCCAGGACCCCGGTCGTTCGACGGTATGCGATCTTCCTCATGAGTTCCTTCCCGAGGTCGGTGTGGTCCACCCGCAGGCTACCCAGAGCTGTGTTCTCGCGAACACTGCGGCACACATGCAACGCGGGGAGGCATTCACCGAACGTGCTCGCCGAAGTGCTCGACGGTGGGACGATCGACAGATGAGCACACACACCTATCGAGTCATCGACGTCGTCGGCTCATCACCGACCAGCACAGACGAGGCCATCCGAAGCGCGATCGCGCGCGTCAGCGAGACCACCCGCAACGTGGAGTGGTTCGAAGTCACCGACACTCGCGGGCACGTGGTCGACGGTTCCGTCGCGCACTTCCAGGTCACCCTGCGCGTCGGTTTCCGCATCGATCCGAGTGGCTCGACGACCTCCTGAGTCGACACGGTCGCCGAGACCGCGGTATCCGTCGATGCGAGCACAGCCTTGACCGCACAGATGAGATGTCGGCGAGATCGTGACTATCGACCCAGAACCGTCAATCTCGTGCCGTCTGCGATCGGAGCGTCTGTCGGTGCGCCATGCGCGAACGGACGTTCGCAACGCAGCCTAGGTGTGATGTCCAGGCAGGTTGTTTTCAATCCTGGTGATGG
>NZ_AEUD01000026.1 GCF_000192435.1 Gordonia neofelifaecis NRRL B-59395
GCCGACCTGCAGAATCATGTCCGGCACCGCCTCCCGCAGACCCGCGAGGAGCTCATTGAACTTCGACAACCGCTTCGAGCCCTTGCCGTCGAGCTCACGCACGTGAATGTGCAGCACCGTCGCCCCGGCCTCATAGCAGTCCACCGCCTTCTGGATGTGCTCCTCCATCTCATCCGGAGAGTATACGAGGACCGCGACGACTGGGTTACCGTGAGTCCTATGGTCATGGGCATCGGCACCGCGTCGCGACTGCGCTCCCCTCGACCGCGTGCGCGTACCGCAGATGCTGGCATTTAATAGTAGCATCACTGCCAGTAAGTATCACCGGCGCAGCACTGGTAGGGGTCCTCATCGACGTCTCAGCTACCAATGGGCGATACGTAACCGAGAGTGTAAGGACCACATACGATCACTTGATGTGATGCGACTCATGCTATGAGCGCCGAAGGTCCCAGACTTAACTTGACGGGACTGAAAACTTGCCAGATCGGGACGATCATGCAGGATCGCGCCCTCAGGAGCGTCGAGCAACGCGGTGACGAGAGTGCCGAGACGCCGCGCGGGATCTGCAAGCAAGGTCCAGTGTTTCCGGGGTCGCGGCTGCCGGGTTGTCGATTGGGAATCGTCGCGTCCGAGGGCGTCGTGATCGGCGATAGTGACGTGCGCGTCCCCGTGAGGACTGCTCGTGGACCATATGTCCACGAGAGGTGATGACGGGGACGCGGAGGACGGTGTTGTCCTGTAGCGGCGTCGCCCTCGTCCAGATTCTTGTCCCGTTACCGCTCCGGCTGTTGGGGAGCGGGTGCGCCTGCAGGGTGGTCGAATAGCCCGCGAACCCTTCGACGGGGCTCAGGAGAACCGAAGTGAGCGAGCGTATCGAGACGGCGTGCGGATCTCGATACGCCGCGGCGCTTGCGCGCCGAGGCTACTCGATCAACCTGGGGCCCTGGGCTACTCGATCAACCTGGAAGACGCCTCGGCCACTCGATCAGCCTTCGGACTCCGGGCTGGGACGGTCCTCGCGCGGAACGACAAACGCCAGTGCGCCACCCTCGCGATCAGATCGGCGCGGGGGTCGCGCACTGGCGTCGGCGGACCGTCGGCGTCGGACTCGACTCTGAAGCACCCCTCGGCCAGTCGGCGGAATTCCTCCGTGTCCCAGCCGATGTCGAAGCTTCAGTCACCACTGTCCGGTAAAACCGGTTCACCGGTATGTAACCGTATACTCTCAAGTAATAACCTGCAAGTCTTCTCGGTTACGATATGTGCCGAATAACAGCACATCAGAGCGTATTTTCATGCATGGGGGTCGGCGATGGTCCAGCAGGCGAGAGCGGTTGAGACACGCCGCCAGATCGTCATCGGCGCCGCGAATCTCTTCAGCCGTGTCGGCTACGAGCGCGCGCGACTCAACGACATCGTCGGCGAGAGCGGACTGACGCGCGGCGCGATCTACTTCCACTTCCAGTCGAAGGACGACCTCGCGAGCATCGTCGTGGACGAGTTCCAGACGGTGTCGATGGAAGCCGTCGCCGCGATCGCCCAGCTCGACACCTATGCCATGCGGCAGATCGCGATGCTGTGCCGCGAGATGGGCCGACTGCTCGTCGACGACCCCGTGGTCCGCGCGGGCATCCGCCTGATCATCGAACTCCACTCCGGCGAGGCCCCGATCCCGGTGTATCTGGCCTGGATCGAAGCGATCAAGTACTTCGTCGCCAAGGGCATCGACGAGGGCGATGTGAAGCCCGGCATCGACCCCGACGACGCGGCGGTATTCGTCACCGAGTCGTTCGTCGGCGCGCACGTCCTGTCCCACGCCGTGTCCGGGCACGACGACCTCCCCGCGCGCATCGACCGCCTCGCCGACTTCCTGGTGATCGCCCTGATGCCCGACGACCGCGTCGCCGCTCATCCTGACCTGCTCGGCGCCCGGTGGACTCCGGAGCGCACCTGAGCTCGGTAGCGCGTCGGCTCAGCCGACCACCCGGTCGAAGACCCGCGCGAATCCGTCCGCAGTGCCCGACCAGGAGAACCCCTCCGACCGTTCGCGGGCGGCGGTGCCGAATGCGCGGCGGCGCTCGGGATCGGCGCCGAGCGCGGCGGTCGCCGCGGCCAGTTCCGCCGCATCGTCCACCAGTACACCCGTGACGCCGTCGACGATCGAATCGACCAACCCCGCGGAACTGCGGTAGCCGACAGTCGGCACCCCGTGCTGCGCGGCCTCGATGACGGCGAGACCCCACCCCTCCTTCTGCGACGGCATCAGGTGCACGTCGGCACCGGCCAGCAGCTCGTGCTTGCGTCGATCGCTGACGTGACCATGGAACGTCACCCGATCGACCACTCCCAGCGACGAGGCCTCGGCGCGGAGCCGATCGGCCCACCAGCCGTCACCCACGACGTCGAGGTGGACGTCGGCCCCGGATCCGGCCAGGCTCGCGACCGCCGCCAGCGCATCCTCGATCTGCTTGTGCGGGACCAGTCGCGAGACTGCGATGAGGCGCAGCTCCGCCCCGTCGGCAGGCGCCGAGATGCCGGCAGGGACCGGGTCGATACCGCCGCGGACCACGGTGATCCGGTCGCGGTCGACGCCGAGGTTCGCGAGTTCGACGGCCGACGGCTCGGAGACGGTCACATAGCTGTTCCTCCGGTGCACCCACGGCGCGATCCTCGACTCGATGCGCCAGCCCACCCGGGCGAGCACCGGCCCGGCCACCGGCCACTGCTCCCGATGGCAGTGATGCACAAGCACGACGGTCGGAGCGTCGGTGACGAGCCGCGCGAAGAACGGGACGCCGTTCTGCGTGTCGACGACGACGTCCGGCCGGTAGCCCGCCAGCCGACCCCGGCCCCAGCGGGCCGCGAGGATGGTCGCCAGCGCCCGCGGATACACCGTGAGTCGGCCTCCACCGCGAACGATCCGGACACCGTCCCGCATCTGCATGCGCGCCGATCCGGGATAGCGCGCGGTGAGCAGCGTGACCCGCGACCCGCGCGCCGCGAACTCGGCACCCACCCGTTCGAGGTAACGCTCACTGCCGCCGCCTTGCGGATGGCCGGTGTCACGCCAGCACAGCAGCAGGACATCGGTCGGAACGCTCATTCCGTCCAGCGTATGCGAACCTGACTGCATGCCGCGTTCCCGGATCCCAGCCGCTGCCGATCACTTCGCCCGGCACGCCACTCTCCGTCGATCGATCCGGCTGCTGGACGCGTTCCGCTATGAGCAGTCGGTCCCCGCACGGTTCTACTCCGCGCTCGCGGAGGACACCGCGATGATGGTCGCCGACCTGCATCCCGAACCGCTGTCGGGCGCAACGGTCCTCGACGTCGGCGGCGGACCCGGATTCTTCGCCGACGCGTTCGCCGACCGCGGCGCCCGCTATCTGTCGGTGGAGCCGGATGCCGGCGAGATGAGCGCGGCGGGCATCGACCAGCGCACGGCGGTGCGGGCGCAGGGTGAGCATCTGCCGTTCCGGACCGGCAGCGTCGACGTCTGCTACTCGTCGAACGTCGCCGAGCACACCCCGACGCCGTGGGAGATGGCCGACGAGATGGTCCGAGTGACCCGCCCCGGCGGGACCGTCATCCTCAGCTACACCCTGTGGTGGGGCCCGTTCGGCGGCCACGAGATGGGGCTGACGCACTATCTCGGCGGACATCGCGCCGCACGCCGCTACACCCGCAGACACGGCCATCCGCCGAAGAATCTGTACGGCGTCTCCCTGTTTCCGATCACCGCCGCCGCGGGTCTCCGCTGGGCGCAATCCACAGGCGAGGCGACCCTCGTGGCGGCGATTCCACGCTATGTCCCCAGGTTCGCATGGTCAGTTGTGCACATCCCCGGCATCCGCGAGGTCGCCGCGACCAACCTGGTACTGGTGCTTCAGAAAAACTGAGGTCAGGGCATATTTCAGCGCCTGCAAACGACCGGTGAATCCATCCACACTGTGGAAATTACATGTGTGTAATTCATACACACTGTGGATGATGGCTGTGGATAACTGTTGATAACTTATCCCGAACTGTTAACAGTCGCCAAACTGGGCACACTGCACCACTTCAGTCACACTACTCGAATATTTGTTCGATGCACAAGGCTGTGCACAACGGCAGAGCCGGTCCGGACATGTCGTGTCCGGACCGGCTCGTGAGGTCCTGTCAGCAGCGCGCTCAGTGAGGCAGGCGCCCCGCACACCGCAGCGGGCCCCCGTGGGCCGTGCTCGACGACACCAGCTGATCACCCTGCAGGATGGTGCAGGTCACCGGTCCGCGGACGACGATCGCGGTCATCTCCACGTCTCGATCGGAGACCGTCGTCTGCGACGACCACGGCGTGCCGGTCGCCGCGATCACCACGCGGCCACCCGAATCGCGGTAGGCGAGCGCCACCACGTCGCCGTCGCCGGTGAGCTGATAGGTCACCGACCCCGGCGGAACGGTGGTCGTCGTGCGGGTCGGAGTGGTCGGAGCGGGCGACGACGTCTCGGTGTCCGACGTCGTCGTCGCCGCGCTCGGCGTCGACGTGGAGCCAGGGGCCGCGGTGTCAGCCGGCCCCGACCGGAACACCATGAATCCGACCGCGGCCAGAATGATCACCGCGACGATCACCACCAGCGACAGCAGGACGGTGCGGCCGCGACCCGACGGCGATTCGCTACTCATGCCGATCACCGTATACCGGGACGATCGCCACCCTCATTCGGAGGTGATCGCCTCGAGTGGACGCGTCCGCGCCGCCGTCACCGCAGGCCACAGGGCCGCGATCACACCGACCACCGCGGCGCCGACCAGCGTTCCGCCGATCAGGCCCCAGGGGATCACCACCCCCTCCAGGCCCCAATAGGCCAGGGTCCGGACGAGCGGGATGCCGATCGCCAGACCGAGGACCGTGCCCAGGAGGGCGCCGAAGACCGCGATATACGTCGACTCCAGGTAGATGGTCCGGCGCACCTGAGCACGGGCCATGCCGACCGCCCTCAGCATGCCGATCTCCTGCCGCCGCTCCACCACCGACAGCGCCAGGGTGTTCACGATGCCGAGCACCGCGATCACCAGCGACAGCGCCAGCAACGCGTACAGCGTCGCCATCATCTGGTCGATCTGCGAGGAGATCGAGCTCTTGAACTGGTCACGGTCCTGCACCTGCGCCGTGAGGTACTCGGCTGTCGCGCTCTCGAGCTGAGTGCGCAGGTCGCCGGCCTTCACCCCCGGTTTCGCGACGACGAGGACCGGGCCGGCGATCCGCTTGGTCACCGCGGGCATCAGCTGCTCGTACGAACCCCAGCCGACCATCACCGAGGTGATCGCCTCGTTGCGCTCGAAGATGCCGGTCACCTTGGTCACGACCTCGTCGCCGGTGGCACTGGTGAAGGTCACCTGGTCCCCCAGCTTCCAGCCGTGGTCGCGGGACTCGGCGTCGCTGATCAGCAGGCCGTCGTCGGGCAGATCGAGGCTGCCCTGTGTCACCGTGATCGAGGCGACGTCGCCGATCGCGCCGCCGTACGGGGAGGTCACGTACGTGTCCTTGCCGTCCAGCTTGGCCTGGCCGTACGCCTGCGCGACCACCTTGTCGGCTCCCGGAGCCTCCTTGACCGCGTCGACCACCGACAGCGGCAGCGGCATGTTGTTGGTGCCCGTCACCACGAAGTCGGCCTTGAGTCCCTTATCGACCGACGAGTTCACGGTGCCCTTGAACGACCATCCCAGCGTGCCGATCACGACTACCAGCATCAGCCCGAGAGTGAGCGCGAACGCCGTCGCGGCGCTGCGCCGCGGGTTGCGGACGGCGTTGGTCCGGGCCAGCTTGCCGACGGTGCCGAACGGCTTCTGGAAGATCGCGCCGAACACGCCGACCACCGGCTGCGAGATGGCCGGGGCACCGAGCACCACCGCGATCACCGCGAGCAATGCGCCGACGCCGACGATCGTCGCCGCACCGGCACCCTCGCCCAGGCCGCCGACCACAAGCGCGGCCACCCCGAGGACGCCGAAGATCGCGGCGGCCAGGGTGCGCACGCGCAGTGAACCCGCGCCCGGTTCCACCGTGCTCTCGCGCATCGCCTCGACGGGCGGGATCCGCGAAGCCCGACGTGCCGGAATCCAGGCGCTGAGCAGCGTCACGACCACGCCGACGAAGATCGCGGACAGGATCGCCGCGATACCGACATCGACGCCGTTGGACGGGAGTCCCTGCGACTTGGTGAAGGCCAGCATGCCCGCCGCGATCGCGACACCGAGCCCGAGACCGATCACCCCGCCGATGACGCCGACGATGAGCGCCTCGAGAAGGACCGATCGCGAGACGTTCTCGCGGCTGGCGCCGATCGCCCGCAGCAGCGCGAGCTCGCGGTTCCGCTGCGCGACGATCATCGAGAACGTGTTGTAGATGATGAAGGTGCCGACCAGCAGACCGATCGCCGCGAACGCGAGCAGGATCGCCCGGAAGATCGTCAGGAACTGCTGAATGCTCTGCTTCTGGTCCTCGCGCACCTGGTCGCCGGTCCGGACCTTGTAGAGCTCGTCGACGTCGACGGACTTACCCGACTTCGCGACGGCATCGGCGATCTGCGCGTGCACGGCGTCGCGCAGCTGCTCGTCGGAGACGCCCGGACGCGCGGCCAGATCGACAGTGCTCACATAATGACCGTCGGAGAACAGCTTGGCCGCGGTGGCCTGGTCGAACAGCACGCCGACGTAGCCGCCGGTGGACGACTCGGTGTCGTTGATGCCGACGACCGTCACCTCCATCGGCGCGGCCAGTCCGGCACCGACGACCACCTTGGTCTTGCTGCCGACCGTCAGCGAACCCTTGTCCGCCGCGCCCGCGTTGATCGCGATCTCACCGGACTTGGCGGGCGCGCGGCCCTGCGTGAATGTCACGTCCTGACCGACGGCCTGATCCGGCGGGAGGTAGGTCAGGCCCATACTCGGTGCACCGCCGGTCTGGACCGCCCGGCCCGAGGAGTCGGCGAGGGTCACCGAACCGGAGTTCAGGGCGGCGAGCCGCTCGATGCCGAGCTGCTGCTCGTTCTTCTTCAGACCGTCGACGATGGCGACCGGCACGCCCGGCGAATCCTGGCCCGCCGCGGTGACCTCCACCGAGACACCCTTGGCGACGTCGTCGAAGATCGAGTTGAATGCGCTCGACACCGTGGAGGTGAAGATCACCGCGCCCGCGACGAAGCTGGTGCCCAGAACCACGGAGAAGACCGTCAGGACCAGCCTGATCTTGTGTGATGCAAGGCTTCTCAACGAGACCTTGCGCATGACATTGGCAGCCATGGGTTCAGTTCACCTCGCCGGCGCCGCGCTGGTCCTCGCCGGTCGCACTCGATTCAGCCTGCGGCTGGTCGGGCAGTGACGGCGCGTCGTCGTCGAGCGTGCGCATCACCTCGAAGACGTCGTCGGCCGACGGTCGTTGCAGTTCCTGCACGATCCGGCCGTCCGCGAGGAAGACCACCCGGTCGGCGTACGACGCGGCCCGCGGATCGTGCGTGACGATCACGACGGTCTGGTTGAACTCGTCGGTCGCCGCGCGCAGGATGTCGAGCACCTCGCCGGACGAACGGGAGTCGAGGTTGCCGGTCGGCTCGTCACCGAAGATGATGTCCGGCCGGCCGACCAACGCTCTCGCACACGCCACGCGCTGCTGCTGACCGCCCGACAGTTCGCTCGGGCGGTGCGACAACCGCGGCCGGATGCCGAGGCGGTCGACCACCGTGTCGAACCAGTCGCGGTCGACGTCCCGGCCCGCAATGCCCTGCGGCAGCGTGATGTTCTCCTCCGCGGTCAGGGTCGGCACCAGGTTGAAGGCCTGGAAGACGAAGCCGATGCGGTCGCGCCGCAGCTTCGTCATCTCCTTGTCCGAGAGCCCGATGAGGCCGACGTCGCCGATCGAGACCTGTCCGCTCGTGACCGTGTCCAGACCTGCCAGGCAGTGCATCAGAGTCGATTTGCCGGATCCCGACGGACCCATGATCGCGGTGAACTCCCCCGCGCGGAAACCGATCGACACACCGCGGAGCGCGTGCACCGTGGTGTCTCCGCTGCCGTAGGTCTTCACCACATTGTCGGCACGGGCCGCAACCATGGCGTGTTTACCAGCCGCTGCTGTTTGTGTCATGGGATCAAAGGTGTCAGAACTGACGGCCCCGCGCATCAGGGACCACCCTTAATCGTCGATTACGCAGCGAATCCTCAGGGATCGGCGGCCGGAGATCGGCGGTGCCTATCGCGTTCCGGCGTAATAGCGGCGCAGGAACTCGTCGCGGTACTCGAAGTAGTTGCCGTCCTCGATCGCTTTGCGGGCTCGATCGACGAGGGTGATCGTGAACGAGAGGTTGTGCAGCGTCGCCAGAGTGGACGCGAGTCCTTCCTTCGCCTTGAACAGATGGTGCAGGTAGGCGCGCGTGTACTGCGTCGAATAGTTGTCGAGCTCCTCGTCGAGCGGACGGAAGTCGTTGCGGTACTTGGCATTCGTGATGTTGTACCGGCCGTCGAACGAGTAGATCGCGCCGTTGCGCGCCACCCGGGTCGGCGAGACGCAGTCGAACGTGTCCGCACCGTTCTCGATCGCGGTGAAGACATCGTCCGGCTCGCTGATCCCCAGCAGGTGACGGGGAGCGTCGTCGGGCAGCTCGTCGGTGACCCAGCCGACGATGGTCCCGAGATTCGCCTTCTCCAGCGCGCCGCCGATGCCGTAGCCGCCGAATCCCTTGCCGCCGTTGTCGCGATCGATCCGGCTCAGTTCGACGAGGTCGCGCGTCGCCTTACGGCGCAGGTCCTCGTACTGGGCGCCCTGCACCACACCCCACAGCGCCTGCTGCGGGCGGTGTGAACGCTCCGTCGAGAGCCGGTTGTGCTCGGCGAGACAGCGGATTGCCCACTGCCGGGTCCGCTCCAGCGAACTCTCCTGATAGCCGCGCGTGTTCATCAGAGTGGTCAGCTCGTCGAACGCGAAGATGATGTCGGCACCGAGCTGGTGCTGAATCCCCATCGACACCTCGGGGGTGAATCGATGCATCGAGCCGTCGAGGTGCGACTTGAACGTGACGCCGTCGTCGTCGACGTTGGCGAGCCGCTCCTTGCCCTCGGCGATCCGCTCGTCGTCCTGCTCACCGACGAGGTCCATCGAGATGACTTTCTTGAAGCCGGCGCCCAGCGACATGACCTGGAACCCGCCGCTGTCCGTATAGGTGGGGCCCGGCCAGTTCATGAAGGAGCCCAGGCCGCCCGCCTGGTCGACGATCTCCGGTCCCGGCTGCAGGTAGAGGTGATAGGCGTTCGCGAGGACCGCCTGTGCACCCAGCGCCGCGACCGACTCGGGCAGAACCGTCTTGACGGTCGCCTTGGTCCCGACCGGCACGAAGGCCGGGGTCTGGATCTCGCCGTGCGGAGTGCTGATGGTTCCGGTGCGCCCTGCGGTTCCGTCGAGACGCGCGCGAGGCGTGAAGTGGCTGGTGGTCACGGATGCCATCATCCCAGTCGTGCGCGGACGCGCTCAAATTCGTTAGCGTTGTGCCCATGACTCGCACGATGAAACTGGCCGCGACCGCACTCCTCGGCTGCTCGATCGCCCTGGCCGCCACCGCTTGCGGCTCGGAGAACGAAGCCGCATCCGGCACCGATCAGGCGAGTGTCACCGCCGCCACCCCGCCTGCCGATCGCAGCGTGCCGGTGGTCGGCGGACCCAAGCCGAAGAGCAGTGCCGCCGACGAGACGACCGATGAGACGACCGCGAACGACAAGACCTGCGGTGCCACCAAGGGACCGGACGGCGCCCTGCAGATTCACATCGTCGCGGGGGATCTCTCCTGCGACACCGCCAAGGACATCGCCAAGGAGTACGGCCCGCTGATCGCGACCGGTACCCCGCAGACGGTCTCCGGCTGGGACTGCGGCCCCTCGACCACCGTCGGCGAACTCGCCCGCTGCACAAAGGGCAGCCAGGCGTTCGCGCTGATGCCGAACTGAGGCGCTATCGGTTGAGCGGCGGGATATCGGGGCACCAGGTTTTCGACTCGCTTCGCAGCCACCCGCCGGTTGAGCGAGGGGAGCCTCCTCGTCGGTTGAGCGAGGGGAGCCAGCCGCCGGTTGAGCGAGCGGAGCGAGTCGAAACCACCGCCACCCGGGCCGGAACCCGACCACCAGCGCGGCTCACTGGGTTTCGACTCGCTGCGCTCGCTCAACCGACGAGGGGCGCGCGCTCAACCGACGAGGGGTGCTCGCTCAACCGACGAGAGGCCAACGGGGCACCCGCTCAACCCCCGGCGCGGCGCGAAGCCCTCAGGCCAGGGCCTGGGCGACACGCTCCAGCGCGGCGACGCGGCTGCCCTTGACCAGGACGGCGTCGCCGCTGCGGAGGTCGCCGAGCGCGTCGACGGCGCCGTCGACTCCGGACACGTGTGTGACGCCGGCGCCATAGGCCGGTTCGTCGACGGCGATCACCGTCACCCCGAGCGCCACGGCCTGGTCGGCCACCTCGCGGTGCGCGGCGGCGCTGTCGTCGCCGAGCTCGGCCATGGTGCCGAGGACCGCGAATCGACGGCCCGCGTCGATCCGGGCGAGCGCCGAGAGTCCGGCGGCCATCGACGTCGGGTTGGCGTTGTAGGCGTCGTTGATGATCGTGACGCCCGCCGCCGTCGTGCTGAGCTCCATCCGCAGCCCGGACAGGTTCGCGCCGAGCAGGCCCTCGGCGATCTTCTCGATCGGCACCCCGATCCCACCGCCCGCGGCCGCGGCGGCCAGGGCGTTGCTCACCTGGTGCTCGCCCCGGGCGCCGAGACGCACGGCGGTCGTACCCCAGGGGCTGTGCAGCGTGAAGCTCGCGCGGAGTTCGTCGTCGAGCACGATGTCGGTGGCGCGCACGTCGGCTCCGGGATCGACGCCGTACGTCAGCACCCGAGCGCTGGTCCGCGAGGTCATCGCCGCGACCACCGGGTGGTCGGCGTTGAGGACGGCCAATCCGTCGGCGGGCAGCGCCTCCACGAGCTCGCCCTTCGCCTGCGCGACGTCGTCGAGGCTGCCGAACATCTCCAGGTGCACGGCCTCGACCCGGGTCAGCACACCGACGGTCGGTGATGCGATGGAGCACAGCTGGGCGATGTGCCCCACTCCCCTGGCACCCATCTCGAGGACGACCGCCTCGGTGTCGTCGGGGGCGCCGAGCAGCGTCAGGGGCAGCCCGAGCTCGTTGTTGAACGACTTCTCGCTCGCCGCGGTCCGGAAGGTCGTGCCGAGCACGCCCGCGAGCAGATCCTTGGTCGAGGTCTTGCCGACGGAGCCGGTGACGCCGACCACGCTGCCCGGCAGGCCCGCGCGGACGAATCGGCCGAGATCCGCGAGCGCCTCGGCGGTGTCGGCGACCTGGACGGCGGTCGCACCGAGAGCCGGATCCGGTGCGCGATCGGTCAGGTATACGGGAGCGCCCGCCTGCACCGCCGACGGGATGAAGTCGTGGCCGTCGCGGGCGGCGACGATCGGCACGAACAACTGTCCGGGCCGCGCGGACCGCGAGTCGATGCTCGCGGAATCGACCGTCGCATCGGGTCCGTGAAGGGTTCCGCCCGTCGCGGCGGCGATCTGACTGGCTAGGAGACGCACGACAGACCACGCTACAAGCAAGCACGTATGGTTGCACCCATGAGCACCCCCCTCATCCGGCTCGTCGTCCTCTACGGCGGAGTGTCCGCCGAGCACGATGTCTCCCGCGTGAGCGCCGCCCATGTGCTGGCCGCTGCGGATCGTTCCAAGTACCAGCTGATCCCGGTCGGCATCGACAAGCGGGGCGCCTGGCACCGCAACGACGCGGCCGCCGAGGCTCTCGCCGCGGGTGCGGAGCTGCCGAACAGCCTCGACGTCGACGGCCCCGAGGTGAACCCCCTTCAGGTACTCGCGGGGTCGCCGGAGGACCTGACGGTCGTCTTTCCCCTGCTTCACGGACCGCACGGCGAGGACGGCACCGTGCAGGGCATGCTCGAACTGTTCAAGCTGCCGTACATCGGCTGCGGCGTGCTCGCCTCGTCCGTGTGCATGGACAAGGCGATGGCCAAGGAGGTCGCCGCGCGCGCGGAGATCCCGCAGTGCAAGTGGCTCACGTTCCGCGACGGCGTCGACGATCCCCGCCAGATTCTGACGGACGCGGCTGATCAGCTCGGCTTCCCGATGTTCGTGAAGCCCGCGAACATGGGCTCGTCGGTGGGTGTGAGCCGCGCGGAGACGCTGGAGGAGCTCGACGCCGCGATCAACGTCGCCCTCCGCTACGACGACGTCGTGGTGATCGAGGAGGCCGTGGTCGGCCGGGAGATCGAGGTCGCCGTCCTCGGCAACGCCGCGCCCGACGCCTCCCTGCCCGGCGAGGTGAAGCCGGGCAGCGAGTTCTACGACTACGAGGACAAGTACATCACAGGCGCGGCCGAGCTGATGATCCCCGCGCCCCTGTCCGACGAGGCGATCGCCGACGTGCGCGAACTCGCGGCCGACGCCTTCGTCGCGCTGCGCTGCGCCGGACTGGCCCGCGTCGACTTCTTCTACGAGGAGGGCGGCCGCGGCTGGCTGCTGAACGAGGTCAACACGATCCCCGGATTCACTCCGGCCTCGATGTATCCGAAGATGTGGGAGGCCACCGGCATCGGCTACTCGGATCTCATCGATCGACTGGTCACGCTGGCGCTCGAGGTGCACCGGCGGCGGAGTTCGTTCTCGACCGAGCACTGACGCGGACATACTGACCCGAGCGTCCCCGTGACGGGCCACCGTGGACGAATAGTCCACGAGAGACCGTCACGGGGACGCTTGCGTCAGCCCCAGCCTGATCGAAGATATGGAAAAGGCCCCTGACCTGCATTGCAAGTCAGGGGCCCTTCAGCGGTGGCGGAGGGATTTGAACCCCCGGTGCAGGGTTACTACACACGACATTTCGAGTGTCGCACCTTCGGCCGCTCGGACACGCCACCGCGGAAAACTGTACCGCAGTGCGTCGCCAGAGTGAAATCGGCAGGTCAGCGGCCATTTCGTCGTGATTCAGCGACCGGACAGCTTGTCCGCGAACTCGTCGAGCTTCGACTTCGCAGCCGCGACCGCATTCGCGACCTGCTCGCTGTTCGCGATCTCGGTCACCTTGCCTTTGGCGGTGTCCACCGCGCCGACCACGTGTTCGTTGTTCGCGATGTCCGAGAGGGTGGTCTTCGCCGTGTCCACGGCGCCGGCGACGTGCTCGTTGTTCGCGATCTCCGTGAGTTTCGCCTTGGCACCCGCGACGGCGTCGGTCACCTGCTCGCTGCTGGCGAACTCGTCGACCTTCCGCACCACCGAGTCGACGACCTCGTTGATCTTCTCGAACGCATCCGACATCTCATTCCCCTTCTCCGCGACGGCTGCCTACACCTCGAATCTGCCATAGGTCACCGCGACCCGCGAGGGCGCGAGCGGGAAATCAGGGTCAGTTCAGGGCTGTCCCCGATGGGCCGCGAAGAAGTCCCGGACCAGCGCGGCGCACTCGTCTTCGCGGACACCGGCCAGCACCTCCGGCCGGTACATCTGACGGGGATCCCGGAGCACGTCCCAGAGGGACCCGACGGCGCCGGTCTTCGGCTCCCAGGCACCGAAGACCACCCGGGAGATCCGGGCCAGCCCGATCGCGCCCGCACACATCGTGCAGGGTTCGACCGTCACGGCAAGGGTGCAGTCCGACAACCGCCAGCCGTCGCCGTGGCGGGCAGCGGCCGCTCGGAGGGCGAGGATCTCGGCGTGCGCGGTGGGATCGGCGTCAGCCTCCCGACGATTGGCCGCCCGCGCGAGTTCCCGACCGTCCGGCCCGAAGACGACCGCACCGATCGGCACGTCGGCCGGGTCTGCGGCACGTGCGGCGTCGAGCGCCGCGGACATCATCGCGCCGGCGGCCCGATCCACCTCTCCCCGATCCGGGCGAGACATGGAGGCGTCAGCGACCGAGCTTGTCGAGTTCCGCGGCGAGCTCGTCCGCGAAGCCGAGGCGAGCCGCGATCATCCCGATCTGCTCGTCGGCGTAGAGGTCGGTGTCACCGACGATGATGCTCAGGACGGCGTCGGGCAGGCCGAGGTCGGTGAGGATCGACAGGTCGCCCTCCTCCCACGGATCGACGTCGTCGAGTTCGTCCGGATCGATGTCCGGGATGTCGATGTGCAGGGCGTCGAGCGCGTCGGCGGCGATGTCGTAGTCGACCGCGGCGGTCGCATCCGACAGCAGCACGTGGGCGCCCGTCGGCGCGGGACGGACGATGAGGAAGAACTCGTCGTCGACGTCGAGCAGACCGAAGACCGCACCGGTGGCCCGCAGTTCACGCAGTTGGAGTTCGGCGTCGTCGAGGCTGTCGAGAGCGGACGGCTTGAGCGTCGTCAGCTTCCACCCGGTCTCCTCGCGGATCACCGCCACGGCGAATCCCTCGACCTCGTCGTATTCGCTCTGCGCACCGGGCTTCGCCATGACCGCCACGGTAGCCGCTTTTGGGGACTCTCCCAAGTCGAATCCGCGCCGATATGCCACGCTGGATCCGTGTCTGCTGCACCGTCTCGCCCCGTATGCATTCTCGGTCTCGGCCTGATCGGCGGGTCGCTGCTGCGCCGCCTCTCGGACTCGGGCATTCGAGCTTTCGGTTACAACCGTTCCACCCCGACGGTCGACGCCGCGGTGACCGACGGCTACCGCGCGTCGAGTGTGCTGCCCGAGGTACTGGCGCAGGCCGCGGCCGACGACGCGATCGTCGTGCTGGCAACGCCGTTCACAGCGCTCGACACGATCATCACCGCCGTCCGCGACACCGCGCCCGACTGCCTGCTCACCGATGTCGTGAGCGTCAAGGAGCAGGTCGCCGAGCTCGTCGGACGTCTCCATCCCGGTGCCCGGTACGTCGGCGGCCATCCGATGGCGGGCACCTCGCAGTCCGGTTGGGCGGCCACCGATCCCGCGCTGTTCGACGGCGCCATGTGGATGGTGACCACACACGACGACACCGACGCCGACGACTGGCTCGCGGTCGCGGGCCTGGCACGCGCGGCGGGCTCCTACGTGGTGCCCGCGGCGAACGACGCGCACGATCGCGCGGCCGCCGCGATCTCGCACAATCCGCATCTGACCGCCGCGGTGACCGCCACGGTCGGCGCGGGCGAGAGCGATCTGGCGCTGCGGCTGGCCGCGGGCAGCTTCCGCGACGGGACACGCGTCGCCGGCACCGCACCCGACCTGCAGCGCGCCATGCTCGAAGCGAACTCGATCGCCCTGCTGAACACGTTGAGCGAGACGATCGACCGGCTGACCGCGGCGCGGGACGCCCTGCGCGACAACGGCGACGTCGCCGCCATCGTCGACGACGGGCACCGGGCCCGCCGCAAGTATGAGGAGATCGCCGGGGCGGCGCCGACCCCGATCACCGATGTCCGGATCGGCGATACCGGCTGGCAGCAGGAACTGCGCAGGCAGGCTCACCTGGCGCGCGTCTGGATCGGCTGAGCTTCTGGCGCGCGGGGTCTCGACCACCTTGGAGGGGTCAAGACCTGAGGTTCGACCGCACTGCGAATCTGGAGCGCTTGTGCCGTTGAGCGTGACCACCTGGTGGTCACGCTCAACGGCACAAGCACCTGGGGAACTCGGCGGACTTGTCGAGCAGCCCGAGACAGTCGTCAGCGAGGCTCGTGTGTGCCGGGTGTCTCGATGCGCCTCGTCACTACGTTCCTCGGCTTACTCGACAAACCTGAGGAAGCCCCGACCGTCAGATGAGGGTCGCGATACCGCCGTAGTCGCGGACGATTCCGGCATCGTCGACCTCGAGCTCGCGTGAGCCATTCGGGCCGATCACGGTGACCCGGCCATCTGCGAGGCCGACGTAGCTCTTCGGCACCGAGTCGATCTCGCAGTCGGGCAGGCGGAGCGTGACGACCGGGATGTCGTCGCGGCGGACGCCTTCGGCGATCCCGAACCGCCGCACGGGAAGGCCCTTGAAGAACGGGGAGAGCTCGAGGTCGATGACCTCCGCGCCGTCGAAGTCGCTGCGCACGGTGCTGGTCGACGTCTGGACCATCCAGCGACCGTCCATGTCCCGGCTGATGTCGATCGAGCTCTCACCGCCCGCTCGCAGCAGGCGCACCGACAGTCTGCGGGTCACGCCGCTGTCGTTGGTGACCAGTTCATAGGACGCCGAGTACGCCTCGGTGGTCTCGGTGGCCGCCGCGACGATGCGTCCGTATGCGCGGACGCGGGACCCGCTGAGGTTCAGTCGCACCTGTTCCAGCCGGTCGCCGTCCACTCCGCGCCAGGTGAGCATCGCCTTCACGCCGGGATCGGCGGGCGACGCGTCGAAGGATGTCATGCCCTAACGGTAGCGTTCATCCCTCGTAACGACAGGTGAGCATGCCTGAAGACTGCGAGTCCTGCGTCGACTGCCGCGCCACGACCTTGCCGTCGACGGTGATCGAGCACGACGCGGGCTGGGTGTCGGCCAGGATCACGCTGACGCGCAGCAGTGCGTTCTGGCTCCCGCGCACCGTGTGCCGCCACGTACCGCCCGTGCTCCGGTCGATCTGCACCGAGGTGTCCTCGACATACAGGATGGTGGCGCGTCCCGACTCGACCTCGTAGTCGACCGTCGCCCCCTCCGACCGCACCGGCGGCTGCTGCGGGCTGTTCGGGTCGCGCGGGATCGACGACTCCGGCGCATCGGGCAGTCCCTGCAGGTAGGGGTCGTTCGTCGACTGCGTCGCCGGCGGATCCGCCCGCGTCGCGAGGTCGTCGTTCCCGGAGGGGAAGAGCCTGAACGCCAGTGCCAGGCACAGCACGCCGACCGCGATCACGGCGACGCCGATCGCGAGCTTTCTCCGCCGGTCGGGCGGCGGAGGCGGTTGGTGGATCGGCGGCGCGGGCTCCGGCTCATGCACGACCACCGGCTGTGGTCCGGCGAGTTCGCGCGCGCGGTCGTCGTAGGTGAACATCGGAGCGCCGCGGTCGCTGTAGCCGAGCGGCGGGTACGACTGCCCGGCGGCGAGCGGCGGCCGGTAGCCCGGCGACTGCTCAGATGACCGGTCCACGACGACTCCTCCCGATGACTTCCTCGGTCTCGATGGTGCCAGAGTCGGCGCCGGGCACGCCGACGGCCCGGATCCCCGTCGGGAATCCGGGCCGGTCTCACGCGGCCGCCGCGTTCAGGCCTTGACGTCGGACGGGTGGGTGGCCAACGGCGTCACCGCGATGTCCATGTACGGGAACAGCGGGAGGCCCGACAGGATCTCGTGCAGCTCGTCGTTGGACTCGACGTCGAAGATCGAGAAGTTGGAGTACTCGCCGACGATGCGCCAGATCTCGGGCCACTTGCCCGACCGCTGAAGCTCCTGCGAGTACGCCTTCTCCCGCGCGACGGTCTCGGCGCGCACGTTCGGATCGAGGTCGTTCGGGATCCGGACGTCCATCCGGACGTGGAACAGCATGCGCGTCAGCCCTGGACCGGGTCGAGGACGAAACCGTAGTCGATGGTGTAGCCGCCCTTGCCGTCGTCCTCGGGCTCCAGAATCAGCTCGGGCTTCACGGCGTCGGCGATGTCGTCGCCGTTGTGCGGGTCCCCGGGGAAGTACAGCTGCGCGGTGAGCAGCTCGTGGCCGGGAGCCGACACCTTGACGTGCAGGTGCGCCGGACGCCATGCGTGCCAACCGGCCGCCGCGATCAGCTTGCCGCAGGAGCCGTCGGTCGGGATCTGGTAGGGAGCGGGGCGGATCGTGGTGATCTTGAACTTGCCGTCCGCTCCGGTCGAGAAGCTGCCGCGCAGGTTCCACTCGGGAATGTCGGGGGCGAACTGCGAATAGTAGCCGTCCGAATCGGCATGCCACAGTTCGATCTTGCCCTGCAGCGGCGTGCCGTCGGTCGAGGTGATCTGCGCCTCCCACACCAGCGGGTCACCCGCCTCGCCGTCACGCATCGGCACGCTGCCCTCGGCACCCTGCTCCGGCGCACCCGGTACGTAGTACGGACCCTCGATCGAGCCCTTGTTGCCGTGGCGGTGCGCGGTGTTCACATCTTCGACGACGTGCTCGACCCACACATCCAGGAACAGCGGCCACTCACCGTCGAGTCCCACCTGGATCAGCCACGCCTTGAGCGCGTTGTACTCGTCGTAGGTGACGTTGTTGTCGCGGATGGTCTGGTGCACGCCTTCGAGAACCTGCCGGGCGAGCTTGTTCACGCGCTCGGGGCTGACGTCCGCGACGGCGGCGTACGGCGACTTGTCCTGCTGGAACCGCTCGGTGGCGGAGGCCCCGGAGGCGGCGGCTGAGGGGCTGTGCTCGGTGGTGGTCATCTCTGTCTCCTTTGATACTTCAGTCGGTTCTCGCGCGGGCTGTGCGCGAGGGTCTGTCAGTTGTCGGTGCGGTAGTGCTCGAGCTTGTCCTCGTCGATGTCGATACCGAGGCCCGCGCGCGACGACCGCTGCAGGCAGCCGTCGCGGATCTGCAGGGGCTCGGTGAGGAGGTCGTCACTCATGTCGAGGAAGTTCGACAGTTCGCCCGCATATCGCGAGGTCGCCTCGAACGCGGCGCCGAAGGCCAACGTGCACGCGGTGCCGATCTGGCCGTCGATCTGGTTGCCCATCACAATCTCCAGGCCGAGGCCTTCGCCGAGGTGGTGGACGCGGCGCGACTGGGTGAAACCCGTGCGCGCGGTCTTGATGTTGATCGCGGTCGCCGCCCCGGCGAGGATCTCGCGGGTCACGTCGGCCGGCGTCGGCACCGACTCGTCGGCGATGAACGGGATGTCGAGTCTGCCGACCAGCCAGCGCCGGCCGAGAACGTCGTCCGCCGGGCAGAGTTCCTCGGCGAACAGCAGACCGAGGTCGGCCATCTCCTTCATCGCCCGGGCGGATTCGGCGGGAGTCCAGCCGCGGTTGCCGTCGATGTACAGCTCGACGGTGTCGCCGAAGTGATCTCGGAGAGCCCGGACGACGGCGATGTCGAGTTCGGCCGGCCGCCGTCCGACCTTGACCTTGAAGGTCGCGATGCCGTGGCGGTCGCGCATCCGCTGTGCTTCGGCGACCATCGTCTCCGGGTCGTCGAAGCCGAGCATGTGACTGACGCGCAGGCGGTCGGTGTAACCGCCGAGGAGCTCGGAGACCGGCAGTCCGAGGGTTTTGCCGAGCGCGTCCCAGACCGCCATGTCGATGGCCGACTTGGCGGTCGGATTGCCGACCGTCCGCGCGAGCCGCGCGCCGATCTGTTCACGTTCCAGCAGCGTGAGCCCCTGCAGTTGACCGGCGAAGACGTCTTCGATGACGGCGACGATCCCGCGCTGGGTCTCGCCGTAGGTGTACGGGCGGGGCGGGGCCTCGGCGACGCCGACCACCCCGTCGTCGGTCCGCACCCGGACCAGGACGTGCTCGGCGGCGTACACCTCGCCGGAGGCGAAGTGCAGCGGCTTGCGGTAGGGGATCGAGAACGGAACGGCCTCGACGCTGACGATCTTCATCGTGGTTCTCCCATGGCGGTCTCTCCGATCGAGGAGTCGAGGGCCCGCGCGGAGGCGGACGCGAAAGCGGCGGCGGCGACGGCTGCGACGGCGTCGACCACCGGGTTGTCGTCGCCGGCCCGTCGGGCGAGGGCGACCTGCATGGTGCCGGTGTCGGGGAGGTCGCGCACCACGACGTTCTCCAGGGGCAGCGCCCGCACCGACGCGGGCAGCAGTGCGACGCCGAGCCCGGCTGCGACCAGCGCCAGCAGCACCGGGGTGCCGGACGCGTCGTGCGCGCGGTGCGGAACGAAGCCCGCCGCGCGGCAGGTGCGGACGGCGGCCTCGTTGACCGCGGAGTCGCGGCTGTCGTACATGACGAACGATTCGCTGCGCAGATCGTCGACCGACACCACCGGTTCCACGGCCAGTCGGTGATCGGCGGCGACCGCGAGCACAAGCGGCTCGACGTCGATGGTCCGCACCTCGATGCCCTCGCCGACCACCGGCGGCCGGAGCACGCCGAGATCGATCGCGCCGCCGCGCAGTCGGTCGCACTGGTCGGGCGTCAGCAGGTCGGAGACGACCCGCAGTTCGACGTGCGGCAGTTCGCTGCGGACCGCGCGAGCGATCCGCGGCAGATGTGAGAAGACCGCGATGCCGGTGAGGCCGAGGCGGACCACTCCGCTGCGACCCGCGGCCACCCGCTGCACGCCGTCGACCGCCGCATCGATGCTCAGCAGAATCCGGTCGACCTCGCCCTTGAGGAACTCCCCCGCTGCGGTGAGCGCCACCTGACGTGTCGTCCGGGCGAACAGGGAGACGCCGAGCTCGGATTCGAGCTGCCGAATCGCGTACGAGAGCGCAGGCTGGGCGATGTGCAGCCGAGCCGCGGCCTGTCCGAAATGACAGGTGTCCGCGACGGCTGCGAAGTACCGCAGGTGCCGTAGCTCCATGTCGTGCTCCCGTTGCTCTGTTCACTCTCGCCGGCCGGACCGGTCACGCGGGACCCGGACTGTGATCCGGATCATTCACAAATCCACGGTAAGCCGGGCATCCATACAAGACCAGGACTCGTTTTCCGGCCATTGATGCTGTGTGTTTATGAATCGATACCCGGGTCAGGACTAGGGCTTCTGCTCGTGTGAGTCAGAACACGTGATGGGACGGTCGTTTGAGACACCGGCACACAGGAGGTTCCGACCATGACTGCGATCAGCTCTCGCCCCGGCGCATCGATTCCCGGAACGGCGATCACCGCCGACACGCACCAGCACGTGCGCACGGTGCTGGACAACGCGGTCATCGACGACCGCGAGGCGGGCGTCTTCCGCGCCAATCGCCGCATCTTCACCGACGAGGACGTCTTCGAGCTGGAGATGCGACACATCTTCGAAGGCAATTGGATCTACCTGGCGCACGAGAGTCAGGTGGCGAAGCCCGGCGACTACTTCACGACCTACATCGGCCGTCAGCCCATCGTCATCACGCGTGGTCGGGACGGCGAACTGAACTGCCTCATCAACGCCTGTGCGCATCGGGGCGCGATGATCTGCCGCCGCAAGACCGACAATCGCATGACGCTGACCTGCCCGTTCCACGGATGGACGTTCCGCAACGACGGCACCCTGTTGAAGGTCAAGGACCCCGAGGGCGCGGGATACCCGGCCACCTTCGACAGCGAGGGGTCGCACAATCTCACCGAGGTCGCGCGGTTCGAGAGCTACCGCGGCTTCCTCTTCGGCAGCCTCAACCCCGACGTCCTGCCGCTCGACGAGCACCTCGGTGACACTCGCCAGGTGATCGACATGCTCGTCGACCAGTCGCCCGAGGGTCTCGAGGTGCTGCGCGGCGCGTCCACGTACACCTTCGACGGCAACTGGAAGGTCCAGGCGGAGAACGGCGCCGACGGCTATCACGTGACCGCGACCCACTGGAACTACGCGGCCACCACGTCACGGCGCAGCACCGGCGAGTCCAAGAACGACGCGAAGGTGCTCGACGCCGGCGGCTGGGGCAAGTCGGGCGGCGGCTACTGGTCGTACCCGAACGGACACCTCTGCCTCTGGACCTGGGCGGCCAACCCGCAGGACCGCCCGCTCTGGGACAAGATGGACGAGCTCAAGGCGCAGTTCGGCGACGCCAAGGGCGAGTTCATGGTGAAGGGATCACGCAATCTCTGCCTCTACCCCAACGTCTACCTGATGGATCAGTTCTCAACGCAGATCCGGCACTTCCGGCCCATCGCGCCGGACAAGACCGAGGTCACCATCTACTGCATCGCGCCGAAGGGTGAGAGCGACGCCGCCCGCGCCCACCGCATCCGTCAGTACGAGGACTTCTTCAATGCCTCCGGCATGGCGACCCCGGATGACCTCGAAGAGTTCCGGTCGTGCCAGCTGACCTTCCGGGCCACCGCCGCGCCGTGGAACGACATGAGCCGCGGATCCGAGCACTGGCTCACCGGTCCCGATGAGGTCGCCACCGCGCTGAACATGCCGAACGTGATCTCCGCGGGTCTCAAGAACGAGGACGAGGGCCTCTACCCCGTGCAGCACGGCTACTGGCTCGAGACGATGCGCCGCGCCGTCGACGCCGAAGACGCCGAGGCCGCAAGCGAGACGACCGCGGGCTGACGACCCTCGCACCGCCCAGCCACCTCCTCGAGATCGGACAGGATCATGACCACCCCCGCGACCACCCCCGGACCCGTCACCGACGGACGCAAGCTCATCACCCAGAACGCCATCGAGCAGTTCCTCTACCGCGAAGCCAGGTACCTCGACGACCGCGAGTTCGAGAAGTGGCTCGAGTGCTACGCCGACGACGTCGTCTACTGGATGCCGTCGTGGGACGACGACGATCGGCTCACCGAGGATCCGCAGCGCGAGATCTCGCTGATCTATTACGGCAACAAGGGCGGGCTCGAGGACCGCGTGTTCCGCATCCGTACCGAGCGGTCGTCGGCCACCTCGCTGCCGGAGCCGCGGACCAGTCACAACATCAACAACGTGGAGGTGATCGAGCGTCGGGGCGACCTCGTGGACGTCCGGTTCAACTGGCACACCATGTACTTCCGCTACCACACCGTCGACCCGTATTACGGGACGTCGTTCTACACGATCGACTTCTCCGGTGAGGCACCGCTGATCCGTCGCAAGACGGTGGTCCTCAAGAACGACTACATCCACCACGTGGTGGACGTCTATCACTTCTAGGGGCCCGCCATGACTGTCACTTCCGACCGCGCCACCGCGTCGACGAACGTCGGGGAGGCGCCCGCGCACCGGGTCGCCCTCGCCTTCGAGGACGGCGTCACCAAGTTCATCGACTGCCGCGAGGACCAGACCGTCGCCGACGCCTCGTATCGCCAGCGGATCAACATCCCGCTCGACTGCCGCGACGGTGCCTGTGGCACCTGCAAGGCGCTGTGCGAATCGGGCGACTACGACGGCGGCACCTACATCGACGACGCGCTCTCCCCCGCCGAATCCGCCGAAGGATACGCGCTCCCGTGCTGCATGAAGCCACGGTCGGACCTGGTGCTGCAGATCGCCGCGACCTCCGACATCGCCAAGACGCAGGCTGCTGTGTTCAACGGAACGGTGGTCGGACTGGATCGGTTGTCGCCCACCACTGTTCGACTGTCGGTGGAGATCCCGAACCGCTCCGAGCTGGCGTTCCTCCCGGGCCAGTACGTCAACATCGACGTGCCCGACACCGACGACGGCACCGGAGCCTGCGTGCACCGGTCGTACTCGTTCGCGAACGGCCCGCACGAGGAGCGCCTCGAATTCCTGGTGAAGCTCACCCCGGGCGGAGCGATGTCGACCTACCTCACGGACCGAGCGGAGGTCGGCGACGCACTCGACTTCAGCGGACCGCACGGCTCGTTCTTCCTCCGCGAGTCGATCCGTCCGGTGCTGCTGCTCGCCGGCGGCACCGGGCTCGCCCCGATCCTCTCCATCCTCCGCAAGCTGCGGCACGACGGCAGCGCCCGTCGGGTCCACCTCATCTACGGCGTCTCCACCGACGACGACCTGGTGGAGCTCGACACCCTCGCGCAAATGCAGTCCGCGGTACCGGGATTCACCTGGGATCACTGCGTCTCCTCCCCCGACACCACGGCCGTCAATCAGGGCTACGTCACGACGCTCAACATGAACCGGCCGCGCGATAGATGTTCGCGCGGTGCCTACGCGACGACGCCCGACCTACCTGTGCGGCCCGCCACCGATGGTCGAATCGGTGCGGAAGCACTTCGCGGACACCGGCATCGAGCCGACCGGCTTCTACTACGAGAAGTTCGCGCTGGCCGTCGCACCGGGCACGACCGCCGCGTCGGCGCCCGATGAGGCCCCCTCGGCGGACAGCGTGACCGCCGACGCGGTCGATCTGGCGATCGTGCCGACTCTGGACGCCAGATCCATTGCCGGACAGCAGATGCTGCCACCGCACCAGCTGGACGCCTGGCCGGGACTCGCCCCCGCCGCGGACGACGACGCACTCGCCAGGATCGGCTCGCAGCGGATCTGGCCCGCGACGGGCGCTGACCGCCTGCTCGACCCCGACGCCGGTGCACTGGAGGCGTCCGCGACCCGGTCGATCGCCGGGCAGGAGGTGTTCCGGGCGCCGCTCGCGGAACCGGAGACGATTGCGCCGACCGTCGACCCCGCTGTCGAACCCGTTGTGGCCGAGGAGATTCCGACCGTCGGTTCACAGGGATACGAGATCGGCGAGGAGCATCCCGAGATCCACGAGTCCGACGCTCTGTTCGAGGCGCGTGCGGCTCTGGAGCTCGGCGCGGTCGAGTTGATGATCGGCCGGATGTCGTCGCAGCAGCTGGCGGGCTATCGCCTGTTGGCCGAGGCCACGCTGCCGTACGTCGACGGCGATCGGTTCGTCGACCCGGCCGAGTACACGACCACCAACGCTGCGTTCCACGACTATCTGTTCCACGTCACCGGCAACACCCATCTGCTTGAGGCGTACACCGCGCTCGGGGTCAAGGGCCGGATGAGCGAAGTGCTCCTGAACGCCACCTGGTGCCACCCGCTGTGCACCCAGGACCACATGGACATCGTCACCGCGTTCGAGTCCGGCGATCGGGACACCGCTCGCGCCTTGATCGCCGCGCACGGCGAACGGTCGAAGCAGACCATGCGCCGGGCGATGGCCGACGAATCCGCCTCGCGCAAACCGAAGTTCGTGACGCCCGGTCGATTCGCGAGCAAGGTCGTGATCGTCACCGGCGCCGGCCAGGGCATCGGCGAGGCCGCCGCCCGACGGATCAGCGCCGAGGGCGGTCGCGTCGTGGTCGCCGACCGTTCCGAGTACGCACGGGCGGTCGCCGCCGACCTCGCCGTCGACGGTCCGGGCGCGATCGCGGTGAACGCCGATCTGGAGTCGTACGACGGTGCGACGGAGGTCGTGAAGCGTGCGCTCGCCGCGTACGGCCGCGTCGACGTGCTGATCAACAACGTCGGCGGCGCGATCAACTTCAAACCCTTCACCGAGTTCACCGACGGCGAGATCCGCGCCGAGATCGACCGATCGTTGATGACGACGCTGTACGCCTGCCGCGCAGTTCTGCCGACGATGACCGAGCACGGCGGCGGTGTGATCGTGAACGTCTCGTCCGCCGCCACCCGCGGCATCCACCGCATTCCGTACTCGGCCGCCAAGGGCGGGATCAATGCGATCACCGCCTCGTTGGCGATGGAGTACGCACCGGCCGGCGTCCGCGTCGTCGCGACCGCGCCCGGCGGGACCGAGGCCCCGCCGCGCCGTGTTTCACGGGGAACACCGGCGCCCGCCGACGAGACCGAGCAGGAATGGTTCCAGGCGCATATCGACCAGACCGTCGAATCGTCGCTGATGAACAGGTACGGAACCCTCGATGAGCAGGCCGCCGCGATCTGTTTCCTCGCCTCCGACGAGGCCTCGTACATCACCGGATCGGTGCTACCCGTCGCCGGCGGCGACCAGGGGTGACCGGCGGCCCGCCGGTGAAGCCGGCGAAGCGAGTAAACCCCAGCGGACTCGATACCAGCGCATGGCGCGAGGTCTCGACACGCGCTCCGCCTCGCTCCGGACTGCTCAACCAACCGAGTGCGGCCCACCCCGATCCGCGCCTGACAGGAATACCCTCGGAGACCATGATCATCGACGCCGCCTGCGTCGGCCGGGAGAGCGAACTGTCGGAGCTCACCGGCCGGATCGTCGGTGCCGAAGGACCCGAGTTCATCCTGATCACCGCGCCGTCGGGCGGCGGAAAGTCGACCGTGCTCCGCCGCCTGTCCGAGACTCTGCGCGGTCGCGGCGTCCGGGTCGCCGGCGGAGCCGAGCACGACCCGGCGTCGCTCTTCGACGGCGCACCCGCGGTCCTGCTGATCGACGACGCCGACCGGTCGGACCCGAACACGCTGCATCGCCTGCACGAGCTCGCGGACGCCCGTCCCGACGCACCGGTGTCGACGGTTCTCACCGCTGACGCCGCGACGTCCGCGATCGCCGACCTGCTGCCCGACACCATGCGCCTGCCGGGCCTCGACCGGAGCGCGGTCGCCGAGATCGCCCTGCGACGAGGCCGCGCCGTGCATCCGTCGCTCATCGACGAACTGACCCGGCACACGGCGGGCCGGCCGCGGGAGATCGTCGAACTCCTCGACGAACTGCCCGACCGGCTCTGGTCGCGGGCGGACGCATCGCTGCCCGCACCCCGACGGGTGGTCGCCGAGGTCCGGGCCGGCCTCGCCGAGTGCCGCCCGGAGACGCGCTCACTGATCGAGGCGATCGCCGTCCTCAACGCGCCCGAGTCGCTGGGCGCGGCGGTCCGGCTCGCCGGCGTGAACGACGTCCTGGCCGCCGTCGACGAGGCGGTCGGCACCGGGCTCGTCCGGCCACCTGCCGCCGTGGGTCCGGCGGCGTCCGCTCTGGCCCCGGCGAGCCCCGTGGTCCGAGCGGCGATCGTCGAGGTGATCGGACCGCGGCGCGCCGGTCTCATGCACGAGCGAGCGGCCGAACTGGTCGACGATCCGGCGCGCAGCCTGCACCACCGCGTCGCCGCCACGCCGATCCCCGACCCGAACCTCGCGGACGAGATCGCCGAGCTCGCCGACGCCCGCGGCTCGGCCGGCGAATGGGCCGAAGCCGCCGAGCTGTACCGGGAGGCCGGCCGTCTGACCGAGGAGCCGCTGCGGCACGCGGAGCGGGTGACCCGCTCGGTGGATTCGCTTCTCGCCGACGGCGACTGCCTCACTGCGGCATCGATGGTGCCGACCGTGGAGAGCCTCCGCGAGACGCCGCTTCGCAACGCCACCCTCGCCTATCTCGCGATTCTCCGCGGCCGCTCGGCCGAGGCGAGGATCCGGCTCGACCGGGCGTGGGGCATCGTCAGCTTCGAGCGCGAACCGGACATCGCCGCCCTCATCGCGCAGCGCTACGTGCTGCACTGCCTGGTCCGCTGCCAGGGCGAACGGCTGGTCGGCTGGGCCGACCGTGCCGTCGACATGGCGGGCACCACGTCGCCCGCCGGGGTCGAGGCCGCAGTGATCCGCGGTCTCGGCCAGGCGTGGGCGGGTCGGGTCGACGAGGCCGTCACCTCCTACGACGACCTGTTGCGCGACGTCAGATTCGGGGCGCAGGCACAACGTGTGGCCGTCGGACACGGGTGGCTGCAACTCGGCCTCGACCACGTCGACACCGCCCGTGCCAGTCTGGAGACCGCGGTGTCGATGGTCGACCTCGGCGGATCGAAGCGCATCACGCTGTGGGCCCTCGGATGGCTCGCCCGCCTGCAGTTCGTCACCGGGGACTGGGACACCGCGCTGGAGACGGTGGCGCAGTCGAATCGGGTCGGCGCCGCGAGCGGGATCACCCTCGCCACTCCGCTCGCCGACTGGACCGCTGCCCAGATTCATTGTCTGAGAGGCGACCCGACCGCGGCCGAGGACGCCGTGACGCACTCGTCGAGGCTCGCCGGCGACTACGAGATCATGCAGATCCCCCTACTGCTCGCCCGCGCGCAGATCGCCGAGGCCGCCGCCGACTACAACAAGGTCACCCGCATTCTCTCCCCGCTGCGCATGCTGGCCCCGGACACGCCCGCACTCACCGAACCCGGCTGGTGGCCGTGGGTCGACGTCCTCGCCAACGCGCTCGTGCTCGACGGCCGGCACGACGACGCCGATGCTCTCCTCCGACCCCACGAGGCGCGCGCCGACGAACGCGGGCACCGATCCGCCGGTGCGCGGCTCCGCTACGCCCGAGGCCGGCATCTCGGCGCGATCGGCGACATCGTCTCCGCCCGCCGGAAATTCGAGGAGGCGCTCGAGCTGCTCGACGGGCTCCTGCTCCGCCACGACCAGGCGCGCGTCAATTTCGCCTACGGTCAGACGCTGCGCCGGGCGGGCAAGCGCCGAGCCGCCGACACCGTGATGGGCAATGCCCGCGACATCTACCGATCGCTGGGCGCGACAGCCTACGTCGAACGCTGCGATCGGGAGCTGAAGGCCGGCGGCCTGCACGCGCTGCGAAACGACCGGAGTTCCTTCGAGCTGACGCCCCAGGAGGAATCGGTGACCGCGCTCGTCACCTCCGGACTCACCAACCGGGAGGTCGCCGCGGAACTGTACATCTCGCCGAAGACGGTGCAGTACCACCTGACTCGGATCTACGCGAAACTCGGCGTGCGGTCGCGGTCGGAGCTGACGGCGCTGAGACGATGACCCGACTCAGCCCGCGCTGCTCTCCGAAATCAGCACGGACCCGTGTCGCCGAAATGGGAGGATCAGGCATGAGCTCAGCACGCAGCGCGGGAGGCGAAATGACGATGTCCGCGGAGATCGACCTCAACCGGTACGACGGCGGTCGTCGTCGCTGGGTGGCCGAGGCCGTCGCCAAGATCAAGGCCGAGACCAACCGGTCGGCAGACACACATCTCGTCGCTCTGCCGTTGCCTCCCGCATGGGGTATCGATCTGTATCTGAAGGACGAGTCGACGCATCCGACCGGATCGTTGAAGCACCGGCTGGCGCGGTCGTTGTTCCTCTACGGCCTGTGCAACGGCTGGATCCAGCAGGGACGCCCGGTGATCGAGGCGTCGAGCGGCTCCACCGCGGTGTCCGAGGCGTACTTCGCGCGGATGATCGGAGTTCCGTTCATCGCGGTCATCGCGGCGGGGACCAGCCGGAACAAGATCGAGCTCATCGAGCGCGAAGGCGGTCAGTGTCACCTGGTGGACCGGCCCGACCTGGTCTACCAGGTCGCGCAGGACCTCGCGCGCGAGACCGGCGGCCACTACATGGACCAGTTCACGTACGCCGAGCGTGCGACTGACTGGCGCGGCAACAACAACATCGCGGAGTCGATCTTCCAGCAGTTGGCACTGGAGCCGCATCCCGACCCCGAATGGATCGTCGCGACTGCGGGCACCGGCGGCACGTCCGCGACGATCGCCCGCTATCTGGCCTACACCGGGCGGTCCACCGGAGTCTGCGTCGCCGATCCGGAGAACTCGGCGTTCTTCCCCGGCTGGCGCGACGGCGACGACTCCGTCACCACCGACATCGGCTCGCGCATCGAGGGCATCGGCAGGCAGCGGGTGGAACCGAGCTTCATGAGGACGGCCATCGACCGGATGATGTCGGTGCCCGACGCCGCAGCGGTCGCCGTCGTGCGACATCTGGAGACCGTGACCGGACGGAAGGTCGGAGCGTCCACCGGCACCGGGCTGTGGGCCGCGTACCGGATCATCGAGCAGATGCTGGCGGAAGGTCGACACGGCAGCGTCGTCGCGCTGCTCTGCGACCCCGGCGACCGGTATCTCGACAAGTACTACTCGGACGAGTGGCTGGCCGAGGCCGGTCTCGACATCGAGCCGTATCTCGCGTCGCTGCACCGCTTCTGGCGCACCGGCGAACTCTCCCTCTGAGGGGACGGTCCGTTCGAGTCACCGCGGTCTCACGCACGCGACGGCTCGACGCCTACTCCGCCAGCAGGTGCTCGATCAGCGCCGGATTCACGACCTCAGGCTGTTGTGCGGGCGCCAGGTGCGCCGCGTCGGGCACCACCAGGAGTCGGCCGTGGCGCACACCGCCGGCGATCTCGGCGAGCGTCGACGGTCCGGTCGCGGTGTCGTCCGCCCCGGCGACGGCCAGTGTCGGCGCGGTGATGCGCGGCAGGTCCGCTCGCTGATCCATCGCGGCGATCGCCTCGCAGCACCCGGCGTATCCCTCTGCCGGTGTGCTCGCGACCATCGTCTCGTAGTAGTGCCTGCGGTCGGCGTCGGCGGCCAGGTACTCCGGTGTGAACCATCGTCCGACCACGGCCTCGGCGACCGACGCGACGCCGTCGGCCCGGACCGCGACGGCCCGCTCGGCGTACGAGGCCGCATTGTCCAGCTTCGCACCCGTGCACAGCAGCGCCAGGCGGTTCACCCGCGCGGGATCGCGGACGGCGAGCCGCATGCCGGTCATCCCGCCCAGTGAGAGTCCGACGAAGTGGGCGCGCTCGATGCCGAGTCCGTCGAGCACGGCGAGCACGTCGTCGGCGAGATCGTCCATCGAGTACGGGCCGTCGGGCACGGGGCTGAGTCCGTGGCCGCGGGTGTCGTAGCGGACCACCATGAAGTGCTGTTCCAGGTCGGCGATCTGCGCGTCCCACATGCGGTGCGTCGACCCGAGTGAGTTCGACAGCACCACCGCAGGACCGTCCGACCGTCCGGTGACGACGGCGTGGACGTCGACCGCGCTCATCGGATCGCCTCGAAGACGCCCGCGAGGCCCTGCCCACCGCCGATGCACATGGTGACCAGGACGTTGCCCGCCTGCCGTCGTCGTGCCTCGTGCGCGGCGGTGACGACCAGGCGCGCGCCCGTGGCGCCGATCGGATGCCCGAGCGAGATGCCCGAGCCGTTCGGGTTCAGCCGTTCGTCGGCCGCGTCCACACCCCATTCGGACAGCACCGCCAGCACCTGAGCCGCGAACGCCTCGTTGAGTTCGATGAGGTCGATGTCGTCGAGGGTGAGCCCCGCGCGGGCGAGGGCCTTCGCGGTCGCCCCCACCGGCCCGATGCCCATCTGATCCGGTTCGCATCCGGTGACCGCCCACGACCGCATCGCGAGCATCGGGTCGAGGCCCCGCTTCTCGGCTTCGGCGAGCGTCGTGACGACGGCCATCGCGGCACCGTCGTTCTGGCCGGAGGCGTTGCCCGCGGTGACGGTCGAGTCCGGGTCGACGGCGAGGCGGACGGGGCGGAGTCGGCCCAGCGATTCGGTGGTCGTGCCGGGGCGCGGATGCTCGTCGCGGTCGACGACGGCATCCGGCGACTTCCGACCGCCGGGTACCGTGACCGCCACGATCTCGTCGGCGAACCGGCCCGCGTCGATGGCCTCGAGCGCGCGCCGGTGCGATTCCGCGGACAGTCGATCCTGCGCCTCGCGCGTGAGGCGGTAGCGCGCACGCAGGTTCTCGGCCGTCTCGATCATGCCGCCCGGCACCGGGTGCGAGTCGCCGCCCGCGGTCAGTCGTGCCCGATCGAGGCGATCGCGGAGTTCGACGCCGCCCTGACCCACTCCGGTTCGCAGCCCGAGCGCGTAGTGCTCCACGTTCGACATCGACTCCGCGCCGCCGGCCACCACCAGGTCCGCCCCGCCGGACGCGACGTGCGCAGCCCCGGAGAGGATCGCCTGGAGCCCCGAGCCGCAGCGGCGGTCCATCTGCATGCCCGGTACCCCGACTCCCAGACCGGCGTCGAGCGCGGCGACACGCCCGAGAGCCGGCGACTCGCCGTTCGGATATCCCTGGCCCAGCAGCACGTCGTCGACGTCGTTCTCGCCGAGACCGGTGCGGGACGCGAGTTCGGCGAGCAGTCCGGTGGCGAGACGGTCTACGGTCAGCTTCGCCAGAGCCCCGCCCATACGGCCGACGGGCGTGCGCAGAGGCGAACAGATGACGACGGAGCCGCCGGTCAGGGAACTGGTCGAGGTAGGCATGGATCCAGCGTAGAAACCCGAACCCATACCGTGAAGTACAGATTTCACCCTCGGTGACATCTGTACGGTATCAATCATGGAATTGCGTCATCTGCGGTATTTTCGCGTCGTCGCCGAGGAATTGCATTTCCGGCGAGCCGCGGAACGTCTCCACATCGCGCAGCCGCCGCTGTCGGCGCAGATCAGGCAACTCGAGGAGGAGTTGGGCGTCGAACTCCTGGCCCGGTCGACGCGCCGCGTCGAGCTGACTCCGGCGGGACGCGTATACCTCGATCGGGTCCGCGAGATCCTGGACGCGGTCGACGTCGCGGGCGAGCAGGCTCAGCGCGTCGCCGACGGGCTGGAGGGCACGCTCTCCATCGGCTGCGTCGGATCCGCGACGTACTCCCTCTTCCCCCGCCTCGTCCGTGCCCTCCGGGACGAGCTGCCCGGCGTCGACGTCAGTGTGCGCGGCGAGATGCTCGCCCCGGATCAGCTGACGGCGCTCGAGGCGGGCGAGATCCAGCTCGCCCTGCTGCGACCGCCGGTGACCAGTTCCCGCGTCGTCGTCGAATCGGTGCGCCACGACCGGCTCATCGCACTCGTGCCCGACAGCCACCCGCTCGCCGGGCGCCGCGAACTCGACATCACCGACCTGCGCGACGACGAGTTCGTGATGCACGCGGGCCACGGCCGTTCGGTGATCAACGGCCTCGTCAGCCGGATGTGCGCCGAAGCGGGCTTCGCGCCGCGCATCCGGCACGAGGTGACCGAGACCTCGACCCTCGTGACGCTGGTCGCCGCCGGTCTCGGCGTCTCCGTGGTTCCCGAGCCGACGTCGGCCCTGGACATCGCCGGTGTCCGCTACCTGCCCGTGCAGCCGGAGATCGGCATCGACCTCGCCGCCGCCTGGATCCCCGACCCGGCGGCGCCGGTGGTCGAACAAGCGCTGCAGGTGCTGCGGCGGATCGCTGCGGAGTGATTGACTCTCCGGTATGCGCGCTCTGACGGCCGACGATCTGCTGAACACGCCCCGAGGAAGGCGACTGCTGGTCGCATACGCCAAGGCCGTGGGTTCGGTCGACCTGTCGCAGGCCTTCGATCTCGCCGCGAACGCCTTCGAGGACCACGCCTCCTTCGGAACCTGGCACATCGCTGGCGGCGTGATGACGAGATTTGCTGAGCCCCCGACTGGCAGCCCGGACGACGCCGCTGTCGAACTCGCCGCACTCCGCTTCGGTGAGGTCGACGCGGACGTGCTCCACGCCGCCCTGCAGATGTCCGTCGACTTCGCCTGGTACTGGCAGGCGCCAGACGGACTCGTCCGTCTCGCCGCCCTACCGCAGATCGTCGAACTGTTGCGACCGTTGGCGGAAGCGGTCGCGGCGTCGCCGCACTGCGAGTGGTGGTCGTCGGCCTGCGCAGTCGACGATCAGCACCTGATCGCCTACGCCGAGCCGACCATCGAGGCCGCGCCGATCGGACAGTCGTTACGCGTCGGCCGCGCCGTCGCGATGGCCGACGAAGCCGAGGGGCGGCGCGAGAACCGCGCAGCGAGCGACGTCTCCGGGTTCTGGTGGTCCACCCCGTGGGCGGGACACACGACCGCCCGACGCCAGAACGGCAGACCGACGGGCATCACCCTGATGGAAGACTGCGGAGGCTGGGAGAAGGTGTGGATCCGCCGATGCCCGGTACCGGCCGAAGCCCGAATCCTGGAGATCTGCGAACCCGCCGACTGGGCCGGCCTCTGCCGTGATCATCCGTTCGAGATCACTCACACCGTCGGCCCCGACTGGCGGCGAGTGACCGGCTCCGACGGGCCGTGGCTGATGCCCGACTGGGTCTCGGTCGCGGAGAACTACGACGCGGTGCACGTCACCATCGCCGGATACTTGACGACAGCGACCCAGGCCATCGACGTCGACGACCGCCACCAGACGATGATGGCGGGCTGGATGCCCGACGGAACGGTGTGGCTGAACGACGTCCTCGCCACGACCGCCGCCGAATGGGAGATCTGGAAGACGAGCGATGGCACCGGCTGGTCGTCCTAGTTGTGATGTCCAGGGACGTTGTTTCGGCGACATGGCCGTGAAGAGC
>NZ_AEUD01000025.1 GCF_000192435.1 Gordonia neofelifaecis NRRL B-59395
CAGCCGGTTGAGGACCGCCTCATGCGAAAGCGTCACACCCTTCGGGCGGCCGGTCGAACCCGAGGTGAACAGCGTGTAGGCCGCCGTGTCGGGTCGGATGGGACCGAGCAGCTCTGCCGGGTTCAGCGGCCTCGCCGACGGGTCCACAGCACCGGTGGCATCGACGCGGATCGCCCGTGCCCCACCTTCGGCGGCCGCGATGACGACGTCGGTCACGTCGGCCGGATCGGTGACGAGCAGGACCTCTGCACCGGCCGTCTCGATCATGTATCGCGCACGATCGCTCGGGGTGGCGGTGTCGATCGGAACGTACTGACCACCCGCCGCGAGGACCGCGTGAATCGCGACCATCATCTCCACCGAACGCGGAATACACAGCGCCCCAGCCACATCCGGACCCACACCCGCAGAGATCAACTCACGCGCCAACGTGTTCACCCGCGCACCGAACTCGGCGTACGAGACCTCACGGTCACCGAACAGCAGCGCGAACGCGTCCGGGGTGGCCGCGATCTGCGCCGCGACGGCCTCGGGGATCGACGCGACGGCGGGCAGCTCGTGCTCGGCTCCCCATTCGACGACGTGCTTCGACGCCAGTTCCGCATCGTCGAGCAGTCGGACGTCTCCGATCGCGGTCGACGGGTCGCCGACGACCGCGTCGAGCAGCGACACCAGCCGCCGGGCGAACGATTCGATGGTCGCCGCGTCGAACAGGTCCCGTGCGTAGAGGAGCTCCGCATCCCAGCCGCCGGTTCCCCGGTCGGAGACGGTGACGGTCAGGTCGCGCTGCGCGGGCAGCTCCGACAGCGTGATCGGCGAGACGGTCAGACCCGGCAGCACGACCTCGTCCGACTGGTCGTCGGCACTCTGGGCGAAGGTCAGCAGGACCTGGGCGAGCGGCGCGAACGCCTGGGACCGGATCGGATTGAGCGCGTCGACGACCGACTCGAACGGCACGTCCGCGTTCGCGAACGCATCCAGGTCCGCGGTTCGCGCCTGCGTCAGCAGATCAGCGAACGTCATCGCACCGTGAACCTCGGTGCGGAGCACCAGGGTGTTGACGAACATGCCGACGAGGCTGTCGAGCTCGGCCTGACCGCGGCCCGCCACCGGGGTGGCGATGGCGATGTCCTCGGTGGCGGACAGACGCGACAGCAGGGCCGCGAGCGCGGCATGGAGGACCATGAACGGCGTCGTCCCGGTGTCCGCGGCCAGCGCGGTGACGCGGGCGGCGAGCGGAGCCGGGATCGCGGCATGCACCACGCCGCCGGATCCGCTGGCGACGTGAGGTCGCGGCCGGTCCGCGGGCAGTTCGAGGAGGTCGGGGAGCCCGGCGAGACGGGTGCGCCAGTAGTGGAGCTGGCGGCCGACGACCGATTCGCGGTCGTCGACGGTCCCCAGTACGCGGTGCTGCCAGAGCGCGTAGTCGGCCATCTGGACGCGCAGCGGCGGGAGGTCGGCCGCCCGTCCCTCCACACGTGGGAGATAGGCGCCGATGACATCGGCGACCAGTGGTCGCATCGACTCGCCGTCGGTGGCGATGTGGTGAACGACGAGCGCGAGGATCGACTCGTCGGCGTGCTGCAGCAGCCGGGCGCGCAGCGGAAGCTGCGTGGCGACGTCGAAGCCCGCGACCAGCGCGGCCTCGATCCGCTCGCGGGACTCGACCACCTGCCAGTCCAGCATGGCGTCGATCTCGTCGACCCCGTGGATCAGCTGACGCGGGTCGCCGTCGACGGACGGGTACGTGGTCCGCAACGTCTCGTGCCGTGCGACGACGTCGGCCAGTGCGCCGCGCATCGCGTCGAGGTCGAGGTCCCCGCGGATGCGGAGCAGAACGGGGATGTTGTACGTCGGGGCGTCGGGCTCCAGCTGGTTGATGAACCACATGCGCGTCTGTGCGAACGACAGCGGGATCACGTCCGGGCGCGGCACGACCGCGGTGACCGGCGGAAGCGCCGCGGCGTTGTCCGCCGTGGCAGCGACCAGGTCGCGCACCGTGGGCGCGCCGAACACGTCGCGCACCGAGACCGACGTACCCAGTACGTCGGAGACGCGAGCCGCGAGCCGCGTGGCCGACAGCGAGTTGCCGCCGAGGTCGAAGAAGCCGGTCGCCACACCCACCCGGTCGAGACCGAGCACTTCGGCGAAGACGCCGGCGACGGCGGCCTCGCGGTCGTCGGCCGGCGCGACGTACTCCTCGTGAACATCGCCGGCGTCGGGTGCGGGCAGAGCCGCGCGGTCGAGTTTGCCGTTGGCGGTCAGCGGCAGCTCCTCGATCGCCACCACCAGATCGGGAACCATGTACGCCGGGACGGACTTTCCGGCAGCGGTCCGGATGGTCTGCGCATCAAGCGCGGTGTCGTCGCCGAGCACCACGTAGCCGACGAGTTGCTCACCGCGACCGGCCATCTCGACGACGGCGGCGGCAGCGGCCGTGACACCGTCCGCGGTCAGCATCCCGGCCTCGATCTCGCCGAACTCGATGCGGTAGCCGCGCAACTGCACCTGCGCGTCGCCGCGGCCGAGGTAGGCGATGTCGTCGCCGACCCTCCGCGCGAGATCACCCGTGCGGTACATGCGCGAGCCATCCGGCCCGAACGGGTTCGCGACGAACCGCTCGGCGGACAGACCCGGGCGGTTCAGGTAGCTCTGCGCGAGCTGGCCGCCGGTCACGGAGATCTCGCCGACGATGCCGTCGGGCACCGGGCGGAGTCGTTCGTCGAGCAGGTGCAGGCCGAGGGAGGCCAGCGGCCTGCCGATGAAGCTCGCGTCGTCGGCGCGCACCGACTCCGGGTCCAAGGCACGGAAAGTCACGTGGACCGTGGTCTCGGTGATGCCGTACATGTTGACCAGCTGTGGGAAGCCGGGGGTCGGGGTGGCGGGGGTTTCGACACGGTCCTCCGCTTCGCTCCGGACCGGCTCAACCAGCGGAGACGGGAAGTCGTCGAACCAGCGGCGGACGTACTCGAAGTTCAGCTCCTCACCGCCGAACACCACGTACCGCAGGCCGAGCGGGGTGTCCGTGGCATCCCGACGGGCCTGCGCGAACTGATAGAACGCCGACGGCGTCTGGCTGAGGACGGTCACGCCCTCGTCCGCGCACAGCTGCAGGAACTCGGCGGGGACGCGGGCGACGTCGCGCCCGATCACCAGCAGCCGCGCGCCGGACAGCAGCGGGCCCCACAGCTCCCAGACCGAGAAGTCGAAGGCGTAGGAGTGGAACATCGTCCACACATCGTCCGACCGGAAGTCGAAGTCACTCGAGGCGGTGTCCATCAGGGTCACGACGTCGCGGTGCGTCACCTCGACGCCCTTCGGACGACCGGTGGAACCCGACGTGTAGATGACGTACGCACGGCCGTCGGCGGGGACCGTCGGGGCGGCGAGACAGACACCTCTCCCCTGGTCCGCGAGATCGCCTATCGCATGGACGGCGACGTGCGGCGGCAGCGACAGCCACAGGTCCAGGTCCGCGGTCTCCTCGTCGACGATCGCCACCGACGGTGCCGCGTCCTCGACGATGAACCGGAGTCGATCGGCCGGATTGGTGGTGTCCAGCGGCAGGTAGCCCGCGCCGGTCTTCAGCACTCCGAGGATCGCGGCGCTCAGGTCCACCGACCGTCCGGTCGCGACGGCGACCAGGTCACCCGGAACGACGCCTGCGTGCGTCAATCCGGCGGCGATCGCCGTCGACCGCTCGTCGAGCTCGGCATAGGTCAGCGTCTGCATGCCGTCGGACACCGCGGCGTTCGCGCCGTGCGCGTCGACCGTCTCGGCGAACAGCTCGACGAGATTCCGTCCGGCGTTGCGGGTGTCGATCTGCGGCGGGATCACCGATGCGGCGTACCCGGAGTCGTCACCGAGCGGGATCGTGGCGATCGGCGTCGACGGATCGTCGGCGACCGCACCGAGAATCGACCGCAGCGCGTCGGCGAAGACCTCGATCTCGTTGTCGCCGAACGCATTAGGCAGATACTTGAGTTTCAGCTCGACGGCTCCGCCGTGTTCGGCGGTCACCATCGTCAGCGGATAGTGCGTCGCGTCGTAGCCGGTGACCCCGTCGACGGTCATCCCGCCGAGGTCGCGGTTCTCCAGCGAATCGGAGTCCACCGGGTACGACTCGTGGACGGTCAGGGTGTCGAACAGCTGACCGCCGCCCGCGAGTCCGATGAGTTCGGGCAGTCCGACGTGCTGGTGGTCGAGCACGGACACCTTGGCCGCCTGCAGAGCGGCGAGGACGTCCGCGGCCGGCGCGGCCGGTTCGACGTCGACGACGACGGGCAGCGTGTTGATGAACAGGCCGACCATCGACTCGACACCCGCCAGATCGGCCGGGCGACCCGACACGGTCTCACCGAAGGCGACCTTGCGGCGGCCGGTGATCCGCGACAGCAGCACGCCCCACGCGAACTGCAGCACGGTCGACAGGGTGACGCCCGACGTGCGCGCGAAGTCGTCGATGCGAGACGTCAGCTCGGTGTCGAGCCGGACCGCGAGTTCACGCGGCAGTTGGTCGGTCGTGGCCTCGTGCCCCGGGGCGACGAGCGTCGGACCGCCGCAGTCGGCCAGCAGCGGGCGCCACGCGGCGAGCGCCGCGTCCTGGTCCAGACCGGCGAGGTACGTCAGGAAGTCCTCGAAGTCGGTGTCGGCGTCGGAGACCGACTCGGTGTAGGTGCGACCGGTCGCGTAGAGGGCCAGCATGTCCGCGAGCATCAGCGGGCTCGACCAGCCGTCGAGCAGGATGTGGTGGCTCGTGACGATCAAGTCGGTCCGACCGACGGCGTCGCGCACCAGCACGAACCGGATCAACGGCGCGTGTGTCATGTCGAACGGCAGGGCACGCTGCTGAGCGGCCGTCTCCGCGACGAATGCCTCGGAGTCGCCGCCGGCAGGCACGTCGACCGCGGTCCACGGGAGGTCGACCGACTCCGGCACCACTGCCAGCGCGGTGCCGCTGGGTGCGCGGAGGTAGCCGGATCGCAGCACGCGGTGACGGGCGAGCAGGCCACGCGCGGCGTCCTGCAATCGGTTCTCGTCCACCTCGCCGCCGAGCGTGACGACGGCCTGCGCGATGTAGACGTCGACCGCCCCCTCGGCGCGGCCGGCTTCGGCGAGTTCGGCCTGGAAGTGCAGACCGCGTTGCAGGGTGGACAGCGGCCACACCGCCGCCCCGGGGAAGCGCTTGCCGATCATGTCCAGGTCTGCCTGGGTGGCCGGAGCGCCCGGCACATCGGACGGGGACAGTCCCTGGCCGCCCTCTCGGCGGACCAGGTCGGCGATGGCGGCGAGCTCGCCGGTCCAGCGCTCGGCCAGATCGGCGACGTCGTCGGCGTCCAGGAGTCCGGCCGGGAATCCGATGTCGACCGCGAACTCGCGGCCGTCGGCGCCGAGCGCGGTGCCGACGGTGATGTTGAGGATGGCGGGCGCGACCATCGCGCCGGTCGCCGTGGCGGGCAGACGCGGTGCCGAGGCGTCGGGCAGCAGGTCCGCTTCCGCGTCGTCGCCTGCGACGTTGCCGAGGTAGTTGAACGAGATCACCGGCAGCGGTCGCGCGGACAGTTCGGTGTCGGCGCCGTACCGGAGTGCGGCGAAGCCGATGCCGTTCGACGGCCGGCCGCGCAGTTCCTCCTTGACGGCCTTCACGGTGTGCACCAGGTCGTCGGTCACGCGGATGCTGACCGGTGCGAGCGTCGTGAACCAGCCGACCGTGCGCGACAGGTCGGCTCGCCGCGGCGCGTCGCCGCTCTCGAGGACCTCCTCGTAGCGGCCGTGGCCCTCCACTGCGACGGACACGGGTGCGGAGTCGCCGATCCCGCGGGCGTGCTGCCAGGATCGGACGGCACGGCCCAGGGCGGCCAGCAGGGCGTCGTTGACGCCGGAGCCGAAGGCCTCCGGGACCGCGGTGAGCAGCGATTCGGTGACCGCGGACGGAACCGTCAGGGTGTGCGAGGCCACGGTGCGGACCCGGTCACGGTCACGGTCGACGCGGGCGCCGAGCTCCGTCGGCTTCGCCGGGAGCCGGTCCAGCCAGTATCCGAGCTCGCCGGAGTGGTCGGCGATCCGCTCGGCGAGCGCGCTCGACCACGCACGAGCCGAAGTCGTCTCACCGCGCAGCGCGACGGACCGCCCGGCCCTCCGACCCGCCCACACCTGGACCAGGTCCTCGATGATCGGCCGCCACGAAACGGCGTCGACGCCGAGGTGATGGATGACCAGGACGATGCGGGCGGCGCCGTCCGGATCGGAGACGAGGACCGCGTGCACCAGGCGTCCGATGGCCGGATCGAGTGCGGCTGACGCCTGCTCGAACGCGGTCCGGATCGACGAGTCGAACTCCGGGCTGCCGACCCGGCCGGCGGCGTCGAGAGCCGACACAGCGGCCGACGGGTCGAACGCCTCCCCGCTGGTGAGGGTCCAGGCGCCGTCGTCCTCGGTCAGCGACGCCGACAGCATCGGGTGGCTCGCGACCACCGCGTCGAGCAGCGGCGCCAGATCGTCGAGGGTGAGGTCCGCCGGCGCGCGCAGCACCATCGACTGGGACATGTCGGCGAAGTCCGCCGGGGTGTCGGAGTGCTCGATCATCCAGGAGACGATCGGCGGCAGCGGCATCGTTCCGCGCGGCCCGCCCTCCGGTTCGGCGAGCGGTTCGACGCCGACGCGCGCGCCGGCCGCGGCGGCCATCGCGCGGATGGTGCGCTGCTCGAAGATCTCGCGCGGCGACAGCTCGATGCCCGCCGCCCGCGCGGCCGACGCCAGCTGAATCGACATGATCGAATCGCCGCCGAGGGCGAAGAAGGACTCGGTCACGCTGACGGCGGGGAGTCCGAGGAGTCCGGACACGATGGCGGCGAGAGTCTCCTCGGCCGCCGTCGTCGGTTCCACGATCACATCGGCGAGCGTCGCCTGGGGTGCGGGCAGACCGCGTTTGTCGAGTTTGCCGACGGGCGTCAGCGGCAGGGCGTCGAGCCGGGTGAAGCCGGACGGGACCATGTAGAGCGGCAGCTCGGCCGCCAGGTGATCCCGCAGTTCCGACTGGTCGACGTCGCCGTCGAGTGGGACGTAGTACGCGGTGAGCCCCGAGATGACGGACTCCCCCGACGCCGCGAGCCCGCCGTCCGCGGTGAGCCCGAGGACGACCGCCGAGGCGATCGCCGGATGCGCGGCCAGCACCGACTCGATCTCGCCGAGCTCGATGCGCAGACCGCGCAACTTGACCTGATCATCGCTGCGACCGCCATACGCAAGCGTCAGGCGGTCGTCGGCATCGCGCGTCCAGCGGACCACGTCGCCGGTGCGGTACAACCGTTCGCCCGCGACGCCGAACGGATCGGCGACGAAACGTTCGGCCGTCAGCGCCGGGCGGTCGAGGTAGCCGCGGGACAGACCGACGCCCGCGATGTAGAGCTCGCCGAGGACGCCCTCGGGCACCGGGTGCAGTCGGGAGTCGAGGACCAGGAGGCCGACGCCGTCGATCGGTCCGCCGAGGGTCACCGGCTCACCGGGCCGCATCGGCGCACCGATGGTGACGCCGATGGTCGTCTCGGTGGGGCCGTACAGGTTCTGGATCCGCCGGATCGCGGACCACTGGTCCTTGAGTGCGGCGGGGACGGCCTCGCCGCCGGCGTAGACCGCGAGCAGATCGGGCAGCGCCGCGGGATCGATCGACGCGAGCACGGTCGGGGTGAGGAACGTGTGCGTGATCCGCTGGTCCCGCATGAACGTCTGCAGGTCGTCGCCGCCTATCGCGGCGGCCGGCCGGTACGCGAGCGTGCCGCCGGTGGTGAACGCCATCAGGTATTCGAGCACCGAGGCGTCGAAGCTGGGCGAGGCGAAGCCGAGCACGCGCGCGGTCTGGTCCGCGTCGGCGCGCCTGCTCTCCTCGGCGCCGAAGTTCGCGAGTCCGCGGTGGGTGACGGAGACGCCCTTGGGACGGCCGGTGGAGCCGGAGGTGTAGATGACGTACGCGGTCGCGTCGACGCGGACCGGCGCGCCGCGCAGGGCGTCGTCGATCGGCGCCGACGACTGCGCGGCGATCGCCGCGACGACATCGCCGTCGTCCATGCGAGTCCAGGTGATGCGGTCCGGCGAGAGGTTGTCGACACCGCTCACGGTGAGTCCCACCGCCGCACCGGAGTCGGCGATCATGTGCGCGACGCGGTCCGCCGGGTAGTCGGGGTCGATCGGCACGTAGGCGCCGCCGGCCTTGGCGACCGCCCAGATCGCCGTCATCAGTTCGATCGATCGCGGGATCGCCAGTGCCACATGAGTTTCCGCGCCCACACCCGCCGCGATCAGATGCCGCGCGAGGCGGTTGGACGCTGCGTCGAGCTCGGCGTAGGTGATCGACGATTCGGCGGTGACGACCGCCGGATGCTCGGGCCGGGACCGGGCGGCGCGCTCGAAGAGTTCGGGGAGGACGACCGGCTCCGCGCCGGGCAGACCGCCGACCGGAATCAGTTCCGCGGCCTCGGCCGCGGTCGCGAACGGCGCGTCGCCGACGGACGCCGCCGGGTTCGCGGTGAGCTCGCCGAGCAACGCGGTGAACCGCGTCATCATCGACTCGGCGGTGCTCCGGTCGAACAGATCCGTGGCGTAGACGAGAGACGCCGACCAGTCGCCGTCGGCCGCGGCCTCGACGGTCAACGTCAGATCGACGCGCGCGGCGGTCTCCGCGATGTCGACCGCCTCGACCGTCAGGTCTCCGGCACTCACCGCGCCGAGGTCGACGGCGTTCTCGTGGAACGACAGCAGCACCTGGGTCAGCGGCGCGAACGCCTCCGACCGCGCCGGGCTCAACGCGTCGACGACGGCTTCGAACGGGACGTCGGCGTTGTCGTAGGCGGCCAGGTCGATGGTTCGCACGCGAGAGAGCAGGTCGGCGAACGACTCGCTCTGGGCGATCTCCGTCCGCAGCACCAGCGTGTTGACGAACATGCCGATCAGCGCGTCGAGGTGATCGGCGCCGCGGCCGGCGACGGGCGTGCCGATCGCGATGTCGTCGGTGGCGCTCATCCGCGACAGGAACACCGCGAGCGCGGCGTGGAGGACGATGAAGTCGGTCGCACCGCTCTCGGCGGCGACGCGGCGGACCGCGGCACCGACCGTTGCGGGCAGCGCGAACCGGATCTGCTCGCCTGCCTGAGTGGCGACGGCCGGTCGCGGACGGTCGCCGGGCAGATTGAGGACGTCGGGGATCCCGTCGAGCGCCGCGCGCCAGTACCGGACCTGGTCGGCGACCACCGAGTCGGCGTCGGACACCTCGCCGAGCACCTCGTGCTGCCACAGCGCGACGTCGGCGACCTGGACCGGCAGCGGAGCGGCCGACGGCTCCGCCCCGGCCGCCCGCGCGGTGTAGGCCGCCAGCAGGTCGGCGACCAGCGGGCGCATCGACTGACCGTCGGCGGCGATGTGATGCAGGACCAGGAGAACCAGCAGTTCGCCGGGCGCCGTCCGATGCACCCGCACCCGCATCGGGAGCGCGACGGACACGTCGAAGCCCTCGGCGGCCGCCGCGAGCAGGTCGGCCTCGGAGTCCACGACGGCCCAGTCGAGGGCGTCGTACGCCGAGTCGGCCGAGCCGATCACCTGCACGGGAGCGCCGTCGGCCGACGGGAAGGTGGTCCGCAGCACCTCGTGCCGCGCCACCACGTCGGCGATGGACCGGCGGAGCACGTCGAGATCCACGTCGCCGGTCAGCTTCAGCGGCAGCGGAATGTTGTATGCCGACGAGGCCGGGTCGAACTGGTTGATGAACCACATGCGCTGCTGCGCGAATGACAGCGGGATCCGCGCCGGACGCGGTTCGACGGCGACGATCGGCGGGAGCGCCGCGCCGCGACCGCTCGCCGCCTCGACCAGCTCTCGGACGCTCGGGGCGTCGAAGACATCGCGCACCGAGACCGCCGCGCCGAGTGCCTCGGAGACGCGTGCGGCCACCCGCATCGCGGCCAGCGAGTTGCCGCCGAGGTCGAAGAACGACTCGGTCACCGACACCTCGTCGACACCGAGCAGATCGGCGAAGACCGCCGCGACGGCCTCCTCCTGCTCCCCCACCGCGGCCACCGTCTCGCCGCCGCCGAAGTCCGGGTCGGGCAGCGCGGCGCGGTCGACCTTGCCCGAGTCGCCCACGGGCAGGGCGTCGAGGACCATCCAGACCGAGGGCCGCATGTACGCGGGCAGATGCTCGTCCGCGAAGTCCTTGATCGCCGCGAGATCCCGCTCCCGGGCGCCGGTCACGTACGCGACGAGGTGGTCACCCGCGGGTCCCGAGTGCACCGCCGCCGCCACCTGCGCCGCCTGGGGCGCACCGGCGAGCACGGTCTCGATGTCTTCGAGTTCGATCCGCTGACCGTTGAGCTTGACCTGGAAGTCCGACCGCCCGAGGTACTCGACCTCACCGGCCGCGGTCCAGCGGACCACGTCGCCGGTCCGGTACATCCGCTCGCCCTCGGCGAAGGGGCTGGCCACGAATCGTTCCGCGGACAGACCCGCGGCGGCCGCGTATCCGCGCGCCAGCTGGGGCCCGGTCACATAGAGCTCGCCCCGGACGCCCGCGGGCACCGGGTGCAGTCGTGCGTCGAGGACGTGGACGCCGCTGCCCGGCACCGGTCCGCCGATGGTGACCGCTGACGCCGGCTCGGCGTACTCGCGGATCGTGGTGTCGACGGCCGCCTCGGTGAGTCCGTACTGATTCGAGACCACGACGCCGGGGATGCCGTCGATCGTCCGCTTCAGCAGCGCGGGCGACAGGCTCTCACCACCGGTCAGCACGCGGCGCAGCGACGCGACGTCGGACCGTTCGGCGCCTTCGAGGAAGACCGAGAGCATCGACGGCACGAACTGCACCGTGGTGGCCTCTGTCGCGCGGACCACGCGTCGCAGCTCGTCGGGGTCGCGGTGGCCCTCCGGGCCGACCAGAACGGCGGTCGCACCCGAGCACACCGGCCACAGGAGCTCCCACACCGAGGCGTCGAACGTGAACTGGGTCTTGACCAGCACCCGCTCGTCCGACGGCTCGCCGAGCACTCCGCCGAGCCAGTCCAGCATGGTGCCGATGGCCCGGTGGGACACGGTGACGCCCTTGGGCACGCCGGTGGAGCCGGAGGTGAAGAGCGTGTAGGCGGCGTGCTCCGGAAGCAGCGGCGCCACGCGATCGGCGTCGGTGATCGGCCCCGGGTCGACGGGCACCGGGCCTGCGGCGTCGACGGTCATCGTGACGAGTCCGTCGGGCAGCTCCGACTCGTCGGCGAAGCCGACGAGCGCGAGCCGGACGTTGGCGATCTTCACCATCTCGTCGATGCGGGCGCCGGGGGTCGCCGGATCGACGGGCACGTACTGGCCGCCGGCGGCGAGCACGGCGTGCACCGCGATCAGTTGTTCCGGCGACCGCGGCAGGCACACCGCGACCGCGGCGTCGGGCGCGATGCCCGCCGCGATCAGATGCGTCGCGAGGTCGTTCACGCGAGCACCGAACTCGGCGTACGTCATCGCGACTCCGTCACCCAGCAGCGCGATCCCGTCCGGGCGCTCCGCGGCGACCGAGGCGAGCAGGGCGTCGACGGTGCCGTCGGCGCGGGCGGCGGCCGCCCCCTGCGAGAGCTGCGCGATCCGGCTGCGTTCCGCGTCGGTCAGCAGATGAACCGAACCGAGGAGACGCTGCGGAGCGGCGGTGAGTTCGGCGAGCACCGTGACGAAACGCTCGGCGAATGCCGCCGCACCCGCCTCGTCGTACAGGTCGGTGGCGTACAGCAGGTGCCCACGCCAGCCGTCTCCGTGGTCGGTGATACCCACCGTCAGGTCGACCCGCGCGGCGACCGTCTCGGGCTGTGCCGCGCTCACGCGCAGCCCGCTGACCTCGATGTCGTCGACGCCCTCGCCCGCGACACCGGGGATCGCGGTCTGGTCGAACGACAGCCAGACCTGAGCCAGCGGCGCGAACGCCTCCGAACGGACCGGGTCGACCCGCTCGACCACCGACTCGAACGGCACGTCGGCGTTGGCGAGCGCGGCGAGATCGGTCGCGCGCACCGAGTCGATCAGCTCCGAGAACGTCATGCCCGCGTCGATGCGCGTCCGCAGCACCAGGGTGTTGACGAACATGCCGATCATCGGATCGAGAACGGACTGACCGCGACCGGCGATCGGTGTGCCGACGGCGACGTCGTCGGTGGCGGCCAGGCGGCCGAGCAGCACCGAGAGCGCGGCGTGAGCCACCATGAACGGGCTCGCGCCGTGCAGCTTGGCGAGTTCGGCGACGCGAGTCGAGACGTCCTCGTCGACCTCGAACTCCACCACGCCGCCCCGATGGGTCGGTGCCGACGGCCGCGGACGGCTGGTCGGAATCTCCAGGAGGCCGGGCATTCCGTCGAGCTGCTGCTCCCAGTACGCGAGCTGCTTGCCGATCAGCGAATCCGGATCCGCCAGGTCACCGAACGCCGAACGCTGCCAGATCGCATAGTCGGCGATCTGCACCGGCAGCGGCTCGAAGGCGGGCGCCTGCCCGTCCGCGCGCGCCGCGTACGCGGTCATCAGGTCGCTGACGAGCGGAATGAAGGACTCGCCGTCGAAGGCGATGTGATGCGCCACGAGGAGCAGCGTCGTCGGACCGTCGGCGGGGCTCCAGACGCGGACGCGCAGCGGCAGTTCGTCGGCCAGGTCGAAGCCTAGGAGCACGGCGTCGGCCAGCTCGGTCTCGACCGAGACGTCGGCCCAGTCGAGCAGGGTCGCGGCGCTCGCCGGCGGCATCACCACCTGCACGCTCTCGCCGGCGTCGGTGACCGCGTACCGCGTGCGCAGCACCTCGTGGCGGCCGATCACGTCGAGCAGGGCCGCGCGAAGCACCGCGTGGTCCAGGTCGCCCGCGATCCGCAGGACCATCGGGATGTTGTACGCCCCGCCTGCCGGATCGAAGCGGTTGATGAACCACATGCGCTGCTGCGCGAGGGACAGCGGTGCCCGGTCGCCACGGCCGGTCGCCGCCTCGATCGCGGGCAGGCCGGGCTCCTTGACCGCGGTCACCGCGGCGAGTTCCCGCGCGGTGGGCGCGTCGAACAGATCGCGGATCGTCAGATCGACGCCGAACTGCTCTCCGACACGACCGACGATCCGGGCGGCGAGCAGCGAGTTGCCGCCGACGTCGAAGATCGACTCCACGACGCTGATGCGCTCGAGCCCCAGGACCTCGGTGAAGATGTCGACGAGCTCGCGTTCGACGTCGGACGCCGGTTCCACGAACTCGACCGTCTCGGCGACCACCGGTTCGGGCAGAGCGGCGCGGTGGAGCTTGCCGTTGACGTTGAGCGGCAGCTGCTCGAGCACCATCACCAGGTCCGGCACCATGTACTCGGGCACCTTGGTGGCCACGAACCGTCGCAGCGCCGTGCCGTCGACCGGCTCGCCGCCGACCGTCGTCACATAGCCGACCAGCTGTGCAGGGAAACCGTCGCGTTCCTTGACCGCGGCGGCCGCGGCCACCACGCCCTCCGCGGCCGAGAGCCCGGCCTCGACCTCGCCCAGCTCGATCCGGAAGCCGCGGAGCTTCACCTGATCGTCGGAGCGGCCGAGGTACTCGAGCCCGCCGCCGCGCACGATCGCCACGTCGCCGGACTGGTACATCCGGCCGCCGGCGGTGCTGAACGGGTCGGCGACGAACCGACTGGCGTTGAGGTCGAAGCGGCCGGCGTAGCCCCGCGCCAGCTGTTCCCCCGCGAGGTAGAGATCGCCGGGAACGCCCTCGGGGACCGGGTTGAGCCGGGCGTCGAGCACGTACGCGCGGCCGCCGGGAAGTGCGGCGCCGATGTCGCTCGCGCTCGTCTGCGCCACGAACTCCGGCGACAACTCGCGCCGGGTGAAGAACACGGTGGCCTCGGTGGGCCCGTACATGTTGTTGAGCTGCGGTCCCGCCGACCCGTCGACGGCGAGCCGGTCGGCGTACCACCGCCTGACCTGTTCGAAGTCGAGCGCCTCGCCGGCCAGGATCATCGACCGCACCGACGGCGCGAACCGCGGCCCGGAGGCGTCCCGCACGGCGCCGGCGAGTTGATAGAACGCCGACGGCGTCAGGTTGACGACGGTGACCTGCTCCTCGTCGAGCAGCGCCGCGAAGTCCTTGGGCGACCGCGTGGTGAAGAAGTCCGCGATCACGAGGCGGCCGCCGAAGGCCAGCGAGGTCCAGATCTCGCTCACCGAGACGTCGAACGCGTACGACTGGAACATCGACCACACGTCGTCCGAGGAGTAGTCGTACTCCTTCGCCATCGCCGACAGGAAGGCCACCACGTCGTGATGAGTGATGACGACGCCCTTCGGCTTACCCGTCGAACCCGACGTGTACATCACGTAGGCGGGATTGCCCGGGTCCAGGGCGGGTGCCGCTGCGGCCGCCTCACCGCCGTCCGCGAGCAGCTCGTCGACGGTCGTCACCGGCGCGTCGAGCACCGACCACGTGTCGGTCATGTCGGGGGCGGTCAGGATCAGCAGCGGCCGTCCGTCGTCGACCACGGCCCCGAGCCGGTCGAGCGGATGCGACGTGTCCAGCGGGATGTAGGCGGCACCGGACTTGAGCACGCCGAGCAGCGCGACCACCAGATCCGCAGTGCGCGGCAGACCGACGCCGACCAGGACCTCCGGTCCCGCGCCCGCGTGCACCAGGGCCGCGGCGATCCGGTCGGACGACTCGTCGAGCTCGCGGTAGGTCAGCGACCGGCCGTCTCGATCCTGGACCGCGACCCGGTCGCCGGCGCGGCGCGCGACCGCTCCGACGATCGCCGGAACCGTCGACAGCGAGTCTGCGCCGACGATGCCGAGGGCGGTGCGACGGATCTCTTCGATCGCCGAGACCATCGCGACCGCGGTCTCGGCGGGGGCCATGCCTGCTCCGGCGAGCGTTCCGCTGATCGCGGCGTTCACCGCGAGGTCCGTGTCCATTCCCTGCGCCGCGAAGACCGAGGCGGTCGCCTGCGCCTGCGTATTCAGTGCCCCGAACGCGACTGCCGTACCGCTCGCCTCGAACGCGACGGCCTCCGGCTGCTCGCTCGCGACGAAGGAGATCAGATCGATCGTCGACGGCGACACCCCCCACAGTCGCGCAAAAGCTGACGAGCTGACGATGGGTTCGGTCACGAGTTGATCATTCCTTCTGTCGAACTTTGCGCAGCTGAGTTCGCTGCGCTCTCTGCGCGTTCACGGAGGTCGGCGAGGACCTGGCCGAGTTGCTCTGCGCCGCCGGCCGCCAGCGTGGGCAGGACGCTCATCAGGGTGGCGGTGAGGGCGGAATCCGGGTCCGGAATAGCCGCCGCCATCACCGAGACCGTCGCGGACAGCGCCGCAAAGGTCACCGTCGTGCCGGACAGCGACACCGCTTCGGCCTCCGGTGCGACCGCGGAGGCCTCCGCCACCAGGTCCGACAGCGAGCGTGCCTCAGCGGCCTCCGCTTTCTGGGTCGGCTGGTCGCCCGCGATGTCGATCGCGATGTCGCCCACGGCGATCTGCGGGAGCTCGGCCACCTGTTCCAGGATCCGTACGTACCGCTCGGCGTACCGCTCCACGGTGGCGTGGTCGAAGAGCGCCGCCGCGAACAGCATCTGCCCGCGCATCGGTGCTCCCGCCTTCGCCTGCTCGTTCGGATCGTTCGGGTACAGCGTCAGCTGGAGGTCCACCTTCGCGGGCAGCACCTGCTCGGAGACCGGCGAAATGCTGAGGGACGACAGCTCCACGGTCGGGAAGTAGAAGTTCTGGAACGCGAACATCGCCTGGTACACCGGGTTGTACGCCGTCGGAATCCGATCGAGGACCTGGCTGACGACGGTATCGAAGGCGACGTCGGCGTTGTCGAGGTCGGTCATCACGTCGGCCCGGACACGTGCGAGCAGTTCGGCGAACTTCTCCTCGTCTCGCAGTTCGGTGCGCATCGCCAGAGTGTTGACGAACATGCCGACGACATCGTCGAGGCTGCGATCGCTCCGGCCGCCGTACGGCGTGCCGATGACCACGTCGTGCTGCCTCGACAGCCTGCTCAGCAGGACCGCGAAAGCCGCCTCGGTGATCATGAACAGCGTCGCGTGATGCTGGCGGGCCACCACCTCGAGTCGGTGGACGAGGGTCGCCGGTATCTCGAACTCGACGACGGCGCCCTGGTAGTCGGGCACCCGGGGACGCGGGTGATCGGCGGGGAGCTCCAGCATCGCGGGCGCGCCCGCGAGACGATCGGCCCAGTAGTCGAGCTGACGCTGAGCCTCGCCGGAGGCGCTCCTCTCAGTGGACGCGAGCCACGCCTCCTGCCAGAGCGCGAAGTCGAGGTACTGAGCCGGGAGCGGCGCCCACGCGGGCTCGCCTCCGTCGACCCGCGCACCGTACGCCGCCATCAGGTCGCGTGCGAGCGGGACCGTCGACGCGCCGTCCGCGGCGATGTGGTGAATCACCGTGACGGTGACGAACTCCTGCGGTCCGGTCTTCAGGACCGCCATGCGCACCGGCGGAGCGGCGGTCACGTCGAAGCCCTGTCCCGCGACCTCGGCGATCACCGTCTCGACCTCGCCGAGGACGTCGATCTCCCGGTAGTCCATCCCGGCGACCATCTCGTCGGCACCGAGCACCACCTGGATCGGATCACCGTCGACCATCGGATACACCGTGCGCAACGACTCGTGCCGCGCCACGACGTCGTGCACGGCCTGTCGGAGCGCGGGCAGACTCAGGTCGCCCTGCATCTGCAACGCGAATCCGATGTTGTACGCGGGCGAGTCCGGGTCGGCCCGGTTGATCAACCACATACCGCGCTGCACGGTCGAGAGCGGACCTCGGTCACCCAGCTCCCGGGACACCAGGGCCGGCCGCCGGAAGTCGTCGTCGGTCGTCCGGATGTAGTCGGCGAGCTCGGCCACCGAGGGAGCGTCGAAGATCGCCGCGATCGGCAGATTGCGATCGAGCGCCGCACCGAGTCGGGCGATCACCTTGGTCGCGCTCAGTGAGTTGCCGCCCAGTTCGAAGAACGACTCGGCGACACCGACCGAGTCCGCGCCCAGCACCTCGGCGAACACGGCCGCGACCATCTCCTCGATCTGACCGGTCGGCGCGACGTACTCGACATCGGGCAGCGTCGGATCGGGAAGCGCACGGCGGTCCACCTTGCCCGCGGCGTTGAGCGGCATCTCGGGCAGCGTGACCCAGAGTGTCGGACGCATGTACTCCGGTAGCGATGCAGCCACGGCGGCGCGTGCGGCCGCCACGTCCGCGCTCTTGGGGGCGAGGTACCCGACCAACTGGTCACCGGTCGGGAACTGTGCGAGTCCGGCGGCGGCATGCACCACTCCGGGGACCGCTGCCAACGCGGCCTCGACTTCACCGAGTTCGAGCCGCTGGCCGCGAAGCTTCACCTGGAAGTCCGTGCGGCCCAGGTACTCGAGTCGACCGTCGGAGTTCCACTTCACCAGGTCGCCGGTCCGGTACAGGCGAGCGCCGGACGGTCCGAACGGATCGGCGACGAACCGCTCGGCGGTCAGCGCTGCCTGCGAAGCGTAGCCGCGCGCGAGCTGGACACCCCCGAGGTAGAGCTCGCCGGGGACCCCGAGCGGCAACATCCGCAGCTTCGGATCCAGCACGTAGGTCTCGGTGTTCCACACCGGCGAGCCGATCGGCACCGGACGTTCGCCGATCGTCGCGCGCTCGGCGGTGACGTCCACCGCGGCCTCGGTCGGACCGTAGAGATTGTGCAACTCGACCGCCGGGAGCGCGTGCAGCAGCGCATTCGCCGCGGGTGCGGTCAGTGCCTCCCCGGAGGTGAACACCACGCGCAGCGAGTCGAGTTCGGCGACCCGGTCCGCGCCGAGGACGTCGACGAACGCCGACAGCATCGACGGCACGAAGTGCAGCATGGTGATCGACTCGCCGACGATCAGATCGTGCAGATAGACCGGCTCCCCGTGACGGTCCGGCTCGGCGATCACCACACGTGCACCCGCGGTCAGCGGCCAGAACAGCTCCCATACCGAGACGTCGAACGTGATCGGGGTCTTGTGCAGCACCGAGTCGCCCTTGCCGAGCGGGTAGTCGGCCTGCATCCAGGCCAGCCGGTTGACGATGGCACGATGCTCCACTGTCACGCCCTTCGGACGACCGGTGGAGCCGGACGTGAACAGCGTGTACGCGGCGTCGTGGTCGCGGACGGTGACCGCGGGCACGCCGGTCGGTGTGCCGATGGTCGCAGTCGCGGCGTCCACCACGATCACGGCCGCGTCGTCGGGCAGACCGGACGGCAGGGCATCGGTGCTCCCGCCTGCGGTCAGCAGTACGCGAACGCCCGCGGTGGCGCACATGTACGCGATCCGTTCCCCGGGCTGTCGGAGGTCGATCGGCACGTACTGGCCGCCGGCCGCAACAACTGCGTGCACCGCGACGAACAGCTCGAACGAACGCGGGATCCCGACCGCGACGGCCGTCCCGGTGGTCACCCCGGCGTCGATCAGCGTGTGCGCGAGCCGCGCGACACGGTCGCCGAACTCGCGGTACGTCATGTCGCGGCGACCGAAGGTCAACGCGATCGCATCGGGTGCCGCCTCGATCTGCCGGCGAAGCAGATCGCTGAGCGTAGCCGACGGAACCGCTACCTCCGGGCCGCGCGAGAGGGCCGCGACCGTGTTCAGTTCGGCGTCGGTGAACTCGGCGATCTCACTGATCCGCAGGCCGAGTGCTCCCGAATCGGTGGCCAGCCTGCGGGCGATGCGGCAGAAGTAGCCGAGAAGCCGCTCGGCGGTCTGCGATGCGAAGAGGTCCGTCGCGTAGTTCAGGCTGATCGCGATCTCGCCCGCCGACTCGCCGGTGGCGCCGTGCTCGACGAGGCTGAAGCCCAGATCGAACTTCGCTGCCGGCACACGCGCGTCGACGATGTCGATGCCGCTCGCCTCCGCGAGGAGATGCTTGACCTCGTCGTGCTGCATCACCAGTTCGACTTGGAACACCGGTGAGTGATCCCGCGACCGGCTGACGCCGACCGCGTCGACGACCTGCTCGAACGGAACGTCGGAGTGGCTGATCGCCCGGGTGACCGCATGGTTCGCCCGCTGGAGGAAGTCACCGGCCGACATGTCGTCGACCAGCCGATGGCGGACGGCGACGCTGTTGACGAACATGCCGACCATGCCGTGCAGGCGAGCGTCGTCGCGGCCCGCGACGGCCGTCCCGATCGCGAGGTCGCCGGCCCCGGTCAGTCGTCCGATCATGATCGCGGCGACCGCCTGAAACACCGTGAAGAGCGTGACGTGCTGCTCCGCAGCGAGGCGCCGCAGCGCGGCCACGGTGTCCGCGTCGAGGCTGCGATCGACGTACGCACCGGTGCCGGAGGGCACCGCGGGACGCGGATTGTCGGTCGGCAACGCGAGAAGTTCGGGCAGACCGGCGAGCTCGGCGGTCCAGAATGCGATCTGCTCGGCCAGAATCGAACCCGGGTCGTCGATGTCGCCGAGACGGTCCCGCTGCCAGAGCGTGTAGTCCGCGTACTGCACCGGCAGCGGAGCATGGTCGGGCGCCCCGCCGTCGCGGCGCGCCGCATAAGCCGTCATCAGGTCGAGGATGAGCGGCCCCATCGAGAGTCCGTCTCCGACGATGTGATGCAGGACCACCGCGAGCACGTACGACGGCACCGGTCCGTCGGCATCGACCCGGATCAGCCGGATCCGCGCCGGCAGGTCCGCGACCAGGTCGAACCCGGCTGCGGTGATCTGTGCGAGGCGCTCATCGAGGTCGGCGGCGGTCGTGTCCACGACCTGGAACACGCCTTCGGACACGGCGTGACCGGTGGACAGGATGTGCTGGTGCGGAGTCCCGTCGTCGTTGGCCGGGAACACCGTGCGCAGCGATTCGTGCCGTTCCAGCAGATCCGTGACGGCCGCTTCCAGCGCGGCTTCGTCGGTGTCGGTCCCGAGCCGCACGGCCCCCGGAATGTTGTACGCCCCGGAAGCGGGGTCGATCCGGTTGATCACCCACAGACGGGTCTGCGGATACGACACCGGGATCGGCCCGGTGCGCGGGTACGGCTGGAGCTCGGGCGTCGACGCGTCGACCGACCGGGCCAGCTTCGCCATCTCCCCGACGGTCGCGCTGCCGAAGACGTCGGCGAGGCTGACCTCCAGCCCCGCGTGTTCACGGGCGCGCGAGGCGAGGCGAGCCGCCATCAGGGAGTCGGCGCCCAACTCGAAGATGTTGTCGCCGGTGCCGATGCGCTCCACATCGAGCAGTTCTTCGATCAAGGCGACGAGCGTGTGCTCGATCTCGCTCTCCGGTGCGACGTAGTGTCCGGCGCCGCCGATGACCTCGGCCACCGGCAGCGCCGCGCGGTCGAGCTTCCCGACCGGCGTCGACGGCAGTTCGTCCAGCACGGCGTACCGCGCCGGAACCATGTACTCGGGGAGAGCCGACCGCAGGGCGCGTCGCACATCGTGGAGATCGATCGCCTCGGCGTCGCCCACGAGATACGCGGCCAGCCCGGCGACGACCGACACCCCGGACGGTACCGGGACGCCGTCGGCGTCGACGCCGACCACCACGGCTGCGGTGACCCCCTCGACCCGTCGGACCGCCGCGCCGATCTCACCCAGCTCGATTCGCAGACCGCGAAGCTTGATCTGGTCGTCGGAGCGGCCGTGGTACTGGAGATTCAGGTGTCCCGTGTAGCCGGCCCGCCACCGAACGACGTCACCGGTGCGGTACAGCCTGCTGCCCCGCGGTCCGAAGGGATTGGCGATGAACCGCTCGGCGGTCTTGTCCGGTCTCTCGTGATAGCCGCGCGCGAGGCCCGGGGTCTCCGCGTAGAGCTCGCCGAGCACGCCCACCGGCACCTGACGCAGCTCGTCGTCGAGGATGTAGAGCTTGGCACCGTGGACGGCGATGCCCAGCAGCACCGGGACCTTCGACTCGAGCTCATGGCTGTGGGTCAGCGCGATGGTGGCCTCGGTGGGACCGTACGCGTTGTGGATCGAACGGCTGTGCGCCCAGACGTCACGGAGTCGGCCGGACAGGGCCTCGCCGCCGACCATGACGCTCTGCACACTCGGGACCCGATCGGGATCGAGGGTGCTCAGGACCGTCGGGGTGAGGATCAGGGTGTCGATCTCCGACGCCCGGATGAACTCCTCCAGCGGCCGACCGGCGACGGCGTCGGCCGGCCGGTAGTTGAGGGTCCCGCCGGATTGGAAGGCCAACAGGTACTCGGCGATCGAGGCATCGAAGCTGGGGCTCGTCAGTCCCGGGACGTGGCAGCGGTCGACCGCTCCGCGCGTCCCGAGCAGACTCTGGCCGAAGCCGTGGAGCCCGCAGTGGGTGACTTCGACGCCCTTCGGTCGTCCGGTGGAGCCGGACGTGTAGATCACGTACGCCAGGTTTTCGGGCCGAAGCGGGCCGGTGCGATCGGCATCGCGGACCGGAGCCGGCGCGTACTGGTCGATGCGACGCGCCGTCTCGTCGGTGTCCAGCCGGATCCAGTCGATCCCGGCTGCCGCCTCCGCGTCGGGCGGACCACCGATCGTCAGGCCGAGGTGGGTCTTCGAGTCGGCGAGCATGTACGCGATACGGTCGCTCGGATAGTCGCGGTCGATCGGCATGTATGCCGCACCGGATTTGGCGATGGCCCACATGCCGACCATCAGTGCAACGGATCGCGGAATCGCGAGCGCGACGATCGTCTCGGGTCCGGCGCCCTGCTCGATGAGCAGCCGCGCGAGCTGGTTCGAGCGCGCGTCGAGGTCCCGGTAGGTGATGCTGTCCGGTCCCGAGATCACGGCGAGCGCATCCGGGTCGATGGCGGCGGCGTCTTCGAGGATGCCCGCCAGGGGCTGCTGCCGGGGGTCGGGCTTACCCGCCGTCGCCTCGAGTTCCTCGAGCTCGCCGGGCACCAGCAGATCGAGGTCGTTGACACTCCGGTCCGGGTCGGCGAGGAACCGCTCGAGAAAGACGACGAAACGCCGCAGATGATCGTCGATCTCGGTCTGCGAGTACAGCCCGGGGTTTCCGTGGAGGTCGATGGAGATCGGTTCGCCCGGACCCGCCTGATAGAGATTCAGCAGCAGGTCCTCGAGCGCACCCGAGGTCAGGATCTGGTAGTCCAGGTCCGCGCCCTCCATGGTCAGCGGCGCGTCGAAGAACACCATGTTGATCGTGGGCCCGAACCCCATCTGACCGCCGGAGAGCCCGGAGTCCCGCAGAATCTCCTCCGACCGGTACCGCTGATGGCGCAGCGCGCCGGTGAGTTCGAGGAGTGCGCTGCCGATGACGTCGCGCACAGCGCTCGACTCGGCGTCCCGCAGATGGATCGGGAGCGCATTCGACAGCATGCCACCGGCGTTCCGCGTCTTCGCCGTGGTGCGGCCGGTCACGGGCAGGTTCAGCACCACGCCGTCCGTGTCGGACATGCGCGACAGGAACGCACCGAACGCCGCTGTGAGGACCACGGCCGCCGAGGCGTTGAGCTCACCGGCCAATTCCTCCAGGCGACTCTGCAGGGAACCGGAGAGCTCGGACTCCGAGCGGATGTTGTCCGACGACAGCGCCGGGAGGACCGTCGAGTGCGCGAGGGTGACACGTTCCGGGAGGTCGGCGACACGCTCGCGCCAGTACTCCTGGTCGCGGAGCCTGCGGCTGCCGGTCTGATAGTCGTTCTCGAAGTCCACGAGTTCGGCGAGTGTGGCGGCCGGTGGGTCGGTGTACTCCTCGCCGCGCCGCAGCGCGTTGTACCGGTCGAGCGCCCGCTTCGCGACGGTGAGCGCGGCGTAGCCGTCGAGGATCAGGTGATGTGCGCGGCTGTACCAGAACGTGCGGTCGTCGGCGATCCGCAGGATCGCGACGACGATGAGCTGATCGGTCATCACGTCGACCGGCCGCCGGTACTCGTCCCGCATCCACGCCAGCGCCACCTCCTCCGGATCGGCCTCGCCGCGGAAGTCCAGAACGTCGACGTGCTGGTCGTACTCGACGTCCACGTACTGCAGCGGGATGCCGTCGGCGACCGTGAGCCGGACGTACGGGGACTCGACCTGCTTCCCGACGTGCTCGCAGCACTCCACGAACAGATCGACGTCGAGGGCTCCCGCGTCGTGCCGGATATCGATGAACTGAGCGATGTTGACCGAGTAGTCCACCGAGAGCGTCTCGGCGAACCACATGCCGCGCTGCGGTGCAGTCAGCGGCAGAAGGTCGTGGGCGTCCGATGCAAACGTCCGGTGGGGACCCGCCCCAGTACCGGTCTCACCATCGTTGCGCACAACCACCGTTCGTAACGCTCCTTCTGCACCACCCACAACACTCCCCGACGCGTCTGAGGTCGGCTCGGATCGCGGTCATTACGACTCCGCTCCGGCGCGGACCTCCGTCCGGCCTCTCATAAGTCTCCACTCATCGGATACACGACCCCCTCTCAGAAACCCTATCGTTGCAGGGTCGGCACAATATTACGTGCACTTGGCCACACCTCCCTCTCTCCGGACGAGTCCGGCCTGATCGGATGAATCGCCCGGGTGGTGCCACCGATCGGTCAGCCTCCGACCGCAGCCTTGCGGTATCCGCGCAGCGCCGGGTAGACGGAGACGCCGAACAGCACGACCACCCAGATGATGACCTTCGTCAGGTTCGCCGCGATCGGACCGCCCGCGGCGAAGGATCGCATCACTTCGATCGCCGGGGTCATCGGCTGGTTCGCCACGATCGGCTGCAGCCATCCCGGATACATGTCGACGGGCGAGAAGCCGGAGTTGAAGAACATCAAGAGGCTCGACAGCAGACCGAGGTACGGGACGAGCGGGGCACCGGGCGAGGCGTTCACGGCCAGCGCCAGCGTGAACACGGCGAACGCCGCGCCGTAGGCCATCGCAACGCCGATCAGCCCCAGCGCCGGCCCGACCCCCTGGGTGAAGCGGAAACCGATCAGATGGCCGGCGGCGAGCAGGATCACCGTCGTCACGAAGATCCGGACCAACTCCGAGATGACCCGGGACGTCAGATCCGCACCCCGGTTGATCGGGAGCACGTAGATCCTGCTGAGCAGACCGGAGGTCCGCTCCATGTTCAGCCGGGTCGCGGTGGCGATGGAACCGAACATCGCCCCGACCAGAATCACCAGGGGAACCGTGCCGTACGCGCTGTTCATTCCGGTGGCGTTGCCGATCGCGTCGCCGAGGACCACCTTGAACATGATCATCGACAGTGCGGGCACGATCAGGGTCTGCAGCAGCGTCGGGACATCGCGGACGTAGACCAGGATCTGCCGTCCGGACAGCACCACGCTGTGGTGGAACCACGCGCGGGCGCTCGATTCGGCCAGTTTCTCCGACGGCGGGAACACATAGTTCCGGCGGCCGGGTTCGACGACGGTCACGCGCCAGTCCTCCGTCGGTTGAGTCCGAGCAGTCCCATCGCCACCGCGAACAGGCCGATGCACCAGTACACCGAGGGCTGCACGAGGTCCCAGGTCAGCGTGCCCTGGTCGGCGCCGCGGATCACGTTGACGAACTGGGAGATCGGCTGGTTCCGGACGAACGGCTGAATCCAGTCGGGAAAGGACTCCTCCGGGATGAACCCGGTCGACAGCATGCCGAGAATGAGCGTCGGCAGGCTCATCGCTTGACTGGTGGCCTGCGGGCTCCCCGAGTTGAGGCCGATGCCGTCGGCGACGAGCGCGAGCAGAATGCCGATCACGAACGAGACGATGAACACCAGGCCCACGCCGAGTGCACCGTTCTCCGGTCGCCATCCGATGATCAGGCAGGCCACCAGTGCGCACAGCAGCGAGACCACCAGCAGTGCGGAGTTGGTCACCAACCGCGAGATCATCGGCACCCAGGCGGGCATCGGTAGCACCCGGAATCGGGTGTGGATGCCGTCCTTGCCGTCGAACGAGGCCTTCATCGCCGCCGACGACGCCGCGAAGCCCACCGACTGCAGCACGATGATCGGCATCAGGAACTGGCCGTAGTTCATCCCCGGGTACTGCGCCATGACGTTCTTCAACGGCAGGTAGAAGCAGACCGCCAAGAACGCAGGCGAGACGAATGCGAAGACCAGTTCCCCGTTGCGGATCACCTTCGTGAGTCCACGGCCGGACAGCGCCGCCAGCTGCCCCCAAGGATTGGGATGGGGGCTGAACGCGGGCGATTCGGGTTCAGTCGTCGTCATCGGCATCCCGCTCGTCGTCGTGCCCGGTGCCGCCGGTCAGCGCCAGGAACACCTCGTCCAGCGAGGGCCGGCGCAGCGCGATGTCCGCGAGCGGGATGCGCGCCGCCTCGGTTCGTCGGATGATCTCGGCCAGGGTGTCCGGACCGTCCGGTGCGGGAACGGCGATCGCACCCGTGTCGTCGTCCACCTCGCCGCCGCGCGGTCCGAGCATGTCGGCGAGTTTCCCCCGCAGTCGCGGCAGGTAGGCCGGATGGGCGGGCGTGATCTCGCAGTATGCGGCACCGGTCGCGGCCTTGAGTTCGTCGGAGGTGCCCTCGGCGATCACTCGTCCGCGGTCGATGACGACGATGTGATCGGACAGCATGTCCGCCTCTTCCAGGTACTGCGTCGTCAGCAGCACGGTGACGCCGTCCTCGCGCAGCTTCTCCACCAGACTCCACACATCCTGCCGACTGCGCGGGTCGAGACCGGTCGTCGGCTCGTCGAGGAACACGACCTTGGGCTCGGTCACCAGACCGCAGGCGATGTCGATACGGCGCCGCATGCCGCCGGAGTATTGGCCGACCTTCTTGTCCGCCGCAGCGACCAGCGAGAAAGTCTCGAGCAGCTCTTCGGCGCGCATCTTCGCCGCACTCTTGGCCAGCCCGAGCAGTCGCCCGAAGAGCACCAGGTTCTCGCGACCGGTCAGCGACTCGTCGAGTGCCGCGAACTGGCCGGTGAGCATGATCGACCGCCGCACGCCTGCCGCATCCTCGACCACGTCGTGGCCGTTCACGCTCGCGCTGCCGCCGTCCGGCCGGAGCAGCGTGCACAGCATGTTGACCACGGTCGTCTTGCCCGCACCGTTCGGGCCGAGCAGTGCGAAGATCTTCCCCTTGGGGACCTTGAACGACACCCCGTCGACGGCGACCATGTCCTTGAACACCTTGCGCAGCCCGTCGACTTCGATCGCGTACTCGGCGACGTCGGGCTCGTCGTTGATCGGCACCAGGTCCAGTGCCGGAAATGCCACCGTGCGTGCGGAGGCGTTCGCCGCCTCCGCGGGGCTCACCGAAGGCGCCTGCACCCGCTGCGGCTGCTGACTGATCACGTCCCAGGCTGCATGCCGACCGGCCGGCAGAGTACGGGTCCGACGCGGCGCGGGCACGTCGATCAGTTCCGGCTCCGTCCGCCGTCGAACCAGTCCGCTGAGCGGCCACGGTGCACTCGGCGGCTGCGCGTCGACATCTCGCTGCGGGCCGGGCTCCCTCGGACGCTCGACCGGTCGATGCAGGGGCTCGGCGCCGGGTCCGTCCGTGACTCCGGATCGGCCCATGGCGTCGGTCGCCACGCGCGACGACTCCCCGGGAGCGGCGCCCCGATCGTCTGACGGCGCCCGGGACGCTTGCGAGCCCGACTCGGGCCCGAGCTCCACACGCCACGCACGCAGCTGCTCGGCGACCGGATCCTCATCGAAGGTCCACGGCAGGGTGTCGCGCAGTGGATCGCGGGCGGACGCTCCGGCGGGACCGCGTGTCGGTTCGTCGTCTCGGCTGTGGCCAGCGTCCGGCATGTCTTCCTAACGTCTGCGGGCAGATGTGGCGAAGAGGAATCCGCCATACGGCATTCAACCTGAGCCCCTAACTCTATCGGTCGGCTCCGGCACATCGTTTCCCGCTCGTCACAATAGCCTCGTCGCACGGTCGGTTCCTGCAGACGACGAACCGCCCGCCCCGGATTCCGGGACGGGCGGTTCGAGTCTGTTCGTCGTGCGCGAAGCGCCGATCGGGCCTACTTGGCCTTCTCGAGCACCTCGACGAGACGCCAGCGCTTGGTCGCCGACAGCGGTCGGGTCTCCATGATCCGGACGCGGTCGCCGACACCGGCGATCTGCTCCTCGTCGTGCGCCTTGACCTTGCTGGTCGTGCGGATGATCTTGCCGTAGAGCGGGTGGCTCTTGCGATCTTCCAGCTCGACCGTGATGGTCTTCTGCATCTTGTCACTGACGACGTAGCCGATCCGCTCCTTGCGGCCGGCCCGATCTTCGGTGTTCACCTTCTGGTCCTCACTCATGCGTCTTCACCCTCCGGTCCGGACGCCAGGCCCAGCTCGCGCTCGCGCATGACGGTGTAGACACGCGCGATCTCACGGCGCACGGTGCGCAGACGGCGGTTGTTGTCGAGCTGACCGGTGGCCATCTGGAAGCGAAGGTTGAAGAGCTCTTCCTTCGACTCCTTGAGGCGCGCGACCAGGTCGGTATCACTGAGCTCGCGGAGCTCAGAAGCAGCGACTCCGAGTGCCATCAGAACTGCTCCTCTCGGGTCACGATTCGGGTCTTGATGGGGAGCTTGTGCTGTGCGCGGCGCAGGGCCTCGCGAGCGGTCTCCTCATTGGGGTAGCTCATCTCGAACAGCACGCGGCCCGGCTTCACCGGGGCCACCCACCACTCGGGCGAGCCCTTACCGGAACCCATGCGGGTCTCGGCGGGCTTCTTCGTGATCGGACGGTCCGGGAAGATGTTGATCCAGACCTTGCCGCCACGCTTGATGTGGCGGTTGATCGCGATACGAGCAGACTCGATCTGACGGTTGGTGATGTACGCACCTTCCAGAGCTTGGATACCGTAATCACCGAAGGTGACCTTGGTTCCGCCCTTGGCCCGGCCCTTCAGGCTGGGGTGGTGCTGCTTGCGGTGCTTGACCCTGCGAGGGATCAACATGGCCTCAGCCCTCCTGGTTCTCTGCAGCCGCCGGAGCCGACGCGGTGGCGTCTGCGGCCGGAGCCTGCGCAGCGTCGCTGCGGCCGCCCTGGCCACCACGCGCATCGCGGCGCGGACGGCTCGGACGACGCGGTCCGCGACGATCCTCGGCGGGCGCGGCAGCGGCCAGCTCACGACGGCCGCCGACGATGTCGCCCTTGTAGATCCACACCTTCACGCCGATGCGGCCGAAGGTGGTGCGTGCCTCGTAGAGCCCGTAGTCGATGTCGGCGCGCAGCGTGTGCAGCGGGACGCGACCCTCGCGGTAGAACTCCTTGCGGCTCATCTCGGCACCGCCCAGACGACCCGAGCACTGGACTCGGATGCCCTTGACGCCCGGCTGACGCATGGCCGACTGGATGGCCTTGCGCATCGCGCGACGGAACGCCACGCGGTTGCTGAGCTGCTCGGCGACGCCCTGGGCGACGAGCTGTGCGTCGGCCTCGGGGTTCTTGACCTCGAGGATGTTCAGCTGGACCTGCTTGCCGGTCAGCTTCTCCAGGTCGCCGCGGATGCGATCGGCCTCGGCGCCGCGGCGGCCGATGACGATGCCCGGACGAGCGGTGTGGATGTCGACGCGGACGCGGTCACGGGTGCGCTCGATCTCCACCTTGGAGATGCCTGCGCGCTCGAGGCCGGTGCTCAGCAGCTTGCGGATCGCGACGTCTTCCTTCACGTACTCCGCGTACTGCTTGTCGGCGTACCAACGCGAGTTCCAGTCAGTCGTGATGCCCAGCCGGAAGCCGTGCGGGTTGATCTTCTGGCCCACTGTCTAGGCTCCCTTCTTCTTCTGCTGGCGCGAACGAGCACGTCCGCCGTTCTCCACAGCCGACACGACCACGGTGATGTGGCTGGGGGGCTTGCGGGTGCTGATGTGGCTGGTGCGCTTGCGGATGCGGAAGGCACGGCCCTGTGCACGCGGCTGGAACCGCTTCAGGGTCGGGCCCTCATCGGCGAACGCCTCCGACACGACGAGGGTCCGGCGATCCAGCCCCACGTTGTTCTCGGCGTTGGCGACAGCGCTGGCGAGCACCTTGTACACCGGCTCGCTGGCCGCCTGCGGAGCGAACCGCAGGATGTCGAGGGCCTCGTCCACGTTCTTGCCGCGGACCAGGTCGATGACGCGGCGGGCCTTCATCGGGGTGACACGAACGAACTTCGCGGTCGCCCGTGCGCTCTGCACTGCGTTTTCAGTCTCAGTAGTCATGGTTACCGGCGCTTCGCTTTCCGGTCATCCTTGATGTGACCCTTGAAGGTACGGGTGGGAGCGAACTCGCCCAGCTTGTGACCCACCATCGAGTCGGACACGAACACGGGCACGTGCTTGCGACCGTCGTGGACCGCAAAGGTGTGACCGATGAAGTCAGGCGTGATGGTCGAGCGGCGCGACCAGGTCTTGATGACCTGCTTCGTGCCCTTCTCGTTCTGCGCATCCACCTTCTTCAGGAGGTGGTCGTCGACGAACGGGCCCTTCTTGAGGCTGCGTGGCATTTTTTACCTCCTCCTAATTATCGCTTGTTCTTGCCGGTACGACGGCGACGGACGATCATCTTGTCGCTGGCCTTGTTCTTGCGGGTGCGGCCCTCGGGCTTGCCCCACGGGCTGACCGGGTGGCGACCACCGGAGGTCTTGCCCTCACCACCGCCGTGCGGGTGGTCGACCGGGTTCATCACGACACCGCGCACCGTCGGGCGCTTGCCCTTCCAGCGCATACGGCCGGCCTTGCCCCAGTTGATGTTGCTCTGCTCGGCGTTGCCGACCTCGCCGACGGTGGCGCGGCAGCGCACGTCGACGCGACGGATCTCACCGGAGGGCATACGCAGGGTCGCGTACGGACCCTCCTTGCCCAGCAGCTGGATCGAGGCACCGGCCGAACGAGCCATCTTGGCGCCGCCGCCCGGACGCAGCTCCACGTTGTGGATCTGGGTACCGGTCGGGATGTTGCGCAGCGGCAGGTTGTTGCCCGGCTTGATGTCGGCGTTCGGGCCGCTCTCGACGACGTCGCCCTGCTTCAGGTTCTTCGGCGCCAGGATGTAGCGCTTCTCGCCGTCCACGTAGTGCAGCAGCGCGATGCGCGCGGTGCGGTTGGGGTCGTACTCGATGTGCGCGACCTTGGCGTTGATGCCGTCCTTGTCGTTACGACGGAAGTCGATCAGACGGTAGGCGCGCTTGTGACCGCCACCCTTGTGACGGGTGGTGATGCGACCGTGTGCGTTACGACCACCGGTGCTGTGCAGCGGACGCACCAGCGACTTCTCCGGATGCGAACGGGTGACCTCGGAGAAGTCGGCACCGCTCGATCCGCGACGACCCGGGGTCGTCGGCTTGTACTTACGAATTGCCATGAGTCTTAGTCCCTACTCTTCTTCGCGGGCGGTCAGGAGACCGCGCCCCCGAAGATCTCGATGGGCTTGCTGTCAGCGGACAGCGTCACGATGGCGCGCTTGGTGTTCTTGCGCTTGCCGAAGCCCGAGCGGGTGCGCTTGCGCTTGCCCTGGCGATTGGCGGTGTTGACGCTGGTGACCGTCACATCGAAGATCTGCTCGATCGCGATCTTGATCTGAGTCTTGTTCGAGTCCGGGTGCACCAGGAAGGTGTACGCACCGTCTTCGATCAGCCCGTAAGCCTTCTCCGAGATCACCGGCGCCAGGATGATGTCACGCGGGTCTGCATGCGTAGCCATTCCTAGGCCTCCTTCTTCTGGTTCTGCTCGATGAAGGCGTTCAGGGTCTCAACGCTGAACACGACCTCATCCGAGTCGAGGACGTCGTAGGTGTTGAGCTGATCCGGCGCGATCGGCAGGACGTTGCCCAGGTTCGCGACGCCCTTCCATGCGGTGACGTCCTCGCGGGACACGACCACCAGGAACTTGCGACGGTCGCTCAGCAGCTCCAGGAACTTGCGAGCGGCCTTGGTCGACGGGGTCTGGCCGGCGACGAGCTCGGTCACCACGTGGATGCGCTCGTTGCGAGCACGGTCCGACAGGGCGCCGCGCAGGGCAGCGGCCTTGACCTTCTTGTTGACCTTCTGCGTGTAGTCGCGCGGCTGCGGACCGTGAACGGTGCCGCCGCCGGTGAACTGCGGTGCGCGGATCGAGCCCTGACGAGCGCGACCGGTGCCCTTCTGGCGGTACGGCTTGGCGCCGCCGCCGGCCACCTGGCCACGGGTCTTGGTCGAGTGCGTGCCCTGACGGCCTGCGGCCTGCTGGGCCACGACCACCTGGTGCATGAGCGCGATGTTCGCGGTCACGTCGAAGAGCTCGGCGGGCAGGTCGACGGTTCCGTTGTTGGTGCCGTCGGCGTTGCGGACGTCGAGCGTCAGCTTGGTTGCGGTTTCGGTGCTCACTTGGCGCCACCCTTCACTGCGTCGCGGACCACCACGATGCCGCCCTTGCGGCCGGGGATCGCGCCCTTGATCAACAGCAGACCGGCTTCGGCGTCCACCTTGTGGACGGTCAGGTTCTGCGTGGTCACCTTGTCGGAGCCCATGCGGCCTGCCATGCGGGTGCCCTTGAAGACGCGACCCGGCGTTGCGCAGCCGCCGATGGAACCCGGCGAGCGGTGCACGCGGTGCGCGCCGTGGCTGGCACCCAGACCGGCGAAGCCGTGACGCTTCATGACACCGGCGAAGCCCTTGCCCTTGGAAGTACCGGTCACGTCCACCTTCACGCCCTCGGCGAAGATGTCGGCACCCAGCTCCTGGCCGACCTCGAACTCCGAGATGTCGTTGATACGAATCTCGGTGAGGTGGCGGCGCGGGGTGACGCCGGCCTTGGCGAACTGGCCGGCGACCGGCTTGTTCACCTTGCGGGGGTCGATGGCGCCGTACGCGAGCTGAATGGCGGTGTAGCCGTCACGGTCTGCGGTGCGCAGCTGGGTGACGACGTTGGAGCCGGTCGCGATGACGGTCACCGGAACGACCCGGTTGTTCTCGTCGAAAACCTGGGTCATGCCGAGCTTGGTGCCCAGGATGCCCTTGGTTGCATTCTGATTACTCATTTATCCAATCCCCCGTCACTGAATGTTGACGTCGACACTGGCCGGGAGGTCGATGCGCATGAGCGCGTCGACCGTCTTCGGCGTCGGGTCGAGGATGTCGATGAGTCGCTTGTGAGTGCGCATCTCGAAGTGTTCGCGGCTGTCCTTGTACTTATGCGGCGAACGGATGACGCAGTACACGTTCTTTTCGGTGGGCAACGGCACCGGGCCGACCACGCGCGCACCCGTGCGGGTCACGGTCTCCACGATCTTGCGCGCAGAAGCGTCGATCGCCTCGTGGTCGTAGGCCTTGAGCCTGATGCGGATCTTCTGTCCCGCCACGCTGTGTCCTCTTCCGTCTGATCATCTCTCGACAACAGAACACCGCGTGACTTCACACCCGCGGTAATGACTCGCGGGCGGCAACTGATGCCACATGACCACGCCTTGACATTTGGCGGATCGACGCTGTTCTACTGTCGTTGTACGGTGCCGAACTCTCGTTCGGCTGCCGACTCTCGTCGGCTTCGCCTCCGGCACCCGCGGTCGGGCGTGTCGGTCCGGCTCCTTCGAGAGGATTTCCGCGTTACACGCCCAGCTCCGCGTTTCGCGGTCCTGGAAGTATGTGCGCCTCTTACGCGAGGCAACCTGAATAGTATGCACCAGGCCCGCGGCGACTTCAAATCCCCGACCTGCGTGATCCTGGGCACGTCGACGTCATCACAGCCTCATTGCGACGTCACACCTTGAGCTCGGTGCGCGAACTCGCATCGAGGCTGTGACCGGTCCGGATCAGTGCGACCGAGCGGGCAGGAGATGAAAGTTGCCGAGCCACTTGGCGACTCGCGGCACCATCAGTCCGTTCTCCAGATCCGACCACGTCCAGCGAACCACCATGATGCCCGCGGACCGCAGCAGGTCTTCGCGGTCCTTCTCTCTGATCACGGACTGGGCGACGGTCTCCCCCGGCCTCCGGAGGCGACCGTACTTCACTCGGCCGTCGAACTCGCCCACGAGGCGGCAGTCCCAGTCGAAGTCGGAGCGATACTCGTGACCTTCGACGACGTGGGCGCACTGGAGCCGCGGCAACCGGATACCCGCCTCGATCATCTGCGCGCGACTCCACGACTCGCCCACCGATTCCGACAACGAGGTCGCCGACGCCAGAGCCCGTCGCGCAGTGCGGACGCCGTGGCACCGCCTGCGTTCGAGCTGCGCTATCAGCTCAGTCCGAGGCACACCGCGGGCGAGAGCCGCATCGAACACGGTCAGCGCCTGCGCGAATGTCGCGTCCGAGATCGCGACGTCGACAGCTGTGCGCGCTGCGCTCGTCGTCGGCACACCGCCGATCTCGACGACGTCGTCGTCGGACAGTTGCAACGCGTGGACATGACGTCCGCCGCGCACGCCTCCCCCGCTCTTGGCGTTCCGCGTCACGTGAACGCGGCGCTGGTCGGGTTTCAGCAGATGCATCCCGTGCACCGCTGCGGCCGACTGGTGACTGAGCACCACGTCGCCGCTCGAGCGTACGCAGGTGACGGTCGCGATCCCCCGCATGAGGTAGAGGCGGTCCGCACCCTCGCGAGTGACGAAACCCGGGTCCGCACCGACATACACTCCCTGCGCCATGCGGATCAGTTCGCCGCGGCGGATCGCGGATTGAATCATCGCGTCCGACCAGCCCGCCGCGAGAGCACCCTCCCGCCTGATCAGACCGTGCTCATCGACCGGCAGCAGCTCCGCACTCGTCATCCCGTCCCCCTTGTCGTCCTCAGTCCATCGTCGATCCGAGCCGGCTGGGACACGAGTGCGCTATCCACAGGAATACCGAACGTGGCCATCACAGCCTCAATGCGAGTCGGCACCCCGAGCTCAGGCTGTGACGAGGTATTGAGCGTGTGATGACGCGCCGATAGCATCGGCACTCATGACTGCTACTTCGAGTAACACCAACAGTGCGACGTATGCGCTCCGCAAGCGACTGCCCAGCGGACGGATCGGCAACGCCCTGTTCTCGCTCGGCATGGTCGCCCGGGTGCCCTACTTCGGCACCATCCTGCCCTTCGTCGAGGAGATGGAACCCGGCTACTGCCGCGTGACGGCTCCCAACTGGTGGGGAGTCCACAACCACATCGGCACCTTCCACGCCATCGCCGCGTGCAACCTCGCCGAAACCGCGATGGGCATGCTCATGGAGGCCACCGTCCCGACCACGCACCGGTGGATTCCGAAGGCCATGAACACGCAGTACCTCACAAAGGCGACGACGCGGCTCACGGCGCACGCGGAGTTCGCCGAGGCCGTCGACTTCTCCACGATCACCGAGGGCACCGAGGTCGTCGTGACCATTCGGATCCTGGACACCTCGGGCACCGAGGTCGTGCACTGCGACATCACCACGTGGGTGACGCCGAGTGCGTAGGCTCCGCGCCGTCGTCGCGGCCCTAGCGGCGACGACGGCACTCGCCGGCTGCGGCGTCGACGGGGTGGCGGTGAAGGCCGCGGACGACGTGGCGCCGTCGTCCTCCGACGGCCCGATCCCCACCCAGCCCGCTCCGACCACCGGTGCGTCGGGCGCACCGATCACCGCCGACGGCGCCTTCCGGATCTCGACGTCCGACGATGTGCGAGTGGTCGTGACGGTCGTCGAGGACATGGCGTGCCCGGCCTGCAAGGCATTCGAAGCCGCCTACGGCGACACCCTCGCGGAACTGGCGGCGCTGCCCGGTGCAGCGGTCGACTACCGGGTGATCTCGTTCCTCGACCGGATGAGCGACGACCAGTATTCCTCCCGCGCCGCGAACGCGTCGTACTGCGTGTGGAACCGTCCCGGGGACGACCGCGCCCGTCAGGACACCTGGCGCAGGTTCCAGGTCGCCGCGTTCCGTGCGCAGCCCGCAGAGGGCGGTCCCGGCCTGTCCGACGACCGGCTCGCCGCCATGGCGAAGACCGCGGGCGCAGGCGACGTCAGCACGTGCATCACGACCCGCCAGTACGCCCAGGACGTGCACGGCACCACCTCGTCGACGATGTCGGAACCCGAGTTCGAGGGCACTCCGACCCTGCTGGTGAACGGCGAACGACTCGATCTCCGTTCGGCGGCGACTCTGCTGGACAAGGTGAAGGGACTATTGCCGGGATAGCCCTACGTCATTTCCAGCCGTCTGTAATGAGTTTCTTAACAAGCTGCCAGTAGGGTTGCACTGGTAAACGCCGGGTGCACGGTGCTCCCGGATCTCTCTGATCAGCGGAGGAAGAGAATCGTGGCCCAGAAGAGCCGGACCGTCGTCGATCCTCGGCAGGCCGAACGCCGCCGATCCCTCATGTACAAGATCGGCGCGGCAGTGGTGCTGATCATCATCGCCGTCGGTGTCACGTTCTGGGCGATCAACCACAACAAGGACTCCGCGTCGACCACCGGCGGCTCCGCCACCCCGACGGTCATGAGGCCCGACGGTTCGATCCGCATCACCAGCGCACCCGCGGGCACCGAGCCGAAGGCTGTCGTGACCCTCGTCGAGGACTTCCAGTGCCCGGCATGCAAGGCGTTCGAGGCCAGCTTCGGCAGCACCATCACCGAGCTCGAGAAGAACCCCCAGGTGGCCATCGACTACCACCCGATCGCGTTCCTCAACCGGATGTCGACCACGAACTACTCGAGCCGCGCGATGAACGCCTCGACCTGCGTCGCGGAGTCGACCGCCAAGAACGGCGACTGGAGCATCTGGCTGAAGTTCCACAACCTGCTGTTCACCAACCAGCCGGAGGAGGGCGGCTCGGGCCTGCCCGACAGCGAACTGATCTCGCTGGCCCGTCAGGCGGGTGCCGAGGGCATCACCGACTGCATCAATGACAACCAGTTCGGTCAGTGGGTCACCAAGCAGACCTCCGACATGACTGGCAATCCCGAATTCCAGGGAACCCCGTGGGTCCGCGTCAACGGCCAGACCTTCGATCCCCAGGGTGGACCGCAGGGCCTGACCGCCGCCGTCGACGCGGCGCTGGCGAAGTAGTCGATCATGGCTGACGAGTCACCGGCCGAGTTCGAGAACACCGAGGCCGTCGCGGTCGCGGAGGAAGCCGTCACCCGCGAGCCCGGCAACTTCTGGCTCCAGCGACGTCCGATCTCCGTAGCGGCGTCCTGGACCCTGCTGGTCTGCGGCGTCCTCGGGATGGCCGCAGCGATCGCGCTCACGCTCGACCGCATTCAGCTGCTGATCGATCCGACGTTCACCCCGGCGTGCAGCATCAATCCGATCATCTCGTGCGGCTCGGTGATGGTGACCGACCAGGGCAAGTTCTTCGGCTTCCCCAATCCGCTGCTCGGCCTGCCCGCGTTCGCGGTGATCCTGGTGACCGCCGTCCTCTCCATCGGCCGAGTCCGACTGCCCCGCTGGTACTGGGTCGGTCAGGCGATCGGAGCACTGCTCGGGCAGATCTTCGTCGGCTACCTGATCTTCCAGAGCATCTACCGGATCCACGCCCTGTGCCCGTACTGCATGGTGGTCTGGACGATCATTCCGATCGTTCTGATCCTGAGCCTGTCGCGGGCCCTCCCGGACAGCGGCCTCGGCCGGTCCATCCGCGAGTGGCTGTGGATCCTGCTGCCCGTCTACTACGTGGTCGTCATCCTCATGGGCACCGTTCAGTTCTGGGATTACTGGAAGACCCTGTTCTAGAAGCGCGTTGATCAGGGGCGGGGTACTGCGGTGCCCCGCCCCTGATCGCATCGTCAGGCGGCGAGCAGGGCGTTCAGGTGAGCTTCGGCCCGGGAGTAGCTCGGCGTGGTGGATCTGGTTGACTCGCCAGTCCCGACGGCCCTCTGGCCGGTCGTTGACGGGTCGCCAGGCGACGTGGCCGGCGTGCGGACCGTCGATCACGATCGTGGTCTCCCACGCCGCGACGCTC
>NZ_AEUD01000024.1 GCF_000192435.1 Gordonia neofelifaecis NRRL B-59395
CGTCGACAACGTCGTCGACATGGCCCACTTCTTCTACGTCCACTACTCGTTCCCGACGTTCTTCAAGAACGTCTTCGAAGGTCACGTCGCATCCCAGTTCCAACGATCGGTGCCACGAGCCGACATCAACGTCGGCACGTACGCCGACGACCCCGACTCGTCGATCGACTCCGATGCCTCGTACTTCGGCCCGTCGTACATGATCGACAAGCTCTACAGCCACGCCAACGGGATGACGATCGAAACCAACCTCATCAACTGCCACTACCCGATCTCGAACGACTCGTTCAAGCTGATGTACGGCGTCAGCGTCCGCAAGGTCCCCGGCCTGTCCGATGAGGAGAACGCAGGCATCGCCGCCCAGTTCGGGCAGGGCGTGATGGTCGGCTTCGAGCAGGACGTCGCGATCTGGAAGGACAAGGCCCCCATCGACAATCCCCTGCTGTCGGAGGAGGACGGGCCGGTCTACCAGCTCCGACGCTGGTACCAGCAGTTCTACACCGACGTCGAAGACGTCACCGAAGACATGACGAACCGCTTCGAGTTCGAGATCGACACCACCCGTGCCATCGAGAGCTGGCAGACCGAGGTCGACGAGAACATCGCCGCGGGTCGGGTCGTGGACACCACCATCGGCTGACGCTCGCCGATCCCGAGTCGAGATGTTCCATTGACCGGGAATCGTCCGACCGTTCCGGGACAATCACCGTCACCATGAGAACCATCAAGGTCCCCACCTTCATCCCGCAAGAATCTCTAAGAACCGAGGAAGTCATGACCACTCGCCCCATCGATGCGCTCGCGGACATCGCAGACCAGATCCGCGACCAGGCCGAGGAAGCCGAGCGACTCGGCCAACTCCCCACCGAAACGGCCAAGAAGCTCAAGTCCGCGGGCGTCATGAAGATGCTCGCCCCCGCCAACTACGGCGGACTGGAGACCCACCCGCGCGAGTTCGCGGAGACGGTCATGAAGGCCGCCAGCCTCGACGGTGCCACCGGATGGGTCTGCGGCATCGTCGGCGTCCACCCATGGCAGATGGCCTTCGCCGACCCGAAGGTACAGGAAGAGGTGTGGGGCGAGGACGACAACACCTGGATCGCGTCGCCGTACGCCCCGACCGGCGTCGCCACTCCGGTGGACGGCGGCTACCGCTTCAGCGGCCGGTGGCAGTTCAGCTCGGGCACCGACCATTGCGACTGGATCTTCTTGGGTGCCCTCCTGGGCGACGAGAACGGCGTCCCGCAGATGCCGCCGACCATGCTGCACATGATCCTGCCGCGCAGCGACTACACGATCGTCGAGGACTCCTGGAACGTCGTCGGCCTGAAGGGCACCGGATCCAAGGACATCGTCGTCAAGGACGCCTTCGTGCCGTCGTACCGGGTCATGAACGGTGACCACGTCATCGACGGCACCGCGCAGGCGGAGGCAGGCATGACGAAGACCCTCTTCAAGATGCCGTGGTCGTCGATGTTCCCGCTGGGCATCACCTCAGCTGTCGTCGGCCTTGCGGAGGGCGCCCTGGCGTGTCACCTCGACTACCAGCGCGACCGCATCGGCGCGCAGGGGCAGGCCATCAAGGATGACCCGTACACCCTGTTCGCCATCGGCGAGGCCGCCGCGGACATCAACGCCGCGCGTCAGGAGCTGCTGGCCAACATCGATGAGATCTGGGATCTCGTCGACGCCGGCAAAGAGGTCGACTTCGAGCGTCGCGCCGCCGGTCGCCGCACCCAGATCCGCGCGGCCTGGCGTGCCGTGATGGCCGTCGACCAGATCTTCGCCCGCTCCGGTGGCAATGCACTCCGCATGGACAAGCCGCTGCAGCGGTTCTGGCGCGATGCACACGCCGGCCTGAACCACGCGATCCACGTCCCGAGCACGCCGTGGCACGCCTCCGCGCTGACCTCGATGGGCTTCGACGCTCCGGACCAGCTCCGGGCGATGATCTGACCCAGACCGTATCTCTCTAGCAGAAAGCATTCGAGATCCAATGACCGACATCAAGGGCCTTGGCTACGTCAAGATCCAGACCAACGACCTGGACCGCTGGCGCACCTTCGCGTTCGACGTCCTAGGCTTCGCCAAGGGCTCCGGCCCCGATGAGAACGCCCTCTACCTGCGGATGGACGAGCGTGCCGCGCGCATCACCGTCGTCCCGGGCGACACCGACGAGATCGTTACCATCGGCTGGGAGGTGCGTGACGGTGCCGCTCTGGCCCGCGTCCGCGAGGCCGTCACCGCGGCGGGCGTCGAGGTCACCGAGCTGACCAACGACGAGGCCGACGCTCGGCGCATCGAAGCAGGCGTCACCTTCACCGATCCCGCCGGCGCCACCCTCGAGGTGTTCCACGGCCCGATCCTCGATCACAGCCCGATCGTCACCCCGTACGGCGCCAAGTTCGTCACCGGCGACCAGGGCCTGGGCCACGTGGTCCTGCCCGTCATGGACCTGAACGGCTCGTTCGACTTCTACCAGAACGTGCTGGGCTTCCTGCCCCGCGGCGCGATGCGCATTCCGGCTCCGCCGGAGTTCGGACCGATCCGCATCCGCTTCATGGGTGTCAACGAGCGCCATCACAGCCTGGCCCTGTGCCCGGCTCCGCACGGCGGCGCACCCGGCCTGATCCACATCATGGTCGAGGTCGACACCCTGGACGCCGTCGGCCAGGCGCTCGATCGCGTCATGAAGGACGGCTTCTCCGTGTCGTCGACCCTGGGTCGCCACACCAACGACAAGATGATCTCGTTCTACGTCCGCGCTCCGGGCGGCTGGGACATCGAGTTCGGTTGTGAGGGCATGCGCGTCGACGAGTCCGGCTACACCGCCGAGGAGATCACCGCCGACAGCTACTGGGGCCACGACTGGTCGGGCAGCGAGCCGCTCGCCGCCATGTGATCGGGACCATCCCACACACCGAGAACGCCGCGTTCCACACCCGTGGAGCGCGGCGTTCTCGCATGTCAGCGGCCACTTTGGCCGAATGGGGTGACACAGCTCTCATCAGGCGCTACACTCACATATACCTAATCGAAAGAGCGTGGTCAGAGGGATTTATCCCGGCGTTGACCAAGCAGTCGATACGCATTCAGCCCCGATGCACCCTGGAGAGATAGCCATGACCGAAACCCCGAGCGCCGTTCTGGACCGCCTGACCCTCGTTCTGGACGCCTTCGACGGCCACGCCCGACAGAGCCTGGCGCAGATCGTTCGCCGCACCGGCCTCCCCCGATCGTCGGCTCATCGAATGCTCGAGCGTCTCGTCGCACTGCGCTGGCTGCGCCGCGACGGCCGCGAGTACGAACTCGGCATGCGCCTGGTGGAGCTCGGCTCCCTGGCCATCCACCAGGACCGCCTGCACACCTCCGCCCTCCCCTTCCTGCACGAGCTGCATCGCATGACCGGCTTCGTCGTGCACCTCGGCGTGCTGCAGGACGGCGACGTCGTCTACCTGGAGAAGGTCGGCGAGAACCTCGGCAAGGCGCTGCCGACCCGCGTCGGCGGCAAGCAGCCCGCACACTGCACGGCCATCGGCAAGGTGCTCCTCGCGCACTCCGACGAGACCCCCGCGACGGGCGAGGAGCTCGAGCGCAAGACCCGCTACTCGATCGCCTCCCCGATCCAGCTCTCGAAGGAACTGCAGTCCGTCCGCGACCGCGGCATCGCGATGGAGCGCGAAGAGGCCGTGCCGCGCTTCGGCTGCATCGCCGCCCCGATCGGCGAGCCCGGCAAGGCCGTCGCCGCCGTCTCGATCTGCGGCCCGGTGGACCAGCTGAAGTTCGACAACCGCCTCGCTGCACCGCTGCGCATGGCCGCCCTCGGCACCTGGCGCAACGCCGGCGGCACCGACCTCCGGATCACCCCCACCCTGCAGCAGCGTCGCCCGATGATGGCGTCGCAGCACCTGCCGGTCGCGGGCTGAGCCGGGGTCAGTTCTGCTCGCGCTGCCGCTTGCCGATCTCCCCGACCTCCTGCCAGCGCCCCGGCGCGGGCGGGATCAGCCGGCCGTCGTCGTGGAGCGCCGGAGCCAACTCGCGCTGCGTCTCGTCGATCGAATCGATCAGGCGCAGCGTGAGATCGCGTTCGGTCTCGTAATGCGCATGGGCCCACTCCAGCGCGAGCCGCGGGTACGACCACGCGGCCTCGCTCCGAGCCAGCTCCGCGTCGCCGGCCACCTGCGCCCGGACCCGCTCGAGGTCGTCGAGGTACTCGCGGAGCCGCGCTTTGAGATCGGTGGGCGAGCTCATGTGCCCGAGCCAGATCCGCATCACCATCGGATGCTTGAGCATCGGCGGATCGACCGGAGCGGAGCTGACCCACTGCCGCGAGGCGGCCAGCCCCTCGTCGGTGATCGCGTACAGGCGCCGCGAGCGCTCCCCGGGCTCGCTGACGGTCCGCGAGCGAGCCAAGCCCAGCTTCTCGAGACGCTTCAACTCGCTGTAGACCTGGCTGAACGACGGACTCCAGTAGAAGTGCCCGATCGACCAGTCGGCCCACCGCTTGATGTCGTACCCCGACACCTCCTCGTTGAAGGAGAGCATGCCGAGGACCGCCCAACTCGTAGCAGGCATATCCGGCAGTTCAGTCTGGTCGTCCATCTCTGCTACCAACACCCGGCGATCGTAACAATCCCCGTCATCGCAGGTCAGTGGCGTCACCCGCTCATCGGGACAGTGCCCTTGGCCCGATCCGGGAAAAGTCAGATCATCGAATAGACACCATCCACCGAACTCTCCGGCGCCGCCGTCGGGGACCGAACACGAGGCACGCAATGCAAAGCACCGTCCCCAACAACGCAGATCCGGCCGACCCCGTCGCCGTGCCCTCCGCCGGAGTGATCCCGTCGGAGATGCTGCGGGAGGTCATGGGCCATTTCGCGACCGGCGTCGCGATCATCACCGCGTACGACGGCGACGAGCCCGTCGGCCTCACCTGTCAGTCGGTCGTCTCCGTCTCCCTCGAGCCGCCGTTGATCGCCTTCTGCCCGGCTAAGACGTCCACCAGCTGGCCGCGCCTCCGCAAGAGCGGGTCGGTCTGCATCAACGTGCTCTCGGGTCCGCAGGGACCACTGTGCAGACAGTTCTCGAAGTCGGGCACCGACAAGTTCGCGGGCGTCGCCCACCGACCGGCGGCCAACGGCGCACCGCTGATCGACGAGGCGCTGGCGCACGTCGAAGCCACCGTCGAGGCCGAGCACGACGCCGGTGATCACACCATCGTCGTCTGCCGCGTCACCGATCTCGCCGCACACGCGCACGCCGTCGACGGCGGCCCGCTCCTGTTCTACCGCGGCGGCTTCGGCAACTTCAGCTGATCGACCGGACATGAGAAGAGGGCCCGCGCGATGCGCGGGCCCTCTTCTCGTATCTCCGGGTCCAGATCGTCTGGGCTCACGCCGCCTCAGGTCGGTCGAGAAGCCCGCGAACGAAGTGAGCGAGCGTATCGAGACCCCACAATCCACCGGGTCTCGATACGCTCGTCACTTCGTTCCTCACTACTCGCACCTCAACCATCACACTGAGACCACCCTGAATGGGACACCGGGACGGTCGAGAAGCGGCAGTCGGCTCAGCGAGAGGTGATCTCGAAGCCCGGGTAGCCGTCGGCGGCGACCTTCTTGATGATGTCGCCGTAGACGCCGAACCCGCCGACGAACGGCATGAACACCCGCGGCCGGCCGGGGATGTTGGCGCCGACGTACCAGGAGTCCGCCTTGATCATGAGCGAGCCCTCGGCGCGGTTGCGGCACTCCTCGACCCAGCCGTCGACGGCCTCGGTGGTCGGTTCGATCGCCGCAGAACCGGTCGCGTCGAGCTCGGCGATCGCGTCGGCCACCCAGTCGACGTGGAGCTCGCTGTGCAGCACCATGTTCGCCAGCACCGACGGGCTGCCCGGCCCGGTGAGATTGAACAGGTTCGGGAAGCCCTCGATGGTCAGGCCGAGGTAGGTGCGCGCACCGGCGGCCCATTCCTCGTTCAGCGTCTTGCCGCCGCGGCCCACGATGTTGATCTTGGCGACCGAGCCCGTCATCGCGTCGTAGCCCGTGGCCAGGACCAACGCGTCCAGATCGTGGTGGGTGCCGTCCGCAGTCACCACGCCGGTCTCGTCGATCCGTTCGATCGGCGACTCCCGGAGGTTCACCAGCTCGACGTTCTCGCGGTTGAAGGTCTCGAAGTAGCCCGAGTCGGTGCAGATGCGCTTGGTGCCGATCGGATGGTTCGTCGGGATCAGCAGCTCGGCGATCTTCGGATCGTCGATCTTCGCGCGGACCTTCTCGACCCAGAAGTCACGCGCCGTGTTGTTCGCCTCGAGGCTGGTGAACTGATCGGGGAAGGCCTTGCTGAACAGTACGCCACCCTTCTGCCACCACTCCTCGTAGACCTCGCGACGCTCGTCGTCGGAGACCTCGAGAGCGCTCTTGGGGTGCGTCTCGTGCGGTGAGCCGCCGCCGCTGAGCCGCGACAGGCGACGCCGCTCGGCGTAGTTCGCCTTCTGCGCGGCGCGATCCTCGTCGCTCAGCAGCCGATTGCCCGCCGGAACGCTGAAGTTCGGCGTCCGCTGGAAGACGGTGAGCTTCTCGGCCTGCTTGGCGATCTCCGGGATCGACTGGATGCCCGACGACCCGGTGCCGATGACGCCGACCTTCTGTCCGCTGAAGTCGACCGGCTCGTGCGGCCACTGGCCGGTGTGCAGCAGCGGACCGGCGAAATCGTGCAGGCCGGGAATGTTCGGCAGATTCGCGTTCGACAGCGGGCCGAGGCCGAGCACCACGAACCGGGTGCGGATCTGCTCACCGGTGTCGGTGCTCACCGTCCACAGCAGCGTCTCCTCGTCGAAGACGATGTCGGTGACACGGGTGCTCAGCGTGATGTCCTTCGCGAGATCGAATCGCTCGACCACGTGCTCCATGTACGCGAGGATCTCGGGCTGGGTGGCGTACTTCTCCTGCCAGTCCCATTCCTGCTGGAGATCCTCGTCGAACGAGAACGAGTAGTCGACGCTCTCCACGTCGCAGCGGGCGCCGGGATAGCGGTTCCAGTACCAGACGCCGCCGACGCCGTCCGCGGCCTCGATGACGCGAACTGACAATCCGTCCTTGCGCAGCCGGTAGAGCGAGTAGATTCCAGCGAAGCCGGCCCCGACCACGACGGCATCCAACGGCTCAACGCCGGAGGACTTCTCCACTGATGACTCCGATCGTGCAGTCACGATGTGCCTTTCTGATTCAGCTGACCGGCACAGCCGACAGCGAGATCCTGATTCGACCAGAACGATAGGCACCGACCAGCGGCGACGGCAGTGCTGTTCCCGCTCACCGGCACGTCCCGATGAGCGGGATCACCGATGCGTGACGAAGGCCTCAGACCCTACGGTCGGATGCGTCTTCCCACTCATGACCAAGGTCCCGACGACAGCAGTCGGAGCCAGTCCCCCAGATGGAGTAAATGCCGATGACCACAACCACCCCCGAATGGACGCAGGAATACGACGTCATCGTCGCCGGATCAGGAGCGGGCGGCGTCACCGGCACCTACACCGCCGCGCGCGAGGGCCTGTCGGTCCTGATGGTCGAGGCCTCGGACAAGTTCGGCGGCACCACCGCCTACTCGGGCGGCGGCGGCATGTGGTTCCCGTGCAACCCGGTGCTCCTCCGCGCCGGCGCCGAGGACTCGATCGAGGACGCGCTCACCTACTACCGCGCAGTGGTCGGCGATCGCACCCCCGTCGAACTCCAGGAGACCTACGTCCGCGGCGGCGCCCCGCTGATCGAGTACCTCGAGCAGGACAAGCACCTCGAGTTCGTCCCCCTCCCCTGGCCGGACTACTTCGGAAAGGCACCGAAGGCCAAGCTCGACGGTATGCGGCACACCATGCCCAACCCGCTGCCCGTCTCCGACGCTCCCGAGTACAAGGACATCGTCCGCGGCCCGCTGGACGTGGACCGCCACGGCGCGCCCACCCCGGACGACCTCTTCATCGGCGGCCGCGCGCTCGTCGCCCGCTTCCTCAAGGCGATCGCCGAGTTCGACAACGCGAAGGTTCAGCTGAACAGCCCGGTCGTCGACCTGGTCGTCGAGGACGGCGCCGTGACCGGTGTGATCATCGAGGTCGACGGCGAGCGCCAGGCCATCCGCGCCCGCCGCGGCGTCGTGCTCGCCGCAGGTGGCTTCGAGGGCAACGACGCCATGCGCAAGGAGTTCGGTGTGCCCGGCGTCGCCCGCGACACCATGGGCCCCGACACCAACCAGGGCCTGACCCACCAGGCGGGCATCGCCGCAGGCGCCGACACCGACCTGATGGATCAGGCGTGGTGGTCGCCCGGCCTGACCCACCCGGATGGTCGTAGCGCGTTCGCTCTCTGGTTCACCGGCGGCATCTTCGTCAATCAGGACGGCAAGCGCTTCGTCAACGAGTCGGCCCCGTACGACCGCATCGGCCGCGAGGCCCTCAAGCAGATCGCCGACGACCAGCTCACGCTCCCGTTCTGGATGATCTACGACGACAAGGAGGGCGAGGTCCCGCCGATCAAGGCCGCGAACGTCGAGTTCTTCCCGACCGAGGAGTACCGCGAGGCGGGTCTGTGGCACACCGCGGACACTATCGAGGAGCTCGCCGAGAAGATCGGCGTCCCCGCCGACGCGCTCGCCGCGACCGTCGCCCGCTTCAACGAGCAGGTCCCCACCGGCGTCGACCCCGACTTCGGCCGCGGCGACGAGGCCTACGACCGCGCGTTCTCCGCCGGCGAGCCGCCGCTGTTCGCGGTGGACCAGGGCCCGTTCCACGCTGCCGTCTTCGGTCTGTCGGACCTCGGCACCAAGGGCGGACTGAAGACCAACACCGCGGGCAACGTGCTGCGTACCGACGGCTCGACCATCACCGGCCTGTACGCCGCGGGCAACACCATGGCGGCCCCCAGCGGACTCGCCTACCCCGGTGGCGGCAACCCGATCGGCACCTCGATGCTGTTCAGCCACCTCGCAGTCCGCGACATTCTCGCGCGCGGCTGAGTTCTACAGAAGACTTCGGAAGGATAGACCTGTGAGTGATTCACAGAACCCCCAGTGGGACGACGAGTACGACGTCGTCGTCGTCGGCAGCGGTGCCGGCGGCATGACCGCGGCCCTCACCGCCGCTGATCGCGGACTGAAGGCGCTCATCGTCGAGAAGGCCGACGTGTACGGCGGCAGCACCGCGTTGTCCGGCGGCGGCGTGTGGGTTCCGAACAACCCCACGCTGCGGCGCATCGGGATCGTCGACGACCCCAAGGACGTGCGCAAGTACCTCGACTCGATCGTCGGCGACAAGGTGCCGTCGGCGAACCTCGACGCGTACATCGACCAGGGCCCGAAGATGATCGAGCTCCTCGAACGCAACAAGAACATCAAGTTCCAGTGGTGCACCGGATACGCCGATTACCACCCGGAGAATCCGGGCGGCCGCCCCGCCGGCCGCTCTATCGAGCCGTCACCCGTCAACAGCAAGAAGCTGGGCGTCGACCAGGCCCAGCTGCGTCCGGCGGCGCTGGCCACGCCCCCCGGCCTGTACATCACCCAGAAGGACTTCGTGCAGCTGAACATGGTCGCACGGACTTGGAAGGCCCGTCGCACGGCGTTCCTGACCGGTCTGCGCGCAGCTAAGGCGATTGTTCTGCGCCAGAAGATGGAGACGCTCGGCCAGGCCCTCATCGTCCGGCTGCGCCTCGCGCTGAAGGACACCGACGTGAAGCTGTGGCTGTCGTCGCCGATGGAGTCGCTGATCACTGATGCTTCCGGCGCGGTCACCGGCGTCGAGGTCCGTCGCGGCGGCACGTCGAAGAGGATCCGCGCCACCCGCGGCGTCATTCTCGCCAGCGGCGGATTCGAATTCAACCAGGAGATGCGCGACAAGTTCCTCCCCGAGGGGGCGCACCCCAACTTCAGCGCCGCTGCCGAGAGCAACACTGGCGACGGAATCCTGGCGGGCGAGGCCGTAGGCGCCGCGGTCTCGCTCATGGACGACGCCTGGTGGATGCCGTCGATGCAGACCCCGAAGGGTGTCAACCAGGTGCTGGTGTCTGAGCGGTCGGTGCCGCGCGCAATCATCGTCGACCAGCACGCACAGCGCTTCACCAACGAGGCGTCGCCGTACGTCACGTTCACGCACGACCAGTTGGAGGGCCGCCACGAGCCGACTTGGTTCATCTTCGACGCGGTCGCCAAGAAGCGCTACCAGATCGGCGGCATCATGCCGGGCCAGAAGTTCCCGAAGAGCTGGCTGTCAGCGGGCCTGATCCGGACCGCGGACACCATCGAGGAGTTGGCGGGCAAAATCGATCTGGACCCGGCGACGCTGCGCGGCACCGTCGACCGCTTCAATGACATGGCAGCCAAGGGCCACGACGACGACTTCAACCGCGGCGACAGCGCGTACGACCGGTACTACGGCGACCCGACGCTGCCGAATCCGGTGCTCGACTCGATCGACCAGGGGCCGTACTACGCGCTGCAGATGCGGGTCGGCGACCTCGGCACCAAGGGCGGACTTGTCTATAACGAGAACGCTCAGGTGTTGCGCGAGGACGACACTGTAATCGAGGGCCTGTACGCCACCGGCAACACCTCGGCCGCGGTCATGGGCAACGAGTACGCCGGCCCCGGCGCCACCATCGGCCCAGCCATGACGTTCGGTTACATCGCCGCCAACCACGCGGCAGACGCGAAGAAGGCCTGATGTCCGGGCAGATCATCCAGAACGGGTACGTGGTCGACGATCTCGACGCCACGATCGCCCACTGGGTGAAGCACACCGGCATCGGTCCCTGGACCGTGTTCCGCGGCGTCACCCTCGACGGCCGCTATCGCGGCGAGGAGACGTCCGTGACATTCGACGTCGCGATGGGATACACCGGTGAGCTGCAGGTGGAGCTGATGCACATCACCTCCACCACGCCTTCTCCCTACGCGGATGAGAACGGCACGCCGAAGCTCGGCCCGCACCACGTCGCGTGGCTCTCGGACGACCTGGACGCCAGTGTCGCCGAGGCCACCGGCCGCGGGCTCGAGGTGCTGTTCCGCGCGGGCAACGAGGCCACCCAGGTGGCCTACCTCGAGTCCCCCGATCACCCCGGGCTCGTCTTCGAGTACATCCAGGGACCGATGATGCGCGAGATGCTCGCCGCAGGCATCGCGGCCGCCCGAGACTGGGACGGGACGAACCCCGTACAGGAACTCGGCTGAGCGCCGCCACCTTCCACAACAGCTCAAGGAGAACAACATGGCAGATATCAAGGCAGTCATCACCGAGTACCTCGCAGCCGTCGCCTCCGGCGACGCCTCGAAGGTCGCGGCACTGTACGCCGACGAGGCCACTCTCGAAGACCCGGTGGGCTCGGAGCCCAACCGGGGTCGCGCCGCCATCGAGGCGTTCTACGGCGGTCTGCAGGGTGAGATCAGCACCGAACTGCTCAACGCACGGGTCGCCGGACTCGAAGCGGCGTTCCACTTCCGGGTCATCACCAAGGCCGGCGACGCCACCTACACCATCGAGCCGATCGACGTCATGACGTTCGACGAGTCCGGCAAGATCACCTCGATGCGTGCCTTCTGGTCGCCCGAGGACATGGTCGTCGGCTAGTCGGCGGAAGGAACCGAAATGTACGAAGTCACCTGCACCAGCTGCAGCAACAAGGTCCTGGTCGAGAAGTTCAGCCCGGTGCACACCAGTGTGCAGTGGATGTCCGAGAACTCGGCGGCCGCGTGCCCCGAGTTCGCCGAGCGCGCCAAGCGCGGCGAGGACATCAACCACGTGCCGAACTGCCTCGCGCTTCGGGACTCGATCGAGGCTCAGGTCCGGCTCGGGAACATCCCGACCGACAGCCACCGACAGGAACCGGTCCCCGGCCGGATCGGTTAGCCCACCCGCGTTCGCCGGCCCGCACTGCGGGCCGGCGTTCTGCTTTCCACCCCTCTGAAGGAGCAATCCATGACCGACCAGGTCATCCCCGACTACGACGCCACGATGCGCGAGCTGCAGACCGACAACGGTGTGCTGCGCTACCACGAGTACGGCGACGGTCCGCCTCTCGTCCTCCTCCACGGTTCGGGCCCCGGTGTCTCCGGCTGGCGCAACTACCGAGGCAACCTCGGACTGTTCGGACAGCACTTCCGCTGCCTGGTCCTCGAGTTCCCCGGCTTCGGTGTCAGCGACGACTGGGGCGGCCACCCGATGGTCACCGCTCTCAGCGCGATGGAGGCGTTCGTCGACGGACTGGGTCTGGACACCTTCGACGTCATCGGCAACTCGATGGGCGGCGGCGTCGGCATCGGCTACGACCTGGCCCACCCCGGCCGCATCCGTCGGCTGGTCACCATCGGCGGCATCGGCCGCAACATCTTCAGCCCGGGCCCCGGCGAGGGGATCAAGCTGCTGCAGGAGTTCACCGAGAACCCGACCCGCGAGAGCCTCGTCCAGTGGCTCCACTCGATGGTCTACAACCCGGCCGTGGTGACCGATGAGCTGATCGAGGAGCGCTGGGCGCTGGGCACCGATCCGGGTGCTCTCGAGAGCGCTCGCCGGATGTACGGCAAAGCCGCGTTCGCGGCGATGATCAAGGGCATGGAGGCCTCCGACGTCCCGCCGCAGTGGGCACAGATGCACAAGGTCAAGGCCAAGACCCTCCTGACCTGGGGTCGCGACGACCGCGTGAGCCCGCTCGACATGGCGCTCATCCCCATGCGGGTGATCCCCAACGCCGAACTGCACGTGTTCCCGAACTGCGGCCACTGGGCGATGATCGAGGCGAAGGCGGACTTCGAGCGGACTGTGCTCGGGTTCTTGCGGGAGGCGTAGGCGTTCGTCCTCCGTCGCCCGGTACCCCGGTGCAGGCGGGGGAGGTTCTCCCTCGGCAGTCCTCGCTCCTCGGCTAGCGCCTCGTCGCTGCGGAGAGCTCGGGAGAACCTCCCCCGCCTGCACCTCGTTTCGACCTACGCGTTCGCTCTGTGCGCTCGACCTACGCGTTCGCTCTGCGTCGGCTTGCGGCGGCGCGGCAACCAGTTCGGCATCGACGGGTGCATCGGCGGGTAGATCAGGGTGAGGGCCGAGGCGAGGGTGAAGTAGCTTCGCAGGACGCGGAACCCCAGGTAGTACGGGATGAACCGGACCGAGCTGGGTCGATAGATCAGGCAGACGATCACCGTCAGGATCATCGACATGCCCAGCAGGGTGGCGACCACCGGCTGCCACTGCATCGTGGGGAAGGTACTGCCGAAGACCGTGTACGCGATCAGCGCGTACAGCAGCAGGGGCGCTAGCATCGCCCGCCGCGCCGCGTTGACGAGATTGAACGGCAGCACGAACGTCCCCACCATCGTGGCGCCGTCGAAGAGCATGCCGCGGTTGCGGGCGGTGAGGTGGTAGATGCTCCGGAACCAGCGGGTGCGCTGCTCCCGCAAGTGGGCGTAGGACGCCGGCGTCTCGCTGTAGTAGACCGCCTTCGGGTCGGCGACGCTGTGGTAGCCGGCCGCGGCCAGGCGCATGCAGATGTCGGTGTCCTCACCGTTCATGCCCTGCACCATGCCACCGACTTTCTTGAGACCGCTGCGGCGGTACACGGCGAACATCCCGGGGATCCCCATCACGGCGTCGTAGCCGTCGAGCGAGACCTGGAAGAATCCGTGCCGCGTGTAGACCTCGATGAGCCGGCACTTGTCGATCCAGGACTTCTCCTCCAACGGCATCGGGATACCCCCGACGCAGCCGACGGTCGGATCCGCGAAGTGGCGCATCGCGGTCTCCAGGCAGCCCGGCCCGATGACCGTGTCGGCGTCGATCCGGACCACGAACTCCTCGGTGATGTTGTCGACGCCCATGTTCAGGGCGATCGCCTTCCCCGGCGTCGGACAGTCGAGGACCACACCGGTGATGTACTTGCAGTCGGCGATCGTCTCCTCGGCGACCTCGCCGGTCGTGTCCGACGACGCGTTGTTGACGACGTACAGGCGGACCGTACCCGGATAAGTCTTGGCCGCCTCGTCGACGGATTCGATCGTCGCGCCGATGCTGTGCGCCTCGTTGTGGGCGGGAACGAGGATCGCGACCGGCGGCGCGAAATCACTGTTCCGGGAGCGCTTGAGCTGTCGGACGCCGAGGATCGCGGTGGAGACCGCGAGGATCTGCTGCATCAGGAAGACTCCCGCACCGATGCCGCCGAGTACCGCCCAGTTCTTGAGCACGTCGACGACATCCTCGAGGAAGGTCATCGCCACCGCCGCACCGATCATCGCCAATGCGAGACAGGCGAACCACCGCCAGAACGCCTTCGCCGGCAGACGCGGAGTCTTGGCGAGCGGCCCGGGCTCGGGGAGCTGCGCCTGCCGCAGCAGGGTGTGCGGGAAGATCGCGAGTGCCGACAGCCCAGAGATCATCTGGCCGGCGAACACCGAGATCGACACGATGCCGAGAGCCTGCAGGCCACCCGCGATCAGGTCGAAGACGAGGCAGAAGCCCAGGAACTTGCCCAGCAGCGAGCCGACGAGATAGAGCCGGCGCCAGATGTTGGAGTAGGCCAGGAGACCGTAGGTGAGGAAGAAGATCGCGACGAACAACCGCAGGGGGAACACCACGCTGCCTCGATCACGACCGAGGACCACTAGATCGGGCGGCACATCGCCGAAGCCCTCGCGAATCATGAAGGTGCGGAAGCAGAAGGCGAGGATTGCGAGCGCGACGAGGGTCACGATGAAGCCGTTGACGGCCGACGCCGGCCGGTCGACGGCGTACCCCTTGGGTGCGCTGTCGACCGACCGGAAGTGATCGGCGATCGCCGCTGCCGCATGCTCCTGATGCGGGGCACTCGTCATCGAGGCTGACCCGCGCTCGCCTGATCACTCGGCACCGTGGTGCCGTCGGCCGCGACCGCGAAGCTGCCCTGTCCGGTGATCACCTCGGCGCTCTCGCGACCGAAGGCTGGCAGTGCGATGCCGGTCGCATTCCCGACGTACTGGATCGACAGACCACGTGAGTTGCCGGGGCCGGGCGCGGTCTGCACCACCATGCCGTCCCTGAAGGAGGTGATGTCCAACGGAGACGGCCCCGCTCCGGCCACGATCCGCCCGTCGACGATCTGGACCGACGTCCGCACGGACGGACTGTCACCGACGACGATGAACGACCGCCCGGCCGCCGGCTGCGTGTTCCACCGGAACTCGGGGTTCTGATGGGGCGCCACGAACTCGGCGAGCACCGGGACGACGGACCCGAGCTGCACGATCGGATCCGCACCCTGGGTATTCGGGATGTACACGGCGAAACCCGGAGCCAGCTCCGCCGGGACGGAGGTGAAGCCCGCGCCCGGGTCGTTCCCCATCTGCAGCGCGGACGCAGGCAGCAGCTGCATCGGGTACGGCGTCACCCGCACGTCGCAGCCGCCGATGTTGCGGTCACGCACCACGGAGATCTGCAGATCGTTCGACAGCCGCTGAGCAGTGGGCGGCAGCGGCACCACCAGATCGCCGTTGTTCTGGGCGAGTCGACGACTGACCAGCATCTGATCGTTGAGCCGGACCGTCATCACCCACGTCAGGTCGTCCGGCGTCGCAGGCAGCTGCAGGGCCACCCGAACCGACTGCGGCAGGCGGCCGCCCGGAAGGTCGTTGAGCGAGTAGCGCACTCGCCAGTTCTGCGAATTCGTCACGTCGACCACCGAGGTGTCCGCACCGAGCGATGCCAGACTCACCTGATCGCCGGACGGGTCCGCCGCGGGCACCGACTTCGGATCGGTGGAGCCCGCGTCCGCAGTGGTGACCGGCTCCTGGGTCAGGAAATTCGCCGCCGTCGCACCGTCGGGTTCGACCACGCCGAGGACGGGAATGTCGTCCGCCGTCCCGACGACAAGTCCACCCGTTGCCTTCCCGGTGGCCTGCCAGCCGAGCTGCGACAGACTCTGCGCGGGGCCCACCAGCAAAGCGTCGTCGGTGTTCGACGACGGCATGGTGGCCGAGTAGGTGACATCGTGACCCGCCTGCGTCAATGCGATTCCCAGCTGGGCGGCGGTGGTCTTCCATTCGTCGCTCGCATCCGGCATCACGATGGTGACGTCACGGTCCCAGGAGACCACCGCGTCGCGCACCGTGTGCACCGGTTCCGACAGCGCGGCCTCGGCGACCGAGTCAGGAGCCAGGTGCACCTGCGTGCCGGTGACCTCGCGGTCGGTGCACCTCTGGTCGGAGAGGTCGCTGTCGATGCGGATCTGGACGCGGACCCGGCCGTCGGCGGCGAGCTGTTCGGGCACGTCGATGTACTGGTCCAGGTCGTGCTCACCGTGCGGGAGTTCCTGGGTGAACACCTGTTGGCCGTCCATCTTGACGGTCAGGAAGCTCACGCTGTCCTGCCCGACGGAAGTCGTGCCGCTCAGATGAACCCGCGTCTGCTCACGGGTCGAGTCGGTCGGGAAGGTCACCAGAAAGCTGGTGGACGGCGAATCGTCGTTCAGCCACACGCCGTCGCCGTGACCGGAACCGGCGATCGACTTGCTGAAGTGTCGCTCCGGCGGCACGTGCAGGCTCATGTCGTCCGCGTCCGTGGTGAACCACGTCGGCCGCGCGAGGATGAAGATCAGCAGCACGACGATGGCGATCCCGAATACGATCAGCGCGACCTTGGGAATTCGCCTGCCCTTCTCGCCCTTGAAGTACTCGTCTTCGAGTGCCTCCGGCTCCTTCGGCTGGCTGGTGGCTGCACCGGCCGCCGGTTCCGCATCACCAGACGACGGGTCGCCTGGCGACGGCGATTCCTCGTTCGGTCGCGATTCGTCGTTCGGTCGCGATTCGTCGTCGCTCACGTTCTCCCCTTCGGCCCGGCCTCTTCGTCGACATTATCGCGGGCTCTGATTCAACCGCCCCTTTTCGCCTCACCCGTACGGGGCGAGGCATCGACCCTCCAGAGCGCTGAATTCCCACCCAGTGGGCCATCCGCCGCGCTTTCATCTGCAATCGCGTTAATTTGCGTCAATAACCGTCGGACCGAATCGAGGATCACGAATGGCGAGTGCAGCAGAAGTCTTCGGCGGCGGGGTGCTCGCCGTCACTGGCGGCGGCGCAGGCGTCGGCGAGGGCCTCGCCCGCTATGCCGCGTCGATCGGCATGTCGGTGGCGATCGGTGACGTCGACGTCGACGCCGCAGAACGAGTGGCCGCAGACATCGTCTCGGCGGGCGGTCGTGCCGTGGCGCGTCGCGTCGACGTCCGCGACGCGAGCCAGGTCGAAGCCTGGGCCGACTCCGTCTACGCCGATCTCGGTCCGGTGCGGCTGCTGATCAACAATGCGGGCGTCGAGCAGTTCGGTTACCTGTGGGACACGCCCGTCGACAACTGGCGGCGGCTCATCGACATCAACGTCACCGGCGTCTTCAACGGCGTGAAGGCCTTCGTTCCGAGGATGGCGGACGCGGGCGAACCCGCCCACATCTGGAACCTGTCGTCGATCGGCGGCGTCGCCGTCGCGGCCCGGCAGGGTCCGTACATCGTCAGCAAGCATGCGGTGCTCGCGCTGACCGAGAACCTGCTCGTCGACGTGCGGGGCGCAGGTCTGGACATCTCCGTCGCCGCGGTCCTCCCCGCATCGGTGGCGAGCAACATCTTCGACTCCGCGGGTGGAGTCGAGGCCGGCGACGAGGCCGCCTCGGACGCCGAACGCGAGGCGATGCTCAAGCTCCGCGACACGGCGATGTCGCCGCTCGAGGCGGCTGAGCGGGTCTTCGCCCAAGCCGCGGGAGGCGAGTTCTATCTGCTGACCCACGCGGAGCTCGTCGGCACCGCGATGGCGGCCCGCGGCGAACAACTCCGGACGCGGACCGCGCCCCGGTCGCGGACCTGACCCATCCCGCAACCAGACGGAGCAACCATGCAAACACTTCAGGGCAAGACCGCCCTCGTCACAGGAAGCAGCCGAGGCATCGGACGGGCGATCGCGCAACGACTCGCTGCAGACGGCGCGACGGTGGTCGTGACCGCACGTTCCCATGCCGCATCCGAGTCGACCCGCGGTGGCAGAACCGAGACGATCCCCGGGACCGTCGCCGAAACGGTCGCACTGATCGAAGCCGCGGGCGGTACCGCCATCGCCCTGCCCGCCGATCTCACCGATCCCGACCAACGCGATGCGCTGATTCGGGAGACGGTGCAACGAACCGGTCGCCTCGACATCCTCGTGAACAACGCAGGCTTCGCGGACTACTCGACCATCGACACCATGTCGATGGCGGCATTCGACCGGACCGTGGACCACTATCTCCGCGTTCCGTTCGCCCTGTCGCAGGCCGCCATCCCGCACATGCGGGCGGCGGGCGCGGGCTGGATCGTCAACGTCGGCTCGTCTACCGGGCTTCCGCCGATCCGGCCGTTCCGCGACTACAACAAGGACTCCGGGGACGTGATCTACGCGTCCGCGAAGGCCGCTCTGCATCGGTTCAGCCAGGGCCTCGCCGCCGAGCTGTTGGCCGACGACATCGCGGTCAACGTCGTCGGCCCGTCGACCGCGGTCCGAACGCCTGGAGCGGCGGCGCTGCTGCCGGACGGCTACGAGTGCGAGCCCGTGGAGTACCTCGCCCAGACCGTCCGCGAGATGTGCGTGGTGCCGGCAGCCGAACGCACCGGGCTGGTCGCCTTCAGCCTCCACTACCCGTGGAGCACGGGAACCACGGTCCGGACGCTCGACGGCACCGGCGAACTGCCGCCGCTGGAGCCGCCCGCGTGGTCGAATCCGAACATCGTGCCCGCCGGAGTGTGACGACGTCGCGAGACGTCGCCTTCCTCCCGCTAGAGTCGACCAGATGACGCCTCCGCGACCGCGCTCCGAGTCGGCAGCCGACGCCCGCCGAGCGGAGATTCTCGCAGTCGCGGCTCGACTGTTCGCGAGGAAGGGCATCGAGGCGACGTCCGTGCGCGAAATCGCCGACGGCGTCGGGCTGAACCCCGGAGCGCTGTACCACTACTTCCCGTCCAAGGGCGATATCGCGGGCACGCTGATCACCGGTTACCTCACCGACCTCCTCGCCGACTACCGTGCCGCCGGGCTCGACGACCGGGAGCCGCGGGATCGGCTGCGGGCGATCGTCGAGGTCTCGCTGCGGACGGGAGCGAGCCGTCCCGACGCGACGAAGGTGTATCACGCCGAATTCCCCGAACTGAGGACTCGACGGGACTACGCCCGGGCCGGCGAGTTGACGACCATCATCCAGCAGATATGGCTCGACGCCATCGAGTCCGGCAAGGACGCGGGGATCCTCCGCACCGACGTCCCCACCAAGATCTTCCATCGCTTCCTGCGCGATGCGGTGTGGTTCAGCGTCTACTGGCGCCGCCCCGACGACGAGTTCTCCGTCGCCGAGTTGTCCGAATTATGCGTCTCACTCTTCCTGGATGGTATGGGGACGAAACCGGCATAACCCCACTCGTCGAGCTAGCGGTGCGCCCCCGGCGATCCTCCATTGCTGCAATTTGAATGATCATTCAACTGTCCCGCTGAATGGAATTATTGCGGAACATCCTTGTGCTCATCATCAATTTGAACGATCATTCAAACCGTGATCGACGAAGCCTGCCACTCACCTCGCGCCGGGTCGGGGCACGCCGTTGCCGGGGTATTGGACATCGGGCGCCTCCACCACGTCGGCATGGTCGTCGACGACATCGACGCGGCCGCACAGCAGCTCTCGGCCGCACTCGGGGTGGACTTCACGGTCGGCGACGAGTCGTCGTACCGGTGCCGGATACACGGCGAAGTACACCTCACGACTCAACGCCTGGGGCTGTCGTCGACCATCGGTCCGCACATCGAACTCCTGCGCTCGGTTCCAGGCTCTGAAGTCTGGTCGCCCGCACCCGGAATCCACCATCTGGGCTACGAGGTCGACGATCTGCCCTCGGCGTCCGCCCTCCTCACCGAGCGCGGCCTCCCGCTCTGGGTGCAGGGCCTGCACGAGGACGGTTCAGCGGCGGGTACCGCCTATCACCGCACTCCCGCCGGACCGACGATCGAGCTGCTCGACCGGGCGACGGTGCACCGTCTCGCTTCCCGATTCCGGTGCTGTGCGGTCCACCTGGCAGCGGACCCCGACACGAACCGACCGACACCGACGAGATCGACGTGAGAAGAAGGAGCGCGGATTGAGAATGCAGGGAAAGGTCGTGCTGGTCACCGGCGCGGCTCAGAGCCAGGGCCAGGGCCATGCCATCGCCATGGCCGAGGCGGGGGCCGACGTCATCGCGGTCGACATCTGTCGGCAGCTCGACATCGTCCCGTACCCCATGGGCACACCGGATGGGCTCGCCGAGACGGCCCGTCGCGTCGAGGCGCTCGGCCGTCGCGTCCACACCGCCCAGGTCGACGTCCGTGATCGGACCGAGCTCACCCGCGCAGTCGATGCGGGCGTCGAGCGCCTCGGCAGACTCGACGTCGCGGTGGCCAACGCCTCGATCTGCACCGTCCAGCCGCACGACCGGGTGACCGACGAGGTCTGGCAGACGACCATCGACGTCAATCTGACCGGTGTGTGGAACACCTGCAGTGCCGCCATCGGCCACCTCACCGACACCCGCGGCAACATCGTGATCATCGGCTCCACCGGCAGCACCGTCGGCCTGCCGTTCTACACGCCGTACGTGGCGGCCAAGCACGCGCTGACCGGGCTCTGCCGGTCGTTGGCACTTGAACTCGCCGACCGCAGCATCCGGGTGAACATGATCAACCCGACCGGTGTCGACACGCCGCAGGGTCATTCGAAGGTGCTTCCAGCCCTGCTGGCGAGCAGACCCGATCTGGGTCCGATCTTCATGAACAGCCTGCCGGTGGATCGAATCGACCCGGCCGACGTCACCAACGCCCTCCTGTACCTCGCCTCCGACGACGCGCGCTACGTCACCGGCGTGCAACTACCTGTCGACGCCGGTTCGACCATCCGCTGAGACCCGATACGCGAAGCCCGATTCCCCACTACCCGAGGAGAAGACGATGACCCGAGTCATCTATGCACGCAGCGTCCACGACGAACGCGAGATCGAGGCCTGCCTGAAGGTCCTGCGCGGCGGACCGTACGCGATGAAGATCGGCGAGAACGTCGCGGAGATGGAACGCCGAGTAGCCGAGTTGTACGGAAAGAAGCTGGGCCTGATGTGCAACTCCGGTTCGTCCGCACTCTATCTGGCGCTCGAACTGCTCGGCCTCCCCAAGGGCTCGGAGGTGATCACCTCGCCGCTGACCTTCTCGACCGACGTCTCCCCGATCGTCCGGGGCGGCTGGGTACCGGTGTTCGTCGACGTCGAGCCGGACACCTACAACGTCGACGTAGGCAAGATCGAGGAGCTGATCACCGAGAAGACCGGGGCGATCCTGGTGCCGAACCTCGCCGGGAACGCGCCCGACTGGGATGCGATCCGCACGATCGCCGACCGCCACGGTCTGAAAGTCATCGAAGACTCCTGCGACTGCATCGGGACCACCTTGCGCGGAACCAAGACCGGATCGCGATCGGACATCACCGTCACCAGCTTCGCGATGGCGCACATCATCACCTGCGCGGGCAACGGCGGCATGGTGTGCCTCGACGACGAACTCCTGCGCGACAAGGGGCTGATGCTCCGGCGCTGGGGCAGGCGGTCGGAACCGCACCTGTTCGGCTCCGCCGGCGAGGGTCGTGTGTTCCGCGAGGAACTCGACGGCGTCGCCTACGACAACGACTTCATCTTCGACGTCCTGCCGTGGAACTTCGAACCATCCGAACTCGGTGCGGCGTTCGGTCTGGTCCAGCTGAGCAAGCTGGAACAGAACTACCGGCGGCGGCACCAGATCTTCGAGGCCTTCTCCGCAGCCTTCGGCGCCTATCCGGATCTGTTCCGACTGCCCCGCCAACTCCCCGACTTCCACACCGCATGGCTCTGCTATCCGGTCACCGTGCGTTCCGACGCCGGGTTCACGCGGTCGGACCTCCAGGAATCTCTCGAAGCCGAGGGCATCGACACGCGCACGGTGTGGAGTGGCAATGTGACCCGGCACCCGATGATGCGCGACGTCGAGTACCGGGTGCCCGCCGGCGGACTGCCCTTCGCCGACGAGGTGTTCGAGCGCGGGATGTCGTTGGGAATGAGCCATGGGATGAGCGACGAGGAACTCGGCCACGTGGTCGCGAGCATTCACGCCTTCGCCTCCCGGCACGCCCCGGCTCGGAGCTGACCTCGTCGGGCCGACCAGACCGCAGACGACGCCGGGCCATCGGCCCGGCGTCGTCTCTTGTTCGGAACGACTCGGAACTCAGCTCAACGCTGCGTCGACCCCGCGTCCACCGGGAGGGTGACTGCGGTGATGTAACGAGCCTCGTCGGAGGCCAGGAACAGCGAAGCGTTCGCGACGTCGACCGGATCCACCCACGGGATGTCGAGCATGTTCATCGTCTTCGCCGATTCGGCGAACTGCTCCAGGGTCACGGTCTCCAGGTCGGGGCGGAAACCGCCGCGCACGACGTCGTTCTGGATCATCGGCGTGTCGACGTTCGTCGGGTGCACCGTGTTGACGCGGATGCCGTACGGCGCCATCTCCTGGGCGAGGCTGCGCATCAGGCCGACGACGCCGTGCTTGGCCGCGACATAGTGCGGCACCCCGTAGAGTCCGCGCAGACCGGCGATGGAACTGACCATGACGATCGAACCCGCGCCGCGGTCGATCAGATGCGGAACGGCTGCCTTCGCGGTCTGCCACACGCCCGTCAGATTGACGTCGAGCATGGTCTTCCATGCCTCTTCCGACAGTTCTGCGGTGAGCCCGCGCGAGGTGATGCCCGCGGTCGCGCAGACCACGTCGAGTCCGCCGAACTCCTCGACGCCGGCGGCCACTGCTGCGCGGAGCGCGTCGCCGTCGCGCACGTCGGCGACGTGCCCGGAGAAGCGACCGCCCGCCGCGCGCACGGCCTCGGCCGTCTCGTCGAGGTCGGCCGTCGTCGCGTGCGGGATCAGGACGGTGTCGACCGGACCGCACAGGTCGACCGCGATGACGTCGGCACCCTCCTCGGCGAAGCGGACGGCCTGGGCCCGGCCGATGCCGCGTGCGGCACCGGTGATGAAGGCGACCTTGCCGGACAGGCGGCCCGGACGCGTTGTGTTGTCAGACATCGAATTCACACTTTCTGAACGAGGCCGGCGTCGACCACGACTTGGGTTCCGGTCACGTAGCGCGACATGTCGGAGGCGAGGAACAGCACGGCGTTGGCGACGTCCTCCGGTTCCACCAGCGGCACCGGCAGCAGATTCCGGCTCGCCAGCACCTGTGCGGCGTCCTCGCGCGTCGGGTTCTCCAGATCCGGCCGCAGCTTCTTGTAGACCTGCTCGTTGAGGACCATCGGCGTCGCCACCGAGCCGGGATGCACGGTATTCACTCGGATGCCCGCCGGCCCGACCTCGTTCGCCAGCGTGCGCGCGAGCCCGACCACGGCGTGCTTGCCCGCGGTGTAGTGCGACGTGCGGGCCCCGCCCCTGAGCCCGTTGGTGGAGCTGGTCAGAATGATCGACGCCCCCGAATGCAGGTGGCTCAGCGCCGCCCTGACGGTCGCCCACGTGCCGGTGACGTTGATGTCGAGCGGACGCTGCCACTCCTCATCGGTCAGTTCCCACGAGAATCCCGCCGCCGGATAGATCCCGGCGTTGGCGACGACGGTGTCGAGACGTCCGATCTCCGCGACCGCCGAGTCGGTGGCCGCTGCCATGCCGTCCACCGAGGTCACATCGGCCGTGCGCGTCACGCAACGAACACCGCTCGCGGACACCAGCGCCGCGGTCTCCGCCAGTCCGTCGGCAGCCGACTCCAGGTCGAACGCGATGATGTCAGCGCCCGCCTCGGCCAGGGTCACGCAGTGCGCCCGCCCCATGCCGCTGGCGGCCCCGGTGACCAGTGCGACCTTCCCGTCCATTCGTCCCGTTGCTGTATTCACGGCCCGAATCTATGCCTGAGCGGGGCCTGTCCCCGACCCGGTTCCCGATGAATGGAACGTGCCGGTCAGGAGGCGCCGAGGTCCTTGGCGATCATCGGCCATGTGGTGTGCAGATCCTGCTGCCAGTACTCCCAGGAGTGCGTGCCCAGGGGCCGCGAGATGACCTCGGTGTCGACGTTCGCGGCCTTGAGGGCCTGCTCCATCTGAGTGGTGCAACTGCGCACCGCCGCCTCGATGACGCCGCCCATCACGACCTGGTCGAGCAGGACGGCGGGATCGCCGTTGATCAGCCGCGCGTCGAGCGTGTCGTAGCGGCCCGGGAGCCCGGAGCCCGACGTCATGTACACCTTGACGCCCTTGAGAGCCGACGCGTGCAGGAACGGATCGTTCGCACGCCATCCCGGACCGTCGAGCGGACCCCACATGTTGGTGATGTCGCCGCGGCCCCGGTCGCCGATGACGGTCCGGATGTACGCCTGCCCGAGCGGGTCACTGGTTCGGGCGCAGCCACTGTACGCCGCGACCGACCGGTAGAGCTTCGGCGCCGCGATGGCCAGGTTGAACACCGAGGTCCCCGACATCGAGATGCCGGCGATCGCATTCGCCCCGCTGGTGTTCAGCGCCTTGTCGACGAGCGGCGGCAGCTCCTCGGTGAGGAAGGTCTGCCACTTGTTCCGCCCGAGCACCGGATCGTCGCGCTGCCAGTCCGTGTAATACGAGAAGGCACCGCCCACCGGTGTCACCACATTGACGCGCTTGTCCGCGAAGAACTTCTCGTAGTCGGTCTTGACCCGCCACGTGGCACTGTCCTCACCGCCGCCCGCGCCGTTGAGGAGGTAGAGCACCGGCGCCGGCCGATCGTCGTCGGTGGTGGGGCGAAGCACGTTGAGCGCGATGGTGCGTCCCATCGCGCCCGAGTACACCTCAAGCAAGGACTCCTGCGGTCCGACGCTGGTCAGTGCGACGACACGCGCGGGAAGCTGCGCAGTCGACGGCCCCTTCGGGGCGGCCGTCTCCGGATCTGCGCCCGCTGTGCCCGCCACGCCGGATCCCGCCAGGAGAAGGGCGCAGACACCGGCGACCACCGTCGCACGTGAACTGAAACGTCGCACCTCGAACCCCTTTTGCCCCACTAATCACTTGCGTCACATCCTAACCCGCAGGTGAGCGATCCCGAAACCCGGCGCGGCGTCGAAATCGGAACGTTGCAAATACCACAGGCCAGGCCGACGAACATCACTAAACCGGCATTCGCCGAGCTTCAGATGTGTGTTTACCCAGGCTCGCCTAGTACCCTCGCCACAGCGACGGCACTAGTACAGATGACTTAGTGCAGAAGAATGAACGACTACGACGGGGTAGCCAGGTGGTAAACGCCCAACCGAAGATCGACGACGACGCGCCCGAGCGTCTCCCCAGCGGATCCGGCGAGGCCGCGACACCCGCGGACGTCGAGACACCTCCCGCGGACACCGCATCGACGGCCGCGACCACCGCGGACTCGGACGGACCGGTAGTCGAGAAGAAGAAAAAGGACGGGCATCTCTACCAGATCGACTTCGTCCGCCTCTTCACCTTCGGCGGCGTCATCCTCGACCACGTCATCCTCGGACTGGCGCCAGCCGCGGCGATGGCGGCGCAGGGCGTCGGACTGCTGCTCCGCTACACGCGCTACTGCTTCTTCGCGCTCACCGGCTTCGTCCTCACGTACCAGTACCGCAATCGCGATCTGCACGCTCCCACCTTCTGGCGTCGCCGCTACAAGCTGATCGGCCTCCCGTTCCTGATGTGGTCGCTGTTCTACTGGACCAATCGCCACTACCAGCAGGGCGGCTGGGAGGCGATTCGGGACATCTTCACCGACGGCACCACCGAACGCCTCGCTCTCAAGAGCCTTGTCTACGACCTGATCACCGGCAACGCCGCATACCACCTGTACTTCCTGTCCGTGAGCATGCAGATCTATCTGGTGTTCCCGGCCGTGCTGTGGGTCCTCAAGCGCACGTGGGGTTATCACCGGTATCTGCTCGCCGCCAGCCTGACGTTCCACATCTGGCTGCTGTTCCACATGGTGCGACCGCCGCTGTCGTTCTTCGAGAGCGGTGTCCCGGGTCTGATCTGGCGGTACCTCGGCGTCACGCTGTTCCCGTACCAGTTCTTCATCCTCGCCGGCTGTCTCGCCGCCTATCACTACGAGGCCTTCGGTGCCTTCATGCGCAGGTTCCGGCGACCGCTGGTCCTGCTCGCGCTGGTGACGATCATCGTGACGCTCGTGTACTTCGTCTACAACGTCGATCACGGCGAGGAGATGTTCCGCGCGACCAACGTCTTCATGGTGCACAACTCGTTCGCGTTCGTGGCGATCATCGTCATCCTGTACATCCTGGGCACCGTCTGGCAGGACCGGCGCCGCTCGGGGTCGGTCGCCGATAACTTCATGCGGACCGCCGCCGACCGTTCATTCGGCATCTACCTGGCCCATGTCATCGTGCTGTCGACCGTCCTGGAGACGTCTCGCGCACACCTCGACGCGCCGCTGTGGCTGAACATCCTGCTCACCTACGTGGTCACCGTCCTCGGCACCGTGTACCTCGTCGAGGTGCTGCGCCGCAGCCCCATCAGCCTGATCACCACCGGGCGCGAACGGATCGACTGGCGCATCCAGCGCTGGGGCCGCTCGTCGTTCGTCGCCGTCCTCGGCTGCGGTCTGGGCTTCGCGATCTACGAGACCGTCAACACGCAGCTCGGTGTCCTCGTCACCGGCACCAGCGCCCTGCTCCTGCTCTCGGCCGTCGTGGTCGGAGTCAAGCAGAGCAACGCCGCGCACGACGCCAAGCCGGTCCGCGCCTGAGGTCGTACGTCAAACGGCCCTCCCACTCCGACGAGTGGGAGGGCCGTTTGCGTGAGTCGAGGTGAAACCGCGGAGAACGCCGGGTCCGCTCAGCGCACCGACGCGACGACCAGGTCGGCGATACCGGTCTTGCCCGCGGCGTTCGGGTGGAACACCATCTTGCTGCCGAACCCGCGGATCCACGGCTCGGGCGCGCAGGCGGAGTGCAGCGCCGCGACCGACGCCGTCGTGAGGTGCTGGGCGCCGGTGCGGTCGGCGACCCGCTGATTCACCGCCGACATCGCAGCAGCGATCTGCGCGTCCTGTTCGACCTCCCACGGCAGCAACGGAAGCAACTGGCACGGCGGAGCCTCGATCGCCACCACCGGCGTGTAGTCGACGAGGATCACGCGTGCCTTGGGCGACCGCGCCTGCACCGCCTCGACCGCGTCGACGAGCGACTGCTCGAGCCGTCCGTAGTCCGTCGGGTTGGGCGGCGGCGGGGGCATCCGACCGGACCCGCAGTGCGACAGTCCGAGCGCGCGCATGTTGTTGCACGCCTGCGAGATGATCCGGCCGACGAAGTCCAAGTCGTTGCCGCCCGTCGTGATGGTCACCAGCGAGGTGTTCTGGTCGACGGCCTCGACCTGTGGTCGAACCTTGGAGTGCTTGCGCTCGGGACCGGTCAGCAGTTCGGCGGCCGTCGAACCCGAACAGGTCACGTCGATCAACTTCAGACCGAGCGCGGCCGCGACCTGATGGGGATAGTTGTCACCGGTCCGAAGGCAGCGGCGGTCGACGACCGGGCCCTCACCCGGTCCCGCGGCGAACGAGCTGCCCATCGCGACATAATTCGCGGGAGGCGCCGTCTTACCTGCGGTTCCGACCACCGACGCCGCACTCGGCCCGGTCGCTCCGCGGGAGGTCGACAGAGCGAATCCGACGACCGCAGTGACGACGACCGCGACGACCACAGCGGCGATTGCTGCGGGGCGATTGACGGAAGAGCGCATGGAGGAGAGTTTCACATATTCACCTGTGGGAATCCCTAACCGGATCCCTGATCGCCGTGTCATGTAAGCAATCCCACGCTGCTCGTGACAGCAGCCGGGCCCGTCGGATCAATCCGACGGGCCCGGCTGCCCCAGTGGCCGCGGTCGTTCACCTACGCGGCGTCATCCCTACTGCTGCGGCGGGCCGCCCGGCTGCCCCGGCGGCGGGGTCTGGCCCGGCGGCGGGGTCTGCGGCGGCTGCACAGGCGGGAAACCGCCCTGCGGCGGCTGCGGCGGCGGGAAACCACCGGGCTGAGCCTGCGGCTGCCCGAAGCCCGGCTGTCCCTGGCCTGGATGCTGACCGAACTGCTCGGGCTGACCGAACTGCTGAGGCTGACCGAACTGCTGGGGCTGGACGGGACCACCGATGGGCGCCGCGGCGGCGCCACCGCCGAAGAGTCCCGGACGGACGGTCAGCGAGATCGCGCAGGCACCGGCGGCCAGTGCGACCAGAGCCCCGATCAGGACCAGCCACAGCCCGTACGCGGCCCCCAGATGCGCACCCGGCGGCATGTCGCTGCTCGTCTTCATGCCGACCGCACCGGTCGGGTCCGCGACGAAGACGATCGCCGCGATCGTCGCGGCGAGACCGCCGACGCCGGTGATGAGCGCGCCGATGCCCGAGTACCGGCCGATCAGCAGGAGAACCGCACCCACTGCGACGACGATGCCCAGAATGATCGTCCAGATGCCGGGCTTTGCCAGCTTCTGATCGGCGACAGCAGAGAACGAGTTCTCCTCCGTCGCGATCTCCTTCTCCAACGCCTTCCGTGCGATCTCCGGAGCCTCGATGATGTACAGCGAAGCGTCGTCGGATCCCATACCGGTCACCGAGACATCTACTCCAACTGCGATCTTCGCCGACCCGATGTTCTGCTCGTTCTTCGCCGACCCCGACACCCAGGCGAGGAAGCTGCACACGATGAGGACGAGGGCGGCCACGGCGGCGACCGCACCGACGATGGTGCGCGTCGACGACGGCGGCGCGGTCGGCGCCAGCAGCGCCGCACCCGGCGATGCAGACTGCGCGGGCGGCGGCTCCGGTGGTTGGAACGGCTGTCCGTACGTCATTGAACTCCCCTGAATCTGTGCGGCGATCACCGCGGTTTCGCTCATCCTAGAACCCGACTGTGGTCGCCGTCCCAGCGAACCCGCACAGATTCACCGGTCACCGGTCCCACTGATCGGGACGCTCTCACCTGCTCGCCCGTTGATCGGTCCGCCGACCGGCGCGGACGTCGTTCACGTTGGACACTCAGCCGACGCGACGGCGACGCCGCCGACCGCCGCCCCACCTCATTCGAAAGGACGACACTGGTGTCCACACCCGTCTATCTGGTCGACAGAGTCGTCACCGCGCCCGGAGCCGGCGAGGAGTTCGTCCGGCGATACCGCGACGAGTATCTGCCCGCCGCGGCCGACCGCGGAATCACTGCGACGACCATCGTGGTGAGTCCACCGCTGTGGCTCGATCATGAGTCCAACACGGTGACCGCGATCCTCGCCGTCGACAGCGTGTCCGGTTGGTGGACCGCAGCACTGGCCGGCAGGCACGATCCGGCGCCGGCCGCGTGGTGGGCGAGCGTCGAGCACCTCGTCGTCGAGCGGTCGCGGGTCTCCGCGGCGGCGGCCGACGATCTGGCGGTGCTGGCCGATGTCTGAGCTGCTGACCACGAGCCTGCTGACGGTCGTACCCGGTGCCGACCCGGCGGCGGTCGGCGCCGCAGTCAGGTCGACCGGGTCCGCACCCGCCGTCTCCGCGCCCGTCGTCGTCGGCACGACCCTGCCCGGAGCGATCAACGGCGGCGACGTCCTCGTTCACGGCCCGGCGTCCCATATTGATTCCTCCCTCGCCGATGCGGACGTGTCATCCGCCGAGGTCGTCAGCTATCGGCCCGGCCGGAGCGGTCGACGCGGTGCGCCGGCTGCCGGAAACGTCTATCGCACGTTGCTGCTCGGGGTCCGTCCCGACGCCGATGCCGACCTGATTCGCCGATTCGAGCAGGACCTGCTGACCATGCCGGGCCACTTGACGAGCATGCTGTGGTGGCGTTTGAGCCGAGTCGAGTCCGTGTCCGGCCCGACCGCGTTCACGCACGTCTGGGAGCAGGTCTTCACCGGCCCCGAAGGACTGAGCGGGCAGTACATGCTACATCCCGTGCACTGGGGACTGGTGGATCGCTGGTTCGACCCCGAGGTGCCCGAGCACATCACGCTCGACCGTCTCTGCCATGTCGCCTGTGTCCTCGGGCACGACGACGTCGTCAGCTGACCGCGCCCCTTGGTCACCCCGGCTGATCGAGTAGCCCCCTAAGCTGGTCGAGTAGCCCGCGAACGGAGTGAGCGAGCGTATCGAGACCCGGCTAGCTCGCGGGGTCTCGATGCGCCTCGTCACTGCGTTCCTCGGCTTACTCGACCATCCTGGGGGGCTTACTCGACCAGTGTGGGCGCGACCAACCTGGGAACCGTCAGAGCACCTCGCCGATCAGGTCCCACACCGTCTGGCGGGCCTGCGGGGTCAGCGGGAAGTTCGCGAAGGTGAGCACGCCGTGGAAGAGACCCTCGAGCTGATGTTCGTGCACCTCGACGCCGTCGGCACGCAACCGCTCGGCGTATCGCACACCGGAGGCGGCCGGCGGGTCGAGCTCGGCGGTGATCATCACGGTGGGCGGGAGATCAGCGAGCGACTCGGCGCGAGCGGGAACCACCAGCATGTCGTCACGACCGGTCGGCGCGTACTGATCCCAGTACCACTTCATCGCGCGCGTGGTGTTGTAGTACCCCTCGCCGTAGAGACGGTACGACTCGGTGTCGAAGTCGTCGTCGATGACCGGGTACAGCAGGATCTGCGCCGCGATCTTCGGGCCCCCGCGCTCGCGTGCGGCCAGGCAGACCGCCGCGGACAGCAGTCCGCCCGCGCTGTCGCCGGCCACCGCGACGCGGTCGACGTCGCCGCCGTACTCCCCCGCGTGTTCGGTGGCCCACTGGACGGCCGTGTACATGTCCTCGAGCGCGGCGGGCGCCTGATGCTCGGGCGCGAGCCGGTACTCCACCGACACGACGACGCTGCCGGTGTGCTCGGCGAGCGAGCGGGTGAACTCATCGTGGCTGTCGATACCGCAGAACACGAACCCGCCGCCGTGTGCGAACACGATCGTCGGCAGCGCGCCGTCGGCGGCGGCATGCGGGGTGAAGACGCGCAGCGGCAGCGGATCGCCGTCCGGCCCGTCGATGGTCAGGTTCTGAACCGAACGCATGTCGGGCTGACCGCCGAGCGGTGCACGGCGCGCATCGATCATCGATCGCACCTCCACTGCGGGGAACGCCGCCACATCGGGGAAACCGGCGTCGAGGGTAGCCAGCATCGCCTCCACCTCGGGGTGCAGATCGGAACGTCGGTTGCTCATCGAGATGTCCTCCGTGCTCTCGGGTGCGCCGTACACCGGCGCATGGTCGTGTGCCGAGGCTAGAAGCCGCGGGCGCGGATGAGGCCGGCCGTTCCCGGACAGCGGGACCGAACATCGCACCGGCCGCCGTGATCAGCGCAGCATGCGCTCGGCCCCGCCCGAGATGAAGGCGATGAGGTCGTCGAAGAACTCGTCCAGGTCGTCGTCCGACAACCGCCCGCGCCCGGGCACACTGTCGTCGAGCCCGGTCAGGGACTGCAGAAAGCTCGCCACCGCGATCGGCCACCGCCGGGCGATCCGGTCCTCGGAGACGCCCGGCAGGGCGCGCGCGACCTGCTCCCGGAGCAGTGCGGCGACCTCGTCCTGACCGGTGGCCCGCACCGCCGGCCGCCGGTCCCACGACACCTGGACCACGATCTTGATCCAGCGCATACCCCGGATCCGTTCGCGCTGCAGGAGCGCCAGGTACGGCTCGGCGAGAGCGCGGACGACGTCCTCCAGCTCCGGACGTCGCGCGTCTGCCGCGATCACCGCCACGCGTTCGGTGATCTCACCCGACACCTGGCGTCCGATGTCGAGCAGCACCGCGGTCAGCAGATCGTCCTTGGTGCCGAAGTGATAGTGGACGGCCGCCGCACCCTGGCCGGCCGCGGTGTTGATCGCACGCAGCGACACCGCGTCGACGCCTTCGGCCGCGAACAGCTTCTCCGCGGTCCGGATCAGCTTCCGCCGGGTCGCCTCGCCGAGTCGGTTCGGCGTCGCACCGGTCATCGTGTCCCCGTCGTCTCGCGCCATCGTCGGCAGAGACGTCCGGAACATCTCAGAAATGGCGATCGAGCCATTCTAGAATGAGCGCCGTGGTGCCCTCCGGGTCCTCGAGCTGCGTCCAGTGCCCGGTGTCGAGAATCCTCCGTTCGAAGGTCTCGAAGTACTGCAGCAGGTCGTCGGTCAGCTGCGGTGCGCACACCGGGTCGTGCCGCGCCGCGATCATCAGCGCAGGCACCGACAGTCGGGGGATCACTCCGTCGGGGAACAGCCGATTGTGGACGCGCCAGTTGTTGCCGATGCTGCGGTACCAGCTGAGTCCGCCGCCGTAGCCGGAGGCCTCGTAGGCCTGCGTGTAGAACGCCATCTCCTCCTCCGACATCACGACTTCGCCGGGCCAGGTGGACTCGTCGTCCTTGAGCCAGTGGATGTACGACATCGATTCCGGGTCGTGCCGACCGGTCCGCGACAGATTGGTCCCCTGCCCGGTGTCCCGCCGAAAGAAGAAGCGGACGGTCTTGGCGACGTCGGCGTCCATCAGCGACTCGCACTCATCGGTCTGGAAGTAGGCGACGTAATTGTCCGGACCGTAGAGCCGCTCGTACTTCTCCAGCGGGTCTTCGCGGATGTAACCGAACGGCGTGTTCAGGGTGATCACTCCGGCGACGACGTCCGGATGCAGATACGGCGTCCACCACGACATCATTCCGCCGAAGTCGTGTCCGACGACGACTGCCTTCTCGTAACCCGCGTCCCGGATCAGCGCCGCGACGTCGGCGGTGTTCTCCGCGATGCTGTAGGCGGTCCGATCCGCCGGACCGGTCGAGCGGCCGTAGCCTCGCATGTCGGGGGCCAGCACGTGGAAACCGGCGTCGGCGATCGGCTGGAGCTGGTGGTGCCAGCTGGCGGCGAGTTCGGGGAAGCCGTGGCATAGGACGACGCAGACGTCCTTCGTTCGCTCGGCGGGCACCGCCTCGTAGACGGCCAGCCGGGCGCCGTCGGTGTCGACGAATCTCGGTTCGGGAAGCAGCATTCGATGTTCTCGTTTCTAGAGTCGGGAGACGGTCGCGCGGCAGTCAGACCGCGGACGGGGAATCGGCCGTCTGCGAATCGGGGTCGTCGGATCGGGCGGCGCGCACCTTCGGGACCGCGAACGCGATCAATCCGCCGACGAACGCGAATCCGGCCGCCACCAGGAACGCCCCGCGGAAACCCGCCTCCGAGTAGACGACGCCGTAGCCCTCGGCAGCGACGACGTAGTTCGCGAGCACGGTGAAGCCGATGGTCGAGATCAGCGTTCCGCAGAGGGTCTGCGCGACGCCGACGAAGTTCGCACCGACGGCACGCTGGGTCTCGGGAAGAGCCGTCAGCGCCAGGTTCGGGACGGCGGCGTATATCATGCAGCCGAAACCGAACACGACCCAGATCGCGATGGCGACTGCGGGCACCGTCGGCACCGTGGACAGCAGCACCGCGCTCAGCGCGAGCAGCAGTGCACCGATGATCAGATGCCTGCGGAAGCCCAGCCACACGGCGGTCGCGCCGACGATGAACCCGCTGGCGACGATCGCGAGCTGGCCGGGCAGCAGCCATCCGGCCATCTGCGTCGCCGTGAGCCCGAACCCGTAGCCCGTCGACTCGGGCGCCTGCAGCAGCATCGGCATGAGCGTCGCGAGCAGCGTCGTCGACCCGTAGGCGAGACCGCCGCCGATCAGGGTGTAGCGCAGCGTCGGCTCGGCGATGAGATCGAGCTGGATCAGCGGTTCCGGCGTGCGGCGCTCCCACCACACCCAGATCGCGAAACCGACCAGCGCCACGCCGACGCAACCGAGGGTCTTGGCGTCGCCGAGGCCCCATTCCTTACCTTTCGACAGGCCGAGCATCACGATGAACATGCTCACCGCCAGCAGGACCGCACCCGTCCAGTCGATCCGGCTGTGCGCGCGGACCGGCGTCTCGGGAACCAGCAGCGCCGTCAGAATCGCGCCGAGTCCGCAGAAGGCGAAGGCGAACCAGAACACCGACCGGACGCCGAGGTGATCGATGAGCACGCCGGCGACCAGCATCGAACCGACACCGACCGCGCCGACGCCGGTGTTGGCGATCGAGATCGACAGCGCCCGCAGACGCTCCGGGAAGACGTCCCGGATCAGCGTGTAGCCGAGAGCCATGCAGGCGAACGCCGCACCGGACAGGAATCGGCCCACGACCATCAGCGGGAACACCGTCGCGGTGGCCGAGATCAGCGCACCGATCGAACCGATCGCCGCGGTGATCACCAGCATCCGCTTCTTGCCGTAGGTGTCGGCGAGCTTGCCGATGATCGGCGACGCCACCGCGCCGGCGAGGGTGAAGGCGGTCATCACCCACACCACCTGGGTGGTCTGGAACTCGGCCGCCACCTTCGGCAGTGCGGGGGCGATCAGCGAGAAGCCCAGCGCCGACTGCTCGGTCAGCAACAGCAGGATGAGCAGGGTCCGAACCCAGTAGCCGGTGGATCGCTCGGCGACGGCTCCGTTCTGCAGTGGAGGAGTAGACATCTGAACGCCTTTCAGTCGACCATGCCGCGAGGCAGGACCATGATCTTGACGTGCTCGGCAGGAGTGCGGAGGGTGGCGAACGCGTCGGCGACGCCGTCGAGGCCGACACGGCCGGTGATGATCGCGTCGGCGTCGATGGTTCCGTCGGCGAGACGTTCGAGGACGATCTCGTAGGCCCGCTCGGTGGGTCCGTGGCCGAAGTTGATCGCGATGCGGCGCAGTTGGCCGATCACCGGAACGATGGTCTCGTCTGCGAACGGCGCGGCGAGCACCTGGATCCTCGAGTCGAACGGCAGGTTCCGCAGTAGGGAGTCGATCATCCCCTGCCTGCCGCTGCACTCGTACGCGATGAGAGTTCCGCCGGACGCGCCCTCGTCACCGCGCTCCGCGACGAGCCGGTTCCAGACGTCGATCGGATCGTCGACCATCGGGTCGACCACCACGTCCGCCCCCATCCGCTTCGCCAGCTCACGCCGTTTCGGCGAAGGCTCGGAGGCGATCACCGTGCGCGCACCGCGCGCCTTGGCGGCGACGATCGCGCCCAGACCGATCGTTCCGCAGCCGATCACCAGGGCGGAGTCCGCGGCGGTGAGACCCGACCGCTGCATGTGCAGTTCGCCGACGTGCAGCGGTTCGGCGAGCGCCGCGTGCTCCAACGACAGCCCGTCGGGCACATGCCGCACCCACACGGCGTCGACGATGATCCGCTCGCCGAACCCGCCGTGATAGCTGTTGGAGTAGCCGATGATCTTCGGGATCCCGGTGCTGGTGTCGGTGACGATGCCGAGCCCGGTGACGCGGTCGCCGACGGCGAAGTCGGTGACGTCGTCGGCGGTCTCGGCGATCAGCCCGGCGTACTCGTGGCCGAGGACGATCGGCCGGTTCTCGTCGAACTCGGCGAGCGGATACCGGGCCTCGCGCATCACGTCCATGAAGCGGCACGGCGCCTTCGACGCGGTGAGGTCGCTGCCGCAGATACCGCACGCGTAGACGTCGATGCGGACCTGGCCGGGCCCGAGCGCGGGCAGCTCGGCGACGTCGGCGAGCGTGAACTCGTCGTCCTGGAACTGAACGGCACGCATCGGCTACACCTGGGCCTTCACGCCGTCCGACGCGCCGGACCGGCCGTCGAAGTAGTCGGCACTCGCCTGCTGGATGGCGCCGACCAGCCCGCCTATCAGGTAGTCGCGGTTGTCCTCGGCGAACTGCAGGCTCTCCTGGCGGCCGATGTTGCGCCGACGGAAGTGCGGAACCACCTCGGAGGCGAACAGCTCGAAGCTGCGCTTGGTGTCCTCCCAGTCGGCCATGTCGACGTGCAGGATCAGCATGGTGCCGAAGCCGCCGGTCTTCTCGATCAGCCGCTCGATCTGGGCGATCGCCTGATCCGGGGTGCCGATGATGGCCTGACCGAACTCGCCGATCCCCTCGTTGCGCCAGTGGTCGATGACGCCCTTCGGGGTCTCGCCCCATTCGGGGTAGCGACCGTTCTGCCGGTTCGCGTAGTACGCCATCGACTGGATGCGACGGCTCACGGCTCGCTCGGCGTCGGCTTCGGACTCGGCGAGGAACATCGGGTTCACCACGCGCCAGGTGCTCCGATCCGCGACGTACCCGTTCTCTGCGGACACCTTCTCGTAGATGGCCCAGTTCCGGTCGAGGGCTTCGAAGCCGATCTGGGAACTGGCGGCCAGCGACAGCATCGACAGCCCGTTGGTGCCTGCCAGCACCGATCCGTTCGGCGAGATGGTCGAGGCGGTGACCACCTCGATGCCCGCGGGATCATAGGACGGCAGCTGTGCGCGGGCGTCGCGCAGCGTGAACCAGTCGGTCTCCATGTTCACGATCTCGCCGCGCAGCAGCGGCAGAATGGCGTCGAGAGCCTCGCCCTGCCGACGCCGCTGCACGCTCGGATCGATGCCCATCATGTGCGCGTCGAGGGGGATCTTCCCCGGGCCGGTTCCGAAGATCACCCGCCCGCGCGTCTGCAGGTCGAGCTGGGTGATGCGGTCGGCGGTGATCAGCGGATGGTGGTACGGCAGCGACACCACGCCGGTGCCGAAGCGGATCCGCTCGGTGCGTTCGGCCGCGGCCGCGATGAAGACCTCGGGCGACGGGACGATCTCCGCCCCGGTCGAGTGATGCTCGCCCATCCAGGCCTCGTCGAAGCCGAGGTGATCGAGGTGCTCCATCAGATCGATATCACGGCGCAACTGCAGCGCCGGGTCGGCGTTCAGCGGGTGGAACGGCGCCAGAAAGGCACCGAACTTCAACGACTGCGGGGTCCACATGGTGTTCGTCTCCTTCGTTCGCCGGCGGGAGGGAATCGAGCTCCGGCATTACGAAGAGTTTGATCACTTGATTGAATTGTGTCTCGGGAACGCGACGGAGTTCCCACTGAGTGGGAGGGGCGGCGGAGGCCGCGCTGGTGGCCCGTTGGTGCCCCGCTGGTTGAGCGAGCGGAGCGAGTCGAAACCACCGCTCACCCGGGCTGGGACGCGCGACCGACACCGACACAGCCATTCGTCACGAGGTTTCGACTCGCTCCGCTGTGAGTGTTTGGGGTGGTTGGCCTGG
>NZ_AEUD01000023.1 GCF_000192435.1 Gordonia neofelifaecis NRRL B-59395
GAACCCATCGGTGGATCCGGGTTGAGCGAGCGGAGCGAGTCGAAATCACCCCGCACCCGCCCCGAGAACCTCAGCCGACGGGAATCGCCACCGGCCGCTCGACCAGCGTGGTCTGCGCCGGATCGCCTCCGACGACTTCGATGACCTCCGCGACCACGTCGCCCTGCGGACGCCTGCGCACCTGCATCGACCCGTATCCGACCACGATCCACGCGATCAGCACGATGTACGCGGTGGCCGCGCCGGCACCGACCAGACCCGACGGGTTGAAGAAGGTGGCGCTGCGTAGCGCGGTCCCCGTCGCTCCGAGCGGCAGCGACTGGCCGACCGTCCCCCAGATCCCAGGCAGGAACTCCGGCGGCGACGCGATCCCGGCGAGCGGCATGCCGACGATCATCAGCAGCAGCGCGACCAACCCCATTCCGGCGGGCCCGATCACCGACACCACGCCCGCGACCAGCGACCCGATGGCCAGAATGCCGGTCGACATGGCCAGCCACTGCGCCCAGAACCCGCCCGTCAGCACGCCGATCCACATCGCGGCGCCGACCGCTGTCGCTCCGACCACGGCGGCCCCGATCGGCAGCATCACCGCCATGACCCGCCTGCGCCTGCCAACGGTGGCCGCCACCAGCCCGAGAGCCATGCCGGTCATGAAGACCGGGAGCACCACTGATCCGAAGCCGGAGCCTCGCGGATCGTCGGCCGCCGGGGGCGCGACATCGATCACCGGTCCGGCGTTCGGCAGTGCCGCACCGATCTGCGTGAGCATGGTGGCGACGGCGGGGCTGCCGCCGGTTGCGATCACCGTCTGCGGCTGCGGTGCCAGGACGAAGCCGCCGTAGACGACGCGGTCACGGGCCGCCCGGCGGAGTTCGTCCGCCGACGCGTAGGCGTGCACGTCGAACCCGCCGGGCTGCTTCTGCTCGAGCACCGAGTCCACCTGCTCCACCGCTCCCGCAGGTCCGACCACCCCGATCGGCACGTCGTGCGGCGTTCCGCGCGAGGCCGGACCGATGAACATCAGCAGCACCAGCGGAATCGCGATCGCCAGGCCGACGACCACGCCGGTCAGCTTCTTCGTCGTCGACATGACAACCTCCAAATAATTCAACAAACGTTGAATAGCAGGTTAGGCGCGCGCCCGAACTCAAGTCAACAGCTGTTGAATTCGGGCTATGCTCGACAGATGAGCGACGACGCCCCCGCCCGCACCGGCCGGCGCACCGGCGACAGCACCACGCGCGACGAGATCCTGGCGGCCGCACGAAAGTTGTTCAGCCAGAGCGGATTCGCGAAGTCGTCGATGCGGGCGATCGCGACCGAGGCCGGGGTCGACGTCGCGCTCGTCTCCTACTACTTCGGCAGCAAACGCGGACTCTTCGCCGCGGCCATGGCTATCCCGGGCGATCCGGTGGCCCGGGTGACGGCCGCGATCGAAGGGCCGCGCGATCAGCTCGGGACGCGTTTGATCACCGCGTTCACCACCCTGTGGGAGAGCGACGACGCCGGTCCCGCCCTGCACACGATGCTTCGGTCGGCGGCGAACGACGAGGGCGCGGCGAAGGCGTTCGGCGGATTCGCCTCCGACGAGATGATGCCGATCCTGTCGGAGACCGTCGGACTGTCGGAGGAGACCGTCCGGGCCGTCGCCAGCTGCATCTTCGGCCTCGCCCTGATGCGCTACCTGGTCGGCGCGCCCGCATTCACCTCCATGACCACGCAGGAGATCATCGACGACTTCGGGCCGCGCATCCAGGCGATCATCGATCTGTGAGGTCCGGGGTTCCGCAGATCACGCCAACCGCCGCACAAGGCCGTTCGCCCTTCCCAGGTCGGTCGAGCCGCCCGCGAACGAAGTGAGCGAGCGTGTCGAGACCTGCGTCCCAGTGCGCGGGGTCTCGATACGCCGCGGCTACTCGACCAGCTTGGGGGGCGGACCTTCACCTCATCGCGTCGGGCGCAGCCCCCAGCCTTCCGACGCCCGACCAGCCCCATAGATCAAAGCGGCGCATAAGGTTGACCGCTCACGTCCCGTGCCTGTGAAAACAGGCATTCTGGGCCGTGAGCGGTCAACCTTGTGCGCAGTGCGCCGTGAGCCTAGCGGCTGTCGCGGCCGCGTCCGGCGACACGGGCCGGACGTTTTCCGTACTTGTCGCCGCCCTGGCGGAATCCGCCCTTGCGACCGCGGTCGTCGTACCCGCGCGAACCGCCTCGAGGTCCGCCACGACCGCGCGGCGGACCCATGTCCGGACGCAGGTCGATCGGGTTCTTGCCGATCCGGGTGTGCTTGAGCATCCCGAGCGTCTCCGCGTCGAGATCGTTCGGCAGCTCCACGAGACTGAAGTCGTCGCGGATGCTGATGTTGCCGAAGTCGCCGCGGCTGAGCCCGCCCTCGTTGGCGATCGCGCCGACGATCGCCCCCGGCGACACCTTGTGCTTGCGGCCGACCGCGATGCGGTAGGTCGCGAAGTGACCACCGCCTCGCGGTGCGCGGTCCCGGCGCTCCGGACGTTCACGACGCTTCTGCCGAGGTCGGCACCGAGTGACGTGGGGTACTCCTCATCGCTCGCGACCTCGCACGGTCGCGAGTCTCCAGTGCGAGCGCCGCCGCGATGTCGGCCATCGCGACGTCGTTCTCCCGGGCGTAGTTCTCCACGAGTCCGCGGAACAGATCGAGATTGTCCGAGCCGAGGTTCGAGGTGATCGAGTCGGCGAACTTGGCGACACGCTGGGCGTTGACGTCGTCGACGCTCGGCAGGTCGATCTCTTCGAGATCCTGGCGGGTGTGCCGCTCGATGGATCGCAGCAGGTGACGCTCACGCGGCGAGACGAACAGCAGCGCGGTGCCCGACCGTCCGGCACGACCGGTGCGGCCGATGCGGTGGACGTACGACTCGACGTCGTGCGGGATGTCGTAGTTGACGACGTGCGAGATCCGGTCGACGTCCAGGCCGCGGGCGGCGACGTCGGTGGCGACCAGGATGTCGAGCGACCCGTCCTTGAGCTGGTTGATGGTGCGTTCACGCTGTGCCTGCACCATGTCACCGTTGATGGCCATGGCGCTGAGCCCACGGGCGCGCAGCTTCTCGGCGAGTTCCTCGGTGGCCGACTTGGTGCGGACGAAGATGATCATCCCGTCGAACTGCTCGACCTCGAGCACGCGAGTGAGTGCGTCGAGCTTCCGCTGGTGCGACACCTGCAGGTACTTCTGCGTGATGTTCTGCGCCGTCGCCGTCTTGTTCTTGACGGTGACTTCCTGCGGGTTGTTCAGGTATTTGCGCGCCAGACGGCCGATCGCGGCGGGCATGGTCGCGGAGAACAGCGCGACCTGCTTCTCGTCCGGCGTGTCGGCGAGGATGCGCTCGACGTCCTCGGCGAAGCCCATCGTCAGCATCTCGTCCGCCTCGTCGAGCACGAGGAACTCGAGCTGCGAGAGGTCGAGGGTGCCCTTGTCGAGGTGATCGATCACACGTCCGGGCGTGCCGACGATCACCTGCGCACCGCGGCGCAGGCCCGACAGCTGGATGCCGTAGCTCTGGCCGCCGTAGATCGGCAGGACCTTCACCTCGGGCATGTAGGTGGAGTAGCTGCCGAACGCCTCGGCCACCTGCAGCGCCAGCTCGCGGGTCGGCGCGAGCACCAGCGCCTGCGGCTTGCGGGCTGAGGTGTCCAGTCGGGTCAGCACCGGGAGCGCGAACGCCGCCGTCTTGCCGGTGCCGGTCTGCGCCAGACCGACGACGTCGCGGCCGTCCATCAACGGCGGGATGGTGGCCGCCTGAATCGGCGACGGGGTCTCATAGCCGACGTCATCGAGCGCCTTGAGCACACGAGAGTCGATGCCGAGGTCACCGAAAGCGGTGGACTCCCCGGCCGTAGACGCGGAAGAGCTGCTGTTCTCTGATTCGCTCATCGGCGAACATTCTTAGTCATCGGGTGTAGATAGTACCCCGTCAAGACCCTGTGACGCCCCTCACTGAGATGTGAGGTACGGTTCGTTTCACTTGGTTCTCGTTAGACAGATCAAGCAATTCGTATCACAAGGGGACGTCACCATGCAGGAGTTCACAACTCCATCCATCACGACAGTTGATGAGAACGCCACCACGATCACCGCGTTGCAGCGTTACCGGAGGGATCGCCCGACGCTGCCGCTGTTCCGCAAGCGCGCCGACTCCGGGCAGTGGGTCACCGTCACCGCGAGCGCCTTCGCGGACGACGTGGACGCCGTCGCGAAGGGTCTGATCGCCGCGGGCGTGAACCCGGGCGACCGCGTCGCACTGCTGTCGTCCACCCGCTTCGAATGGAGCCTCATCGACTACGCGATCTGGCGCGCGGGTGCGACCACCGTCGCGATCTACGAGACCTCGTCACCGGACCAGGTCGACTGGATCCTGACGGACTCGGCCGCGTCGATCCTGATCGTCGAGACCGCGGCGAATCGGTCGGCTCACCAGGAGGTCATCGCCGGCGCGCCCGCACTGCGCGAGACGCTGGTGATCGACGACGGCGCCGTCAACGCGCTCCGCAAGCGCGGCGCCGACGTTCCCGACTCGGCGCTCGACGAGCGCGAGGCCGGGGCGAAGGCGTCGGATCCGGCGACCCTGATCTACACCTCGGGTACGACCGGCCGCCCCAAGGGCGTGGTCCTCACGCACGCGAACTTCATCACCGAATGCGCCGCGGCCGCGGAGTCGGTGGGCAACGGTCTGTCGGAGGGCAAGTCGACGCTGCTGTTTCTGCCGCTCGCGCATGTCTTCGCCCGCGTGATCGCCGTCGGCTGCGTCGAGAACGGCGTGGTCCTCGGGCACACCAACGACATTCCGAATCTGATCCCCGACCTCGACGTCTTCAAACCGAACTACGTGCTGTCGGTACCGCGCGTGTTCGAGAAGGTCTACAACACCGCTGAGCAGAAGGCGATCGACGGCGGCAAGGGCAAGATCTTCGCGAAGGCCGTCGAGACCGCGATCGAGTACAGCCGGGCCGACGAGGCCGGCGAGGTGGGCCTCGTGCTCAAGGTCAAGCACACCGTCTTCGACAAGCTGGTCTACGGGAAGCTGCGCGCGGCCCTCGGCGGCAACTGCGAGGGCGCCATATCCGGCGGCGCGCCGCTCGGCGAGCGCCTCGGCCACTTCTTCCGCGGCGCGGGCGTCCCCGTGTTCGAGGGCTACGGACTGTCGGAGACGACCGCCGCGGTCACCGCGAACAACGAGGAGCACAGCCGCATCGGGTCCGTCGGCCGACCGGTGCCCGGCGTGAGCGTGAAGATCGCCGACGACGGCGAGATCCTGCTCAAGGGCCCGATGGTCTTCTCCGGCTACTGGCAGAACGATCAGGCGACCGCTGAGGCGATCCGGGACGGCTGGTTCCACACCGGCGACATCGGCCGCCTCGAGGACGGCTACCTGTTCATCACCGGCCGCAAGAAGGAACTGATCGTCACCGCCGGCGGCAAGAACGTCTCCCCCGCTCAGCTCGAGGACACCATCCGCGCGCACCCGCTGGTGAGCCAGTGCCTGGTGGTCGGCGACAAGAAGCCGTTCATCGCCGCCCTGATCACGCTCGATCCCGAGTCACTGCCGGGCTGGGTGGAGCGCAAGGGTCTGTCGGCGACGACGCCGCTGTCGGAGCTCGTCCAGAACGCCGACCTGCGCGCCGAGATCGACGAGGCCATCTCGAACGCGAACAAGACCGTGTCGAAGGCCGAGGCGATCAAGAAGTATGAAATCCTCGAGACCGACTTCACGATCGAGACGGGCGAGTTGACGCCCACTCTGAAACTGAAGCGGAACGTGATCCACGAGTCGTACCAGCAGGCGATCGCGGATCTGTACACGTGACCCCACCCGCGGGCGGGTCCGTCTGACTCCTGGAGTGTGACGAGCAATCTCTGACCTGTCCCGCGACGCTGATCGACCCCGCGACGGCGCACCGGCATCGAGCCCGGTGCGCCGTCGTCGGCATTTCCGGCCGTCGACGTCGGGTGGACGCGATCTCGCGATCGACGCGACGCGCGGCCTGGCGATCTGGAGCATGATCAGCCTGCATTTCGCCGCGGGGACCATCGCCTCGGCCCCGACTCACGCGTTTCCCTACGTCGACGGAATGAGCGCGTTCGTCCTGCTGTCGGGTCTGGTGCTCGGCATAGTGCATCAGCGATGGATCGGCCGCCTCGGGCTCCGCTACTCGACGCGGCGCCTCGTGCAGCGCGTGGCGGTGCTGTACGTGTGTCAGCTGTTCATCTCACTGGCGGCCGTCGCCGCATCGGAGGCCGTCGCGCCGAAGACGTTCCGCGAACTCGCGGTCCTGCCCGCGAATCCGTCGCTCGGGACGAAGCTCGAGTGGGCGGCGACCATGCGCTACCTGCCCAGCGGCGGGAACATCCTCCTGCTGTATCTGATCCTGATGGCGTCGGCGCTGGTGGTCGTGCCGCTTCTCGCCCAGCGGGCCTGGCCGCTGGTACTCGGCGCCTCGCTCGGCTTGTTCGCCGCGACGATGATCTGGCCGACCGGCACGACGGGAACGAGTTGGATGACGATCGAGTCGTTCCCCGGCGGGCCGCCGATCCAGAACTGGGCGGCGTGGCAGGGGGTTTTTGAACTCGCACATCCATGCTTTTCGTGCCTGCCCTGGTCATCGGCTGGAACTGGGACCGCTGGCGGGTGGCCGAGCTGATCGACCGGTGGCTCGTCGGCCTCCTGGTGATCTGCATGCTCGTCGGCCTGACCGTCGAGGACATGGTCGGTTCCGAGGATCTGCGCGGTCACGTCGTGCTGCTCATCGACAAGGTCGACATCGGTCCGGCGCGGGTCGTGTTGTCGTTCCTGGTCGTGACCTGCGTGTACGGCGTCTTTCGCGCCGTCCTACGCTGGTCGTGTCGCGATCTGCTGCGTCCGCTGGTGTCGACCGGCGCGCGCAGTCTCGACTCCTACGTGCTGCAGGCCGTGTGCCTGCTCGCGATCCCGATCCTGATCGTGGACCGTCCGTGGAAGCCGACGCTCGCCATCGTCATCGCGGTGGCGGTGTTCGCGGCGTGCTGGGCGTGGGCCGAGTTCCGCACCCGGCTGGGCGTCGACAAACTGCATCGCGCGCCGATGCTGATCGTCACGTCCATCGCAGACACCTGGGCGGGCAGAGGGCGGCGGGCACGCGGCCGGAACGGAGAGCGGAGTGATGAGCAGGCCGGACAAGAAGGTCCTCGGGTCCATCGGTGATCAGACACTGAGCGTCCACGGCGGCAACCACGTCGCGGGCGCGGGGTTCGGCGGCGAGGGCGACGCGGTCCGCGTGCCGATCATCATGGCGAACTCGTATCACCTGCCGCCGGACCCGTCGACGATGGACTGGTCCAATCCGGAGCACCTCACCTACACCCGGAACACCGGGATCAATCAGATCGCCCTGCAGGACAAGCTGTGCCGGCTCGAGCACGGCGGCGACGCCGTCGCCCTGGCCTCGGGCGTGGCGGCCCTGCACGCGGTCTTCTTCGCGCACGTGTCCGTCGGAGACCACGTCGTCGTCTCCGACACCACCTACGAGGCGACGTACAAGCTGTGGACGTCCCTGCTCCCCCGCAAGTACGGCATCGAAGCGACGTTCGTCGACATCACCGATCACGACGCCGTCGTCGCCGCCATCCGCCCGAATACCCGGCTCATCGCCACCGAGGTGATCGCGAATCCGACCACCAAGGTCGCCGACATCGCGGCCCTGGCCGAGATCGCCGACTCCCGCGGCATCATCCTGATGGTCGATTCGACGTTCACGCCGCCGCCGCTCTACCGGCCGCTCGACGACGGGGCCGGGCTCGTCGTCCATTCGCTCACCAAGTACATCAACGGCCACGGCGACGCGATGGGCGGAGCGGTCATCGGCCGGGCCGACCTGGTCGAGCCGATCCGGTCCGAGGCGATGGTCGACGTCGGCGGCGTCATCTCGCCGTTCAACGCCTGGCTGATCATGCGCGGCTCAGTGACGCTGCCACTGCGCCTGCGTCAGCACCAGGAGTCCGCGCTGGAGATCGCGCGCTTCCTCGAAGCCGACGACCGCGTCGCCTACGTCGCCTATCCCGGCTTGGAGAGCCATCCGCAGCACCGGCTGGCACAGCGACAGTTCGGCGACGGCACCCGCGGCATGGGCGGTTACGGCGGCATCATGGCCTTCGCGCTCAAGGGCGATCCCGACCTGCAGAACCGCTTCGTGAACGATCTGAGGGTGGTGACCTCCGCGGTCTCGGTCGGGCACGACGAGTCGTTGATCGTCCACGTCGGCACCGGCGGTCCCCGCGTGGCCGCGTATCCGGACGGCTTCCGCGAGTACGGGCATCTCCGTTTCTCGGTGGGGCTGGAGGACGTCGACGACATCAAGGCGGACCTCGCGGCCGCACTCGACTCGGCGGTTCCGCGCTGACTGCGCGCCCCTACCATTGACCGGTGCTCTCCTCCCTGGCGTCGTTCACGTTCGCGTCGGCGCTCCTCGTTCTACTTCCCGGCCCCGATTCGCTCGTGGTGATGCGCGGACTCACGCGGGACGGCAGAGCCGGCGGAATCCGGACCGCGCTCGGCGTGGTGTGCGGTCTGCTGGTGTGGATCGTCGCGGCGGTGCTGGGACTGTCGGCCGTGCTGCAGATGAGCGAGATCGGCTACGAAGTCCTCAAGATCGTCGGCGGCTGCTATCTGGTGATCCTCGGAGTGCAGACGCTGCGGTCGATTCGGAGCTTGAAGTCGCCGGACGCGGACGGTCCCGCAGCCCCGATGCCCCGCAGTCGACGAGCCGGATTCCTGACCGGCTTCACCACCGACATCCTGAATCCGAAGATCGGCATCATGTTCATCACGCTGCTGCCGGGGTTCGTGCCCGACGGCTATCCGGTCGGGTGGACCACCCTCGCGTTCGGCCTCGTATACCTCGTCCTGACCTGTGTCTACTTCGCCGCGCTCATCCTCGCGGCGGAGAAGATCGGCGCCTGGATGCAGGCTCCGCGCATCCGCCGCCGGATCGATCTGATCGCCGGGCTGGCCCTGGTCGGGTTCGGTCTGCGACTGGCGACGGAATTGCGCACGCGCTGAAATCTGCCTCTACACGCCGATCCGAGGGCATATTGCCCTCGGACCGGCGCCACGCGACAGATTTCCGCAGCGGAGTCCGCGGTGTCGCGCATCAGTCCGTGCGGTACAGGATTCCCCGCCCGATCGCCTCGCGGATCGATGGCATCGCGGCCTCCGCGAGGGCATCGGCGTCGACGCCGTGGAAGTCGGCGAGCAGGGTGATCAACGCGGCCAGCGGAACCTCGCCGCGGCACCCCGCCAGCAGCGCGGTGAGCACCTCGTCGACCGGGAGCACCGCGCCCGGCCCGCCCGGCCGAGTCACCGCGGCGCTGACCTGCTGCCAGCCGTCGTCGCCGGGCAGCGACTGCGTCTCCAGAAACACCGGCGACGTGGAGAGCCGGGAGGCGAGCAGATCGGCGTCGTCGTTCTCACGGAGGAAGTCGCGGCGGGCCCAGAAGGACTGGGCCTCGAAGCCGGTGACCTCCTGGCCCGCCGCGGTGATCTCCTCGATCACCACGTCGGCCGGACGATCCCGGGCGACCGCGGGCTTGCGGAAGGTGATCGACCCCATTCCGACGGCGACGATGCCCTCCGCCTCGAACCAGTCCAGCCAGCGTGCCCCGCGCTCGGCGGCGTCGACCACCGACTCCCCCGCATCCGACACCCACAGCGAGACGTAGCTGATCGGGTCGGCCAGCTCGCGCTGCACCACCCAGGCGTCCAGTCCGGTCGACTCGACCCAGGCGCGGACGCGTTCGTCCCACGCGTCGACGTCCCGCACCACCCAGTTCGCGAGGATCTGCGCCACGCCACCGGGGTTGAGGTGGTCGCCGATCTGCTCGACGAGCTGCCTGCTGATGTCGTCGCCGACCATGCCGGAGTCTCGATAGATGTAGTCCTGGGCACCCGTGCCGACCACGAACGGCGGATTGGAGACGATCAGGTCGAACCTCTCGCCGGCGACCGGCTCGAACAGACTGCCCTCGCGGAGGTCCCAGTCGAATCCGTTGAGGCGCGCCGTCGCCGCCGCCAGCGCGAGCGCCCGGCGGTTGGTGTCCGTGGCGACGATCTCGTCGCAGTGCGACGCCATGTGCAGCGCCTGCACTCCGCACCCGGTGCCGACGTCCAGTGCGCGGCCGAACGGCGTGCGGATCACGGCCTGCGCCAACGACATCGATGCCCCGCCGATGCCGAGCACATGGTCGTGCGCGACCGCACCCGGACGCATCGAGGCGTCCTGATCGGCGACGACGAGATGGTCGGCGTTGTCGCTGCCGTGCGGCCGGATGTCGAGGATCGCGCGCACTCCGCCGTCCGCTTCCTCGATCACCCGCTGGTCGAAGAGCGCACCTACGCCGACGCTCGGCAGTGCCGCGGCGACGTCGTCGACGGGCTCGGTCGCACCGAGCAGGAACAGTCGGATCAGCGTCGCGAGCGCGGCGTCGTCGGCCCCGGCGCGCCGCGTCTGTCGCAGCGCGGGCCACCACACGCCGCCGACCAGCGCCCCGCTCGCCTCCTCGCCGAGAAGGGACGCAATGCCGTCCGACGAATAGCCCGCCGCGCGGAGGTCCGCACCGAGCGCGTCGACGAGGTCAGGGGCGTCCAGAGGGTAGCGAATCACCGCCTGAGCGTACCGGTACAGTTGCCTTGCACGCGCGAGTGGCGGAATTGGCAGACGCGCTGGATTTAGGTTCCAGTACCCACTAGTGGTGTGAGGGTTCAAGTCCCTTCTCGCGCACCAAGAAACGACCGGCCCGGAGTGTCACACCCGGCGGAGTGGACGGCTCGAGATCGCCTCGCGGTCAGCGTAGAGCGGGAGTTCCTCGCCGGTGGTCTTCAGCTCGCCGGGTGCGAACAGTCGGGCGGGATCCAGATACACGTCCTCGTCGAAGAACTCACTGACGATCGCGCGCACCGGCGGAGAGCCGGGGGTCAGGGTCCGCGCGACGGCGTCGCGCACGTACCCCTTCCGCAGCGGGTGGAGCAGCGCGGACGACGGCGTGTGCACCACGTGCCAGCCGTGGAAGAACTCCTCCTCCGACAGCCGGTCGGGCTTCGGGAACCACGTGAAATGGGTCAGCAACTCCCCCGGCTCCACCGCCTGCGGCACCGACTCCGTCACCAGGTACGCGTCGCCGGAAACCTGGTCGACCACCTGCGGCCACACGTCGACCGAATCCAGCCACAGTTGCGCGACACCGCGCAGCGACTGTCCCTGCCCCATCAGCAGCGGGGCGTTCGGCAGATCGGCCGCCACCGACACCTGCAGCTCGCGCAGACCGGGAACGCTCAGCTCCCGCGCCCGATTCGCCGCGTCGTCGTCCCAGATCAGCAGATCAACCTTCTCCACAGCACGCCTCTCATCCGTCCGCATCACACGGCACAACTAGAACGTGTTTCAGATTAGGGCGATGCGCGAAGTTGCGGGGCTGTTCGGCGGACCTATTCGACCACCAGCCCGAGATGCGCGGCGAAGTGCGCCGCGAACTGCACCACCTGATCACTGTCGACCACGGCGCCGCGCAGCCCGTCGAGATGCCGGACCGTCTCGATGTCGGCGCCACGCAGGTCGACGTCGATCAGCGTCGACCGGTGGACCTCCAGCGCGCGCACGGTGCAGTTCTCGAAACTCATCCGCGCGACGGCCGCCTCGCTGAGATCGAGCTCGTCGATCCGGCAGTCCCGGAAGACGACGTCGCGCACGTCGCTGCCGCGCAGGTTCACCAGCCCGAGTCTGGAGTCTTCGACCACCAGCGACCGGACCTTGCCCTCGAACAGATCGAACGCGCCGACCCGGCTGCCACGGAGTCGGACGTTCCGGATCGAGGCGCGCGCCGCCGACAGACGCGGCGCGTTGATGCCTGCGAGCACCGAGTCGAAGATCCGGCCGCCGCCGAGCTCAACGGAATCGATCGTGAGGTTCGACAGCTCACAGTCGGTGAGCGTGAGGCCCGACAAGTCACGATCGACCAGCTCAGCATCCTGGAAGCGGCCGAACTCGATCGACTCGTGCGCCTGGAGCGCGTCGACGGTCAGGTCGTCGAGTCCGGTCAGATTGAGCCGATCGATCTTGGGTCTCCGGATGGGTCTGCTGCGCTCGCGTCGGTCCGATTCCACAGTCGCGACTCTAGCGCCGGCGTCGGACAACCTGCCCGCTACACCTGCCAGCCCTCCGACTCGCGCCAGCGCGTCCACAGATCGGCGAACACGCCGCCGCGTGCGAGCAGTTCGTCGACGGCACCGGAGTCGACGACGCGGCCCTCGTCGAGCACGACCACCGAGTCGGCCAGGGCGACCAGCGCCGGTCGATGCGTCACCGCCACGACCGTCCGCGTGCCGCGGATCCGCCGCAGGGAATCGACCACGGCGCGTTCGGTGATCACGTCCAGCGACGACGTCGCCTCGTCGACCAGCAGCACCCCGGCGCGCTTGGCGAGTGCCCGCGCGAGTCCGACCCGCTGACGTTCGCCGCCCGACAGAGTGTTGCCGCCGTCGCCGATCCGCGAATCCCAGCCGTCCGGCAGCGACTCGGGGACCGCGTCGAGCTGCGCCAGATCCGCGATCTCGGCCAGCTCCGGCGTGGTGCCCGTGGCGACGTTCTCCAGGAGAGTGCCCGGCTTGAGCGAGGTGCTCTGGAAGACGACAGCCGACTCCCCGAGCCGCCGGGCCGAGGTCGCGGGCGCGCCGTCGACCAGCACGGCGCCCGCGGTCGGCTCACGCAGACCGGCGAGCACGTCGAGCAGCGTCGACTTGCCCGACCCCGAGGCGCCCACGAGCACGGTGATCTCACCCGGCCGCACGTCGAGGTCGACCTCGTTGAGCGCGCGGGTGCCGTCCGGGTAGGTGTAGCCGACCGAGCTCAGCTGAATGGACGTCGGCACACCGGTGCCCGGGACCACGGTGGCGGTCTCGCCGGCGTCCGCCTCCTCGGCGACGAGCTCGCGGAGCTCTCCGAGCAGCCGTTCCACGCCGGCGATCGGCGTCGCCAGCAACGACAGCGACCCGGTCGTCTCGACGACGCGGAGCAGGACCACGATCATCGCGGCGGCCGTGACGCCCGAGAGGTCGCCGTCGAGATAGAGAGCGCCGGTGGTGACGCCGAACGCGAGCAGCACCAGTTGCCCGGTGACGGTGAAGAGCAGGTCTCCCGGAATCTGCCAGGCCAGCAGTCGCAGTCCGCGACGTCGCGATTCGGTCACCACGGCGTCGACAGTCGTGCTGCCGACCCCGGCCGCCCGCAGGGTGGGCTGCGCCCAGCCGAACTCGAACATCCGATCGTCGAGCGCCCGCCCGGCCTCGGTGAATCCCTCCTCCGACTTCGCGACCGACCGGCGGCCGACATAGAACGCGCCGAGCAGCACCACTCCGCCGACGAGCGCGACCAGCGCGAGCGGCCAAGACACGAACAACAGTCCGACGGCGAGCATCGGGATCAGCAATGCCGCGTGGATCAACGGCGAGAACAGCAGCACGACCGCCGACGTCGACTCCGGCCCGGACTTGGTCACCAGGCTCCGCAGGCGGGAGGCCCGGTCGCCGTGCAGATCCGCGGTGTCGAGCCTGCGGATCGCCGCGATCCCGGCGCGTTCGGCAGCGTCGACGAGCCCGAATCCCATCCGGAGCCCGGCGCGCGTGGCGAGGATGTCGGCCGTCCACCCGGCCGCGAGCACCACTGCCATCACCGCGACCCAGATCCAGGCATCCGATGGACTCTCGCCGAACAGCGCGCGGAGCAGCGGGATCAGCAGCAGGACCGCGGCGGCCTGCAGCGCGGTGGACACCGCGGTGAGCGTGTAGAACGCGACGCGGTGGGGGCGGCCGTCGTCGCCGGTGATCGCGCGGACGTCGGCAAAGATTGTCGGGAAGACCCGCGCGGTGTCGGTGCCGGTGGTCGAAGCCGTACTCATCGGAGTGCCTCCTGTGCCTGAGCGGTCATCGCCGCGTACCGTCCGCCGAGTTCCAGCAGTCGGGATCCGGTCCCCTGCTCCACGATGCGCCCGCCGTCGAGCACCACGATATGGTCGGCGTCGGCGATCGTGTGCAGCCGGTGCGCCACCACCAGGACCGTGCGGCCCGCGAGCAGCTTCGACAGTCCCTGCCGCACTTCCCATTCCGAGTCCGGGTCGGCGGCCGCGGTCGCCTCGTCGAGGACCACCAGACGCGGATCGCCGAGCAGCGCGCGGGCGATGGCGAGCCGCTGACGTTGGCCGCCGGACAGACTGTCGCGGTCGACGATCGTGTCGTAGCCGTCGGGCAGCGACTCGATGACGTCGGCGATGAACGCGGCGCGGGCGGCCTCGCGGATCGCGGCGCGATCGACACCCGGAACGCCGAGTGCGATGTTCTCCGCGATCGTGCCGCGGATCAGCTGGACGTCTTGCAGGACGACGGCGATGCGCCGCCGCAGCTCCGCCTCGGGGATGTCGCGGAGGTCGACGCCGTCGAGCAGCACCGCTCCGGAATCGGGGTCCCAGAGTCGCGCCACGAGAGCGGCGACGGTCGACTTGCCCGCGCCCGACGGGCCGACGACGGCGGTCGTGCCGCCGGCGCGCAGGTCGAGGGTCAGATCGCTGATCACCGGTCGTCCGGGGGTGTAGCCGAACGTGACGCCTCGCAGCTGGACGTGCGCCGGCCCGGTCGGATCGACCACCTCGGCCCCGCTCGGTTCGACGCCCTCCAACTCGCCCGCCGACAGCAGCAGATCCAGCGAGGTCTTGCCGTTCATGCCCTCGCGGAGCCCGCCGATGGCGTACGACGCGGCGAGCAGACGGTCGCCGAACGACGTTCCGAGGATGAGAAACGGCAGGATCGCCACCGCATTCATCTGTCCGGTGGTGATCAGCGCGGTGCCCGCGAGCGCGACCACGACCATCGAGGTCGTCGGACGGTTGAGCTGCAGGATCACCGACTTGGTGTCGATGGTCGCGCGCTGCCAATCCTTCATGAACTCGGTGACGCGACGCAGTTGGGCGGGCAGATCGGTGGTCGCGCGGTCGCCGAACACCCGGCTCACCTGCTGGGTCGAGATGTACCGCTCGGCGTCACCGGGCAGTGTCGCATCCCATCGCATCTTCTGTTCCAGACGCGGCTTGTCGGCGGTGGCGAGCCTGCCCATCGCGACGACGTACAGGATCACCGGCAGCAACAGGACCAGCGCCAGCGCCCAGCTCACCGAGAACAGGTAGCCGAGGATCACCAGCGGGGTCACCACCGCGGCCACCAGGTCGGGAACGGCGTGTGTGACTAGGTAGTGGAGCGACGAGATGTCGTCGGTGACCAGCTTCTTGACCTCGGAGCTGCGTCGTCCGGCGAACCATCCGAGCGGCAGTCGAGTGAGTTTGCCGAGGACGCGTCTGCGCAGCGCCGCCGCGTAGTTCTGGTCGTAGACGTGCAGCACGGTGATCAGCACCGCGCTGCCGACCGCTCCGACCGCCAGCACGATCACCGCCGCCACCGCGACGTCGATGAGCTCCTGCCGGTCGGCACCTTCCACCAGCAGTCGTGCCAGTTCGGCGAACAGGATAAGCGGGACCACCGCGAGCACGGCCAGCACCAGCGCGAACAGTCCGGCGACGATCAGTGCCGGGAGCGCGGGCTTGAGAACGGACTCGGCGGGTTCGACGGGCGTCGACGCGCGGACTGGCATCTCAGCGTCGGCCGGAGTCGGCCGTGCGCCTGCGTCGACCGCGACGGTGTCCGCCACGACTTCGCTCTCAGTCGCCGTATCGATCTGTTTTCCCATCGCACGACCGGCCATCCAGTAGGCCTGCGTGTGCATGGTCGCCTTGTTCTGCTCGTGATTCACGCTCAGCACGCCCTTGGCGAGGCGCGTCGCCTTGCTCTCGGCGGTCACCCAGGTGTGCCAGCCGCGGTAGTCGTCGTGGCCGATGGCGTCGGTGAGCGCGCGGCGGTCGGACCTGGTCGGCACCCAGTCGACGACTAGTCCGGCCCGGTCGGGCATCGGCAGGTCGCGGTCGTCGTCGTTCTCGTATTCGATGACGACGCGGATCGGGACGTCGTCGGCCACGTGGTCGATGACGCGGATGATCGCGGGCCAGGCGGCGACGTCGCCCATGAGCAGGTAACCGCGCGGTGCGTCGCCGTCCCCGCCGACGTCGTATCCGTCGCCGCCGAGGCGGGTCATCAGCAGTTCGTCGCCCACCTGCGCGGTCCGCGCCCACATCGACGCGGGACCCGCCGGTTCGTGAACGAGGAAGCAGATTCCGAACGTTCCGTTACCCGGATCGGGATCGAGCAGCGTGTACCCGCGTTGGTGGAACTTAGATCCGCCGCCGACGTCCGGGAACCATGCCCGAATCCACGCCGCGGGCTTCTCTCCGCCGATGTGCAGGATCTCGTCGCACTGGAAGTCGATCCGCACCACGTGCTCGGTGACCCACTCCACCCCGGTCACCGTCGCCGGGTGATTCTTTGCTCCGAGAGCGCGCAGCATCGCTCCCTGGAACCCCTTGCCCATGTCGATCCCATCGTCTGACCCGCCAGTTGCCTAAGATTAGGCTTAGCTAATTATTAGCAGACTGGTGTCCGACGGCACAGTGGGGGCGGACTCACCGGGGCCAGGTCACACCGGTCGACCGGGTACCTTCGAAGGTGTGAACTACTCCCCGTCGTCGACCGCCAAACGACGTCACCGCCCCGCGCTCATCGTGCTGGTGGCGGTCGCGGCGATTGCGTGCCTCGCCCTCGCCTGGTGGCAGTGGGGCCGGTACGAGTCGTCGTCCGGCACCGGTCAGAACCTCGGCTACGCACTGCAGTGGCCCGCATTCGCGGTCGCCGTCGTCTACGCGTACCGCCGGTTCGTGGTGATGGAGGCAGACCCCGACGCCGAGCGACGCGACCGCGACGAACCGACCGAGATCCCCGAGGGCATCCTGCCGGACCGCCCCACCAAGAACGATCCGTCCGTCTCGGCGATCCTCGACGCCGCCCCCGACGACGACCTCGCCGAGTACAACAAGTACCTCGCCGAACTCGACAAGCACCCGAAGCACGACTGACGCACACCGCTGTCGTCTGCGCGACCGAAATGAAGGACCACGACGTGACCGAAACCGCCAAGCCCTCCGACGACGCCCCGGAAACCAAGGGCTCCGTCACCGCGAGCAACAGGCAGATCCGCAGCGCGCTGCTGCGCTACCGCATCTTCGCCTGGGTGACCGGCGTGTGGCTGCTCCTGCTCGTGGCCGAGATGGTCGTCGTAGCGCTGTCGGGTGGGTGGACGTGGTGGCAGACGGGCCTGACGGTGGTGCCCGCCGAGGGCGGAATCGTCGGCGTGATGAAACCGGTCCCGTTCGTCCACGGCTGGATCTACTTCATCTACCTGATCTGCACCGTCGATCTCTCGATCAAGGTCCGCTGGTCGCTGCCGAAGCTGGTGCTCACCGCGATCGCCGGCACCATCCCGTTCCTGTCGTTCTGGTTCGAGCACATCCGCACCCGCGAGGTCAAGGAAGAGTTCGGCATCGAGTAGAGCCGTTCAGTGGTCGCCTGTCTCGATCCCCAGCCGCTGCGCGGCAGCGCGGTACAGGACGACCACCTCGCGACGGATCGATGCGCGGTCGGTGAGTTCCTCGGCCCAGGGCACGCGCACTGATCGGTGCGCGCCGTCGACCGTCGCCGTCCATTCCCCCGCGGCCGAGTCGAACCCGGTCATCGTTGCCGCCGTCGCCTCCGGCTCGGCGAAGGCCCGCACGATCGCGAGATTGTCGTCGGCGTGGTCGTCGTTCATGTGAGAGAGGACCGCGGCGACGACGGACTCGTCGAAGTCCGTCACGACTGCCCCTCGGCGAGGGCCCGGAGCGCCGGAACCAACTGCGCCAGCGCCTTCCCGCGATGACTCAGTGCGTCCTTCTCCTCTGGCGCCAGCTCGGCGGACGTGCGGCCCGCGGCGATCTCGTCGTCGGGGATGAACAGGGGGTCGTAGCCGAAGCCGTTCGCGCCGCGCTCGTCGCGCAGGATGGTGCCGCGCCACTCGCCGCGAACGACGGCCTCCTCCCCGCCCGGTCGCACCAGCGCGCACACCGAGACGAACGCCGCGCCGCGCCGCTCGGCGGGGACGTCGGCGAGTTGGGCGAGCAGGAGGTCGTTGTTGGCGGCGTCGCCCTTGCCGCCGCTCCACCGTGCGGAGAGCACGCCGGGCATCCCATTCAGCGCATCGACTGCTAGGCCCGAGTCGTCGGCCAGCGACGGCAGACCGGTCTGCGCGACCGCCGCGCGCGCCTTGATCAACGCGTTGTCCTCGAAGGTCGCCCCGTCCTCCACCGGTTCCGGGTACGCGGCCACGTCTCCGAGGCCGAGCACCTCCAGCCCGGTGATGCCCGCGGCCTCCACGACGCGTCGCAGCTCGGCGAGCTTCTTGGCGTTGTTCGAGGCGAGGAGGACCTTGCCGGTCACTGCGCGCCGCCCGGGAGCAGGCCCGGGTACGGCTGCGCGAGCACCTCGCGCTGCGCGGCGACGATGTTCTCGATGCCGGCGCACGCGACGTCGAGCATCTTGTCGAGCGTGCCGCGAGCGAAGGTCGCGCCCTCGCCGGTGCCCTGCACCTCGACGAGCGTGCCCGCATCGGTTGCGACGACGTTCATGTCGACCTCGGCGCGCGAATCCTCTTCGTACGGAAGGTCGAGGCGGACGCGACCGTCGACGACGCCGACGCTGACCGCGGCGATGATGCACGACAGCGGCTGCGGGTCGGCGAGCTTGCCTCCCGCGCCGAGGTACGTGACCGCGTCGGCGAGCGCGACATACGCGCCGGTGATCGCGGCGGTCCGCGTACCGCCGTCGGCCTGCAGCACGTCGCAGTCGATCGCGATCGTGTTCTCGCCCAATGCGGCCAGGTCGATGCACGCGCGCAGCGAACGGCCGATCAGCCTGCTGATCTCGTGCGTCCGGCCGCCGATCTTGCCGCGCACCGACTCACGCTTCGAGCGCTCGTGCGTCGCGGCCGGGAGCATCGAGTACTCGGCGGTGAGCCAGCCGAGGCCCGAACCGCGCCGCCACGAGGGCACGCCCTCGGTGACGCTGGCCGTACACATGACGCGGGTGTTCCCGAACTCGACCAGTACCGAACCGGCCGGATGAGAGGTGAAACCGCGGGTGAACTTGATGGGCCGGAGTTCGTCGTCGGCCCTGCCGTCTGCTCGTGAAGTCACGCCCCCGACCTTACTGGACACTCCGACATATCCGCCGGTGAGGACGACGTGCCCCCGCAACCGCGCAACTCCGCGACGAACGCGCGGTCAGCGAGCGCGCGCCCGTCGTCGAACTGAGCGGATGCAACGAACGACCGCATCCGCGTAACCCACCGCCAGAAGCCGGCTTCACAACCCAGCTTCTAACGGCGGACTACGCGGATACCCCAGCAACGACCACCCCAGCCCGAGTGCCGAGGCTTCGACACGCTCCTCACTGCGTTCGTCGCGGCTCAACCAGCGAATCCGCCGCATCCGCGCAACTCCGCGACGAACGCGCGATCAGCGAGCGCGCGCCCGTCATCGAACTGAGCGGATACAACGAACGACCGCATCCGCGTAACCCACCGCCAGAAGCCGGCTTCACAACCCAGCTTCTAACGGCCGGCTACGCGGATACCCAGCAACGACCATCCCAGCCCGGGTGCCGAGGTTTCGACACCCTCCTCACTGCGTTCGTCGCGGCTCAACCAGCGAATCCGCCGCATCCGCGCAACTCCGCGACGAACGCGCGATCAGCGAGCGCGCGCCCGTCATCGAACTGAGCGGATACAACGAACGACCGCATCCGCGTAACCCACCGCCAGAAGCCGGCTTCACAACCCAGCTTCTAACGGCGGACTACGCGGATACCCCAGCAACGACCACCCCAGCCCGGGTGCCGAAGTTTCGACACCCTCCTCACTGCGTTCGTCGCGGCTCAACCAGCGAATCCGCCGCATCCGCGCAACTCCGCGACGAACGCGCGATCAGCGAGCGCGCGCCCGTCGTCGAACTGCGCGGATACCCAACAACGACCACCCCAGCCCGAGTGCCGAAGTTTCGACACCCTCCTCACTGCGTTCGTCGCGGCTCAACCAGCGGAACGACCGCCCGACTCAGCAGACCGGCTTACGCACCTCGATGACCTGGCCCTGGTGGACGAGCTGGAGGGGGCCGGCGTATTCGCCGGAGGCCTCGTCGAGGATGGCGGCGGAGTCGGCCCAGGGCACGACGTGGGTCAGGGCGAGCGAGCGCACCTTCGCGCGGTGTGCCACCTGTCCGGCTTCGACGCCGGACAGATGCAGGCCCTCGGGGCGCACGCCGGGCTCGTGAGTCCACGACGCCTCGCAGAGGAAGAGGTCCGAGTCGCGAGCCAGGTCGACGACCTCGTCGCAGATCCCGGTGTCGCCGCTGTAGACGAGGACCTCGCCGTCGGGGCCGGTGATCCGCAGGCCGAACGTGCTCGGCGGATGGTTCACTTTGAACGGCTCGATGTGCAGGCCGTGGATCTCGACCGGCTCGCGGTCGACCCACTCGCGGACGTCGTAGGTGTCCGACAGGTCGTCGACCTCACCGGGATACTCGGAGGCGCCGGCGCCGACCCGGACCGCCGTGCCTGCCGGTCCGTACAGGAGCGAGCGCTCCGTCGCGGGAGTCGGCGCCCAACGGCGCCAGACGAGCATCGCGGGCAGATCCATGCAGTGGTCGGCGTGCAGATGGCTGAGCAGAACCGCGACCCGATTCGGGTCCGCGTGCTGCTGCAACTCGCCGAAGACGCCGTGTCCGCAGTCGATCAGAACAGGCTGATGCCCGTCGGCCTGAACCAGGTAGCCGGAGCACGGCGCCCCGGGGCCGTTCACACTCCCCGAACACCCGAGCACCGTCAAACGCATGGCCAACACTCTGCCATGCCGACCCGAGAATCCGGCATCGAACCGGCCTCTTGTGACCGGTGAGTTGGTCCCGTGCCGACGGTGCGGAAGGCCACACGGCAGTGGTCAGAAGTGCTCCACGTGACCCACCGAAGGTCCCAAGAACCTGGTCGAGAGCTTGCGGAAGGATTCGGGATCGCCGGTCGCGGAGAACTGGCGACGCGCCTGCCTATTCGTGTGCGGATGCAGCGTGTCGCTCTCGGTCAGCACGCGGAACGTGTCCTTGGCAGTCTCCTCGGCGCTGGAGACGAGCGTGACCTCGTCGCCCATCACCAGTTGGACCACGCCGGACAGCAGTGGGTAGTGCGTGCAGCCCAGGACCAGGGTGTCCACGTCCGCCTCCTGCAGCGGCTCCAGGTAGCCCTCGGCGAGTCCGAGGATCTGACGGCCGCTCGTGATGCCGCGTTCCACGAAGTCGACGAAGCGCGGGCACGGGACCGCGGTGATCTCCACGTCGCGCGCGGCGGCGAACGAGTCCTGGTAGGCGCGCGAGGCGATGGTCGCCTCGGTGCCGATCACGCCGATTCGGCCGGTCTTGGTCGCGACCACGGCGCGACGCACCGCGGGCAGGATCACTTCGATCACCGGAATCGGCGCGTAGCGTTCGCGCGCATCCCGCAGACAGGCCGCCGACGCGGTGTTGCAGGCGATGACGATCGCCTTGACGCCACGCTGAACGAGTTCGTCGCCGATCGCGAGCGCGTGCTTGCGGATCTCCGGAATGCTCAACGGCCCGTAGGGACCGTTCGCGGTGTCGCCGATGTAGATGATGTCCTCGTCCGGCAGCTGATCGATGATCGCGCGCGCGACGGTGAGGCCGCCGACGCCCGAGTCGAAGATGCCGATGGGACCGGTTCCCAGCTCGGTTATCGCGGGCCTCCCTTGAGTTCTGGTCGAGTGCGCGCGGAGCCGCCGGCATCGCGTCGATCCGACAGCATCCAGGCCGCCAGCACACCGCCGACCGCCCCGAACAGATGTCCCTGCCACGACACTCCGTCGCCGTGAGGCAGTACACCCCACAGGATTCCACCGTAGACCGCGAGCAGGACGACGCCGCCGAGGACCTGCCAGACGTCGCGGTTGAACAGCCCCCGGATCAACAGGTACGACAACCAGCCGAAGACGATCCCGGACGCACCGATCGTCACCGACCCCGACGGCGCCGTCAGCCAGACGCCGAAGCCGCTGACCACCCACACGATCGCCGTGACCCAGAGGAAACGGCCCGACATCAGGAGCAGGAATCCGAGCACCACGCCCGGAATCAGGTTGCCGATCAGGTGCGCGAAGTCCGCGTGCAGCAGCGGCGCCCAGAGGATGCCGTCGAGGCCCGACAGCTGTCGCGGCACGATGCCGTACTCGTCGAGGTCCCCACCGATCGCCATGTCGATCGCCTCGATCACCAGCAACACGACGGCGATGACGCCCATCGTGATGCCCGACCGCTCCCACTTGGGCATCGGCGACCCGCTCGGCTCCGGGAGGCGAGGGGCGGACGGCGACTCGATCCCGCCGCTCATGCGTCGCCGAAGGCGGAGAACAGGACGTCGCGATACGCCGGGATCCCGGCGACGCCGGTCGCGGACACGACCGCCGACACGATCGCGCGCTGCACGACCGTCGCGGACGCCTCGGCGAGCGCGGCGACGATCGCCGTGTCCGGATCCATGCCGGGCGGCACGTCGACGGCGGCGTCCGGGTCCGCGGCCTTCTCCCCCGTCGCGACGGCGAACAGGGTGTCGCCGTCGAGCGGCGAATGGGCCGGCCGGACCGCGCGAGCCAGGCCGTCGTGGCCGGCCATCGCCAATCGCCGTGTGCTCGCGACCGACAGCGCCGCATCGGTCGCGACCACACCGATCGTCGTATTGAGGACGGTGCCCTTGGCGGTGAGCTCGGCGAGCCGCTTGATCTCCAGCTGCTTCGGCGCCCGGAGACGGTGCAGGTCCAGGTCGTCGGCCGCCCACGGCAGCCCCGTCGACGGGTCGATCACCCCGCCGACCGGATTCGCGACCACCAGCGCGCCGACGGTCAGCCCGCGCGCCGGGCCCTCCGGCACGGTGACCGATGCGGTGCCGACGCCGCCTTTGAGCGCGCCGGCGCGGGCACCGACACCGGCCCCGACCGATCCGATCGCGAAGTCCGTGCGGGCGGCGGCCAGGGCCCGTGCGCCGAAGTCGGCGGTCGGCCGGTTCTCCCAGCGGCCCACCGGGAGGTCGAAGATCACGGCGGCCGGCACGATCGGGACCACGTGGCCCTGGCGGTCCATCGGCAGGCCGACACCGGCCTCCTCGAGTCCGCGCATGACGCCGTCCGCCGCCGCCAGACCGTAGGCGCTGCCGCCGGTCAGCACGATCGCGTCGGCGCCACGCACGGTGTTCACCGGATCGAGCAGGTCGGTCTCTCGAGTGCCCGGACCGCCGCCGCGGACGTCGACCGCCGTCGCAGAGCCGCGCGGCAGCGTCACGACGGTCGTGCCGGTGGCCCACCCGCGTCCCGGCTCGGTCGGCGTCGCGAGGACCACCTCGTCGTCGAGTCGATGCCAATGGCCCACCGCGACGCCCGCGACATCGCTGAGCCGATTGCCCGGACGCGACACCGATCCGGACGGCACGCTCACCACTGCGGGCCCCAGTCCCCCTGTCCCAGGTCGCCCTGCGACGGATCCTCGGGCTGCGTCCACTCCGCCGACATCAGCGCCTCGACCAGCAGTCCCTGGACTACCGACAGCCAGTCGTAGACGTCCTGGTGGGCGGCGTGCGGATGATCGGGCGGGAGCTTCGACGGCTCGTCGGTGATGCCCAGCATCGCGCCGAGCGCCAACCGGATGTCGGTCAGTGCGGTGAGCCAGCAGTCGGCCTGCTCCTCGGTGAGCGAGACGTCGCCGCCGTCGCCGGGCAGGGTGTCGAGAACGACGCCGGCCGCCGCGAGTTTGGCGTCGATGATCTGCGGCTCGTTGACGCTGCGCAGACCGCCGTTGAGGTCTGCCGCGATCGGGCCCGCCACCATCTCCGGCTCCTGATCCGGCCGGTGGAAGTCCGGGAGCAGCCGGCCGAGGGTGACGTCGTCCGGCGCGCGGCTGTGCCCGGTGGCGATGCCCGTCAGCTCCGACAGCGCGTCGCGCGGCGCGGTCTCCGACCGCTCGTTCAGCAGTTCGGTGATCGACTCGACCATCGACGCCAGCAGTTGGCATTCGTAGTTCTCGAGGTTCGAGCAGATGCGGACGTCGTCGCCCGCACCGATCCGCCGCCAGGTCCGCATCAGGAGTCGTGCTGCATGGTCGCCCACAGACCGGCCGCATGCAGTTTGCGGACGTCGGCCTCCATCTTCACGCGGTCGCCACTGGAGACGACCGCCTTCCCCTCGGTGTGCACCTGCATCATCAACGCCTTGGCCTTCTCCTCGGAGTAGCCGAACACCTTCTGGAACACATAGGCGACGTAGTTCATCAGGTTCACCGGGTCGTCCCACACCAACGTCACCCACGGGCGGTCGTGCGTCACCTCGGGTTCTGCCACCGCGGTACCGGTGGCAGTACCTGGGGTCGCCTCATCGCGCGCCATGAGTAATAGGGTAGCGAAGGTGACCAGTACCGCGCTGCTGACCGATCATTACGAGCTGACCATGCTGTCGGCTGCCCTGCAGGCCGGGACGGCCCAGCGCAGCTGTGTGTTCGAGGTCTTCGCACGCAGGCTTCCGGACGGTCGTCGGTACGGCGTCGTCGCAGGCACGGGCCGAGTTCTCGACGCCTTGGACGGCTTCCGTTTCGGGGCCGAGGAGATCGACGCGCTGCGCGGAGTGGTCGACGCGGACACGCTCGACTGGCTCTCCGACTACCGGTTCTCCGGCGAGATCGACGGGTACCGCGAGGGCGAGCTGTACTTCCCCGGTTCGCCGATCATGACCGTCCGCGGCGGCTTCGCCGAAGCGGTGATCCTCGAGACGGTGATCCTGTCGATCCTCAATCACGACAGCGCGATCGCCTCGGCGGCCGCGCGCATGGTGAGCGCCGCCGCCGGTCGGCCGATCATCGAGATGGGCGGGCGACGGACCCATGAGCGCGCCGCCGTCGCCTCGGCTCGCGCCGCCTACCTGGCGGGCGTCGACGCGACCAGCAATCTGGAGGCCGCCCGCACCTACGGCGTCCCCAGCGCGGGGACGGCGGCGCACGCCTTCACCCTGTCGTTCGCACACGCCGACGGCAGCGACGAGCGGGCCGCGTTCGCCGCACAGATCGACGCGCTCGGCGTCGGCACGACCCTCCTGGTCGACACCTACGACATCACCACCGGAGTCCGGAACGCGATCGAGGTGGCGGGCACCTCGCTCGGCGCCGTCCGCATCGACTCCGGCGACCTCGGCGTCCTCGCGCGCCAGGTCCGACAGCAGCTCGACGATCTCGGGGCGACCGAGACCAAGATCGTGGTCTCCGGCGATCTCGACGAGTACGCGATCGCGTCGCTGCGCGCGGAACCCGTCGACATCTACGGCGTGGGCACCTCGCTGGTCACCGGCAGCGGCTCGCCGACGGCCGGGATGGTGTACAAGCTCGTCGAGGTCGACGGCGTACCCGTCGCGAAGCGGTCCAGCCGCAAGGAGAGCCACGGCGGCGGCAAGCGCGCCGTCCGCGTCGCCCGGGCCACCGGCACCATCGTCGAAGAGGTGATCCTGCGCGACGACGCCCCCGCCGACGTGCGCATTCCGGGTACCGACGGGCTCGACGTCCGAGACCTCCAGATCCCACTGGTCCGGGGCGGCGTCCGGGTGGCGGCCCCGCCTACACTGGAGGAGTCGCGCGGGCACCTCGCACATGCGCTCGTCACCCTCCCCTGGGAGGGACTCGGACTCAGTCACGGCGATCCCGCGATCCCCACCCGCTACCTGAACGAACCGGAGAGTCGATGACCGTCGAGGCCCGTCCACCGAGCAGTCGCGCCCTGGTCGTCGTCGACGTTCAGAACGACTTCTGCGAAGGCGGATCCCTCGCAGTCGCCGGCGGAGCCGCCGTCGCCGCCGGCGTCAACCGCCTGTTCGACGACTACCCGCTGGTGGTCGCGACCCGCGACTTTCACGTCGATCCCGGCGCGCACTTCTCCGACCGGCCCGACTTCGTCGACAGCTGGCCGCCGCACTGCGTCGTCGGCACCGCGGGCGCCGACTTCCACCCCGCGCTCGCGACCGCACCGCTGCAGGCCGTCTTCTCGAAGGGCGAGTACACCGCCGCCTACTCCGGTTTCGAGGGCCGCGACGCCGACGGGACGAGCCTGCGCGACTGGCTCACCGCCCGCGAGGTGACCGACGTCGACGTCGTCGGCATCGCGACCGATCACTGCGTGCGCGCGACCGCGGTCGACGCGGCCGCCGCCGGCTTCCGGACGCGCGTCCTGCTCGATCACACGGCCGCGGTCGCCGAGGCCACCACTGCGACGGCGTTCGACGTCCTACGCGACGCGGGGGTCGAACTCGTCGGCCACCTGAGCCACACCGGCGCCGCACGCGAAGCCGGCGCGACCGAGTGAGCGTCCCCGACATTCCAGAACTGCTCACTGTCGCCGTCGAGTCCCTCGGCGGTGCGCGGCGGGACGGTCAGCTCGCGATGGCCGAGGCCGTCGGCGACGCGATCGAGAACGACCACCACCTCGCCGTGCAGGCGGGCACCGGCACCGGCAAGTCCCTCGCATATCTGATCCCGTCGGTGCGGCACGCCGTCGACGCCAACGAGACCGTCGTCGTCTCGACCGCCACCATCGCGCTGCAGCGCCAGCTCACCGAACGCGACCTCCCCCGACTGGCCGGGGCACTGAAGGAGCCGCTCGGGCGCGAGCCGTCGTTCGCGATCCTCAAGGGGCGCGCCAACTACCTGTGCCTGAACAAGATCCATTCCGGCGTCGCCGACGAGGATCCGAACGCCGAGTTGTTCGACGCCTTCGACCTGTCGCGGATGGGCCGGGAGGTGACGCGGCTGCGCGAGTGGACCTCGGACACCGAGACCGGCGACCGCGACGACCTCTCCCCCGGCGTCAGCGATCAGTCGTGGCGCCAGGTCAGCGTCTCGTCGCGCGAATGCCTCGGCGCGGCGAACTGCCCGTACGGCGAGGACTGCTTCGCCGAACTGGCGCGAAAGAAGGCCGGCGCCTCCGACATCGTCGTCACGAACCACGCCATGCTCGCGATCGATGCGATGAGCCCGGCCACGATCCTGCCCGAGCATCGCGTCGTCGTGATCGACGAGGCGCATGAACTCGTGGACCGGATCACCTCGGTGACCACGGAGGAGATCTCGGCGGCCGGCGTCTCGCAGGTCGCGCGACGACTCGGCAAGTTGATCGACGACGACACCGCCGACGCGCTGGTCGGTGCGGGCGAGCAGCTCGAGCTGCTGCTTGAGGACTGCCCCGTGGGCGAGTGGACCCGACTGCCGTCCGGCGCCCCGGAGATCCTCGCCTCGCTGCGCGACCGCCTGTGGAACGCGCGTTCGGCCGTCGGCCCGGCGCCCAGTGCGTCCTCGGGGTCGGGCTCGGACCCGGAGGCCGCCGCCGCACGGCAGATGGCGCTGTCGGCCGCCGACTCACTGCACGACTCCGTGGTCCGCGTCCTCACCGTCTTCGGCGAGGCCGACATCACTAAGCGGCACGACGTGGTCTGGCTGTCGGCCGACCGGGTCCGCAGCACCGTCCGCAGGACGCTGCGCATCGCACCGCTGTCGGTGGCCGGCCTTCTGCGAACCTCGCTGTTCACCGATTCGACCGTGATCCTGACCTCGGCGACGCTGACCATCGGCGGCAACTTCGACGCGCTCGCACGCACCTGGGGACTGCCCGCGCACGGCGGGAAGGACGTCGAAGCAGCGGGCTGGCGCGGCATGGACGCCGGCAGCCCGTTCGACTACCCGCGCTCGGCGATCCTCTACGTCGGCAAGCACCTGCGAGCCCCCGGGCGTGACGGCATCGCCGAGTCCACCCTCGACGAGATGGTCGACCTGATGAACGCCGCGGGCGGTCGCACGCTCGGCCTGTTCTCGTCGATGCGCGCCGCGAAGGAGGCGACGGAGAAGCTGCGCGACCGCGTCGGATTCCCGATCCTGTGCCAGGGCGACGATGCGACCTCGACCCTCATCGAGAAGTTCGCGGCCGATGAGGCGACCTGCCTCTTCGGCACCTTGTCGCTGTGGCAGGGCGTCGACGTCCCCGGACCGTCCCTGCGGTTGGTGATGATCGACCGGATCCCGTTCCCCCGGCCCGACGATCCCCTGCTGTCGGCACGGCAGCGCGACGTGGACGCCCGCGGCGGCAACGGCTTCCTCACCGTCTCGGCCAACCACGCGGCGCTCCTGCTGGCCCAGGGCGCCGGCCGACTGCTCCGGGCCACCGACGACCGCGGTGTGGTCGCCGTCCTCGACTCCCGCCTGGCCACCGCACGATACGCGGGCTACCTGCTCGCCGGACTGCCGCCGTTCTGGCGGACCACCGATCCGAAGGCCGTGCGGGCCGCGCTGTCACGTCTCACCACCGCTGCCGTCAAGTGAGCGATCCGGACACCGCTCCCCTGTGGCGACGGCTGGGCGCACATCCGGGACCGTCCGGCACGTCGTTCCGGGTCTGGGCACCCAATGCTCGTGCGGTCACCGTCTTCGGCGACTTCGACGACTGGGCCGCGGCCGATCACCCGATGGACCGCGGACCGGACGGCGTCTGGACCGCGTGCGTCGAGGCCGCGCGACCGGGGATGTCGTACAAGTACCGGATCGTCGGCGCCGACGGACTGATCCGTGACAAGGCCGACCCGCTCGCCCGCGCCGCCCAACTCCCGCCCGAGACCGCATCGGTGATCGTGGGCGAATCGACCTTCGAGTGGACCGACGCGGACTGGGTCGCCGACCGTCCGGATCGACGGCCCCGCGCGGAGCCCATGTCGATCTACGAAGTGCATCTCGGATCCTGGCGCGCCGGGCTCGGCTACCGCGAGGCCGCCGTCGAGCTGGCTCAGTACGCCGTCGATCACGGCTTCACCCACGTCCAGCTGATGCCGGTCACCGAGCATCCCTACGGCGGGTCGTGGGGATACCAGGTGGGTTCGTATTTCGCGCCGTCGAGCCGTTGGGGCACCGCCGACGACTTCCGGTTCTTCGTCGACCATCTCCACGCATGCGGAATCGCCGTTCTGCTCGACTGGGTGCCCGCCCACTTCCCGAAGGACCCGTTCGCCCTCGGGGAGTTCGACGGCACACCGCTGTACGAGCACGCCGATCCACTGCGGCGCGAGCAGCCCGACTGGGGCACCTACGCGTTCAACCTCGGGCGGTCGGAGGTCAGGGACTTCCTCCTGGCCGCGGCCGTCTACTGGTGCACCGAGTTCCATCTCGACGGACTGCGCGTGGACGCCGTCGCCTCCATGCTGTATCTCGACTACTCGCGTGGCGAGGGCCAGTGGCGGCCCAACGCGCGCGGCACCAATGAGAACGACGAGGCGGTCGAGTTCCTGCGACGTCTCAACGACGCCGTCCACACCGCGTGCCCCGGGACCCTGATGATCGCCGAGGAGTCCACCGCCTGGCCAGGTGTCACAGCCGCCACCGACCACGGTGGTCTCGGCTTCGACTTCAAGTGGAACCTGGGCTGGATGCACGACCTGCTGTCGTACGTGTCCCGGCCGCCCGAGTACCGCGCGGAAGTCCAAGAGCACGTCGCGTTCTCGCTGACTCACGCGACGGCCGAACACTACGTGCTCCCCATCAGTCACGACGAGGTGGTGCACGGCAAGGGCACGCTGCTCACTCGCATCCCCGACTCGGGCGATCGGGCGGCGGGCGTCCGGCTCACGCTCGCCTTCCAGTGGGCGCATCCGGGCAAGAAGCTGCTGTTCATGGGACAGGAGTTCGGACAGGTCCGCGAATGGGCCGACGACCGCGAGCTCGACTGGGGGCTGCTCGACGACGGGTGCCCCGACGCCCCGATGCACCGCGGGATCGCGCTGGCCGCGACCGATCTCGCCCGACTGCACGCCGACCTTCCCGCATTCCACCGACTCGACGGCGACGCGCGCGGCTTCGCCTGGCTCGACGCGCGCGATGTCCGCAACACCGTGATCGGCTTCCTGCGGCTCGCCGACGGCGCGGCCCCCGTGGCCTGCGTGTTCAACTTCTCCGACCGTGACCTCTACGGCTATCGCCTCGGCTTTCCCGCCGCCGGCCCGTGGCTCGAGATCCTCAACACCGCCGCCCGCGAATACGGCGGTCACGGCGTCGGCAACCTCGGCCGCATCGTCGCCGTCGACGAGCCGAGTCACGGCCGTCCCTACAGTGCCACCATCACGCTGCCTGCGTCGGCTGCGGTGTTCTTCACGCCGGAGGCGTAGGCCGTCCCGGTCGGCCTACAGCCGCCGCTCGCAACTCAGCGGAACACCAGCCCGCCGTCGATCAGCCCAGCCTGTCCGGTCATGTAATCGGAGTCCGGGCTCGCCAGGTACGAGACGTAGGCCGCGACGTCCTCAGGCGTCTGCGCCCGGCCGAGCGCAATGCCGCCGACGAACTTGTCGTAGGTTTCGCCGACTGCGGCGCCGGTCAGATCCGCGAACGCCTGGTCGATCTCGACCCACATGTCGGTGCCGACGACGCCCGGGCAGTAGGCGTTGACGGTGATCTGGTCGGCGGCGAGTTCGCGCGCAGCCGCCTGCGTCAGGCCCCGGACCGCGAACTTCGTGGCGCTGTACGGACCGAGCATTGGGAAGCCGTCGTGACCGGCGATCGACGACGCATTGATGATCTTCCGGACGAGAGGCTCGTCGCTGCCGGCCGCCTGCCTGCGGAACGCATCGGCCGCCGCCTGGATGCCCCAGACGACGCCGTTGACGTTGATCCTCCAGAGCCGGTCCAGCGCCTCCGGCGTCGCATCGGTCACCTGACCGACCATCGCGATGCCCGCGTTGTTCACGACGACGTCGAGCCGGCCGAGTTCGCCGAGCGCACGACCGGTCGCCGCGAACACGGCGTCCCGGTCGGAGACGTCGGCGGCGATCGTGATCGCGTTCCGGCCGACCGCGCGGACATCCGCGGCGGTGTCGGCGACGGACTCCTCGGTCAGGTCGACGAGGGCCAGATCGAAGCCGTCAGCCGCGAGGCGTCGCGCGATTCCCGCGCCGATTCCGCGCCCGGCGCCGGTCACGAGAGCTACTCGGGTCTGCTCCATGTCTCCTCCAGATCCACTGGCGCCCCTCCCGACGAGGATCGCTTCGACTCAGTGTGGATCCGGAGTTCAGCGCCCGACAGGGTTGCAGCGGGTTGCAATCCCGTCGCGCAGATCAGTACAGCGCGGTCGCCAGCTTCCGCCGTGCGGCGACCACGAACGGCTCGGCCGGGTCGAAGAGGTCGAAGAGCTCGAGCAGACGGGCACGGGCCCGACCGCGATCATCGTCGCGGGTGACCTTGATCAGGTCGATGAGCCGATCGAACGCGGCTTCCGGCCGCTGGCCGAGCAGGAGCACGTCGGCCGCGGCGAGCTGAGCGTCGACGTCGCCCGGTGCGGCGTCATTGACGACGTCCGGATCGTGCGCCTGAGCTCGAGTCACGAACTCGAGGTTCCGCACCACCGACGCCGCTTCGACGTTGTTCGGCTCCAGCTGGGCGATCGCCCGGTACGCGTCCAGCGCCCCGTCCATGTCGCCCGAGTTCATCAGTTCCTCGGCCGCCGCCATGCGCGGGTCCTGCTCGGGCTCGGGCGCGCCGCCCTCGTCGGCGAGCTCGGGCAACAGGTGCCCGGCCTTCGCGAAGATCTCATCGATCCAGCCCTGGATCTGATCGGCCGGCTGCGCTCCTTCGAACATCGCCACCGGACGCCCCGCCACGAGTGCCACCACCGTCGGGACCGACTGGGCGCCGAAGGCCTGTGCGATCCGCGGATTCGCGTCGACGTCCACGCGTGCGAGTACCCAGCGACCGCCCGACGCCTCCGCGAGACTCGCCAGTGTCGGCGAGAGCTGCCTGCTCGGCTCGGCCCACGCGGCCCACAGGTCGACGACCACCAACTGCCGGGTCGACCGTTCGACGATCTCCGTCTCGAAGCTGAGTTCGTCGACGTCGATGACGGCCGATCCAGTCGGCGCACCGGCCTGGCCGGCATCCGGACGAGACTCAGGAGCGGGCCGAGCCCGCGTAGGTCCTCGCGGCGCGTGTCGACCCTCTGCAGTGGCCTTGAGAACTGACAGATCTACTGCGCCCGCCATCGCAATGGCGGCATTCGCCTGTTCCTGGCGTCGGGAAGGTCCGGTCACACGTTCAGTGTGTCACGATCCTCATGCACGGCGAACTCCGAGTCGGACAGTTCGCCGAGATGCCCGTTCTTCTTCGCCCAGCTCTCGAACCACAGGGTGAAGAACGGCGGAATCGAGGCCAGGAGCGCCAGCACCAGCACCTTGAAGTTCCACTTCAGCGCACGTGCGGTCAGCAGCGTGACGATGAGGTAGATGACGAATGCCGCGCCGTGCAGCGAACCCGGGATCATGGTCGCGGAGTCGATGCCCGCACCGTACTTCACGGCCATGCCGATCAGCAGCAGACCCCACGTGATCGCCTCGATGACGGCGATCAGCCGAAAACGCTTGGCCGGGGTCGAGACGTCGAAGAAGTCCTTCACGCCGATCACGCCTTCGGGACGCGCACGATGAGGGCGTCGCCCTGGCCGCCCGCGCCGCACAGCGCGGCGACACCGACACCACCGCCGCGGCGGACCAGCTCGAACACGAGGTGCAGGGTGATGCGAGCGCCCGAGGTGCCGATCGGGTGACCGAGCGCGATGCCGCCGCCGTTCACGTTCACCTTCTCCGGGTCCACGCCGAGCGCGCGGGTGGAGGCCAGACCGACGGCCGAGAAGGCCTCGTTGATCTCCAGGAGGTCGAGGTCGGCGGGCGTGATGCCCTCGCGCTCGCAGGCCTTGGTGATGGCGTTCGCAGGCTGCATCTGCAGCGACGAGTCGGGGCCGGCGACGACGCCGTGGGCGCCGATCTCGGCGAGCCACGTCAGACCGAGCTCCTCGGCCTTCGCCTTGCTCATCACCACGACGGCCGCGGCGCCGTCGGAGATCTGCGAGGAGTTGCCCGCGGTGATCGTGCCGCCCTTGCGGAACGCCGGACGCAGACCCGACAGCGTCTCGACCGTGGTGTCCGCGCGGACGCCCTCGTCGGCCGTGAACTGGATCGGGTCGCCCTTGCGCTGCGGGATCTCGACCGGGACGATCTCGTCGTCGAAGAGGCCCTTGGCTGCGGCCTCGGCGGCCAGCCGGTGGCTGCGCGCGGCGAACGCGTCCTGCTCTTCACGGGTGAAGCCGTCGGTGTCGTTGCCCTGCTCGGTCAGTGCGCCCATCGGCTGATCGGTGAACGCATCGTGCAGACCGTCGAACGCCATGTGGTCGACGAGCTCGGTGTTGCCGTACTTGAAGCCGCCGCGGCTGCCCGGCAGCACGTGCGGAGCCTGGGTCATCGACTCCTGACCGCCGGCGACCACGCAGTCGAACTCACCGGCGCGGATCAGCTGGTCGGCCAGCGCGATCGCATCGATGCCCGACAGGCACATCTTGTTGATCGACAGTGCCGGAACGTCCCAGCCGATGCCGGCCTTGACCGAGGCCTGGCGAGCGGGCATCTGCCCGGCACCGGCGGTCAGCACCTGCCCCATGATCACGTAGTCGACCTGAGCCGGATCCACGCCGCCGCGGTCGAGCGCTCCCTTGATGGCGATCGCGCCGAGATCGACAGCGGAGAAGTTCTTCAGCGAGCCCATCAGCCGGCCCTGCGCGGTGCGGGCACCGGAAACGATCACTGTGGTGTTGTCGGACATGTATCAGCTCCTTGGCATGGGGCAGCGGTTTGATCACGGCGGCCCGCGCCGTCGCTGCTGTCGTGCTCGGGTGGCCGCGATGCGACCCCCGTCTACTACAACGCTACCGTTATGGCATGACTGACTCCCCATCGAACGACGTGACAAGCGCCACCACCGACAGCGCCCTGACCTCGATCGGCGACCTCGTGACCGCCATCGACCACGTGGGTCTGGCGGTCCCCGATCTCGACGTCGCCGCCGCGTGGTGGCTCGACAACTTCGGATTCGTGAATCAGCACGAGGAGGTGAACGAGGAGCAGCGCGTCCGCGAGGCGATGATCGGTCCCGAGGGCGGCGACACGATGATCCAGCTCCTCACTCCGCTGAACGAGGAGTCGACCATCGCGAAGTTCCTCGACCGCAACGGCCCGGGCATGCAGCAGATGGCCGTGCGCGTCACCGATCTCGACGAGGTCGCCAAGCGTCTGACCTCCGCAGGCGTACGTCTCCTGTACCCCGCACCCAAGCGCGGCACCGCCGACTCGCGGATCAACTTCGTCCACCCCAAGGACGCGGGCGGCGTCCTCCTCGAGCTCGTCGAACCGGCCGCCTCTCACTGAATCTCTGCATACCCGGATCACCGCACGGGCGGTCGGCTGCGTCGCCGGCCGCCCGCTGTTATCAAATCGGTCTCAGACACCCCGCCGGCGATGCTGAAATCGGGCGCTGGTCGGCCATAGACTGGCTACATGTCAGCCCCTGGACATCGTCAGAGCCCCTTCCCCATCGTGATGCGCGGATACGACCGCGATCAGGTCACCGACCACCTGCGACGGCTCGATGCCGAATTGCGCATGATGGCCGCCGATCGTGACGCCGCTCATGCCAATTCCGACGAGTTGCAGGGTCACCTCGACGAGGCGCGCCACCGCATCCGGGACCTCCAGGACGAGGTGAACACCCTCTCGGTGCCGCCGACGACCGTCGCGGGGATGACCGACCGGGTCTCGCGGATGCTGCAGCTCGCCACCGACGAGGCCAGCGAGGTCCGGGCGAACGCGCGCGACGAGGCCGACGAGACGGTGTCCGTCGCCCGCCAGGAGGCCGACGACATCCGTGCCTCGGCCGCCGCGGCAGCCACCCGCACCAAGGAGCTCGCACAGGAGCACGCAGACTCCATCATCACCGACGCCGAGAAGCGCGCCGCGGAGATCGACGAGGCCGCCCAGAAGCGTGCGGAGGAGTCGAAGAAGGAGCAGGAGGACGCGCGCAAGCGTGCGCAGGAGATCATCGCGGCTGCAGAGGCGGACGCGGCGCGGCTGCGCGGGGCCGCCCACAACATCTCGATGACGCGGCTGGCCCGGTCACGCGATCTCGCCGAGTCCGCCCACGACGCCCACCGTCAGATCCTCGATCACCTCGACGCGCTGCGTGAGCACATCACCAACCTGCCCGACGCGCTGGCGCTGTCGGAGGAGGAGCGCGATCTGGTCTCGCTGACCGAGACCGACGATCTGGAGCTGCTCAATCGCACGCTGCTGGGCCGCGACAAGTTCTCGGCGTCGGACGCTGCGACGCCCGCCGAGAAGACGGACGTCCTCGGCGCGGTCGACGATGAGTACGACGAGGAGTTCGAGAACGACCGCTACGGCCACGGGCCCCGCGACGAGGCCAAGAAGGGCGATCAGGTCACCGCCTGATCGATCGGCGAGCGGGAGCTCAGAACAGCTTGAACTCGTTGTTCTCCGTGCCGCGCAGTTTGTCGTAATCCAGGGTGACGCAACGGATTCCGCGGTCGTTCGCGAGGGTCTTCGCCTGCGGCTTGATCGCTTGGGCGGCGAACACGCCGCTGACCGGGGCGATCGTCGCGTCACGGTTCAACAGGTCGAGGTAGCGCGTCAGCTGTTCCACACCGTCGATCTCGCCGCGACGCTTGATCTCCACGGCGACGGTGTGTCCGTCGGCGTCACGGCAGAGGATGTCGACGGGCCCGATCGCCGTCATGTACTCCCTCCGGATGAGGGTGTAGCCGGGCCCGAGCGTCTCGATGTGCTCGGCCAGCAGCTCCTGAAGATGGGCTTCGACGCCGTCCTTCACCAGACCGGGGTCGAGTCCGAACTCGTGGCTCGAGTCGTGATGGAACTCGGCGATGCTGATCCGCAGTTGTTCGCCTGCCTTGTTCTCGACCACCCAGACCGCGTCGATCCCGTCGGTTCCCTCGGCCGGCGGCTCTTCGACGAGCCAGCACGGCGGGCTCATCCAGTTGAGCGGTTTGTAGGCGCGGTCGTCCGCGTGGATGCTCACGGACCCATCCGACTTGATGAGGATCAGCCGCTTCGACATCGGCAGATGAGCGGTGAGGCGACCGACGTAGTCGACCTGGCAATCGGCAATCACAAGACGCACATCGCAGAGTGTAGTGGAGGCCCCCGACAGCTCCGGGTCCGCCGCAGCACGCATGTCGCAGCGCTACCCTGGGGAACCATGAGCGAGAGCAGTGGCACCGCGATTCGACTCCCCGACGCCGCAGCAGACCTGCTGCGAGAAGTCCCCACCGGCCTCTGGATCGGCTCCGGTCCGTGCCCGTCGTCCGACGGATCCACCTTCGACGTGCTGAACCCGGCGACCGGCGGTTCGCTGGCCACCGTTGCGAACGCCACCGTCGACGACGCCGTCGCCGCCGTCGACGCCGCGGCAGCCGCCGCCGACGAGTGGGCTGCGACTCCGCCGAGGACACGCGGCGAGATCCTACGGGCCTCGTTCGAGACGATCACCCGACGCCGCGAGGACTTCGCTCTGCTGATGACCCTCGAGATGGGCAAGACGCTCGACGAGAGCCGAGGCGAAGTCGCCTATGGTGCCGAGTTCTTCCGATGGTTCTCCGAGGAGGCCGCCCGGATCAACGGGCGCGTGACCACCGCGCCGTCGGGGAACGGCGAGATCGTGGTGACCAAGGAACCGGTCGGGATCTGTCTGGCCGTGACTCCGTGGAACTTTCCCCTGGCGATGGGGACGCGAAAGATCGGTCCGGCGCTCGCGGCCGGCTGCACCATGGTGGTCAAACCGTCGGAGGACACGCCTCTCACCACTCTCCTTCTCGCGAAAGTGATGAGCGAGGCCGGACTCCCGCCCGGTGTCCTGTCCGTCATCCCCACCATGCGAGCACCCGAAGTGGTCGCCGCGGTGATGGCCGACGAACGGCTGCGAAAGGTCTCCTTCACCGGGTCCACGCAGGTGGGCCGCAAGCTGCTCGAGCAGGCCGCCGGTCACGTCCTCCGGACATCGATGGAGTTGGGCGGCAACGCTCCGTTCATCGTCTTCGACGACGCCGACCTCGACGCCGCTGTCGACGGCGCGATAGCCGCGAAGATGCGCAACGGCGGTGAGGCCTGCACTGCGGCCAACCGGATTCTGGTCCAGAACTCCGTGCGCGAGGAGTTCACCGCGAAGCTCACCGAACGGATCGCGGCCACCGAGGTCGGCCCCGGCTGGGAGCCTGGATCTCTGCTCGGACCCATCATCAATGCGCGGCAGCGCGAGCGGATCGCTGATCTCGTGGACGACGCCGCGTCCGACGGCGCTGTGCTCCACACCGGCGGCAGTATCCTGCCGGGGCCCGGCTTCTTCTATCAGCCCACTGTCCTCGATCAGATCCCTGCCGGCGCCGCCATCCTCCGAGAGGAGATCTTCGGGCCCGTCGCGGCGATCACTGGATTCGACACCGAAGACGAGGCGATCGCCCTCGCCAACGGCACCGAGTTCGGTCTCGCGTCGTACTTCTACTCCACCGATCTCGCGCGAGTGCAGCGCGTCTCCCGCCGGATTCAAGCCGGAATGGTCGGCGTGAACCGGGGCGTCATCTCCGATCCGGCTGCCCCGTTCGGCGGGATCAAGCAGTCGGGGCTCGGTTCCGAAGGCGGCTCCGAGGGCATTCAGGAATACCTGAATACCAAGTACGTGGCTCTGCCTCCGATTCCGACGCCGGACACGCCCTGATCCCGCCTCAGTAATACGATCCGTGCTCACCGGATCGGAACGTCAACAGATCGTCGGCGATGATCGTGGCGTAGACGAACACCAGGATGCCGACCATCTGCAGCCACACATCGCTGACGACCCCGATCGGGATGGTGGCCAGCGCCACCGCGGCGGCCAGCAACCGCATCCAGGGCCGAGGTAGTCCGAGCGCCGACCGGAACACCGTCTGCCCCAGCATGTACAGGGCGACGCCGCCGGACAACGCGGTGGCCTGCGCCCAGGTCGCTTCGTCGCCCGCACGGGCGATGGTCATACCCAGCCCCGCCGCCGTGAAAACGATGCCGAGCAGCATCGGCACCGCACCGTACCCGTAGGCCACGAGAGCCGGTCGATTCCGGCTCGCCACCGGCAGTCGTTCGAGTGCCAGCTGTCCGTGCTCGTCGTCGGTCCCGAAGAACGCCCACCACATCACGTAGCAGATGCTCAGCCCGAGTCCGATCTCGAAGAAGAACCTCGCATCCATCGACAGCCCCGTGAGCCCTGCACCCACGCCGACAATCGATTCGCCGATCGCGATGATCAGCACGCCCCCGAAGCGCTCACAGTAGTGCGACGGTCGGACGATGAATCCGGTGTCGGCCGAGCTCATGGCGGGAAGCAGAAGGAGGACCGCCACTGCCGCTCCCCACCACACGTAGGCCGCGGCCCCGTGGACGTAGCCGCCGATCAGCACCAGGATCGCCGCGCCGAGGTTCACCGGCAGGATCCGAAGAATCGCCCGCGACGACGACTCCCCGCCCGCCACTCGAAACATGACCGCGTGCAGCAACGTCACACCGAGGAACGCCCACCCGAACACAAGTCCCCTGCCGCTCACCGCGTCGGGCACCGCGAGGGCGATGGCGAAGAACCCGAACATCCCGATCAGAAGCAACGTCCTGCGCCCAGTGGTCGACGGCGCCACCTCGTTCGTCAGCCACATGAACCCGCTGTACATCCACCACGTGATGCTGAAGATGAGCGCGACCTCGCCGGCCACACCCCATGTCGGATCGATGCTGAATGCATGCGTCAGCTGGGTGATCGTGAAGACGAACACGAGGTCGAAGAAGAGCTCCAGAGTCGACGCGCTCGACTGCCCGCCGAGTTCCTCCGCACCGGCTTCCTCCGTCATTCGATGAAGCGTACCCGCAGCCGAGCGGTCGGACTCCCCCCGTCGGTTGAGTGTGTGTCTTCGTTGGATGCGCGGCCGCCCCTCGTTGGTTGAGCGAGCGGTCTTCGTTCGTTGAGCGTGCGGCCTTCGTTGATGGAGCGAGCGCCCCCTCCGTTGGTTGAGCGAGCGGAGCGAGTCGAAACCACCCGCACCAATACGCCGGAACTCACTCCCAGCGTATTCTCGCGGTGGTTTCGACTCGCTGCGCTCGCTCAACCAACGGAGGGGGCGCTCGCTCAACCAACGGAAGGGAGGGCCGCTCAACCTACGAAGGGCGGCCGGCTCGATCACTGTCAGGGTGGTCGAGTCAGCTTCCGAGCGGAGCGAGGAAGCGTATCGAGACCCCCACCCCAAACAACCCGTCAATGCGGAAAGTCCCCGACCGGAAAACCGGTCGGGGACTCCCCAAAGTTGTGTTCGGCGGTGACCTACTCTCCCACACCCATTACAGTG
>NZ_AEUD01000022.1 GCF_000192435.1 Gordonia neofelifaecis NRRL B-59395
CCCATCACCAGGATTGAAAACAACCTGCCTGGACATCACACCTAGTACGGCACACCTGGACAACACACCTAGTACGGCACAACTGATTCGACCAACGAGAAGGTCCCCGTCGCGAACGACGGGGACCTTCTCGGAGTGCGCCCGTAGGGATTCGAACCCCAAACCTTCTGATCCGTAGTCAGATGCTCTATCCGTTGAGCTACGGGCGCGTAGTGGATCTTGCGATCCGCACTTCATTCAATTATACCGGGCGCGTGTCCCGGTCGGCGGAGGCGAGAGGATTTGAACCTCCGGTTCCATTTTCATGAAACAACTCATTAGCAGTGAGTCCCATTCGGCCGCTCTGGCACGCCTCCCTGGTGGAGTCCTTTCGGGCCGCCGGGGCAAAACATTACACAGAGTGAACGTCAGGATGCAAATCGCTGACCGGATGGGCAACGATCTGCAGGTCAGACGTACATTTGAGGGGTGAGCATGCGAATCCGCCCCGATCTGGACACCCTGCCCGCCTACGTCCCCGGCAAGACCTTTCCGGGCGCGATCAAGCTTGCGAGCAACGAGGTGACCGACCCGCCGCTGCCGAGCGTGGCATCCGCGATCGCCGATGCCGCCGCGACCGCCAACCGCTACCCCGACAACGGGATGGTGGAGCTGACCGACGAGCTCGCGAAGAACCTCGGCGTGACGCCCGCCGAAGTCCAGGTGGGCTGCGGCTCGGTGATCCTGTGCCAGAACCTGATCCTGGTCACCGCCCGACCGGGTGACGAGGTGCTGTTCGGCTGGCGCTCGTTCGAGATGTATCCGGTGGCGACCCAGGCCGTCGGCGCGACACCGGTCCAGGTCCCGTTGACCGGCGACGCGGTGCACGACCTCGCCGCCATGGCCGACGCGATCACCGATCGCACACGCCTGATCTTCGTCTGCAACCCGAACAACCCGACCGGCACGGTGGTGGAGGCGCAGGCGCTGCACGACTTCCTGGCGGCCGTTCCGTCCGACGTCGTCGTCGCGCTCGACGAGGCCTATTTCGAGTACATGCGCCTCGACGGCCCCTACTCCTACGACGCCCTGGAACTGCGTCGCGAGTTCCCCAACCTGGTGGTCCTGCGCACCTTCTCGAAGGCGTACGGCCTGGCCGGGCTGCGTGTCGGCTACGCCGTGGGCGACCCTCAGGTCATCACCGCGCTGAACAAGGTGCACGTGCCGTTCACCGTCAGCACCGTGGCGCAGGCGGCGGCAATCGCCTCGCTGCGCGCCCAGGACGAGCTGCTGGCACGGACCGACGCGGTCGTCGCCGAGCGCGAGCGGGTGACCGCTGAGCTCCGACGGCTCGGCTACCGCGTTCCGCCGTCGCAGGCGAACTTCGTGTGGCTGATGCTCGGCGACGACGCGATCCCGTTCGCCACGGCGTCTGCCGAGGCCGGCGTGATCGTCCGCCCGTTCGCCGGCGACGGCGTCCGAGTCACCGTCACCAACCCCGCCGAGGACGACGTCTTCCTGAAGTTCGCAGCGTCCTGGGCGGGCAACTGACGGAAGGGTCCCCGTGACGACGGTTGCTGGACTATTTGTCCGGCAACCGCTGTCACGGGGACGCTTAGGTCAGTAAGCGCTTGGTGCAGTGAGGCGCTTGCCGAGGGCAGTCGGCGTGCGAGCGGCGATGTGCATCGTCGCTTCGTTTCTCTGCTCGCTCGACGAGCCGGCGGGCCGACCTGCGTGCGATCTGAGCTGCGCTCGATACGCTCGGTCGACCAGCCTGTAGCTGCTCTACCCCTACAGGGCGGGCGAGATCGCGGCCCAGGCCTCGGGGAGGTCCTGCTTCCAGTACTCCCAGCTATGGGTACCGATCAGGCGGAAGCCCGAGGTGAACGGAACTCCCTTGGCGCGCAGCAGGGCCGCGAACTCCAGCGAGCACCGGTTGGCGCCGACCTCCAGAGCCGAGCCGGCCGCGATCTGGGCGTCTTCCGGCCCGTCCTTGGGGTCGCGCTTGGTCGTGATGTCCAGCGGACCGACGGCGCCGGAACCCGACGAGATGTAGAGCGCCTTGCCGCGAAGTGCGTCGACGTTGCGCGACGGATCGTGGGCCAGCCACTCCTTGGAGCCCGCAGGACCCCACATGTTGTCGGCGTTGGCGCCGCTCTGCGCGACCGTCGCACGCACGTACGCCTCGTTGGCCTGGCCGGAGACCGGCGGGCAACCGCTCATCGAGGCGACGCCGCGGTACAGCTTGGGGTGGCGGGTGGCGAGCGCGAAGGCCGACTGGCCGCCCATCGACAGGCCCATCACCGCGTTGTTGCCCGAGCCGTAGAACTTCGAATCGATCACGCCGGGCAACTCATCGACCAGGAACGTCTCCCACTGGGGTTTGCCCAGCTTCTTGTCCTTGTTCTCCCAGTTCGTGTAAAAACTGCCCGCGCCGCCGGCGGGCAGGACGACGTTCACGTCGCGGCCCGCGAAGAAGGTCTCGGCACCGCCCTTGGTGATCCAGTCACTCACCTCGTCGCCCGCGCCGGCACCGTCGAGCATGTAGACGGTCGGCCGCGGCGCTGTGCCGCCGGGGCTCAGCACCGTCACCGGCACCGCGCCCTTCATGGCGGCGGACTTCACCATCAGGTCCACGCGATGGATGCTGCGCACGTTCTCGGAGACGATCCGCGCGCCCTTGGGCGCGGCGTCGACCGGCGCGCACGACACCGAGGCGAGCATTCCCGCAGCCCCGACGACGGACAGGGCGGTAGCCAGCTTCAGTGACAGACGATTGGACCACATGGTCGCCCACAGTACCGGGCCTTTGTATCCGATGCGTGAACGGAACCTCCGCGATCGGGCTTTGAGCCGACACTAAGATCGGCGCCATGACCGACGACTCCGCTCCACTTCCCCAGTGCGCGTACGCATTCACCGCGACCGTGCCGGTCAGATGGTCGGATATGGACGCTTTCGGGCACGTCAATCATGCGCGGATGGTGACCCTGATGGAGGAGGCACGAATTCAATGGTTGCTCAGTGCAGGAGATGATTACGCACCGCTGATCAAGAGCGCGATGATCGTCCATGTCGACATCAGGTATCAATCCCAACTGCATCACGAGAACTCGCCGATCCGCGTCGGCATGTGGATCGAGAAGTTCCGGTCGGTCGATTTCACCATCGGCTACGAGATCAGCGGAGCCGGCGCCGCGCCGGGTTCGCGACCGGCGTGCGTCGCGCGCACTCAGATGGCCGTCGTCGACATCGAGGAACATCGGCTCCGGCGCCTCACCGACGACGAGAAGAACCACCTGCGAGCCTGGAGCCGCGGCTGATTCCGCTCACTTCGGCGACTCAGGTTCGTACTTCGGCGGCAATTGCGCCGGCGCCGAGGTGCCGAGCTGCGCGATATTGCCCTGCAGCACGTCGCGATAGATCCGCAACTGCTCCTCGCCGCTGCGCACCTGCTGCGACAGCCTGCGCGAATGGTCGGCGGACAGCTCCCGGTCGCCCGACCTGGAGAGCAGGTGGTCGATGCGGGCGTCGATCGTCGTCGCGCGGTCGAATTCGTTGAGCAACCTGAGCTCGACCGCCGCGGATTCGACCGTCGCGCTGATCTCGACCAGCGCGTGCACCCGATCGATCAGCTCGCTCCACACCGGGCGCAGTGCCTCTTCCCGCTCCTTGATGTGCGCGACGAAGCCGGGGTCGAACCCGCCGTTGGCCCGCGCGCGATCGAGGTCCACCCGGAGCGCTCTGAGTGCGACGACGTCGGATGCGATCTCGGCGAGCTCGGCGTGCAGATTCACCTGAACCCGCTGCATCTCGAAGTGATCCGACAACCACGCCGGATTGGTCCGCACGCGGTCGTAGTAGTGCCCGGCGACGAACAGCAGCGTCTCGTAGCCGTCGGCGAACGTGGCGCCACGCGACGAGTCCTGCGTGGTCGGCGCGGTGCCGAAGACCTCGTCGGCCCAGTGCTCCACTTGCCGACGGCCGGCCCGACCGGCCACCTTGTCGACGACGCCGGCCACCTTGTCGAGCGCGTCGGTGCCCGCCCAGCGCGCACCGGACGTCGAGAGATTCGCCACCGGCGTGCACAGCAGGCCGGCGAACAACTGCTCGCGCTCCTCGACCTCCAGATAGACGTTCTCCCGGCGCTCGCGCCGGATCGCCCGCATCCCGGACGGGAAGACGCCCTTGCCCGCGACCACCGCGCGATGCGCGTCGTCTCGGCGACGGGTCAGTCCGGACATCCGCGATCGGATGATCGGAACGACGAAGCCGGGCAGCATCGTCGACGTGAGCTTGCGCTCGGCGTGCAGGATGCCCCGCTGAACGCGGCGCAGTTCGGTGAATCCCGCCTGCGGCACCGGCATCGGCATACCCAACGAGACACGACGCACCACCGTAGCCCGCGCGGTGGGCACCAGGTATCCGGCGGCGACCAGGATGCACGCGGTGTCGGACAGTTCGACCGGCTGCCCGGGCACGCGCGCGTCCGTCGTCCACTGCCGGAGGTCGGCGGCTGAGACGGCACGCTGCGGTGAGGTCATGTCGCCGATCCTACCCGCGGGCTCCGACAGTCCGCGTCCGCGAATCACGCCACAGTGGTGCCGTCATGCGGTGCAGCACCCACGCGACCGGCACGCTGATGACGGTGGTCACCGCGAAGGCCGCGAGGGTGGAGCCGGTGAAGATCGAATAGCCGAGCAGATCCATCACGAACTCGAGGACCATGACGTGGACGAGGAAGAACTCGTAGGAGATCTCGCCGAACCACACCATCGGCCGGCTGCCGCACAGTCGCGACCACGGGTCGGCCCCGTCGCCGATGGCGAGCGGCCCGACCAGCCCCAGGGCAACCATCAGGTACAGCGAATGCTTCACGACGGTCGCGCCCGCGTCGTTCGGCACGATCGTCGGCTCGCCGCCCACGGCGCCCGCGCTCAGCAGGAACGCGACCACTGCGACCGCGACGCTGGGCAGCGCGGGCCAGCTGCGGACGATCCGAGCCAGCACCGCGAGGATCATGCCGCCGACGAACCAGCTCGCGAAGGCCGGCGGCCACAGTCGAGCAGTGGGGTCCACTCCCTCCGAGCCGTGCACGACCATCGTCCACAGCGGCGAGACCAGCAACAGCCCGCCGAGACCGGCGAGCAGGAGGTCCGGGCGCCAGCGATCGCGGCAGGCGAAGTGCGCCAGCGGCCAGGCGACCAGCGGCAGCGCGACGTAATACGCCACCTCCGCGGCCATGCTCCACATCTGTGTGAGCCCGGTGTGCAGGTGGCCCAGACCGTAGACCTGTGTGAACGTGAGGTTCCGGAGCAGCCCCGACCAGCCCTGTCCGAAGTCGGAGGTGTCGGTGCGGAACAGGAAGATCACGTAGACGGCGACGACCGTGATCCAGTACGCGGGCAGGATCCGGCGGGCGCGATGCCAGGCGTACCGGCCCAGCGCCGGGTAGTGCGCGGGCGCACCGGACCGGGCATCGTGCAGCGCGCGGACCCACGGCGCGAACAGGAGGTAGCCGGAGAGGACGAAGAAGATCGCGACGCCCACTTCGAAGCGCGACAGCAGCCGGCCGAGGTAGTCGTCGGTGTAGTGGCCGGTCCAGAATGCGGCATGAGTGAGGCAGACGGACAGCGCGGCGACCGTGCGCACACCGGTCAGCGCAGGCACCCGTCGCCGCGGCGCGAGTCCGGTCGGCGCCGTCTCCGGCCGCTCCGCCGCGTTCAGATCCAGCCCCGATCTCGCGCGATCCGGGCGGCTTCGGCACGGGTCGACGCGCCCGTCTTCCCGATGGCCGACGAGAGGTGATTGCGGACCGTACCCGCCGACAGATGCACCTGTGCCGCGATGGTCGCGACCGTCGCGCCGGACAGCGCCGCGGCGAGCACCTCGGTCTCGCGTGGCGTCAGCGGATTGTCGCCGCTGGTCAGACTCTCGGTGGCGAGCGTCGGGTCGATGACGCGCAGCCCGGCGTGCACTCGTCGGACCGCGTCGGCCAACTCGGCGGCGGGGGTGTCCTTCACCACGAAGCCGGAGGCCCCGGCGTCGACGGCCCGCCGCAGATAGCCGGGACGACCGAACGTGGTGACGATCAGCGAGCGGACTCCCGGGAGTTCACCCGTGATCCGGGCAGCCGCCTCGATGCCGTCGGCGCCGGGCATCTCGATGTCGAGCAGGCACACCTGCGCACCGCTGGCCCGGGCGGCGTCGACCACCTCGTCGCCGCGCCCCACCTGCGCGACCACCGAGAGGTCCGGCTCCAGATCGAGCAGTGCGGCCAGCGCGCCGCGGACCAGCGCCTGGTCGTCGGCCAACAGCAGTTTGATGGTCTCCACGCCGAACCCCCTCTCGCAGACACGAACCTACCGCGAGCACGGCGGCGCGCGGACTACTCGGGGCCCAGCCCGACTGTCGCGGTCACCGTGGTCCCGGTCGCGTCGGAGTCGACGACGAGTCTGCCGCCTCCCGCGTCGACCCGTTCGGCGAGTCCGCGCAGTCCGTTGCCGAAGGTCAGCAGCGGTGAACCACGACCGTTGTCGGCGATGCTGATCGATTCTGCCGTCAGCGTCACCGTGCACCGCGTCGCCCCGCTGTGACGGACCACATTGGTGACCGCCTCCCGAAGGACCCAGGCGAACAACTCGGCGTGGACACCGTCGCAGGAGTCCGGATCCGGCAGATCGGCGTCGATGCCGGCCGTCGTCAACGCGATCTCCGCCGCGGCGACGACGCTCGGCAGCTCCGGCGCACGCAGGTTGCCGACGGTGGCGCGGACCTCGGCGAGTGCCTCGCGGGCGAGCGCGTTCAGCTCGGCGAGCTCGGTCTTCGCGCGGTCGGGGTCCAGGTCGACGAGCCTGCCGGCCAGTTCCGACTTGACCGAGATCACGGTCAGCGAGTGTCCGAGGATGTCGTGCACGTCGCGGGCCACACGTTCCCGCTCGGCGACGACCGCCAGCCGCGCGTTCAGTTCGCGCTGCCGCTCCGTCGCCTCCTCGCGCTCTCGCTGGCTGTCGCGCATCACGCGGGAGAAGCCCATCGTGATGCCGACGACGACCATCACGATCAGGAAACCGGTGTCGAGTTCCCACCCGACGATCTCCGGCACCACGACCGCCGCGGCGATGATCGCGACCACCGCGGCCAGCGAGTACCGCGGCTTCCACGGCGCCGCGAACGACACCGCGGCCATCAGGAACGGGGCGACGGCGAACGCGTCGGTGTGCAGGATCGGCATCAGACCGACCATCAGTGCGGCCAGTGCGGCGATCGCCGTGTTCCGCAACGCGACTGAGCCGTCCTCGTCGAACATCGAGTACACGCACAGCAGCAGGTAGACGACGACGAACAGGGCGAGCAGCGCGAGGCCGATCGCCTTGACCGCGGCGGAGGAGTCCGAGGTGATGACCGCGACGACCGGATAGACGATGAAGATCAGCCAGACGGCGGCGAACACCCAGCGCCCGCTCCGCCACGGTGAGGCGGGAGCGGGCGTTGGGGACATCGATACCTCCGAGGGTCGGGGCGCTGACACCGGCGACTACTGCCTGCGCGCGCTGCGGTTGTAGAAGTAGCTTGCCGCACCGGCGAAGACGACGGCCCAGAAGACGATGTTCGCCACGATCACGAACAGCGAGAGGTGAACGCCGTACGACGTGACGCCGTGGTCGAGCGGGTAGCGGGCGAGCGCGGACACCCCGAACATCGGCGTGAACTCGCCGATCCGCAGCATCACTCCGTCGAGCGGAACGAACACGCCGCCCGCGAACGCCAGCAGCGCGAGGGCGCCGCCCATCACCTGCATCGCGCCGTCGGACTTCAGCACGCTCCCCAGCGCCAGACCGAAGGCTGCGAAGACGGCCGACCCCGCCCAGGCCAGCAGGAGGCAGGCCACCCACACGCCGATCGGCGCGGTGGCTCCCGAGAGCACGCCGACGACCGCCAGCAACACCACCGGCAGGGCACTCATGGTGATCGCGAGGGCGACCTTGGTCGACACGTAGCCCGCCGGGCGCAGCGGCGTCATCAGCAGGGTCCGAGTCCAGCCCGCCTGCTGTTCGATCGAGACCGACGCGGCGTTCGACGCGGCGGCGATCACCGCGCCGTAGAGTGCCATGCCGACGAGGACGTAGAAGGCGACGTTGCCGCTGCCCACCGTCTCACTGTTCTTCTGTGTGGCGCCGAAGACGAGGTAGAGCAGCGCGGGCATGGCGACGGTGAAGATCATGGCCCGCCGGTTCCGGAGGACGCGGCGGATGTCGTTGCGGAGGTAGACGGTCGACACGCGGCCGGCGGCGAGGGTCGAATCGATGGTCATGACGATGCCTTTCAGTGGTCGAACGAGGATCAGGCGTGCGCGGTCAGCGCGACGAATGCGTCCTCGAGGTTGTGGCTGGCGATCTCGATCTCCCGGGCGCGGGTGCTGGTCAGCAGGTGACGGGCCAGCACGTCGGAGTCCTCCAGGGACAGGTAAAGGCGTCCGCCGCGACGTTCGGTCACCTGCAACTCGGGGAAGACGCGCATCAGTCCGGGGACGGCGTCGTCGTCGAGCACGGCCGAGACGATGCGGCGGCTGGCGCGGGCCCGGATCTCGGCGGTGGAACCGTCGGCCACCACCCTGCCGTCGGCGATCATCACGATGCGATCGGCGAAGGAGTCGGCCTCCTCGAGGTAGTGGGTCGCGAACAGGACCGTGCGACCGTGCTGGGCGTCGGCCCGCATCGCCGCCCAGAAGGTCCGGCGCGATTCGACGTCCATGCCTGCGGTCGGCTCGTCGAGCACGATCAGGTCGGGGTCCGGGAGCAGCGCGAGCGCGAACTTCAGTCGCTGCTGCTCGCCGCCGGAGCACCGGGACACCTTGCGGTCGGCCAAGCCGGCGATCTCGGCGCGGGCCATCACCTCGCCGATGTCGGCGGTGCGCCCGTGCAGTGCGGCGATGGTCGACACCGTCTCACCGACGGTGAAATCGTCGAGCAGCCCGCCGGTCTGCATCACCGCAGCGATGCGGCCCGCGCGAGCCGCGTCCCGGGGAGAGCTTCCGAAGACGACGGCGGTGCCGGCGTCCGGGGTGGTCAGCCCCAGGATCATGTCGATGGTGGTCGTCTTGCCCGCACCGTTCGGTCCGAGGAAGGCGACCACCTCGCCCGGCCGGATCTCGAGGTCGATGCCGTCGACGGCCGTGACCGTCTCGCCCTTCGAGCCGCGGAACCGCTTCGAAAGACCGTTGAGTGCGATGGCCGGAACCGCCGACGCGGTTCGCGCTGAGGTGAGATCACGCTGTGTCATGCCATTCACTCTCCCGCCGATGCGCTCACGTCACCCAGAGCGGATGTCATCACTTCGGCATGACGTTTGTCATGGCTCGGGACCCGATGCCGGGCACTGCCGTAGGCCCGATCGTTGCCCAGGTCACACCGTCCAGGCACAATCGGAGTACAAGGACCTGCGCAAACAGTCGGGAGTTGAACGTGATGGGAGAAGGCACCACCGTGTCGACTCGCGTCCGCCGCGCCTACGAGCAGTTCCTGGCGGGCGTGGCCCCCGCCGACGACACCGTGCGTTCGCTGGTCCGGGAGTCGTGGGAGCGCTCGCGCAGCCGCGGCGTCGACCCGGCCGACCTGGAGCCCGGGCACGACGGCGCGCCGATGTCGGGAACGGAGTTCGACGCCTATCGGTCCACTCATCGACTCGCGGCGATCCGTCCGCTGGTGCAGTCGTTGATCGTCGACGACATCGCCGACGCGGGCGTGGTGGTGGCGCTGACCGACAACCAGGGGCGCCTGCTGTGGGTGGAGGGCGACCACAGTGCCCGCGACGCCGCCGCGCGGATCAACTTCGTCGAGGGATCGGTGTGGAGCGAGGACACCGTCGGCACCAACGCGCCGGGACTCGCGCTGACGATGAACCGCGGCGTGCAGATCATCGGACCCGAGCACTTCTCCGGGCCGGTGCAGAACTGGAACTGCGCGGCCGCACCCGTTCACGACCCCGTGTCCGGCGAACTGCTCGGGGTCATCGACGTCACCGGCGGACCGGCCGCGGCCGCGCCGTTCGCGCTCGCCGCAGTCCGATCCGTCGTCGCCGCCGTGGAGCGCGAGCTGAACTCGCGCGCCGTCGACCTCTCCGTCCCCGAGACCTTCGGCGCCCTCGCCAGGCCTCAGCTGACGGTCCTCGCCGACGGCCCCGCACGCTGGCGGGACGGTCCGGGCGCCGCCCGACCGCTGTCGCCCCGGCACGCCGAGATCCTGCTCCTGTTGCAGAGCTACCCGGAGGGACTCGGCACCGAGCAGCTCGCGACCATGCTGTCCGACGAGGGGCTGGGCGCGGTGACCGTGCGAGCCGAGATCTCCCGGCTGCGGCGCGACCTCGGCGACGTCGTCGCCGCTCGCCCCTATCGACTCACCGTTGAGACGCGGTCCGACGTCGACGACCTGCGCGGGCTCATCGAAGCCGGTGAGCTGACCTCCGCGGTCCGAACCCTGGGCCGAGGCGGTCTGCTCGCCGAATCGCTGGCGCCCGGCGTCGTCGAACTCCTCGACGAGGTGCGCGAGGATCTGCGCTCGCGGATGTTCGGCACCGGCGACCTCGCGGCGCTCAGCGCCTGGGTCGCCTCACCGCACGGCCGCGACGACATCACCGCCTGGAACGCCCTCGCCCACCGGCTCCCCGCGGGACATCCGCAGCGGTCCGTCGCCGAAGGCCGCGTCCGGTTGCTCGACCGCCGATTCGGCGTCCAGCGATAGGCTCGCAACCCGCCGACCTCACCCGCATCGCGATGCAACGTGACTGCAACCACCATCCTCCTAATGTGTGATTCACCTCACCGAACGAAGTGATTCCACGAAGGAGTGCCCGCCATGACCGTCTTCGCAAAGCCCGGAGCCGACGGCTCGCTGATGAGCTACCAGTCCCGCTACGACAACTGGATCGGTGGCAAGTGGGTTCCGCCGGTGAAGGGTCAGTACTTCGAGAATCCGTCGCCGGTGGACGGCAAGACCTTCTGCGAGGTCGCCCGCTCGACCGCCGAGGACATCGACGTGGCGCTCGACGCCGCCCACGACGCGGCTCCCGCGTGGGGCAAGACATCCGTCGCCGAGCGCGCGGCCGTGCTCAACAAGATCGCCGACCGCATGGAGGAGAACCTCGAGAAGATCGCGGTCGCCGAGTGCTGGGAGAACGGCAAGGCGGTCCGCGAGACCCTCGCCGCCGACATCCCCCTCGCGATCGACCACTTCCGATACTTCGCCGGCGCCATCCGCGCCCAGGAGGGCGGGATCTCGGAGATCGACAAGGACACGGTCGCTTACCACTTCCACGAGCCGCTGGGCGTGGTCGGCCAGATCATCCCCTGGAATTTCCCGATCCTGATGGCGACGTGGAAGCTGGCCCCGGCGCTCGCGGCGGGCAACGCCGTGGTGATGAAGCCCGCGGAGCAGACGCCCGCGTCGATCCTCTACCTGATGAGCCTGATCGGCGACCTGCTCCCCGACGGCGTCGTGAACATCGTCAACGGCTTCGGCGTGGAGGCGGGCAAGCCCCTCGCCTCGAGCAACCGCATCCGCAAGATCGCCTTCACCGGTGAGACCACCACCGGCCGCCTGATCATGCAGTATGCGTCGGAGAACCTCATCCCGGTCACCCTGGAACTCGGCGGCAAGAGCCCGAATGTCTTCTTCGAGGACGTGATGGCCTCCGACGACGGCTTCCTCGATCGCGCGCTCGAGGGCTTCTCGATGTTCGCGCTCAACCAGGGCGAGGTCTGCACCTGCCCGAGCCGCGCGCTGGTCCAGGGCAGCATCTATGACGAGTTCCTCGAGCGGGCGGTGGCCCGGGTCGCGGCGATCAAGCAGGGCAACCCGCTCGACACCGACACCATGATGGGCGCCCAGGCCAGCAGCGACCAGTGGGAGAAGATCAAGTCGTACCTGGAGATCGGCAAGCAGGAGGGCGCTCAGGTGCTCACCGGCGGCGAGCCCGCCGACCTCGGCGGCGACCTCTCGGGCGGCTTCTACATCCAGCCGACCGTCTTCGGCGGCAAGAACGACATGCGGATCTTCCAGGAGGAGATCTTCGGCCCGGTGCTCGCGGTGACGTCGTTCTCCGACTACGACGACGCGCTGGCGATCGCCAACGACACCCTCTACGGTCTCGGCGCCGGCGTGTGGAGCCGAAACGGCGCCGTCGCCTACCGGGCCGGCCGCGACATCCAGGCCGGCCGGGTGTGGACGAACACCTATCACGATTACCCGGCGCACGCCGCGTTCGGCGGCTACAAGCAGTCGGGCGTCGGGCGCGAGAATCACCTGATGATGCTCAGCCACTACCAGCAGACCAAGAACCTGCTGGTCGGCTACGCGCAGAACGCCAAGGGCTTCTTCTAAGCCGGCGTGCGATGAACCAGCCAGCAACCGTCGCACGCGTGGTTGCCCGCGACTCCGCCGTGGAGCTCCTGACCAAGCTGTCGGAGCTTCACGGCGGTCTCATGATCCATCAGTCCGGCGGATGCTGCGACGGCTCCGCCCCCATGTGCTACCCGGTCGGCGAGTACCGGATCGGTCAGCGCGACGTGCTCGTCGGCGAGATCGACCTGCCGGAGCCGCTGCCCACCGTGCGCATCTGGATCAACGGCGACCAGTTCGAACTGTGGAAGCACACCCAGCTGATCCTCGACGTGGTCCCCGGCCGGGGAGCGGGCTTCTCGCTCGAAGCTCCCGAGGGCGTCCGCTTCCTCTCCCGCTCGCGGGTGTTCACCGACGAGGAGAACGCGGAACTGGCGGCCTCGCCGCCGCTCACCGGCGCCGACTTGGGCGTCTGAACCGGAGACGCCACATCGTCTACTGACCGGAGCGTCCCCGTGACAGAGGTTCCCGGACACATGGTCCGACAACCGCCGCCACGGGGACGCTCCGGTCAGTACTCTCGGCTATCCGGCGAGCAGCACCCCGCCGAGGGCGATGCCTGCGACCAGCACCGTGGTGATCGCCGCCTGGACGAACGGGCGCCATCCGACCTTGCGCATGACCTCCATCCGGACGCCGAGTCCGAGCGCGGCCATCGCGATGGTCAGCAGGACCACCTGGGCCTCGTGGCCGATCGAGATGACGAACGAGGGCAGCACGCCGGTGGAGCGCAGGACGGCGCAGGCGATGAAGCCGACCACGAAGAGCGGGACGATCGGGGGGCGCTTGCCCGCATCGCCGGTCATCTTGCGCTGACGGATGCTCAAGACGGTGACGACCGGGGCGAGCATCATGACGCGGGCCAGCTTGACGACCACCGCGACGGTGAGCGCGCCGCCGCCGATCATGCCGCCCGCGGCGACCACCTGAGCGACCTCGTGGATCGAACCGCCCGCCCACATGCCTGCCATCTTGTCCGACAGGCCCATCGCACTCGCCAGCAGCGGAACGGCCGGGATCATCAGGGTGCCGAAGATGACGACCGTGCCGACCGCGGTCGCGGTGTCCTCGTCATCGGCTTCGATCACGCCGTCGACCGCCGCGACCGCCGCCGCACCGCAGATCGACATGCCGCAGGCGATCAGCAGGCGGCGTGCCAGTGGGATGCCCAGCGCCTTGCCGATCATCAGTCCGCCGAAGATGCCGCCGAAGACGATCGCCACCACCACGAGGATCATGCCGAAGCCCAGGCCCAGCACGTCGCCGAGGACGAGCTGCAGACCGAGAAGGGCGACGCCGATGCGCAGGAGCGTCTTCGAGGCGAAGGTGAGCCCCGGGGCGGTGGCGGTCGGGAGGTGGACGACGTTCGCCACCACCGCGCCGATCACGATTGCCAGGAGCAGCGGGCTCACCGCGGGGAGGGCCATGTTGATGCCGGTGGCCGCGAGCGCGACTGCGCCGCAGACCAGCAGCCCGGGGACGAAGGTGCGGACGCGGGACTGGCGGTCGCCGCCTTCCGCGGGCTCAGTGGGGCGGTGCAGTGTCTGGGTCATGCCTCTACATTCGGCTGGTCCGGTCGCTGCCGGAACCCGGACATCCGATATGCAGACATATCAGTTCGATATGGGTATTCAGTTCGGTGAATACCGTGGCGGGCGGGTCACCGCGTCGAGATCCGCCGCCTGAACGATGTCCGACGGTGCCCGGCGCCGGGGTAATGTCCAGCCGTGGACTTGCGATCGATCGACCTGGGGGCATTGGAACTGCTCGTCGGCGTCGACGACCACGGCAGCCTGAGCGCGGCGGCCCGCGCCCTGCACGTCGCGCAGCCGAATGCCTCACGCGCCATCGGCCGACTCGAACGACAACTGGGCGTCCGCCTGCTCGACCGCGTGACCACCGGATCACGCCTCACCCCCGACGGCACCGTCCTCGTGCACTGGGCGCGCCGCACGGTCGACGACGCGCGCGCACTGCTCGACGTCGCAGCCGGACTGCTCAGCGACACCGCCGCCGAGGTCACCGTCGACGCGTCGATGACCGTCGCCGAACACCTGATGCCCCTGTGGCTGGGCACCTTCCGCGCCTCGCATCCCGACACCACCGTGCATCTGCGCGTCCGCAATTCGACGGCGGTCTTCGACTCAGTCGCCTCCGGGACCTGCGACGTCGGCTTCGTGGAGAGCCCGTCGATCCCGCCCGGCCTGCACAGCGCGGTGGTCGCCCGCGACCGTCTGGTGCTCGTCGTCCCGCCCGGACACAAGTGGGCCCGGCGGCGCGCGCCCATCGACATCGCCGAGCTGGCCGCGACGCCGCTGCTGGTCCGCGAGCCGGGCTCGGGCACCCGGACCACCCTCGAGGTCGCGCTGGCCGACTACGACATGGCGGCGCCGATCCTCGAACTCGGCTCCAGCGCCGCGATCCGCACCGCTGTCGCGGGCGGTGTGGGGCCCGCCGTGCTCAGCACCCTCGCGGTGCAGGAGTCCGCGCGCAGCGGCGAGCTCCGCGCGATCGACGTCGACGGCCTCGACCTGTCCCGCGAACTGCGCGCCGTGTGGCGGCCGCCGAAGACGCTGCAGGGTCCGGCCGCCGAACTCGTCCGGATCGCCCGGAGGTCGGCACAATAGACACCGTGATCGCCGACCGACCCGGCTACGACGCCCTCGCCGAGAAGTACGCAGAGACCTTTCCCGAACCCTTCCAGACCGCGATCGAACGTCGAGCGGTCGACGCCTTCGCCGATCTGGTGCAGGCGTCTGGCCTCGAGCCCGGCGTCGTCGACGTCGGCTGCGGCACGGGCGGCGTCGCCGCACATCTGGCGCGGCGCGGACTCTCGGTGCACGGCGTGGACCCGAGCACCGGAATGCTCGCGGTGGCGCGACGGGAACACCCCGAGCTGACCGTGACAGAGGGCGACGCCCGCCTCACGGGTGTCGATCTGTCGAAGGTCGGCGGAGTGATCGCCAGGCACAGTCTGATTCACGTGCCGCCCGACGAGGTCCGGGCGGTGCTCGTCGACTGGTCCGCGCGCCTGCCGACCGGCGCGGTCGTCCTGGTCTCGGCGCAGGCCGCCGACGAACCCGGGGTTCACGAGTTCGACCACGCGGTCACACGAGCGTGGCGCTGGCACCCGGACGCGCTGGGCGCCGCAGTCGTCGCGGCCGGGTTCGACGAGCTGTGGCGGACCGTGAGCCGCGCCGACGCCGACCATCGCTTCCCCGACGTCCACCTCGTGGCGCGATGCCGATGAGCAACGACCCGCACATCCCGCCGTCGCGCCCGTCGGTCCGGGCCCTGCTGTGGTCGCGCCCGTCCACCCGCGGCCGGTGGGCGCCCGCGGCCCGGGCGGGCCTGGCGTTCGTGCTGCCCGCGATGACGCTGCTGAGCCTCGGATTCGACCGCAACTCGGTGCTCGCCGCGCTCGGCTCGTTCGCACTGCTGTATGGCGAGCGCCGTCCGTACCGCATCCGGTGGAAGGTGATCACGACCACCGGAGCGCTGCTGGTCGCCACCGCAGCCGCCTTCGGTGCGATCGGCTCGTGGATGGGACCGGACGAGTCCTTCGCCAGGGAGTCGGTGATGGTCGGCGCCCTCGCGCTCCTCACCGCCGTCTCCGTCTTCGGGGTCAACGCCCTGCGGCTGGGCCCGCCCGGACCGTTCTTCCTGGTCCTGGTCGGCGGCGTCGCGGTGATCGTGTGCCGGGCCGGCGGGTCGCCCGCGACGGTGGTCGTGTGCACCGCCGCCGGCGCCGTCGCCGGTCTGATCGTGAGCATGGCGCCTGCGCTGTGGCGGCCGCACGGCCCCGAGACCGCGGCCACCGAAGCCGCGCTGGCCGAGAGTGAACGATTCCTCGACGACAACCGCGAGCCCTCGCGCAGGCACAGTGTGGCGGCGTCGACGCTCAATGCGTGGTCGGTGCTCCACGACGCCGCGCAGACGGACGGCGACCTCGCGCATCGCCTGTGGCTGACTCATCATCGGGTGCATGACGCGGAGGCCGGCGCGCTGATGGCACCGCTCCCCCGTCCCGGCATTCTGCGCCGGCTCCGGTTCGCCTGGCGGCTCGACAGTCATGCCACCGTCACCACCGTCCGAGCCGCGATCGCCGCCCTGCTGGCGGGCGGGATCTCCGTCGTCGCGGGCCTGGGCCGGCCGGACTGGGCGATCATGGGCGCCGTCCTCGTACTCCAGATGGGGCCCGACCGCGTTCGCGGTGCGGTCCGCGGCGCCCACCGCGTGCTCGGCACCCTCGGCGGACTGGTGATCTTCGCGGTGCTGCACGCGCTCGACCTGCACACCGCCGCCCTCATCGTCGTGCTGGCGCTGCTCAACGTGATGATCGAACTGACGGTGACCACGAACTATGCGCTCGCGGTCACCTTCATCACGCCGCTCGCGCTGCTCATGGGCGCCTCGCCACAACCGCTCTCCCACCAGATGACCTCGCGCGTGCTCGAGACGCTCCTCGGCGTCGCACTCGCGATCGCGGCCACCTGGTGGGTGTTTCCCCGCGCACACCGAAGTACCCTCCGGTCCGACGACGAGGCGGCGCGCCGGGCCTGCACCGATCTGGTGTCACTCGCGGCCACCGAGGTTCCGGCCTCCGTCACCATGCGCGTGGCCCGCCGCGATCTCCAGTGGCAACTGCTCGAGGCCGAACTGGACGCGACCGACAGCGCCAACGACGACCCGCCGTGGGCGAGACGGTATTGGCCGGCCCACGCAGCGGTCCGCGCGGTCGGCTACGACGCCCTCTCCGCGTGCTGGCGCGCCGGGCCCGACGGCTTGGTCCCCGAGCCGGTTCTGAATCAACTCACCTCGAGAATCACGGCCAGCCGGCTGACCGAGTGACCCCCCACCTGCTGGTTGAGCTCAACCAACGCCAAGAGGCACGCTCACCCGACAGCGGACGGGACTCGGCCGACGGAGGTCACGCCCTCGCGGGCGCGCGGCACGGCCCAGCACAGGCCCGCGGCGACGACGCAGAGTCCGGCCGCGGCGTAGAACGCCGGGTCGTACCCGCCCGAGACGTCGCGGATGTACCCGGCTCCGAACGCCGCCACCGCCGCGCCCAGTTGATGCGCGGCGAAGATCCAGCCGAACACGACGGGCGTCGCGTCGCCGAACTGCTGACGCGTCAACGCCATCGTCGGCGGGACCGTGGCGACCCAGTCGAGCCCGTAGAACAGAATGAACACCCAGATCCCCGGGCTGGTCTCGGCGCTCAGCAACGACGGCAGCACCGCGAGCGCCGTTCCGCGACCCAGGTAGTAGATCACCAGCAGGATCCGCGAGTCGACGCGGTCGGTGAACCACCCGGACGCGATGGTGCCCGCGACGTCGAACACTCCGATCAGGGCCAGCAGGGAGGCTGCGGTGGTCGCGGGCATGCCGTGGTCGCCGGCCGCGGGGATGAAGTGGGTCTGCAGCAGCCCGTTGGTCGTCGCGCCGCAGATGGCGAAACTGCCCGCCAGCAACCAGAAGATCGGCTTGCGTGCGCCGAGGACCAGCCCGCCGAGAGCGACACGGAACAGGTTGCGGTTCTCCTGAACCGGCGCGACGACGGTGTCCGCCCCGTACGGCGGAATCCCCAGATCAGCGGGCCACGACCGCAGGAACAGCCCGGCCAGCGGAATCACCGCGACCGCCACCGCGGTCACGACCAGGGTCGCCGACCGCCAGCCGTGGACGTCCGCGATGCCGGCGACCACCGGCAGGAAGATCAACTGTCCGGTGGCCGACGCGGCGGTCAGCACGCCGGTCACCAGCCCACGTCGCGCCTCGAACCATCGCGTCGCAATGGTCGCGACGAAGGCGGTCGACAGCGCGCCGGTTCCGAGTCCGACGAGGACACCCCACAGGAGTACCAGCTGCCACGCGTCGGTCATGAACACCGCGAGGCCGGTCCCCGCCGCGATCAACGCCAGCGCGCCGACCACCACCGGGCGGATGCCCAGGCGATCCATCAGGGCGGCCGCGAACGGCGCTGTCAACCCGAAGAGCGCCATGTTGATGCTCATCGCCGCGCCGATGGTGGCGTGCGACCATCCGAACTCGTGATGGAGCGGGTCCATCATCACACCGGGTACCGATCGGAAGCCCGCGGCTCCGAGGATGGTCAGGAAAGCGACGACCGCGATCACCCAGGCGTAGTGCACTCGTTGTCTCACGCCGATCACTCTGCCGTCCGCGGGCATCGAGAACGAGTGGCATGAATGCCAATATATGAAAGAATAATGCCATGCACGTAGTGGCAGTCCTGCTCCTCGAACCGCTGATCGGCTTCGACGCGACCATCGCGCCGATGTGCTTCGGCAAGGCCACCGACGACGACGGCCGCCCCCTCTACGAGGTGGTGACCTGCAGCGTCGACGGCGGCCCCGTGATGACGACGAACGGCTACGCGATCGCGCCGCAGTCCGACGCATCGGTCCTGGCACGCGCCGACACGGTGATCGTGCCGGGCAATCGACAGCCTCAGATCCGGATGGAGGGAGTCCTGCCGGAGACGGTCCGCGACGCGCTGTCGCTGATTCGGCCGGGGACGCGTCTGGTGTCGATCTGCACCGGCGCATTCACACTCGCCGCCGCCGGCGCACTCGACGGTCGACGCGTCACGACGCACTGGCAGGCCGGAGGCGATCTGGCGCGGCTGCATCCCGCGGTCGACCTGGTGGAGCATGTGCTCTTCGTCGACGACGGGGACGTGCTGACCTCGGCGGGCGTCGCCTCCGGGCTCGACCTGTGCCTGTACATCATCCGCGGCGACCACGGCACCGCCGTCGCGAACCGCGTCGCGCGCTACGCGGTGATTCCGCCGGCTCGCGAGGGGATGCAGGCGCAGTTCGTCGACCGACCCGTCCCGTCGAGCGGTGCCGGATCGACGGCGGCCACCCGCGCCTGGGCGACGGCGAACCCGTCCGACAATCTGTCGGTGGAGCGGCTCGCCCGACGCGCCGACATGAGCCCGCGGACGTTCAACCGCCGATTCCGTGAGGAGACCGGGGAGACGCCCGGCGCCTGGGTGCAGCGGCTGCGCCTCGACCATGCGCGCGAACTCCTGGAGCGCACCGACCTGTCCATCGACGACGTCGCCGAGCGGTCCGGCCTCGGGTCGGGCGCGAGTCTGCGGACTCTGCTGCGCCGCGACACCGGCATGCCCCCGTCGACCTATCGGCGCCTGTTCCAGACGCCGACCGCCGCCGGCTGAACGACCGCCGTCAGTACCCCGCACCGGGTGTCACGACGGCCAGCAGTTCCTCGCCCGCCTCGTGACGCCGAACGTTCTCCGCCAGGAACGGCGCCATCTCCCGCGTCAGTCCCGAAGCGGGATTGGCCACGTGGGGAGTGATGATGACGTTCGGCAGCGACCACAGCGGGTCGTCGTCGGCGGGCGGCTCGGGATCTGTGACGTCGAGAGCCGCGCCGGCGATGACCCCATCCGCGAGCGCTCGACACAGGGCCGCCTGATCGATCAGCGGACCGCGCGCGATGTTCACGATCCACGTGTGCGGATGAAGGCGGGCGAGCGTCTCGTCGTCGATCAGGTGGCGGGTCTCCGGGGTGTCCGGCGCGGCCAGGACCACGTGGTCGGTGCGCTCCCACACCTCGTCCAACCGGGTGGCGGCCAGCGTCAGGTCGGCGCCGGGGATCTCCCGGCCGCTGCGGTTGACGGCGATGACCGTCGCGCCGCAGGCTTTGAGCAGCGGGGCGAGTTCGCGACCGATGCCGCCTGCACCGATGATCGCGACCGTCGACCCCCGCAGGGTCCGGACGGCCGGGTCGATCAGTTCCTTGGCCCAATGCTCCCGGACCGCCGTATTGATCTGACGCAGCCCGGCCAACAGCAGCGCGAGGGCGTGCTCGGCGACTCCCGCGGCATAGAAGCCGGAGGCGTTGGTCCACAGTCGACGGTCGTCGAGGACGTCGGCGTCGACGAACCGTTCGATGCCCGCGGTGCTCAGCGCGACCCAGCGCACGTCGTCGCCGAGCTCCGGGAATCCGTCCGGGCCGCCGATCCACACGAGCGCCTCGGCGTCGTCGAGCGCGACGACCTCACTCCCGGCCGCGGTCACGGCCTCCACCAGATACCGGTCCCGCACGGGCTCGATCGCGATCTTCACTGGACCTCCTCGTTCGATTCTCACCGTAGACGCCGCGCGGCACGCCGATCGCGGTGCCGCTCATTCGATCCACAGTCAGACCCCCGTGACACACTCTGCAAGTCGACGCTTCGCCGGAAAAGAGAATCTTCATGGAGATCACCGAAATCGCCGGATACCGAGTCCTGCGCACGCTCGGCGCCGGCGGCATGGGCCAGGTGTTCCTGGTCGAGCATCCCCGCCTGCCTCGCCGCGATGCGCTGAAACTGCTCGACGCGGGAGTCTCGCGCAACGACGACTTCAAGTCGAGGTTCCAGCGCGAAGCCGATCTCCTGGCCCAGCTGTCGCACCCCAACATCGTCACTCTCCACGACCGCGGCGAGTACGAGGGTCGCCTGTGGATCACGATGGAGTTCGTCGAGGGCATCGACGCCGGACGGTTGCTCGACGAGAGCGGCGCGCAGGCACCGGACCTGGTGCCCTCCCTGGTCGGCGGCGCCGCGGCCGCGCTCGACTACGCGTGGCGCAGGCAGCGGATCACCCACCGCGACGTGAAGCCGGCGAACATCCTGCTCGCGATGGACGACACCGGCGCCGAGCCGACGGTCGAAGCGGTCAAGCTGGCCGATTTCGGCATCGCGAAGGCCGCCGAGGAGACGACGTCGCTGACGTCCACCGGCGTCGCGATCGGCACGCTGTCGTACATGAGCCCCGAGGCGATCGAGGGCGGCGCGATCGACAATCGCTCGGACGTGTACTCCCTCGGCTGCACCGCGTTCCACCTGATCACCGGCCGCGCCCCCTTCACCGGACCGTCGATGACGGCACTGATGGCCGCACATCTGAATCAGTCACCGCCCGCGGCGTCGGAGGTCGCGCCGCAGCTGCCCGCGGCGCTCGACCCGGTGTTCGCCCGGGTCCTCGCGAAGGACCCCGACGCGCGGTTCCAGACCTGCGCCGAGTTCACCTCCGCCCTCACCGACGCGATCCACGGCCGGCCGACGCAGCCCGTCGTGCCCGCGTACGCGGCGACGATGGCCGCCACCGCGGCGCAGCGAGCGGTCGTCCCCGAGCCCGAGCGGCAGCGATCGTCGAACCGGAACGGATGGATCACCGCGATCACCGCCGTGGCGACCGCCGCGGTGCTAGCGGTCGGCGGCGCGTTCGCCTACGGCCATCTGAAGTCGAGAGAGGCGCCGACGGCCGCGTCCACGCCGGTGACCACCACGTCGACCGTCACCGTCCGGAGAACCCCGACCACGACCACCGAACCGGCCCCGGTCACCGTCTACGCGACCGCCACGCCGACCGAGGAACCCGTCACGATCGAGCCCTCGGCCACCCCGGAACCGGTCGAGGGACAGCCGTGCGGGGTGGAGGAGTTCGGGGACGTGTCGGCGGACGGCACGCTTGTCTGCAGCGCGATGAACGGCGCGTGGACCGACCGGACGAACCAGTCCCGACCGGCCGTCGAGTACGGGACCACGTGCACCGAGCCCGGTGCACGTGCGCGAATCGCCCGCACCGACGGAATCGCGACGTGCAAGGCCGGTCCTGACGGCGACCTCACCTGGAGCTGGTGACACCCACCCCTACCGCCGACCGCGCCGCGCACCCTTCCCGAAGTTCTTTCCCGGGACCTTGCCCGCGGCCTCGCGATTCGCGCGTTTGGCGGCCGCCTTCTCCTTCGCGGACCGTTTGGGTTGCGGCTCCTTGCCGCGGGAGGAGTTCGCACCGCGGCCGCGGACCAGTCCGACGAACTGCTCGGCGAGATCGGAGGTGGGTGACGCCCAGACGAGTCCGACACGGCTGGTCGGAGCACCGATCAGCGGCCGGTACACCAGGTCGCGCCGATGGTGGAGGCGGGCGAGCGACTGCGGCACGGCGAGCAGACCCACGCCCGCCGCGACGAGTTCGATCGCGTCGGCCGTCGTCGCCGGGCGGTGGTCGAGCATCGTGCCCGGTGGCCGCTCCCAGGTCAGCACGTCGTCGAGCGGCGAGAAGAAGCTCTCCGCAGCGACGTCGTCGGCCGTCAGCTCCTCGGCGACGGTCAGATAGTGGTCCTTCGGGACCACGACCACCGTCGTCTCCTCGTAGAGGTCGATGGCGTGGTGCGGTCCCGGATCGAACATCGCCAGCGCGTCCGGAATCCGAGTGACGACGGCGTCCGCGGCACCGTCGGCGAGCATCCGCGTGCTGTCGACGACCGAGCACGACAGCAGGTCCAGCGGGGTGTCGGTGAATCGGTCCCGCCACTTGCGGACCCACTTCGCGGGCGTCGCACCGGGGACGTAGGCGAGGCGGAACCGGGGTCGCGCGTCGGCGCTCGCCGCCGAGTCGGAAGTCACCGGGTCAGACTATCGGGATCGGACGGTCACGCCGTACGTCCGGCGAACGCCAGCAGCCTGTCCGCCGGCCGGTCGGAGGCCGGCGTGAGCGACGGGCCGAACAGTCCGAGCCCGCGCAGATCCTCGATGATCGGCGCTCCGGCTCCGAGCAGGTGGTCGAGCAGTTCCGCCGGCGGCGACCAGGTCAGACCGAGCGCATCCGCGAGATCCTTGCTGTGCAGGGTCAACTCGAGCAGTCGCAACTGCATCAGCGAGGTGCCGCTTCGCGGGCCCGCCCGATGGTCGACGAGAACGTCGAGGTCGGCCTGCTCGGCCGCCTCGCGCAGTCGATGCTCCTGTTCCCAGAAGCTGCCGATGGCGTCGTCGCCGATGTAGTCGAGCTCTCGGGTGGCGACCGTGTCCTGCGCGGTCCCGCCGTCGAGCAGAATCGTGTACCGGGCCGCGCCCCCGGCCACATGGTCGACCAGCTGCCGAACCGTCCAGTCTCCGCATCCGCTCGCGCGGTCGAGATCGTCGAGGTCGAGCGCGTCCAGGGCATCGGCCCACAGGCTCTCGGCCACGCCGAGCAGTTCGTCTCCCGCGAGCGACGCGATCACCTCGCCGGTCGTCCGCAGCTGCACGCCGATCAGCTCCATGTCCGCCGATCGCGCGGCGGTGACCTGCGAGGTCGCGTCCGTGATCAGGACGGTCCGATAGTCGAGCTCGGACGCGTCGAACAGCGTGGCCCGCGGACAGTTCGGCAGATTGCAGCCTGCGACGACGACCGTCGTGACGTCATGGTCGCCGAGGAGCGATTCGAGCGGCGTCCGGAAGAACGCCGACCACCGCGGCTTGTACAGCGCGAACTCGGCCTCCCCGATCTGCTGGACGGCCCCGAACCGAAGCGACTCCCAATCGAGGTCGACGTCCCCGGGCAGGAGTTCCTGCGGGATCCCTGCGCCCGGCGTTCCCGGTACGACGACGGCGGTCCCCGCTTCGACGGCCGCTCGCCGGGGCAGGTCGACGTCGCTCTCACCGGGCCGATAGGAGCGGACCACATGGACCACCGGGCGGCCCAGTCGGCGGAACTCGGCGGCGGCTTCGGCGATGGCCGGAAGCACCTCGCGGGTACCCGGTACCGCGCCCGGACCGTCGACGAAGTCCTGCTGGACGTCGATGATCACCAAAGCTGCGTTGGCCCAGTCGGGCACGAGGTAGTCGGCCACGCCATCGATGGTCGCACAGCGCCGCGGGCGACGTCAGTCCGCTGTCGGCAGCGCGATGTTCTGCAGTCGGAGCTGGCCGCGTGCCAGGTCCTTTCCGGTGGCCTCGTCGCTGATCTGGATGAGCCAGAGCTGCTGGGTGCGGCCCTGGATGATCGGCTCCGCGACCACCCGCGCACGACATCCGTTCGACGACCGCAGGAAGTCGGTCGAGTTGTTGAGCCCGACCGAGAACTGCCCGCGGTCGGCGACGGCGGCGCTGGCCCCGACGCTCCCGGCACTCTCGACGATCGCCGCGTACACACCGCCGTGCACGACACCGAACGGGGTGTGGTGCCGTTCGTCGAGGTCGGCGTAACCCTCGACCCGCGAGCCCGATGCTTCGGTGATCACGAGCCCCGATGCGTCCATGAACACGCTCGACGGTCCGGGCATCTGCACGGCTTCGGTCATGGCCTTCTCCTCTGTTGAGCGTCTGCGACGTCGATGCCACTGACTTCTGATTAAGAAGTTAGATCGGAGATCCGCTGACTGTCAATAGAGAAGCCAGATACGATGTGGACATGGACTGGCTCGACTTCGACACCGACAACTGCTCCGTCCAGCGCACGCTCGACGTGATCGGCGACCGATGGAGCGCACTGGTGCTGCGCGAGGTCTTCAACGGTGTCCGCCGGTTCGACCAGATCAAGGAGCACACCGGGGTGTCCGATTCGGTGCTGTCCGACCGCCTGCGCAAACTGGTCGACGCCGACGTGCTGACGGCGCGCGAATACCAGGAACCCGGCTCCCGCAGACGCAAGGAGTACCGGCTCACCGACGCAGGCCTGGACCTGCAGCCGGTCCTGATCGCGATGCTCCGCTGGGGCGACCGGCACCGAGCCGATCCGGCCGGTCCGTCCGTCGACATCGTCCACCGCGACTGCGGCGCCCCCGTGCGGGCGGTCGTCGTCTGCGACGCGGGACACGCCGTGGCGCAACGAGATGTCCGCGCCGCTCCGGGCCCGGGCGCGAAGAAGCGGTCGTGAGAAGCGCTGAACCGGCGGGGTGACGGCCGTACTCAGCCGGCGGCGCCCTCCCCCAGCTCCGGTGGCGCCGACCGATACGTCGGCGGGGTCGCGGACAGGCGGATCGGATTCGCGACCGTCCGGACGGGATTGCTCCGACGCGGATCCACGACCTCCGCGACCGGCTGCAAACCCAGCCGGTCGGCCAGGGCGAAGGCTTCGGCGACGTCGTTGACGGGCCCGCACGGGACGCCGACCGAGGCGAATCGCTTGAACCAGCCGTCGGCGGTGTCGGTCGACAGAAGTCGGGTGACCTCGTCGATCAGCACGTCACGGTTCTCGACGCGCGCGGAGTTGGTCGCGAACCGCGCGTCGTCGGCCATCGCCGGCGCGCCCAGCTCTCGGGCGAACGCCTCGAACTGCCGGTCGTTGCCGACCGCCAGGATCAGCGGCCGGTCGGCCGTCGGGAACGGCTGATAGGGCACGACGCTCGGATGCCGGTTGCCCATCGCCTGCGGCACCACGCCCGCGCCGACGAAGCCCGAGCTCTGGTTCGCCAGTGCCGACAGCAGCGACGACAGCAGGTTCACCTCCACCCGCTGCCCCTCGCCGGTGCGATCGCGGTGGCGGAGCGCCGACAGGATCCCGACCGCCGCGTGTAATCCGGTCACCACGTCGACCAGCGCGACCCCGACCTTGGTCGGCTCGTCGGGCGACGGGCCGGTGATGCTCATCAGCCCGCCGACGGCCTGAACGAGGAGGTCGTAGCCGGGCAGGTCGTTGTGTCCGCCGAAACCGGTGATCGAGCAGTAGACGACGCCGGGATTCGCCGCGACCACCGCGTCGTAACCGAGACCGAGCCGCTCCATGGTGCCGGGCAGGAAGTTCTCGACCACCACGTCGGCCCGGCGCGCCAGGTCGCGCGCGACGGCCAGATCGTCGGGGTCGCGAAAGTCGAGTGCCAGCGACGACTTGTTGCGATTGGCCGCCTGGAAGTACGTGGCCTGCCCGTCCGCGTAGGGCGGACCCCACGACCGGGTGTCGTCGCCCGCGCCCGGCCGTTCGATCTTGACCACCTCGGCGCCGAGGTCGGCGAGCAGCATCGTGGCGTAGGGGCCGGCCAGCACTCTGCCGAAATCGGCGATCAGGAGACCGTCGAGCGCGCCGGAGGTCACCGGAAGGCGGCTTCGCCGGTCAGGGCGCGACCGATGGTGAGCTGGTGGACCTCGGAGGTGCCCTCATAGGTGAGCACCGACTCGAGATTGTTCGCGTGGCGGATCACCGGGTACTCCAGGGTGATGCCGTTCGCGGCGAGGATGGTGCGGCATTCGCGCGCCACCTTGATGGCCTCGCGGCAGTTGTTGAGCTTGCCGAGGCTGACCTGGGCGGGCTCCACCTCACCGGCGTCCTTCAGTCGTCCGAGCCGGTAGGCCAGCAGATGCCCCTTGCCGACCTCGAGCGCCATGTCGGCGAGTTTGGCCTGCGTCAGCTGGTAGGCGGCGAGGGGCTTGTCGAACACCATGCGGGTGGAGGCGTAGTCGACGGCGGTCTCGAGACAATCGCGGGCCGCGCCGATCGATCCGAAGATGATGCCGAATCGCGCCTCGTTGAGGCAGCTCAACGGGCCGCTCAGGCCGGCCGCCTTCGGCAGCATCGCCGACTCCGGCAGGCGCACGTCCTGCAGCACCAACTCGGAGGTGACCGACGCACGCAGCGACATCTTCGCGCGAATCTCCGGTGCCGAGAATCCGGGTGTGTCGGTCGGGACGACGAAGCCGCGGATTCCGCGCGCGCCCTGTTCCAGGTCGGTCTTGGCCCAGACCACCGCGACGTCGGCCACCGAGCCGTTGGTGATCCACATCTTGGCGCCGTTCAGCACCCAGTCGGAGCCGTCGCGCACCGCGCGGGTGCGCATGCCACCGGGGTCGGAGCCGAAGTCGGGTTCGGTCAGGCCGAAGCAGCCCAGCGCGTCACCGGCGGCCATCCGCGGCAGCCACTCCTGCTTCTGCTCCTCGCTGCCCCAGTGGTGGATCGCGAACATCGCGAGCGAGCCCTGCACCGACACCAGCGACCGGATGCCCGAGTCGATGGCCTCCAGCTCCAGGCACGCCAGGCCGTAGGTCACCGCGCTCATCCCCGCGCACCCGTAGCCGTCGAGGTGCATGCCCAGCACGCCCAGTCCGCCGAGTTCCTTGGCGAGCTCCTTGGCCGGGATCCGGGCCTCGTCGAACCAGCCCGCGATGTGCGGCCGGATCCGATCCTCACCGAACTTGCGGACGGTGTCGCGGATCGCCTTCTCCTCGTCGGAGAGGAGGTCGTCGAGGGCGAACAGTTGGGTGACGGTGCGGGTGTCGGCCATGGCTTCTCCTGGTGGATAACAGCGGAACACGTACATGCAATGCTTTGCGCAATCGATTGCATATGGTGGAGTGAGAGTAGCGAGATGCACGACGAGCCGTCAATCCCCGACCCGCAAGGACCCTCCGCATGACAGATCCCTCCGGCAGCCGCGGCTCGCGTCCGCCGACGATGAAGGAGATCGCCGAGCGCGCCGGCGTTCACGTGTCGACGGTGTCACGCGTGCTGCGGCAGGCCGAGCCGGTGGACGGGGGGTCGGAGGCCGCCAAACGTGTCCGAGAGGTCGCCGACGAGCTCGGCTACCGCCCGAACCTCTGGGCCGCCAGCCTGCGCACGCGCCGCACGACGACCATCGGTGCCGTCATGCCCCGCCTGACCGACGGCGTGGTCGCCACGATCTACCAGGGCGTCGAACAGGCGGCGCGCGAGGCCGGGTACTCGGTGCTGCTGTCGAGTCCGCCCGACGATCCGGATGGGCAGCGCGAGGCGATCGCTCTGCTCGCGGGCCGCCAGGTGGACGGCCTCATTCTGAGCAGTCTGCACAGCCCGGCCGCCGAGTTCGTCTCCGACCTCGCCCTGCCGGTACCCGCGGTGGCGCTCAACCGGCACGCCGACGCCGGCCTGCCGTTCGCCGGCGGCGACGATCGCCTCGGCGGACGTCTCGCGGCACGGCACCTGGTCGACTGCGGTTATCGCCGGATCGCCGCCGTCGGCGGTCCGCTGTTCGCTACCACGGGACACGATCGGCTGGCCGGCTTCCTCTACGAGATGCACGACGCGGGCGTCGCCGTCCCCACCGGCCGGATCGCACATGCGCGGATGGATGTGCAGGGCGGAATCGATGCCGCGCGAACACTTCTCACCGGCGACGACCGGCCCGACGCGGTCTTCTGCGTCAGCGACACGATGGCCATCGGACTTCTCGGCGTCGCCCGCGATCTCGGGCTGTCGATCCCGGACGACCTCGGCCTCGTCGGCTACAACGACATCCCCGTCGCCGCGCAGCTCCCCGTCCCGCTGACCACCGTCGTCACGCCGGCCCATGCGATCGGCGCGGCCGGAGTCCGACTACTGCTCGGCATGATCACCGGGACCGATGACGCCCCCGCCGACGTCCGGCTGCCGGTCGAGCTGGCCGTACGCGGGTCGACCAGGGGCTGAGACGACAGACGGCACCGATTCGTCACTGACCGTACGTATAGCGGAGATTCGCGAACACCAGCTCGTTGATGCGCTTCCGCATGTGTCCGGCCAGCGAGTCATCGGGCGTATCTCCGTCGACCCGGATCAGCCACGCGACAGTCGTTCCTCCGCGATGCGGCGTCAACTCGAACTCGATGCGAGCGTCCGGCCGGCGAGGCCAGATCGACGTCCACACCACCCGCACGCCGGGTTCCACGGTGAGCACTCCGGGTGGCGTCTCGTCCGCCAGGAGGGTGAGCCATGGACGCACCGGCTGCCGCGCCGGATCGATGAGGTCTTCGAAGACCGCGTTCGGAGGCGCGGGAAGTGCCCGCGCCCTCGACCCCACGACAGTGATGTCGCGATCGTAGCCCGAGCGCCGACTGATCAGATCAGTAGCAGAACCCGCACTCGCCCGACGTCGACAGCACGGTGAAGCAGTTCGGGCACAGCTTGGGCTTCGGCTCCTCGGGCTTGGGTGCCGCCTTGGGCTTGGTCTTCGGCTTGGGCTTGGCAGGCGCGCCCGACGCAGCCGACTTCGCAGTCGACTTCGCCGCCTTCGGAGATTTCGGCGCCTTCGCCGGACGCGCGGGGCGCCGAGCGGCGCGCCTCTCCGCGACACGCGGTGCGAGCGTCGGGCGGGCGAACGCTGGAATCGTGGCACCGAAGAACTCGTAACAGGCGAACCGCGCGGTGGCCGCGTCCATGTCCTCGTCGTCCGGCTTCGGGCGGCCCGCGATCTCCAGGACGCGCAGGTAGGCGTCACCCACGCTCTGGTCGAGCCGGACACAGAGCGACGCCAGCAGCGGCTCGTCCGCCGTGCGCGATCGGGTGACGGCAGCGAGCAGTTCGTCGATCCACAGTCGGACGGGTCCGCCCGCCCGGATTCCGGTGTCGCTCTGCACCTTCGACGCGAGCTCAGCCTGAGTGATGAGCGCGCCGTAGACGCGTGCGGTCTCGATCAGTACCGCACGCGCGGCGACCGCCCACTCCTCGATCGCGTCAGCGAAAGGTACGGGCAGTTCACCGGGTTCGCGCCACGCGGGGAGGGTGGTGTCGTCATCGGAATGCACCCGAAAAAGTTACGGCCTGGCGCGCCGATAGTCGAATCGCGGGACGCCCGTCACGTCCGCCTCGTCGGCCGGTCAGCCGCCCTCCACGGCGTGGGCGGTCACCGCCGCGTACAGCGCGACGATCCCCTCGGTCCGGAACGGACTCGTACCGCACAGCCCCTCGATCCGGTTGAGCCGATTGTTCACGGTGTTCGGGTGCACGTCGAGGGCGCGGGCGGCGCGCAACCGGTCGAGATCGCAGTCGAGGTACGCGCGCAGCGTCCGAAGCAGGTCGGGCTGATCGAGCAGCGGCCGAATCGTCTCCGACAACCGCTGTGCCCCTGGGCCCCGACGGCTCAGCTGATAGGCCACGGCGACGTCGGCCAGCCGGTGCAGTCCGGCGGGTCGCCCGAGTGCGACCGCGACCCGGAGCACCTCCTGCGCCTCGACCGCCGCGTCCTTGATCTCACCTCGGGCGACGCCCTCGACGACCGCCGCAGAGGCGGGCGCACCGGCGGCCGCGGCGATCGCGGCGACCAGTCGCCGCAGGCGCTCATCGTCGTCGTCGACCGGATACAGGGCGACCGGGATGAGCACGGTACCGCCGTCGCGGTCGAGCATCGAGAGCATGGCCGGTCCGCCGTCGGCCCGGAACAGCCGCTGGACCCGGTGCAGTTTGCGACGACCGGCCACGTCGCGCGCGGCGCGCTCGGCCGACAGCTCACCCGGCGTCTTCTCGAGGCGCACGGCGAGCACGTGGTAGGCGAGGTCGAGGCGGACGTCCAGGCGCTCGGCGTCGGCCCGCGGATCGTGGCCGAGCAGCAGCAGTCGACCGACGAACTGCGGTCCGCCGGTGAGCTCGTCCGACTGCACGGCGCGCTCCCGTTGGTAGGCGCGGACCAGCTCTGCGACGAACACCTCCTGTACCCGGAAGCCGACCGCGCCGATCCAGCCGAGGGCGGGACCGTCACCGGTCCCCTCGGAAGCACGCAGGCACTCGTCGAACACCAGCTGGAACCCCCGCTGCCACAGGCCGAGCACCAGAGACAACGGGACGCCCTCCCGCGCACGCTGTTCCGCGCGCTCGCGGACCGCCTGCAGCTCGTCGTCGGTCGGCGTCCCGCCGGTCCGCAGATACCGCAGGGCGATGGGGATCACCCGGTTGCCGATCGAGACCAGTTCCGAATCGTGCATCTCATCCGGCAGGAACTGCGCGGCCTCGGCAGCGGTGATCTCCTGTGCCATCGCACCGACCCGCGAGCCGACCCGATCGAGGATCGCCGCCACACCTTCGGGAGGTCCGGATTGCGGAGATTCTGAGGACAGGACCATCCATAGATTGTGCTACAGCACAGCCACGCTTCGCACCCGCTGTCGCAACTCACATCCAGAGACAGTGGTGTCGCCCATCACACTTGAATCATGAGCACAGACACCGTCATCAAGAACCTGACCATCCACACCGCAGGTGAGACCGCGTACCCGCGGATCCATCTCGGTGCCCGCGACCTTCAACGCAATGGCGATCAGCCTGCCGATTCGCCGTCGTACACCCGATTCGAGGTGACGCCGGCCGGCCCGACCATCGGCGCATACATCGAGGGCGTCGACCTCGCCGACATCGACGACGAGCTGCACGCGGAACTCCACCGCGCACTCCTCGAGTTCAAGGTCCTCTTCTTCCGCGACCAGAGTCTGACTGGTCCGCAGCACATCAGCCTGGCTCGGCGGTGGGGCTCGGTCGAGGTGAACGACTTCTTCCCCAACGGTGAGGCGCAGGAGATCTCGCGGCTCGCCAAGGGCGACATGTCGGTCGGCACGGAGAACGTCTGGCACAGCGACACCTCGTTCCGCAAGGACCCGTCGATGGCGTCGATCCTGCGTGCCGTCGAGGTTCCGCCGGTCGGCGGCAACACCGTGTGGGCCGACATGGCCGCCGCCTACGACAACCTTCCCGAGCCGGTGAAGGAGAAGATCGAGGGTCTCCGGGCGATCCACACGTTCACCAAGTCGTGGGGCCTGGCGATGTCGGCGGAGCAGGTGGAGGCGATGTCGAAGATCCACCCGCCGATCGCCCACCCGATCGTTCGCACCCACCCCGAGACCGGCCGTCGACTGCTGTACGTGAACGAGCCGTTCACGTCGGAGATCGTCGGACTCCCGAAGGGGGACGGCGACCAGCTGCTCGACTACCTGATGTTCCAGGCCCGCACTCCCGAGTACCAGATCCGCTTCCAGTGGGAGCCGAACTCGGTCGCCATCTGGGACAACCGCTCCACGCAGCACTACGCCGTCAACGACTACTTCCCGCACCGCCGGGTGATGGAACGCGTCACCGTCGCCGGCGACCTGCCCCGCTGAATCAAGGACCTCTCATGACAAGCACCATCGCTTCCGTGCCCGCGCCCGCCTCCACGGGCACGGACCCGGACACCGCACCGGCGGGTTACTCCTCTCGCCGCGCTTGGCTGATCACCGGCGCCCTCGCGCTGTTCATGGTGATCAACTGGGGTGACAAGTCGGTCCTCGGCCTCACCTCGCACGCGTTGATGGACGACCTCGGCCTCACCCCGTCCCAGTACGGGCTCATCGCGAGTGCGTTCTTCTTCCTGTTCGGGGTGTCGACCGTCGTCGGCGGCATGCTCGTCGACCGGATTCAGACGCGATGGATGCTGATCGCGATGGCGCTGGTCTGGGCCGTCGTCCAGTTCCCGGTGATGGGTGCGGCGTCGTTCTCCGTGCTGCTGATCTCCCGCGTGGTCCTCGGTCTCGCGGAGGGCCCCGCCTCGCCGGTGTCGCTGCACGCGGTGATGAAGTGGTTCCCCGACGAGAAGCGCGACGTCCCGAACGCGATCGTTCTCGGATCGTCGTCGCTCGGCGTGCTGATCGCCGCACCGGCGATGGCCTTCGTCCAGGTCCATTGGGGCTGGCGCTGGTGCTTCGGCGTGCTCGGCATCGCAGGCCTCGTGTGGGTCGCGCTGTGGCTGATGATCGGCAAGGAGGGACCCTACGACGTGAAGCCCGCAGGCACTCCCGCCGCCACCGACGACGCCGAACCGGATGAGAGCCGGGTTCCCTATCGGAACCTGTTCGCCTCTCCCACCTGGGCGTTCCTCGCCTTCGCCGGATTCGCCTGCTACTTCGTGACGGCGATCCTGACCACCTGGCTGCCCACCTACCTCGAGTCGGTGCGCGGGATCAGCACGGTGTCGACGGGCAATCTCATCGCCGCGGTCGCCGCGACCGGCGCGGTCGCGATGTTCGGCCAGGGCTGGGTCTCACGACGACTCCTCGCCCGCGGCGTGTCGAGCCGATGGTCCCGCTCGGGGGTCCCCGCGGTGGCGATCGTGATCGCCGCGGTTGCGATGTTCGCGTTCGCCGGAACCGGCGGGACCGTCCAGCTGATCCTGATGCTGCCCGCGTTCATCCTCTACACGACCATCTTCCCGGCCGCGACTGCGGCGGTCGCCGAGATCACCCCGGTGGCTCAGCGAGGCACGGCGCTCGGCGTGTTCTTCGCCTTCTTCGGCGTGGCGGGAATGCTCGCGCCGGCCATCGCCGGACGGCTGATCGAGAACGCGTCGACCGAGGCAGGCGGCTATCACGTCCTGTTCCTGATCTGCGGCGCACTGCTGCTGGCCGCGGGTGTCGCGGTGCTGCTGCTCGTCGACCCCGAACGGGATCGACGCAGGCTGCAGACGAAGGCTGCGTCGTGATCAGCGCGGCTTCGTAGCAACGACGAGACCGGTCCCGAACCTCGCAGGGTTCGGGACCGGTCTCGTCTCGCCCACGGGCGGTCGTGGCTCAGCGGCTGATCGGAACCAGCGCTTCGACCATCGGCGCCCAGTGGCTCGCGAGGGACTCCCGGCCCATGAACAGCCCGAGATGCCCGGACTGCGCGAGCTCCCGCTTGATCTGATCCTTCGGCGTCGAGACGTAGTCCTCGAGGGCCCACACCTGCACCGGCGGCGTGATGTGATCGGCGCTGCCCGCGAGCAGGTTGACCGGGCAGGAGATACGCGCCAGATCCACCGTCTCCCCGCCGACGGCGAGCTGCCCGTTCACGAGTTCGTTCTTCCCGAACAGGTGCTCGACGATCCACAGGTAGAACGCGCCCGGGATGTCCTGAGTCCATTCGAACCAGTTGGTGAAGTCGGTGTACCGCTTGACCGCCCGCTCGTCGTTGATGTCCGGGAGCAGCCCGACGAGGCGCTCGTACTCGGCGGCGGGTTCGAGCATCTTGAATCCGAGGACCTGGTTCTGTCCGCGGTAGACGCCGTTGCCCGCAGCCACCACACCGCGATAGACCGCGGTGTCCTGCTCGGCCCGCATCACCCGGACCCATTCGTTGATGACGCCGTCGCCGATGTGGAAGTCGATCGGTGCACCGCCGATCGTCAGCGAGTTGACCTTGTCCGGGCGCAGCGCGGCATAGATCGTCGCGAGCCAGCCGCCCTGGCAGTCACCGATGAGGTTCACGATGCCGCCGATGTCGTCGACCGCCTCGTCGACGATCGAGATGTAGTCCTCGATCGAATAGTCCTTGGTGGCCTGCGTCGCGCCCAGCCAGTCGAGGGTGTAGAGCCGATCCAGACCCGCGTCCCGGATCGTGATCATCTGGCTCTGGCCCTCGTTGAAGTCGACGATCGACGACGAGTGACCGGCCTGCGGCGGCAGGACCAGGGTGGCGATCTCGACTCCGGGCTCGGGCGCCGAGTAGTCGAGCAGTCGGGCGACCGGCCACTCCCGCACGACGGTGTGGTCATGCGCCCAGGGCGGCACCTCGCGCACGGTCGCCGCCTGGACCCAGCGAGCCCAGTCGCCCATCACGTCGAGCGGCGTCGCCCGTCGCTCGAATGCCCCCGACCAGTACCGGATCCCGGCGAGCGCGGTCGCCGTCGCGACCTGCATCGGCGCGGTGGCGATCGACGACCAGATCTTGACCGGCATCTTCAAATCCTGCATACGACTCTCCTCACGGACGGCTCGGCGGCCACCGGTTAGCACGTTAACAGCACATCGCTAACTTCCGTGACTCAGGTCACTTCTGTGTCATCGGCACCTCCGCCGACCTGCCGCCGGGCCATCAGACTGTGCTCGACGGCGAAGACTCCGAGCAATCCGACGTCGATCAGCGCAGACGCCCATCGGCCATCTCCTCTTCGCTGCCGGGTCAACCGGCTACCTCGTGGTCGCGGTTCGATTCGATTCGATTCGATTCGAGGAGCACGATCTCCGAGCCGAGCTCGGCGATCCGTACTTCGCACACGCGCGCAACGTCCCGCGCTTCATTCCGCGCCTCCCCCGGCCCCCGCGACGCACCACCTTCCAGCGCTGAACAGCGTTACGGCCGGACAATCTGTCGTCTCACAGCCTTCCGAGGGCAATCTTCCCTCGGACCGCGCTGAGAGCGCAGACTTTCTGCGCTGCGGGCGGCTCACCCGCGACCGGGACGGACCCGCGACGAACCACACCGTCAGTCAACAACCCACAACCCGTGAACCCCCGGAAAAGCAATGAGTCGCGACATCGTGTGTAAACGATGTCGCGACTCATCACAACAGCGGAAGCGGAGGGATTTGAACCCCCGGTGGTTTTACCCACGCTCGCTTTCAAGGCGAGTGCATTCGGCCGCTCTGCCACGCTTCCCTGGCGAATCAGGTTAGCGCATCGGCGCGTTCCGCCGGCCTTCGGCACTCGACGCGGTCACCCACGGCTGGAACACTGGCAGGCATGCGCGCGATCCCCGGTACCGCATCCATGACGGTCGTCGAGCTTCCCGACCCGGAGCCCGGTCCGGGCGAGGTGATCGTCGACGTCGTCGCAGCCGGCGTGAATCGAGCCGACCTCTTGCAGCGCGCCGGACACTATCCGCCGCCGGCCGGTGCCTCGGACGTCTTCGGACTCGAGGTCTCCGGGACGATCTGCGCGGTCGGCGACGGCGTCACCGGCTGGCGGATCGGCGACGAGGTGTGCGCGCTGCTGGCGGGCGGCGGTTACGCGGAGAAGGTCGCGGTCCCGTGGGAGCAGGTGATGCCCGTCCCGCGGGGGATCGACCCGGTCGCCGCTGCCGGGCTGCCGGAGGTGGCCTGCACGGTGATGTCGAACGTGGTGATGACCGGGTGCCTGGCCCCCGGCGAAATGTTCCTGGTTCATGGCGGGAGCAGCGGAATCGGTACGCACGCCATCCAGTTGGCCCATGCGATGGGTGCTCGCGTCGCGACCACCGCCCGCAACGCGGACAAGCTCGCGCGGGCCGCCGATCTCGGGGCCGACATCCTGATCGACTACCGCACCGACGACTTCGTGGAGATCCTGGCCGCCGAGGGCGGAGCCGACGTGATCCTCGACATCATCGGTGCCAAGTATCTGGCGCAGAATCTCTCGGCGCTCGCGACCAACGGCCGGCTGGTGATCATCGGCATGCAGGGCGGCGCCAAGGCCGAACTGAACATCGGCGCCTTGATGGCGAAACGCGCGTCAGTCAGCGGCACCACCCTGCGGTCGCGCCCGACCACCGGAGGACCGGACTCCAAGTTCGCCATCGTCACCGAGACCGTGGCCCGCACATGGCCGCTGATCGAATCCGGCGATATCGCACCGGTGATCGATTCGACCTTCCCGCTGGCCGACGCCGCGGCCGCGCACGCCCGACTCGAATCCGGCGACGCAGTCGGCAAGGTGCTGCTGACCGTCTGACGCGCCGTGCTCAGTCCTCGTGTTCGACGATCCGCTCGCCGAGCAGACCGAAGATGGTGCAGAGCTGCTCGAACTGGTCCGGCGTCAGCCGATCGATGACGAGGCGGCGGACCGCCCGGTCACGCGCCTCGAGGATGGGACGCACCATCTCGGTGCCCTTGTCGGTGATCTGCACCCACTTCTGCCGGGCATCGACGTCGACGGACTCCACGCGAACCGCGTAACCGCGCTCGAGGAATCGGCTGACCTGGCGGGACACCGTGCTGAGACCGATCTGGGTGGCGTCGGCCAGATCGCTGATACGCAGCTGCGGTGCCGACGCCAGCACCTCGAGCAGCCGCCAGTCTGCGGACGAGAGCGGCGCGGACTGATCGATCTCGCGGAAGAGGGCGCGATAGAGCACCCATCCGCCACCGACGAACTGCTGCCACAACTCGCGTTGTTCGGCGCTCATCGCCGGCGCGTCACTCCCCTGCCCGGCGACTCCGCCCATGTCCGGTCCCGGCAAGATCGCGCCCTCCACCATCATGAATCTCGTCTGACAACGTCAGACCCTACCGGGGTGTAACCGCTCGCCAAATTCATGTCCATCCGTCCGAACGAGCCGGATCACCCGAACGACCCGAGCACTCTGACCAGCTGATCGACCTCGTACGGAGTGGAGTACGGCGACAGCCCGACGGTCACCGCACCACCGATGTCGTCGACTCCGACGGCGGCGAGCGCCCGACTCGGAATCTCCGCCATCGCGGCGATGCCGTTGTCACTCAACCTGATACACACCTCGGTCGCGGCGACGCCCTCGACCAGGAAGCTGACGACCGGCACGCGATGGACGTCGGGGCCGATGATGCGGATGTTGGACAGGTGCGAGAGCGAATTCACCAGGTAGTAGAGGAGTCGGTGCACGTACTCGTAGGTGGCGTCCATGGACGCGGTGATCCGCTCCCGCCTGGTCCCGGTCGCTCCCTGGTCGAGCCCCGCGAGGTACTCCACCGATGCGACGAGCCCGGCGAGCGTCGCTCCAGGCACCGGCTCGACCTCCAGCTTCGCCGGCCCGTACGCCCGCGGATCCAGCGATACCCGAGCGAGCGAACTGAACTGCATCGGATCGGCGAACACGAGCGCGGCCATCCTCGGTCCACCCCAGCGCTCCGCGCTCAGCAGCACCGCGTCGGCGCCGAGCTCGTGGATCGACAGGGGGACGTACGGTGCCGCGGTGGACGCGTCGACGAGCAGGCGGGCGCGGGCCGCGCGCGCATGCCCGGCGATGGGCCCGATGTCGGTGATCGCCCCGGTGACCGACGACGCGAGAGTGACCGCGACCAGCGACGTGCGGTCGTCGATGATGTCCGCGAACTGCCACGTAGGCAGCGAGCCGTCCTCCACGTCGATCTCGGCCCAGCGGATCTGTGTGCCGTGCCGGGCTGCGGCCGCGGTCGCCGGGGCGAGGACGGGCTCGTCGTCGGACCGCGAGAGCACGATGTTCCGGTCCATCCACGCGCTGAGCGGCAGCGCGTCGGCGAGGGCCGAGATCAGCGCCGACCGCGACGACCCGAGGACCACGCCCATCGGGTCGGCGCCGAGCAGGTCTGCGACGGCACGGCGAGCGTTGTCGAGGGCGTCGGACGCGGCTCGCGCCTGCGGGCTGCGGGTGCCCGGGATCACCGGCAGCGAGCGGAATCCCGTGGACACGGCGGACGCCACCGAGTCGGGGATCTGCATGCCGGCCTGCGGATCGAGATGGATCCAGCCGTCTCCCAGCGCTGGGAAGAGCCCCCTGACCGAGGCGATGTCGAACGGCATGCGCACAACGATACTGGCAGCGAAAGTGCACAATGGTAGCCATGCACCCCGCTATGTTCGGCTCCGCGACGCCGGGTGACCCCGGCAACCCGTCCGACTCCGGTTTCCCGCAGGCGGAGGAGTCCATCATTCTGCCCGGCGCGATTCCGCAGGACGGCGACGACGACCAGCCGGGGAACGTGGCCTCGATGGTGGAGCAGCCCGCCAAGGTGATGCGGATCGGCACGATGATCAAGCAGCTTCTCGAAGAGGTGCGCGCGGCTCCCCTCGACGACGCGAGCCGCAATCGCCTGGCCGACATCCATCGGACCTCGATCGCCGAACTGGCCGACGGCCTGGCTCCGGAACTGCGCGAAGAACTCGATCGCCTGGCGCTGCCGTTCTCGGACGACGTGACCCCGTCCGACGCCGAGCTGCGGATCGCGCAGGCACAGCTGGTCGGCTGGCTGGAGGGCCTGTTCCACGGCATCCAGACCGCACTGTTCGCCCAGCAGATGGCCGCCCGCAGTCAGCTCGAGCAGATGCGCCAGGGCGCACTCCCGTCGGGAGCGCCGTCACACGACGGGCACAGCACAGGTCAGTACCTCTGAGGCACTTGTATGCTGTGGCGTTGTGTCAGCCGTAGTCAATGACGGCGGAATCCCGCCCGCACCCCAGACCTCGGACTCGAAGACGTTCGCCCGAGGCATCAAGGACCTCGTCGACGGGTTCCGCAACTCCGAGCTGTGGTTGCACCTCGGGTGGACCGATATCAAGCAGCGCTACAAGCGCTCGATCCTCGGTCCCCTGTGGATCACCGTCGCCACCGGTGTCACCGCCGTCGCGATGGGCATCCTGTACGGCGAGCTGTTCCACCAGGACATCAAGGTCTTCCTGCCGTATGTGACGCTCGGCTTCATCTTCTGGGGCTTCATCGAGACGTCGATCCTCGACGGCTCGGTGGTCTTCTCCACCAACGAGGGCCTGATCAAACAGCTGCCCGCCCCGACGAGCGTGCACGTGTACCGCGTGGTGTGGCGCAGCCTGATCATCTTCGCGCACAACATCGTCATCTATCTGATCCTGCTCGTGGTGTTCCCGCAGCCGCTGGGCTGGACGGCGCTGCTGGTGTTCCCCGCCCTGCTGCTCTACGCGCTGAACGCGGTCTGGACCACGATCGTCTTCGGCATCATGTCGACCCGTTTCCGCGACATCGGCCAGCTGCTGACGACGGCCGTCCGCCTGGTGTTCTTCATGACGCCGATCATCTGGTCGGCGCAGTCGCTGAGCAGCACCGGCGCCGACGCGTCGAGCCGTCTCAAGCTGGTCGAGCTCAATCCGATGTACCACTATCTGGAGATCGCGCGCGGGCCGCTGCTCGGCCAGCACGTCGCGCTGTATCACTGGCTCATCGTGATCGGCTGCACCCTCATCGGCTGGGTGGCGGCGATGTTCGTGATGCGCAACTATCGCGCCCGCGTGGCGTACTGGGTCTAGGAGGACCTGTGGCAGACAGCGACATCCGCGTCGACACCTGGGACGCCTGCGTCGACTTCCCGATCTTCGACGCCAAGACACGCTCGTTGAAGAAGGCGGTGATCGGCGCCGCAGGCGGCGTGATCGGCGCCAACAGCTCGAAGACGGTGGTCGTGGAGGCGCTCCGCGACATCAACCTGCACCTGGAGCACGGCGACCGCGTCGGCCTGGTGGGCCACAACGGCGCGGGCAAGTCGACCCTGCTGCGCCTGTTGTCGGGCATCTACGAGCCGACGCGCGGATCGTGCCGGGTCAAGGGCCGCGTGGCGCCCGTCTTCGATCTCGGCGTCGGCATGGACCCGGAGATCTCCGGCTACGAGAACATCATCATCCGCGGCATGTTCCTCGGCATGAGCCGCAAGGAGATGCTGAAGAAGACCGATGAGATCGCGGAGTTCTCCGAGCTCGGCGACTACCTGCAGATGCCGCTGCGCACGTACTCCACCGGCATGCGCGTGCGCCTGGCGCTCGGCGTCGTCACCAGCATCGACCCCGAGATCCTCATCCTCGACGAGGGCATCGGCGCCGTCGACGCGGAGTTCATGAAGAAGGCCCGCGTGCGACTGCAGGCGCTGGTGGAGCGATCGGGCATTCTGGTCTTCGCCAGCCACTCCAACGAGTTCCTGGCACAGTTGTGCGACCGCGCACTGTGGATCGACCACGGCCAGATCCGGATGGACGGCGGCATCGAGGACGTCGTCGGAGCATATGAGGGTCCCGACGCCGCACAGCACGTGCGCAAGGTGCTCGACGAGCTGGCCGAAGAACGCGACGGCACCTCCGGTGCCGCGGGTACCGCGTGAGCGCCGTGTCCGGCGCGACGGTCGTCGGCGTCGTCGTCACCCACAAGCGACGCGAGCTCCTCGCCGAGTCGTTGACGGTGCTGTCGGCGCAGGACCGGCCGCTCGACCACCTCATCGTCGTCGACAACGCCGCCGAGCCAGAGGTCGGCGAGTTGGTCGCGAGCCAGCCGATTCCGACCACCTACCTACCGTCGCAGCACAATCTCGGAGGGGCGGGCGGGTTCGCGCTCGGCATGCTGCACGCGCTCGCGCTCGGCGCCGACTGGATCTGGTGCGCGGACGACGACGGTCGTCCCGAGGGTCCGCAGGTGCTGTCGACGCTGCTCGACTGCGCTCATCGACATCGCCTCGGCCAGGTGTCCCCGGTGGTCGTGAACATCGCCTCCCCCGACGACCTCGCCTTCCCGCTGCGGCGCGGACTGGTGTGGCGACGGAAGCGGTCGGAGCTGTACGCCGACGGTGAGACCGCAGGTCCGGACAACGACCTGCTGCCGGGCATCGCGTCGCTGATGAACGGTGCGCTGTTCTCCGCCGACACCGTCGACGCGATCGGCGTGCCCGACCTCCGGCTGTTCTTCCGGGGCGACGAAGTGGAGATGCACCGGCGGCTGGCGCGGTCGGGCATCGGCTTCGGCACCTGTCTGACCACCGCGTATCTCCACCCCGACGGCAGTGACGAGTTCCGTCCGATCCTCGGTGGCCGGATGCACACGCAGTACCCGGACAACGAGGTGAAGCGATTCTTCACCTACCGCAACCGCGGCTACCTGATGAGTCAGCCGGGCATGCGCAAGCTCCTCCCGCAGGAGTACGCGCGCTTCGGCTGGTACTTCCTGGTTCAGCAGCGCGACGTCGCGGGCTTCCGCGAGTGGATGCGACTGCGCAAGCTCGGCCGCGCCGAGCGGTTCGAACGGCCGTAGTCGAACTCCTGATGCCGGCCGGGCCGGTTTCGACTGCGGTGCTCGCTGCGCTGCGCTCCTCGCTCAACCAGCGGGAGGCGCATTGCCCGCTGGTTGCGGGAGCGGAGCGAGTCGAAACCCCGCAGGACACCCACCCGCTGGTTGAGCCCGGATCCACCGATGGGTTCGGTCTGGTCGCTGGTGAGGCGGGA
>NZ_AEUD01000021.1 GCF_000192435.1 Gordonia neofelifaecis NRRL B-59395
CGGCCATGTCGCCGAAACAACGTCCCTGGACATCACACCTAGGCCACTGCCGATGCGGCTTCCGGCTCCTGCTCCACACCGATCGGTCTGCGCACGTTGATCAGCAGCGCCGCTTCGATCGCGACCAGCACCAGGATGGCCGCCGCGAAGTAGAACCCCACCGTCTCGCCGTGTACCAGCGCCGAGATCTTCATGTCCGCGACGTCTGCGGGTCCGTGGATGTCTCCCCGATGATCGGTGACATACCGGGCGGCGGCGTTCGCGGCGATCGTGTTCAAGAGTGCGGTGCCGACCGCCCCGCCGACCTGCTGGGACGTGTTCACCATCGCGGACGCGATGCCGGCATCGCGCGGCTCGACTCCGTGCGTGGCCAGATTGATCGTCGTCATGAACACCGTTCCCATACCGGCGCCGAGCAGCAGAAGACCCGGGAAGATCACCGACCAGTACCGCGTCGAGTCGGGCGACACCTGACTCAGGAAGAGCATTCCGGTGGCCCCGACGAGGGCCCCCGGAACGATGAGCATGCGCGGTGGCACGCGGGTGATGAGTCGCGTAGCGATCTGGGTCGAGCCGATCAGCATGCCGAACACCATCGGCAAGAAGGCGAATCCGGCGCTGAGCGGCGAGTAGTGGTGCGCGTCTTGCATATACAGCGTGAGAAACAGGAACGACCCGAACATCGCGATCGTCGCCAGGCCCACGCTCAGATAGGCACCGCCGCGTGCCCGGTCGGTGACGACGCGGAGAGGCAGGAGCGGGTGCCGCGAGCGCGTCTGCCAGAACACGAAGGCGGCCAGGAACACCACCGATGCGACAAGACAGACGATGGTGCCGGTGTCGCCCCACCCCTTCTCCGCCGCACGGCTGAACCCGTACACGACCAGCGCGAGGCCCACTCCGGCCAGTACGACGCCCAGGAAGTCGAGCTTGACCGCCTGTCCACCGATCCTCGGCGGTTCCTTGATCTCGAAGATCGCACCGAGCAGGGCCACGGCTGCGATGGCGACGTTGATGTACATCGTCCAGCGCCAGTCGAGCACCTGAGTCAGAAACCCGCCGAGGATCAGGCCGAGTGCGGCACCGCCGCCGGCGATCGCACCGAAGATGCCGAACGCCTTCGCTCGTTCGGCCGGCGCCGTGAACATCACGGTCAGCAGTGAAAGCGCCGCGGGCGCGAGGAGAGCGCCGAACGCGCCCTGCAATGCCCTCGCACCGAACAGCATCTCCTGATTCACCGCCGCACCGCCGAGCGCGGAGGCCGCGGCGAATCCGACGAGTCCGACCATGAGTGCCCGGCGCCGGCCCCACATGTCGGCGATACGACCGCCGAAGAGCAGCAGACCACCGAACGCCAGCGCGTACGCGGTGATGACCCACTGCTGATTGGCGTCGCTGATCCCGAGCTCTTCCTTCGCATTGGGCAGCGCGATGTTGACGACGGTTCCGTCGAGTACGACCATCAGCTGCGCGAGACAGATGAAGACGAGAGCGTTCCAGCGCCGCGGATCGAGGCCGGTGGGCGGTTCAACTGCGGAAGACATCAATGGTCGCTCGATTCACTTGTCGGCACCGTGCAGTCCTTCATCAAGGCTAGCCATCGACCGCCTCCGGCGACAGACCTCGAGCGAAGGATCAACCCACGTCCGGTTCGCGCGCGCGAACGATCTGCTCCTTGATCTCCCGATATCCGGCGACTCGCGCCATCACTCGATCCGCGGCCGATTCCGGCTGACCGCCCGCCGGTGCGTTCTCGGTGCCGTAGAGCATCCCCGTCAACTCACGGTGGAGCCGATCCCGCTCGTCGGCCGTGCGGGCCTCGTCGCGTTCGCGCTGGATCGATTCGTCGATCCGTCTGGCCTCCTCGGCGCACCGGACGATCAGCTGTGCTCGCGCGGTGGCAGCCGCCTCGAGCCGGGTCGCGGCCTCCCGCGCTTCGGCGAGCAGCCGCCGATCGTCGTCGTTGGGTTCGTCGAGTCTGCCGAGCTCACCGGCGACTCGCCGCAAGGACCGCACCCGCTCGAAGGATGCGACGATCTGGTCGATGTCCGCGGTGAAGTCGACGTCGCCGAGCCACCCCACGAGCGCCGCTTCGGATTCGGCGACCTCCCGGGCCGCGGCCAGCGACTCCTCCACGCACTGAGAATTCGCCGCGCCGAGCGTCTCTACGCGCTGCTGTCTGACCGCAGCCTCCTGGCGCACCCGGTGCTCCTCCATCTCGGCGCGGCGCGACGCCCGCCTGTTGGTCCACGCACGGTGCAGTCCGACGCCGATCCACACGAGGACCGCGAGGCCGGCGATGACGCCGATGGCGATCCAGACGGCCTTCGGGATCATCGCGATCACGCCGACAACGAGGACGACGCCGACGATTCCCAGGCATCCGCTGTTGGACTCTTTCCCTTGCGCCATTGCACGCTCCAGCCACTTCAGTTCCCGCGCAACCTCGTGCGCGGCGAGTGACCGGAGCGTAGACCGGGGTACTGACAATTCCGGCGAAGCGCCGGATTGCGTGGCCTGAACTACCCGACGGGCGCCGACAGTCCGAACTCCACCGTTCCGTCGGACCGGACGTCATAGATCTCGACGCCCTCGGCGACGTTGGCCTGGTCGGCGCCGGTCGCTACGGCGATCTTCGAGCTCGCATTGCGCATCAGATCGAGGACGAGCTCGACCGCCTCGGCGGGCGAGAAGTGCGCCCGGACATCGTCGAACACTGCGTCGTCGATGTGCCCGGGCTGCCAGATCATCGCGTCCGCCAGCGCCAGCGCCGCCCGCTGCCGCGGATCCAGCGTGCTGTCCTCGTAATGGTCGATCTCGTCGAACGTGCTCTCGTCGACGCCCGCCGTCAGCGCCGAGCGACTCCGGAGCGACTTGCAGATCCGGCAGTTGTGCTGCCGGGCCTCGCGCAGCCGCACCAGTTCTGTCGTCACCGGATCGACCTCGCGCAGCCGCGCGACGCTCCGCATGAACGCGTCCACGCGATCCCACGCGTCGACGGCCGAGTCATCCCACCGGTCAGGCACCGGCCAGCCGTCTACCGGCGCCCCGAACAGCCGATCCAGCGCGCGGCGGGTCCTCGGCGTCCAGTCCGCGACGTAGATCATCGCCATGACCGCGCCGAGGTCGGTGCCGAACGCTGCGACGACGTCCCTCCGGGCAGCGTCGTCGATCACCGAGACGTCAACGGTGAACTGGCCCGCGAACTCGGTCAGCAGTTCGTCCACCGCACCGGACGTGTCCCGCTGCTGCCGTCCCCGCGGAGACGGCAGAGCATCGAGTCCGAGGGTGTCCGCGCATACGGTTCTCACCAGCTCCGTGAGATCGCCGCCCACGAGGGACGGCGCGAGCGCGACAAGTGATTCCAGTCCGCGCACCGCCTCCGGTGCGTATCGGAGCAGCGCCTCGTCGGCATGGAGGCCGGACCAATCGTCCAGTCGTTCCGTCACAGTCATCACGCCCTTCCCATCCGACGATCACCGTCCCATATGCGGCGACGACCGCGCGGACGAAAAAGGCGATCGGTCAGGCGAGCATCTCCTTGACCAGCGGCACCACCTGCTCGCCGTACAACCGGATCGACTCGAGTTGATCGGCGTGCTGCACGGGCTGGTCGTACTTCAAGTCGAATCGGTTCACATTCAACGCGCGGACGGTGTGCGCGATCTTGTTCGCGACCGTCTCCGGCGAGCCGACGTACAGGGATCCGGACTCGATCTCACGGTCGAAGTCGCCGACGGCGGGCGGCGGCCAACCGCGCTCTCGACCCATCCGCTCACGCATCTCGAACCACCCCTTGCGGACGAGATCCTTTGCCGCGGCGTCACTTTCGGCGACGAGTCCGGGCGAGTGCACCGCGACCGGACGGCGCGGCACGCCGAACTCGTCCTGCGCCCGCTCGAACAGATCGACGTACGGCGCGAAACGCTCGGCCGGGCCGCCGATGATCGCGAGGAAGAGGCCGAAGCCGTGACGAGCGGTCCGCACCACCGACTCGGGGCTGCCGCCCACGCCCACCCAGGCGGTGAGACCACCGGCCGTCGTGGGGAAGACGCTCTGCCGGGTGAGCGCGGCGCGAGTGCTGCCGTCCCAGGTGACCGGCTCCTCCTTCAGGAGTTCGGCCAGCAGTGCGAGCTTCTCCTCGAAGAGCACCTCGTAGTCGGCGAGGTCGTAGCCGAACAGCGGGAACGATTCAGTGAAAGAGCCTCGGCCCGCGACGATCTCGGCCCGGCCGTTCGACACCGCGTCCAGGGTCGCGAAACGCTCGAAGACGCGCACCGGATCGTCGGAGCTGAGCACCGTCACCGCGGAGCCCAGACGAATTCGCTCGGTTCGTGCGGCGATGGCTGCGAGCACCATCTCCGGGCTCGATACGGCGAAGTCGGGCCGGTGGTGCTCCCCCACGCCGAAGAAGTCGAGGCCCGTCTCATCAGCGACGACCGCGTCCTCCACCAGGTCGCGGATCACCTGCGGGTGCGGCACGGGCCGACCGTCCGCGTCGCGCGTGACGCCGCCGAAGGTGTCCAGTCCGAATTCGATCTCGTTCACGTACCGCTCAACAGACCGGTGAGCGCGTTGATTCCCGTCGGTGCCCCGCGGGTCCACATCCGCGCAGTCCGCCGACAGACGCGTTGTCCCGGACGACGCGTTCAGCGGTGGACTACGCGGATGTGCAGACCTCAGGCGGTCACGCGGGCGGCGGCGCCGGCGTCGACCGGCATGACGGTGCCGGTGATGTGGGCGCTCGCCTCCGCCGTGAGGAACAGCACCGCGCGGGTGACCTCCTCGGGCTCGAGGAAGGCGACCGGTTGCCCGTGCAGCATCTGCATCACCGGCTCCACATCCTCTCGGGTCGGCGACTCCAGGTCGGGTCGGACGAGCTTGTACAGCGAATCGTTGTGCACCATCGGCGTCGAGATGTTGCCCGGCGCAATGGCGTTGACGGTGATGCCGTGCGGAGCCAGGTCGAGCGCAGCGCTCTTCGTCATGCCGATCACGCCCCACTTGGCGGCACCGTAGGCGGCCTGGCCGGGTGCAGCACTGCGGCCCAGCATCGACGAGATCGTGACGATCCGGCCGTACCCGCGCTCGATCATCCCCGGCGCGACGGCGGCGACCGTATGGAAGACACCGGTCAGGTTGCTTCCGATCACTTCCTCCCACTGGCTGCTGGGGAGGTTGTCGATGGTGCCGTTCGCGGACACGCCGGCGTTCGCGATGGCGATGTCGATCCGGCCGAACTCCGCCTCGGCCCGGGCGACCAGCGCTTCGACCGCCGCACGATCCGCGGTGTTCGCCTTGACCGCGATGCATCGACGACCGGTGGCCTCGACGAGTCGCACTGTCTCCGCGAGATCCTCTGCGGTGCCCAGCGGGTACGCGACGTCGTCGCTGTCCTCGCAGCGGTCGCACAGCACGATGTCGGCGCCGCGCTCGGCGAATGCGACGGCGTGCGTCCGCCCCTGCCCCCGTGCACCGCCGGTGATCAGTACTACGCGGTCTGTGAAGTCATCCATGCCATCTCCTTCTGCCCAGGGCTTGAGCCCTTATTCGTGGTCAATCGCCGAGTCCACCGTCCGGACGGCATGCCAGAGACATGCAGACGAGATGTCCGATGACGGATATGACGTACGCAACACTGTGCCGGACGAAACTTCCACTGCACATGACCGCTGGGCGGGATGTCGCGATGCCGCTACCGTGAGGACATGCCGACACCGCGAGTGAGCATCGACAAGCAGACCCCGGCCGCATACAAGGCGCTCATCGCCGTCAGCACCGAGGTCGCGGTCGCCGCCGAGACCGCCGGACTTCCCCGATCGGTGATGGAGCTGGTGAACATGCACTGCTCCCAGATCAACGGATGCGCCTTCTGTCTGAGTCTGCATCGGGAGGCCGCCGGCGCGGCGGGTGTCACCGATCAGCAACTCGCCGTACTGCCCGCCTGGCGCGACGCTCCCTCCCTGTACACCGACGAGATGCGCGCCGCGCTCGAGATCGCGGAGATGGTGACCCGCCTCCCCGATCACGACACAGCCGACTGCGCTTACGAGCGCGCCGCAGACGTCCTGGACGCCGACCAGATCTCGGCCGTGATCTGGGGAGCGACGGCGATCAACGCCTTCAATCGCGTGTCGATTCTGAGTCGATACAACGTGCACCCGCGCCCTTGACGAGCCGGAAGAACGCGACCCGCCCCGCAGCGCCTCTTGGTGAAGATTAAGCGACACCGCCTATCCTCACTCTCGATGAGTACTTCACAGAGTGCGGCGGCGCGGAGGGTGTCGGCGCGGGGACTCGCCGTGATCGCATCGGTCGCGGGGCTGATCGCCCTGGCTGCGGCGATCGCGACGCCGTTCCTGCCGGTCGACGAACAGTCGTCGTCGTTCGACTGGCCGCGCGGACAGGACCTCTCGGCGGACAACGCGTCAGTCACCTCGCCCCTGGTGACCCAGACCGCGCGCGGACTGGAAGTGACGATCAGCTGCCGCCTTCTGCACGACGCGGGCGCCCGGAACGCGAACACGGTGATCGTCGCCACCGCGCCCGTGACGGCGCCTCGCGACATCCGGAACACCGCGCTGGCCATCACCTCCGGACCGGGTGGCGCATCGGTCTCCGTCCGCAATTCGGTGCTGACCACCGCTGACCGCGCCGCGCTGGAGAAGTGCTCCGAACTCAAGTTCTGGGCGACCGATGCCGATCTCGGCGCCGAGTTCGTCGGCGCGCTCCCACCGGCTCGGGGCGATCCGGTCGACCGTCCGACAGTCGCAGGCGTGTTCACCGATCTCACCCGGGACCAGGTCGAGCGGGCACAGCCGGGCCTCACCGCGCATGTCGACGTCGACAACGCCTTCGACGTCTCCCGGACGTGGATCAAGACGGCCGTGATCGTGATCGGCGTCATCGCCGCAATCATCGCGCTGGTCGCACTCGCCCGTCTCGATGCGGTGTCCCGATTCCGTGGGCCGGCCGTCCGGCGGCGCCGATTCCCCGGACTTCTGGTTCCGCGCCTCACCGACCTCGCCGTCACGGCGGCTCTTGTCGTCTGGCATTTCCTCGGCGCGGGCACCTCCGACGACGGCTACGTCATGGTCATGGGTCGCAACGCGACCGACGCGGGCTATCTCTCCGACTACTACCGCTACTTCGGCGTTCCCGAAGCTCCCTTCGACTGGTACTACTCGTTCCTCTCGCACTGGGCGACGATCAGCTCGGCAGGCGTCTGGATGCGTCTGCCCGCCCTGATCGCCGGACTCGTGTCCTGGTTCATTCTCAGCCGCGTGATCCTGCCGCGGCTGGGCTCGGCGGTCCGGTCGTCTCAGTGGGCGATGTTCAGCGGCGCCGCGGTCTTCGTCGCGTTCTGGGTCGCGTTCTGCAGCGGCCTGCGCACCGAGCCGATCATCGTCGTCGGCTCGCTCATCACCTGGTGGCTCGTCGAGACCGCGATCGCTACACGTCGGCTCCTGCCCGCCGCGCTCGCCACGTTCACCGCGCTCATCACCCTTGCGGCCGCGCCTCAGGGCGTGATCGCCGTGGCCGTGCTGATCGTCGGTTCGCGCCCGATGCTGCGCATCGTCCGGACGCTCCGCAGCCAGTACGGGCTGCTCCCGTTGTTCGCTCCCCTGGCCGCCTCGGTGTCGCTGGTCGCCTTCATCGTGTTCCGCACCCAGACCTTCGGCGGCGTCGTCGAAGCCGTCCGTGTCCGCTATATCGTCGGACCGACCCTCTCCTGGTACCAGGAGCTGATGCGCTACTACTTCCTGACGCTCGGCACCCCCGACGGTGCTCTCGCACGACGGATTCCGGTGCTGATCCTGATCGTCTCCCTCGGCCTGATCGTCGCGGTCATGCTTCGACGAGGCCGTCTCTCCGGATTCGCGCGCGGCCCGATCTGGCGCCTGGTCGGCTCGGTGCTCGTCACCATCGGTCTGCTGTCGTTCGTCCCGATGAAGTGGACGGTGCAGTTCGGCGTCTTCGCCGGTGTGGCAGCGGCCTGCGCCGCGGTCGCGACGGCCGTCGTGATCCGGGTCGGGGCACGGTCGCCGCGCGTCCTGTGGTCGTACGTCACCGTCCTGCTCGGTGCCTGCGCCATCGCCACCGCGGGCGACAACGCCTGGGGCTGGGCTTACGACTACGGCATTCCGTGGTTCGACAAGGCGCCGGTCCTCGCCGGGCACCCGGTCTCCACGCTGTTCCTCGTCCTGACGGGCATCTCGTTCCTGATCCTGGTGTGGGTCAGCATCCGGCCCCACGACGCACGACCGCCCGCCCCCGCAGCCCTGCGCCGACGTCGGATTCTCGCGGCGCTGCCCGTCCTGGTGATCGCCGCCGCGCTCGTGCTCGCCGAGTTCGCACTCTTCGGCAAGGCCGCGATCAACCGATCCGACACCTACACCGCGCTCAGCGCGAACGCCCGTGCCCTGACCGGCAACACCTGCGGGATGGCCGATCGTGTTCTCGTGGAGCCGAACCCGAACACCGGAACGCTCAGTCCGATCGGCACGGACGACGCCTCGAAGGCTCTCGCGGGCGAGTCGACCGGCTTCACCCCCGACGGCGTGGCAGGCGATTTGAGTCCGGAGCCGATCCGCCTCGGCGCAGGCACCATTCGGACCGCGACGCCCGGGCGGTCGTACTCGGGTGAGGGCGCCCCCGAGGGCACCACCGGCGGCACCGGCCCCAAGACGATCAACGGGTCGACCGTCGCTCTTCCGGACGCTGTTCGGCTCCCGGTGTCGGGTCCGAGTCGCAACGTACGGTGCCTCCGTGGAACAGGACAGCTACGGCTACGACAACGGCACCGCGAAGCTCACCACCGGCTGGTACCGACTCCCCGACCGCACCGCCTCGCCGATCATCGTGATCAGTGCGGCGGGTTCGATCTTCTCGATCGGCCAGGACGGCGCTCCGACCGCAGGCCGCGATCTGCACGTCGAGTTCGGGATCGACGCGGGCGGCGAGTTCCAGCCCGTCGGGGCTCCGGTGGTCCCGATCGACCCGGGACCCGACCATCCGAATCGGCCCTGGCGCAACCTTCGGATCCCGATGACGGCGGTCCCGGCGAAGGCCACGGCGATGCGCATCGTCGCCGTCGACTCGAATCTCAGCCCCGACGAGTGGCTGGCCGTCACGCCGCCACGCGCACCGCACTTGAAGACCCTGCAGTCGGTGGTCGGCAGCGAGTCGCCGGTACTGCTGGACCTCTCGGTCGGGAGCCAGTTCCCCTGCCAGCAGCCGATCACCGCGCGCGACGGCGTCTACAACGTTCCGCAGTGGCGGATCACGCCCGACCGTGCGACGACGTTCTCGAAGTCGAAGAGCTGGCAGGCCACGTCGGCGGGCGGCATCCTCGCGGTCTCGGAGTCCCTGACCGCGCCGTCGACGGTGGCCACGTACTTGGAGAACGACTGGTATCGAGACTGGGGCAATCTGTTGAAACTCGAGCCGTTGGTGCCCGGCGCGCCCGCCGCGCGTCTGAACACCGCAACGGTCCGACAGCCCGGCTGGCGCAACCCCAGCACCATCGTGGCGGGAGGCACCGATGACTGAGCTTCCCTCCCAGACCCGCGGTCCGTCGGCCCGAACGGTGAAGGCCGCCAAGATCGTCGCCGTCGTCGCCGGTGCCGTCGGCATTCTGCTCGCCGTCGCGTCGCCGTTCCTTCCGGTCACCTACACCAAAGCCGAGATCGCCTGGCCGCAGGCGTCGGCGTCGTCGTCGGCTCCGGTGGTGGAGAACATCGCCGCGCCGAACGTGTCCTTCAACCCGGTGTCGATGGACGTCGCGGTGCCCTGCTCGCTGGCGACGCTGCTGCCCGCCGACGGCGGCGTGCTGTTGTCGACGGTCCCGAAGACCGGCGTCGACGCACGCAAGGTCGGCCTGTTCATCAACGCCACCCACGACAACCTGCTGGTCTCGCAGCGCAACGCCGTGCTGCTGTCGATCCCGCGTGATCAGGCTCAGCGGAACCCGGACTGCCGGATCGTCGTCCACGCCGACACCACCGGCACACGCGGCGGCGTCGAGGGCATGGACCTGCCCGACGCCTCGTTCGACATCCGCGACCCGAACGCTCGGCCGCAGATCATCGGTGTCTACACGGATCTGCCGAGTTCCGCGCCGACCGCAGGTCTCAGCTTCCGGTCGACCATCGACAATCGCTTCAGCACCAGTCCGACCGCGCTCAAGCGGACGCTGCTGATCGTCGGCGTGATCTCGACGATCGTCTCGCTCATCGCGCTGGCCGTGCTCGACGCGCGCGACGGTCGCCGTCTGCGACGTCTGCTCCCCCGCAGATGGTGGCGACCGACGCTGCTCGACGGCTTCGTGACCGCCGTCCTCCTGATCTGGTTGATGATCGGTGGCAACACCGCCGACGACGGCTATCAGGTCACCGTCGGCCGGGTGGCTCCTGGCGCAGGCTACCTCGACAACTACTACCGCTATTTCGGCGTCCCGCAGGATCCGTTCGGCTGGCACTACCAGTATCTGGCGAAGTGGATGGAGGTCAGCACCGCGATTCCGTGGCTGCGGCTGCTGCCGCTGCTGTTCGCCCTCGCCGGCTGGTTCCTCATCAGCCGCGTCGCGATTCCGCGCCTGGGCCGGACCGTCGCCGGCTCCGGCGTCGCCCGGTGGGCCGCGGCGCTCGCGTTCCTCGCGGTGTGGCTGCCGTTCAACAACGGGCTCCGCGTGGAGCCGGCGATCACCGTCGGCATCCTGCTGACCTGGGTCCTGGTCGAGCGCGCGATCGCGACCGGGCGGCTGCTGCCGTTCGGCCTCGCGATCGTCTCGGCCGCCTTCACCCTGACCATTCACCCGGTCGGGGCGGTCGCCGCCGTCGCACTGCTGGCCGGTCTCCGTCCCCTCCTGAAGCGGGTCGGGTACCGCCGCCGACGTGACGGGCTGGCGCCGATGCTGGTACCGCTGGTCGCGGCCGGACTCGTGGTGCTGTACGAGATCTTCGCCGATCAACCGCTGGCCACGATCCTCGAGGGAGTCAAGGCCCAGGGCGTCGTCGGCCCCACCAACAAATGGTGGACCGAGGCCATGCGGTACTACATCCTCCTCAATCCGACACCGGACGGTTCGATCGCGCGCCGGGTCGGGATCTTCGTGACGATCCTGTCGGTCCTGCTGGTGGTCCTGGTCCTGATCCGTCGCCACAGCGTGCCCGGAGTGGCGACGGCGGCGCTGTGGCGACTGGTCGCGGTGACCGGCGGCGCGGTCGCGGTGCTCGCCTTCGTGCCGACCAAGGCGACCCACCAGATGGGCATCTTCGCATCGCTGGCCGGTCCGCTGGCAGCGGCGGCGACCGCGTTCCTGCAGCCGCACGTCCTGCGGCGGTCGTGCAACCGAACGTTCTTCGCCGCGGCGTCGGCCTATGCCCTAGCCGTGGCGTTCGCGGGCCGCAATCAGTGGTGGTACGTGGGCAGTTACGGCATCCCGTGGTCCGACGACACGCCGCACATCGCAGGGATCGGACTGTTCTGGCCGATCTTCGTCGTCGCCGTCGTCCTGACCGCGATCGGCCTGTGGCAGTACTACCGGGACGACGGGCGCGCGCAGTTCGCCGACCGGACCGCGCCGTACACCCGCCCCGAGCCCGGTCGATTCGCCAATGCACCGATGTACTCGCTCGTGGTGGTCTCGGCAGTGATCCTGGCGTTCAACATGATCTCGTTCGGCAAGGCCGCCAGGACCCAGTCCGATTCGTGGACCTGGGCGAGCTCGAACATCGCATCGATGCGCGGGAACCCCTGCGCCCTGGCCGATGCCGTGCTGGTCGAGGCCGATCCGAACACCGGCGTCCTCGAGCCCGCGCGGTTGCCGGGACAGCCCGCGCTCACTGCGGGGCAGGCGCTCGCCGGCGGTCCCACGGCTCCGGCCGGCTTCTCGCCGAACGGTGTCCCGAGCCACCTCGAGAGCGCCGAGGAGGGTACGTCCGACAGCGGTGACAGCAACGCTCATCCCGCCCAACCGGTCGATGACGACCAGCAGCAGACGCAGTCGACGTCGGATCCCCGTTCGGACACGAGCGGCGGCACCACCGGCAGCCGCGGCGTCAACGGATCGTCGGTCAAGCTGCCGTTCGGGCTCGACCCGCAACGCGTGCCGGTGCTCGGCAGCTTCGGGTCCGGCGACGGCGGCGGACACCTGACGTCCGGCTGGTACCAGTTGCCCGCGCGGTCGGCCGAGCAGCCGCTGATCACGCTGTCGGCAGCCGGTGCGGTCGAGTCCGTCGACGAGCTCGCGGTGCGGCATCCGGGCCAGCAGCTCCGCCTCGAGGCCGGACGCGTGGAGCCGGACGGCACCGTCCAGACCGTCGCGTCGCTGACTCCGTTCGACGCGGGCGGTGCCCCCGAGTGGCGCAATCTGCGGTTCCCGATGAGCGCGATTCCGCACGCCGCCACCGTGGTCCGGATCGTCGCGGACGACACGTCGCCGAACTACGACGCCTGGCTCGCGGTGACCCCACCGCGCGCGACGAAGCTGCAGACGCTCAACTCGCTCGTCGGCAGCGACGATCCGGTACTGCTCGACTGGGAGGTCGCGTTCGCGTTCCCGTGTCAACGACCGGCGGCGGCGGTGCACGGGGTGCTGGAGACTCCCAAGTGGCGCATCACTCCCGATGCGGTCGGCGAGCGGGTGAACTCGGCGCAGTGGATGGCCGGTGATTACGGCGGCCCGCTCGGCATCACCGAGAACGAGCTCCGCCCCACCGAAGTCCCCGCGTATCTCGAGAACGACTGGGGCCGCGACTGGGGCTCACTGCAGCGCTTCACACCGCTGCTCCCGCAGCGGGACGCCGACATCACGCTGACCGAAGAGGACCACACCGGCACCTGGACGCCCGGACCGATGCGGGTGATCCGCAACTGATCCGGGCGCCCGGGCACGCGGCGCTATGCCGCCCCGTTCCCGATCGCCTCGTTCATCGCGTCGGCGGTGCGTTGTGCCCGATACCCGTGCGGGACGCCTTCCAGGAGTGCGACGCGGGAGTCCGAGTGCCGGACACGCAGATCGGCGATGTCCTGATACGCAGGCGATTCATACCAGGATCGGGCGTGAGCGAGTGACGGGAACTCGATCACGACCAGCGCTCCCGGGAGCGGTCCCTCGACCACTTCCGGCTGCGTCCCGTGTACCAGCCAGCGGCCGCCGAACTCCTCGAACGTCGATTCGATCCGCACGATGTACTCGATGATCTCCGGTCCGACGTCGACGTTCTCGAGGTACCCGACGGCGTAGCCCGGCGCCGTCATGACGGCACCTGATCGAGGAAGCCCCGGACGTCGGCGATGCGGCCGTCGTCGGCGAGCACGATCACGTCGAAGCCGACGATGAGCGGCGGTGCTCCCGCGGGACCCAGGCCCCACTGGAAGCGCATCTGCCGGTGGTGGGCGTCGACTTCGCCGACCGGCTGGAACACGAAGTCCGGGAACTGCTGTTGCACACCGCCGATCAGGTCCGCGAGGCCGTCATGGCCGGTCGCCGCACCCAGTGGGTCGACGTACACCGCGTCGGCGGTCCAGTGGTCGGCGAGCAGTCGCGCACGATCGGCTCCCCGGGCGTTCCACGTCTGCAGGTAGACCTCGGCGGTCGACTGTGCGTGTGTCGGAGTGGTCATGATCTCTGTTCCTCTCGTTCTCGGTCGTTGCACGGTCGACGATGCCGCCTGACCGGCATGAAAGCGATGACCTGCCAGGTCATGGAAGTGGTGCGACGCGTACACCTGAACGCTCGGTAAGAATCGCGCGTGTCGGTTGAACAGAGGACATGCGCCTGCCATCGTGATGAGCGGGTCGGGGTTCGTCGAGTGACAAGGAGCACCAACACGATGCACAGCACATTCGCGACCGCACGCGCCGATCGTCGTTCGCGACGAGGCCGCCGCGCGGGAGTCGTACTCGGCAGCCTCGCGGTGGCGAGCACGATGGCGGTCCTGGCTGCGCCGACGGCTGCGGCGGCACCGCCCGTCACGACTGCTCCGGACCAGGGCACGACCTCGCCGGCGAAGCCGAAGCCGAAGCCGTCGCCCGGCAAGTTCCTGGCCGCGAATCCTCCAGGCCGCTACATCGTGGTCCTCGGTGCGCGCATGGAGACGCTCGGCAATCCACCGAAGATCCTGGCCCAGCGGCTCGACCGTGCGGCGTCCTTGGCGCGCGCGAATCCGTTCAACCGCATCATCGTCACCGGCGGCAACAGCTGGTGGCTGCCGGTGCCCGAAGCGATGTTCATGCACGCCCAGCTCGCGCAACGCGGTGTCACTCCCCTGAAGGTGATCGAGGAGCCGACGGCGATGTCCACCGTCGAGAACGCCCAGCGGACAGTTGCGATGCTCAAGGGACTCAACGCCTCCGGGGCGGTGATCGTGACGAACGACTTCCACATGAAGCGGGCGCTCGACAACTTCCGCGACGAAGCGAAGCGTCAGAACACTCGGCTGACGTTCGTTCCGTCGTACGCCTGACCGGACAGCGCGCCGTCAGCCCCGGCGGTTCGGAGTACGCGACCGATCCCCTAGGATCCGGTCGACTCCGGCCGCCGGGTCCAGGTCCAGTCGACGCAGCCGTTGCGAGTTCAGCGCGACGACCACCGTCGACACCGACATCAGGATCGCGCCGACGCTCATCGGCATGACGAACCCGATCGGAGCCAGCACACCCGCCGCGAGCGGGACCGACACCAGGTTGTAGCCCGCGGCCCACCAGAGGTTCTGCTTCATCTTCCGGTAGCCGGCTCGCGAGAGTTCGACCACCGACAGGACTGAACGCGGGTCGGAGCTCGCGAGGATCACCCCCGCCGATGCGATCGCCACGTCGGTGCCCGCACCGATCGCGATGCCGACGTCGGCGCGGGCCAGCGCCGGAGCGTCGTTGACGCCGTCCCCGACCATCGCCACGACTCGCCCTTCGGCCTGGAGTTCGGCGACTGCTTCGGCCTTGTCCTCGGGTCGGACCTCGGCGTACACCCGGTCGATTCCGAGCTCGCTCGCGACGGTGTCGGCCACCGCGCGGGCGTCTCCGGTGATCATCACGACGCTCACGCCGAGTCGGTGCAGGGCGTCGACGGCGTCGCGTGACTCCGGCCGGACGTCGTCGGCCAGTTTCAGCGCGCCGGCCACCTCGCCGTCGACCACGACGTGCAGGATGATCGCACCCTCCGTCCGCCAGCGCTCGGCGACGGGGAGTTCGGACGACGCGTGGAGGGCCAGCATGCGCGGGCCGCCCACCTCCACCCGGCGGTCGTCGACGACGGCCCTCACGCCGGTGGCCGGTTCCGACGTGAACTCGGCGGCGACGGGGACGACGAGCCCCCGGTCGACGGCCGCTTCCACGATCGCCTTCGCCAGGGGATGCTCGCTGTCGACTTCGGCCGCCGCTGCCAGTGCCAGGATCTCGTTCGCATCACGTCCCGCGGCGGGCTCGACGCCGACCACCGACGGCGCCCCCTCGGTGAGAGTTCCGGTCTTGTCGAAGAGGACGGTGTCGACCGAGCGCATCCGCTCCAGTGCGAGCCTGTCCTTCACCAGGACTCCGCCACGTGCGGCGCGCTCGGTCGCGATCGAGACGACCAGCGGGATCGCCAGGCCGAGCGCATGCGGGCACGCGATGACCAGGACGGTGATGACGCGGACCACGGCCGTATCGGGCATGCCGAGGGCCATCCAGACGATCGCCGTCAGCGTCGCCGAGCCGATGGCGAACCAGAACAGCCATCCGGCGGCGCGGTCGGCCAGCCGCTGCGCGTTCGACGACGACGCCTGCGCGTCGGCGACGAGGCGAGCGATCCCGGCGAGCGTCGTCTGATCGCCGACCGCGGTCACCTCGACCCGCAGCCCCGAGTCGGTGGCGACGGTTCCGGCGACCACCGCATCGCCCGCTGAACGCCGAACCGAGCGGGACTCTCCGGTGACCATCGATTCGTCGACGCTCGCCGAGCCCTCGACGACGACGCCGTCGGCGGGGATCGACGAACCCGGCCGGACCAGCACGACGTCGCCGAGTCGCAGTTCTGCGGGAGCGACACGACGGACCCCGGCGCCGTCCACCACCTCGGCCTCGTCAGGGAGCAGCGCGGCCAGGGAATCGAGAGCCGACGTGGTCTGGGCCAGCGACGCCATCTCGATCCAGTGGCCGAGCAGCATGATCACCACCAGCAGTGCGAGCTCCCACCAGAAGCTCAACTCGTGGCTGAGCAGGCCCAGGCTCGACCCCCAGGATGAGACGAACGCGACGCTGATGGCGAGGCCGATGAGCAGCATCATGCCGGGCTTGCGCATCCGGATCTCGCTCACGGCGCCGGTGAGGAACGGTCGACCGCCCCACCGGTAGATCACGCTGCCCAGTACGGGCGAGATCCAGCGCCCCCACGCCGGCACGTCGTAGCCGAGGAGGCTCGCGAACATCTGGTCGAATCCGACGACCGGGATCGCGATCAGCGCGGTCCCCCAGAAGAGTCGCCGGAACACGGCGACGTGGTCGCCGCCGTGGTGGGCGTCACCGTTCGTCGCGTGGCCGCCGTGTTCGTGGCCGCCGTGTTCGTGTGCGCTGTGTTCGTGTGCGCTGTGTTCGTGAGAGGCACCGTCGTGCGTGGCGTGCTCGTGGGCGTCGTGCTCGTGCCGATCCATCGTGTCCATAGTCCGAACCTATACCCATAGGGGGTATGGGTCAACGGTCGTTTTGAGCTGGGCCACCGTCCGCCTCTAACCTGAGAGCGACATGACCGCATCCACCTGGCTCGCGCTGCTCGGCGCCTGCCTGCTCATCAGCCTCACGCCGGGCGCCGGTGCCATCAACACGATGAACAACGCCCTCAACGTCGGCTTCCGTCGCTCCATCTGGGGCATTCTCGGGCAGCAGACCGCACTGCTGATCCAGCTCGTGATCGTCGCAGCCGGACTCGGACTCCTGGTCACCGACTCGCCGACCGCGTTCGCCGTCATCCGCTACGTCGGCGCCGTGTACCTCGTGTACCTCGGCGTACAGCAGTTCCTGACGAAGCCCGACGCGCCGGACGCCTCGACCGCGACCGTCGGCACCGCCTCCGCCAGATCGATGTACTCCCAGGGAGTGTGGGTCAACCTGCTGAATCCGAAGGCGATCGTCTTCCTCGTCGCCTTCATTCCCAGCTTCGTCCGACCGGAGAGCGATACGACACTGCAGTACACCGAGATCGGTGCGACGATCGTCGCCGTCGACGTCCTCGTGATGTGGCTCTTCTTCGCCCTCGTGGGTCGCTCGTTCCGGAGGATCAGCAGCACCGAACGCGGACGGCGACGGATCAACCGGCTCTTCGGCGTGCTGTTCGTCGGCGTCGGCATCATGCTCGCCCTGATCTGACTCGCCCTGATCTGAACCGGCCTCCTCGGACGTCCGAATGGTCCGCTACCGCCCGTGTGCCACACTGGGGTCACAGGTGACTGCTACGGGGGTACGCGTGCTGGGAATCGTTCTGCTGATCGTCGGAGGCGTCGGTCTGGTGCTGACGCTGCTCTCGGTGCTGGGCGTCGATGCCGGCGGGGTCGACATCCACCTCGGGGACTCCGGTGCCGGACTGCTGTCGATCGTGACACCGTTCGCGACCGGATTCGGGCTGATCGCCGGCGGTCTGCTCACCTTCACCGGAACCGAGACCTGGATCGCCCTGCTCACCGGAGCGCTGGCGGGCATCATCCTGTCGATCGCCGCGGTGGTCGTGCTCGGCTATCTGGTCGACGCCGAGGAGGAACTCCCCTCGTTCGACCTGATCGGGTCGTCCGTCCGGATCGTCGAACCGGTCACTCCCGGGCGGTATGGACTCGGCGAGGTGCGGACGTCACTGGGCACGAGGCAGATCACCGTCACCGCCGACGAGGCCCTGGACCACAACGACGAAGCGGTCGTCGTCGAGAAGATCGGCGACAACGAGAGCTTCCTGGTGGCCCGCGTCTCGCTCACCGACTGACCCACCCGTCGGTTCGTCGTCGAACCGATCCAATGAAAGGAACCCACCGCAAATGGGAGCCGTAATCGGCGCTGTCGTGGCCATCGTGGTCCTGCTCGTCCTCATCGTCATCCTCGTCCTGTCCCGCTATCGGGTACCCGGCGCGGAGGAGGCGTTCATCGTCACCGGCACCGGAAAGGGCCACGAAGGCAAGGTCTACCGCGGCACCGGAACCTTCGTGCTGCCGGTCGTCCAGCGCGCCACCCGCGTGCAGCTGTCGTCGGTCAAGGCCGATCTCGATACCTCGACGCCGGCCAACGACGGCATCGAACTCAAGGTGCGCGGCGTCGCCGTCGTGAAGGTCGGCGACACGCCCGAGGCGATCCTCAAGGCCGGTCCCCGTTTCGGCGACGACCTCAACCGCGTCAAAGCACTCGTGACCGAGCAGCTCTCCGGTGAGCTCCGCTCCATCGTCGGCACCATGACCGCCAAGAGCATCCTCGTCGATCGGCAGCAGCTGGTCGATCAGGTGGCGCGGTCGATCAAGGAGATCCTCGGCAACCAGGGTCTGGTGCTCGACAGCTTCTCGATCAACGACGTCCAGGACTCCGACGGTCAGTACTTCTCGGACCTCGCGGCGAAGGAACGGTCGGATCAGGCCGCCATCGCCGCGCGCTCGCGGGCCGAGGCGCACCGGGTCGCTGAACAGAGCCGCATCGAGAACGAACAGGCGATCATCGAGCAGCAGCGCGAGCTCGACATCGAGCGCGAGGGCGCCCGCCAGGCCACCGACCGGGCCGCCGCCGAGGCCGACGCCGTCCGACCGCTGGTCGAGGCCGAGCGCCGTCGCATCCAGGTGGAGAAGGACAACGAGGTCGCCGAGCAGAACGCCCGGCTGCGTGACACCCAGCTCGACGCCGAGGTGCGCCGACCGGCCGAAGCCGAGCTGTACGCGGCCCAGCAGCGCGCCGAAGCCCGCAAGGCAGAGATCGTCGCCGAAGCCGCGGCGAAGGCCGAGGGCATCCGGATCACCGGTGAGGCCGAGGCGCAGGCCCTCGAGAAGCGCGCCGAGGCACTCGGAAAGCTCGACCAGGTCGGTCAACTCGAACTCGTGCTGAGCAAGCTCCCCGACATCGTCCGCGCGGCGTCGGCGCCGCTCGCCGACGCCAACATCACCTTGGTCGGCGACTCGGTGGGCCCGGTCGCCAAGGGGGCCAGCACCGGACTGGTCAGCACGATGGAACTGATCCAGGGCGCCACCGGCATCGATATCGCCGGCATGCTGTCGAACCTGAGCGCCGACAAGCAGCAGGCAGCGGACGCCGCCGCACCGCAGGAGTAGCTGCCCCGCCCGGTACGTGTGCCGTTGGTCGTGACCACGTGGTGGTCACGACCAACGGCATAAACGCTCCAGGTTCACCGCGAGAGCGACGAGGGTATCGACACGACGTACGGGCGTAGAACCGCGAGCGCTCAGCTGCGGAGGAACTGGAGGATCTCCGGGGTCACCGGATCGACGATGTCGGCGACGTCGTCGTGCTTGCTCACATAGCGGGCGACCAGGGGGCACACCGGGACCACGCGCCGGCCGGCGGCCCGCGTGTCGGCCAGGGCCTCTCGGACCAGGATCGAGCTGAGTCCGCGGCCGCTGAATCGGTCGTCGAGTTCGGTGTGCGGGAAGATCCGCTGCGTCCCGCGATCGATGAACATCGTGAATCCGGCTTGCTCCCCGTCGACGAGGATGTCGTAGCGGCCGGCCGCGTCGTTCCGCTTGACCTCGATCTGTTCTGCTGCAGTCATCGTCGTCCTATCCTCGGGGACGCGGCCTCTTGCGCGGCTTCAGTCGTGTGGTGGGCAGCGGTGGCGCGGGAATCCAATCCTCTCGATCCCAGCCGTCCACCATTCCGAAACGCTCTGCGCGGGCCTGCCATTCCTCGCGGTAGGCGACGATCTCCTCATGGGTCCGGCCGACGAAGTTCCACCACATGATGATGTCCTCGTAGAACGGTTCACCGCCGAGCAGAATCACCCGCGCGACCTCACCGGTCGGGTTCGCGATCTCGAGGGACTCCGGGCCCGGGCCGACGTAAGCCATCGACGCCCGACCGATCGCGACGCCGTCGACCTCCAGCGCATCGGTGTCGAGCAGGACGCCGTGTTCGAAGGTCCGGTCGACCGAGAGCACCACGGTGGCTCCAGGGCGGATCAGGAGTTCGGCACCGAGCAGCGGCGTCGCCGTCACGATGTCCGCCGCCGATCCGCCCAGTTCGCCGACGAACACCCGCATGGTTCCCGCGTCGTCACCGGAGGAATCGGTGAGTCCCACCGCGGACGGCTCGTAATGCTGGAAACCGCTCTCGGCGTCCCTGACCCCGTCCGGCAGGGCCACCCAGAGCTGCACCCCGTGGAGCATCTCGATCCGGTCGGTCGAGATCTCGGAGTGGCTGATGCCGTGACCTGCTGACATCAGGTTCATCTGGCCGGGCAGGACCATCGCCTGCACTCCGGCGCTGTCGCGGTGCTCGATCTCGCCCTCGAACAGCCAGCTGACCGTCTGCAGGCCGGTGTGCGGATGCGGAAGCACCTGCATCCCGCCGGACTGCGACACCGGCTCGGGCCCGTAGTGGTCCGCGAAGCACCACGCGCCGACCATCGACCGGTCGCGGGTGGGCAGCGTGCGATTCACCTTCATCGCACGGATGCCGCCGAGCGGAACCAGCCGCGGCTCGATCACCTCGACGCCTGCGGACGGGTCGGCCACGCATTCCACCTCGGCCGGCTCGGCCTCCATATTGCTCATCGCACTACCCCTTCAGTCGAAATCTCAAAGCGGCGATCAGGTCGTCGAGTGCAGCGTCGATCACATCGATCCGCGCACCCGGATCGGGTGCCTCCAGAACACTCTGCCGGTCGGCGGGACCGAGCGGGAGGTCCGACGCAGCGCGGAACGACGCGGTCGTCTGATCCCCCGATTCGTACTCCACCGTCGTGGACAGCTGGGAGGCGATCCATCGCAACTGCGGATCCTGGCGACCGCCCTGACCGCAGAGCAGTTGCAGCTGTGCGCGCTTCTCCATCAGCTCCGACCACTCGAGGTATCCGACCTCCGGTTCGGGGAGATCCTCGACGATCGCATGCGGATACGGATCGTCGGGCAGCCATTCGAGCACTCGGATCCGTGAGACGCCGTTGCACAGCAGCGAATAGCGGCCCGGCCCGGATTGCGTGAATCGATCGATCTGTGCAATGGTGCCGACCATCGACCGGACATCGCCGCCGCCGACCTCCGACCCGCGTTCGATCAACACCACGCCGAACTTTCCATCGTCCTTCTCTACGACGGGAACCATTGCGGCGTAACGCGGTTCGAAGATTCGGAGGGGAAGCTGCTCCCCCGGCAGGAGCACCGCTCCGAGCGGAAACATCGGCATCTCCCTCATGCCGATCAGGGTACCCGGCACCGCGTTGCGCCCATCCTGATTCGAACCGTTGCCGCTCCGTGGGCCCCACCGCAGACTGACAACGTGCTTGCGAACATGTGCTCCGCCCGCCGATGTCGCTGACATCCGCGGCTTGACCCGGCACCGGTCACCGCCGAACGACACCGATTCTCAACCCCCTCACCGGAGGTCTATTCCGTCATGCCAGAAAAGCTTTCCGACCGACTCCTACAGGCGGCGTCCGCACCACTCCAGTTCGCCTACTGGGTCCCCAACGTCAGCGGTGGACTCGTCGTCTCGAACATCGAGCAGCGCACCGATTGGGGCTACGAATACAACCGGACGCTCGCCCAACTCGCCGAGAACAACGGCTTCGACTACGCGCTGAGCCAGGTCCGATACACCGCATCCTATGGAGCCGCCTACCAGCACGAGTCGACCAGCTTCTCGCTCGCCCTCCTGCTCGCCACCGAGCGCCTCAAGGTGATCGCCGCCGTCCACCCGGGGCTGTGGCAGCCGGGTGTGCTCGCGAAGTTCCTCGCCACCGCCGACCATCTGTCCGGCGGCCGCGCGGCCGTGAATGTGGTGAGCGGCTGGTTCAAGGACGAGTTCACCAAACTCGGTGAGCCGTGGCTCGAACACGACGAGCGCTATCGCCGTGCCGAGGAGTTCATCACCTACCTGCGACGCATCTGGACCGACGAGCATGCGGAGTTCAGCGGTGACTTCTACCGGCTCCACGACTTCGATCTCAAGCCCAAGCCGCTCGACCTGCCCGGCCGCGCCCACCCGGAGATCTTCCAGGGCGGCAACTCCACGGCGGCACGGGCCATGGCCGGCCGCGTGTCGGACTGGTACTTCAGCAACGGGAAGGACTTCGACGGCATCACCGAACAGGTGACCGACGTCCTCACCGAAGCCGCCCTGCACGACCGCACGGTCAAGTTCGGACTCAACGGCTTCCTCATCGGCCGCGATACCGAGTCGGAGGCGCGCGATGTGCTCCGCGAGATCGTCGCGAAGGCCGACCGCGAGGCCGTCGAGGGCTTCGGCTCTGCGGTCAAGCAGGCGGGTTCGTCGACGGCGGACGGCAAGGGCATGTGGCAGGACTCCGAGTTCGCCGACCTCGTCCAGTACAACGACGGTTTCCGCACAGGGCTGATCGGCACACCCGAACAGGTCGCCGAGCGGATCGTCGCGTACAAGACCCGCGGAGTGAATCTGCTGCTCCTCGGCTTCCTGCACTACCACGAGGACGTCGTCTACTTCGGCGAGAAGATCCTGCCGCTGGTTCGCGAGTTGGAGAACGACCTCGCCGTCAGCGGCCGCCTGGAGTCCGAACTCGCCCGCCACGGCGTCCTGACCGCGTCCTGAACCCCACACCCAGAGAGAAGAACCGACATGACCATCGCAGAGACCTCCACCGACAACCGCGCACAGTTCGACGCCGCACTGCACCGAGCCGACCTCGTCGCCGCCGAACTCCGCGCGACCGCAGCCGAACGCGACCGCGCCAACCGGCCCCCGCTGGCCGAGATCGAATTGCTCCGCGAAGCAGACCTGCTCCAAGTGGGCGAGCCGGCCGAGTACGGCGGCTCGGGACTCAGCTACGCGCAGTCGCAGCAGATCACCCGCCGCATCGCGCGCGGCGACACCTCGATCGCTCACCTGCTGGGTTACCACTACGCGCAGCAGCGGATCCCCCATCTGTTCGGCACGCCCGAGCAGGCCGAGGAGCAGTCCCGCCGCAACGCCCAGTACAAGCCGTTCTGGGGCGGCGTCCAGAACCCGCGCGGCGCCTCCGGACTGGTTCTGACGCGCGACGGTTCCGGTTTCCGACTCGACGGTCGTCGCACCTTCGCCTCGGGCGCCGGTGTCGCCGATCAGCTCTCGGTCACCGCGACCCTCGACGGTGATCTGGTGTTCCTGTCGATCCCGACGCGCCGCGAAGGGTTCACCGCGCTCGGCGACTGGGACAACATCGGCCAACGCCTCACCGACTCCGGAGGCGTGGTGTTCGACGGCGCCCGTATCGAGCGACACGAGATCCTCGGCGACGATCCGCTGACCGGCCGGGTGCCCGACGCCTTCCAGACCCTGATCACACCGCACTGGCAGCTGGCGTTCGTGAACTTCTACATCGGCACCGCCGAGGGCGCTCTCGAGGAGGCTCTCGACTGGACGCGTCTGAACGCCTCCGCGTGGGAGACGTCGGGGCTCGAGAGCGCGACCGACGATCCCTACATCCTCGAACTCGTCGGACAGTTGCGGTCGGAGGTCACCGCGGCGGCGCTCCTCGCCGATCGCGCGGGCTACGCGCTGCAGCGTGCCCTCGACATCGGCCACGACCTGACCGCCGAACAGCGCGCGGAGACCGCCGTCGCCATCGCGGAGGCCAAGTACGTCACGACCAAGGTCTCGCTCGACGTCGCCTCGCGGCTGTTCGAGATCCAGGGGGCTCGTGCGACCACGACGGCATACGGATTCGACCGGCACTGGCGCAATCTGCGCACCCACACCGTCCACGATCCGGTCGCGTACAAGGCACGCGAGGTCGGCGACTGGACGCTGAACCGGCGAGCACCGCAGTTCACCCTCTACAGCTGAGCCCACCATCCACCCGATCCGCACCGAAAGTGATTCGCGCATCATGACTTCCACCCTCCACGACGCGGCACTGCTCGATCTCCTGCCGGGCATCGCCGACGCCGCGTCACACCGTGACCGGGACCGTGTTCTGCCACGAGCCGAACTGGACGCGTTGTCGAAGGCCGGTCTCCTCGCGATCACCGTGCCCGCCGAGCACGGCGGACCGGGCCTGGGCATCGGGTCGGCGGTGGCGCTCACCGCGTCGGTGGCCGCCGTCGACCCGAGCCTCGCCCAGATCCCGCAGAGCCACTTCACGTTTCTGGACGCACTCCGCCGGGTCGGTTCACCCGCGCTGACGGGCCGCGTCTTCAACCGAGTCCTCGCCGGCGACCGGCTGGCGAACGCCCAGAGCGAACGCGGCGGTGCCACCGTGCTCGACGATTCGACGACGCTCCTGCCCACCGAAGAGGGCCTGCGTCTGACGGGCACCAAGTTCTACTGCACCGGCGCGGTACTGGCCGATCTCCTCGCCGTCCGCGCCGTCGGACCGACCGGCCGGGTGCTGGTGTACCTCCCGGTCGACGCGCCCGGTGTCACCGTGCGCGACGACTGGGATGCCGTCGGACAGCGGACCACCGCCTCGGGGACCGTCGAGTTCGACGATGTGGCGGTGACGGCCGATCAGGTGGTCGACTTCGACGCGCTGTTCACGGCCCCGAGCACCTATGGTGCCCGGGCACAGATCCTGCACGCAGCCGTGGACGCGGGCCTGGCGGCCGGGGCGCTCGCCGCCGGGCGGGAGACCGCGCAGCATGCACGTCCGTGGTTCGAGGCCGGCGTCCGGCGGGCGGTGGAGGATCCCCTGCTGGTGGCTGCCGCGGGCGAGGTCGAGTTGTCCGTCCGCTCCGCGAAGTCGTTGCTGGACACCGCCGTCCGGGCGATCGAGACCGCCGAAGCCGGGGGCGAGACTCCCGAACTCGTCGCCGAGGCCTCGCTCGCCACCGCTGCGGCGAAGGTCGCCGCCGGTCGTGCCGCCAGACAGGCGGGCGAGGTCCTGTTCGACCTCGGCGGGACCCGAGCCGCGGCGGCACCCGCGAACCTCTCCCGTTACTGGCGTGACGCCCGCACGCACACGCTCCACGACCCGGAACGGTGGAAGGTCGTGCACCTCGGCCGCTGGGCGCTGACGAAGACTCCCCCGCCCGTTCACGGAAACATCTGACCCTTCACAGGAAGACTCCATGTCACTGAAACTCCACTGGTTCCTGCCCACCTACGGCGACTCCCGATTCATCGTGGGCGGCGGCCACGGCCTGCCCGCGGGCACCGCACACAGCGATCGACCGGCGTCCGTCGGCTACTTGAGTTCTATCGCGCGGGCGGCCGAAGACTTCGGGTTCACCGCCGCGCTGACACCCACCGGCGCGTGGTGCGAAGACGCCTGGCTGACGACGGCGATGGTCGCCCGCGAATCCGAGCGCCTGGGCTTCCTGGTGGCGCTGCGGCCCGGACTGATAAGTCCGACCCTCGCCGCACAGATGGCGGCGACCTTCAGCCGCCACGCTCCCGGACGCCTTCTGCTCAACGTCGTGACCGGCGGCGAATCCCACGAGCAACGCGCGTTCGGCGACTTCCTCGACAAACCCGCCCGCTACGCCCGCGCCGACGAGTTCCTCTCGGTGGTCACCCGGCTGTGGCGGGGCGAGCGCGTCACCCATCACGGCGAGCATCTTCGAGTCGACGACGCGGCACTCGGCACCCTGCCGTCGCCGGAGATCCCCATCTACTTCGGCGGGTCGTCTCCGGAGGCCGGTCCGGTCGCCGCACGCCACAGTGACGTGTACCTGACGTGGGGCGAGCCTCCCGCCGCCGTCGCGGCCAAGATCGATTGGATCCGCAGACTCGCCGACCGCGAGGGGCGAACCGTCCGCTTCGGCATCCGCCTGCACGTCATCGCTCGCGACACCTCGGAGGACGCCTGGGCGGCGGCGGGCAAGCTGCTCGAGGCGCTGGACGAAGACACCGTGCGGGCGGCCCAGGCGGGACTCGCACGAAGCGAATCCACCGGACAGGCCAATATGCGCGACCTGCACTCGAGTCATCGCGCCGACGGATCGTGGCGGGATCCTCGGGCGCTCGAGGTCGCGCCGAACCTCTGGGCCGGGGTGGGACTGGTCCGCGGCGGTGCCGGCACCGCGCTCGTCGGCAGCCATGCCGAGGTCGCCGACCGGATCGCCGAGTACTCCGCGTTGGGGATCGACGAATTCGTGCTGTCCGGCTACCCGCATCTGGAGGAGTTGTACTGGTTCGGCGAAGGCGTGATCCCACAGCTCACGCAGCGTGGCCTGTTCGTGCCTCCCGGCTCGGATCGATCGCCGACGGCGACGCCGTTCCTGGCCGCCGCGCACTGAACCGCCGCCGATCGAAGGATTCCGCGATGACCACCAGCGTTCCCGCACCGGCCGCTTCCATCCCGACGCCATCGGTCCCGCCACAGGCGCGAGCCGGACTGCGCAGCACGATGTCCGGCTATCCCTCCGGACTGGTGGCCGTCGCCGCCCTCGCCCGATCCGGTCCCGTCGGACTCATCGCGAGTTCCTTCACGTCGGTGTCGCTCGACCCTCCGCTGGTGTCGGTGAACATCGCCAACGATTCGACGACGCTGCCGCGCCTGCTCAACGCCGAGTCCTGGGGCATCAGCGTGCTCGCCGCCGACCAGCATCACGTCGCCGACGCCTTCCGCCGACCGTCCCGCGAGCGCTTCGACGGCGTGTCGTGGCGTGCGACGGCGAACGGCGCCGTCCATCTGGACGGCGCCGCGGCCGAGTTCACCACTACTGTGCGTCAGATCGTGACGGCGGGCGATCACGTGATCGCGGTGCTGGCCGTCGCCGATCATCGCGCCGAGCCCGGAGCCGATCCGATCGTGTTCTACCGCAGTCGGCTGCACCGGATCGCCAACGACGTCGACATCACTCGTCGTCGCTGACCATCCACCGGATGCCGAACTTGTCGATGCACATCCCGAACCGGTGGCCCCACGGAGCCTCGACGAAGGGGACCTCGACGGTGCCGCCCGCCGAGAGGCCGTCCCACCAGGCCTGATTGACGTCGCGGTCGGCACTGCTGACCGAGATCGCGACATTGTCCCCCGACGGCGGACGCGCACCCTCCGGCGAATCCGCCGCCATGATGACGCGGCCGTCGGACGTGGTGAGCGACGAATGCATCACGCGATCGGCATTCTCCGGCGGTGTGCCGGGCACATCTGCATACGTGCGCATCTCGATCTCTCCCCCGAAGACGCCTCGGTAGAACTCGAGGGCGGGACGCGCGGTGTCGCCGAGCATCAGGTACGGGTTCAGATGGGCGGGCATGAGCATCCTTTCGAAGAATCGGTGACACCGTTCGGTGCTTCGACAACGCTACGGTCCACCGCCGCGCGACCGCAGCGACTTCTACTGCTGAATGAGAAGAGTCGCCGTGCCGAGAGCGGACTCACGGATCGTGCAGACTCGGGTGCCCGGTTTCCGGCCGGTGCGGACCTCGCTGATGTTCAGGCCCGCGTCGGCCAGCCGACGCTGCTCGGCGACGATGTCGTCACTGCGCCAGGCCATTCCCATCAGTCCGATCCCGTCGCCGGCGTCGGGTGCGCCGGCGACCACCTCGATGACCGCAGAGCCCGTCCGGAAGAACAGCTGGGAGATCCCGTCGCCCAGGTCGCGGACGAGACGCAGGCTGATCCCGAGGCGACCGCCGAACAGCGCGATCGCCTGCTCGGAGTCGGCGACGGTGAGCACGATGTGGTCGAGCATGCGCGCGTCCGGGCACGTCCGACCCGAGTCGGTCAGGCGCAACGGCGTGGCGTCCGCCAGCCCGATCCGGTGGTCGGACTCGTCCAGGCGCAGGCCGCGCCGTCGAAGGAGATCGGCCGCGCGCGCCAGGTCGGCGACACGGAGGTCGATGGTCAGCGGAGACTGCGGATCCGCAAGGCCCACAGACGCATTGGATGCGCGCCAGGGAGGTCCGCCGAAATCTCCCAAGAGCAGGTCGTACACTGCGCGCGCCGCCGGCGCGTCGGCCACCGGAAGGCTCACGTGAACGTCGCTGACGGCCAACGGGTCGGAGATCGGGGTCACGGACACATCGTGGCATACGCGATCGGGAGGTCGCCCGACACTAGAGTGAGGAGTCCCATCAGGCGCAGGAAGGCTCGCTCATGACAGCGGAAGACCCGATCGATCACGAGGTGACGACCGACGGGGGCGACGTCGACACCCCGCCAGAGCGCGACACTCCGTCGAAGTCGTCGAATGCCCCCGGCCACGCCTGGTCGAGGTACATCGCGCGACTGTCGTACGGAGGCCTGGTGGTGGCGACCGTATTGCTGTGGTTCTCGGTGACCCCGTCACTGCTGCCGCGCGGGCCCCTGTTCCAGGGCCTCGTGAGCGCCGCCGCGGCTGCGGTCGGCTACGCGATCGGCGCGTTCTTCACCTGGCTCGCCCGCTACCTCGTCTCCCGCAAGGAGCCGTGGCCGCGACCCGGCCGCTGGTGGTGGGTCGGTCTCGGAGTGTTCTTCGTCGTCGGGACCGGGGTGATGCTGTACTGGTACCGCCGCTGGCAGGACGAACTCCGTGACCTGATGGGCGTCGAGCACCTCGATTGGACGGCGTACCCGATCATCGTCGCGGTCGCGGTCGTGGTGTTCGCGATCCTGCTCGGGATCGGACAGGCGTGGGGCGCACTGGTGCGGATGCTCGCACGGTGGCTGAGTCGGCGCATTCCGCCGCGGATCTCCGCAATCACCGCTGCGACCGCCGTGGTGATCGTCAGCGTCTTCATCCTCAACGGCGCGGTCGCCGACTACGGCATGACGGCGCTGAACAACTCGTTCGCCGCACTCAACGAAGAGACGAATCCCGACTCCGCGCCGCCAACGTCGACCTTGCGCTCCGGTGGCCCGGAGTCACTGGTCAGCTGGGAGAGTCTGGGCCGTATGGGCCGCACCTTCGTCTCCACCGGACCGACCGTCGCGCAGTTGGAGGAGTTCAACAAGGCCCCGGCGAAGGAGCCGATCCGCGTCTACGCCGGACTGGAGTCGACCGACTCGATCCAGGCGAGCGCCGAACTCGCCGCACAGGAACTGGTCCGCACCGGCGGACTGCAGCGCAAGGTGGTCGGTGTCGCGGGGTCGACCGGGACCGGTTGGGTCAATCAGGCGAACCTCGACTCACTCGAATACATGTACAACGGCGACACCGCGATGGTGTCCATGCAGTACTCGATGCTGCCCAGCTGGTTGTCGTTCCTGGTGGACCAGGAACGCGCCCGGCAGGCCGGCCGAGCCCTGTTCGAGGCTGTCGATCGGCTCGTCCGCCGGATCCCCGAGGCCCAGCGACCCAAGATCGTGGTCTTCGGCGAGAGCCTCGGCTCGTTCGGTGCCGAGGCACCGTTCGGATCCGTCGCCACGATGAATGCCCGCACCGACGGCGCTCTGCTGACCGGTCCGACGTTCAGCAACACCACGTGGGTCGACACCACGGCCGATCGCGACCCCGGATCCCTCGAGGTGCTGCCGACCGTCAACGACGGCGACGAGGTCCGCTTCATCAACACGGAGAAGGATCTGGCGGCCTTCGGCGACAAGCCGTGGGAGCCCGGACGCATCGTGTATCTGCAGCACGCGTCGGACCCGATCAGCTGGTGGAATCCCGACTTGATCCTCAACAAGCCGGATTGGCTGAAGGAGCCGCGCGGATCCGACGTACTGCCGTCGGTGCAGTGGATGCCGTTCGTGACCTTCCTCCAGGTGGCCGCGGACATGGCCGTGGCGGTCGATGTTCCGGACGGTCACGGTCACCACTACCTCGAAGCGATTCCCCACGCGTGGGCGGCGATCCTGTCCCCGCCCGGCTGGACCGCGGAGAAGACCGCCGCGCTGCTCCCTCGACTGCATCGAGACTGAAGCAAGTTGCCGGTCAGGGACCATTACTGGCCGGTAACTTCGGCGGGTAGAATCACGCCCGTGACTCAGGACAAGACTGCCAACGAACTCCCCGCCTACCGGACACACCGTTACCAGGCGTTCCAGGTGACCGTCGCCGACCACGTCGCCGAGGTGACGCTGATCGGCCCGAGCAAGGGGAACGCCCAGGGCCCCGACTTCTGGACGGAGGCGGCCCCGCTGTTCCAGGCGCTCGACGCCGACCCGGAGGTGCGGGCGGTCGTGCTGACGGGCTCGGGCAAGCACTTCTCGTTCGGTCTCGACCTGCCCGCGATGATGGGCGACTTCGGCAAGGTACTCGCGCCCGACGCCAAGGCCGGTCCCCGCACCGAGTTCCACACCATGATCAAGAGCATGCAGGGTGCGATCAATGCGGTCGCCGACTGCCGCAAGCCGGTGATCGCCGCCGTGGCGGGCTGGTGCATCGGCGGCGCGGTCGATCTGATCACCGCCGCCGACATCCGTGTCGCCAGCGCCGACGCCAAGTTCAGCGTGCGCGAAGTCAAGGTCGCGATCGTCGCGGACATGGGCTCGCTCGCCCGACTGCCGCTGATCATCGGCGAGGGTCATACCCGCGAACTCGCGCTGACCGGCAAGGATATCGACGCCGCTCGCGCCGAGAAGATTGGACTGGTGAGCGACGTGTACGAGGACAAGGAGGCCACCCTGGCCGCCGCGCGCGGCATCGCCGCCGAGATCGCTGGCAATGCCCCGCTGGTCGTCCAGGGCGTGAAGGACGTGCTCGATCACAGCCGGGCCGCCCGCGTCGACGACAGCCTCCGCTACGTCGCCGCCTGGAACGCCGCCTTCCTCCCGAGCAACGACCTGACCGAAGCGGTCAGCGCGGTGTTCGAGAAGCGTCCCCCGGCCTTCAAGGGCGAGTAGCCGCGCCTCACGCAGGTTGAGCGAGCGACCCCGCTGGTTGAGCGAGCGCAGCGAGTCGAAACCCCCGACACCTACGCTGGGACCCAGCCACACGTCACCCTGGTTTCGACTCGCTGCGCTCGCTCAACCAACGGAAGGCGGGGCCCGCATAACCAAATGGCTCACCACACAGACCACCGATAGCTGAGCCAGCAACCTCGCTGGTTGAGCGAGCGCAGCGAGTCGAAACCCCCGACACCCACGCTGGGACCCAGCCACACGTCACCCCGGTTTCGACTCGCCCCGCTCGCTCAACCAACGGAAGGCGGGGCTCGCTCAACCAACAGAAGGGGCCGCCCGCTCAACCGACGGAGGGCGCCCGCTCAGCTGGCGGTGTTCGACAGCCGGAAGAGCGGAATCACGCGGTTCGTCCGCTCCTCGTACAGCGTGAAGTTCGGCCAGATCGCCAGCAGCTGGGCCCAGGCCGCGTCGCGGTCGACCCCGGAGAGCTCCGTCGCCGACATGCGGCGCGCGACGCCGTGCACCTCGACGTCGAACGATTGCGCGGCGCGGATGTTGAACACCCAGGCCGGCGTCTTGGGTCCGCCGAAGTACGAGCCCGCGACGATCCAGTCGTCACCGTCCGGGGCGGCGAGCATCGTCGTGGAGTGCAGGACACCGCTGCGCCGGCCGGGCACGGTGATCGTGATCCCCGGCAGGCCGGCGATCCGAAGGAAGTCGACTCGACCGCCCGAGACCTTCTGGACCAGCTTGTCCGCCTTGACGATCCACGGCAGGTACTTGGGCAGCCAGGCGATCGACCCGATCAGGATCGCCAGCCGGGTGAGGATCCCCACGCGTCAGCCGAGCGTTCGGGTGAGCGTCTCGGCGAGCAGCTTGGCCACCTCGGCCGGATCGTCGAGGTCACCGCCCTCGGCGAGCACCGCGGTCGCGTAGACGAGTTTGGCGGTCGGCTCCAGCGCGGCGTGATCGTCGTCGGCGCCGCCGAACCTCCCCTGCAGCGCGGTGACGAGAGCGTTGTCCGGATTCAGCTCCAGGATCCGCTTCGACTTCGGCACGGGCTGGCCGGACGCCCGGTACAGCTTCTCCAGCTGCGGTGTCATCGAGAAGTCGTCACCGACCAGGCACGCCGCCGACTCGGTCAGCCGCGAGCTGAGACGGACCTCGGAGACGTCATCGGCCAGGGTCTGACCCATCCACGACAGCAGCGGCGCGAACTGCTCGTCACGCTTGGACTTGTCCTCGTCCGTATCCGCCGCGTCCGCGTCGTCGAGGTCGACGACACCCTTCGCGACCGACACGAGCTGCTTGCCCTCGAAGTCGATGCCGGACGACACCCAGACCTCGTCGACCGGGTCCGAGAGCAGCAGCACCTCGATCCCCTTGGCGCGGAACGCCTCCAGGTGCGGCGAGCGTTCGATCTGGGTCCGCGACTCGCCGGTCATGTAGTAGATGACGTCCTGCTCGGGCTTGCACCGCGAGAGGTAGTCAACGAGCGTCGTCGGCTCGGTCTCGCTGTTCGTCGACGCGAACACCGACGCCTTCAGAATCGCCTTGGCATTGTCCTGATCGTTGATCAGGCCTTCCTTGAAGACGCGGCCGAAGTTGCCCCAGAAGGTCTGGTAGTCCTCCGGACGACGGTCCTGCAACTCCTGCACCGAGGAGATGACCTTCTTGACCAGTCGCCGACGGATCGCCCGGATCTGCCGGTCCTGCTGCAGGATCTCGCGCGAGACGTTCAGCGACAGGTCGGCGGCGTCGACGACGCCCTGAACGAAGCGCAGGTACTCGGGCATGAGCTCGGTCGCGTCGTCCATGATGAACACCCGCTTGACGTACAGGTGGATGCCGCTGGCGCGCTCGCGCATGAAGAGGTCGAACGGTGCCTGCGTCGGAATGAACAGCAGCGCCTGGTATTCGAACGTTCCCTCGGCGTGCAGCGAAATCGTCTCGAGCGGATCGTCCCAGGCATGCGAGACGTGACGGTAGAACTCGGCGTACTCCTCGTCGGAGACCTCGCCGGGCGACTTCGCCCACAGCGCCTTCTGCGAGTTGAGCGTCTCGTCGACCTCTTCGACCGTCGGTTCGGCGCCTTCGATGTCAGGATCGGCGGGCACCTGCTTGGTCACCGTCATCCGGATCGGCCACGAGATGAAATCGGAGTACTTCTTCACCAATCGGCGCAGCACGTTCTGATCGGCGTAGTCGTGGACGGCGTTCTCATCGTCGACGGGCTTGAGGCTCAGGGTGATGGCCGTGCCCTGCGGCGCGTCGGCGACCTCGTCGAGGGTGTAGGTGCCGTCGCCCGTCGACGACCATCGCGTGCCGACGCTCTCGCCGGCCTTCCGCGTCACCAGTTCGACACTGTCGGCGACCATGAACACCGAGTAGAAGCCAATGCCGAACTGACCGATGAGCTCACCGGCGTCCTTCGCGTCGGTCTCGGCCAGCTTGCGGCGCAGTTCGTCCGTACCCGACTTGGCGACCGTGCCGATGAGGTCGATGACCTCGTCGCGGGTCATGCCGATGCCGTTGTCGGAGACCGTCAGCGTGCGGGCCTCGGCATCGGGAGTGAGGCGGATCGCGAGGTCGGAGATATCGGCGTCGAGGTCCTTATCCCGCAGTCCTTCCAGCCGCAGCTTGTCGACCGCGTCCGAAGCATTCGAGATCAGCTCCCGAAGGAAGCTGTCCTTGTTGGAGTAGATCGAATGGACCATCAGATCCAGAAGCTGTCGCGCCTGGGCCTGGAACTCGTACACCTGCGAGGTCACCGCATGACTCCTCATCGTTGAGCTGATTTCGCGCCGACGAGTTTACCGGTGAGCCGACGCGTACTGTGAGGGACGTGTCTGGCGTCCCACGTGCATTGTTCGTTCACGCCCATCCCGACGACGAATCGTTGTGGACCGGTGGCACGATCGCGCGAGCGTCGCGCCGCGGCGGCGAGGTCTCCCTGGTGACCTGCACGTGGGACCGCGGGACGACGCGCCACGGCGAACTGCTCGACGCCGCCGACGAGTTGGGCCTGGCCCGCGAGCCCATCATGCTCGGCTACGCCGACAGCTTCGTCCCCGAATCGGCGCCGGGCGCCACATCGTTCGTGCTCGCGCCGTTCGACGAGCAGGTCACCGCGCTCGTCGCACACATCCGGGAGCTCCGGCCGCACATCCTGGTCACCTACGACGCCTTCGGCATGTACGGCCATCCCGACCACATCCACGCCAACCGGCTGACCTGTGCGGCCGCCGATGCCGCCGCGATCGGCGCCTACCACCCCGAGCTCGGCGATCCCTGGCAACCGTCCTCGCTCTACTTCATCACCATTCCGGAGGCGACCGTCACCGCGCTGCGGCCTCACTTGAAGGAGGATTCGCACCTGCCGCTGACCGGAACGCCGAACGAGCGGATCGACCTCGCTCTCGACATCGGTGACTGCCTCGGTCACAAGATCCGCGCGATCCTGGCGCATAAGACGGAGATCTCCCGCAGCGCGTCGATGAAGGACTTCGGCGCCCTGCCCCGCGATCCGCAGCAGCTCTTCCTGCGCTGGGAGTCGTACCTGCGGCGCGACCTGGTCCCCGGTGGCGCGGACCTCGCGTAGGCCGCGTCACGGCCTGGCTTCACTCAGGCGGAGCCGCCACCCGGAGCCACGTACTCGGTGAGGTCGGTGCGCAGTCCCGATGCGCGAGCCACTCGGCGGCCGACCGCGGCGCGCAGCGACTCAGGGGTCCCGACGATGGTGACTTCCCGCTCGGCTCGGGTGATCGCGGTGTACAGGAGCTCGCGCGTCAGCAACTCCGCATCCGGTGGCGGCAGAACGACCGTCACGGTGCCGAACTGGCTGCCCTGACTGCGGTGAATCGTCATGGCGTACACCGGAACCGCGTCCGCCAGCTGGCTCGGGTGCAGTCGTTTGATCTCGTGGCCGCGCTCGAAGACCGCGGCCACCCCCTGACCGTCGGCGATCACCACGCCGGAGTCGCCGTTGTAGACGCCCTGCGCGCGATCGTTCGCGGTGACCAGCAGCGGCTCGCCCGGGTACCAGCGGTCGGCGCCGAGGCCGCCGCCGAGATCGTCGGCGATCCACCCGACGACCCGCCTGGACCAGCCGGCGACGCCGTATGCGCCGTCGCGATGCGCGCAGAGGACCCGGTGTCCACGGAGCGCGACGACCGCGGCGTGGGCGTCGCCCGCGTGGGCCGCCTCGCGCAGGCTTCGAGCCCACTCGACCGCCTCGCGGCGAACGCTGTCGTCGGCGTCCGGCGGGATCAGTCGCACCGGGTGGTCGGATCCGGCGCCCGCACCGATCAGCTCGAGCACCCGGTCCGCGTCGCCCGCGTTGACCGCCTCGGCGACCTCACCGATGCGGTCGCCGTACCGGTGTCCGCGACGCAGGGTGATGACACCGCGACCGAGCGACGACTCCTCGGCCGGATCGAAGTCCGCCGAGTCGAGCGAGGTGGTCGCGACGAAGGCGTCCGGCAGTTCCGCCTGCACGTGCGACGTGGAATCACGGTCCACCAGGTCGGCGAGCACGGCACCGGCCTCCACCGACACCAGTTGGTGCGGATCGCCGACGAGAATCAGCCGGGTGTCGGCCCGCAGCGACTCGAGCAGGCGGCACATCATCGTCACCGGCAGCATCGACGTCTCATCGACGACCACCACGTCGAACGGCAATCGGTTGCCGGACCCGCGCAGGAACGTGCCGTCCGGCCGCGAACCGAGCAGCCGGTGCACCGTCACTGCGACCGGGTCACTGCGGAGGGTCTGATGCTCCCGCCGGTACTCCCCGATGGCCGACTGGAGCTGGGCGGCCGCGCGACCGGTCGGGGCGCACAGTCCGATGCGGAGGTCGCCGCCGAACAGCGTCTCCATCACCGCGAGGATCCGGGCCACCGTGTAGGTCTTCCCGGTGCCGGGTCCGCCGGCGAGGACGGTCGTCCACGATGTCGCAGCCAGCGCCGCGGCAGCGCGCTGGCGGTCGTAGCCGCCCGCGTCGCCGTCGCCGAACGCGATGTCGAGCGCGGCGCTGAGGACGGCCGGATCCACCTCCGGCCGACTCGCCGCCCGCTCGTCGAGAATGCGACGGATGCTCTGCTCCTGGCGGAAGAACTTCCGCAGGTACAGCAACGGCCCCTCGTCGGAGTCGGCCAGTGCCAGCGGACGCAGCGGGCCGGAGGGTGCGCCGACGACGAGCGGCGACGCGGTCAACGCCTCGCGGAGCGCGCCGGGTCGCGGCCACGACAGCGGCTCCGCGCCGTCGGGCGTCGGCGGTGCGAGCTCCTCGATCCGATCCAACTCGACGCAGGTGGAGCCGGTCCGGACCGCGCGGACGGCGAGCGCCGCGCCGAGCAGCACGTCGTCGTCGACCGGTGCACCGGACAGCGCCGCCACCCGCCGGGCCACGTGCACGTCGGCCGCGCTGAGCACCCCCGCCGCATTGAACGCCGTCAGCCGGTCGGCGCCGTACGCGACGTGTTGCGCATGGTGTTCGGATGTCGTCACGGCGTCGCTCCCTCGGTTCGTCCGGCCAACAGATCCGACATCTCGACCACCAGTCGCCACGGCAGGTTCCACTCGAACACCCCGCATCCCGGAGGAGTCTCGGGCCCGGCCATCCCGCGCACGAAGTGATACTGCACCGGCCCCAGATGACGCTCCGGCCGGTAGTCGGCGAGCCGCCAGCGGAGATAGCGGTGCAATGCGACCGAATACAACAGGGCTTGCAGCGGATAATGAGCGGACATCATCTCCGCGGCCATCGACTCCCGGTCGAAGTCCTCGACCGACAGGTCGCCCGCACGCAGCCGGTTCGTCTTGTAGTCGACCACCACGAATCGATCGTCGTCGGTCCGCAGCACCGAGTCGATGCTGCCGGTCAGATATCCGCTGAAGGTCTCCGAGGAGACGGTCCGCACTGAGTCGGAGTAGGCGACGAGCGGATCGTCTGCGGGCAGATGCCGCGCGAGCAGATCGCCGACGGCACCGAGGCCGAATCCGCCGCCCTCCGCCGACAACGGCAGTTCGAAGTCGAGTTCTGCCAGCCGTCTGCTCGGCTGAACGCTCCACAGATCGCCGAAGCCGAGCGGTGTGGTCAGGACGCCTACGAGGGCGCGCGCCAGGACGTCGACGTCGATGTCGACGGCCCGCGCGGCGGCGCCCTGCCGGCACATGGCGAGGACGTGTTCGTCCCGATCCGCCGACGACGTGTCGACGTGCTCGAGCACTTCGTGGACCAGGGTGCCGAATGCCGCGCCGAACGGCAGTCCGTTCATCAACGACGGCGGCCCGGTCATCTCGGCGGACGCCGCGCCCGGCGCGGCGAGGCCCGCGTCGTCGGGTTCGTCCGGCCGATGGACGTCCTCCGGCTCGCTGCCCGCTTGAACCGTCGCCGCAGCGGGCGGCGTCTCGGCGTGAACGGCCGCGTGCGCCGCAGCGACGATCGCCGAGTACGACGTCCGCCGCCACTGCTGGTCGATCCGCCGCCCGAACCGTGCGACGTCGAGGATCGGCGACGTCGCGCTCGGCGCGGGCGGTCGCCACTCGACACGGCCGGTCCGGGCCGCCGGCTCGACGACGACCGACGGACTCGCCGCGGCCACGCCCCGGAGGATTGCGACGCAGTCGGAGTCGATCGGCGGAATCGGCACCGTCTCGGGTATCGGCGAGATCTCTCCCGATCGCGCCGCGATCCGACGGTCCTCGGCGGTGAACAGCAGTCGGTGCAGCGCGCCACGCGCGGTGGTCGTGCTGGGTGCCCACCACAGCACCACCTGGCTCCGTGCTCTGGTGGCCGCCACGTACAGCAGTCGCAGGTCCTCACCCGCGCCCTCGATCCGCGACTGACGGTCTCGGCGCGCGTAGCCGCGAGCCTGCTTGCCGCCGACGTCGAGATGACGCCGATCGTCCTCGTGGAACAGGAAGGTCGCCGGGTTGGGGTGGCTGGCACCGTCCCACCCGAACGGGACGTAGACGATCGGGAACTCCAGCCCCTTGCTCGCGTGCACCGTCATGATCTGAACCGCCTCGGTGTCGCGGTCGAGCCTGCGGGTCGCGTCCCGCTGCTGGCCCCACTGCGCCCCGTCGTCGATCTGCCCGCCCAGCCAGTCGACGAGCGAGGCGATCCCGGCCGAGGTGTCGGACGCCTGACGGTTGCACAATTCCGAGATCTGGAGAACGTCGGTGAGCAGTCGCTCCCCGCCGTCCATCCCGAGAAGCCGCTCGGCGGTGCCGAACTGACCGAACAGCCGGGCGGCCATCGCCGCGAAACCGCCGTCGACGAACACCCGGCCGAGTTCGGCCAGCTGTCCCGACAGTGTGCCGACGCCGGTGTCGCCCTGACGCTCGAGGGTCGTGGCCGACAGCCCGATGATCGGCGTAAAGGCGGCCAGCCGCACCCGCGGCTGACGCGACGGCGTGTCGATGGCGGACAGGACGTACCACCAGTAGCGCGCCGCGGGCGTCGCGAAGATCGAGGTCCCCGAGGTGACGACGGAGGCGATGCCGCGATCGCCGAGCGCCTGCTGCAGCGGCGCGATCGTGCGATTGGCGCGCAACAGGACGGCGACGTCACCCGGTCTCACCGGGCGCGTCCGACCGCCGTCGTCGATGGTCACGTCGCTGTTCAGCAGCCGGGCCAGGTCGTCGGCGACGTCTTCTGTCACGCGGCTGCGAACCTCTGCGACGAGCGGCGCGGTGCCGTCCTGGGTGAACGTGGTGAAGTCGCCCCGCATGAATCCGCGGATGCGGACCGCCGGCGCACCGTGCACCCGCGAGCCGGCGCGTCGCGCCTGCACCGGCTGGTAGGCGATCTGCCGGTGACCGAGCGTCGACCCCTCGAAGATCGCCGCGAGCCCGTCGACGACCGCCGCGTCCGACCGCCAGTTCACCGTCAGCCTGCGCTGCTCGCCCGCCGCCTCGACGGCGTTCAGATAACTCAGCACCTCGGCACCGCGGAAGGCGTAGATAGACTGCTTCGGGTCGCCGACCAGGATCAGCGGCAGATGACCGTGGAAGCAGCGTTTGACGATCTCCCACTGCTGCGGATCGGTGTCCTGGAACTCATCGATCAGCACCGCGGAGAACTGCTCCCTGATCCGTCGGCACGCCTCGTCGCCGATATCCGGATCGGTGACGATCTCGTACAACGCCTGTTGCAGGTCGTCGTACGTCCGAATCCGGGCCAACCGCTTGCGCATCGCAGTGTGCTTGCGCGCCTGCTCTGCCATCCACACCCGGATGTCGGATTCGTCGGTCCGCTCGTCCTCCCGATCCGGTGCGAGGACAGCTGCCGGATCGCGCACCGCGGCGACGGCGATCTGCTCCACCTCCGCGTAGGACGGGGCGTTGTCGGGGTCGCCGGAGAACCGTGAGAGGTATGCATCGCGCGCGATCTCCGCGACCATCTCGTCGACGTTCTCCAAGATCGGAAACTGCTGCTGGCGGCCGCCGAGGAAGCCGAGCACGGCGAGCATCCGATTGCAGAAGGTGTGCGTGGTGGCCATCGTCGCCGCATCGAAGTCCGACAGCGCGTCGGTCAGATACTCGCGCCGACGGACGACCTCGGCGACGTCCGCGTCGGCGAGAAAGGCGACGAGATCGTCGTCGGACGTCCGGGCCGCCTCGGGATCGGCCAGCGCGGAGACGCATTCGGTCAGGCGCGAATGCGTCCGGTCGCGCAGCTCCGCCGAGGCCGCGTTCGAGAAGGTCGCCATCAGCAGGTCGGCGACCGGCACCCCGTGTGCGATGTAGCGCACGGCCAAAGCGACGATCGCGTAGGTCTTGCCGGTGCCCGCGCTGGCCTCCAGCACCAGGGTCCGGTCCGGGAGCGGACCGGTGAGGTCGAAGGCGACGGCGCCGTGATCGACGGTCATCGATCCTCCTCGTGCATGCGCAGCGGACCGAAGAGGGCCGCGGCGAGACGGATGTACATGTCGGTCGACTCGTCGCCCGGCAACCAGGCGCCGATGCTCGCCAACGACTCCGCGGCGGGCACCGCACGACGCAGCGTCGGGAAGTCGACCGGTGCATCCGGGTCTCCGTGGAAGACCAGACCGGCGTAACCGCTGCCGTCCGCGTACGACTTCTTGTACGCCCACTCCGCACGCCGGAGCGCCTTGTCCGGCGACCCCGATCTCGTGAACTCCGACGCGGCGGCCTCCGCGGCGTCGAGGGTGAGGCCGATCGGTGCGGTCAGACCGGCGTCGCGGACGGCGACGAGCAGGTTCAGCAGATCGGTCGCCTCCGACGGCGTGCTGAGTCTGCTGACCTTCGCCGAGGGATAGCGTCCCGACGCGCTTCCGATGACGATCGCCTCGGCCACCGTCTCGTCGGATCCGGCCGCGATCGCGAGCAGCCGAATCCATGCGGCGAGACGATGCTTCGGTCCGAGTCGCGAATAGGCCACGGGCACCAGTCGGCCGGAGAAGACGTCGCCGACGGTTCCGTACAGTCGACGACCGCCGGCGAGCGTGACCCGCACGTCGACGGCGTCGGCGGCGTCGCTGCGATAGCCGTGCGCGGCAGTCGCCACCGCTTGCGCCTTGTCACGGATCGGACCGAACTCGCGGGCGCCGAAGGCGAACGGCGGCAGGCTTCCCCGTCGCAGTTCCGCGCCCTGCGCGGCGCGGGCGTCAGCTCCGCCGAGAAGTGCTCCGAGGTACCGATTGCCGACCCCCCAGCGCTCCAGGCCGTCCAGCTCGACGGCCAACTCGTCGCGGTGCTCGTCCGTCTCGTCCGGCAACCCGACACCGAGTCGCTGCCTCGCGTAACCGTCGACCGGTGCGGCGAAGAAGCTGATCAATTCGTCGAGGTCCAGGTCGCCGGTGAGGTCGGTCGGCGGAAGCGACTCGTCGGCGATCACCGGCACGGCGGGCCCGCGCGCCCGGGAGCGGGCCAACTCGCTGAGCGCCCTCGCCCCGGGAAGCAGCGCGGCGTCGTAGCTGAACGGGCCGGTCCCGTCGACGACGAAGTTCCGCTCGTCGAAGGCGTGCAGGCTGTGACGATGCAGCACCGGCACCGGGTCCCCCGTGTGCAGACCGAGAACTCGGCGGACCGCGTCGAGCAGTTCGGAGACGACCACCGCGGGCGGCACCTGCGCCCCGGTGAGGGCGTCGGCTCCGGTGTAGAAGACGAGCAGGTTGTCCGAAGCCGCGCAGATCGCATCGAGAAAGACCTGGCGGTCCTCATCGCGGACGTGTCGCTCGCCGACCATCGGGACCACTTGCAGGATGTCGTCGCCGTCCAGCGCTCCGGCACGCGGGTACGCCCCGCTGTCCATGCCGAGCACGACGATCACGCGGTGCGGCACCGACCTCATCGGCACCATCGAACAGACGGTGAGCTCGCCGGTGCAGAAGTTCGACCGGGTCGGCCGCGCGCGCAGCAGCTGCCCCATCAGGTCTCGCAGATCGGCCAGTTCCAGTTCCGACGCCTGAGCCTCGCCGCCGACGGTCAGCGCATCGGTGATCATGCCGACCGTCTGCGCGCGCTGCCATTCCGTGTCGGAGTCGGTGTCCGTCAGCAGGTCGACGGCGCGGATCAGCAGCTCGAGCCACTCGTGCGTGGTGTGCCGCGCGGACACCGTTCCCAGCGTCGCCGTGAGCCGATCGGCGAACTCGGCGAATCGGCCGGCCAGATCGGTGTCGGTGGAATCGATGCCCGACAACGGCAGGGCCGTCGCCAGCCATTCGTTCTCCGACTCCTCAGCGACGACGCCCAGCAGGATCCGGTCGAGACCGGTGCGGACCGTCCCCTGCGGGAACCCGCCGAGACCGAACCGCTGCCGCTGAGTGTCGTCGACTCCCCACCGGATGCCCGACCGCTGAACCCAGCCGGTGATGGTGTCGACGTCGTCGTCGCTGAATCCGAACCGCCGACGGACGGGCTCGGCTGCGGCCAGGTCCAGCAGATCGCCGGCCCGCACCCGTCCGGCCGCGAGGTCGAGTACCCGGGCCAGGACGTCGAGCACGGCGTTCTGCCTGCGGATTCCGCGGTCGGCCAATCGGACCCGCAGCGAGAACGCCGGGTGGTCACCACTCCTGCTCGACTGCCCGAACACGCCGCCGATCAGCGGCGCGTAGGCCTCGACGTCGGGGCACATGATGAGCACGTCGCGCGGTTCCAACGTGGGGTCGGCGTCGAAGAGGTGCAGCAGACGGTCGCGCAGCACCTCGACCTGGCGCTGCGGGCCGTGGCATGCGTGCACTTCCAGGCTGCCGTCCGCTGCGGTCGCCGCCGGGCCCGGGTCGTCCCGGCGGATGCCGTCCTGGAGTGCGGACAACAACGTGCCGCACGTCGCGCCGGTCGCCGCGTGATGGACGCTCTCGCGCACCGCCGGCGCGATCACCTCCTGCAGCTCCTGAACGTCGCGAGACAGGCTCGCGAGGAGCGGATGCCGGACGCGCACCGAGGTGCGCGCCGACCGCGGCCGCACGCCGGCATCGGGTGCCGCGGCCGCCACCGCGGTCCACAGTTCCGGTGACGGGTGCGGCAGATACAGGGCGACCTCGCGGCGTTCCGACAGCGCCGCGAGAACCGTCCGCAGAGTCGCCGGAATCCGCGTCGCCCCGAACAGTGCCAGACGATCCGGAAGCGCGACCGCGGCGGGCTCCTCGCGGAGTCGTTCGGCCACCCGCGGCAGTTCCTCCGCCAGATGCGGGTGTCCGACCTCGTCACGGACCAGGCGCCAGAGCCACGGCTGCCAGCGAAGGTGCTCGGCCAGCGGCTCGCCGGCCCCGTCGGTGTCCGCGCCTTCGGCCCACTGCGCGATCATCGACGGACGCTGCCAGCCGTACGAACTCAGCAGCCCGGCGATGGTCGACGCCGTCGACAGGCGACCGCCGCGCGCGAGCCCGTCTCCCTCTCGGCCCGCGACGTGCGCTGCGAGCACCTTCAGCCGCGGATCCTCGAGGTTGGCGTCGAGCACTCGCAGCACGGGCCAGCGCAGCCGATCGGCGAACCAGCTCTCCGCCGCGTCCGGGTCGGCCGCGGTCGCGTCGAGCACCTGCCGGAGCAGGAACGCCGGCGAGTCGAAGGCGATGTTCGCTGCGATGCCGTCGGTGCCGATGCCGGTCCCGAGGCGGGTCGACAGTTGCTGCCGGAGCCAGCGTTCGACCCCGCGCTCGGGCACCGCCACGACCTCGGTCTGCATCGGGTCCCGGAGCGGTGTCCGAAGCGTCTGCGCCAGCGCATCCACCAACTGCCCCGCCTGTTCGGCACGATGCACGGTCAGCACTGTCGGTCTCCTTCTCGTCTCCGGCCGTCGGCGGTGCGTCTCACCGGCGTCGGCGGAACTCCACCTCGTCGCCCGTGTGCCTGCGCAGGCCCGCCAGAATCGCCTCGGGGATCGGCGCCGGACGCCCGGTCTGCTTGTCGATGACGGCGCAGGTCGTCTCCGCCAGGGCCGTCAGTTCACCGTGCGGCGACCGCATCCGGTAGCCGTAGTCGAATGACTTCTCACCGATCCGCGACACCCAGATCTCGATCTGCGCCGGATCGTGGTGATAGAGCAGCGGTGTCACGAACTCGATCTCCTGGCGGGCGATCAGGAAGCCCAGCTGTCGCTCGTCCTTCGGGAACCAGGCGTGCATGGTGCGCACTCGTGCCTCCTCGAGGAGACGCGCGAACTGCACGTTGTTGATGTGGCTGAGCGGATCCATGTCGCCCCAGCGCAACTGGATCTCGACGACGAACGGTGAGTCGGACATGCGTGCACCATATCGCTCACCTCCGACACCGCCGCCCGCCGGATGTCGGCCCGGCGTCGCCGAACCCGCGCCTCGCCGACGCGACCCGAGTGGCGACGCATCGTCGGACGTCGCCGATACACTCCCCTGGTGGACATCGGGACTCGACGACTTCGGCTGCGGCCGGTGCTGCCCGAGGACTCCCCGCTCCTCCACCGGCTCGACACCGACCCCGCGGTGATGCAGTTCGTCACCGGCGGGGCCGCGACGTCGGCCGCGACGATCACCGACTGGGTGATTCCGCGCTCGCAAGCCCAGTTCCGCGACCACGGAACCGGGCTGTGGGTCGCCTTCGACCGGCGGACCGCGCGGTTCGCCGGCTGGGTGTGGCTGCGAGTCCCCCGGCACTCTGCGGTTCCCGAACTCGAGCTGAGTTATCGGCTCCAGCGCGAGTCGTGGCACCGGGGGCTGGCCACCGAGGCGGCGACGGCGTTGATCACCGTCGCGTTCACCACGACCGACACCGAACGGATCTTCGCGAGCACGCACCCCGACAACGTGCGGTCGCAGCGCGTGATGCAGAAGCTCGGCATGCGGCTGGCGACCGAACATCTGCGACCCGAGCACTTCGACGACGCGTTCATCGGGCACGACGTGGAGTACGAGGTGATCCGGGCCGATTGGCGACGTAACCGGCTGCCCGCGGCGGCCGCCCGGCCGGGCAGGCATCGACCGCGAGGACCCGGGACGGCCGAGATGACCGCCTGAGCGCGGCGGACTACCGTTGGTCGGAGGGCCCGGTCCGGCTTCGACCGCAGCATCGGGCACCGACGCGCACGATCCGCTACACCTCGTCGATTGAACCCATACCCAGGAGAGATTCAATGACCAGCAGCCCTGCCACCAGCCTGCGCCGCCGCCGTCAGGTCGTCATCATCGGCTCCGGCTTCGGCGGCCTGTTCGCGGCGCAGCGCCTCAAGAAGGCCGACGTGGACGTGACGCTCATCGCGAAGACGACCCACCACCTCTTCCAGCCGATGCTCTATCAGGTGGCGACCGGCATCATCGCCGAAGGTGAGATCGCGCCGGCCACCCGCGTCGTCCTCCGCAAGCAGAAGAACACCCGCGTCCTTCTCGGCGAGGTCTTCGACATCGATCTGAAGACCCAGGTGGTCCGGTCCCAGCTCCTGGAGCGGGTCACCGAGACCGCGTACGACGACTTGATCATCGCCGCGGGCGCCGACCAGTCGTATTTCGGCAACGACCACTTCGCCGAGTACGCACCCGGTATGAAGACGATCGATCACGCGCTCGAACTCCGCGGACGCATCCTCGGCGCCTTCGAGCAGGCCGAGCTGTCCGACGATCCCGCCGAGCAGCAGAAGCTCCTCACGTTCGTGGTGATCGGCGCGGGACCGACCGGCGTCGAGCTCGCAGGCCAGATCGCCGAGATGAGCGAGAAGACCCTCAAGGGCGCCTTCCGCAACATCGACCCCACCGACGCCAAGGTGATCCTCCTCGACGCCTCGCCCGCGGTGCTTCCGCCGTTCGGCCCGAAGCTCGGCGAGAAGGCCAAGCGACGCCTGGAGAGCCTGGGCGTCGACGTCCAGCTCGGTGCCATGGTGACCGATCTCGACTACGACGGACTGACCGTCAAGGAGAAGGACGGGTCCACCCGGCGCATCGAGAGCCAGTGCAAGGTGTGGTCCGCCGGTGTTCAGGCGAGTTCGCTCGGCAAGGTGCTCGCCGATCAGTCCGACACCCGACTCGACCGCGCCGGCCGCGTGCAGGTCGGGCCGGACCTGACGATTCCCGGCCACCCGAACGTGTTCGTGGTCGGCGACATGATGGCCGTCGACGGCGTTCCCGGAGTCGCGCAGGGCGCCATCCAGGGCGGTCGCTACGCAGCGGACGCGATCCTCGCCGAGATGCGCAAGGGACAGACTCCCGATCAGCGCAAGCCGTTCAGTTACTTCGACAAGGGCTCGATGGCCACGGTCTCACGGTTCAGCGCCGTGATGCAGGTCCCGATCCCGGGCACCAGCAAGAAGTTCGAGACCGAGGGCTACATCGCCTGGCTCGGCTGGCTCGCCCTCCACTTGGTGTATCTGGTCGGCTTCCGAAATCGGCTGAACACCATCATCAACTGGTTCTTCGCGTTCAACTCGCGCGGACGCACCCAGCTCGCCGTCACCGAGCAGCAGGTCTATGCGCGCTCGGCGCTGACCGAGCTGTCGTATCTCGAACGCCTCCGACTCGCTGAGGCGGCGAAAGCCGAAGAAGGAGGTCAGCAGGCGAACGACGCCGGCTGACACAAGGCACAGATCGAGCGCCTCGCCGTTACGGCGAGGCGCTCGAATCGTTCTGCGCAGCGCGCTCAGGCGGTCGGCATCTCGATGTTCTGCAGCCGCACGCGTGACTGCGCGACGAGCTTGCCGTCCGCATCGGTCATGTCGACCTGCCACAGCTGCTGCCTGCGGCCGCGGTGAATCGGCGTCGTTGACACCGACAGCACGCCGCCGGCGACCGGCCGAAGGAAGTCGGTCGAGTTGTTGGCCCCGACCGCCGATCCGCCGATCCCCGTCTCCTGCAGCCAGCAGTAGGCGCTGATGCTCGCGGCGCTCTCCGCCAGCGCGCAGTACACGCCGCCGTGCGTGATCCCGAACGGTTGGTGGTGGATCTCGGAGATGTCGAGAGTGCCGCGCACCCCCTCGCCGTCGGCGTGCGTCACGGTGAATCCGAGGAGCTTGTCGAGGCCGCGAGCCTCGGTCGCATCGAGCGCGTGTGCGGGAGTATCCATGCTCTGCACCTTGCCACCACCCGAAGACGACACACCAGTGGCCCCCGCGTTCATCCTCGAACACGGGGGCCACCGCCGCGGATCGGGGGTCTCTGCAGCCCTCAGGACTCTCTCGCGATCCTTGCAACTGAATGTAGGCTACCCTTAGTCCAGTGTCAAACATCCGCCGGCGCCGCGGCGGGAACTACTACACGCCGCCGTACGTTGCACAGTCGTGAACGGTCACGGGAGCATTCCCGAGGCGGTGTGACCGACCCGAAGCCGAGAAGACAGGAAGCCGACGTAAGATGAAGAAGATGAACGGATTGGGTGACCTCGAGCGTGCGGTCATGGACACGTTGTGGGCTTCGGCGACGCCGCAGACGGTGCGCCAGGTCCATGCCGAGCTGGCCAAGAGCCGGACTCTCGCTTACACGACGGTGATGACGGTCCTCCAGCGTCTCACCAAGAAGGGCCTGGTCACCCAGATCCGCGACGACCGCGCGCACCAGTACACCGCGACCTCGCCGCGAGAGGATCTGGTCGCCAAGCTGATGGTCGACGCGCTGAGCTCGGCCGACGCGCCCGGATCTCGCCACGCGGCACTCGTCTCCTTCGTCGGACGTGTCGGCGCCGATGAGGCGGCAGCACTCCGCGAGGCACTCGACGAGTTGGAAGCCACGCGCCCCAGCCATCGTTGACTACCCTGATCTGAGACCACCGACCAAGCGAGGAGGGCCATGACGGCGCTGCTGTTCGGCATCCTCACGATCGCCCTGGTCGGACCGATCCCCTCCGCTCTCTCACGTGCCACCTGGCCGCTGTATGCGCCGCGTGCGGCCATGACGCTCTGGCAGTCCATCGCGCTGGCCGCCGTCCTGTCGGCCTTCAGCACCGGACTCGCCATCGCTGCCAACCTGCTGTCGCCCGGCCCGGACGGCGCACCGACGAGCAATCCGTTCGAAGAGATCCACCGCCTGGGCTGGTTCCTCTGGACCGTGTACGTCGCAGTGTTCGCGGTGACCCTGCTGATCGGCGCGCGACTCATGTACACGGTGCTTCGAGTCGGAATCCGCACACGCGCCCGCCGGAACGCCCACCGCCAGTTGATCGACCTCGTCGACAACGTCGACCGCCGTCTCGAAGCGGGACGCGACATCCGGATCCTCGACGTCCCGGCGCCGCTCGCCTACTGCCTCCCGGGTCTTCGACGCCGCGTGGTGCTCAGCGAGGGCGTGCTGGCCCGGCTCGACGACCGCGAGCTCGCCGCGGTCATCGAACACGAACGCGCCCACCTACGCGCCCGGCACGACCTCGTCCTCGAGGCCTTCATCGCACTCCACGAAGCGTTCCCCCGGTTCGTCCGGTCCAAGTCCGCGCTGGGGTCCGTCGAACTGCTGGCCGAGGCCCTCGCCGACGATCAGGCCGCACGCGCCACCACACCGACCACACTCGGTCGCGCGCTCGTCGCCTGCGCCGACGCCACCGCCCCGCGCGGAGCCATGGCCGTCGGCGGACCGACCACCCTGGTCCGCGTCCGTCGCCTCGCCTACCTGCATTCGGCCCGGACCATCTCCGTCACCGCATACACGCTGGCCGCGGCGATCCTCATCATCCCGACGATGGCCGTCGCCATCCCCTGGCTCACTGAGCTCAGCCGCCTGATCTCCCACAGTTGAACCGACTCGAGACCGACGTGAAAGGCTCCCCGTGCGCTTCCTGGACGGCCACGCACCCCACTACGACCTGACATACGACGACGTCTTCATCGTCCCCAACCGCTCGGCCGTCACCTCCCGGTTCGACGTCGACATGGCCACCTCGGACGGGACCGGAACCACGATTCCACTGGTGGTGGCGAACATGACCGCCATCGCGGGCAAGCGCATGGCGGAGACCGTGGCACGCCGCGGCGGGCTGGTGGTGCTGCCGCAGGACGTCCCGTTGGACGTCGCCGCGCAGACCATCGGCTATGTGAAGGCACGGCACCTGGTGGCGGAGACCCCGGTGACGCTGTCGGCGAACGACGTGATGGCGCACGCACAGGCGCTGATCCCGAAGCGCTCGCACGGCTACGCGGTGGTCCTGGACGGCGACGAGCCGATCGGCCTCGTCGCTCGCACCGCGCCGGGCCACGAGGTCGACCTGTTCACCGACCTGGCCTCCGCCGCCGAGCCGATGCCGGTGGTGCTGCCCGCGGACACCGATCCGCGGGTGGTGTTCGACGCGCTGGTCGACGCGAACGCCGACCTCGCCGTCCTCACCCATGAATCGGGCGCACTCGCCGGCGTGCTGGGACGGCTCGGCGCACTGCGCGCGGGAATCTACCGGCCCAACGTCGATGCGAGCGGGCGCCTGCGGGTCGCCGCCGCCGTCGGCATCAACGGAGACGTGCTCGGCAAGGCCCGCGGTCTCGTGAACGCCGGCGCGGATCTGCTCGTCGTCGACACCGCCCACGGACACCAGGAGAAGATGCTCACCGCGCTGGCCGCGATCGCGGACGCCGACCTCGGCGTCCCGCTGGCCGCAGGCAACGTGGTGTCCGCACGCGGAACGCTCGACCTGATCGACGCGGGTGCGAACATCGTCAAGGTCGGCGTCGGTCCGGGTGCCATGTGCACCACCCGCATGATGACCGGTGTCGGTCGCCCCCAGTTCTCGGCTGTCGCCGAATGCGCCGCCGTCGCTCGCGAGCACGGTGCCGCCGTCTGGGCCGACGGTGGAATCCGCCATCCCCGCGACGTCGCCCTGGCCGTCGCCGCGGGGGCCTCGAACGCGATGGTCGGCTCCTGGTTCGCCGGGACCTACGAATCGCCCGGAGACCTGCGCACCGACGCGTCCGGCGAGTACAAGGTCAGTTTCGGCATGGCGTCGAAGCGCGCGGTCGCCGCCCGGTCCTCGGCCGACGCCGCCTACGACCGTGCGCGCAAGGCGCTGTTCGAGGAGGGCATCTCGTCCTCGCGCATCCGCATCGACCCCGAACGTCCCGGCGTCGAAGACCTGATCGATCACATCTGTTCCGGAGTCCGGAGCACCGCTACGTACACCGGCGCGTCGACCCTGCAGGAACTGCACGACGAGGTGGTTCTGGGCGTTCAGTCCGCCGCCGGATTCGCCGAGGGCCGCCCGCTGCCGGGCGGGTGGTGATCCGCCCCGGTGAACATTCTCATCATCATCGCGAGCCTGGCCGGGTTCATCGCGCTCACGCTGGGTACCGCGCTGTTCGTCGCAGGCGAGTTCTCGCTCACCGCGCTCGAACGCTCGACCATCGCGGGCGACGTCGCACGTCGCGGCGACCGTCGCGCACGGGCCGTCGACCGTGCGCACCGCTCACTGTCGTTCCAGTTGTCCGGTGCCCAGCTCGGCATCACCATCACCACGCTGATCACCGGTTATCTCGCCGAGCCGGTGTTGGACACGCTCATCGGGCCGGTCCTCGAAGCGATGCGGATCCCCGAGGGTGTTGCGGGCGGGATCTCGCTCGCGCTGGCGCTCATCATCGCGACCTCGCTGTCGATGGTGCTCGGCGAGCTGATCCCGAAGAATCTCGCGATCACCAAGCCGCTCGCGGTCGCCCGCGCCACCGCGGGCCCGCTGGCAGTGTTCTCGTCGTTCTTCCGGCTTGCGATCAACGGGCTCAACGGTGCGGCGAACGCGCTCGTCCGCCGGCTCGGCATCGAGCCGACCGAGGAACTGGGGTCCGCTCGCTCCGCCGCCGAGCTGGCGGCGCTCGTCCGCAACTCGGCCCTGCGTGGCGCGCTCGACCCGGACACCGCGGTGCTCGTCGACCGCTCCCTGCGATTCGGCGAGCTGACCGCCGAGGACCTGATGACCCCGCGCGTCCGGATCGAGTCACTGGAACCCTCCGACTCGGTACGCGATCTCATCGCCGCCGCGTCGCGCACCGGCCACTCGCGCTTCCTGATCGCCGAGGGTGGGGACCTCGATAATCTCGTCGGCGTCGTTCACATCAAGCAAGCCTTCACTCTGCCCCCGCAGAGTCTGGCCACGACCTCCCTGCGATCGCTGGCACGGCCGATCACGCGCGTGCCCGACAGCCTGGACAGCGACTCGCTGATGGACCGGATCTCGTCGAACGGTCTCGAGGTGTGCGTGGTCATCGACGAATACGGCGGCACCGCCGGTCTCGTCACGTCCGAGGACATCGTCGAGGAGATCCTCGGCGACGTCACCGACGAACACGACGTCGAGGAGTCCGACGTGACCCCGGTCGGCAACGGCTTCCGCTGCTCCGGATTGCTGCGGCTCGACGAACTGCAGAGCGGCATCGGCTATCGCGCACCCGAGGGCGGCTACGAGACGCTCGGCGGCCTGGTGATGTTCTGCCTCGGCCGCATTCCGCGGACCGGAGACGTCGTCGATCTCCCTCAGCGCGAGGCCGGCGGCGAATCAACGTTCGACGATCCCGAACCGCGTTGGCGTGCGACGGTCGTCCAGATGGACCAGCGCCGCGTCGACAAGGTCTGGATGACGGTGATCGACGGCACCGCGAAGACCGATGGAGACGAGGCCGATCGTGGGTGACTGGTGGGGAATCCTGCTGACGGTCGTACTGCTGGCGGCGAACGCATTCTTCGTCGCCGGCGAGTTCTCACTGATCGCCGCGCGTCGCGACCGGCTGATGGCGCTCGAGGAGAGCGGTAAGAAGCGCGCCAGGACGGTCATCGAGGCCTCCGAGCACCTCTCGCTCATGCTGGCGGGCTCACAGCTCGGCATCACGATCTGTTCGATCCTCCTCGGCCGCGTCGCCGAACCGGCCATCGCGCACCTGATCAGCGCGCCGCTCGAGTTCCTGCACGTGCCGAGCGAGTTGCTGCACCCGATCGCGTTCGCCGTCGGCCTCGCGATCGTGGTCGTGCTGCACATCCTGATGGGCGAGATGGTCCCGAAGAACATCGCCCTCGCCGGCCCCGAGACCGTCGCGATGCTGGTGGTTCCGGTGCATCTGGTCTTCATGCGGATCGCTCGCCCACTGATCTGGTTCTACAACGCACTCGCCAACATCTCCTTGCGGGCGATGGGCGTGGAGCCGAAGGACGAACTGGCCTCGACGGTCAACGAAGCCGAGCTCGCCGACATGATCGGCGAGTCGCGCGAGCTCGGTCTGCTCGACGCGGACGAGCACGAGCGGCTCACCCGCGCGCTGACGACCGTCGAGCGGACCGTCGCCGAGCTGATGATCCCGTTGACGACGGTCCGCAGCGTGCGTGTCCAGCTCGACGCCGCGACCGGGGGCCTCGGACCCCGCCTCGGCTCGGTGGAGCGAGCGGTTCGCGAGACCGGCTACTCCCGATTCCCGGTACGCGGGCTCGACGGCTCGCTCATCGGCTATCTGCACATCAAGGACGTCCTCGACGACATCCTCGACGAATCCGTCGGCCCGGAGTCCCTCATCGGCGTCGACCAGATCCGTCCCCTGCCGAAGGTCGACGCCACCACCCCGCTCGACGAGGCCGCCGTGGTCCTGCGCCGAAGCAGCGCGCATCTCGGCGCTGTCGTCGACGGTGCGGGCGCGATCGTCGGGGTGATCGCACTGGCCGACCTCGCCGAGGCCTTCGTCGGCGACCTGCGGGACTCGACGCACCGGATCTGAATGTCCGCCGACCTCGTCCTTCCGCACGCCGAGTGGATGCCGCGCGCCCGGGCCCACCGGGACCGGATCGAGTCGCTGATCGAACCGTATTCGACCGCTCGGCGACAGGGCCGCAAACATCCGGTGATCGACTTCCTCTTCACCTACTACTCCGCGCGGCCGGGACAGGTCACGCGGTGGCATCCCGGCTACGGCGCCGGGCTCGCGCAGGGGCAGCGGTACGACGGCCTGCGTGGGTACCACGTCGACCGCGACGGCACCGCACGCGTCACGCGGGATCATCTGTCGTCACGTCGTTCACTGTTGACCGCGACCGTCGCGATGGCCCGGGCGACGGCCGGCCGCGCACCCCGCTTCGGCTGCTTCGGGCTGCACGAGTGGGCGATGGTCTACCGGACCGACGAGACCCGGCACGAGGTGCCGCTGCGACTGGGATCGGCGGGCACCGACGCCGTGGTGCGCGCTCACCCCATCCGATGCACGCACTTCGACGCCTTCCGCTTCTTCACCGATGATGCGGTGCCGCTCAACGCGACCCCGCTGACCCGCGCCGCGGCCATCGACAACGAGCAGCCGGGATGCCTGCACGCCAACATGGACCTGTATCGATACGCCCTGCGGCTGACCCCGCTGGTCCCGGGAGAACTGCTCGCGGACTGTTTCGAGTTGGCGCTCCACGCCCGCGAACTCGACATGCGAGCCAGCCCGTACGACCTCGCCGAGTACGGATACCGGCCCGTTCCCATCGAGACCCCGGACGGGCGCGCACAGTACGTGCGCGAGCAGGCCGCACTCGCCCGCCGCGGCGCGGAACTGCGTGAGGCCCTGGTCACAACCTGCGACGAGCTGCTCACAGCAGCGGACCTCGAATAAATACTCGCTGGTAACCCCTTGTAACATGGATGATTGTGGGCAGACCGCGCCCCGGAACATCTCGGCACGCGGTCGACGTTCCCGCAACACGCACTTCGCAAAGGAAAGGTTGCCATGACCGAACGCGTCAACGTCAACGGATTGCAGGTCGACGAGGTCCTGTACGACTTCGTCAACAACGAGGCCCTTCCCGGTACGGGCGTAGACGCCGAGAAGTTCTGGGCAGGCGCGGCGGCCGTGATCAACGACCTCGCTCCGCGCAACCGCGAGCTGCTCGCGGTCCGGCAGGAGCTGCAGGACAAGATCGACGCCTGGCACCGCGACCACGACACCGTCGACTTCGCCGAGTACAAAGCCTTCCTGAGCGAGATCGGCTACCTCGTGCCGGTCCCCGAAGACTTCGAGATCACCACCGAGAACGTCGACGACGAGATCGCGAACATCCCGGGCCCGCAGCTGGTGGTACCGATCCTCAACGCCCGCTTCGCGCTCAACGCATCGAACGCCCGCTGGGGTTCGCTGTACGACGCGCTCTACGGCACCGATGCGATCCCGGAGACCGACGGCGCCGAGAAGGGCCGCTCCTACAACAAGGTCCGCGGTGACAAGGTGATCGCCTTCGCCAAGGCCTTCCTCGACAAGGCCGTGCCGCTCGAGCAGTGCAGCCACGCCGACGTGACCTCGTACACCGTGGTCGACGGCGACGTCGTCGCCGTGTTCGGCGACGGTCAGACCACCGCCCTGGCCGATCCGACCGCGTTCGCCGGCTACACCGGCGACGCCGCCGCGCCGACCGGGATCCTGCTGCGCCACAACGGCCTGCACCTGGAGATCCAGATCGACGCCGCGTCGCCGATCGGCTCCACCGACGCCGCGGGCGTCAAGGACGTCGCCGTGGAGTCCGCGGTCACCACGATCATGGACTTCGAGGACTCGGTCGCCGCGGTCGACGCCGAGGACAAGGTCCTCGGCTACCACAACTGGCTCGGCCTGAACAAGGGCGATCTCGCCGAAGAGGTCAGCAAGGGCGGCAAGACCTTCACCCGACGACTGAACGAGAACCGCACGTACACCTCCCCCGACGGCTCCGGCCAGGTGGAGCTGCACGGACGGTCGCTGCTGTTCGTTCGCAACGTGGGGCACCTGATGACCAACCCCGCCATCCTCGATGCCGACGGCAACGAGGTTCCGGAGGGCATCATGGACGCGCTGGTCACCTCGGCGATCGGCATCCACGGCATGAGCTCGGAGGGCCTGCAGAACTCGCGGACCGGGTCCATCTACATCGTGAAGCCGAAGATGCACGGCCCCGACGAGGTCGCCTTCACCAGCGAGCTGTTCGGTCGCGTCGAGGAGGTCCTCGGCCTGCCGAAGAACACGCTGAAGGTCGGCATCATGGACGAGGAGCGCCGCACGTCGGTGAACCTCAAGGCGTCCATCAAGGCCGCTTCAGAGCGTGTCGTCTTCATCAACACCGGATTCCTCGACCGCACCGGCGATGAGATCCACACCTCGATGGAGGCCGGACCGTTCGTCCGCAAGGCCGAGATCAAGGCGCAGACATGGTTCAACGCCTACGAGGACTCGAACGTCGACACCGGCCTGCACGCGGGCCTGCAGCACAAGGCGCAGATCGGCAAGGGCATGTGGGCCATGCCGGATCTGATGGCCGACATGCTCAAGCAGAAGATCGGTCATCCGATGGCAGGCGCGAACACCGCGTGGGTGCCGTCGCCGACCGCCGCGACCCTGCATGCTCTGCATTACCACGAGGTCGACGTCTTCGAGCGTCAGGACGACATCGCCAAGCGCGACCCGGCGTCGGTCGACGACATCTTGACCATCCCGCTCTCCCCGACCCCGAACTGGAGCGACGAGGAGAAGCGCGAGGAACTGGACAACAACTGCCAGTCGATCCTCGGCTATGTCGTCCGCTGGATCGATCAGGGAGTCGGCTGCTCCAAGGTGCCCGACATCCACGACGTGGCACTGATGGAGGATCGCGCCACGCTGCGCATCTCGAGCCAGCACATGGCCAACTGGCTGCGCCACGGCGTCGTGACCGAGGCCGACGTCGTCGCCGCACTCGAGCGCATGGCTCCGGTCGTCGATCGTCAGAACGAAGGCGATGCGGACTACCGTCCGCTGGCTCCGAACTTCGACGGCAACATCGCGTTCCAGGCCGCCAAGGATCTGATCCTCAAGGGCACGTCGCAGCCGAGCGGTTACACCGAACCGCTGCTGCACGCCGCGCGCCGCGAGTACAAGGCCGCCAACGCCTGATATACACGAGAAGGTGTAGACCACCGAGCCCGGACCGGAATCTCGGTCCGGGCTCGGTGCGTCTTCCCGGTGAACGTGTATCGACCTGGCATGTGAACGGAAATCGCCTGAGGAAGGGACGACCAGTGGCGAAGCACAATTCGGGTGAACGCAGTCGGCACTACGTCAGTCGCCCGTTGGTGGCGTTCGCGCTCGCGCTGATTCTGGTCGCCGGGATCGTCACCGCGTGGCGTCAATTGGGCGATCAGATCGACGACGAGCAGCCGGTGGCCGCGAGCGAATGCCTCGACGGCCCGGCCAAGGTGTCCGTGCTCGCCGATCCCGCCATCGCCCCCGGACTGCAGAAGATCGCCGAGAGTTTCGACGCCACCAAGCCCATCGTCCGCGATCACTGCATCACCGTGGAGGTCCGGCCAGCCGACGCTCGCGCGACTCTCGAGGGCCTGACCGCGAAGGACTGGGACGCGCAGACCTACGGCGAGTTCCCCGCGGCGTGGATTCCCGAGTCGTCGATCTGGTCGGCGGCCCTGCAGACCGCCAAGCCCGATGCGCTGCAAGGGCAGCCGGAGTCGCTCGTGTCGTCGCCGATCCGTCTCGCCATGGAGCCCGAGATCGCGAAGGCGGGCGCCGATCAGATCGCCTGGGCCGAACTCCCGGACCAGACCAAGGCACGGTCGCTCGCACAGTACGGCAGGGCGTCGTGGGGCTCGATGCGAATCGCCATGCCGACCGGTCCGCAGTCCGACGCGACCGCGCTCGGCGCCCAGGCCGTCGCGGCTGCGACCGTGCCGACGCAGCAGTCGCTCACCCTCGCCCAGGCGCAGTCGCCACCGGTCGTCGGCGCTCTCGATCAGCTGATGTCGGCGCCGCCGAAGGTCGGCGACGGCTCCATCGACGCCGCGGTCAGGTCCATCGCGGACACCACCGATCCGGCGGACGCGCCGGTTCGCGCCGTCTCCGTCACCGAACAGCATCTGTACGTTCTCACGAAGGACGATCAGACGGCCCGCGTCGCGGCGGTCGCCCCCAAGGGCCCGACTCCGGTCGCCGACTACCCGGTCGTCAAGCTGGCCGGACCACTCGTTCCGGCGCACGTGAGCGACGCGATCTCGCAGTTCATCACCTTTGCGCGCAAGCCTCCGCAGATGGAGATCCTGACCAGGGCCGGATTCCGCGGTTCGGGCCCGCTGCCCGCACCGACAGCGACGATCGGCTTCGGCGAGGTCACCGACCAGATGCCGCTCCCCGAACCGGCCGCCTCGGTAGCCGTCAGCAAGATCGTCTACCCGGCCGCGGCGCTGTAGGCACGGGCGGCCCCTTCAGGCCGGTCGAGTAAGCCGAGGAGCGCAGCGACGAGGCGCATCGAGACCGCCGCATCGAGCCCCTCAGCGCTTCCGGTTCCACAGCTGGTGAGTGAGGCCGCTGCCGGTCGTCACCGATTCCACGTCGAATCGGTCCTGCAAGTCCGCGCAGCCGTCCCAGATCGACACGCCGGCACCGACGACCACCGGCACGGTCACCAGATGCATGAAGTCGACCAGGTCCGCTTGCAGGAACTCTCGGATCGACGTGGGTCCGCCGCCGAGCCGAACATCGCCGTCGGCGAGTCCTCGCGCGAACTCCAGCGCCTCCGCCGCATGCGCGTCGACGAAGTGGAACACGGTACCGTTCTCGAACTCGATCGGCGCACGCTCGTGGTGCGTCAGTACGACCACCGGCGTCCGGAACGGCGGCTCATCGCCCCACCATCCGCGCCAGTCGTCGTCGCCCCATGGGCCGGTCTGCGGGCCGAACTTGCGCCGTCCCATGATCTCGACGCCGATCCCCTGGTTCCAGGCGCTGGTCAGCATGTGGTCGGCGCGGATCGCTTCGCCGCCGATGCCGTGCACGCCCCAGATGACGCGGCCGTCGAAGTGATCGAACAGGCGGGACGCCTCACCGATCGGCTTGTCGTAGGTGACGGTTCCGCCGGCGCTGAACCCGTCAAGCGAGATGTTGAGGTTGTGAACACGGACCTTGGACATCGCGGCCTTCCTGTCGGTGCCGCCAACGTTAGTCGACCCGGGTGCGCTGCACGAGGAGTGCTTGTGCCGTTGATCGTGACCATCTGGTGGTCACGATCAACGGCACAGGCACCTGGCGAAGGTTCTCGATCAGCCGGGGACCGACCCGGGGCCTACTCGGCGAAGGCCTCGATCGGCGGGCAGCTGCACACCAGGTTGCGGTCGCCGAAAGCGCCGTCGATCCGGCGGACGGCAGGCCACACCTTGGCACGAGCGCCCGACGACGGCAGGCCGTTCGGGTAGACCGCGGTCAGCCGGTCGTAACCGTGCGACCACTCGCCCACCAGGCACTCCGCGGTGTGCGGGGCTCCGGCGAGCGGGTTGTCGTCGACCGCCCAGGTACCGTCGGACACCTTGTCGATCTCGCCGCGGATCGCGATCATCGCGTCGATGAAGGCATCGAGCTCGGCGAGGTTCTCGCTCTCGGTGGGCTCCACCATCAACGTGCCCGCGACCGGGAAGCTCATCGTCGGCGCGTGGAAGCCGTAGTCGGCCAAGCGCTTCGCGACGTCGTCGACGGAGACGCCGCTGTCCTTCGACAGTTCGCGCAGGTCGAGGATGCACTCGTGCGCCACCCAGCCGCCGTCACCGGTGTAGAGCACCGGGTAGTAGTCTCCGAGCCTGCGCGCGATGTAGTTGGCGGAGGCGATCGCGGTCAGCGTCGCGGTCCGCAGGCCTTCCGCGCCCATCATCGCGATGTACGCGTAGGTGATGGGCAGGATCGACGCCGAACCGTACGGCGCGGCCGAGATGGTCACGCCGGTCTGCGGCAGTTCCGACGCCAGCGGGTTGCTGGGCAGGAACGGTGCGAGGTGCTCGCGCACGGCGACCGGGCCGACACCCGGACCACCGCCGCCGTGCGGAATGCAGAACGTCTTGTGCAGGTTCAGATGCGAGACGTCGCCGCCGAACTGCCCCGGACGTGCCAGACCGACCAGCGCATTGAGGTTGGCGCCGTCGACGTACACCTGTCCGCCCGCCTGGTGGACGGCGTCGCAGATCTCGGTGACCTCGTGCTCGAACACACCGTGCGTCGACGGGTAGGTGATCATGATGCCCGCGAGCTCATCGCGGTGCTTGTCGATCTTCGCGCGCAGATCGTCGATGTCGACGTCGCCGGTGTCTCGGCTCGCGACCACGACCACGCGCAGGCCCGCCATCACAGCGGACGCCGCGTTGGTGCCGTGCGCGCTCGACGGGATCAGGCAGACGTCGCGCGCGTCGTCGCCTCGCGAGAGGTGGTAGCGGCGGATCGCGAGCAGCCCGGCGTACTCGCCCTGCGAGCCGGCGTTCGGCTGCAGGCTGACGCGGTCGTAGCCGGTGACCGCCACCAGCCAACTCTCCAGCCGGCCGATCAGATCGCGAATGCCTTCGCTGTCACCGAGCGGGGCGAACGGGTGCAGCCCGCCGATCTCGGGCCAGGTGATGGGCTCCATCTCGGTGGTCGCGTTGAGCTTCATGGTGCACGAGCCGAGTGGGATCATGCTGCGGTCGAGCGCGATGTCCTTGTCGGACAGCATCCGCAGGTATCGCAGCATCGCGGTCTCGGTGCGGTGCAGGTGGAATGCCGGATGAGTCAGATAGTCGCTGGTGCGGTTCGCGATCGCGACGCTGAACGTCGACGGAGCGGCCTCGGCCGCGCCGAACGCATCGAGGACGTCGAGGACGTCCTGCGCGGTCGTCTTCTCGTCGCACGCGACACCGACGCGATCGGCGTCGACGAGCCGCAGGTTGATGTTGTGACGTTCCTTGGCCGCCGCGACGATCGCCGCAGCCTTGCCCGCGGCCCGCACGGTGAGGGTGTCGAAGAAGGCTGCGTGCTCGACGTCGAAGCCCGCGCCGGCGAGCCGGTCGGCCAGGCCGGCGGCGTGGCCGTGCACCCGCTCGGCGATGGCCTTGAGTCCGGCCGGACCGTGGTACGACGCGTACATCGCGGCGATGATCGCCAGCAGCACCTGTGCGGTGCAGATGTTGCTGGTGGCCTTCTCACGCCGGATGTGCTGCTCGCGGGTCTGGAGTGCCAGGCGGTAGGCGACGTTGTCGTCGGCGTCCTTCGACACACCGACCAGTCGGCCCGGCAACTGCCGGGTCCGCTTGGTGTGCACGGCGAGGTAGCCGGCGTGCGGACCGCCGAAGCCCATCGGCACGCCGAACCGCTGAGTGGTGCCGAAGCAGGCGTCGGCGCCCTGCTCTCCCGGCGGGGTGATGAGGGTGGCGGCCAGCAGATCCACGCCGGCGGCGATCAGGGCGCCGCGCTCGTGCGCCGCCTCGATGATCGGACCGAGATCGGTGATGCGGCCGGACGCGCCCGGCGTCTGAACGATGATGCCGAAGAAGTCGCCGTCCGGCAGTCCGGCGTCGGCCACCGCGGAGTCGAGTGCGGCTTCCACGACCTCGATGCCCAGCGGCAGGGCACGCGTCTCGATGACGGCACGCGTCTGGGGGAACAGATCAGCGTCGACGACCAGACGGTTGGACTTGGACTTGCCCGCGCGACGCAGCAGGGTCATGGCCTCGGCGGCGGCGGTCGCCTCGTCGAGCATGGAGGCGTTCGCAACCTCCATGCCGGTCAGATCGCACACCATCGTCTGGAAGTTGAGCAGCGCTTCGAGCCGGCCCTGGCTGATCTCGGGCTGGTACGGCGTGTACGCGGTGTACCAGGCGGGGTTCTCGAGGACGTTGCGCTTGATGACGCCCGGAGTATGGGTGTCGTAGTAGCCGAGCCCGATCATCGACCGTGCGACCACGTTGCGGTCGGCCAGGGCGCGCATCGCGGCGGTCGCCTCCGCTTCACTGAGCGGGGCGGGCAGTGCGTCCAGGCCCGGCGCGTAGCCGTCCGCCCCGAGTCCGTCGGCGATCGACGCGGGAACCACCTTGGCGGCGATCTCGTCGAGCGAGGCGACGCCGAGGACGTTGAGGATGGTGGTCAGCTCGTCGGCGTCGGGGCCGAGGTGACGCTGGGAGAACTCAGAAGCAGGGGTCGACACGAGGCACCTTGATCTTCTCGATCCGGACGGTTCCGGACTGGTCCCTCCCCCTCTGTCATGCTGCGCGAACGCAGCGCCTGAGAGATTCGGCGGCGGCGAACCGCTGCCTTTCACCGTGGGCGGACGAGAGTGGACCCTCGCCTCTTTCCAGAGACGTCGTCAGCAGCCACGGTCCCGGGTGCCTGAGAGTTTGACGGAGAGGTGTTGCTCCTTCGGCGGCCGTCCGGTCTCCCGGACAACGCTCTCCCGCAGCGTAGCGACGCACCGACAGGCTACCAAGACATCGGTGGAAAGCGGGCGTTCGACGCCCGCCGCGGATGCAGGTCACACCGGCGCGGCGCCTGCTCGCTATCCGGTGGCGCGCGTCCGGTTCTTGCGACGGGCGGCCAACTCGTCCTCTGGCGACGACTCGCTGACGCCCTCGTCGGCACGCTCTCCCGGGAAGTCGGCGATCGTTCCGGTCAGCTCACGCATGGCTCCCGACACCGCGATCCCGAACACGCCCTGACCGCCCTGGAGAAGGTCGACCACCTCTTCTGCGGACGTGCACTCGTACACGGTGGTGCCGTCGGAGAACAGGGTGATCCGGGCGAGATCCTCCACACCTCGGCGACGCAGGTGGTCGACGGCCACCCGGATGTTCTGCAGCGAGATCCCCGTGTCCAGCAGCCGCTTGACGATCTTCAAGACCAGGATGTCCTTGAACGAATACAGCCGTTGACTCCCGGAGCCGGCCGCGCCGCGGATCGACGGGACCACCAGCGACGTGCGCGCCCAGTAGTCGAGTTGCCGGTACGTGATGCCTGCGATCTGGCAGGCACTCGGGACGCGGTACCCGACGAGCTCGTCCGGAACGGTGTCGTTGGGGAACAATCCGGGCGCGATATCGTCCAGGCCGCCCTGAACCGGCATGGCACTGACCGACGTCGCATCGGTCGACGCATCGTCGCCGGGCTGCAGGTCTGACGGGTGATCGCCCACGGTAGCTCCCTTACACAAGACTCGGGCCGGTGGATCTCTCGTAATGAGAGTACTCCCGACCGCTGACAAAGTGTTTGTCGCCGCTTGTCGCGATGACGTTGGGATAAAACTATGGACTCCGCAGCACGCAATCAATGCGACTCGCGGTAAACCTCAACCTAAAGTTCAGGTGTAGACAAATGGTGACGGCGGTGAGACGCGATCGTTACCGTTCGGACCGGCGGGTCGCCCACCCGACCTCGTCAGGAATCCGACTCCGGACCGAGGAAGTCCTCGGGCGAGACCTGATCGAGGAACTCGCGGAATGCCTCGACCTCGTCCTCGCTGGCGCCGTCGGCGTCCGCCGATGCGCCGCCCTCCTCCTCCGGCATGAGCATCCCGGCATCGTCGAGGACGTCGTCTGCGGCGATGATCGGCGCGTCGCACCGCATCGCGATCGCGATCGCATCGGACGGACGCGCCTCCACAACCACGTCACCGTCGAAGACCATCTCCGCATAGAAGGTGCCCTCTTGCATGTCGACGATGCGGACCTGCCGGAGCGACCGCCCGAACGCCTCGCACAGATTCACCACGAGGTCGTGCGTGAGCGGTCGCGGCGGTTCGACGCCCCGCTGCTGGAGGGCGATGGACGCCGCCTCACTCTGTCCGATCCAGATCGGGAGGTAACGTGCCCCGCTCACTTCACGGAGCAGGAGAACGGGCTGATTCTGCGGCGGCTCAACCCGGATACCCACGACGCGCATCTCACCCATAGGTCTCGCCTCCTGAGAATCGACTAGAAGTACAGGTTACGCGGATACCGGTCAGTCAAGGGCGCCGCGGACGGCGGCCTTGACCAACTGGGTATGCAGCGTCACCGACAGGGCCGCCATCTCGCGGACGAGCTCCTCGGCGCGATCGCGCGCTCCGGTGCCCTTGCCCTTCGCGATGGGGCCGGCGATCTGCGCGACCAGTCCGGCCTCGCGATCGGCACTGATCTTGAACGCCCGCAGGTGGCGCGACTCGAGGCCGAAATTGGCCAGCGCGGCGGCGGCTTCGACCAGGCGAACGGCGTCTTCGTCGAAGAATCCGCCCGGCCCGGCCGACAGCAATCCGTTGCGCACCAGCTCCGAGATGAATGCCGAGTCGACACCGGTCCGCTCCATGAGGGACTCGCGGTCGACGCGGCCGCCGCGCGAACTGAAGTCGGTGGCCGGAGCCACCGCACTGCGCGCGGACGAGAGCAGACGCGGGCCGGAACCACCGGCTCCGGACTCCGCGTCGATCTCATCGAGCTGCTCGCGAATCACCTTCAGCGGCAGATAGCGATCCCGCTGCGCCGTCAGCACGAAACGCAGACGCTCACAGTCCGCATCGCTGAACCGGCGATAGCCGGACGGCGCGCGCTCCGGAGTCACCAGTCCCTCGGTTTCGAGGAACCGGATCTTCGAGATCGTGACGTCGGGGAACTCTTCTCGCAGCACCGCCAGCACAGCACCGATGGACATAGTGCGGTCGCTGGCGGCGGTGTCACGCGCAGCAGACGAGGTCACGACAGCGTGGCACCCGACTCACCGGCACGCGGGCCGGAGAGGAAGACGAGACGGAACTTGCCGATCTGGACCTCGTCACCGCTGGTGAGGGTCGCCGTGTCGACCGGCTCCCGATTCACGTAAGTGCCGTTCAGGCTGCCGACATCGACCACCTGGAAGTCGTCGCCGTTGCGGCGGAACTCCGCGTGCCGACGGCTGACGGTGACATCGTCGAGGAAGATGTCACTGTCGGGATGACGACCGGCCGACGTGGTCGGCTGGTCGAGCAGGAATCGCGACCCCGCGTTCGGTCCGCGCTTCACCACCAGCAGCGCCGTTCCCGGCGACAGCCGCTCGACACCGGTATCGGCCGGCTCGTTCGACGTCGCTGGGGCGTCTACTTCCTTGATGAAGTCCTCGCGGAAGACCGAAGTCGTCTCCACGGGCGCTTCAAAGCCGTTGTCGTTACCGCTCACCACATCTCCTTCATCGTCAACGCACCCCGCCGTGACTCGAGACTCCGCAGTCCCCGGTCGGGGCCTGCAGCATGTCAGCCGAGGTACCTGCGCGAACTCCAATTGTCCGGTGGTACCGCACCTTTGGGCTCACTCGCTGTTACACACGCATCGGACCATCTCTCCGTTGAGATGTGCGTCTGCGAGGCAGGAACCTCTTATGTGAACCTACCGTCTTTGTCCAAGCGCCGCCCGGGGTCGGGGACGTTTGGCGTACTGGAAATCATATCGACACGGTCCGCGACGCGGACACGAGTCACCTCCGGAGAGGCCGGCCGTCAGCTGCCGGTCAGCTGCTGATAACCGCGCGGTAGCCTTCCGCGTCCAACAGGGACGCGAGAACGCCGTCGATGTCGGCATCGTCCGCGAGCGTGATCTCGACGAGCCAGCCGTCACCGTACGGAGCCGAGTTCACCAGCTCCGGGGCGCCGTCGAGCTCGTCGTTGACCGCCGCCACCGTTCCGTCGAGCGGACCGAAGATGTCAGAGACGCTCTTGGTCGACTCGACCTCGGCGAAGGACTCTCCGGTCTCCACATCCGAGTCGACGTCCGGCAGCTGAACGAAGACGACGTCGCCGAGCGCGTCCTGTGCGAAGTCGGTGATTCCCACGCGGACGGTCTTGTCGCCGACCTTGCGGATCCACTCGTGCTCGGCGGTGTAACGCAGCTCGTCGGGGATCTGGGTGTCGCTCACGATACGGCCTTTCTCAGGGCTGTCGAAGACTCGGACTGACTCTCGCCCACCGCTACGCTGCGGCCGCGAGACGCTCCATGACTTTATCGTGGAGTGCCCGCAGATCCCGCATCAACCCGGTCGGACGCGCACGCGTGATCAGGCTGTGACCGAAGCGCGCGGCATCCGCCGGACCACCGCGACGGTCTGAATCCAGTACAGGACCAGCGACCACAGGTAGAGCCCGACGCCCCACAGCAGGAACGCCCACCCGATCGGATAGCAGATCGTGCCGATGACGCCGTCGATCTGTCCGGCCAGCAGCCACGGGAACGAACTCATCAGCGCGAAGGTCGCCGCCTTGCCGACGTACAGCGTCGGCAGGGCCGTGATGCCGCGCGACTTCAGCAACGGAGCGGTCGCGAACAGCAGCAGGTCCCGCCCGATGATCAATCCGATCAGCCACCACGGCACGAACTCGCGGATGCCGAAGCAGATCGGAATGACGATCACGTACAGGCGGTCGGCCGCCGGGTCGAGCAGCGCACCCAACTTCGACGACTGCCCCAGCCAGCGGGCGAGCTTGCCGTCGAGCCAGTCGGTGAGTCCCGACACGAACAGGACGACGAACGCCCAGCCCGCCGACTCCTCCACCAGCAGCAGCCAGATGAAGACCGGGATCAGCAGCAGCCGGAGGACGCTCAGCGCGTTCGGCACCGTCCAGACGGCGTCGCTGCGCTCGGGCTGCGGAGTCCCGGGCTGCGACTCTGGTTGCGGCGTCACCGGAAGATGCCGACGATGCCCGCGATCGCCTGCGCGCCGGCCGAGGCGAAGTGATTCTCGTGGACCAGGTAAGTCCAGGTCATCGTCGACCGATGCAGACCCTCCAGCCCGAGGTCGACGCCGTCGGCGGTGATCCGGGCGTCGACGAAGGTCTTGCGCGCCGCCTCCATCGCCTCGTCCTGCAGCTTCGCGAACTCCGCGAAGATCAGCTTGTGGAACTCCTCCAAGGGGCTCTGTGCGCCCAGCGCACGCAGGTGGATGCTCGCCTGCACGTCGGCGATGTACGCGAGATGGTCGGCCCACACCCGGTCGAGGTGATACAGCATGATCTGGCGCGCGGCGTCGACCAGCACCGACTCGTCGACCTCGTCGGCCAGTTCGGCGTAGCGCTCCGGCTCGGCCTCCTTGAGGTCGGTCAACGCCCGGTCGGTGGTCAGCACCGTCATCCGGCGGCGGACGATCGAGCTGCGCTGCTCGTTGACCTGCTTGTTGAAGTTCCAGGTGTTGCTGTGCAGCTGCAGCATCGCGCCCTCGGCGATCTTCTGCGCGTTCTCCACGCTCTCGGCGCCCTTGGCACCCACCGACCCGTCCGGCGAGATCGCCTGCTGCTCGCGCTGGTGCGTCAGGTTCTTCGTGACGAGCGGATCCTCCAGGCTCGAGAAGAACACCGACCGGCCCGGGTCGCCCTGACGTCCGGCGCGACCGCGCAGCTGATTGTCGAGCCGCTCGGTGTCGTACCGACCGGTGCCGACCACGCACAGGCCGCCGAGTTCGATCACCTCGTCGCGGGCCGCGTCATCGCCGCTCGAGCCGCCGAGACGGATGTCGGTGCCGCGTCCGGCCATCTGGGTCGACACGGTGACGGCCGACTTCCGTCCGGCCTCGGCGATGATCGCGGCCTCCTCCGCATCGTTCTTCGCGTTGAGCACCACCGACGGCACACCCGCCCGCTCGAGGAAGTACGCGAGCTCCTCCGACTGCGCGACGTCGTGCGTGCCGATCAGGATCGGCTGGCCGGTCTCGTGGATCTCCGAGACGAATTCGACGACCGCCTCCACCTTGTGCGCCTTGTTGTCGTACACCCGATCCGGCTCGTCCTCGCGGATGTTCGGCGCGTTCGGCGGAATCTGCGAGACCTGAAGGTCGTAGAACTGGCGGAACTGCTCACCGGCGGCGATCGCGGTTCCGGTCATGCCCGCGACCCGCGGGTATCGGCCGATCAGCGCCTGGACGGTGATGGTGTCGATCACCTCGCCGGCCTCGGTCGGATTCAGCCCCTCCTTGTACTCGACGGCCGCCTGCACACCGTCGGGCCACCGCTGCAGTCGTGCGACACGGCCTCGGGAGGCGTTGATCAGGTGGATGCCGCCGTCACGGACGATGTAGTCGACGTCGCGTTCGAGCAGGTAGTACGCATACAGCGCCACGTTCACGTGAACGAGAGTGCTCGACACGTGCTCTTCGTCGTACAGGTTGATTCCACCGAGCGTGCGCTCGACGAACTGCGCGCCCTCCTCGGTGAGCGAGACGTTTTTCCCGTCCTGGTCGAGTTCGTAGTGCTTCGACTTCAGGTGCGAGACCACCTCGTGGATCGCGCTGTTCGGGATCTCGGCATCGGTCGATCCGGCGAGGATCAGCGGGACCAGCGCCTCGTCGACGAGAACCGAATCCGCCTCGTCGACGATCACCACGTCGGGCTCGGGCGCGACCAGGTCCTCCTCGTGGAGCGCCAGGTGGTCGCGCAGGACGTCGAAGCCGATCTCGTTGACCGACGCGTACGTCACGTCGGCGTCGTAGGCCTTCTGCCGCTCCTCGCGCGACGAGTGCTCGTTGATCGAGGCCACCGAGATGCCGAAGAGGTCGTAGAGCGGCTTCATCCACTTCGCATCGCGGTCGGCCAGGTAGTCGTTGACCGAGACCACGTGGATCTGGTGGCCGTCGAGTGCATAGCCGATCGCGGCGATCGCACCGGCGAGCGTCTTGCCCTCGCCGGTCGCCATCTCCACAACGTCGCCCTCGAGCATCCGGAGCGCGCCCTGCAGCTGAACGTCGAACGGCTTCATGTCGAGCTTCCGGTCGCCGCCGGCGCGAACCAGGGCCAAGAACTTCGCACGGTCCTCGACCACGGACATGTCGAGGTCGGCGGCGATGCCCGCGAACTCGCTGTCCGAGAGCTCGGCAGCCCACTCGTCGTGCTTCGCCGACTGCTCGATCATCGTCAGCGACTGCGACTGGTTTCGAGACGTCTGCGCACCAAGCATGCGCCACATCGCGTTGGTGAGTCTTCCCACGTGCTTCCTGTTCCCTAGAACTCGGCCGACTGCGTTGACCTCGGCTCGCCCCTGCGAGCCGGGTCGATCGTGATCTACCGTACGCGGCGCTGCGCTACCGTGACGCACATGAGCATCGGACGCCGCATGCGTGCCCGGGTCGCTGGATCCGCGGCCGTCGTCATCGCCGTCGTCGGTGCGGTCACCGGATGTACAGACGACGACTCGACCGTTCCGTCCGATCCGGCCGCCCTCGTCGGCAACACGTATCTCTCGAGCCAGGTGAACGGGCCGCAGATCCCCGGTGGCGGACCGCTGGTGCTCGCCTTCACGAAGGGCCAGCTGAGCGCGAACGCCGGGTGCAACGGTCACGGCGGCAGCGTCGCGTTCGACGGCGACACGATGACCACCGGAAATCTCGTCGGGACCATGATGGCCTGCCCGCCGCCGCGAGACGGCGCGGACCGGTGGGTGTCGAACCTCCTCGGCTCGCCGCTCACGTGGCATCTGGACGACCAGACGCTCACCCTGTCGCGGGGCGATCAGCAGGTGACGCTCGTCGAGCGGCAGAACCGACCCGTCGTCGGCACCCGGTGGCAGGTCACCGCTCTGGTCGCCGACGATGCCGTGTCGACGTCCGCCGCTCTGCGCAAGAGCGAGCCGTACTTCGAGATCGCCGACGACGGCAGGCTGAGCGGCAGCACCGGCTGCAATCGGATGACCGGAACGGCGCAGGTCGACGGCGACCGGATCACCTTCTCCCCGATCGCCACCACTCGAATCGCATGCGACCCGGAGACCACTGAGGTCGAACGGACTGTGCTAGCCGCCCTCGACGGCGCGGCGACCGTCGAGGTCGACGGCGACGACATGTCGTTGACGAACGTCGCACACGGCGACGTCGGCCTACGATTGAAGGCGGCCGACGGCTCGTAGCCGTCGACCGCCCTCCGGTTCGGATAGGCCGATCAGGCGGCGACGCCGATCATCTCGCGCAGTTCCGCGAGCAGTTCCGCGCCCGCCGGCCACGGGCCGTAGCCGGACGCGGGGTTCAGGTGTCCGACCTCGCCGAGGTTCACCAGGCGACTCCCCCACGCCTGCGCGAGCTCGGTGGTCTTGTCCAGGCCCGCGAGGGGGTCGTCGGTGCTCGCGGCGACGATCGTCGGCATCGGCAGCTCCGACATCGGCAGCGGCCCCCAACCGGCGGCGTCGAGCTCCTCACGAGTCGGGTGGCCGGCGCCGAGCGGCTTGTCGAGATCGGGCGGCGTGGCCAGCAGCGCGCCGGCCACCGACAGCTCGGTCCGTGACGCCCAGTAGACGGTGGTCGGGACCCCGGCGCTGTGGGCCACGAGGATCACCGGACCGTCGACGCCTGCCACGGCGGCCTCGAGGGCGGCGACGCGGGTGTCGAGGTCGATGGTGTCGATGGGCGGGATGATCACGGACTTCTCGAGGGTGGCCGCCAGGAGCGTCTGCCAGTGTTCTTCGACGTGTCCGCGCAGGCCGGGCACGATCACGTAGGTGGGTTCTGCGACCATACTTTCTGCGGTCATTACAACTGACTCCGATCTCTTCTCGGGCTGTCGACGAAACGCGGGCGGGAGGTGGTGAGTCCTCCCGCCCGCGGATCTGTCGGTCTGAGTTCCGGTTCAGGCGTGGTGGGTGAAGCCGACCTGTCCGGGCTGGCGGTT
>NZ_AEUD01000020.1 GCF_000192435.1 Gordonia neofelifaecis NRRL B-59395
CGGCTCGGGGATCCGCGACCGCAGCCACATCACGGCGGCCTCGGCGATCGCGGCTTCCAGGAACCAACGGCGGAACCTCGCCGAGACGAGCAGGCCGAGCAACGACAGCGGCCAGTAGTGCCGGAGCACCGCGGACCATATCTGCAGTACGCCGTACCCCAGCGCCCGGCCGACGTTGCGTGCCGCGATCACGTCGCGCGCGGGAACGCCGTCGAGCGGTTTGCGAATGCGGCGGAAGATCCACCCGGACAGGATCAGGGCGATGCCGAGGCCGATCCGCGTGCGCGTCACCAGGGCCAGCACGGCGATCGCCAGCGGGATGCTCGTCATCACCGGCGCCGCGAGCCCGTCGTGCCTGCGCGCGAGTTCCGCAGCCCCGGTGCCGTAGAACCTCCTGCGGTCGAGCATCGCACGGAGCGACTGCCGGTGGTCGTGGGCGACGTGAGCGACCGGGTCGTACCGCACCGCCCATCCGTCGGCGTGCGTGCGCCAGCAGAGGTCGACGTCCTCAGCGACCCGCAGCGATTCGTCGAAGCGACCGAATGCGGTGCGGCGCACCACCATCGCCGCGCTCGGCACGTACGCGATGGGAGTGCCCGGCCGGACCGGCCCCTCGTTGGGCCCCATGTCGAGCGACGAGAAGCCGTTGGCGTAGGCGGCGACCGGACGACGCCCGCCGTCATCGCCGGCGGGGTCGTCGAGTCCGACGATCCGGGGGGCGACGATCCCGACGACGGGGTCCGAGAAGTGACTGAGCAGCATCGTGAGCCACTCGCCCTGGGGCACCGTGTCGGAGTCGAGGAAGGCGACGAAGTCTGTCTCGGCGGCATCGAATCCGGCGTTCCGCGCGGCGCCGGGGCCCGAGTTGACATCGAGCCGGATCAATTGGACTCGGTCGTCGTCGACGACCGTCAGCGGTCGCTCCGACGCGTCGTCCACCACGATGACCCGGAGCCCGGGCAGTGCCTCGATCAGCCGATCGACGCCTGTCTGGTTGTCGTGGGCCGGGATCACGACCGTCACATCCGACTCCTGCGGACCGGCCATCGGCCGCGGATGCGCGATGCCGGCGTCGAGTAGCGTCCGGGCCAGATTGCGCGTGCCCGCATCGCAGACCTCGATCCGGCCGTCGGCCGACGTCATGCCGAGGGCCTTGTCTGACATCTTGAGCACTCGCAGCGGTGACCCGCCGACGAGATTCCGAAGGTCGCCGTGCCGCACGCAGCGAGGGTCGATCTGGACCTGGAACCCGACCGGCAGTTCCCTGATCGGAGGTACGGTCACCGAAGCCTCCCGGCCTCGTCGACATTCCAGTCCCGCAACCCGACCGCGAGTCGGTCGGCGAGTCCGGCCAGCAGTTCCGTGCCGTGGTCGGGATCGGCCGCCGTCGCGTCGCCGAGGACGCCGTTCGGCGACACCGCCGCCACCCCGCCTTCCCGCAGCGGACCGAGCAGGGCCGCGATCGGCGAGGTGTTACCCGCCGCGGCGAGGCTCCGGCGCACGTCGTCCGGGGCAAGACTCAGCATCACGCTCGTCTCGGTGTGGCCCGCGTGGGCGTCGGCGCCCGGGAAGGCGCAGGGGAAGAACGCCGCATCCCGGCCCTCGTATCGCAGTCGCGCGACCGCGGTCGCAAGCGCCTGACCGTTGCCTCCGTGAGCGTTCACGAAGAGCAGTCTGCCCGCCCATCGCATGGCGCTGCGGCCGTATTCGAGAACGACCAGTTCCAAGGCCTCACGACCGATGGAGACGGTTCCGGGAAAACCCTCATGCTCGCCTGAAGCGCCGTACGGAATCGCCGGGGCGAGCAGAACGTTCGATGAATCACCAAGGGCAGCAACTGCTTCGCGAGCAACTGCGACCGCGATGCGGTGATCGGTGTCCAGCGGCAGATGTGGGCCATGCTGCTCGACGGCCCCGATCGGCACGACTATCGTCGGCTCGGTCCCGACCAGTTCATGCCACGTCCGGGACGCCAATTCGGTCGCCGGTGTCATTGCGACAACGTTACCGATGCGGACCCTCGCTAGGGAACCGTTGGGCCCCGATTTCCCTCCCTGCGGACCCCAGGCGAACCACGGACCCCATCAGTGCCGTTCCGGTACATATGTATAGTGACGACCGAACGTGACATGGACCACGCGATCTCGCGATGGTCAGACCTGCGATCGGAGCTTTCCCGTGACTTCTCCCACCCGTCAGCCGTCCGGCCGTTCCGGCCCGCTCGCCGGCATCCGAGTCATCGAGTTCGCGGGCATCGGCCCCGGACCGCACGCCGCGATGCTGCTGGCCGACCTCGGTGCCGACGTCCTGCGCGTCCAACGACCGGGCCAGCTCCCCGACCCGAATCGGAACGCCGACGCCCTGCTCCGCGGCCGCCGCATGATCGAGGCGAACCTCAAGAATCCGGCCGACCGCGAGACCATTCTCAATCTGGTCGCCAAGGCCGACGTGGTGATCGAGGGATTCCGCCCCGGCGTCATGGAGCGTCTCGGATTCGGCCCGGACGACCTGCACGCGGTGAACCCCGCACTGGTCTACGGCCGGATGACCGGCTGGGGACAGGACGGTCCGCGCGCCGAGCTCGCCGGCCACGACATGAACTACATCTCGCTGACCGGCATGCTGCACGCCATCGGTCGCCCCGACGAGAAGCCGACCCCGCCGCTGAACCTGGTCGGCGACTTCGGCGGCGGCTCGATGTTCCTGGTCATGGGCGTGCTCGCCGCGCTCGTCGAGCGGTCGGTGTCCGGCAAGGGCGACGTGATCGACGCCGCCATGTGCGACGGCGCGTCCGTGCTCGGTCAGATGATGTGGGCCTTCCGCGGAACCGGCCTGTGGCAGGATCGCCGCGGCGTCAATCTCCTCGACACCGGCGCCCCGTTCTACGAGGTCTACGAGACCTCCGACGGCAAGTGGATGGCCGTCGGCGCGATCGAGCCGCAGTTCTACGCGGAGCTCCTCAAGGGCCTCGAACTCGACCCCGAGTCACTGCCGAACCAGCTGGACGTGACCAAGTGGGGTGAGCTGAAGCAGACGTTCACCGACACGTTCAAGACCAAGACGCGCGACGAGTGGGCCGCGATCTTCGACGGCACCGATGCCTGCACGTCGCCGATCCTCGACTACACCGAGGCGCCTGCTGATCCGCATCTCGCCGCGCGCGGCACCCTCGTCGAGATCGACGGCGTGATGCAGGCCCAGGTGGCCCCGCGCTTCGCGCGCTCTGCCACCGAGACGCCGACCGGCCCGGTCCGCGAGGCCACCGACCCCGCCACCGTCTGGCAGTAGCGACCGTCCCAGGCTGGTCGAGCAACCGCCCCGAGCTGCTCGACCAGCCTGTGACGTCGAGTCCGAAATCGCACCGAACCCATAACTAGAACATGTTATAGTTTCCTCTGCACACAACGAGAGGCACACGAGCATGGGACAGTTCGACGGACAGGTCGTCTACATCACCGGTATCGCCCGAGGACAGGGACGCAATCATGCGCTCCGCTTCGCGCGCGAGGGCGCGTCGATCATCGGCATGGACATCGCGGGCCCGGTGGCCGAGCACATGACCTACCCGTCGTCGACCACTGACGACCTCGCCGAGACCGTGCGCCTCGTCGAGGAGGCCGGCGGCAAGATCCTCGCTCGCCAGGGCGACACGCGCGACCTCGCCTTTCAGCAGCAGCTGGTCGCCGACGGCGTCGAGCAGTTCGGCCGCCTCGACCACATCGTGGCGAACGCGGGCATCCTGACCTGGGGCCTCACCTGGGAGCTGACCGAAGAGCAGTTCACCGACGTGGTCGACGTCAATCTCGTCGGCACCTGGAAGACGCTGAAGGCCGCGATCCCCGCCGTGCTGGATGCGGGCAACGGCGGAAGCGTCACGATCATCTCCTCGGTCGCCGGACTCAAGGCGATGCCCGTTCAGGCGTCCTACTCGGCGTCCAAGTTCGGCCTCCGCGGTCTCGCGCAGACCGCGGCGAAGGAGCTGGGGCCCAAGCAGGTTCGCGTCAACACCGTGCATCCGTACGCCGTCCACACGCCGATGGGACTCGAGGACACCTCCGCCATGAAGGCCTTCGAGGAGTACGGCATGCACTTCCCGTCGCTGCTCGGCCACTACCCGGTCGCCAGCCTCGACGACCTGTCGGACGCAGTCCTCTACCTGTCGTCGGCGAAGTCCGTCACCGGTGCCGAGTTCCAGATCGACATGGGGCACTCGAAGGTCTGACGGCGACCGATGACGACAGCAGATCGAACGGCGCCGCGACCCGGCGTCCTGGAGCGCGCCGCGACCGTCATGGACGTGTTCGCGTACGGGCGGCACAGCGCGAGCCTCGACGACGTCACCGCCGACACCGGACTGCCTCGGTCGACGACTTTCCGGATCCTGCAGCAACTCGTCGCCCTGGAATGGCTCGAGCACGGTCCCGCCGGGTATCGGCTCGGCCGACGGGCGGCCGCGCTCAACCGGACCGCCGTCGACTACTCCACGCTGCGCGCCGCGGCGGCAGATCCGCTCGCCGATCTGAACATGCAGACCGGCGGCGTGTGCCACCTCGGCGTGCTGGAGGGCCGATTCGTCCACTATCTCGACAAGGTCGGCGGGCCGGCGAACCGATCGATCCCGTCCCGCGTCGGAGCACAGCTCGCCGCCGACGAGACCGTGAGCGGTCAGGTGCTCCTGGCGGGCATGCAGCCGGAGGACGTGGACCGGCTGATGGGCGGCGGCGCCCTGTGCAGTTCGGTCGGCGGCCCCGGTGCCGCCGGTCTGCACGACCGCCTCAACCGTGTCCGCGCCGCCCGGGGCGTCGCCTTCTCGTTCGGTGACCGCTGCACCATCGGCATCAGTTCGGTGGCGGCCGCGGTGATGGGGCCGCACGGTCCGGTCGCCTCGATCTCGGTCGCCGCCCGCCGCGCCGTCCATCTGGAGTCGCTGGCACCGGTGGTCGTCGCCGCGGCGACCGCCACCAGCGCGTCCCTGTTCCCCGACCTGCGCCGCCGCCGGTGACCCGGGGCGGCGCAGTCGGGTAGCCGTCAGGCCGCGCCGCCGATCGCCGGAGCGGACGGCACCAATTCACCGAGTTCGGCCGCCACCTGCGCGGCCGTGCCGTTGGTGAACGCGATCTGCCTGCCCCACAAGAAGTATCGGTGGATCGGATACGTGATGTCGGCGCCCAGGCCGCCGTGCAGATGCTGCGTCGCATGCACCACGCGCAGTCCTCCGTGCGACGCCCACCATGTCGCGACACAGGACGCCACCGTCACCTCGATGCGGGAGTCCGCCTCGCCGGTACCGCAGCCGTCCGCCAGCCACGCGGCCTTCATCGTGGTCAACGCCAGCGCCTGGGTGTCGAGATAGGCGTCGGCGGCCCGCACCGCGACGGACTGATTGGTCGACAGCGGACGCCCGAACTGCTCCCGCTCGCTGGTGTAGGCGGCGGTGCGCGCCAACGCCTCCCGGCCCACCCCGAGCTGGAGCCCGGCCTGGGCGATCCGGCAGCGGTCCAGCAGCCAGCGCCCCTGGTCGACGCCGTCGGTATCGGGCAGCAGCTCGTCGACGACGGCCCCGACGAAACGCACGGCGCCCGCGGAGACCCGCGAGGTCACCGACGCCGAGTCCACCTGCACACCGTCGGCGGCGGCCGACACCAATGCCAGACGGGTGCGTCCGCCGAGGTCCGCGGGGAGAAGGAACGAGTCCGCGACCGGCGCGCCCTCGATCATCGGCACGTTCCCGTCGAGCCGATACCCGTCCCCGGACGGAGTCAGCCGCAGCCGGTCCTGCGCACCGGGCGCGCCGACGACGATCGTGGAACCGTCGACGATCGACGGCAGCCGGCGGGCGCGCTGCTCGGCCGAACCGAAGCGGCTCAGTGGGAGCGCCGCACCGGCGACCACCGGCCACAGCGGTACCGGTGCCACCGCGGCACCGTGCTGCTCCTCGATCGCGACCAGTCCGGTCGTCCCGAGATCCGCGCCGCCGTCGGCCTCCGGCAGCGGTGCCGCCAGCAGTCCGGTCGAGGCGAGGCTCGCCCACAGCTCACGGTCGAATCCGCCGTCGGCCTCGACCTTCTCGATGCGTCCGACCTCGGCGTACTGCCGGAAGACGTCGGCGGCCAGTCCGGCCAGGTCGAGCAGCGTCTCATCCCGATCGAAGTTCATTTCTTCGCGTCCTTTCGCCGACGTGAGCCCAGGGTCATTCCGAGGGTGCGTGCGGCGACCATCTCCCGCATCACTTCATTGCTGCCGCCGCCGAAGGTGTTGTTCTGCGCGCGGCGGCCGAGGTGTTCCACCCGGCCGTGCACGGCCGCACCCGGCGACTCCGGACGCAGCGCTCCCGCCGAGCCGAGCACGCCGAGCAGCGTGTTGTAGGCGGCCACCACCGATTCGGTGCCGAAGATCTTGGCGGCTGCGGAGTCGCCGCCGGAGAGGGTGTTGCCCGCGATGTCGGAGACCAGCTTGAGATTGATCAGATCGGTCGCCGCCAGCCGCGCGTACAGCTCCCCCATCTCCGACCGCACCCATGGCTGCTCGTACGCCGCGGGCAGTCCGTCCGTCGGCGTCTGCGCCCAGTCGAGTACCTCGTCGAACAGCTGATTGGCGATGCCGCCGCGGGCGGCGAGCGCCACGCGCTCGTGATTGAGCTGGTCGGTGATGATCGACCAGCCGGCATTGAGCTCCCCCACCACATTGGCGAGCGGGACCCGGACGTCCTCGTAGTAGGTGGCCGACGTGTCGATGCCGCCGACGGTGTCGATTCTGGTCACCGAGAATCCCGGCGAGCTGGTCGGGACCATGACGACCGAGATCCCGCTGTGCGTCGGTGCCTCCGGGTCGGTGCGGACGGCGAGCCACACCCAGTCCGCGTACATACCGGCGCTGGTGAAGATCTTGTTGCCGTTGATGACGAGGTCGTCGCCGTCGACGACGGCCCGGGTGTTCAAGGCCGCCAGATCCGTGCCCGCGTTCGGCTCGGTGTAGCCGATCGCGAAGGTCAGCGTTCCGGCCAGGATGTCGGGCAGGAAGAACGCCTTCTGCCGGTCGGTGCCGTACTTCATCAGCGCCGGGGCGACGGTGTTGAGGGTGACCAGGGACAGTGGGGCGTTCGCCCGGACCACCTCGTCGTAGAAGACGTACAGTGCCTCGGGATCCTCGCCGCGGCCGCCGTACTCCTCGGGCCAGCCCAGCCCCAGCCAGCCGTCGGCGCCCATGCGGTGCAGCAGCCGGGTGAAGGTGGGGCCGCCCTCGGTCTGGTCGACGAGGTCGCGGCGGTCGTCGTCGTCGATCAAGTCCGCGAAGTAGTCGCGCAGTTCCGTGCGCAGTCGTTTCGTCCGATCGGACAGGTCTGGTCTCATCGGGGTCTCCTCACTTGCCCGGCAGCCGGAGCAGCCGCCGGGCGATGACATTCAGCTGGATCTCGATGGTGCCGCCGCCGGTGAGCACGGCAGGCAGCCCGAGATGATCGATCGCGTAGCCTGCCGCGGCCACGTTGGCGTGGCGGCCGACGACCGCGAGTGTGTCGAGCGAACCGTCGCGCTGGGCGATCGCGCCGTACACCTTGCGGACGCTGGCGCCTGCCCGCATATCCGCGCCGGTGGCATCGCCCAGCGCGGTCCGCATGCCGAGTCCGGCGAGTAGCAGTTCGCGGCCGGCGAGCCTGCCGAGCGCGGCGATCACGGGTTCGGCTGCGGGGACGGAACCGTCCTCGACGGCCGCCCGCAGCGCTGCCGCCGATCCGTGGCCCATGCTGCGTCCCATCGCGGTCCGCTCGTAGCCGAGGGTCGCGGTGGCGAGCGTCCAGCCCTGTCCCGGTGCACCCACCAGGCAGTCGTCGGGAACGAAGACCTCGTCGAGGAAGACCTCGTTGAACTCCGCGCGCCCGGTGGCCTGCCGCAGCGGCCGGATCCGGACGCCGGGCGACCGCAGGTCCACGAGGAAGTACGAGATCCCCTCGTGTTTCGCCGCAGAGGCGTCGCTGCGCGCCAGGCACGCACCCCAGTCGGCGAGGTGCGCGTTCGAGGTCCACACCTTCTGCCCGCGCAGTACCCAGCCGCCGTCGGCCTTCGTCGCGGTGGTACGCAGCGAGGCGAGGTCCGAACCGGCCTCCGGCTCGCTGAACAACTGACACCAGACGAGCCGGCCCAGCAGGGACGGCGGCAGGAAGCGGTCGCGCTGCGCCTCGGAGCCGTAGTCGATGATCGTCGGCAGGATCCACTCCCCGATGACCAGATCGGGCGCGGCGATGCCGCGCGCGGACAGTTCCTGGGCGATCGCGTCCTGCTGGCGCGGCGTGGCGGCCAGCCCGAACGGCGGCGGGTAGTGCGGAGCGACGACTCCGGCGTCCGCCAGAATCCGTCGGACGCGGTCGTGGTCGCCGGCGGTGAGCGCGGCTCGGGCGGCGTCCAGCGGTCCGGCCAGGCTTGCCCGCAGCGCGGATTCGTCGTCCGGCCCGGCGAGCCGGTGCGATCGCTCCGCGCGGCGCGCCGCCTCGCCCAGCCGACGGGCCCAGCCGTCCGTGGGCCCGAGGTCGGCGGCGATCGCGATCGCTTTGCGCCAGTACAGATGGAGGTCGTACTCCCAGGTGAAGCCGATCGCCCCGTGCAGCAGTGTGGCCTCCATCGGGATCTCGGCCGCGAGTGCGGCCACCGCGTGGCCCGCGGACAGCGCCGCGAGCCGCTGCTGTTCCGCGGACTCGTCTGCGGCTCCCGCGCCGGCCCCTGCCGCGGTGCGCAGCAGTTCGGTGTCCACCAGCAGCATCGCCGCCTTGTGCGCGACGGCCTGGAACGAGCCGACGGCCCGGCCGAACTGCTTACGGGTGTCGATGTAGTCGACCGTCGCCGACAGGCACCACTGCGCGACGCCTGCCGCCTGTGCGGCGGCCAGGGTGGACCGGACCAGCTCGACGGCGCCGCGATCGGCGACGACGAGGTCGCGGATCGGCACCCGCACCTCATCGGCGTGCACGATGCCCGTCCCGACCGTCAGGTCGGTCCCGTCGATCGCCTCGATCCGCACACCCTCGGTCGCAGGGCTCAACGGGACCAGGTGGTCTCGGTCGCCGTCGCTCGCCGTCACCAGCACGTGGTGCGCACCCGGCACCCCGGTGAACGCCTCACTGACGCCGGTCACGACGGCGCCGCGATCGTCGAAGCGGACCTCGAACCGGTGATCGGTGAGCAGCACGCCGGTGGCGCCTGCGGCGAACGAGGCGAGCAGCGCATCGGCCGCGGGTGACACCGGGCAGGCGGCGACGGCCGCGGACGCGGTGATGCTGTGGGCCAGCGGTCCGGGGACCAGCGCGTGAGCCAGCTGCTCCACAACCACTGCGGCCTCCGTCAGGCCGGCTCCGTCGCCCCCGAAGCGCTCGGGCAGGTGGATCCGATGCAAGCCGGCATCGACCAGCGCGGCAAACGGTCGCCCCGACTCACCGCGGCCGTAGTCGTCGAGCGACTCCCGAGTCGCGGCGAGCGGAGCGACGCGTGCCGCCAGACCGCGGACCGAATCGGCGAGGGCACGGGTGTCGGCATCGAGGCCGACGGTCGGGGCGCTCACAGCCGCTCCACGATGACGCAGGTCGTCGCCGAGGCGGCGCAGATCGAGATCAGACCGAACTGCGCGTCACGATGTTCCAGCTCGTCGAGCACGGAGGCGGTCAGCCGGATACCCGTGGCACCGGCCGGATGACCGACGGCGATGGCGCCGCCGTTGACGTTCAGCTTGTCCTCGGGCACCGACAGCTCCTTCGCGAACGACATCGGAATGGATGCGAAGGCCTCGTTCACCTCGAACAGGTCGATGTCGGCGACCGTCAGACCGGTGCGACCGAGAAGCCTTCGGGCGCCGTCGATCCCGCTGTCGAGCAGGTACTGCATGTCGCCGCCGACCGCGATGTGAGCGACGATGCGCCCGCGCGGCGCGAGCCCGTTGGCGGCCGCGTAGCCGGCGGACGCCATGACCGCCGCCGACGCCCCGTCGGAGATCTGCGACGACGTCCCCGCCGTGTGCAGCCCGTCCGGCACGACCGTCCGCAGCCGACCGAGCGCCTCGAGTCCGGTGTCGCGCAGTCCCTCGTCGCGGGTCACGACGGTCGGTTCGTCACCGGCCTCGTCGGCGGGCGCCGTCACCGACAGCACCTGACGCCGCATCCGGCCCTCGTCCCATGCCCGCCGGGCGAGGGTCTGCGACCGCACGCCGAACTCGTCCAGATCGCGCCGCGAGAAGCCGCGCCGCACGGCGATGCGGTCGGCGGCGGTGAACTGGTCCGGACTGGCGATCGTCCAGCTCGCCGGCCGCGGGGTGCCGAGGCCGAGTCCCTGTTTGGCGGTCAGCCCGACCCGCGACATCACCTCGACACCGCAGGCGACGCCGACGTCGACCGCGCCCGTTGCGATCTGCCCCGCCAACAGGTTGAGCGACTGCAACGATGTGCCGCACATGGCGTCGACCGCGGTGATTCCGGGAGCGGTGGGATGCCCGGCGTGCAGCCAGGCGGTCCGCACGATGTTGCCGTACTGCTCCCCGAGCGGCGTCGCGCAACCGCCGATCACCTGGTCGACGGCGTCGGCGGGGACGCCCGCGCGAACCATCGACGCCGTCTGCACCATGCCGAGCAGTTCGGCGGCGTGCAGCTGCGCGAGTGCACCGTCGCGCCTGCCGAACGGAGTGCGCACGGCGTCGAGGATCACCGGCGCCGTCACAGCGCCGCCTCATCGGGAAGCCTGCCGTCGAGGTCGCGGACTGTGACGCCCAGTTCGTCGATCAGGTCGAGACTCGCGTGCACACCGCCGGTCGTCTCAGCGGGGCAGTCGCACAGGGCGACGACGGCCTCCACCATCGCCTCCACCGGTTCGAGCATGTCGTCGGTGACGGTGTCGCCGACCAGCGCCCGCGCGCCTTCGGTGAGAACGGCGTGCTTCGGAGCCACCGCGTTGACCCGGATGCCGGTCCCGTAGACCTCCGCCGCGAGTGCGTTGGTCGCGCGATCGAGCGCCGCCTTCGACGATCCGTAGACGCCCATCGCGGTCCCCGGCGGGATCAGCCGGAACGGCGGCCCGGCAGCGGGCCGGGCGGTGGCGCTGGTGATGTTCACGATCCAGCCGGAGCCGGCCTCACGCATCCCGTCCACGACCGCCGCGGCCAGGTCGAGCGGCGCGAACAGGTTCACCTCGAAGGTGATCCGCCTGCGCCTGGCCGGGTAGCCGAGCATCGGCTGGTAGATGGCGGCGGCAGCGTTGTTGACGAGGATGTCGACGGGTCCGCCGAGGGCGTCGACCGCCCGCTCGACGATCGTCGTGCGCTGCTCCGGGTCGCCGAGGTCGGCGGCGATCACCGCGGATCTGCCCCCGTGAACCGAGATCTGCTGCAGGGTCCGGGTGAGACTGCCGTCCAAGTGGGCGTGGTCGTCGACGGTGCGGGCGACGATCGCGACGTCCGCCCCCTCGGCGGCGAGCCGCCGGGCGACCGCGGCGCCGATGCCGCGGCTGGCACCGGTCACCAGGGCCCGACGGCCGGAGAATCGTCCGGTCATCTAACGCTCCTTCGCGAAGTCGGCGATCGCCTCGGCGATGCGGTCCACGTGACGGTCTTCGAGTCCGTGGCTCATCCCGAGGGTCATCCCGCGGGCGAAGACGGCGTCGGCTCCGGGCAGACCGTCCTCCGGCGCGCGGTAGGCGACCTTCGACATCATCGGGTGCCGCGTGATGTTCCCGCTCCAGACGGTGCGGGTGTCGATGCCCGCGGCCTCGAGCGACTCCTGCAGGTCCGACCGCGAGAACGGCGCGTCCTCGTTGACGAGCACCGGATAGCAGAGCCAGGCGGTGTCGAGTTCGGCCGTCTGACGGGGTGTGGTGAAGAAGTCGGGGAACTGCGCGTACGCCTCGGTGAAGCGGGCGAAGATCTCCTTGCGCCGCGCGTAGTTGGCGGCGAGCTTGTCGAGCTGGACCAGTCCGTAGGCGGCCCCGAGTTCCGAGGGCTCGAAGTTCCAGGCCAGCACGTCGTCGAAGATGAAGTCGTTGTCGTAGGGCACGCCGTCGAGATCCTCACGGAACACGCGGCCGGTGCCGCGGTCGCCGAACAGATGCGGCTCGCTGCGCCTGCCCCACCGCCGCAGCAGCAGTGCCCGGTCGCGCTCGTCGGCCGAATCCATCATCACCATGCCGCCCGTTCCCGCGCAGGTGATGATGTGGGCCATCGAGAAGCTGGTCACCGAGAGGTCCGCGCGGGCGCCGGTGGGCGTGCCGCGGAGGGTGGCGCCGAGCGCGTCGCAGGTGTCCTCGATGACGGCGAGGCCGTGGGCGTCGGCGATCTGCCGGATCCGGTCCCAGTCGGGTGCGTTGCCCGCGAGGTTCGGAACCAGGATGGCGCGGGTGCGCGGTCCGATCGCCTCCTCGATCTTCTCCGTGTCGATGTTCACCGTGTCGGGCACGACGTCGACGAACACCGGGACCAGGCCCGCCCGGACGATGGGTGCGACGTCGGTGGAGAAGGTCAGCGGCGACGTGATGATCTCGTCGCCCGGCTCCAGGCCGAGGAGGTCGACGGCCACGTAGAGTCCGGACGAGCCGGAGTTGGTCATCACGCCGTACCGCTTGCCGCTGAGGGCGGGCACGCGGGTCTCCATGCCGTTGACGGCGGCGCCGATGCGCAGGCCCTGCGGACCGCGATTCAGGACCTCGTTGACCGCGGCGATCTCGGCGGGCCCGTGGGTGGCCCGCGCGTACGTGATGCGCTCGGGTGTGGATGTCCCGGGTGGGGGTGTTGCAGCTGTGGATGTGCTGGTGGTCATGTGTCTCTCCTGAGATTCGGGCGCCGGTCAGCGGTCGCTGCCGAGGACGACGGCGCTGTGCGGGACCGGCGAGCCGCCGGTCGCCAGGACGTGGTCGATGGTCTTGGCCGGCTGGTTGACGGAGGTCCCGCGGATCAGCCGAACGGCTTCGGCGATGCCGTTGACGCCGTGGATGTAGCCCTCGCCGAGCTGGCCGCCGTTGGTGTTGGTCGGCAGGGAGCCGCCGAGGTCGAGGTGGCCGTCGGCGATGAAGTCCTTCGCTTCGCCGCGTCCGCAGAACCCGTACTCCTCCAACTGCAGCAGCACCATCGGGGTGAAGGCGTCGTACAGGATCGCGGCGTCCATCTCCGCGGCCGACAGTCCCGACTGGCGCCACAGCTGGTCGGCCACCAGCTCCACCTCCGGCATCCGCTCGATGTCGTCGCGGTAGTAGCTGCTCATCGAGATCTGCTGCGGGCCGACGCCCTGCGCGGCGGCGGCGATCACCGCGGGCGGGTTCGGGAGGTCCCGGGCCCGCTCGACGGTGGTGATCACCAGGGCCTGACCGCCGTCCGTCTCCTGGCAGCAGTCCAGCAGGCGCAGCGGATCGGCGATCATCCGGGACGACTGGTGGTCCTCGATGGTGATCGGCCGCTCGTAGAACCACGCCTTCGGGTTGGTGGCGGCGTTCCGGCGCGAGAGCACGGAGATCGCGCCGAAGTCGGCGCTGGTGGCGCCGTAGCGCTCCATGTACAGCCGCGCCAGGAACGCCTCCTGCGACGCCGGTGTCAGGAGCCCGTACGGGTTGATCCAGTTCCGGTACTCCTGATCGGTATTCGCGTTGTACGCGAACGGCGGCGGACCGGCCCCGAACCGGGTGCCCGACCGTTCGTTGAAGGCCCGGTAGACGACCACCGTCTCGGCCACTCCCGCGGCCACGGCGAGCGCCGCCTGCTGCACGGGGGCGCACGCTCCGCCGCCGCCGTGCGGAATCCGGCTGAAGAACTTCAGTTCGGGGATGCCGAGCGCGCGGGCGACGGCGATCTCCGGGTTGGTCTCCATGGTGAACAGGGCGAAGCCGTCGACGTCGGCGACGGGGATCTGCGCGTCGTCGAGCGCCGCCAGAACGCACTCGCAGGCCAACTGCCATTCACTGCGTCCCGAGTTCTTGGAGAACTCGGTGGCGCCGATTCCGGCGATGGCGGCGTGCCCGGCGAACGAGGTGATCGTCACGCTCGATCCCTCCCGTACTCGCCGAGAACGACGGTCGCGCGGACGTGGACGCCGAGGCCGTTGGCTCCGACCACCCGCACGGTCAGCGGCTCGGTGTGGGTCACCTCGCCGGTGAGGGCCAGGCTGTCACCCGCGTACATCGGCACCCCGAGACGCAGCTTCACACTGTCGATCCGGGCGGCCGGACCGGTCCAGTCGGTGATGAAGCGGTCGATCAGCCCGTTGGTGGTGTTGATGCTCATGAACACCTCGCGTGAGCCGCGCGCCCGGGCCTTGGACGGATCGTGGTGGACGTCCTCGAAGTCCTGCGACGCGAGGGCGCCCGCAGCGATCATCGTGTGGTCGACGTCGATGGTCAGGGCGGGTAGGACGTCCCCGACCGCGGGCATGGGAAAGACCGTGGGCGTGGAAAAGTCAGTCATCGGTGTTCTCCTGGTCGATGCCGGTGTCGGGCACCAGCGTGGGGAGGATCTCGCCGTGCGCGTGCTCGGTGAAGGTGAACCGCAGTCGCATCCCGAGGGTCAGGTTCTCGGGATCGATTCCGGCGATGTCGGCGACGAATCGAGTGCCCTCCGGCAGGTCGACGAGTCCGACCGCCAGCGGGTAGTCAAAGGCGTCGTCCTTCGGGTGGTGCACGACGGTGTAGCTGTGGAGGGTCGCCGCGCCTGACGCCACGATGTGGCTCCGCTCCGCCGAGCGGCAGTGCGGGCAGACCGGCGTCGGCGGATGGCGCAGCGCCTCGCAGTCGCCGCACTTCTGGATCCGCAGCTCACCGCGTCGGCAGCCCTCGAAGAAGAACTCGTTGTCTCCGGTGACGGTGAGGCGGGGTACGGCGGTCACTGGGCCGCCGCCGTGGGCGCGTACCGCAGGAGCCGGAAGCGTTCGGTGCACAGCACGTCGCCGGTCTCGGACTCCAGGTAGGTCTTCGCGAGCGTGATGAAGTGCCCGTCGCCCAGGGCGGTCGACTTGCGTCCGGAGACGGACTCGATGAGGTAGTCGGCGACCACGTGGTCGCCGGGGCGGATCTCCCGCGCGTAGTCCTGTTCCACGTCCGTCGCGACGACCGCGGTGAATCCGTGGGCGTCCAGCAGTCCGAGCATCTCGGAGTACGCCGAGGGCTCGGCCTCACCGCGGGCTCGGAGCGCCTGGACCTCGCGGTAGCGGCGCAGGCCCGACATCACCCAGGTCGACACCATCGCGGGCGGGCACACGACGGTGTCCCGTCCGGTCTCCACGGCCGCGGCCCGGTCGATGTAGACGGGGTTGTAGTCGTCGAGCGCCTCCACCCAGTTGCGGATCATCGCGTCGTTGACGCGGTACCGGGCCGTGCGACGCGGCTCGGCCTCTCGCCCAACGAAGCGCTGGAGTCGTGCTTCCAAATCGGCCATGCGACCCACTGTCGGCGCGACGATCCGCCGTTGTCCGCGCCGGTCTCACTGGCTGAGACCGCGCCGTCGACCGTCGTTTCCGCGCTTTAGCGTCGACCGGGTACGTCCCACTTGACCTCGAAGGAGCCCCGCACATGACGGATCGACTGGCCGGAAAGACCGCCTACATCACCGGAGCCGGCAGCGGCATCGGGGAGGCCACCGCGCTCCGCTTCGGCGCGGAGGGCGCCAACGTGGTCGTCACCGATCTGAACGGCGACGCGGCGGCGTCGGTCGCGGACCGCATCGTCGCCGCGGGCGGTGCCGCGATCTCTCATCGCGTCGACGTGACGGTCCCCGACGACCATGCGGCCGTCGTCGCGGCGGCCCTGCGGAGCTACGGCCGCATCGACGTCCTGCACAACAACGCCGGAATCGTCGAGAACTCGATCGACACGACGGTCGTCGACACCCCCGACTCGGCGTGGCGCACCGCGTTCGAAGTGGATCTTCTCGGCGTGGTGAACGGCACGCGCGTGGTGCTCCCCGAGATGGTGCGGACCGGCGGCGGCTCGGTGATCAACACGGCCTCGGCGGCGCCGTTCAACGGCAACACCACGATGGCGGCCTACGGATCGGTGAAGGGTGCGGTGATCGCGCTGACCCGCTACGTGGCGACCAGCCACGGCAGGCACAACATCCGATGCAACGCGATCGCGCCCGGACTCGTGCTCTCCCCCGGCGCGCTCGAGGTGTTCCCCGTTCCGGGACTGCTCGACGCCATCGCCAAGCATCAGACGGTGCCCGGCTTCTGTGCGCCCGACGACGTCGCCCATCTCGCGGTCTTCCTCGGCAGCGACGAGTCCCGGTTCATCTCGGGTCAGACCCACATCATCGACTCGGGACTGATGGCCATGGGCGCCGCGGTGCCGGACATCGACGAGGTTCTGGCCTCGCTCGGAACGCCGACGACGCACTGACCGCATCCGGTGCGGTCAGCGCGTCGTCGGTGTTCCGTTGGAGCTCAGGCTCCGTGGATCTGCTCGAAGCCCTCCGGGATGATCAGGTCGGCGCGCGAGAGGTCGGCGATGTCGGACTTGCCGAGGCCCATCATGGCCGAGTCGATGCCCATCTGAAGCAGGTCGAGCACGTTCTCGACGCCGGTCTGCCCGTTGGCGGCCAGACCCCACAGATAGGCGCGGCCGATCATGACGGCCTTCGCGCCCAGCGCCAGCGCCTTGACCACGTCGCTGCCGCGGCGGATGCCGCCGTCGAGCAGCACGTCGACCTCGTTGCCGACCGCGTCCGCGATCGGGCCCAGCACGCGGATGGTGCCCGGCGTGCCGTCGAGGTTGTTGCCGCCGTGGTTCGAGACCGAGATCGCGGTGGCGCCGATGTCGACCGCGCGGCGCGCGTCGTCGATCCGGGTGACGCCCTTGACCATGAACTCGCCGTCCCACTGCTCGCGCAGCCACTGGAGGTCCTCCCACGTGGGCGGCGGGGTGTTCATCCAGGTGCCGTAGACGTCGAAGAAGGTCGGGCCGGGCTCGCCCTTGTGCGCGATGTTCGGTGCGCTCAGGTCCGGGATGAGGAGCTTGCCGTCCCGGAACCAGCTCATCGCGTACTTCGGCTTGGTGATCATCTCCGGAGCCAGCTTCGCGACGGCTCGCAGGTCCACCTGCTCCGGGATCTCCGGGCTGCCCCAGTCACGTCCGACGTTGAACGTCCAGTCGGTGGTGACGATCAGGCCCTTGCAGCCGGCGGCGCGGGCGCGCTCGGCGCGGGCCAGGATGTCTTCCTTGCTGCCGAGCCAGTAGATCTGGAAGAAGATCTTGTCGTTGACCGCGGTGACCTCTTCCACCGGCTTGCTCGCGAAGCTCGACAGTCCCATCGCGGTGCCGCGTGCGGCCGCTGCGCGGGCGACGGCGACCTCGCCGTCCGGGTTGACGGCCTGCACGCCGGTCGGCGAGATCATCACTGGGAACGGCAGGTCCTGACCCATCACCTTGGTGGCGAGGTTGCGCTCGGGCTTCACACCGATGACGTGCGGCGAGAAACCCAGCTCACCGAACGCGTCGACGTTGTCGTTGACCGTGATGCCCGCCTGGGTGCCCGCGATCAGCGACGAGTACACCGTCTTCGGCAGCCGCTTCTTCGCGCGACGCTGCGCTTCCCCGACGGTCTCGAACCACGGGTTCTGGCGCCACGGGTTCTTCTCCATGATCTCGGAGAACTTCGACATGATCAGACTCTTTCCTGCTGTGGATGGTGGATGTGCGTCACCGCTGGTCGAATCCCCGCCCCGATCACTGGGCGGGGTATTCCAGACGACGTCAGGAGCAACCGGAGGACGAGCACCCGGTGGCGGTGGTGGGCATGAACCCGGCGAGCGGATTCTCGTCGCAGTCGCGCGACGGCGGTCGCGTCATCAGGGTCAGTGGCACGCCGCGCGAGTGGTCCTTGTTCGCGGTCGGCTTCGACCGTTCGCCCGCGAGCAGCGACTCGCCGTAGCCCTGCACGCACTCGGGATCGGGTCCGTCCAGCGGCAGTCCGGTGAAGAACTTGGCCGCCATGCAGCCGCCGCGGCAGGCGTCGTAGTGATTGCAACTGGCGCACGCGCCGGCGCTCTGCGGCTCCCGCAGTTCGGTGAACAGGTCCGACCGCTGCCAGATCTCCTGGAATCCGCCGTCGGTGGTGATGTTGCCCGCAAGGAAGTTCTCGTGAATCGCGAACGGGCAGGCGTAGACGTCGCCGATCGGGTCGATCAAGCACACCACGCGACCGGCGCCACAGAGGTTCAGGCCGGGCAGTCCACCGCCCGTGCCGCTCTCGGCGAAGGCCGAGAGGTGAAAGAAGGAGTCGCCCGTGAGGACGCGGTCGCCGTGCGCGACCAGCCATTCGTACAGTTCGCGCTGCTGTTCCGGCAGCGGGTGGAGGTCATCCCAGACGTCGGCACCGCGACCCGACGGGCGCAGCCGGGTGATGCGGAGGGTGGCGCCGTAGCGATCGGCGAGCGCCTTGAACTCGTCGAGCTGTGCGACATTGTGCCGGGTCATCACGACGCTGATCTTGGCGTCCTTGAACCCGGCGTCCGCGAGGTTCTCCAGCGCCCGGACCGCCATGTCGAACGAGCCTGGGCCGCGCACCGCGTCGTTGACCTCGGCGTCGGCGCCGTCGAGCGAGATCTGGACGTCGACGTAGTCCGACGCCGCCAGTCGCTGCGCCACCTCCGGCGTGATCCGCAGACCGTTGGTCGAGAACTTGACGCCCACCTGATGATCGGTGGCGTAGTCGACCAGCTCCCAGAAGTCGGGTCGCACGGTCGGCTCGCCGCCGCCGATGTTGACGTAGAACACCTGCATGCGCTGCAGCTCGTCGATGATCGCCTTGCACTGCTCGGTCGACAGCTCGCGCGGGTCGCGCTTGCCCGAACTCGACAGGCAGTGGACGCACGACAGGTTGCAGGCGTAGGTCAGTTCCCAGGTGAGACAGATCGGCGCGTCCAGCCCTCGCTCGAACTGGTCGACCAGGCGCCCGACCTTGGGCGGCGCGGGCACGGTCAGCGGTGGGGTGAGGGACGGCATGCCGAGCGCGTCGGTGCCGGGGCGGGATTCGACGGTGGTCACAGGGTCACTCCTCGGTCGAGACTGCCGGTGGGTTCGGGGGCGCCGACTGGTCCGAGGACGACCGCTCGACGATCATCCCGGACTCGCTCAGCGCAGTGAGAGCTTGCAGGTACAGCGGGCGCTCGGCGTCCGCGATGCCGATCGCGGCCATCGCCGCATCGGCGCTGTCGTGGTCGGCGAGGGCCTGCACCAGATCCACGACGACGAGGTTCTTGAGGAACGAGAGCTTGCGTGTTCCGAAGTGGTACAGCAACGCACCGAAGGGCTCCGGCCGAAGTGCGACCTTCGGGTTCAGTCGCCAGGCGCGCGAGACGTCGAACGGGGTACTGCTCCCGGCTGCCGCGAGGCCGCCGGGAGCAGTGCTTGATGGAGTCGTCATCAGTAGACGCCACACATCCCGTCGATGGACACTTCCTCCACCAGAGACTCAGCCACGAGATCCTGCTGAGTCGCATTCGCCTGATCGGCCATATGAACCATCCTCCTTCACGAGTACTGATGTGGTTCGGTTCACACACTAATGGCACTCGGTGCATAATCACCAGTGGTTGGCGAAAATTCATTCGTCGTACCATCGTGACCGGCGGTTTCGGACCGCGAAGGAGAATCGAGATGACCAGATCTGGGCGTGGCGGCGTCCTCGGCGGGCGCCCGGCGGCCACCACGCGTGGCCGACTGAGCAGTCTCGCCATCGATCTGTTCACCGAGAACGGGTTCGACGAGACCAGCGTCGACGACATCGCCAACGCCGCCGGAATCGCCCGCCGGACACTCTTCCGCTACTACCCGTCGAAGAACTCCCTCGCGTGGGGCGAATTCACCGAACATCTCGACGGCCTGCGCGACCTGCTGCGGAGCAGCCCGGCCGACGTGCCGCTCGGGGTCGCTCTGCGCGACGCCCTGATCGCGTTCAACACCGTGCCCGAACCGGAGCTCGACGAGCATCGTCGACGCATGGCCCTCCTCCTGGGAGTCCCTGCCCTGCAAGCGCATTCGATGCTCATGTACGCCGACTGGCGACAGGTGATCGCCGACCACTGCGCTGAGAGACTGGGCCTCGACCCGGCGTCGCACATCCCGCAGACCATCGCCTGGCAGACCCTGGGCACGGCGCTCGCCGCCTACGATCAGTGGCTGCTCGACCCGGACTCAGATCTCACCGAACTCCTGGAGATCGGGAGCCGGGTCCTCATCGGCGGAGTCGCGTCGCTGGCGACACCCGATCCGCCGCCGTCCACCTCCCGCTAGCCGGAATGAACGCTGTGACACACTCGCAGGCGCTGATATCCTAATATAGAACACGTTCTAATTTGCTCGACTGCCCGAAACCCGGGCCCGATTCCACAGAGAGTCAACGATGACCGAACTGACCCCGCACAGCGCGCGCAGCGCCATCCTCACCGTCTCCGAGGTGATCGATGAGACCGCAGACGCGCGCAGCATCGTCTTCGACATCCCTGACGTCCACGCGGACAAGTTCGCGAACTACCAGCCGGGACAGTTCCTCACATTGCGCATCCCGAGCGATCAGACCGGGTCGGTCGCGCGGTGCTACTCACTGTCGTCGGCCCCCGGGCACGACAAGCTGCCGAAGGTCACCGTCAAGCGCACCGCCGACGGCTACGGCTCCAATTGGATCTGCGACAACCTCGAGGCAGGTACCGAGATCGAGGCGCTGCCGCCGTCGGGCGTCTTCACCCCGGACAACTTCCACACCCCGCTGCTGCTGATCGCCGCGGGCTCGGGCGTCACCCCGGTGATGTCGATCCTCAAACACGCGCTGCTGACCGGCACCGGCCAGATCACCTTCTTCTACGCCAACCGCGGCGAGAACGACGTGATCTTCGGCGAGGAACTGCGCGAGCTCCAGGGCAAGTACCCGGCCCGGCTGACCGTGCTGCACTGGCTCGAGTCGGTGCAGGGTCTCCCGAGCGACCGCACCCTCGCGACCCTGTTCGGACCGATGTCCGCGACGCACACCGCGTACATGTGCGGTCCCGGTCCGTTCATGGAGGCCGCTCACAGCGGCCTGATCAAGGGCCGCTTCGACAGCAAGCGCGTCCACGTCGAGATCTACAACTCGCTCTCCGGCGATCCCTTCGAGGACATCGCGCTCGGCGAGGTCTCCGCGGAGGAGGCCGCCGCCGCGGCCGAGGTCGAGGTGGAGCTCGACGGCGAGTCGCACACCCTGTCGTGGCCGCGTTCGCGGACGCTGGTCGACATCATGCTCGCCGCCGGTCTCGACGCGCCCTACTCCTGTCAGGAGGGCGAGTGCGGTTCCTGTGCCTGCACTCTCATCGAGGGCACCGTCGACATGGAAGTCACCGGCGCGCTCGATCCCGACGACATCGCCGACGGCTACATCCTCGGCTGCCAGGCGCGGCCGACCGCCGACAAGCTCAAGATCGAGTTCTGATCTCGCACTACCAACGCGTATGGCGCGAGGTCCCCTCGCAATGTCCGATTCTCGACTGATCTACGCGTTGGTAGTGCGAAGCTCTCGGAGCACTAGGCTCGGGGCATGACGAATGAACGCCTGGCCCGAGTCCTGTCGTTGATCCTGCTCATCCCCGGTGCGCTGCACTTCGCGGTGCCGAAGCCGTTCGACGCGCTCGTCCCCGACGAGTTGCCCGGCGACAAGCGCGCGTGGACCTATGCCTCGGGGGTTGCCGAGATCGGTTTGGGCGCAGCGGTTCTCGCGCCGCGGACCCGTCGGACAGCAGCCGGTCTCGCCGCGGCGCTGTTCGTCGCGGTGTTCCCGGCCAACGTCAACATGATCCGACTGTGGGTCGACAAGAGCCCCACGCTGAAGACGATCGCCTGGGCACGACTGCCGCTGCAGATCCCGCTGATCGTGCTGGCGCTGCTGGTGCGGCGGGGCGCGAGGCCCACGCCCGAAGGCGAGTAGCGCCTACGACCGCAGGCCCCGGAAGTACGACCGCCGCTCCTTCGACAGCCGCTCCACCGAGTACGACAGCGCCGTCCGCCCCATGCGAGCGGCGTTCGCCTCGAGGTAGTCGAGCAGCGTCGTCTCGTCGACGCGTTTGCCCATCTCGCGCAGCATCCAGCCGAGGGCCTTCTGGATCAGGTCACGACGATCGTCGACCACCAGCGGCGCGACGGCGAGAATCGCCTCCGAGCGTCCGGCGATGATGAACGCGTGCGTCCCGACGATGCCCACGCGGCGCTCCCACAGATCGTCCGACGACGCCCAGCGCAGCAGTTCGGTGTGGTCGCCTCCACGGCACAGGTGATCGCCGAGAATCGTGGCGGCCGAGCAGTCCACGAGATCCCAGTTGTTCACACGCCCGGCCCGGATCGCCTCGCGATAGAGCTCGACCCAGGCCTCGGGCTCGCTCATCCGGTAGTTCTCCGCGACCACCAACAGCGCGAGCATCCGGACCTCGTGGAGTTCCCCGGACAGCAGTTCCACGACCGTCGCCGCGGGCAGCCCGCGCAACGACCTCGCCAGCGTCCGCAGCGCAGGCACTCGGACGCCGACGAACCGGTCGCCCTCGCCGTACTCCCCCGGTCCGGTCTTGAAGAACCGCAACGACGATGCCGCGCGCTCCGGGTCGCCCATCGCCACCACCCGGGCGACGATGTCGGCGGCCGCGGAGTCTGCGTTCATCCCTCTGCGTTCATCCCTCTGCGTTCATCCCTCTGCGTTCATCCCTCTGCGTTCATCCCTCTGCGTTCATCCCTCTGCGTTCATCCCTCTGCGTTCATCCCTCTGCGTTCATCCCTCTGCGTTCATCCCTCTGCGTTCATCCCTCTGCGTTCATCCCTCTGCGTTCATCCCTCTGCGTTCATCCCTCTGCGTTCATCCCTCTGCGTTCATCCCTCTGCGTTCATCCCTCTGCGTTCATCCCTCTGCGTTCATCCCTCTGCGTTCATCCCTCTGCGTTCATCCCTCTGCGTTCATCCCTCTGCGTTCATCCCTCTGCGTTCATCCCTCTGCGTTCATCCCTCTGCGTTCATCCCTCTGCGTTCATCCCTCTGCGTTCATCCCTCTGCGTTCATCCCTCTGCGTTCATCCCTCTGCGTTCATCCCTCTGCGTTCATCCCTCTGCGTTCATCCCTCTGCGTTCATCCTTCGAGGAGCGTCGCGATCGGTGTCGGTGTGAGCAGGAACTGCCGGGCCTTCATCAGCTTGCCGACCCGGCCGGCGCCGACGACGCCGGTGAGGAGTCCTTCACGGCTGTAGTAGGCGAGGAACTTGCGGCCGTCGTCGTCGACCAGGTGCACCTCGTCGTCCGACCGCGGGGAGCCGAGCATCTGGAACTTCAGTCCGTACTGGTCGCTCCAGAAGTACGGGACCGGCTGGTGCGGAATCGCGTGCCCCAACAGCTGCGCGGCGACCATCGCCGCGTGGTCGACGGTGTGCGTCCAGTGTTCGACCCGATGCGGACGGCCGTCGACGTCGTGCCAGTTGGCGCAGTCGCCGAGCGCGTAGACGTCCGCGGCGCTCGTCCGCCCGACACCGTCGCACGCCACACCGCCCCCGGCGGACCGGTCGGCGATCTCGATTCCCGAACCGTCGAGGTAGCCGAGGTCCGGGTAGCCGCCGATGCCGACGACGATCAGATCGGCGTCCACCCGGCTGCCGTCCGACAGTGCGACGCCGACTGCACGACCGTCCTCGGTCAGGATCTCGTCCACGCCGACGCCGACGCGCAGGTCCACCCCCGCCTCGACGTGCAGGCGCGTCACCATCTGGCCGATCCGCGGCCCGAGCGGTCCCGACAGCGGGGCGGGCGTCGGTTCGATCAGCGTGACGGGCACATCGAGCTTGTGCAGACTCGCGGTCACCTCGCAGCCGATGAAGCCCGCGCCGATCACCACCGCCCGCGACGCGGACGCCGCCTCGGCCCGCAGTGCGACGGCGTCCTCGAACGTCCGGATCACGTGCACGCCGACGAGACCGTCGGTCCCCGGGAAGGTCCGGGCGACCAGGCCGGTCGCGAGCACCAGGCTGCCGTACTCGATCTGCTCGGTCCGCCCGTCGCCCTCGACCGTCACCGCATGCGCGCTCGGATCCACCGCGACCACCCGCGTGCCCGTCCGGAGGTCGACGCCGGCTTCGTCGAAGAACTCGGCGGGCTTCAGGTCGACGCGCTCGTCGTCGCCCGTCAGCACCGTCTTCGACAGCGGCGGCCGGTCGTACGGGGGATGCGGCTCGGCGCCGAGCAGGATGATCTCCTCGTCGTATCCGCCATTCCGCAGATTCTCGGCCAGGCGCACCCCGCCGAGCCCTGCTCCCACAATCACCATCGGTGACTTCACCACTGCGTCACATTCCAATCTCATTGCGGCGAAACGTTCTCCACCCGCGACAATCGCCAAACATCGCCCACCTTAGTGACCGTGGCCCACCGCGCGATACCTATCCGCGTGGGGTAGTCCTGTTGTTTGCCCACCACCACCTCCTGCGTGGCGAACACCAGGACGGACATCTGCTGATCGTGTTCCTCGCCCGGCGCGGCGCTGGAGACCGTCGTCTTCATGGAGATCTTCGACGCGACCGCTTCCGGAAAGACGACGTCGGGCCCGCGAGCAGCGTAGTCGGCAGCCAGCGTGCCGGTCAGGTGCTTCTCGACCTCGGTGCGCTGCTGCGGTGTGTCGTCCGGGCTGAACGTCATCAGCGCGGCGACGCCGTCGGCCGCCGCCTGCACCGCCGTGTGGTCGGGTTGCACGGGTTCGGCACGCGATTGCAGTCCGGAGTACAGACACACGGCACCGACGACGAGTGCCGCGGCGACGACGATCGCCCACAGCACCTGCCATCGGCGGTCGGCCCGGACCTGGGCCCGCCATCGCGACCACAGTCCGCTCGGCCGCACCTCGGGCAGCGTCTCGGTCTGCTCCTCCGCGACGAGTTCCTCGCCTGCCGAATGCGCACCCATCACGACACCGCTTCCGTCTGCTGCACCAGCCAGCGGCCGTCGACCTGCACCATCGTCGCGGTGACCCCGACCCGGTTCTGCGACGGATCGCCGCCGATCAGCTCCGGGCTCGTCGCCTGGGCGACGAGCAGGATCGTGGTCTTGTCCCCTTCAGTGCCGACCACCCCGGACGACAGGACCTGACCGGAGGTGGACCGCGGCTGCGCCGCCACCAGCTTCTCCAGTTCGTCCCGCGCGCCCTGGATCCGGATCCGCTGATCGCCGGTGCTGACCGACAGGATGTCCTGAACATAGCGATCGGCGTGCGCGGGGTCCGCGGTCAGCATCGTGACCACGGCGTGCTCGGCCGCCTCGCGAGCCGCCTGGTCGTCGGCGGCGGTGGACGCCATGGAGTCCGCCGAGCCGTGCGCCCACCATCCCGCGAGCAGCAGCCCGAGGGCGGTGATCACCGCGGCGACGACCACCAGCCGGACACCGGCCGCGCGCCGGTGCGCCTGCCGGACACGCGCGGGCGCCGCCGCATCACGCGTCTGCTGTTCGGCGAGCACCGCGGCGTCATACCGGTCGCGCGCCTGTTGCAGCCTGCGGCTGTCGGCCGGATCGTCCGTCACTGCAGCTCCTCCAATCCGCTGAGCAGCCAGCGGTCGCCGGACCGGACGTACGACGACTGGACCGATTTCACCTTGCTCTCCACATGTCCGCTACGTGCGGTCACCGTCACCTGCACGATCACCAGCGCCTCGCCCGCATCGGCGTCGGCCCAGGAGACCGCGACGTTCTGCGGGACCCAGCTGACGGCGGTCGTGCCGTCAGGCGGCGGACCGTTCAGGGCCCGACCGGACGCGATCGACAACGGCGGCGCCACCAGGCTGCGGGCGGTCTTGCGGTCGCTCGACCAGGTGCGGGAGTCGACGGAGAAGACGTCGGCGACGATGCTGCCGGCCTTCTCCTGCAGCGTCGCACGCGCCTGAGCGGCATCGGACTGCTCGGTCCGGTCGTCGAGCCCGCGGATGCAGAACACCAGCGCCGCCACGAAGACCGCGAACGCCAGCACGAGCCGGACGAGAATGCCACGCCAGGTCATCGGCTTCTCGAGATAGGCGACGAGCCGGCTCACGGAACCATCACCAGCCCATCGACTTTCAGCCGCCCGTCCTCGGGAACCACGCTGACGACGAGGCGCAGCGTCTGCAGCGGCTCGGTGCCCGCCTGTGAGTCCTTGTTGGTGACCTGCATGCTGGCCGCGACCATCACCTCCGCGCCATCCGTCGAGCTGTACTGCACCGCGGCGGCGTCGACGGCGCCCTGCCCGTGCGCGCCGGACTCCTTCACGTACGCGCTGTACGCGTCAGCCGACTGCGCGAACGCATCGTGGAAGGAACCGGTGGAGCCCGCCAGGATCTGCTTGGCCCGGTTCGGATCGTTGGAGTCGACGTCCAGCAGCAACTCCACACTGGCGGTCGCGGCTTTCAGATAGTCCTCGTCGGAGTACTGCGTCGGCGCAGACGCGGCGTACCAGATCGCGACCCCGGCGACCACCACGGCCGCTGTCGCGATCGCCGCGAGGATCGTCCGGGTGCGCCGTGACATGGTCGCTCGCAGCCCCGCGGACGCCTCTGCCGCCGACAGATCGTCACGCGCACTTCGCAGTTCGCCGCGCGCACGCCGCCATTGCCGGAGACGTTCGTCTGATCGTGTGAGGCCCACCCGGTCGAGGGTAGCGACTCAACTCTGACCGATCCGCTTGCTGTAAGCGGATCGTGACTCGGGGTCGGGGTTCAGGAAGATCTGGCCCGACTTCGTGGTGCGCAGCAGGGCGCGTTTGAGCGGTCGCGGAAGGACCGGGTACGCATTCACCCAACCCATCGATCGGGGCGCCGCGACGCGGACCCGGACCCGAGCGATCGAGGCGAGCACCTCCTGCGCGACCACGTCGGTGTCCACCGAGGTCACCATCGAGTTCGTGGCGAGACCGTCGATCAGTCCGGTGTTGGTGAAGGTCGGCATCACCGTCGAGACCCGGACGCCGCGACCGGAGAGTTCGGAGTCGAGCGCCTCGGAGAATTCGATGACTCCTGCCTTGGCGGCGTTGTACACGGTCAGGCCCGGGGTCGGGAGCCTGCCGGCCACCGACGAGATGTTCACGATCTGCCCGCGACCGCGGTCCGCCATTCGCGACGCCGCGGCCTGGCTGCCGAGAATGACGCCCAGGAGATCGACGTTCAGGGTGGCCCGGATCAACGACTCGCGATAGTCGAGGAACGGACCGACCGGCATGATCCCCGCGTTGTTGACCAGCACGTCGACCGGACCCACCCGTTCTGCGACGGTGTCGAGGAAGGCGTCGAACGATTCCCGGCTGGTGACGTCGAGTTCGATCCCCTCGATTCCGAGATCGGCGGCGGCCTTGCCGACCGCGTCGACGTCGATGTCGCCGATCGCCACCCGCGCCCCGGCATCGAGGAGCTGGGTCGCGATCTCGAAACCGATGCCCCGCGCCCCGCCGGTGACGGCGACGACTCTGCCCGTCACACCGGCGCGGATACGGGCCAGGCGGGCGTCGTGCCGATCGGTGCGGGAGAAGAGCGACGGGCGCGAACGAGACATGGGTGTGTACTCCAGGGAAGTGGTCGGATGAGAAGCGGAGAGCGTTGTGCGGATTCGCTCAATAGATCATCGGTGCCAGATGGGTCTGCGCCACGTCGCGCGCGTAGTCGGCAGTCCAGTGGTCGGGGTCGCTGGCGGGTACCTCGAGATACGACATCACCACGCGGACCTGGATCTCGACCGCTTGCAGGAGGCGGTCGTCGGGCATCGTCGCACCGCAGGAGCGCAGCGTCGCCGCCACGCGAGCGGTCACCAGCTCGATGAACAGCGAACTGACGACGCCGGTCACGTCTCGCACGCTGTGGTCTTCGTGCACCACGCGCCGCAGCAGCGGCTGCGTCTGCACCATCTCAGCACCGAGCGCGAAGGCCTCGACCACCGCCTCGCGCGGCGGGAGCCCCTCGGCGGCGTCCTCCAATCGCGCCAGGCCGGCCTCGAAGGTCTCCAGCGCGACGGCCCGGAAAAGCGCATCCTTGCTCGGAAACCGGCGATACAGCGTCGAGCGGCTGACCCCCGCGGCCTGCGCGACGGCGTCCATACTGGCCCGGCGAATGCCCTCGGTGGCGAACTCGTCCGCGGCAGCAGCGAGGATCTCCTGCTCCTGTTCGGACACCGAGGCGGTGATGCGGACCTTACGCGTCGCAGAGGCCACTAGCGCCGCCGGAGTTGCACCGGCAGCCGGTCCTTGGGGACCGGCAGTGCGCTGTAGTCCATCGGCATCTCGTAGCCCGCGGGCACCGACCACTCGTAGCCCCGAAGCAGATGGTGCATCACCGTCTTGATCTCCATCTGCCCGAAGTACAGGCCGATGCACTTGTGGACGCCGCCGCCGAAGGGCATCCACGCCATGCGGTGTCCCTTGTCCTCCGCGCGATCGGCGGAGAAGCGGTCGGGGTCGAACATCCCCGGATGGGTGTAGTACTGCCGATCGCGATGATTGACCAGCTGCGGCACCGTGACCATCGTGCCCTCGGGGATGAAGAACCCCTGGACCTGCGTGTCCTTGATCGCCATCCGCGGCTGGGCGGGCACCGGAGGGCACAGCCGCAGCGACTCCTTCATGATCGCGTCGAGCACCGTGAGGTCGCCCAGGTCGCCGTAGTCGAGCGTCGCGCCGAACTCCAAGGACTGAGCGCGGGCCTTCTCCTGCCACTCCGGGTGCTTGGCCATCCAGTACGACATCTGCGTCATCGTGATGGTCGACGTGTCGTGCGCGGCCATCAGCACGAAGATCATGTGGTTGACGACGTCCTCGTCGGTGAAGGTCTCCCCGTCTTCGCTCTCCGCATGGCACAGCACCGAGAAGAGGTCGGGCGTGGCCGTCGCGCGCTTGGCGTCGATGTGCTCGTAGAAGAACTCCTCGAGGATCTTCCGCGACCGCAGGCCCTTCCACCACCGGCCGCCGGGGACGGGTTTGCGGACGTAGGCGACGCCCGCCCGAACGGTCTCGATGAACGCCTTGTTGAGCCGGTCGGCCTCGTGCTGTGGCAGTTCGAGACCGAGGAACACCTCCAGAGCGACGTCGAGGGTGAGCGCTTTGAGCTCGGAGAACATCTTCACGCGGCCGGTCGGGAACTGCGCCACCCGCTCGGCGACGATCGGCTGCAGCTCGTCCATGTAGCCCTTGAGCACCTTCGGTGTGAACGCCTGCTGCAGGATGTGACGATGATGCCGGTGTTCGTCGAAGTCGAGGAGCATGATGCCCCGGTTGAAGAACGGGCCGATGAAGTAGCTCCACGCCGGCGCGTTCGCGAAGGCGCGGTCCTTGTTCATCAGGATCTCGTTCGCCGCCTCCGCGCCCGAGCAGGTCACGATCCGCACGCCGAAGGCGTTCATCCCTGAGACGTCGCCGAATTCGAGACGCTTCCGGTCCGAGTAGCCGAACGGGTCCCGGCGCATCTGCAGGATCTCCAGCACCCCGTTGCGATCACTGAGCGGCACCGCCTTCAGGTCGCTGCCGACCTCCGGCTGGGCGAGCACTGAAACCATCAGTTCCTCCTCGGTCCGACCCACGTCGATGTGACGCGGCCCATACCGCCATTGAAACAAATGGTCGTATCTGTGTCTATAGCTCGTGGGACAAATCTTTGAATTCGTCGCAGGGCGCCGCGGCGGTGTCGACTAGCCCCACTGACCCAATCGTCCCCGTGACGGCAGTTCGTGGACGAATAGTCCACGAGTCGCCGTCACGGGGACGATTGGGTCGACAACCTGCCGCTACCGCCGGATCAGCAACTCGTGGCACCGCCGCAGACGGTCATGCCACCACGCCGTGCGCTCGTCCGACGCGAGCGGGAGGTCGATTCCGGGCTCCACGCGCCGCGGCCGAACGACGCCGTGCTCGATCCGGAACGACGACGCCACATCCTTCGCGAACAGCTCGCCCGTGCCCAGCCCGCAGGCGCGATGCAGTCCGGGCAGCGCCGCGGCCGCACCGATTCCAGCCGACATGCCGACCGCGGTGTCGAGCGCGCTGGAGACGACGACGTCCATCGGCAGCTTCGCTGCGAGCGCGACCAGGGCCCGCATCCCGCCGAGCGGCGCGACCTTGAGAACGCCGATGTCGGCGGCGCCGAGCGCGGCGACCCGCATCGGATCGCCCGCCCGACGGATCGATTCGTCCGCGGCGATCGGCACACGGACCGCCTTGCGGACCTCGGCGAGTTCCTCGACGGTCCGGCACGGCTGTTCCGCGTACTCGAGGTCGCCGATGGCGGCGATGGCCTCGATCGCCTGATCGACGGTCCAGCCGCCGTTCGCGTCGATCCGCACGTTACCGACGTGCTCGCGCACGGCCGCGACGCGCTGGACGTCGTCGTCCAGGCTCTGGCCGGGCTCGGCGACCTTCACCTTCACGGTGTCGACGCCGGGATACCGTGCGATCAGCGCGGCGACGTCCTCTGCGGCGACCGCCGGGACCGTCGCGTTGACCGGCACCTGGTCGCGCACCGGCGCGGGCGGCCCGAGGTAGGCGGCTTCGATCCCGGCCGCGAGCCACGTCTTCGCCTCGGCGTCGTCATACTCGGCGAAGGGCGCGAACTCGCCCCAACCCGCAGGCCCGGAGAAGATGAGGGCTTCGCGGACGGTCACTCCGCGGAAGCGCGTCCGCATCGGCAGGGCGACCACTTTCGCCGTCTCCAGGAGCTCGTCGGCCGACGGCATCCGGGGCGGCGGCGGATCCTTCGGCTTCAGGCGGAAGGTGGGAACCTGCTTCTTCCGGTCATCGGAGGTACCGAAGGGAGACTGCCGGTTGCGGCCGGTGGGCGACGAGAAGACCATGGCGCCAGGGTATCGCCCGGGCCGCGGTCATCCCTGCGCCGAACGATCGAGCCGGCGTAGACGATGCCCCGCCCCAAACCATTGGAACAGATACTTACATTTGTTCCATCCGAGCGCTACAGTCGTCGCATGACGACGACACCAGACATGTTCGAGACCGGCATCCGCGAGGCGGAGCCCGCGTACGTCGATGTCGACTCCGTCGAACTCCGGCTCGGCGCCGACTCCCTGGTCTGGAAGTTCTACGGCGACGTCCGCGGCATCCTCGGGTTCCAGCGCCTGGCGGGCACCGAGAACTGCATCGAGCAACTGGCGCAGGGCGTGGAGGACCACTCGGTCATCTTCTCCGACTTCCTCGGCCGGGCCCGCCGCTCCGGCCCGCCGATCATGCGGACCGTCTACTCCGATCGGCCGCACGAGTGGGGCCGCCGCGTCCGCGACTTCCACCGAGACATCAAGGGCAGCATCAGCGACGGCTCGCGCTACCACGCACTCAACCCCGAGCTGTACTACTGGGCGCACGCGACCTTCGTCGACCAGGTCCTGTACATCACCGACACCTTCATCCGGCGACTGTCCTACGAGGAGAAGGTGCAGATCTTCGAAGAGAGCAAGACGTGGTATCAGCTCTACGGGGTGTCGGCGCGCAGCCAGCCGCAGACGTACGACGAATTCGTCGCGTACTGGGAGTCGATGTGCGACAAGTTCGTTCCCACTCGCACCATCGTGTATGCGACCGGCTATCTCCGGAAGGGCGTGCCCGGGCCGTCATGGATGCCGAAACCGTTGTGGCGCATCGTCGGAGCCCCGCTCAACGCCGTTCTGCGCACCGTGTTCATCGGAACCCTGCCACCGCAGATGCGCGAGGTGTGCGACCTCCCCTGGGACGCCCGCAGACAACGCCGATTCGACCGCTTCGCCGCGACGATGCGCGCCCTCAACCCCCTCTTCAATCGCCTCCCGGTCCGACTGCTCTACACACCGTGGGCCGCGGAGGGCTGGCAGCGCACCGGCGTCGACCCGCGACGCCTCCACAATCGACCCGAGAAGGCCACCGCATGACCGCGCCGACCATCGACGAGCTCAGCGCCGGCGTCGGCCGCCTGGCCGCTGAAGCCTTGTTCGACTCGCTCCCCGCCGTCGCCGCCGGCGATCTCCGCGGCCGCTGGCGCGGCGCCGAGGTGCCGACCGGGCATCCGATGGACGGCCTGCTGGAGATCTCGGGCTGGTACGGCAAGCAGTTCGACGACGCCGACCACGTCCACCCGCTCCTATTCGGCAGACCGGGCTCGCTGTACCCGGTGAATCCGAAACTGATCCCGATCCCGCTGCTCGGCTCCATCGCACCGAAGCTCCCGAAGCGGCCGATTCCCCGATCGAGCGCGGCCCTCCGACCGCTCCGCACCCGGCGGCACCGCGCACGACTGCGATCGGTGGAGTACCGCGGAACGGTGAGCGCGGCGATGATCTACGACGACCTCCCGATCATCGATCACTTCCGCCGGCTGCGCCCCGACACCCTGCTCGGCGCCATGGACCTGCGTAACTCCCCGACCCCGTACTTCTTCACCCTGACGCAGGACTGAGCCGAATCCCGCCTACCCGCCGAGCACTTCGACCGCCCGCAGCGCGGCGTACAGCTCGGCGGACTGGACGGGATCGGTGACGTCGCGGCCGGTGAGGTCGCGGACCTTCCGCAGCCGATAGCGCACGGTGTTGCGGTGGCAGTGCAGTTGTTCGGCCACGTCGCCGGCGGAGCCGCCGCACCGATACCACGCCGACAGCACGGCGAGCAGATCCGCTCGCTCCGACGACGCCGATTCCAGCACCCCGCCGAGGATCTGCCTCGCCAGCGAGCCGCCCGCTTCCGACGACGCCGCGAGCAGGTGCGCCACCGGATCACTGCCGTAGCGGACCACCCGGTCCTCGCCGACGCCCGCACTCCGGGACGCCAGGCGCGCTTCGGCGAGCGCGGTCGGGACGGCGACGGGATTGGTGAACGGCGAACTGACGCCGACGCGGCCGCCGACCAGTTCGCCGAGGCGATCGATCGCCCGCTCGGCCTCTCGCGACGACGGAGTCCGCAGCAGTCCGACGTGCACGTCCACCTGGCTGTCCCACACGGTGTGCGCGCCGGCGTCACGCAGGGCGGTGCCGAGGCGCCCGGGCAGAGCAGCGCCATGGTCCGCCGGTACGACCACCACGATCTGGAACACACCGTCCTCGGGGATGCCGAGCGTGCGCATCGCGGCCAGAGAGCGGACAGATCCGTCGGCGTGGTCGTCGAACAACGTGCGGATCAATCGGTAGCGCGCCTGCGCGTCGGAGTGCGCGAGGAGAGTCTCGGTGTCGCGGTACGCCTCGACCGCGGCGTCGGAGAATGCGTCGATCAGCTCCCACAGCAGGGCCGCGCATTCATGGAGTTCCGGGTCACCGGGCCCCTTCGACAGCGTCGTCAGCTGTTCCCAGATCAGTCGGCCGCCGAGCCGGAACGCATGCAGCAGCGCCGCCAGGGGCACCCCCCGCTCGGCTTTGAGCCTGCCGACCGCGAGCGCCGGCTTCAGGTTCGGCTCCGCTCCGGCGAGCGCCCGGATGATCTCCGCCAGATTGTCCCGGCACGCGCCTCGCAACTCCTCCTCCGCCAGCGGGCCGCCGTCGACGTAGAAACGGTCGGCCCGGGTGATGCGGACCGCCAACTCCTCCGCCACCGAGTCGACGTCGCTGAGCAGCAGAAGCGCGGGTGAGTTCAACCGCGGAGTGGTCGGGGAGTTCACGCGTGCACGTCCAATCATCGCAGGTGTGACCCAGAATACGCGGCCGTTGTGCACCGGCACAAAGTCGGCCGGATCAACCCTGTGCCGCCACACCTGGCACCGTCGGTGACCCCACTCACACAATGGAGTCGATCACTGCCGAGCGTGCGCGCTCGCCTGGCGAATGGAGCAGAAATGCAAGACCTCGAACTGCAGGCGGTCGAGTCCGCGCTGACCGACCTCGTCGACGGCGAACGCCGCTGGGCGACGACGACGCTCGAGCAGCGTCGCGACCTCCTGACGCGGATGCGCGAACTCACCGGCGCCCACGCCCAGGAGTGGGTCGACACGGCCGTGCAGATCAAGGGCCTCGACCCGAACTCGCCGCTGGTCGGCGAGGAATGGATGTCCGGACCGTACGTGATGGCGGCCAGCCTCGGCGTCCTTGCCGACACCCTCGACCACCTCGCAAAGGGCCGGAGTCCGCTCGCCGACGTCAAGTTCCACGACGTCCGCGACCGCGTCGCCGTCAACGTCCTGCCGACCAGCGTCTACGACGAGCTGCTGCTCAGCGGCTTCAGCGCCGAGGTGTGGCTGCGTCGCGGAGTCAGTCGCGCCGCCGCCAAGGCCGAGGCCGGGCTCGCGCAGCTCGACCCGTCGCGGACCGCGGGCATCGGCGTGGTGCTGGGCGCAGGCAACATCATGTCGATCGCACCGTTGGACGTGCTGTACGAGCTGATCGCCCACAACCGCGTGGTGGTGCTCAAGCTCAACCCGATCACCGATCCGCTGCTTCCGGTCTTCAGCAAGGTCCTCGCCCCGCTGATCGAGGTCGGCGCGGTCCGCATCGTCACCGGCGGGGCCGAGGTCGGCGGCGCGCTGGTCCAGCACGATCTCGTGAACCACGTGCACATGACCGGCAGCGCACGCACCCACGACGCCATCGTGTGGGGTGTTGGGGACGAGGCCGTCGAGCGCAAGCGCGCGGGCGACCCCAAACTGACCAAGCCGGTCACCAGCGAGCTGGGCGGCGTCTCCCCCACCATCGTGATCCCCGGCCGGTGGAGCAACGCCGACCTGAAGTTCCAGGCACAGCACGTGGCCACCCAGCGTCTGCACAACGGCGGCTACAACTGCGTGGCATCGCAGGCCCTCATCATCTCGTCGGACTGGGATCAGAAGGACCGGTTCCTCGCCGAGGTGCGCAACGCCATCGCCGCCGCACCCGAGCGCGCCGCCTACTATCCCGGCAGCGACGACCGCGTCGCGAGCGCGCTGGAGTCGTACCCGAACGCCGAGCGGCTGGGCCCGGGCGGCGGTCGCCTGCTGGTCGACGACGTCCGCCCCGATTCGGCCGAACCCATCCTGTCCGGCGAGTACTTCTCACCGGTCTACGGCGTCGTCGAGATCCCCGGCACCGGTGCGTCTTTCACCGCTGCCGCGGCGCGCACGGCCAACGAGGTCTTCGCAGGCACCCTCGGCGTCAACATCATCGCGGCGCCGGCCAGCGTCAAGGAACTCGGAGCGGCGTTCGACGACCTCGTCGAGGACCTCCACTACGGAACCATCGCCATCAACGCCTGGACCGGCGTCGGCTACCTGACGCCGACCGCGTCGTGGGGCGCGTACCCCGGCCACACCATCGACGACGTGCAGAGCGGCATCGGCGTGGTGCACAACGCCTGGCTGATGGACGGAATCGAGCGCACCGTGGTCCGCGGGCCGTTCCGCCCCGCCCCGCGATCGGTGATCCGCGGAGAACTCGCACTGTCGCCGAAGCCGCCATGGTTCGTGAACAACAAGACCGCCGCGACCACCGGCAAGCGGCTCACCGAGTTCGCCGCCGATCCGCGGGCGAGTCGTCTGCCCGGAATCTTCGCCTCCGCCCTGCGCGGCTGACCGTTCGACTGAAAGGGACTCAATGACAACCACTTCCATGGACGCCGACTACGTCGTCGTCGGCACCGGTTCCGCCGGAGCCGTCGTCGCTGCCCGTCTGAGCGAGCGGTCGGCCGACACGGTGGTCGCACTCGAGGCCGGCGGTGAGGACAAGAGCCAGTCCGTCCGCATTCCCGCCGCCTTCTCCAAGCAGTTCCAGACCGAGCTCGACTGGAACTACCTCACCCAGCCGCAGCCCGAGCTCGGCGACCGCCGGGTCTTCTTCCCGCGCGGCAAGATGATCGGCGGATCGTCGTCGATGAACGCGATGATGTGGGTGCGCGGATACGCCGCCGACTACGACGCATGGGCGCTGGAGGCCGGCGACGGATGGTCGTTCGCCAACGTCGTCGAGTACTTCAAGCGCATCGAGTCGATCGAGGGCGCCGTCGAGGTCGACGAGGGACGCGACGGGCCGCTCAACGTCGCCCACCAGCGCAGCCCGCGCAGTTGGACGTCCGACTTCCTCGCCTCGGCCGAGCAGGCCGGATTCAAGCGCGAACGTGCCAATCTGCCTCAGCCGGAAGGCTTCACGCAGACGATGGTGTGCCAGAAGAACGGATCGCGCTGGAGCACCTCCGACGCGTACCTCAAGCCCGCGCGGTCGCGCCGGAACCTGACGGTGCTCACCGATGCGCACGCGACCCGGGTGCTGTTGGAGGGCTCGCGCGCGGTGGGCGTCGAGTACCTCAAGGACGGCGTCACCCACACCGTCCGCGCCCGCAGGGAGGTGATCCTCTCGGGCGGCGCGATCAACACGCCGCAGCTGCTCCTGCTGTCGGGTATCGGCGATCAAGAACAGTTGCGCGCGCACGGCATCGCCGTGGCACAGCATCTGCCCGAGGTCGGCCGCAACCTCAGTGATCACCTGATGTCGCTGATCGGCTTCGCCGTCGACTCCGACACCCTCTTCGGCGCCGAGAAGCCGCTGGAGTTGCTGAACTATCTGACACGCCGCCGCGGCATGCTCACCTCGAATGTCGGTGAGGCCTACGGCTTCATGCGCAGCCGCCCCGACCTGGAGCTGCCCGACATCGAGATCATCTTCGGTCCGGCGCCGTTCTACGACGAGGGCATCGGGGACGCGCCAGGTCACGGCATCGGTCTCGGTCCGATCCTCGTCGACCCGCGCAGCCGCGGCACGGTCTCGCTGGCGTCGTCGGACCCGACCGCCAAGGCCCTCATCGACCCGCGCTACCTGTCGGACGCCGACGGCGCCGACCGCGCGGCCCTGATGTCGGGTCTGCGCGCCGCCCACCGGATCGCGACGTCGGAGCCGCTGGCGTCGAAGATCGGCCGGTTCCTGCAGCCGAAGCGGGAGCTGGACACCATCGAGGCCACTCTCGAAGATGCGCTGACCTGGCATTCGCACACGCTGTACCACCCGACCGGCACGTGCCGGATGGGCTCGGACAAGGCGAGCGTCGTCACGCCCGACCTCAAGGTCCGCGGCATCGAGGGTCTGCGCGTCGCCGACGCCTCCGTGATGCCGAAGATCGTCCGCGGCCACACCCACGCGCCGACGGTCGTCATCGGCGAACGCGCCGCGGATCTGATCAGGGGCTGACCCGGCCTCCCCGACCGCTCGACCGGCGGTCGGGGAGTCTCGATCCGAGGAGTCTACGCGGGCAACGGATCCCGGATGATCGGGCAGGTCATGCAGTGGCCGCCGCCGCGCCCGCGTCCCAGTTCGGCGCCGACGATCGTGATCACCTCGATGCCTTCCTTCCGCAGGAGGGCATTGGTGTAGGTGTTGCGGTCGTAGGCGAACACCACGCCGGGCTCCACCGCGACGAGGTTGTTCCCACTGTCCCACTGCTGGCGTTCGGAGGCGTATTCGCTGCCGCCGGCCTCCACCACACGCAGGCGGTCGAGGCCCAGCGCCTTGCGGACCACCTCGATGAAGTGGTCGGACTCCTCGATCACCTCGAGCCCCGGATGCCTGTCCGACGGCACCAGCGTGAACGGCGTGATGGCGTCGACGATCTTCGGATAGACGGTCACCAGGTCGCGGTCGGCGAACGTGAACACCGTGTCCAGGTGCATGGCCGACCGCAGCTTCGGCATGCCCGCGACGATCACCTTCCGCACCTGCCCGGACGCGAAGAGATCGAGTGTCACCTGGGTGATCGCCTGCCGCGAGGTCCGCTCGCTCATCCCGATCAGGACAACCCCGTCGCCGGGGACCAGCACGTCGCCGCCCTCGATGGTCGACTGTCCCCACGACTGCTCCGGGTCGCCCCACAGGACCTGTGATCCGACGAAGTCCGGGTGGAACTCATACACGGCCTTCATCAGCAGGGTCTCGTCGTGCCGCGCCGGCCAGTACAGCGGATTCAGCGTCACCCCGCCGTAGACCCAGCATGTGGTGTCGCGGGTGTACAGGGTGTTGGGCAGCGGCGGCATCAGATACTCGTTGACCCCGGTCGATTCACGAGCCAGCGCCATGTACGGCGGCCGCAGGTCCTTCGGCAGATCCCGCGTCGACATGCCGCCGATGAGCAGTTCGGCGAGTTCCCGCGCCGGAAGCTCGTCCAGATACGCTCGCGTCTCCTTGACGAGGCCGACGCCGACGTCGTTGGCGACGATCTTGCGGTCCAGCAACCAGGTCCGCGCCACCGGGTCGGCCACGGTCTCCGCGAGCACGTTGTGCAGTTCCACCACGTCGACGCCGCGGTCGCGCATCTTGGTCATGAAGTCGAAGTGATCGCGCTTGGCGTTCTGCACCCAGAGCACGTCGTCGAAGAGCAGGTCATCGGAATTGGTCGGGGTCAGCCGCTCATGGGCGAGTCCGGGCGCGCAGACCAGCACCTTCCGCAAGGTGCCGACCTCGGAGTGCACGCCGTACCGGTCAGACGGTCGGGTCATGTGAAAGGGTCCTCTCGTAGCGGGCGGATCAGTGTTCACCGGACGGATCGGTCACGTAGTACGAGTGCCGCTCCTGGTCCGGATGGTCGTAGAAGTCCTCGGTCCCGGTCGCGAGCAGCACGACGCCGACGATCGCGCCGACGGCGAGCACGCCGAAGATCACCGCCTCGACCGGTTTGAAGACGCGCAGCCCCTGCTCCCGTCGCGCGACGACGAACAGCACGGTGCCGAGCGCGTAGATGACGCAGGCGAGCAAGAGCTTGTCCAGGCCGGCGGCGTACACGAGGAACGCCGTGTACAGGACCGCGAGGGCGGCGATGATCAAGTCGCCGCGACGACGCCGATCGTCGTCCTCATAGGTCTCGCGTCTGATCACCAGGCGCAGCATGTACAGCGCCGACAGGAAGTACGGCACCAGCGCCAGGGCCGCGGTGAGATCCAGCATGAAGTCGAGGGCGTCGTCGACGAAGAGCAGCACCACCAGGAGCGCCTGGACGAACAGCGACGCCAGGACCAGCGCCGAGATCGGCGCTCCGGCCTTGTTGGTGCGCCGCAAGAACCTCGGCATGTCGTCGGCCCGCGCCGGAATGTACAGGATCTCGGCGGCCATCAATGTCCACGCGAGATAGGCGCCGAGAACCGAGACGATGACACCGATGCGGATGAACACCGAGCCCCAGTCGCCGACGAGATGCTCGACAACCGACGCGACAGAAGGCTGCTCGGCCGCCGCCAGGTCGCCCTGCGACGTAGCACCGTACGACACCAGCGTCACGAGAGCGAACACGCCGAGGACGCCGAGGAAACCGAAGACCGTCGCTTTGCCGACGTCCGAACGCTTGCGGGCGTAGCGCGAGTACATGCTGGCGCCCTCGATGCCCATGAACACGAACACCGTGATCAGCATCGTCCCGGTGATCTGGTCCCACAGCGAGCCGACCTCGATGCCGTTGCCGCCCCAGAAGTTGTCGGCGAAATAGCCCGCGTCGAACAGCACGATCGCCAGCACGATGAAGACGATCAGCGGCACCACCTTGGCGATGGTCGCGATCCGGTTGATGATCGCGGCCTGCTGCACGCCGCGGCTGATGAGCAGGAAGAACAACCAGACGCCGACCGACGACAGCGCCACGGCGAGCAGCGTCGAACCGTCACCGAGTTCCGGGAACAGCGCGCTGGTGGTCGCCATGATCAGCACCCAGTACGACGTATTGCCCGCGCACGCGGACGCCCAGAAACCGAACGCCGAATTGAAGCCGATGTAGTCCCCGAAGCCGTCCTTCGCGTAGGCGTACAGGCCCGCGTCGAGGTCCGGCTTGCGCATCGCCAATCGCTGGAAGACGAAGGCCAGCATCAACATTCCGGCACCCGCGATGGTCCAGGCGATGATCGCTCCGAATGCACCGGTCTCGGTGCCGAATCGGCGCGGCAGCAGGAACACGCCCGAGCCGATCATCGATCCGACGACCATCGCGGTCAGCGTCGGCAGGCTGACCTTCTGTGTCTGTTCCGGCGCTTCCGCCACGTGTCACTCCCCATCCGCTCGAATCGGCGCAAAACTCCCTTCAGTAGTCTGAACGTACGCGGTGAACCGGTCGCGCGCCGGGTGTGCCGCGAGATCTGGTCGATCCGCTGGGAGGCAACGACTCTCCGGTCGATCGCAGTCGACAGTCCGTATCGTGAGTGGGCATGACCCGCCGTATCGCCCCGGCCGCCATCGCCGCGCTGCTGGTCGCGGTCGCCCCGTTGACTGCGGCCTGTGGATCAGACGATCCCGCGCCGTCGAGACTCACCGTCGGCGACCTGCCGCAGGCCACGTCGAGCATCGAATACACCTATGCCGGCCCGGCGGTTCCGCCGCCGGGACATCACGAGTACCTCGTCCGGACCGCAGGAAGCCGGGCGACCGCGATCGTCGGCGGCTACGGTGTCGCGAAGGGCGACGCTCCGGCGGATGCGACGACCACGTCGACCGACGTCAGTTCCGTGCAGTGGGGGCAGCTGGTGGAGGGCCTCTCCGCACTCGACGACCTGCCGCCCGCACCGACCGGCTGCGTCGGCGGATCGACCTACGGCGTCCACGTGCTCGCCGACGGCCGCGCGGTGCTGGACCGGTCGGACGTCGCGTGCGGACCGACGGCCGCCGAAGTCTCAGCCGCGTATCACGCCGCGCTCGCGCCGATCAGCGACCGGCTGGGGCTGCCCGCTTCGTGACCGGGCGCGCCAGAGCCACGCGAGTCCGCTGTCGTGCCGCGGGCCGCCGAGGGTGGCGACGGGATGTTCCTGACCGGCTCAATCGTCGAGGTGGTCGATCAGCGCGGCGAGGAAGTCGGTGGTGCGATCTCGGTGCACGCTGTGGCCGGCGTCGATGGTGACCATCCGGCCGTCCGGCAGGGCGTCGGCGACCGAGCGGAGATGCCGCGGCGGAAGGAAGCTGCGGTCGCCGCCGGAGATCACCAGCGTCGGAGCGGACACCCCCGCCAACCGGTCCCACCAGGCTGGTTCCGGAACGTCGAACTGACTCGTCACCGCCTCCGGAAGCGCCCGGTCGAAGCGCAGAAACGGTCCGGGGTTGGCGGCGAGGGCGCGGATGCCGCGGAGTCGTTCACCGAGCGACGCGGCGGGCGCGATCTTCTCCGCGACGTCATTCTCGTCGCGCGGCATCGGCGGGACCTCCTCGAGCACCAGTCGTCGCACCCGTTCCGGGTTCGCCATCGAGTACCGCAGCGCGGCGTGCGCGCCCAGGGAATGGCCGACGAGATCGAAGCGGTCGACGCCCAGATCGTCGACGACGCGTCCCAGGTCGTCGGCGAAGTCGTCGAGGCGGTAGCTCTCGGCGTGGTCGCTGCGTCCATGGCCGCGCAGGTCGACGGCGATCGTGGGCCGACACGTGGCCCGGAGCATCCGGACGGCGGGCGCCCACGTGCTGTGGTCGCTGCCCATCCCATGGACGAGGACCACCGGGACCCCGCGGCTGAGACAGCCCGAGACGTCGACCGCGAGCGCCTGGCCCACGGCGTCTGCACTGTGAATCTTGCGCATCGCACCAGGGTAGACCCGCGCTCCCCCGAGGAGTCAGGTGCGGTCCTGCGGCGGGCCGGGGGCGGGACGCCAGAATCGTGCCACGCAGATGTCCACCAATCGGGCGAAACAACGTGATCGGCTTCACTTTCGTAGCGGCGAGTACGTAATGTCACAGCGGTGATGATCGCAAAGATCGTCCGCACCCTCCCCAATTATGTTGTCCCGGAAGGACATTCACATGGAAATCATCATGGCTCTCCTCGGTTCGCTGCTCGGCGGCGACAGCTCCGACAGCACCGGCTCCCTCTCGGGCCTGCTCGGCGCCGGCAGCAGCGAGTAGCTCGAGACGTCGAAGAAACCGGCAAGCGTTTCGACGCCTGCCGGTTTCTTCATGTCGGGCGGCTGCCGTCCCGACTCAGCGCCCGTCCCGGCGCACCTGCCCTCGCGACACCAGTCGCGCGACGGTGAACACCAGCACCGCGAGCGCGATCGACGGTGCCAGATAGAACGCGAGGATCCAGACCGGCAGCACGAGCAGTGCGCACACCCCGATCCAGCCCGCGACGATCAGCGCGGCCTGCCAGAACGGCCGGTCGATGTCGTACCCGTCGTCCCACTTGGGCCGGATGCCGAGAAGCAGCGCGGTCAGACACCAGACCGCGGTGATGGCGACGAAGGCGTTGCCCGCATCGTGCGTCACGAACACCGCGCCGATGGTCAGCGCCACACAGCAGATCCGAATCGTCGTCGCGATCGCGACGGCCGACCGATCGATTCGGGTTCTAACCGCGCGATCGTTCATCCGCGCCGAACGACGCACCGTCGAAACGCTCCCGTGTCACGAAGTCCGCGACCGGCACCCGCCTCAGTCTGGTCAGTTGCTTGACCGGCCGACCGAGCGGTATCGCCGCCGCGACGGCGTGCGTCGCAGGCACACCGAGCAGTTCGCGGACGCCCTCCTCCTCCGCACTGATCATCGTGGTGATGGTGCCGCCGAAACCGTGTGACCGGGCCGCGGTGAGGATGTTCCAGACCAGGGGATACACCGACGCGCCACCCACGATGCCGACGCGGTCGAGCTCCGAGTCGGTGGTCGCCACCACGGCGAGGTCGACGGTCACCACCAGCACCACCGGTGCGACGGCGATCGGTGCGACGAATCCGTCCACTCCACGCGTCTCTGCGAGGTCGGCCTCGGTCACCGCCGTCGGATGGACCGGATTCCACGGATTCTCCCCCGCACACCGCTGAGCCAGGTAGCGGCGTGCCGCAGGCTTGCTCAGCTCCGCCAACCGGGCCTTGCTCTCCGGATCGCGGACCACGATCACGTGTGCGCCCTGCCGGTTGCCGCCGCTCGGCGCGAACCGGGCGGTCTCGAAGATCTCGCCGAGCACGTCGTCGGGGACCGGATCGGCGGTGAACTCGCGCGCGGCGAAGGTCGTCCGGATCACGTCGTCGAACTGCATGCGCTACTCCTGCCGTGGGGTGCTACTCGCCGGAGTCCTCGTCCGACTCGGCTTCCTTCGCCAGGTCCGCGTCCACCGCGGCGAGCAGTTCGTCGAGCTGCGTCTGGAAGCCCTGAACCAGATCCCACAGGTCGGGGGCGAAGTCCGGGCACGACAGCAGGCCGACGTTGAGCCTGCCGTCGACGGACATCACCGTCATGTTGAGTCCCAGCCCGTGGAAGATCGGCCCCATCGGGTACACCGCGGACACGCGGGCCCCGAGCATGTACATGGGCCGGTTCGGGCCGGCGACGTTCGAGATGATCGCGTTGAACACCGGCGGGTGCAGGCCCGACAGCCTGCGATCGGTGTACACGCGCATCAGCGAGCCGAGCGTGTTGCCGGGTGCGAACTCGGCGAACGAGCGGAGGATGTTCGCGTCGATCCCCTGGTGGTGCCCCTTGGCCTGGTCGGCGTACTTGCCGGCCAGCCGGATCCGCTCAACCGGGTCGGCCACCGATGTCGCGAGACGCGTGAACATGCCGGTCACCTTGTTGGTCCCGGTCTCGATGAGATCGTCCTCGGCGACGCCGCGGACGGACACGGGCACCAATCCGACGAGCGGTTCCTCGGGCAGTTCGCCGCGGGCCTCCAGGTACTCGCGCAGGGCACCGCCCGCCATGGCGAGCACGACGTCGTTCACCTTGACCCCGAAGTGGTCCTTGACGCGCTTGACGTCGTCGAGCGGCATCTGCGCGAACGCGAGATTCCGGCGCGGTGTGAGCGGCGCGTTGAACCGCGTCCGCGGTGCGAGGAACGGTGCGGGCATCCCGTCACCGGACCGGGCACGCTTGAACCACTCGAACGGCACCGGGATCGTCTTGGGAATCAGTTTGAGCGCGGCGACCGGGCGCTGCAGGAAGAAGTTCACCGCTCCGCCGACCGCCATGTCCGAACGCGAGGCTCCGCCTGCACTCTCCTTGACGCGGTCGGCGTCGAGTGCGGGCGGCTGAGGCGAGGTGGTGGCCAGTTCGGCGAGGATCTCCGCGACCGTGGCGCCGTCGACGCACGCATGGTGCATTCGCAGTACCAGCGCGATCTTGTCGTCGGCCACGCCCTCGAGCACCCACATGTCCCAGAGCGGCTTCTTGCGGTCGAGGACCTGCGCGACCAGATGACCGCACATCTGTGCCAGCTCCTCGAGGCCGCCCGGCGCCGGGATCGCCACGCGATGGACGTGCCGCTCGATGCCGAAGTCCTCGTCCTCCACCCACACCGGATGGTCGACGTTGGTCAGGGAGTCGGCCAGCTTCCGCCGCAGCATGGGGAGCGCGCGGACCCGGCGGTCCATCTCCAGACGCAGCGACTCGAACGTGTACCCACCCGGGATCGTCGACGGGTCGACCTCCACGATCGCCGCCACATTCATCACCTGGGACGGCGTCTCCAGGTACAGGAACGATGCGTCCAGGCCGCTCAACCTCTGCATGCTCCGACCCCTCTTCTCGAGCAACTGTCGTACACGCACCTGAACGTGTTCTCATTCGGTGCCTGTTCACAGTAGCGCCGCGGGTGCCGGCGTCGGGCACGGCCTGCGTTAAGCCACTCCAGGAAGGTGACGTGCCGTCGTGAAACCGCAGGACGGCGTCAGACGCCGACCCACTCCCGCTTCGCGGCCTCGCGAGCGAGGATGCGGTCGCGCTGCTCTTCGAACCGCTGCGCATCGAGCTCGGTCTTCTCCAGCCACAGAGCGAGCTCGTCGCGCGCCGCCGCGCCGCGGCCGGTGAAGTCGTCGCGCTCGAAGATCTTCCACTTCCGCAGCACCGGCCACACCACGTCGTCGAGGTGCTGACGGATGTCGTAGATCCCGTTCTTCGCCATCACCAGGCTCATCTTGCGGAAGTTCGGCATGCCGATGCCGGGCATCTCGAAGGTGGTGACGACGTTGCTGATCGCCTCCATCGCCTGGTCGGGCGCCAGGTCGAGCGCCGCACCGCAGATGTTGCGGTAGAAGATCATGTGCAGATTCTCGTCGGCCGCGATGCGCTGCAGCATCTTGTCGGCGACGGGATCGTTGCACGCCTTGCCGGTGTTGCGATGGCTCACGCGGGTGCCCAGTTCCTGCACCGCGACGTAGGCGACGCCGCGCAGCAGTCCGTACAGGTCGTCGGAGTGCGCGCCCTTGGTCATGTTGGCCATGCGGTCGTTCTCCAGGGCGACGGGGTCGACGCCGCGGGTGACCACCAGATAGTCGCGCATGACGATCGCGTGGCGGTTCTCCTCCGCCGTCCAGCGGCCGACCCACGTACCCCAGGCGCCGTCGGGCGAGAAGTACTCGGTGATCTCGCGGTGGTACGAGGGCAGGTTGTCCTCGGTCAGCAGGTTAAGCGTCATCGCGGCCTTGGCGACCTCGCTCAGCTGCGACTGTTCGGGTTCCCAGTCGACGCCGCCCATGGCCGCGAAGTTGCGGCCCTCCTCCCAGGGCACGTAGTCGTGCGGGTGCCATTCCCGCGCGAGCGAGAGATGACGGTTGAGTTCCGCCTCCGCCACCGGCTCGAGCTCTGTCAGCAGTTGGACTTGAGTCAGATCTGGCACGAAGTGTCGCCCCCACGCGTTGTCGTATGTGTGATCTACCGCACGGTAGGGCAGCGAGGAGGTGGACGCAACTCGCCCCGCACACGCCTAGACCCGAGTCACGATCGTCGCTCAGGCGATCGGCCGGAATTGCCAGACCCCGAAACTAGAATCGAACGGGCCGCGAACCGCAACGCACGCGAGACCCCATTCGCAGCGATCGAGACCAGCGACGACCGACCGCAGTTCTGACGCCGATCAGCGATTCACTCGTCCAGCGGAATCTGATTCGCGACGTCGAGCAGTTCCTTCCGGCCTCCGGCGTCGAGCAGGACGGTGAACACGACGTCGTCCCGATCGGCGAGTCGCAGGTATGCGGCGTGCTCGGACTCCACGACGTACCCCGTGCCGTACCGCCAGCTCACCGACTCCGGCGAGGCGTTCTTCGAGATGTCGGTGAACAACTGATCCGTCGCATCCTTCGAGGTCATCCACGCGGGCTGAATCACCAGTTTGGGGTTGAAGCAATGCATGCGGTCCTTGATGAGCGCCGCACCGGAGCCGGTATCCGAGGGGCCGCGCTCGATCCGCATCGCGCGCACCATCGACCGGCAGGTGATGTCCTGCCAGCCCTTCGCGTCGGGGGTCTGCGGCAGCAGCTTGGGGAACTGCGCGGCCATCGGGGCGAGCGTGCCCCACCCGGAGACCACGGTCACCTTGCTCTCCGCGCTGTCGGCGGACCATCGGCCCGAGTCCGCAGCCCGCAGCCGGTAACGGTGGTCACCGGTCCCCGCGGTCTGGTCGACGGCGGTCGTGTCGGGTCCCGAATAGACGACGGTTCCATCATCGCGGATCAGCAGGTACTCGTCGGCGCCGGAGACGCCGTTCCACACCGCCTTCACCTCGCCGCCGTCGGCGGACAAGCTGAGCCCGCCGGGAGCATCCGGCGACGATCCGCCGATGATCGCCCGGACTGCGAACAACGACGCCACGAGCACCAACACGGCAACGGCCGCGACGACCATCAGCGTCTTCGCCGGAATCCCCGATCGACCGGAAGTGAGCTGTGTCATCAGAACGGAAGCCTTCCCATGATCGCGCGCGCTTCCTTCGGATCCCTCGCCCCGGGCACCGACACCTCCACGTACGTCGTCGCGCGCGGAGTGTCCTCGTCCGAGTACACGAACACCGCGCGACCGGCGTCGTTCTGAACGCCCGTCGTGACCCGGCCCTTGGTGCCTTGAGCAGTCGTGAAACCGAACTCAGTCGGCGCCGTGTATGGCAGTTCACCGGTGGCGGCGACAGCGGCGTCCTGGCTGTTCGAGTAGGACGCCACGCCCACCGAGTACGCGACCTTGGCTCCGTCGGTCTTGTCGCACATGATCAGTCGCGACGCCTTGTCCGCCTTGTCGACGGGATAGAGCCCGAGCCCGCGGCACCACAGCGACTCGAATCCGTTCGAGTTGACGGGCGTGCTGGGAATCAGTTCCGGGTAGAGCTTCGCGATCTCGAGGAACTCGCCCCACGTCTGCGTCACGGTCAGGTCCGTCGAATCCGAGAACCCGGAGCCGTCCGACGACGTCGAGCGTGCTGCGACGGAGTAACTGTGCTTGCCGGGAAGCGGCGATCCGACCACGTACGAGTTGTCGTCGACGATGCGGATGACCTCGCCGTCCTGCTTGATCAGATACTGCTCGGCGCCGCTGACCGCAGGCCACGACAGTTCGACTCCCGCGGTGGTCATCTTCGCGTCAGGAGCATTGGGCTTCCCCAGACCTGCCGCGCTGTTCCATGCGAACGCTCCGCCCACTCCGACGACCAGCGCCGCGACCACGGCGATCGACGCGACCACCGGCACGCGCTGGTACCACCGCGCTGCGGGACCCTGCGGCAACGGCTGCGGTGACACCGGCACCGGCCCGGACGGTCCGCCGCGGGTCGGTCCGGGAACGGGTGCACCGGGCGTGTTCGCGAACATCGGACCGCTCGGCGGCAGGTTCACGGCGCCACCGGTGAATGCCGAGTACAGCGCATGCGCGAACGCCGTCGCCGTCGGCGGGCGCGCGGCCGGGTCCTTCGCCAGCCCGGCGCGCAGTACGTCGTCGACCGCCGGCGGCAGCGACCGGGTCCGCTCGGACGCCCGCGGCGGCTCGGCGAACAGATGGGCGGTCATCAGACCCTGAAGGCTGTTCGCGTCGTACGGGGCGCTTCCGGTCAGCAACTCGAAGGCGGTGGCCGCCAGCGAATAGATGTCACTGCGCGCGTCGACGCGGCGTCCGTCGATCTGCTCGGGCGAGCAGTAGCGCATGGTGCCGACCGTGGTCCCGGTGCCGGTGAGACCGGCACCCGCCTCACCCAGGGCCTGCGCGATGCCGAAGTCGGTGACCTTGACTGCCTCCGGGTTGACCGGGTCGTTCCCCGGGGTGATCAGAATGTTGGCCGGCTTCACGTCACGGTGCAGCACCCCGTGCCGGTGCGCGACGTCCAGTCCGGCGGCGACGCCGTTAACGATGCTGACGACGAGTCGCGGATCCATCCCTGCGGGCGACGACTTGGAGATCTTCGACGCGTCTGTCCCGGGCACCAGCTCCATCGCGATCCAGAGCACGTCGCCGAACGCGCCGCGGTCGTAGACGCGGACCAGATTCGGATGTGTCAGCGGTGCCATCAGGTCCGCCTCGCGTTCGAAACGCTGGCGCACCACGGGGTCCGAACCGTGCGCGGACCGCAGCACCTTGATGGCGTCACTGCGCGGCAGTCGTGGATGGGCGACCTTGTAGACCTCGCCCATTCCTCCCGCGCCGAGCACTTGTTCGACGCGGTAGCCCGCGATGTCGTCCCCGATTCCGAACATTCCTCCGCCGTTTCACCAGGTGCATGCTGTTCGCGCCGAATGCTACCGGTGTGCGGGGACGTTTCCGGTCTGCGGCTCCTCTTCCCGAATGACGCCTCCCCGCCATCGCCGCGTCTGTGCCGCATCTGCGCCGAACTGCACCCTCGGCCCGCCGGCGTCCCTACCATCGGCCGACATGACCCCTTCGTTCACCGCCGAAGAACTGAACGACGCGTTCGCGCAGTTCCAGAAGACCACCGCCGAAGTCGCCATCAGCCAGGACTGGGACCGTTGGGCCGACCAGTTCACCGTCGACGCGACATACATCGAGCACGCCTACGGCAAGTTCAACGGCCGCGAGGAGATCCGTACCTGGGTCAAGAAGACGATGCACTCCTTCCCCGGCAGCCACATGGCCGAGTACCCGTCGATCTGGCACGTCGCCGACCCGTCCACGGGCCGGGTGATCTGCGAGATCGACAACCCGATGAAGGACCCCGGCGACGGCTCGGTCTTCACCGCCACCAACATCACCATCCTCACGTACGCGGGCGACGGTCTGTGGAGCTGCGAGGAGGACGTCTACAACCCGATGGAGTTCGGCCTGATGGCACTCGCCTGGTGCGACCGCGCCGCCGAACTCGGCACGCTCGACGACGCCGGTCGCAAGTGGCTCGAGAAGACCGGACCGATGTTCGGGCGGAAATAGGCCTCGTCGACTCCTCGCACTACCAACGCGTATGACGGCGGGTCCCCGCTCAGGACGGCCATATCGGCGTTATCTGCGTTGGCTGTGCGAGATCTTCGACGAGCCCGCTCCAGCGACCGCCCGGTAACCTACGGTGACGTAACCCACCGGGCCCGTTCGCTAACGCATCTGCGCTGAGCAGACGATCTACGGACCGGGGGCAGCGGTTTCCCAGCCGCCTCACACGGCGCCCGGAGACTTGGGACACGCGTCCATGTGACGTAGCCTGGAGTCCGAATACGCATGTCGGGCACGTCGCGGAGGCACCCCGACCGCCACCCGAGACGACCCGTACCCCGACCAGAGGAACACCGATGGCACGTGAACTCACACAACTCGAACTCCTGAAGGAGTTGGAGCCGACGGCCGAGGCCAACGTCAATCGCCACCTCAAGACCGCCCGCGACTGGAACCCGCACGACTACGTGCCGTGGGACGAGGGCAAGAACTACGCCGCACTCGGCGGCACTGATTACGCGCCGGAGGACTCGCACCTCGACGAGGTCGCCAAGGCCGCGATGATCACCAACCTCCTCACCGAGGACAACCTGCCGTCGTACCACCGGGTCATCGCCGAGAACTTCTCGATGGACTCGGCGTGGGGCCACTGGGTCGGTCGTTGGACCGCCGAAGAGGACCGGCACGGCATCGCCATGCGCGACTATCTGGTCGTCACCCGCGGCGTCGACCCGGTCGCGCTCGAGCAGGCCCGCATGATCCACATGACCAACGGCTACGACCCGATGCTGGCCGCCGCCGACCGCGCCGAGGAGATGAAGGCCAACGGCGAAGAGGTCGGTCTGCTGCACTCGGTCGCCTACGTGACCTTCCAGGAGCTCGCGACCCGCGTCAGCCACCGGAACACCGGCAAGGCCTGCAACGACCCGATCGCCGACCGGATGCTGCAGCGCATCGCCGCCGACGAGAACCTGCACATGATCTTCTACCGCAACATCTGCGGCGCGGGCATGGACCTCTCGCCCGACCAGACGCTGCGCGCGGTCACCGACATCGTCACCAACTTCCAGATGCCGGGTGCAGGCATGCCCAATTTCCGCCGTCACGGCGTGCTGATGGCCAAGCACGGCATCTACGACCTGCGCCAGCACCTGGAGGAGGTCATCCAGCCGGTTCTGCGGAAGTGGGACGTCTTCGGCCGCAACGACTTCGGCCCGGCCGGCGAGAAGACCCGAGACGAGCTCGCCGCCTTCCTGGAGCAGCTCGACAAGGATGCCACCCGCTTCGAGGAGATGCGCGACCGCGCGCTCGCCCGCGAAGCCGCCAAGCGCGAGAAGCAGGCGTCCTGAGCACCACGACGCTGACCGCACCGGCGCCATCGACCACCGTCGACGGCGCCGGTGCCGTGTCGTCTCCGCAGCAGTCCTCCCCCGATCGCGCACCGCTGCGGATCGGGTCCATCGAGCTGAACAGCCCCGTCGTCCTGGCCCCGATGGCCGGCGTCACCAACGTCGCGTTCCGGGTGCTGTGCCGCGAGCTCGAGCTCGCCCGGACCGGCACCGTGTCGGGCCTGTACGTGTGCGAGATGGTCACAGCGCGCGCGCTCGTCGAGCGTCACCCGGTCACCATGCACATGACGGCCTTCGATCCGAGTGAGACGCCGCGGTCGATGCAGCTCTACACCGTCGACCCGGAGTACACGTACCAGGCCGCGAAGATGATCGTCGACGAAAACCTCGCCGACCACATCGACATGAACTTCGGCTGCCCGGTCCCGAAGGTCACCCGCAAGGGCGGCGGCTCGGCGATTCCTTACAAGCGGCGCCTGTTCCGCAACATCGTGGCGGCCGCGGTGCGCGCCACCGAAGGCACCGACATCCCGGTGACGGTCAAGTTCCGCATCGGCATCGACGACGACCACCACACGCACCTCGACGCCGGGCGGATCGCGGCCGCCGAGGGCGCGCAGGCCGTCGCGCTGCACGCACGGACGGCCTCGCAGCGGTACTCCGGCACCGCGGCATGGGACGAGATCGCCCGACTCAAAGAACACGTCACCGACGTGCCCGTGCTCGGCAACGGCGACATCTTCGAAGCCGAGGACGCCGTCCGCATGATGGCCCAGACCGGATGCGACGGCGTCGTGATCGGCCGCGGCTGCCTCGGCAGGCCGTGGCTGTTCGCCGAACTGTCCGCCCGACTGCGTGGAGTGGAAGCCCCCACGCCGCCGAATCTCGGAGAAGTGGCGGAGATCATGATTCGCCACGGTGAGCTGCTGGCCGCGCACCACGGCGAGGGCAAGGGCATGCGGGAGATCCGCAAGCACGTCGCGTGGTATCTGCGCGGCTTCCCCGCCGGATCTGATCTGCGCTCCTCGCTGTCTCTCGTCAAGACCCTCGATGACCTGCGTGAACTCGTCGCAACCCTGCCTGCGGACGTCCCGTTCCCCGAAGACGGTCACGGGCCGCGGGGCAGGCAGGGATCGCCCGCGTCGGTCGCGCTGCCCGAGGGCTGGCTCGACGACCCCGAAGAGGACATCGTTCCGGAGGGCGCCGAGATCATGCATTCGGGCGGCTGATCGAGGGTTCGGAGGCCACGTCTCTGAGACTTCTCAGGTGTCGGCATTAAAATGTGCCGAGCGCGCGGCTGCGTGCGATCGGCCCCGGCCGGTACCCGCCGCGCGACACCCCTGACGTAGACGAAAGAAGTACCGTGAGTTCTGACCGCCCCGGCTCCCCCGAGCCCGACGACGACGCGTCGGCGCAGTCCCGACGACCCCGTCGGGCAGGCCGGGCGTCCGGGGCGTACGACTTCCGCGAACGTTTCGGCGACGCTCCCCCGCCACCGTCCGGCAATCCCCCGATCCAACGCGCCGACGGACTACGCGAGCCGTCGTCGCGGGAGGGCTACGTCCGCCCGCGCGGCCGACTGACCGTTCGCCAGCTGATGGAGCAGATGGGCGTCGACGAGACCGGCGCGCCCACGACGCCGCAGGCAGGTCGCCGACCGCAGCCGCCGCGCGGTCCCCGACCCGACCCGCGGAGGCAGTCGCCGCCCCCGGTCGCGCGTCCTCCGCAGCCGCAGCCGCCCATCGACGAGGCCGCGGCGAACGAGGTCACCCAGATGATCCCGCCGGTGGCCGACGCATCGTCGGTCGACTTGTCGGACACGACCACCGCAGCGCGCCTCTCCCAGGAGTCGCGGGCGCAGCGGTCGACCCCGCCGCCGGCGACGCGGCCGGCCGCCGAGACCCGAGTCACCCGCAGCCCCGCAGCGATGGCCGCCGAGGCCGAGGCGTCCGCCGGAGCCGACGAGCCCGCCGCCCCGGTACCGACTGACCCGGCAGCGGATTCCGAGGACACCGCGAGCACCCGGCGCCGCCCGCTGCAGCCGACTCCCGATCTGACCGATGCCCTCTCACAGGTGCGTAGGCGCCGCCGCCGTCGTCCGACCGGCAAGGAGCGCACCCGCAAGGTCGCGACCAACACCGGCCGGATCCTCCTGGGCCTGGCATGCGCGCTGTCACTGGTCGGCACCGGCTACGCGTGGAACATGATGCGCAGCATCAACGGCGGCTGGAATGTCGTCAACGCACTCGACCCGAACAACTCCAACGTCCGCGACCTGCAGGGACAGTACGGCGACGAGACGTACCTGATCGTCGGCACCGACACGCGGTCGGGCAAGAACTCCAAACTCGGCGCCGGTGACGCCGACACCGTCGAAGGCTCGCGTTCGGACACCGTCCTGCTCGTGAACATCCCCGCCGACCGGAGTCGAGTGGTCGCCGTATCGTGGCCGCGCGACCTCGCCGTCGACCGACCCGAATGCCAGAACTGGGACAACGGCACGCAGAAGTACTCGGGCACCCTCGAGGCTGCGAGTTCGACCAAACTGAACGGCGTGTACGCCGACGGCGGCCCGGCCTGCCTGGTCAAGACCCTGACACAGATCAGCGGACTGAACATCAACCACTTCATCGCGATGGACTTCTCCGGCTTCGAGGACGTGGTCCGCACGGTCGGCGGTGTCCAGGTGTGCTCCACCGTGCCCCTCTACGACTACGAGCTCGGCACCATCCTGAAGAAGGCGGGCTCCAAGAAGCTCACCGGACGCCAGGCGCTCAACTACGTCCGCGCCCGCCACATCTCTGAGGAAGGCAACGGCGACTACGGCCGCATCAAACGCCAGCAGCTGTTCATGTCGTCGCTGCTGCGGGCGTCGCTCTCCAGCGATGTGCTGTCGAACCCGTCCAAGCTCAACAAGGTCGCACGCTCGTTCATCTCGAACAGTTACGTCGACAACGTCGACACCGACTCGCTGATCCAGCTCGCGGAGTCGATGCAGGGCATGGAGGCCGGCCGGGTCACGTTCCTGACGGTCCCGACGTCGGGCACCTCCACCGACGGTGAGAACAACGAGATCCCGCGGATGGACGACATCGACGCGATCTTCAACGCGATCATCGACGACAAGCCGTTACCGGGTGAGAAGAAGAACAAGCCCGCAAGCACCAAGAAGGCAGACGCGACTCCGAAGGCTCCGGCCCCCAAGACCGACCTCACCGCGCAATACCCGTCGAACATGTCGGTCCGGGTGCTGAACGGCACGGATCAGTCGGGACTCGCCGGCTCGGTGATGGAGGAGCTGGTCCGCCAGGGCCTCGACGTCTCGGGCATCGCCGACTCGTCGGAGAAGCGCACCGACACCGTGGTGCGTTACGGCCCGGGTGAGAAGGACTCGGCGGCGACCATCGCGAAGATGTTCCCCGGCGCACAGATCCAGCAGGACAGCACTGTCAAGGCCGGCGTCGAGGTGATCGTCGGATCCGACTTCGGCGGCGTCGAGACCATCACGACTCTGCCGTCGCCCGGTTCCGTGCTCGCCGTCGGCGAACTGCCCGCCAACACCGACAACAGTGACCTGCCGAGCGACCTGTCCGTCACCAACGCCGGCGACACGACCTGCGCGTAGCGTCCGGGTCGCCTGCGGGACAACGACCGCCCCAAGTGTTCACGCCGACTTCATCGTCGACGACGGGGCGCGATACCCGCCTTACGTAAAGTGGATTGCATGCGTGACGCTTATCAGGAGCAGATGGCTGCACTGAATACGGCCCTCGGCGACATGGTCGACGAGGTCGGTGCGGCGATGGCTCAGGCCACCCAGGCACTGTTGGAGGGGGATCTGGAGCTGGCCGAAGAGGTGATCTCCAATCACGACTCGGTGGCTGCGAAGTCGGCCGAGGCCGAGGATCAGGCCTTCCAGCTGTTGGCATTGCAGGCCCCCGTCGCCGGCGATCTGCGCTCGGTGGTGAGCGGTTTCCAGCTGGTCTCGGAGATCGACCGCATGGGTGCGCTGGCGCTGCACGTGGCGAAGGTCGCCCGGCGCAGGCATCCGGCCAAGGTCCTGCCCGACGAGGTCACCGGATATTTCGAGGAGATGGGTCGGCTCGCCGTCGAACTCGCCCACGCCGCTCGCCGGGTCCTGGAGAACCAGGACTACCACGATGCGCTGACGCTGATGGACGACGACGATGCGATGGACGACCTGCATCGCCATCTCTTCACCGTGATGATGGACCGCGAGTGGGAGCACGGCGTCGCCGCCGCGGTCGACGTGACGCTCCTCGGCCGTTACTACGAGCGCTTCGCCGACCACGCCGTCCTCATCGCCCGCCGCGTCGTCTTCCAGGCCACGGGCAAGACCCCGGAGCAGTTGCTCGAGGCGAGCTAGACGCAGCCCCGTCCGAAGCGAAGCCGCCCGCTGGTTGAGCCGTCCGGAGCGAAGCCCCCGCCGGTTGAGCCGTCCGCAGTGGAGCCCCCGCCGGTTGAGCCGTCCGCAGTGGAGCCCCCGCCGGTTGAGCCGTCCGCAGTGGAGCCCCCGCCGGTTGAGCCGTCCGCAGTGGAGCCCCCGCCGGTTGAGCCGTCCGCAGTGGAGCCCCCGCCGGTTGAGCCGTCCGCAGTGGAGCCCCCGCCGGTTGAGCCGTCCGCAGTGGAGCCCCCGCCGGTTGAGCCGTCCGCAGTGGAGCCCCCGCCGGTTGAGCCGTCCGCAGTGGAGCCCCCGCCGGTTGAGCCGTCCGCAGTGGAGCCCCCGCCGGTTGAGCCGTCCGCAGTGGAGCCCCCGCCGGTTGAGCCGTCCGCAGTGGAGCCCCCGCCGGTTGAGCCGTCCGCAGTGGAGCCCCCGCCGGTTGAGCCGTCCGCAGTGGAGCCCCCGCCGGTTGAGCCGTCCGCAGTGGAGCCCCCGCTGGTTGAGCCGTCCGGAGCGAAGCGAAGGACGAGTCGAAACCACCGCAACGACCCGCTGGACCCAGCACACCGTCACCCGGTTTCGACTCGCTCCGCTCGCTCAACTAACGAAAAACGAGCCCGCCCGAACAGCGGAAAACGAACCCACTCAACCAACGGAAAGCGCACCACCCCCGCTGGTTGAGCCGTCCGGAGCGAAGCGAAGGACGAGTCGAAACCAACGGAAAGCGAGCCCGCTCAAACAGCGGGTCAGGCCGCTCGCTCAACCAGTGAAAAGCGACTACCCGCCGTTGAATGCCGGCCGGTACGACCGGCACGCGGAGCCGCGGAGGAAGCCGCAGTCGGGACCGGCGCCGGGCACGTCGCCCGAGATCACCGGCAGCATCACGTACGACCGGCTGAGGTCGACGGTGTCGACCACCTTGCCGCCGGTCGCCGGCGAGCTGAACTGCCACGACGGCAGGTCGCCGCCCGGCGCGGACACTGTGATCCGGATGCGCGATCCCTTGCGGAAGCCGTGCATCACCGGGTTGATCGGGATGGTGAGCTGGTTGAACCCGTCGTTCAGCGGCGACTGCCGCGTGTAGTCGGGTGCGAGGCCGTCGCCGCGGAAGCTCGACCGCAGCACGCCGGTGCCGACGGAAGTCTCCTGTCCCTTGGCGTTCACCTCCGACACCGTCACCTGGAGGTCGGTCACCTTCGCGGTACTGCTGACCTGCAAGGTGACCGAGCCGTTGCCGAGCATCACCTTGTCCCTGGTCAACGGTGCGCTGATGAAGCCCAGCCCACTGCGCCCCGGTGCCGGTCGCCAGTCGTAGGCCGGGTCGACGCCCCACGCGGCCGCGGTGTCGGTCGACGCGTTCGCCAGGGTGTTCAGCGGCCGGTTGTGCGGGTCCGGCCGGAAGGACACCGTTCCGGTTCCGGGCGCGGTGCCGAGCCGGCCCTTGTCGGACAGGTACATCCGCTCGGCGCTCGCCGGCCATCCGCCGAGCGATCGCTGCCACGGCGACGACAGCCCGCCGGGGCCGGCGCTGCCGCCGCCGTTGTCGAAGAGGGCCCACAGTCGCGGTGTTCCCGCTCGGAACCGTGCCTTGGCGTCGGCCACCGACCGCGCGTCGCTGAACCGGACCGGCGGAATGGTCTGACCGGGCGCGCTGGTCGCCGCCGGAAAGACGACGGTGCCCAGCGGCTGCATGTTCGGCGGTGTGTGCGGCACCTGGTTCGCGACGAAGATCTGCAGGAACTCGGCCCATCGCGAAAGGATCTGCGGGCCAAGCGAATCGAAGTGATGACCGTTGACGATGTTCACCCACACGTCGCGGTTGTGGCCTAGATGCTTGATCAGGTTCACCCAGTTCGGGCCGGTCTGCTCGTCCTGGGCGGCACCGACGAGGAACACCGGAACGTCGATCCGTTCGGTCCACTCGGGGATCGACCGCTCCTGATACACCTTCGCCGCACGCGTCGGGTTGTCGCGGATCAGCTTGAACACGTCCCGCGTCTGGCGACGCAGCTTCTGATTGTTCGCACAGGTCTTGTCACCGGCGTCGATCCGAGCGCGGACCCACGGCTGGCCTCCGCGCGGACCCGGCTGCGCCTGCTCGACGCGTTCTCGGAGCCACGAGTTGGCGAAGCCCTTGTTGTAGATTCCGCCGGGCAGCCCGGTGGAATACAGGTCGTCGGTGGTGCTCATCGGCGCGATCGCGGCGAGATGCGGCGGTCGGGTACCTGCCGCGTACATCTGCGAGATGCCGGAGAACGAGATGCCGACCATGCCGACCTTGTTCCCGGATACCCAGTGCTGCCGGCCGACGGTCTCGATCGCGTCGTACGCGTCGAAGGCGGCGACGTCGTCGAAGAGCCCGAAATCACCTCCACTGCAGCCACTTCCACGCATCTGCAGGCTGACGGTGGCGAAGCCGAGCATCTGCGTGGCCAAGGTGGCGCCGACGATCACCGACGACGCCGGAGCCTGCGGATCCGGGACGCCGACCTTCTCTCCGACGGCGCCGACGATCAGATCGTCCGGCGCCGCGTTCTGGTAGCCGGAGTACTCGATGACAGTCGGGAACGGCCCGTCCGACAGCTTCTTCCCATAGGGCAGGCGCACGGTTGCGGCGAGCGAGACGCCGTCGCGCATGGTGATGTAGTTGAGCCCCTCGTGGAGGGTCTGCCCGTACAGCGACGGAGCGGGCGGCGGCGAGTCCGCGCCGGTCACCGTGACCGGCGCGCTCTTGATCCCCGCGCCGACGAACCGGTAGCCGCCCGGCTGCAGGTCGCGCACGATCAGCGAGCCCATCGAATCGGCGACCCCCGATCCGGCACGGGCACCCGCGGCATCGACAAGCGTGAGTGCCGTTCCCGGCCGGGCATCGGTCAGGTAGGCCTGATTGACTCCTCCACCGACGTGGATCGGTTGCGCCGCAGCTGATTCCGGTACAGTCGCGACACCCGCGATGAGTACGGCCGATGTGCCTACCGCGACGGCGGTCCGGCGCAGAGCCCGTCCCCCTGTGAACATTTCATCCCCGATTCTGTTCTTCGCCCGGCGCACCCCGCGCCGCGCGGTCAGTGCTCGACGTAACCCAGCAGTAGTTGCACCCCGCCGTCGGCGATCCGCTGGACCACGTCCCGGTCGCCGGTGCTGAGGTAGCTGAGGGTCATGCCGTCGGTCATGGCCACGACGATCGTGGCCAATTCCTCGACCGGAAGGCTCCAGCGGACGCCCGTCGACTCCTGCGCCACCGTGAGCAGTCCGGAGACCAGCTCGTAGTAGCCGCGGTAGAGACGTTCGGCCAGATGCTCCAGTCCCTGGGTCCGCTGCGCGTAGAGCGCGAGCTCCACCAGCGCGTGCTCGCGGTCCCGGTTCTCGATCAGGTCGTGCATGAACACGCCGAATGCGGCCCTCATGACGTCGGAGATGTTCATCTGGGAGGCGGTGAACATAGCCGACGCCTGGCTGAGCCATTCGTCCATGCCCGCCAGTTCTTGCGCGATTCCGTGCTCCACGACCGCTGCGAGCAGCTCGTCGCGGGACGCGAATGCGTAGAACAGGCTCGATTGACCGACCTGGGCTTCGAGTGCGATCCGGCGCGTCGTCGCGGCTTCGACGCCGTCACGGGCGATCACGCGCATCGTCGCGCTGATCGCCGCATCACGCCGCTGTTCCACTGTGAGTCGCGCCATCATCCCTCGAAGTTGATCAATCGATCGAATACACTGACCTCACGTGACCGTAGTCACTGGGGATGTGAATGACAACCCCGGCCGTGCAGGGGGCACAGCCGGGGTTTGTTCACTCTCGGGGATACGGGCAGCTCAGCGCCCGCATCGGTCAGCCGAAACGCCCCGAAATATAGTCCTCGGTCTCTTTGCGCACCGGGTTCGAGAAGACGTCGCCGGTCGCTCCGACCTCCACCAGCTCGCCGGGCCGGCCCGCGCCGGACAGGTTGAAGAACGCGGTCTGATCGCTGACGCGCGCCGCCTGTTGCATGTTGTGGGTGACGATGACGATCGTGTAGTCACTCTTGAGTTCGGCGATCAAGTCCTCGATCGCCAGCGTCGAGATCGGATCGAGCGCCGAGCACGGCTCGTCCATCAGCAGAACCTGGGGCGAGACCGCGATGGCCCGCGCGATGCACAGCCGCTGCTGCTGTCCGCCGGAGAGCCCGCCGCCGGGCTTGTCGAGCCGGTCCTTGACTTCGTTCCACAGATTCGCACCGCGCAGACTGGCTTCGGCGACCTCGTCGAGCTTGGCCTTGTCGCGGACGCCCGAGAGCTTCAGTCCGGCGACGACGTTGTCGCGGATCGACATGGTGGGGAACGGATTCGCCCGCTGGAACACCATGCCGACGGTCGTCCGGACGCCGACCGGGTCGACACCCTTCGCGTAGAGATCGAGCTCGTCGAGCTTCACCGAGCCGGTGGTGTACGCACCGGGTGTCACCTCGTGCATGCGGTTCAGGGTCCGCAGCACGGTCGACTTGCCGCAGCCCGACGGCCCGATGAACGCGGTCACCGACTTGGGTGCGATCCGCAGCGAGACGTCCTTCACCGCGTGGAAGTCGCCGTAGAAGACGTTCAGATCTTGAATGGTCAGGCTCTTCGCCATGTCTAGCTTCTCTCCATTCGGGGCCCCGTGAACCGCGAGAGTACGCGGGCGAGCACGTAGACGATTGCGACCGCGATCACCAAGGTCAGTGCCGCGCCCCACACGGTCTCGTAGCCGCTGGGCCCCTTGTTGTATTCCTGCAGCATCATCAGCGGCAGCGACTGCTGATTGCCTTCGAAGGGATTCAGGTTCATCGAGCGGGTGGCACCGACCAGGATCAGCACCGGCGCCGACTCGCCCATCACTCGGGCGACCGCGAGCATGATGCCGGTGATGATTCCCGACATCGCCGTCGGCAGCACCACGCGCAGGATCGTCTTCCACTTCGGGATGCCGAGCGCGTACGACGCCTCGCGCAGATCCTGCGGGACGATCTTGAGCATCTCCTCGGTGGACCGCACCACCAGCGGAACCATCAGCAGCACCAGGGCCAGGGCGACGGCGAATCCCGATCGCGGCAGGTCGAACGTGGTACGCCAGACCGCGTAGATGAACAGGGCGGCCACGATCGACGGGACGCCCGAGAGCACGTCGACCATGAACGTGGTGATCCGGACGAGCCGCTTGCTCGTGTCGGCGTACTCGATGAGATAGATCGCGACCAGCGCGCCGAGTGGAATCGCCACCACCGCGGCTATCGCCGTCTGGATCAGCGTCCCGACGATGGCGTTGGCCGCGCCGCCGTAGCGCTCGGACCGCGTCCACCAGTCGATGTCGAGGACCGGGCCGATGCCCTTGGCGATCAGTGTGTAGACCAGCCAGCCGAGCGGTATCACCGCGAGCACGACCGCCGCGGTCACCGCGACCCGGACCACCTTGTCGGTGATGTTCCGACGCGGCGTGAGATGTGTCAGTTCCATGTTCTGCTCCTCGGGCTCATGCCCGGCGCCGGATCACGCTGCGCGCCGCGCCGTTCACGATGAACGTCAGGACGAACAGCACCAGACCGGCGGAGATGTACGCCCCGGTCTTGATCGGCGAATCGAACTCGGCGGCATTGTTGGCGATCACCGTCGCCAGCGTCTGACCGCTCTCCATCAGGTTGAAGTTGATCGGCCCGGCCGTCGAGATGATCAGCAGCAGCGCCATCGTCTCGCCGAGGGCGCGGCCCAGTCCGAGCATGGCCCCGCTGATGTAGCCCGACAGACCGAACGGCAGCACCGCGTACCGGACCACCTCCCATTGGGTGGCGCCGAGCGCGAGCGCGGCCTCCCGCTGGCTTCGCGGCGTCTGGGTGAAGACCTCACGGGTCACCGCGGTGATGACCGGCAGGATCATCACGGCGAGAACGATGCCCGCCGTCAGCAGGGTGCCGCCGGTGGACATGTTGGCGACGTTCTCCGGTTCTTGGAAGAACGGCAGGAAGCCCAGGTTGTCGACGAGCCACTGATTCGGTCCGACCATCGCCGGACCGAGGACCAGGATGCCCCACAGGCCGTACACGATCGACGGCACCGCGGCCAGCAGATCGACGACGTAGGCGATGGGGCCGGCGAGGCGCTTCGGGGCGTACTCGGTGACGAACAGCGCGACCCCGAGCGCCACCGGCATGGCGATCACCAGTGCGATCACGGACACCAGGATCGTCGCGTACAGCTGGGCGGGGATGCCGAACTCGATCTGGCTTCCCGACACCACCCACGGCCCGGTGTAGGTGAAGAAGTTCGCAGTGTTCTTCGCGAGCGCAGGGACCGCTTGGATCAGCAGGAACAGTGCGATGAGACCGATGACGATCGAGACGAGCAGGCCCGATCCGGTGGCGAGCGACGACATCACGCGGTCGCCGAAACGGCCGACAGCCGAACCGGGGTTCACGCCCGATTCGGCTGTCGGCGGTCGCTCACCGGCCGCCCGGACCGACGGATGACCGTCGCCGGGCGTTTCGGACACGGCCGAGTCCCCATCGCGGTCAGCGCGGGAGGTCACGGGAGTGTCCGAACGTGTCACAGCGCGTCGATCGTTCCGCGCAGCTTGGCCTGGAACGACTCGGGCAGCGGCACGTATCCGAGCTGATCGATGCCGTCCTGCCCCTTGTCGAGGATGGTGCTGAAGGCCGACTTCAGGTTCGCCGACACCGACGAGTCCGAGTAGCCGGTGGAGCACACGATCTCATACGTGGTCAGCACCAGCGGGTAGGCGCCGGCCTCCTTGAGACCGTAAAGGGCCTTGGTGTCGACGACGAGGTCCTTGCTGGCCGGGTCGACGAACTTCGCCGACTCCAGGGCCCGCGCGGCGCTCTCCTTGGTGAGCGCGGTGGCGCCCGCACCGAAGTCGATGGCGGCGACGCTCAGCTGGTTCTCGGTGGCGAAGCCCCACTCGACGTAGCTGATGGAACCGGGGGTCTTCTTGACGGTGTCGCCGACGCCGGTCGACTTGGCCGCGCCGGAACCGCCGTGGCCCGCCCACTCCTTGCTGTGCTCGTACGGCCAGTCGGCCGGAGCCGCGGTGCCGAGGTAGCGGGTGAAGTTGTCGGTGGTGCCCGAGCTGTCGCTGCGGTGAACCGGGACGATGTCGGTCGACGGCAGCTTGGCGCCCGGGTTCAGCGCCGCGATCGCCGGGTCGTTCCACTTGGTGATCTTCGAATCGAAGATCTTCGCCAGGACCGGCGCGTCAAGGTTCAGCTTCTCCACGCCGGGGACGTTGAACGCGACCGCGACCGGGCCCGCGACCATCGGCAGGTGCCACGCCGGGTTTCCGCCGCAGCGGGTCTTGGCGTCGGCGGCTTCGGCGGGCTTGAGAGGCGAGTCGGAGCCCGCGAAGTCGACGTCGCCCGCGATGAACTTCTTGATGCCGTCGCCGGAGCCGGAGCCGGTGTAGTCGAGGTTCACACCGTTGTTGTCGGTCAGCACCTGCGAGAAGTGCTCCATCGCCTTCTGCTGGGCGGTGGATCCTTCACCGTTGACCGCGCCGGTCGACGAGTCGCTGCCACCGCACGCGGTGAGGACGAGGGAGGCCGCGGCAATACCGGCGGCAGCGGCGCCCGCAGTGCGGGCGAGCTTCGGGGACACGCTCATGGGAGTCGGGTTGCCTTTCAATCTGTTCAGGTAACGAGGCGAAACTATCGACGCCCGGTTAGGACAGAGAGACCGGCGAGTTACGGACTGGGTAACAGTCCGAGCGCGAACATGAACGGTTGGTGGCTAAGAGACTCCGGCTCGGCGATACGCGATGTCAGCGGTGTAGCGAGTGAAGCCGAGACGCGAATACGTGTGCAGCGCAGCCGAATTGTCGCCTTCGACGTACAACTCCACTTCATCCGGTCCGCGGCCGGACGGTCGTGGCGCGGCCATGTGGTGGAGCCCGGCCAGGGTCAGCAGGCCCCCGAGCCCGCGGCCCTGCGCGGCCGAGTCGACGCCGACGATGTAGACCTCGCCGAGCGGCGCGGAACCGTCGGCGGCCGGATGGATCTTGGTCCAGTGGAAGCCGAGCAGCGTGTCCGGTTCGGCGGCGTCGAAGGCGAGGAACACGCCCTCCGGATCGAACCAGTCGGCCCCGGTCCGGTCGGCGATGTCGGCCTGCGTCCACCCGCCCTGCTCCGGATGCCAGGAGAAGGCGTCGTTGTTCACGCGGAGGATCTCGGCGTCGTCGGCGGGGCCCGCGTAGGTGCGCAGGACGATGTCGTCGCGCTGGGGAAGGTCGGGCAGGGGTTCGGCAACGGGCCGTCGGAGCTGAAGCAGTTCCCGTGCCCGTTCCAGTCCGAGTGCCGTCGCCACGGCGGCCGCGGCCGGCAGGTCGCCATGTGCCCACGCCTGCGGCGGCTCGGATCCGGTCACCGCCTCCGCAGCGGTCAGGGCCGCGTCGACGAGGGCACGCCCTTCACCGCGGCCGCGATGGTCGGGGTCGACGACGGCCTCGACCATCGCCGCACCGCCGTCGCGGGCGGCGATGACGTTGGCGTACCCGTGGGCGGTGAGGATGTGGCGGTCGGCGCCGGAGGCGATCGCGATCCGCGCCTGTTCGGCGAGCGGTGCGACACCGTCGACGCGTTCGGCGCGGTCGCAGAGGTCGTGCGCGAACGCGACCTCGGCGGCGGTCAGGGAGTCGGCGACGACGCGGTGCTCGATCTGCTCATTCATCGTCCTCCAATGTATCGGCCGACGGGCCGCCGCCGTCGCGATCGCCGCGCCGGGCCGGCTTCACCGCCTTGTAGCCGACGTTGCGGACCGTGCCGATCAGCGACTCGTGGTCGCTGCCGAGCTTCGCGCGCAGTCGTCGCACATGGACGTCGACCGTCCGGGTGCCGCCGAAGTAGTCGTAGCCCCAGACCTCGTGAAGCAGCTGCGCCCGAGTGAAGACCCGCCCGGCGTTCTGCGCCAGGAACTTCAGCAGCTCGAACTCCTTGTAGGTGAGGTCGATCGGCTTGCCGCGCAGCCGGGCGGTGTACGTCGACTCGTCGATCACCAACTCCCCGAGCGTCACCTTGTCGGGCTGCTCGTCGACGGTGCCCGCGACGCGGGTCGACACCAGCCGCAGACGCGCGTCGAGTTCTGCAGGTCCGGTGCTCGGCAACAGGAAGTCGTCGATCCCCCAATCGGCGCTGACTGCCACCAGCCCGCCTTCGGCGACCACCGCCACGACCGGCGCCGTGCCGGTGTCGGACACCAGCCGGCACATGGTCCGCGCGCCCGCCAGGTCGGTGCGCGCATCCACCAGGATCACCTGCGGTTCCCCGAGCTGCACCAGGGCCGATGTCTCGGCAGGCAGCAGCGCGACATCATGCGACAGCAGGGGAAGGGATCCCAGGACGGCTTCGGCGGATTGCTCTTCGGTCAACAGCAACAGGTCCACACACCACTCCGATCTCGTCGTGGCCTCAGCAATGTGGGCTGTCGATCGACGCTGGTCGCAGCACCCGGTAATCAAATGACAGAATAGCGCCGATGTCCCGCACCGCCCACGACACCCCGAATCACGCGTCCCGCCGATACCTGCGAATCGGCGCCTGGATCGCCGTGATCGTCGTCGTCGGATCGGTTCTCGCGCTGATCGTCGACGACTTCGCCGCCTCCCGCGCCGAGCATCGACTCGCCGTCGCCGTCCAGGCCTCGCCCGGCGTCCCCTTCGAGCCCGACGTGATCATGGCGGGCTTCCCGTTCCTCACTCACCGCGCGTCAGGCGACTTCAGTTCCGTGCTGATCAGCGCCGAGGGCGTGCCGATCGAGGGGTGCACGGGCGAGCCGGTGTGCCGGTCTGCGGTCGATGCGCGACTGCAGACCACCGATCTCGGCGACACCGGGGCGATCGGACCGGAGTCGGTGCTGAGAGCGAGGTCCATGCGGGCCGAGACCCGGATCGACTCACCGACGCTGGGACGTCTGATGGGGATCGTCGACCTCTACATCAACACGCCGGCGCCCGAGGACAAGGTCGGCGGCGGCGGGCCGGGCGACGGGCTGCTCGAGCGCACCGAGGGCATCATGCTCAGCGGCACCGTCCCGCTACCGGGCTCGCCGGAGACCCAGAACGGCTACCCGCCGTCGGCCGCGGCGTACACCGCACCGAAGGTGAAGGTGAGTGTGAGCGCGACCGTGTCGGTAGTCGACGGCCGCGTCCGGATCGAGGCCACCGACTTCTACGACGGCCCCGAGGAGCACTACTCCGCGGACGTTCCGGAAGAATTTCGATCAGCGGTATTAAAAAGGTTTTCAACCACGCTTCCGGCACTTCAGATGGCTTGGGGAACCACGGCGAAACATGCGCTGAGCAGGGGAAGCGACCTCGTGGCCGTCGGTGAGACCGGCCCCGTCGCAGTGCGGCCGACCGACTACGCGAAACCGCTCGGATCCGGGTCTTGATTTCTGTTGTAGGGTCGGGGCCATGCAGCCGGTGACGCACCCCGGCGCGATGCGCAGCTGACGATCTCAGCCCGGCACATCCCGACGTCGCTCTCGCGGCGACCACCGCTGCCCGATGAGAACTTTCGCCGCCCGTGCGTCGAACATCCTGAAAGGAACCGAGAAAATGGCACGCTCCGATGTGCTCGTCAGCGCTGATTGGGCTGAAGAGAACCTCAACACCGACAAGGTTGTGTTCGTCGAGGTCGATGAGGACACCTCGATCTACGACAGCAACCACATCCCGGGCGCCATCCGCCTCGACTGGCGCAAGGATCTGCAGGACGGCCTGCGTCGCGACTTCCTCAACGCTGAGCAGTTCGGCGCTCTCCTGAGCGAGCGCGGCGTCGCCAACGACGACACCGTCGTGCTGTACGGCGGCAACAACAACTGGTTCGCCGCGTACGCCTACTGGTACTTCAAGATCTACGGCCACAAGGACGTCCGTCTGCTCGACGGCGGCCGCAAGAAGTGGGAGCTCGACGGTCGTCAGCTCTCCTCGGACGCCGTGACCCGCGCCGCGACCCAGTACGTCGCACAGGCCGCCGACACCTCCATCCGCGCCTTCCGCGACGAGGTCATCGACTCGATCGGTGCCAAGAACCTGGTCGACGTCCGCAGCCCCGACGAGTTCTCCGGCAAGATCGCCGCTCCGGCGCACCTGCCGCAGGAGCAGGCGCAGCAGCGCGGCCACGTCCCCGGCGCGATCAACATCCCCTGGTCGACCACCGCCAACGAGGACGGCACCTTCAAGTCCGACGACGACCTCACCGCGCTGTACGCGGACAAGGGCTTCGACGACGCCAAGGAGACCATCGCCTACTGCCGCATCGGCGAGCGTTCGAGCCACACCTGGTTCGTGCTCCAGGAGCTCCTGGGCAAGAAGAACGTGAAGAACTACGACGGCAGCTGGGTCGAGTACGGCTCGCTGGTCGGCGCCCCGATCGAGCGCTGAGCGCAACCGACTCCCTTACTGACAGTCTCTGAGAGGACTACTGAAATGTGCGCAGCACCCAAGCAGGGTCAGACCCTCCCCGCCGGCGTTGACACCGAGAAGGAGACCGTCCTGACCGGTCAGGTCGTGGACGGTTCGGGCAACCCGGTCGCCGGCGCGTTCGTGCGCCTGCTCGACGGCACCGGCGAGTTCACCGCCGAGGTCGTCGCATCGGCCACCGGCGACTTCCGCTTCTTCGCCGCCCCGGGCACCTGGACTCTGCGCGCGCTCAGCTCGCAGGGCAACGGCGATGTCACCATCGCCCCCGAGGGCCCCGGCGTCCACAACCAGGACGTCACCGTCGCGAAGTGATTCGCGCGTAGCTGTTCTCGACGAGACCCCGGTCCGCTGCGGACCGGGGTCTCGTCGTCTGTCTGGTCGCCCGCGGTGCAGCATCCGCGTAGCTCGCCGTCAGAAGCTTGGTTCTGAATCCAGCTTCTGACGGCGAATTACGCGGATCCGTCGCCGACACGCCCCGGTCGTACCGGATGGAACCTCCCTTGCCTGCGCTGCGTCCAATAGACATGCGGGGAATGGACAGGCACGGGATCATCTGGCGGGACGACGCCCTCGACTCGGGGATCTCCGACGTGCAGATTGCGAAGGCGATCAACGACAACCGGATCGAGGTGGTGGCCCGCGGCGCGTACGCACCGACCTCGGACCTGCCGGCGGATCCCGGTGAAGCCTTCCGGGAGAGATACCGACGACGGTCGCTCGCGGCAGCGGCCGGCCTGGCTCGCACCGGCGACGAGGTGCGCGCCGTCAGCCACCAGTCGGCGGCCGCACTGCTCGGTTTGGGATTGCTGATGCCGAACCGCAGGGCCGTCCACATCACGACCGGCCGGAACAGCGGCGGTAACGCCTTCCCGTCCCGGGTGATTCACGCGAGTCGGTTGGCGGACGACGACGTCGTCGACCTCGGCGGGCTGCGCGTCACCGGTCCGGCCCGCACCGCCGTCGACATCGCGCTGACCGAGACGGACTTCGCGCGGATCCTCGCGGTCTTCGACAGCGCGCTTCGGATGGGAGTCTCCCGCGAAGAGCTGGAAAGCCGCCTCAGTGGTCCGCGGCGCGGCGTCGCGAGAGCCCGGTACGTCCTCGCGTTCGCCGACGGGCTGTCCGACAACCCCGGAGAATCGTGGGGTCGGGCGCAGATGATCGAGGCCGAATTCCCGATTCCGATCCTGCAAGCCGTGCATCACCTCGAGGACGGGCACCGCGCGATCTGCGACTACGACTGGGAGGGTCGCGTCGTCGGCGAGTTCGACGGGCACGGCAAGTATCTCCGGGAGGAGCTTCGGTCGGGTGAGGACGTCGCAGACGTCGTGCTCCGGGAGAAAGAACGCGAGAATCAACTCCGCGATCTAGATCTCGGCGTCGTCCGATGGGGGTGGGAGCGGCTGAAGCAACGCACCTTGATTCCGTATCTGAGCAAACGCCTGCCGATCTTCGGCATCGCCCTGCCATCCGCGTAACTCCCCGTCAGAAGCTGGGTTCTGAATCCAGCTTCTGACGGCGAACTACGCGGATAAGGCGGCCGCCGCTACGACAGCCGCTGCAGCAGCTCCGCGGGTTCGACGCCGAACGTCTCGACGATCTGCGCCCCGTCCCCGCCGACGGAGAGGATCGCCTCCGGCGTGTAGACGCGGTCGACGCAGGTCAAGCCGGTGAGCGGATATGTGCAGGTGGGAACTACCTTCGGGTCGCCGTTGCGGGCGAACAGCGTCATCATCACGAAGACCTGCTTGGCCCCGATCGCGAGATCCATCGCGCCGCCGACTGCGGGGATGGCATCGGGCGCACCGGTGCTCCAGTTCGCCAGATCGCCGCCGAAGGAGACCTGGAAGGCGCCCATCACGCAGACGTCGAGGTGACCGCCGCGCATCATCGCGAATGAGTCCGCGTGGTGGAAGTACGACGCACCCGGCAGTTCGGTGACCGGCACCTTGCCCGCGTTGGTGAGGTCGAGGTCGACGTCGTCGCCGGTGGCCTGGGGTCCCATGCCGAGCATGCCGTTCTCGGTGTGCAGTGTGATGCCTGCTGCCGGGTCGAGGTGATCGGCGATCTGCGTGGGCTGCCCGATCCCGAGATTGACATAGGAGCCGGCGGGAATGTCGGCGGCGATCCGGGCGGCGAGCTCCTGCTTGGTCATCGGCTCGTCGGCGACGCGGCGTGCGTCGGCGGCGAGGGTGAGCTGGTCGGTCATCGTGCGCCCTCCACTGCGAATCGGCGAGTCGGGGTCGCGACCACGCGGTCGACGTAGATCCCAGGTGTCACCACGGCTTCCGGGTCGATCGCGCCGACCGGGATCACCTCGTCCACCTGGACGATCGTGGTGTCGGCCGCGGCAGCCATGACCGGCCCGAAGTTCCGGGCGGTCTTGCGATAGACGAGGTTGCCCGCACCGTCGCTGCGATGCGCGCCGATCAGCGCGACGTCGCCCTTGATCGGGTACTCCAGCAGATAGGTGCGACCGTCGATCTCGCGCGCCTCCTTGCCCTCGGCGATCGGCGTGCCGACCGCGGTCGGGCAGTAGAAGGCGCCGATGCCGGCACCCGCCGCGCGCATCCGCTCGGCGAGGTTGCCCTGCGGGACGACTTCCAGTTCGATCTCGCCGTCGCGGTACAGGCGGTCGAAGACCCACGAGTCCGACTGCCGCGGAAACGAGCAGAGGATCTTCCGGACCCGGCCGGCCGCGAGCAGCGCAGCCAGTCCGTGATCGCCGTTGCCCGCGTTGTTGCTGACGACGGTGAGGTCGGTGGCGCCCTGGCGGATCAGGGCGTCGATCAGATCGAACGGCATGCCCGCCAGTCCGAATCCGCCGATCAGAACGGTCGCGCCGTCGGCGACGCCTGCGACGGCTTCGTCGACGTCTTCGCAGAACAGGGTCGCGCCCACTGGCCCTCCTTCGATGGTGATGCCGCACCGGCCTGAGCCGGGCGGACACACAAGTGATTCCCCTACGACGCTAAGCCGCCAGATTCAGACGGGCAATTACTCATTCATCGGGTTTTGATATTCACAGAGTTTCACTGTCGTCGTCACGTCCTCGACGACGCCCGAGCACTGTGATCTACGGAGCAGTCGCGGGACTCATTTCGGTCACGCCACCGAGTCGCGGTAGTATCACCTCCGTGGTCCTCTTCTTCGAAATCCTGCTCGGATTGGCCTCGCTGCTGATCATCTGGTTCGCGCTGTACACCGTCTACCGACTGGTCAACGACGAGTCATGACCCGCTCCGGTAACGAGGCGATCTCCGATGCCGAGCAGCGTGCTCAGCAGACGGCAGGCAAGAACCTGACGCCGGTCGGCGACCTCCCCGTTCCCGCGGACACAGCCAATCTTCGCGAGGGCGCGGATCTGCATTCCGGCCTGCTCGCTCTCCTGCCGATGGTCGGCGTCTGGGAGGGCGAGGGCGAAGGGCACGATCCGGTGACCGGCGACGACTATCAGTTCGGTCAGCAGATCATCGTCTCCCACGACGGAGGCAACTACCTCGTCTGGCAGTCACGCTCGTGGGTGGTCGATGACGAGGGCGAGTACCTGCGTCCCGACCTGCGCGAGTCCGGCTTCTGGCGGATCAGCGAGGACGACAACATCGAGCTGCTGCTGACGCATGCCGAGGGGTCCATCGAGCTCTACTACGGCCGTCCGCTCAATCAGACGTCGTGGAACCTCACCACCGACGTCACCATCCGCTCCGAGACCGGTTCTCACACCGGCGGAGCGAAGCGCCTGTACGGGCTCGTTCCCGACGGCGACCTCGCCTACGTCGAAGAACGCGTCGACGCCGAAGGCGAGCTGACGCCGCGTCTGTCCGCGAAGCTCCGCCGCGTCGTCGGCTGAGTCGCGGAAATCGAGCGAGCGTGGCCGTCCCGTGAGCGAGCGCAGCCAGCCCGCTTGATTGTGCGTGCCCAGCCTTCCCGTTGATTGTGCGAGCGCGGCCCTCCCGTTGATTGAGCGAGCGGAGCGAGTCGAAATCACCGCTACCCGGCCACCCGACCCAGCACAACTCACGAAGTTTCGACTCGCTCCGCTCGCTCAACCCGGATCCACCGATGGGTT
>NZ_AEUD01000019.1 GCF_000192435.1 Gordonia neofelifaecis NRRL B-59395
GTCCCCTCAGTCCGCGTTCACAACCTCGCGGGGAAGTACACCTAGGCACGCCCCTGGGGCGTGCTCATCGCTCAGGGCGCCGTCGGGGAGTCCGCTTCTGCCACTATCGGGACCTTCGGTGGTCGATATGGCAGATATCACAATTGCGTCGGCTAACGAATCAATGTTCAGTGTCGACGCAGGTGGCACCGTGGGGCAGCGGCCGAACGGCGATGATCGACAGTGCAGCGTCCGTCGATCAGTGGACGTGCGGTTTGGCTCGACGCCCCGGAACCTGAGATTCTCCTGTGCACGTTGAATCGGAATGTGGCTCTGCTGCAAAGCGATTCCGTGTCGGGGGATATCTATGCGCGGTCGATGCCGCGTGTCTGGAATGCGTGCCGGCCGGAGTCGCCGCGCGAGTCGAGTCGCTCCGCGGAATGATTCCGGAGGAGAGTCGTCAGTGAAATCGAAGTGGGCAATGCGCGTTACGGCGGCGGCTCTGGCCGTGGCGGGGCTGGCAGTCGGCAGTGGAGCGGCGGGGGCGACGCCCTCGGCCCTGGGCTCCAAGCACGACCGGCTCGTGACCGACGACGGGTGGACGATCTCGCTGGAGGCGAGCGAGCTGACAGTCAACCCGATGAGCAACTTGGCGAACTCGGCCTCGTCGCGAGAGGGCTGGATCTCGTCGAAGGTGCAGGGTCGCATCTCCGGACGGGGGACGGAGGCAGTCCAGTCGGCGATCCTCGAACACTTCCTCGTCGTCGGTTGTCAGGTGGACGTGTCCGACGGTGCGACACTCGGACTCGGGCTGCAGGTGGGACCTACGGCAAACGTCACGATCAGCGGGCAGCCGTCGGGCACGATCGGCATCGGGGCCCAGGTCTCGCCGTCGATCACGATGCCGCTCAAGCCAGGCCGGATCACTGAGATCTCGTTGGGTAAGAAGCGACTTCAGACCGACCGGGCCTCGGTGCGTGTCAAACGTGCGCGGGTGAGCGTCGACGGATGCATGGGGCCGACGACCGTCCGGATCATCGCGCGGCTCTCGGTGTCCACCAGGACCGCCGACGACACCATCAACGTCTACTCGGCCCGTCACTGGTTGTAGGCCCGCGAGTCTGACCAGGGGTGGAATCGGGTGGTGAGGTCGTGAGGGAAGAGATGAAGCACGCGGACCGTGCGGGCGGGTTCGGCAGACAGTTCTCGATCACGGTGGTGATCGGCGCAGTGATCGCGCTGATCGTCGCGATGGTCACGGTGCACGGCGCGGCGTCGGCGGAGACGCCGGCCGAGCGATGTGAGCGCGAGACGAATACCTACAACAGCGCGTGGGCGCAGTCGTGGGCCACAGCCAACGACCGCCCGGCGTCGGAGGCCCCGTCGCCTCCAGTGCCGTACATCTGCCACGACCCAGGCACCCCGACGCCGACGACGCCGACGCAGCCGACGATGACGGCACCGGAACTTCCGACTGCGACGCAGACCGCACCCGGAGCGGGCCCGGTGCCGACGGTCCACGCACCGACCGATATCCCGGAACCGGGGGACACGCCGATCGTCGAGGCGCCGGGGCGCCCAGTGCGTCCCTCCGCGGGTGTCCCGGTCCGGCCGACACCGGCGCCGGCCGAGGTCACGACCGCGGAAGATCCCGCTGAACAGCAGGCACCCGCCTACCGGCGGAAGTCTCCGCTGTACGGGCACCGGGGTGATTGCGGAACAGACATGCTGCCGCTGCCCACCGGGTCGAGGACGCCGGAGCAGACCGAGGCGTACAACCGGCTGCGGCCGCAGTCCGACCGGTACAAGGACCGGCGAGACGACGTCGAAGACGAGATCAACGGCGGTGGGAAGTGGCCTGAGATCGCGCCGGGAGAGTCGTTTCAGCTCGACCACATCATCGCGTTGGATCGCCTCGTCCGAGCTCCGGGCTTCACGGACCTCTCGCCCGACGTGCAGGACCGCATCGCCAACTCCGAAGCCAACACGCGGCCGCTGCCGAGCTCGTGGAACGGGTCCAAGAGCAAGCTCTCCTACGCCGAGTGGCCGGATCGTGACCCGACCGGGGCGAAGAACGCACCGACTCGCTCCGAGTGGGAGCAGCTCTGCGCCGAGGAATCACGGGCGACTGTCGAGGTCCGCCGGATGATCGCTGAAGAGCTGGCGAAGCAGGAGCAGGCGGAGCGCGGGACGACCACCGGCACCGATGACGGGTCGTCGACACCGACGGTGACAGCCATACCGGACACGGAGACCGCGTATCCCGGGCCGACTGACGCACCCGTGACTGAGCAGCCGGACACGCCGACGACGCGACAGCCGGAGATCCCGGCCACCGTGCAGCCGGAGATCACCGTATCGCCGCAGCCGGAGATTCCCGCGACACAGCACCCGGAGATTCCGTCGACAACGCAACCCGCGCCGACGAGCACGACGGCGACGACGCAGGACACCACACCCCCGCCCGGCATACGACCGCCGACCACTCCTAACACCCCGAACACCCCGGCGCCGCAGACCACTGAAGCTCCTGACGACGATCCGTCGTGGTGGGAGCGGAACCGCGGAACGATCGGCAAGGTCGCGTTGGGAGCGGCTGTCATCGGCGGCGTCGGCCTGGCATGTGCGACCGGAGTCGGGTGTGCGCCCGCAGTCGGCGCTGGGCTGGCCGGCGGTGCGGCGGTGGCGGCCGGGTGACGACGTGGATTCAGAACTTCGACAGATCGAGAACCAGGAGATCCAGATGATGTGGGCACCGAAACGACTGGCTGCATCGCTCACAGCGCTGGTCGCGGTCGCTGGAGTCGCCGCGTGTGGCGCCGAGAGCGGAGCGGATTCGCAGCGCGTGGATGTGGCTCGGATAGCGACGCTGTCCGCGCCGAAGGGATACCGAACGGTGCCGGGCGCCGACGACACCGATCTGTCTGCGAAGATTGCGGCGCAGCCGCTGCCGCCCGGTTATCAGGTGTTTCCTGCGCACTGCTCCCCGCAGGGGGCGACGGTGAGCAAGGACGATCTCGCGCAGGTGAAGGTCGTCGCCTTCCGTTCCCCAGAATCGGTGATCTCGGCTGTCGCATACCAGGATTCGAGCGGTCAACAGTTCGACGACGCTCGCTGCTCGGATGTCACCGTCACCGGTCCGAACGGTGCCGAGGCGATGACGGTGCCGGTCGACATCGAGGCGGTGCCCTCGGCCGACGACGTGAAGGGTTCCCACACCGTGGTCCGGGAATCAGCCGACAGTCGCGCATACAGTCAGTACGTGTACTCGGCACGGGTCGCCGACAGGTACCGGGTGGTGGTGTATCTGGCACCGGTGATCGACGCCGACGGGCCGAGACGGCCGGTGGATCCGGCGGATGCGGCGGTCGTTCTCGCCGATGCCGTGCATCGGATTGTGATTACCTAGTGTCTCATCGGTGAGGGGGACGGACATGGACGACAACGAGATCCGCGCAGGCTTCCGTGCGGCGTGGTCGGGTGAGTACGTGCCGATCGACGAGCTCACGGCTGATGAGGCCGCGTCGATTCCGGACGGATGGGCTGACCTCGTCGGACAGAGCGGGACCACCGTCGCGGCCGCGGTGTCCGGCCTCTGGCGTGATCTGGCCCCGGGGCTCACGCGGACTGCTGACCTGCTCGAGCGCGACGTCATGCAGATGGGACTGGCGCGGATTCGGACTCCTCATCACTACGTCCAGGAGTACCGGCTCGGGGCCTCCGCCTCGTCGGCGACGACTGAGATCGCGCTGATGTACCTGCTTCGCGACCCGCGGGGGCGGAAGCCGTACATCGCCTGGTTCGGTCGGACCCCGTTCACCGGCGACCTGCCCGACTGGTGGCCTTCCGCGCGTGCCGTCGTCGGGGACCTGGCGACCGGGTTCCACGACGGGTTCATGCGGTACTCGTGGGACTGCGGGCTGCTCGCGATTCCCGACATGCACACCGTGTCGCAGCGGTGGATCGAATACACCGACACCGAGGCGCAGCTGATCGAGGTCACCTCGGGAGACGACGACCGTCCGGTGCCGCGCGAAGCGTGGCCCGACTTCCGCAGCATGCATGTGATCGCGGAGAGCACAAGTGAGATGGGCTGGGCGGTTGCCGACGACGTCGCGAACGGAAGTGGATGGGGCGACGGGCCCGATACGATGCATCCGATCGCGAACCTCGCCGAGGCGATCGAGCCGATGCTCGGTAGGTGACCATCCGACCCGTCCGTCCGACTACCGTTTGATCCATGAGCAGCGATTGGCGGGTTGCCCGCGTCGATGAGATCCGTTCCCTGATCAACAAGGCGGCGCCCGACGTCGTCGAAGAGGCCAAGTGGAAGAAGGCGTCGAACCCGGACGGGGTTCCGACGTTCTCCCTCGACGGACTGATCTGCACTGTCGAGACCTACAAGGCGAAGGTCAAAGTGACGTTCGCCAAAGGCGGGTCGCTGCCCGATCCGGCGGGACTCTTCCTGCCCGCCACCGGTGTTCGCCGCGCCATCGACACCGAGGAGGCCGACGTGCTGGACGCCGATGCGTTCGTCGCACTCGTACAGGCGGCGGTCGCGCTCAACCAGGGCTGACGCCCGGAAGGTCGGCCGCAACGCGTCAGCCGCGCGGCCGTCCCACCACGAACGTCCCGACATTGCACTCGACGAGTTCGTCGCGGCCGGTGGCGGCGGCGAACGCCGCGGTGTCGCCGTAGCCCTGCGCGACACCGCCCAGACCCATCGCGGTGGCGGTCAGATACAGCGTTTGAGTCAGCACGCCGACATGTTTCAGGATCACCGCGTACGGCATCTGCTCGTACGTCCACATGATCCGGCCGGCTCTCGCCGCCATCGTCAGCATCACCTGCGGGAGCTCGCCGTCGGACAGGGTGAGCGCGGCGGGGGAGAGCAGTCGCTGCACCGCGGGGGCGTCGATGTCCGCGACACGCTGGAGCGTGTGCGCAACGGAGTCGTAGTGGTACATCCCGGACTCGACGCCCGCGACGTTACGGACCACCGGATAGACCTCGAGCTCATAGATCGAACCACCGGAGGGGTAAGGGCGAGAGGGTAGTTCGGTGACGGCCGTGCCCGGCTTCTCGATGGTGCGAACGCCCCGGGTGCGCGCACACCGGTACAGCAGTTCGCCCAGCTCCTCGATCGTCATCGGGGCGGCATCGTCGAAACTCCTTGTCGAGACCCGGCTCTCGGTCGCGCGGGTCAGTGGAACGTCCGTCGTGGCCAGTCGCTCCAGATCGGGTGCAGGCAGTTCGACGACCGCGCCGTCGTATGGCTCGGGGGCCGCCGGGACCGGGGCGAATCGGCCTTCTGCCCAGCGCGTCGGACCGAAGTGAGCCCAGCTGGTGCCGCGGTCACCCACCGTGCTGCGGCGGTGGAACCACAGCTCGTGCGGACTCCAGGACGCGGCGCCGAACTCGGACTCCTCGACTCCGGCGTCGGGTACGGCGTGGCCCGTCCAGGTCAGATCCGACCAGAACGAATCGGCGACGACCGCGTCGACGGTCCCTGGCGCCCCCGACAGCAGGCCCGCGACGCCGGCGTCGTGAACCACCACGTCGCACCACGACCGCGGGTGCTCGGCGACGAACTCCTCGCTGACGCGGCGGAGCACCGTGAACCGAGACAGCACTGCGCGGGCGTTCGCCGGTTCCGGGCGGGCCGAGTCCGTCGCACGGAACGGCCGGAGGCTGTACAGCGGAGTCTCGCCGCGCGACACGGTGAGTTCGACGGCGCCCGCGGACAGCAGCCGACGGAGCAGATCGGCGACCGGGGGCGGCGGGGTGGCGTCGAATGCGACGGGACCCGCGTTGAGGGCCTTGAGGAGGCCGCCCTGGATCGGCGCGAGCCCGGTCAGCTGTTGTTTGGCGGGCAGCACGGTGGCCGTCCCGGGAGCGCCGAGAACGGCTTTGCTCCCGGGCCGCCACGCGTAGCCGGTGCGCAGGTCGGCGGCGGAGGATCCGGTCATCGGATCAGTTCGCGGCCTTGGTCAACGCGGGCTTCATCTCGTCGAGCAGGTACGGAATCGACAGCGGCGTCGGCTGATTGAGGCCGCTGATGTCCGCGACGGAGAGTTCCGAGACGGCACCGTTCTGGACCGACGTGAGGCTCGAGTAGCCGGGCAGCTTGTGCAGCGCGTCCTTGAGCGCGGGGCTGTTCGCCGTCACGGCCAGGAGGTCGCCTTCGAGCATCGGCACGTTCTCCGTCGAGATCGGGAAGCGTGGATTCTTCGTCTTCTCGTACTGCGCCAACAACTTCGGTGCGATCTTCATGCCCAGTTCGTTGAACAGATATGCGGCGCCGTCGTTCGGGTCGGCCATCACCTGGATCTGGTCGGTCGAGTACATGTAGGCCATCGCGTAGGTCTTGCCTGCGAGTCCGGGCAGCTCCTGCTTGACGTCGGCGATCTGCTTGTTCACTCCGGCCGTGATCTCCTTGGCCTTGCCGTCCTCGCGCAGCAGGGTGCCCATCAGCGAGACCAGGTCCTGCCACGGATCCACCTGCTGACCGGTGACTCCGGGGATGGTCGGGGCGATCTTGCTGATCTTCGCGAAGTTCTCCGGCTGCGACTTCGGCATGTAGCCCTCGGCGAGGATCAGATCCGGCTCGGCCTTGGCGATCTGCGCGACCAGGTTCTCCGGATCGAGCGCGGTGGAGCCGTCGAGCTGGTCCTTGGTCCACGGCGACGGGCTGCCGGTGAGGATCTGAATGTTGTCGAGGTACGCGACGGGCTTCACGCCGAACGCCAGCGCGGTGTCGATCCACTGGGCCCCGAGCGTGACGATCCGCTTCGGGGTGCCGTTGATCGTGACCGGGCCCTGAGCGGTGTTCACCTGGATCGGGCCGCCCGCGGACTGCTCCTCTTCGGGGGCGCTGCAGGCGGACACCGCCAAGACCACGGCGAGCAGTCCCGCCACGAGCGCCAGGACGGTCTTCGTTGTCGACTTCATGAACCGAAGCATAACCCAGGCTCACCTAAGTTAGGTTAGTCGGCCCTGCCTGAAATCGAGTGGGCCGAGGGCTCAGTCCTCCAGGGTCCGAAGCAGTGCGCGTGTCCGGGCGCGGCCCTCGGCGTCGCGGTCGAAGAGGATGCCGACGAACTCGTCGACGCCGAACGCGCCGAACTCTCGGATGCGGTCGGCGACCGTGGCCTCGTCGCCGATGATCGCGGCGTCGGCGGGTCCGGTGAAGCCCTCCCGGTCGAGCATCGCCTTGTACGACGGAAGCTTGTCGTACATGGCGAACTGCTCGGCGGCCGCCGAACGCGCGCCGTCGACGTCGTCGGTGACGGAGACCGGGAGCATGGCGACGGTGCGGACGTCCGAGGTCTGCCGTCCGGCCTCCTGTGCGGCGGTGCGCAGGGTCGGGACGATGTGATCGCGCAGCGTCTTCGGGCCGGTCATCCAGGTCACAGTGCCCGCGGTGCGGCTGCCCGCGATGCCGAGCATCTTGGGGCCGAGGGCGGCCAGATAGACCGGGGGCGCGGGGACTTCGGAGATGGTGAGCGATCCACGGGTTGTCACGAGGTCGCCCGCGCTGCTGACCTTCTCGCCCTTCAATAGGGGAAGGAGACCGTCGAGGTACTCGTTGGTCCGCTGGATCGGGCGCTTGTACGAGACGCCCCACATGCCCTCGGTGACCACCTGGTGGCTCAAGCCGAGGCCGAGGTGCAGACGCGGGCCGATGATCGCGTTCGTGGTGAGCGCGCGCTGGGCCAACAGCATCGGATGCTGTACCTGCATGGGCAGGACGCTGGTGCCGAACTCGATCTCCGGCACCTCCCAGCCGGCGACGGTCAGCATGGTGAGCGCGTCCGGCTCGTTGGGCATCTGGGTGAGCCAGACCCGACGGAAGCCCTCCTGCTGGATCACCGCGAGGTTCTCCACGGCCTTGTCGATGGAGGCGGTGCGGGCATTGATCGTCCAGACGACGCTGACATCCATGAGGTGCTCCTGTGACGGGGACTGTGGTTGTCGATCCTATGCCTGCGGGGAAGCGCGCCAGAACTGTCGAATCGATGTTCTGCAGGAACGACGACTCGACGGTCTTCTCATGTTCCCCGAGGAGGCTGCGACAGCCGCCGATGGTTCGGGGCGAACCTGAGACGAATTGGTCACATGGTCTCAAAACGAGACGACGATCTCGTAGGGTCACCTGCATGCAGCTCGTCGTCTCGCCGGTACATCAACGACTCCGGGATCGCGTCAAGCGGATCGCGCGCATCGAACTGTTCCCCCGCGAGGAGGTGCGGGCCGCATTCGCCGCCGGTCACACCGCGGGCGATCCACTTGCCGAGGCCTTCGTCGCCGAGACGTATCACGGTGAGATGGGTGCGGAGAAGGCGCGCGAACTGCTCGACGAGGCGCTGCGGGTGGGGATCGACAACGTCCCGCATGCCCCCGACTCGATGCGCGCTCTCTTCGCGGAGTTCGAGACCGTGCCCGACTGGGTGGACCCGGACCTCGTCGAGCAGGGCGCGGCGGTGTGGCGCCGCTGGGGTTACAGCCTCGGCGCGGTCGGCAACGCCGGAACGATGGACACCTACACGGAGGCCTCGCTGGCCGTGCCGCTGTCGTTGTCGGGCGGCTACGCGGGTTCGAGTGCGCTGAACCGGTATCTCGAGACCAGTCGGTGGTGGCTCGAGGTCTGCCGGCCGGGCGCGGTGCTGTCACCGGGATCGACGGCGCGCGCAGTGTCGCTCAAAGTGCGGGTGATGCACGTGTCGGTCCGCGCCCGGGTCGCCGCGCATCCCGAGTGGGACTCGGCACGACACGGGCTGCCGATCAGCCAGAGCGAGATGATGCTGACCCTGCTCGGCGGCAGCGTGGGTCCGGCGCTCGGGCTCACGGCGCTGGGATTCCTCACCAGCTCCGCGGAAGTGCGGGCGGTGCTCCACTTCAACCGCTACCTCGGTCACCTGGTCGGCTGCCGCGTCGACGAGATATACCCGCAGACCTACGCCGACGGTCTCCGGCTGCTCTACTACTTCGACGCCACGCGCAGGCACGACGCCGGTCCGCTCGGCGCCGAACTGGTGGAGTCGTTCGTGCCGTCGTTCCGTCCGGCCCCGACCGTGCGCGGACTCGCGCGACTTCGCGCCGCATTCCACCTGCACCTCCAGGCCGGCTACACCCGATTGTTCATGCTGCCGTGGAATCGCCGCGGCTATCGACTGCCGAGCGGCATCCCCGGATTGATCCTGCTGCTCGGCAGGGCGCCGTTCATCGCGTTGATCGAAGTCATGCGGCGAGCGGTACCCGGCGTCGACGACCGCTGGCAGGCGGCCTCGATGAGGCGCTGGCGTCGTTGGCACGCCTGGCATCTCGGCCAGCGGGAGGAGGCCTTCGACGCCGGCCGCGCCCTACGCCGCTGAAGGTCCCGGATCCGCGGGTCAGACGGCCGTCCGCAGCGCGTGGTACACGCTCGTTCCGAGGAACTCGGCCAGTTCCTCCGGCGTCCACTCGGGATTGGCGAGCAGGGTCCGGACCGCTCCTTCGCTGGTCGACACCCACAATTCGACGAGCGGATAGAGCTTCTTCTCGACCTCCGCGTCGGGCATGCCCCACGCGGTGAGCGTGGGCCGCAGCAATTCGGTGCAGCGCTGAACCGCGTCGGCGCGGCCGCGGCCGAAGAGCTCGGCGACTTCGGCGTCCGGTGACCCGTACACGAGGCCCCACGTCTTCGGCTGTTCGGCGACCGTCTGCAAGAGCGCTCGGTACCCGTCGATGAACACCGAGGCGTCTGCGTCGACGGCACGACGGCGTAGCACCGTCGTCATCGACTCGCGAAGACGCCCCTCCTCGCGCTGAACGAGTTCCGCGAGCAGATCGACGCGATTGGCGAAGCAGGCGTAGACGACCGGTCGCGTGACATCGAGCCGATCCGCGACCGAGGCGATGGTGACCGCCGAAACACCTTCGGTTGCGGCGATGTCCAGAGCCGCGTCGAGGATCTGCGGTCGCCTGCGTTCAGGCCCGAGATGCTCGGCGCGCCGTCGGTGAGAGTTATGGGGAGGCATCGGAAGTCGAGTTTAGTCCGTACATGATCGGTCGATCACACCGTTTCGCGTCGTTGCGGCGCTCTCGACGTCGTTCGCCTGTGCCCGCTGGTCCGCCGTCCGGTTCACGACTGCGGCGCGGCCTTCTTTCTCGGCTCGATGCCGAGACGGTCGGCGAACAGGCGTCGCTGAACGATCCAGCCGGCCACCGACAATGCGACCCAGACGGCATTCGAGGTGATGCTGGTGATAGCGGAATCGGGGCTGTCGATCCAGCGCAGCCGCTCGAAGGTGAGCCCGATTCCGATGAGGATCATGCTGGCGCCGCCGATGGAGGTGAGCCACAGCAGGGCCCGCGCCCGGTACTTGTCGGCGAAGAACGCCGCGGAGACGGCGATCGCGACGATGATGATCGCGCTGGCCGCCCACGAGTTGTCACCGGGCTGAACGAGATCCGCGATGCGGGCACCGGCCACCGCGCCGGACAGTCCGCCGACGAAGAAGGCTGCGAACTTGAAGATCAGCGAGCAGACCACCCACGCCGACACACCACCGATGAGGCCGAACAGGAACAGCGTCAGACCGGTCGCATTGAAGAGACTGCTGATCATCCAGCCGGCGCCGAAGCCCGCGGCGATCACCCCGAGGTGAACCGACCGCACTCCGTAGAAGCAGAGGAGCGCACCGACGGCGAGAATCACCAAGCCGTTCGCATCAAACATCGTCGTGCCTTTCTGGTCCGGCGCTCGCGTCCGGTCGGACGGAGTCGGCGATCAAGAGGTTGACCCATCGCGTCGAGGGATCGATGTCGATCAGGAGGCACTTGACGAAGATCGTCAGCGGCACGGCGAGAATCGCGCCGAGCGGTCCGAGGATCCACGTCCACACCACGAGCGACAGGAACGTCAGCGTAGTCGACAGCCCGACGGCGTCGCCGACGAACTTGGGCTGAATGATCGACTGGATCACCACGTTGATGGCGCTGTAGACCACGATGACGATCAGCATCTTGCTCCAGCCGCCGTCGAGCAGGCCGAGGATCGCCGGCGGAATGACGCCGAGGACGAAGCCGATGTTCGGGATGTAGTTCGTGATGAACGACAGCAGGCCCCAGAGCAGTGGCAGCGGGATGCCCAGCGCCCACAGGGCGCCGGCGTCCAGGACTGCGACGATCAGACCGAAGACGGTGCTGACGACGAGATAGGTGCGCGTGCCCGCGGCGAAATTGTTCAGGGCCACCGAGACATTGGGCCGGAGACGGTCGAGCGCGGTGAGCCGATCGGAGAAGCCGACGGCGTCGACCGCCATGAACAGTGCGACCACCAGCACCAGGACCAGCCCCGACGTGGTCGACACCAGCCCGGAGAGGAGTGAGCCCGCGGCCGAGATGATCTTTCCGGCGTCGACGTTGGACAGCATGTTGTGGATGCTCTCGCTGTTCACGCCGTGCTCGCCGAGGAAGTGCTTCAGGTCGTCGACGATCGAATCGAACTTGTCGGCGTACTGCGGCATCAGGGTCGTCAGCCGGGCGGCCGAGTAGATGATCGAGCCGAACAGGATCACGAGGATGCCGTACACGCCGATGACCAGGGTGAGCGCCGCGAGCCATGCGGGGCAGCCGTGCCTGCGCAGCCAGCGGCCCATCGGATGGACCGCGATCGTCAGCATCAGGGCGAGGAAGACCGGGGCGATCAACCCGGCGATCAGCTTCATGCCGGCGACCGCGACGACGATCCCGGCGATACCGACGAGCACGATGATGCCGCGCGGCACCGTGGCCGGCGCGGTGTCGTCCGCCTGGGGGGAATTGTCCATGGGGGAAGTATTCCCCGGGGCGTCGCTGTGAACGCGGACTATCGCCCGGCGAGGATGAGACTTAGGCATTCGGCCGCCGCCCGCTGACATAGTCGATGGTGGAAAAACCCAGGTGACCGCGACTTTGGAGGACATACCCATGACTGGCATTGCCGACTCAGGATCGACGCTGTTCGGTCCGGTTGAACTGAACGTCATCTCGCTGCCCGGCTCGGCGCCGTCGCCGGAACTGCTCGCCGCGGTGGTCCAGCAGGTGCGATCCGGCGTGGTGCGTGTCCTGGACTTCGTGGTGGTCACCAAGGCGGAGGGTGGAGAGGTCGTGATCGAGGAGATCGACCTCGACGAGTCCGGCGTCACCGATCTGAACGTCGAGATCGTGGTGCCGGGACTGACCAGCAACGACGATCTCGAGCTGCTCGCCGCCGACCTCGCGCCGGGAACCTCGGCCGCCGTCGTCGCGTTTGAACTGGTGTGGGCCCGCGATCTCGCCGCACAGGTGGCGGCTGACGGTTGCACGGTGCTCGCGAGCGAACGCATTCCGGCTCCGGTCGTCAATGCGCTCGTCGAAATGGAAGCGGAGAGCTGAGACCGGCATCGGTCCAGGCGTCACTAGAGAAGGGATACCCCGACATGATGAGACGAGCCGGAAGGCCGGGACTGATCGGACTCGCCGCGCGCACCGCTGTGGTGGCCGGAACCGCCAATGCAGTGAGCGGCCGCCAGATGGACCGCCGCGCGCAGAAGCAAGAGCAGCAGGCGATGGCAGAGCAGCAGCGGCAGATGATGGCGCAGCAGCAGTACGCCCAGCAGCAGGAGCAGTACGCCGCTCAGCAGCAGTATGCGGCTCAGCAGGCCCAGCAGGCACCCGCCCCGTCTGCGGGGTCGGACCTCACGGCCGAGATCATGAAGCTGGCCGACCTCAAGACGCAGGGTCTGCTCAGCGACGAGGAGTTCGCGGCGGCGAAGGCGAAGCTGCTCGCAGGCTGACGCGGTGCGGCTGGCGTGCTCAGTGCGTCAGCCGCACGGCCTCGCGTCGCGACGCCACCCCGAGTTTGCGGTAGATCGCGCGCTGATGGGTCTTCACCGTGTTGATCGAGACCCCCAGATGCTCGGCGATCTCCTGCATGGTGCGCGTGGTACGGAGCTGTGAGTAGACCTCCAGCTCGCGATCGGAGAGCGCCGTGAGCGGCCCGTCGGAGACGGTCGTCGCGAGGCACTCGGCGATGAAGTCGTCGTGCTTCGTCCCCCAGGCCAGGTGGGCGGTGAGCAACTGTCGCAACTCCACACCGTCTCCCGCGAAGAGCCGTCGCAGCTTCTCCGGCGCGGCGATCTCGAGGGCCTGCTCCAGAATCTCGTGTGCACGGTTCGGCTGACCGTCGTTGAGCAAGGTCAGTGCGTCCGCCATCAGCGCTGCGGCGCGCACATACGAGATCCCCGAATAGCGATCGACCCGCCGGAGCATCTGGGATGCCACCCGCGGGCGCCGGGCGCGGATCGCGATGCCCGCCAACACCACCGTGACCATCGGGACGTCGTCGGCGTTCTCGTAGGCGAGCACGATCCGCATCGCGCGATCCCGGTGCCCGGTGGCCTCGAACAGTGCGGCGAGTGCGACGTGCCGGAACGCCGGCCACGACAGACCCTGCTCCATGTCCGCCGGGACCGCACGCAGCTCCGCGAGTGCTCGGCTGCATGCGGCGGGATCACCGCTCGCCGCCGCGGTCAGAGCGAGCATGATCCGGGCGCCGCTCACGAACGATCGATTGGACGCTCCGCTGCCGACCGCCCGTTGGAGCTGGTCGCGGGCGATCTCCAAGTCGTTCTGCCAGTACGCCATGTACCCGGCGCCGGTCGCGGCCGATCCGCCGACATAGATCGACCATGCGGTGTCGTCGGCGACGTCGAGCTCCCGGTCGAGAACCGCTCGCGCCTCGGTCATCCGGCCGGCCCAGGCGAGCGCATACACCAGATGCCCGAGCGCACGATGCGCCAGATGGGACTCGCCGGCCGTCCGTGCCTCTTCGGCCGCAGAGCTGAGCAATTCCACCGCGCGGTTCGACGAGGTGCGCAGCCTGATCTCGGCCCAGCCGAGCAGGTACAGCGTGGCCGCCCGATCGCGAGTGTTCAGCGCGGAGCTCTCGAATCGTCGCCGAACAGCCGTGCTGACTCGACTGAGTTCCGCGCGATCGTCGACCAGGAACAGCTGGGTCTGATCGCGCAGGAGGGTGTACGCGTCGCAGGCACCGTCCGGATCGTCTCGGGTGGTGGCGCGCGACTCGGCGCGGCTGTGGAGCATGCGCGCGTAATCGGTGTCACCGATCACCTCGTGCGCTGAGGCCCTGATCTCGAGGACGCGCGGGTCGTCGTTCCACGGCTCGGGCAGTGCGACGCAGAACTTGTCGACGGCTTTGGCATACGGTCCCACCACGAGGCCGACCCATCGCGTGGACAGCAGCTGAACCGCGTCTTCGGGTCGTCCGGCTTGGACCAGGTATGACGCCGCCGTCAGCGGCTGCGCGTCCTCCAGGTGGCTCGCCGCCGCCAGTCGTGCGGCCAGCAGACGCTCGGGCCGCGAGCTCTCGAGGATGCCGCGACAATGCCGCGCGAACGTGGCGTGCCACCGATACGCACGACCGTCGGTGGTGCGGTGACGGTCGATGAAGAGTCCAGCGCGAACGCACTGCTCCAGCAGATCGTCGGCGTCGTCAGCACCGCTGACCGCGGCGGCCAGCGGGATCGTCAGATCCTGGCACGCGGAGGTGACGAGCGCGAACTCGGCGAGTTCGGCGGGCACCGAGGCGAGGACGTGGTCGCGGATGTACGACTGCATCACCGTGTCGGCGGAGCCGTCGGCCGGGTCCGGACGGACCCCGGTCATCGCGATGAGCCGGACGGCGATGGGCCAGCCGTTCGACTCCGCGAGAATGAGATCGTGGTCGAGCTCGGTGCCCGACGAGGCGGCGTATGCGGCGACCTCCTCGGCGTCGAACGCGAGGTGGTAGGCGCGGATCACCGCATGGGGGCGAATCAGTGCAAGTCGGCTCAGTGCGAGCTCGGTGTAGCTGGTGCCAACCACGACCAGACGCAGGCCCGGCAGGTCGGCATGGATGAGCGCGCCGAGCAGACCCTCGTTGAGCGCGTCGCGGCCCACCTGGGCGTCGTCGACCACCAGTCGCACCGGCTCGGCCAGACCCGAGAAGCTCGACGCGATGGCGTCGAAGGCCGCCGCGGGTCCGGTGGTCTCGGGGTCGAGTCGGCGGAGGCGGTCGTAGGCGGACTCGGACAACTCGGCAGACAAGGACCGGAGAGCTCGCAGAATAGTCGCGGAGATTCGGGCGGCGTCGGTGTCGAATCGCCCGAGGGTCACCCAGACCACGGGGCCGGCGACCTGGGACGCCCACTCGGCGACGGCCGACGTCTTCCCGTATCCGCTCGGCGCCACGACCATCACGGTCGGTTCGTCTGTCCCGATCTTGTCGAGGCAGGCGATGACGCGCGGCCGGGCCAGGTGGCCAGGCTGCTGGAGCGGTGGCCGAAACTGGGAAGCGGCGACGGCGCCGCTGAGTTCGGTCATGGAGCAAATATACGTGCTGGGGCCTTCCGTCCTCTTCGTCGATCTCACCCATCGAGATCGAGGAGGCAGTCGGAGTCGAAGGAGAGACCGCGCCGCTACGGTGGTCCTATGACGACCGGTAACCCATCCGAGGCCCGGTCGACGGTCGCGGGTCTGTTTCGCCTCCCGGGCTTCTCGAAGCGGAACCTTCCCAGGGAACTCCTGGCGGGCATCACCCTGATGACCATTGCGGTTCCGCTGAACATCGGCTACGCGCAGATCGCCGGCCTGCCGCCGAGCGCGGGTCTGTACGCACTGATCATCCCGACCGTCGTCTATGCGCTGGTCGTATCGTCGCGGCAGGTGGTGGCATCGCCGGATGCCGCGGCGGCTGCGCTCGTCGCGTCCTCGCTCGGCGGGCTCGCCGCGGCAGGCAGCGACGCGTACCTCGCGATGGCACTTGCCCAGGCCATCATCTGCGGCGTCGTCATGCTCCTGATGTCGGTGTTCCGACTGGGCTTTCTCGCCGCCTTCCTGTCTGAGCCGATTCTTGTCGGCTTCATCAGCGGACTCGCACTTGAAGTGCTGGTCTCGCAGATCGCGAAGATGCTCGGGATCCACCTGGATCCCGGCGGGGAGTTCGTCTCCAAAGTCATCGATCTGGTCGCCGGGATTCCACACGCGAATATCTGGGCGGTGTCGATCGCCGCGGTGTCGCTCGTCGTGCTCCTCGGCCCGCGACGCAAGCTGCCACGCGTCCCATGGCCGCTGGTCGTCCTCGTCGCGGCGACAGTGGTCGTCGCATCGACCGATCTGACGGATCGGGGAGTCTCGGTCCTGGGGGAGATCCCGAGCGGCCCACCGGTATTCACCTGGCCGCAATTGGGCTGGCTGGATTGGATCGCCCTGGTGCCGTCGGCACTGGCGCTGGCGATGGTCGCAACGGTCGAGGGTCTGCTGATCGCGCGGTCGTACGCAGAGCGACACGGCTATCCGGTGAGTCCGGATCGCGATCTGGCGGCGTTCGGGTTAAGCAATGTGGCGGCGGGATTGACCGGTGGGTTCGCCATCGGTTCGTCCACCTCGCGGACCGCGGCCATGGAAGAGGCAGGCTCTCGTTCGCAACTGCCGTCTCTGGTGATGGCCCTGACGACATTGGCGCTCTTGCTGTGCGGCACCGGGTTGCTCGCGGACATTCCGTCGGCGGCGATCGGGGCGATCATCTCGGTCGCGGTGGTGCCGCTGCTCGGTGTCTCCAGATTCGTGGAACTGTGGAGACTCGAGCGATTCGAGTTCGGGATCGCCGTGGTGTGTTTCGGCGTGACTGTGCTCGTCGGGCCGATTCCCGGGATCCTCGTCGCCGTCGTCTTGGCCTTCATGAACCTCGCTCGACGTGTCGCGACTCCGGCGATCGAGGTCCGGCGGCTCGGTGGGGCTCAAGGCCCGGACGGGGTGACCATCGTCCGCATGTCCGGCCCTCTGTTCTTCGCCAACGCCGACGTCTTCGCGCGCACCCTGAAGTCTGTTGCGTGCGACGGCTCCGATTCCGTGCGATCGCTGCTGATAGACATGGGCGAGGTGACCGACGTCGATGTGACGGCGGCTGAATCGTTCCAGCATCTGCGGTCGTGGCTCGTCGGACGCGGTATCGATCTGGCCTTCGCCCGGCCGCGCGGGGCGCAGCTTCTCCGACTCCGGCGGCTGGGCGTGATTCGAGTCGACGATCGAGTCTTCGCGACCGTTCAGGAGGCCGAGGCCGCACTCCGCGGCGGCTGATCGCCGGAGGCGACGTCAATGAACGACTATCACTCGATTGCCCGAATCACTCGTAACGGGTGATGTGCGAGAGGCGTTCGGGGAGGATGATGGCAGTCACAACAACAGATGGGAGTTCGTCATGTCCGCTCCGAATCAACGTGAGGAGCACCCGGTACAGCAAGGATTCGCAGGCGGTACCACCTTCGCCGCAGCGATCCTCCTGTTCGTCGCCGGGCTGCTCGGTCTCTTCCAAGGTATCTCGGCCGTCGCGAAGGACGATCTGATCGTCGTCGGCCCGCAGTACACCTACGCATTCGATCTGACGACGTGGGGCTGGATCCACATCATCGTCGGCATCCTCGGCATGATCATCGCGGTGGGCCTTCTGGTCGGCCAGACGTGGGCTCGCGCCGCGGCGATCGTCATCGCGGCACTGTCGATCATCGTCAACTTCCTGTGGCTGCCGTACTACCCGTGGTGGTCGATTCTGATCATCGCCGTCGACCTTGTCATCATCTGGGCCGTCGCGACCTGGAAGACCGACTGATCACCAGTCCTCGCGCCCGGTCGGCCGTCTCCGACAAACACGTCGGAGACGGCCGACCGGGCGTTTGTGCGGTGACCGTCATCCCTTCGACGTAAGGACCAAAGACATGGGTGCAGTGATCGGCGACCTTCTGCCGATGGCCGTTGGTGTCGCGATCTCGCCGATCCCGATCATCGCGGCGATTCTGATGCTGCTCGGCAAGCACGCCCGGACGACGAGTCTGGGCTTCGCCGCCGGCTGGATCATCGGTGTGGTCGCGGCGACCGCGATCTTCACCACCGTCGGGTCCGCGGCCAGCGGCTCGTCGACCGCGGTCGGATGGGTCAAGCTGGTGCTCGGCGTCCTGCTACTGGCCGAGGGCGTCCGTGAGTGGCGCGCCCGCTCGGGACCGGCGTCCACCCCGAAGTGGATGAAGGCGATCGACGAGATGAAGGCGCCGGCGGGCGCGGGCATCGGCTTCGTCCTCGCGGCGGTCAATCCGAAGAACCTCATGCTGTGCATCGCTGCGGGCATGCAGATCGGTGCGGCGAGCCTGAGCACCGGCGACGACATCGTGGCGATCGTGGTGTTCTCGCTGATCGCCAGTTCGACCGTCGTGGTCCCGGTGCTGGCCTATCAGGTGGCCGCCGATCGCCTCCGCGGGCCGCTCGACTCCCTCAAGGCCTGGCTGGAGGCCAACAACAAGACCGTCATGGCGGTGCTGATCCTGGTGATCGGCGTGGTCCTGATCGGCAAGGGGATCGGCGGCGTGGCCTGATCGTGGTCGCCGAGTCGTCATGATCGGGGACGTCGGGTCGCTCGCTCTCGCCGTGTCGGTGTCGCCGGTTCCGGTTCTCGCCGTCCTGCTCGTCCTCCTCGGAAGACATGCCAGGGCGGCGAGTCTCGCGTTCGCCGCCGGTTGGGTGCTCGGCCTGGCGAGTGCGACCGGCCTCTTCATCCTGCTGGGGCGATCGGCTCAGGGCGTCTCCGCCGTCACGTACTGGATTCAGCTGGTCCTCGGTGTTCTGCTGGTCGGCGAAGGGCTGCGCCAGTGGCTCACCCGGGGCCGTCCGCGGCCGACACCGCGGTGGCTGTCCGCGGTGGACGAGCTCGTGCCGGCCGCGGGATTCGGTCTGGGGCTGGCGGTGTCGGCACTGAACCCGAAGATATTGGTGCTGTGCGCGGCCGCCGGAATCGCGATCGGCACGACGACAGCCGCGGTGCGCGACGATGTGCTCGCTCTCGTCGTCTTCACTCTCGTCGGCAGCTGGACCGTGCTGGTCCCGGTGGCCGCCTACCAGATCGCCGCGGATCGTCTGCGCGGGACACTCGACCGATTGAAGAGCTGGCTCGACGTCCACAACCGCGTGGTGGTGGCCGTCCTGCTGATCACCATCGGCATCGTTCTCACCGTTCGCGCGATCCCGGGGCTGACGCGATGATCAGGCGAGGGCCTGCTCGATCGGCACGGCGCCGTCGGTGAACGGCACCTCTCTGCCGATGGTCGACGGCGAGGCGAGCGCGGCCGCCGCGACCAGGGCGACGTTTGCGCGAGAGGTACCGGGATTGTCGGTCGAACGCTGAGCGCCCGGATCGACGGCGCCCGTCGGCTCGTCGAACGTCAAGCGGCCGGGCATCAGAATCGTCCAATCCAGATCCGACGATCGGAGCGCGGAGTCCGCGGCGGCTTTGGCTTCGGCGTACGGGAAGAACGAGTTGCCTTCGGGCACGCCGTGATCCGGACCCGCGCCGAGATACGACACCAACACATAGCGTCGGACGCCCACCGACTCGGCGGCCCGCATCGAAGCGATGGCGGCGTCGCGGTCGACGGCGTAGGTGCGGGCCGGATTCCCGCCACCGGCACCGGCGCTGAACACCACCGCGTCGGCCCCGCGGATCGCCTCGCCGATCTCGTCGGCACCGGCCTGCTCGATGTCGAGGACCAACGGTCGTGCACCGGTCGCGGCGACCTCGTCGGCGTGATCGGCGTTGCGGATGATCGACGTGACCGTGTCGCCGCGCGCGACGAGTATCGGGGCGAGGAGCAGAGCGATCTTGCCGTGACCGCCGATGATCGTGATGTCAGCCATGCCTTCGACGGTACGTGCGACTTCGCCGCGCGTCAGCCCGGTGGCGTCAGCGGAGCGGAACCGCGACGTCCGAGCCGCCCTCCTCGGTGAGTCTGGTGCCGACTTGGACGAGCTGCGCCTCCGGGGCGAATCCGCCGGCGAAGAGCGCCTGCCCCTGGCCGAAGGTCATGGCGCGGTCCAGCATGTCGGCCGGCGCGAATCCGAACACCTGGCCCAGGTCGACCAGGTCCCTCGCGGAGCTCATCCGCATCAGCGCGAGGTTGTCGCACTGCGACAGCGCGTTCGGATGCACCTTCGACGGCCGCTGCGTCGAGAGCAGCAGCCAGATCCCGTACTTGCGGCCCTCCGCGGCGATCTGAACGATCCGGTCGGTCAGCAACTGCTCCAGCGGGCTTCCGGGGGTCGGCGAGCACAGGTTGTGGGCTTCGTCGATGACGACGAGCCTCCCGACGCGTTCGTGACGCTGTGCCCAGAGCTGGTCGAGGACGGCGAGAGCGGCGGTCTGCATCTGCTCTTTGACGCTGAACGAGCCGAGATCGACGATCGTGGCGTCCGGCTTCTCGTTGATGACGGCCGTGACGTCGTCGTCGCCGTACGCCCAGAGGTCCCAGTCGACGATGCCGAGGTTCTCGATGCGCTGAGCGATGCTGTGGAAGGCGGGATTGTCGGTGCCGCGAAGGATCTCGACCAGCGGCATGTCGCGGTAGGGCAGCTCGGCCTCTTTGACGCGCAGCATCGTGTTGTACTCGACGGCGTCGAGAATGGGATCCAGCTGCAGGATCGCCGCGCGCGATCGGATGTCCATGTCGACGAACTTGACCTTGAGCTCTTCGCCGACGCCGCGCTTCGAATGGAGCACCCGGATGTCCCGTTGGGCCAGGTCCGCGGCCTCGTCCGCGGGAGCGTCGTCCCGGATCTCGCCGAGCCGGACGAAGTCCGAGTTCGGGTCGAGGACCACCAGCGGCAGCCGAGTGTGCAGGAGCACCTGCTCGAGCATCACGCCGAGCGAGTAGGTCTTGCCGGATCCACTCTGGCCGCACCAGAACGTGTGCCGGTTGAGTTTGGCCGCGCGCAGATGAGCGGGTCCGTCGAGATCGAGCAGGGTGCCGATGGGCAGATCAGTGGCCATTGGAGGATTCTAGATACTCTGCGGCGCGCGGTCGGCGAATACGGCGCACGATTTCCGCCCCGTCGCCGTCACCCGTCGCCGTCACCCGCCCGATGTCGTCCGGCCGCCGACGAAGTGCACCACGACGACTCGTGGATGCCACGGCACCAGACTGTCGACCGAGTTCTGCAGGTCGGTCAACGGCGGGAGGTCGGCCGGGCCGATGACGTCGACCGTCGCGGTTCGGCCCTGGATCGCCACGTCGCTCACCTCGGCTCCGGGACTGTCTGCGAGCCACTGCTTCGCGGCGTCGGAGATCTGCAGGGCCCAGAGCGTCGAGAAGGAGTTCACCGTCATCGGCACGGCGACCACGAGCAGTGCCGTCGCGAGGACCGCGTACGTGCGCCAGTGCCGTACGTGCGACCGGGTCGATTCGGACGCCGGAGTGCCGCCGGCGTAGCCGGTCAGAGTCAACACGATCACCGCGGTGATGATCAGGGCGACGACGTTCGAACAGAACAGCACGAACGCACCGAACGCGAGCCCGGGGGCGCCCGACCCCAGGCAGACGCCGACGACGCCCAGCGGGGGTACCAGCGAGATCGCGACCGCGACGCCGGGCAGCACGTCGCCGACGTCGCGCCGGGCCAGCGCGACCGCGGCGACGACACCGGTCGCCAGAGCCGCGGTCAGATCGGTGAGTTTGGGCGACGTCCGGCCGGTCACTTGGGAGTTCGTCAGCACATTGGTCGGATTGGGCAGCAGTTGGGCGAACACGATGCCGAGTCCGATGACCACCGCGACGCCGAGGATCAGTAGGACCGCGCTCCGGACGACCACCCGGCGATCGCCGGTCGTGATGCCGAAGCCGATGCCGAGGATCGGAATCGACAGCGGGGCGACGATCATCGCGCCGATCACCGTGGCCGTCGAATCGCCGATGACGCCGGCGATCGCGATGACGGCCGCGAGCACCAGCATGATCCAGAAGGCGGACTGCTTGGACCGGACGTCGCCGTCGGACAGGTCGACGCGGCCGCGGAGGTCGTCGAGGTCGCGTCGCTGGTGGTCGGGAACGAGGAACTGCAGGACGGATGACATCGCGGCACCTCGGGTGGTCGCACTGGACGGATGGGTGATGCGTTCACTGTTCTATCCGACCGCTCGACGCCGCGGAGCAGTTCCCGGCGGGTGTCACCCGATCCGGGTGATAGCGGCCACACCGCGGCCTGCATTCCACGTCTGATGGGCTGACTGACGTAAGACCGATTACCTAGGAGTGACAATGCGGATCATCGTTCTCGGTGGAGACGGATTCTGCGGGTGGCCGAGCAGCCTGCACCTTTCGGACGCCGGTCATGACGTGACCATCGTCGACAACCTCGTCCGCAGGGACATGGACGTCGAGCTGGGCGTGCAGTCGCTGACACCGATCTCCGACATCGAGACGCGTCTGGCCGCCTGGAAAGAGGTCACCGGTCGCACGATCGGCTTCGCGAACTTCGACGTGGCCGCCGACTACGACGCCCTCGCGCGGCTCCTGGACGAGGTCCGCCCGGACGCCGTGGTGCATTTCGCGGAGCAGCGTTGTGCGCCGTACTCGATGAAGTCGGCCTGGCATAAGCGCTACACGGTCAACAACAACGTCAACGCGACGCACAATCTCCTCACCGCCATCACCGACCTGGGTCTCGAGACCCACGTCGTGCATCTGGGGACGATGGGCGTGTACGGCTACGAGACCGTTCCGGTCGACCTTCCCGAGGGATATCTGACCGTCAGCTACCCGGACCGTCACGGCGACATGCGAACGCGAGAGATCCTCTACCCGACGAAGCCCGGCAGCGTCTACCACCTGACGAAGTCGCTCGATCAGCTGCTGTTCCAGTACTACGCGGGCAACGACCGGCTGAAGATCACCGACCTGCATCAGGGCATCGTGTGGGGCACGCAGACTGAGGAGACCTCACGCGATCCTCGGCTGATCAACCGTTACGACTACGACGGTGACTTCGGCACGGTGCTCAACCGGTTCGCCGTCCAAGCCGCGGTCGGACTTCCGCTGACGGTGCATGGAACCGGCGGCCAGACACGCGCCTTCATCAACATCAACGACACCGTGCGATGCATTCAGCTGGCGGTCGACTCCGTCGACCAAGTCGGTGACCGCGTCCGCGTGATGAACCAGATCGCCGAGAGTCATCGCGTCAGCGATCTCGCGAAGATCGTCTCGGAGCTGACCGGCGCCGAGGTCCGGCAGGTGTGGAATCCGCGCAACGAGGCCGAGGCGAACGAACTGCAGGCCCGGAACGATCACTTCCTCGCGCTCGGACTCGACCCGATCCGGCTGCGGTCGGAACTGCTGGAGGACGAGATCGAACTCGCGCGCAGGTACGCCGACCGGCTGGACCCGGAGCGAGTGCCCGCTAAGTCGTACTGGAACCGGGACCGCGCGGCCGCGCCGGCGGACGCGGCCGAGTGAGCATGTCCGGCGAGCACGCTCGCCGGGAGGCGCAGAGCTGACGGTTCGCGCCGAACCGAGGCGGACGGCCGGACCTCGTCTATGGCGAGGCCGGCCGTTCGCCCTTTGTGTTCTGCGGTTCGACCATGGACAACTCGCTGTCGGACCCGCCGCCGTACGCGAAGATCGCGAGCGTGGTGACCGCTATGAGAATCGTGAGGACGACCAGGACGCAGTTCACTAGTCGGTACTCGCGGTCACTAGGGCGGTTCGGGACACGTTCATTTTCTCTTTCTCATCGCAGTGGAGGCGCACTGCGGGGCGCTTGACTCGTCTTCGATATGACAGTTTCTGCCACAAATCCGTGTGTGTCAAACCACATGGTGAGCAGTGGTGTGAGCGGGCGCGGCTTCCTGCGTCGACTATTGACATCAAGCGCACTTGATGAAGCACGCTGTCGAGCATGAACACGGAACCAGTCCATGAGATGCCCGCTGAACGCGCGGAGTCGATCAGCGCTGCTGATCGAGATGCCCTCCGCGCGATCGTCGCCGATGTCGAACGCGGCTTCAACACCAACGACCCGGATCTGATGAACAAGCACGTCGCCGACGACGCGGTCATCGTCAACGCGGTGGGCAGTGTGCTGCGCGGGCGGTCCGAGATCGACGAAGCGGCCCGCGCGGCTCTGGCGAACGGGGTCCTTCGCGAGGCGAACGCGCATTACCGGCTGTCGGACATCGCCTCGGTGGCACCCGACGTGGCGGTCGCGCAGAAGAGCGCATGGTCGACGCCCGAGGCCGCGGACTCGGGCCAGGCACCGGAGATGAACGCGCTGTACGTCTTCGTCAAGCGCGGCGGCCGCTGGTGGATCGCTCGTCGGCAGAACACTCTGGTGCCTCGATGAGTGATTCCGGCCGGGTGCCGATCTCGGGAGGAGCGGCGCTCGTCGGCCGAGTTCTGGGGCGCCGTTTCGTCGTACCTGCGCGATGGTGTGCACCCATAACGACGATCAGAGACATGATCGATCACGTGGGTCGGTCCGGAGGGGCGGTGAGCAGCATGGATGCACAGTCCGCGATGGTGCTGCCGGACGACCCGGCCGCCCTTGATCGACGGGCCGCACGCCGGACACGTCGCCTGGCGACCGATCACCGGCGGCCGAGGGCGGAAAGCCTGGCGAGTCAACCAGATTCATCACGCGTAACTGCTACCCGATCAAGGGCCACATGCCCCACCGGCACCGGAGCACTCCCGCGCGGAGGCCCACCTCACCCGCCTCACCGCCGCCTGACCGACAAGCTCAGTCCGGTCTGGGCTCCAGGCTGCCCGTAGTCCGCTGCGCCGGTTAGCGGATCGGCTCGTTCCGCGAAGGGCTTTCGCCACTCTCGTACGACCGCCGCGGCGAGTCGATAGCTTCGACCGAGTCGGGGGTCGCGCTAGAAGGAGAAGCTATGAGTGACAAGCGGTTGCCGGGCCGGGTGGCGGTCGTGATCGGCGGTGCATCCGGCATCGGCTGGGCGTCGGCGCAACTGATGGCCGAGCACGGCGCGTCGGTGGTGATCGCCGACATCGACGGCGATCATGCCGCCGAACGTGCGGCGTCCCTGGGGGCGGCCGCGCGGGCACAGCGCGTGGACGTGACCGACGAATCCTCGGTCGAGGCGCTGTTCACTTCGGTGTCCGACGACTTCGGGCGCTGCGACGTGGTGCTGAACTGCGCGGGAGGCAGCGGGATCGGGCTGGTCGCGGATCTCGACGCCGATGTCTGGCGGCAGACCATCGACCTGTGCCTGACCGGAGCGTTCCTGGTCGTCAAGCACGCTGCCCGGGCGATGGGCGACGGCGGGTCGATCATCACCATCGCCTCCCTCAACGCCCGGCAGCCGGGGGCGGGATTCGCTGCGTACTGCTCGGCGAAGGCCGGTGTCGCGATGCTCACCGAGGTCGCCGCTCTGGAACTCGGTCCGAAGTCGATCCGAGTGAACGCGATCTCCCCGGGCTTGGTCGAGACGCCGCTGGTCGCCGGGATCACGGCTGTCCCCACGATTCAGGACGACTTCACCGAGAACATTCCGCTGGTCCGGAACGGACAGCCGGACGACATCGCGGCGGCGGTGCTGTACCTCGCCTCCGAAGACTCGTCATGGGTGACCGGCGAGGTCCTGAACGTCAACGGCGGCGGGCACCTGCGGCGGTATCCGGACATCCTGCGGCACCTCACCGAACTGCAGGGATAGGCCGCCTCGGCGTGAGTCACGGCACGACGAGCGGCTCCGCGGACCTGGTCGTCGACGAGACGTCGGCGGTCCAGCGGACGGGTCCGTGCGCCGGCGTCCAGTCGGTCAGCAGCGCCGAGACCTTGGCGTCCATCCTGGACCGGAGGCGGTCGAACGAGTCGCGGTAGTCGGTGCCGACGTGTCCGAGCAGCAGCCACCAGGCCCAGGCCACGGCGCCGGCGTTCGCGATGAAATCGGGGACCACCGCGATGCCGCGTGCGGTCAGGTCGAGTTCGGCGTCGGCCGTCGTCGGGGCGTTCGCCGCCTCGACGACGATCGGCGCCTGGATCCGCGCGGCGTTCGAGGCGGTGATCGCGTACGAGACCGCGGCGGGCACGACGATGTCGCAGTCGATGCCGAGCACGGCTTCGCGGGGCAGTCGCATCACGTCGGGGGCGACCACGGCCCGATCGATCTCGCCGTACCGATCGCGCGCGGCGAGCAGCGTCGGGACGTCGAGGCCTGCGGGGTGGTAGAGGGTGCCGCTCGCGTCCGCCAGCGCCACCACCCGCATCCCCGCTTCGTGCAGATAGAACGACGCGCCGCCACCCATCGTGCCGACGCCCTGCACGGCGACGGTGGTCTCGGCAGCGGACTGACCGCGCACCCGAGCCGCGGCGAGGCACGCCTGGGCGACGCCGTATCCGCCGATGACGTCGCCGAGCCGCCCACCGGGAGCGGCGGCGTTCAGTCCGCCCAACACGCGCGCGGCGGTGGCCTGCGGGTCCGCGGAACGCTCGATGGCCGCGTGATACGACTGCCGCATCCCGAGCTCGGCGAACACGGAGTCGATGGTCTCCTGCGAGACGCCGAGGTCCTCTGCGGTGACCCAATGGCGGTCGAGGAACGGCCGCATCGCCTCGCAGAAGCGCGTCAGCACCGCATGCGCCCGCGGATCCTTCGGATCGAAGTCGATGCCGCCCTTGGCGCCGCCGACGGGGAGGTCGAAGGCCGCGGTCTTGTTCGACATCCCGCGTGCCAGGTCGGCGACCTCGTCGATCGTGCACCCCGCACGCATCCGCGTCCCACCGGTCGCCATGCCGTGGACCAGGGTGTCGATCACCAGGTAGCCGACCGCGCCGGTCTCGGCGTCCGACCACTCCATCCGCAGGTACGGCGGACGACGGCGGTCGACGCCGGGCACGGGAAGGACGGCGTCGACGCCGGCGGCCGTCGCTGGACTGATCGGGGTGAGTGTCATGGCTCGTCGCCTCCTCGGGTCGGCGCGTTCTCTCCTGGCCCCATGATCGGATTCGCCGGGAACAACGTCCATGTCGAATTTGTGCAGTGGATCGTTCAGTTTCGGTGACCGATCGCGGGCGGGGAACCACTAGGGTCGAGGCATGGAGGTCTCGCTGCACCGCCTGAAACTGCTTCGGGAGCTTCGGTACCGCGGCACGGTCACCGCGGTGGCCGACGCCCTCCACTACTCGCCGTCCGCAGTCTCCCAACAGCTTTCGCTGCTCGAGCGGGAGGCCGACACTCCGCTGTTCGAGCGCCACGGGCGGCGGATCGCGCTCACCGAGGCGGGCCGAGTGCTCGCCGACCACTCCGAGGAGATCCTCGACGCCGTCGAGAGTGCGGGCAGCGCCATCGAATCACTGCGCGACGGCTCCACGGCGACGCTGCGCGCGGGCGTGTGGGCGTCGGTGGCGACCGGGCTGCTGCCCGCCGGACTCGCACTTCTGCGCCAGCGCGCCCCCGGCGTCTCGGTGCACTCGGTGGAGCTGGCGCCGGAGGCCGGGTCCGATGCCGTGCGGGACGGTTCGCTCGACCTGTCGTTCGTGATCGACTACTCCAACTACGCGATGCCGCAGGTGCGATCGCTCGCGCGACGCACCATCGCCGTCGAGCGGATATACGTCGCCACCCCCGCCGGAGCGGCCGGACCCTCACCGGTGGAGTTGGCCGGACTAGCGGGGTCTGCGTGGATCCTGTCGGACTCGCGATCGCACTTCGGCCGCGCAGTCCGGATGGCATGCCGTGAATCCGGCTTCGAGCCGGACGTCCGGCACGTGGTCGGTGAGCAGTCGACGGCGCTGGCGCTCGTCGCCGCCGGTCAGGGGGTGACGCTCGTGTCCGACCTCGGTGCCGCCACGGCTCCCGCCGGGGTCGAGCTCACGCCGCTGGCCGGGCGGTTCGAGCGCAATCTCTCCGTGGCGTATCGGAGCCGCGACGACGGGCGACGGTCGCTCCACGCGTTCATCGACGCGATGGCCGACGCGGCGCTGGAGGTCGGTCTGCGGCCACCCGACGGTCAGGCGGTGCCCGGAACGTAGCCGCGCCTCTTGTCCACCGCCGGGCCCGGCTCGACACCCTGCGCGTAGCTCCGGAGATTGTCGAGGAACTGTCTCGACAGCGTCCGTCGCCAGCCGACGACGTCGCCCGACATGTGCGGGCTCACGTGGGCGCCGGGCAGCGTCCAGAGCGGATCGCCGTCGGGCAGTGGCTCGCTGACCAGAACGTCGAGGTGCGCCGACAGTCGACCTTCCGTGATCTCCGCGGTCAGCGCCGCTTGATCGATCAGCGCGCCGCGGCCGACGTTGATCACGTGGGCACTGTCCGGCAGCGCCGCCAGCGCGGCCGCGTCGAGGAGGCCGCGCGTGGCGTCGGTCAGCGGGGCGGCCATCACCAGGTGATCCACGTCCGCCAGGTGCGCGGCGAGATGCGCGGAGTCGATGACCGTGCCGAAGTCGGGATCGTCCTCGCGGGCGGTCCGGCCGGCACCGCGGACCTCGAGTCCGACGGCGCGGAGCAGTCGTGCGGTGGCGCGCCCGATGCCGCCGGTGCCGACGACGAGCACGCGCCGCCCGGCGACGCGCAGGGTCTCGCGGTGCGCCCACTGACCTCGTCGGCGGAACTCCTCGGTCTCGTGGAGCAGCTTGTCGTGTGCCAGCACGCACGCCAGCACGTACTCGGCGATCGGTCCGTCGAACACTCCGCGGGCGTTGGTGACCAGCACGTCCGAGCGGCGGAGGTCGTCGAACAGGACGGCGTCGACCCCCGCGGCCGCCACGTGCACCCACCGCAATGAGTCCGCCGCCGACCACGCATCGGCGAGGGCACTGGAGAAGATGTCCCACACCAGCAGGGCGTCGGCACCGGGGATCGTGTCGGGCAGGGTGTCCGCCGTCGCCGTCCGCACGTCGGCGATCTCGCGGATCGCGTCGAGGTCCGGAGGCGGTTCCACTCCATCGGCGGTGAGCAGGACCAGGATCGGGGAACGCTCGGACATGACCTCACCGTAGCCTGGAGTGATTGTCGACAATCCTACCGTTGACAAGAGTAGTGACGGGGCACACACTGGCGACATGAGCGGCGCATCTCTGTCTCCGGTACTCAAGCAGGCCACCCCGGTGGTGGTCGATCACGCGGCGGGCTCGTGGATCCACGGTACCGACGGTCGCCGATATCTCGACTTCACCACTGGCATCGGCGTCACCAGCACCGGACACTGCCACCCGGACGTGGTCGCCGCCGCGCAGGAGCAGTGCACCAAGATCATCCACGCCCAGTACACGACCGTCATGCATCAGCCGCTGCTGAGACTCACCGAGCGCCTCGGCGACTTCCTCCCCGACGGCATCGACTCCGTGTTCTACGCGAACTCCGGATCGGAGGCGGTGGAGGCGGCGGTCCGGCTGGCGCGCATGGCCACCGGGCGCCAGTACATCGTCACCGTCCAGCGAGGGTTCCACGGCCGCACCGTCGCCGCGGCCTCGCTCACCACCGCGGGCACCAAGTTCTCGGCGGGCTTCGGTCCGCTCATGTCCGGCGTCGCGACCACGCCCTTCCCGGACGCCCTGCGGCTCGGGATGACGACCGACGACGCCGTCGACCACGCCCTCAAGGAGTTCGACTACCTGCTCGCCACACGACTGTCGCCCAGCGAGCTGGCGGCGGTGGTGATCGAGCCGTTCCTCGGCGACGGCGGCTATCTGGCCGTCCCGCCCGCGTATCTCGCGGGACTGCGCGAGCGCACGGCCCGCCATGGCGCGCTGCTGGTGCTCGACGAGGTGCAGGCGGGTGTCGGACGAACGGGCAGATTCTGGGGACATCAGCACACCGACGGGCTGGTCCCCGACGTCATCATCACCGCGAAGGGCATCGCATCGGGCTTCCCGATCTCGGCGATCGCCGCTCCGGAGGCGATCATGGCCAAGGCCTGGCCCGGCTCGCAGGGCGGAACCTACGGCGGCAACGCGGTGGCCGCGGCAGCGGGCGTCGCGACGCTCGACGTGATCGAACGCGAAGGGCTGGTCGAGAACTCGCGTGTGCGCGGGGCCGAACTGCTCGACGGACTGCGCTCCGGACTCGCCGGGATCGATCAGATCTGCGACATCCGCGGTACCGGACTGATGCTGGCCGTCGAGTTCGGCGATCCGACGGCGAACGCCGGGGGACCGCGGGCCATCGAGGCCGCCCGGCTGGCGTCGTCGGTGCAGCAGGCGTGCATCGACGAGGACCTGCTGACCCTGACCTGCGGGCCCACCGGATCGATCGTCCGGCTGATCCCCGCACTGGTGGTCACCGCGGACGAAGTCGTCACCGGCACAGAACGTTTCGTTCGCGCCGTCCGGCGTGTGGTGGAAATGTAGAAGTCATGACTGACCCGGACGCGTTGATCGAGGCACTGCGCGCGGAAGGGCTCGATCCGGAGTTCTCGGCGCGGCGGATCGCCGAGTACTCCTACGATGCGTCCAACTACCGGGTGCGACCGGTCGCGGTACTGTTCCCCCGAACCGAAGCGGACGTCGCCGCGGCGCTGGCCGTCTGCCACCGGCTCGGTGTTCCGGTGACCGCGCGCGGGGGCGGCACCTCCATGTCCGGCAACTCGATCGGTCCGGGCGTCGTGGTCGACCTCTCCCGGTACATGCGCGCGGTGATCGACGTCGACGAGGTGGCGCGGACCGTGACGGCGGAGGCCGGCGTCGTGCTGACCGAGCTGCGAGCCGCGGTACACCGGGCCACCGACCGCAGGCTGACGTTCGCGCCGGATCCGTCGAGCCAGACTCGGGCCTGCTTGGGCGGCGCCATCGGCAACGACGCGTGCGGCAACCACTCGGTCCGGTACGGGCGGACCGCCGACCACGTCGTCGAGCTCCGCCTCGTCACCGTCGACGGCGTGCGACTGACGGCCTCGCGCAACGGAATCCGTGCGACAGAGCCGGGCGATGCGACCGCTGTCGCCCGCGCCGAGCACCTGGCGGCCGAGCTGCGGGGACTGGCGTCGGACTATCTGGCGGACATCCGCACCGAGCTCGGCCGGATCCCACGGCAGGTGTCCGGATATCACCTCCGGCACCTGCTGCCGGAGGAGGGCTTCGACGTCGCGCGGGCGCTGGTGGGCAGCGAGGGCACCTGCGGGGTCGTCACCGCAGCGACGGTCGCACTGGTGGAGGAGTCGTCGCAGACCAGGCTGATCGTGGCCGGCTATGCCGACATCGTCGACGCGGCCCGCGACGTCCCGTTGCTGCTGCGGCACCGGCCGTCCGCGGTGGAGGGTGTGGACGAGGTGATCGTCGAGACGATGCGGCTTCGGCGCGGTGCCGACGCCGTCGCCGACCTGCCCGCCGGGCGGGCCTGGCTGTTCATCGAACTCGACGGGACCGACAGCGAGGCAGCGGATCTGGAGTCGGCGCTCCGTGCGGACGGACACGTCGTCGACCTGCGGCAGGTTCACGATCCCACCGAGCGGGCGGACCTCTGGCGGGTCCGCGAGGACGGGGCGGGACTCAGCTCACAGCTCACCGACCCGTCGACCGGGAAGACCGTCTCCACCTGGCCCGGTTGGGAGGACGCCGCGGTGCGGCCCGACCTGCTCGCCGACTACCTCGCCGAGTTCCGCGAGCTGCTCGACCGGCACGGACTGACAGGCGTGATGTACGGCCACTTCGGTGCCGGGTGCATGCACATCCGGATCGACTTCGATCTGCGAACCGAGCACGGCCGCACGGTGTTCCGGGCGTTCTGCACCGATGCCGCACATCTCGTGGTGCGGTACGAGGGATCACTGTCGGGCGAGCACGGCGACGGTCGTGCACGGTCGGAGCTGCTGCCGATCATGTACTCGCCGCGCATGCTGTCGGCGTTCGACCGCTTCGCCGCGATCTGGGATCCGAAAGGCCTGCTGGCGCCCGGCGGGCTGCGTGAGACGCGGCCGATCGACGCCGACCTCGCGCTCGCGGACGTCGCACCGCACCCGGCGCAGGCGTGCATCGGAATCGGGCGGTGCCGGACACACGCCGGCGGCGTGATGTGTCCGTCGTATCGAGCGACGGGAGACGAGAAGGATTCGACGCGCGGCCGCGCCCGCGTGCTCCAGGAACTGGTGCGAGGCGGCGTTGCGGCCGACTGGAACGCGCCGATGGTCACCGAGTCGCTGGATCTCTGCCTGGCGTGCCGGGCGTGTTCGTCCGACTGCCCCACCGGTGTCGACATGGCGGCGATGAAATCCGAAGCGCTGCATCGTCGTTACGACGGTCGTATCCGCCCCCGCGTGCACTACACGATCGGGATGCTGCCCACCTGGCTGCGGATCACCCCATATCTGGCCGCACCGCTCAATCGACTGGCGGCCACGAGGTTCGGCGTCGCGGGCGCTCGCCTCGCCGGGCTCGCGGACGGTCGCGTCCTGCCCGAGTTCGCCTCGGCCGCGCAACTGCGCGCGCAGCTCCGCCGAGTGCCGTCGTCAGTCGGATCGTCGAAGCCCGCCGAGGTGGTGCTGTTCCTCGACTCGTTCACGCGCGGACTCCGGCCCGAGGTAGCAGGCGCGGCCGCCCGGGTCCTCGGCGGCGTGCACTCGTCGGTCACGTGCGACACCGACCACTGCTGCGGGTTGACGCAGATCACCACCGGCCGCCTCGACGCCGCACGGAAGACATTGCGGCGCACCGCACGCCATCTCGACAGCCAGGGCGACGGCACCTCGCCGATCGTCGTGGTCGAGCCCAGTTGCGCCGCCACCCTCCGCGACGAACTTCCCCGTCTGCTGACCGGCGACGCAGTCGGGGCGGACGAGGCCGACCGGGCCCGCCGGGTCGCGGCGCGCGTGCGCTCCGTCGCCGCCCACTTCGGCGAGCTCGCCGCCGGCGACCGTGCCCCGGAATGGCCGGCCGGGGCGCCGGAGACAGTCGTCGTGCAGACCCACTGTCACGAGTACGCGACCTTCGGCAACCGCGTGCAGCGCGGCACGCTCACCGCGCTCGGGGTCCGCAACGTCGTCGAGGCGACCGGATGCTGTGGCGTGGCAGGCGACTTCGGATTCACGGCGGGGCACGAGGAGGTCTCGGACGCCGTCGCCGAACAGGCGCTGGCGCCCGCGCTCCGCCGGCACCCCGATGCTCCGGTGCTCACCGACGGATTCTCGTGCGCCACCCAGATCCGCAGACTGGCGGTCACCGACTCGACCGCGGGCGGGGATGCGGGTGCCGACCGTCGCGGCTTGCACCTGCTCCAGCTTCTGGACCCGGATCCGCTCGACGCGCGTGACGGAGCACGTCGGGGCCGAAACCGTGAACCGATGTAGAACACCACACCTGGGAGGTGCGTCATGACTCGAAACGTCGCCGATATCGTCGCCGGTCTCGGCACCGGCATCCACATCGACGGCCGATGGCGAACGGCATTCTCCGGGGACACTTTCGACGTTGAGAATCCGGCCACCGGGGAGGTGCTCACCACCCTGGCCGACGGCGGTCCACGAGACGCCGCGGCGGCGATCGACGCCGCGGCCGCGCACCAGAGGGACTGGGCCTCCGTGCCGGCGCGCGACCGGTCGGAGATCCTGCGGCGGTCGTACGAGCTGCTGGTCGAGCGGGCCGACGAGGTTGCGCAGTTGATGACCGCGGAGATGGGCAAGCCGCTCGCGGAGGCGCGCGGTGAGGTGGCTTACGGCGCCGAGTTCTTCCGCTGGTTCGGTGAGGAGGCGGTGCGGATATCGGGCGACGCGCGCCGCAGTCCGGACGGAAAGTCGCGGTTCCTCATCACCCGGGAGCCGGTGGGACCGTGCATTCTCATCACCCCGTGGAACTTCCCGCTCGCGATGATCTCCCGCAAGATCGGTCCGGCGATCGCGGCGGGCTGCACGATGGTCTACAAACCGGCGAGTCTCACTCCGCTGACCTCGCTCTACGTCACCGATCTTCTCGCCGAGGCGGGGCTGCCCGACGGCGTGCTGTCGGTGGTGTGCACCTCGTCGGCCGGTTCGGTGGTCGAGCCGTGGATCGACTCCGGGAAGGCGCGGAAGCTGTCGTTCACCGGCTCCACCCGGGTCGGCAGACGACTGCTGGAGCAGTGCGCCGGAGGAGTGCTGCGGACGTCGATGGAGTTGGGTGGCAATGCGCCGTTCATCGTGTGCGAGGACGCCGATCTCGACGTGGCGATCGACAGCGCGATGGCCGCGAAGATGCGGAACATGGGCGAGGCCTGCACCGCAGCGAACCGGATCCTGGTGCATCGCAGGGTGATCGACGAGTTCGCCGACCTGCTGACGGAACGGATGTCGCGGCTGACGGTCGGCGACGGCGCGACGGACGGCACCGACGTCGGACCGTTGGTGGACCGGGCGGCCGTCGACAAGGTGGAGCATCTGGTGGACGACGCCGTCGCCCGCGGTGCACAGGTGCGGTGCGGCGGTCGTCGGCTGGACGGGCCCGGCCACTTCTATCCGCCGACGGTGCTGACCGGGGTGGACGCGCGGGCGGAGATGATGAGTACGGAGGTCTTCGGTCCGGTGGCGGCCCTCGTTCCGTTCGGCTCCGACGACGAGGCCGTCGAACTCGCCAACGACACCGAGTTCGGGCTGGTGTCGTACGTGATGACCGAGTCGATGGATCGCGGTCTGACCATCGCCGAGCGGCTCGAGACGGGAATGGTCGGCTTGAACACCGGTCTGGTGTCCAATCCCGCAGCACCCTTCGGTGGCGTCAAGCAGTCCGGCCTGGGCCGCGAGGGCGGTCTCACCGGGATCGACGAATTCTTGGAGACCAAGTACGTCGCGATCCCGGTCCGCTGACAGCGGACCCTTCGTCGGTTGAGCGGCACCCTCGCTCAACCGGCGGGTGGGGGATGGTGTGTTTATGTGGTTGTGGACGAGCCTTTCGTTGGTTGAGCGGCGCCTTTCGTTGGTTGAGGGGTGCGCTCGCCCAAGCGGCGGACGTCTTCAGAGAGGAAGTCGATGACTGAGATACCGACCGATGCCGTGTGGCTCAAACCCGGCGAGGTCGCGCGCCGCGCGGGTGTGGCGGTCTCGACCCTGCACTACTACGAGAAGATCGGCCTGATCCGGAGCCGACGGACGTCGGGGGACCGACGCGAGTATCGCCGGGACACGTTGCGTCTGATCGCCTTCATCCGCGCGTCGCAGTCCCTGGGGATCGGCCTGGCTCAGATCAAGGCGGCGCTCGACGACCTCCCGCACGACCGCCCGCCGGACAAGCACGACTGGGCGCGCCTGGCGCGGGAGTGGCGCGACGACCTCGACGATCGCATCGCCCGCCTCACCGCCCTGCGCGACAACCTCGCCAATTGCATCGGCTGCGGCTGCCTGTCGCTGACCGCGTGTCCGTACACGAATCCCGGCGACGTGATGGGCCGCGACGGTGCCGGCGCGCGCAGGTTGATTCCCGACGCGGATTGACCGGCGGCCCGGCTACTGTGCCAACCGCTGGGCGCCGTCGCGCATGTGGGCTTCGAGCGCGGCGACCGCGCGCACGAGATCCCCTGCGCGGACGGCGGCGGCGAGCTCCCGATGCTCGGACACCCGATCCTCGCCGGGACCGTACGCGAATCGCAGAGCGCGCAGGCACATGCTGGTCTCGACGATCACCGTCTCATGAACCCGCGAGAGTCGGCGGCTCGCAGCGGATTCCACCAGCGCCCGATGGAAGTCGAGGTCGGCGTCCATCATCTCCTCCGAATCGGGGCGATCGGCGACCGCCGACATCCTGGCGACCGCGGCGTCGAGCAGATCGGCGCACGCGGGACCGGCTCCGGTCTGCAAGAGACGTTCGACGGCGGCGCGTTCGACGGTGGTCCGCAGCAGGTACATGTCGTCGACGGCGTCAGACGTGAGGTCGGGAACGAAGAGTCCCCGGTTCCGGTGCGAGACGAGCAGCCCCTCCTGCGTGAGTCGCTGCATCGCCTCGCGGAGCGGTCCGCGACTGACGCCGAGCTGCTTCGCGAGCGCCGCCTCACCGAGCTGCGATCCCGGCGGAAAGTCGCCCGCGGCGATCGCCCGTCGCAGCGATCGCGCGATGATCGCCGGAGTCGACTCCTGGACGACGGGTTCCAGCGACGACCTCGGCGCGGCCCCCATGATCGTCACGCCGCTCCGCCGCACGCGTGGATCCGTGGCCGCGGCACGCGAGACCCGACGACCTGCTGCAGTGCAGCGCCGGTCCGCATCACGCGGCGGTCGGCGAATCGCGGTCCGACGATCTGCACGCCGACGGGGAGCCCGGTATCGGTGACGCCGCACGGGACCGACAGTGCCGGTTGCTGAGTCATGTTGAAAAGGTAGGTGTACGGCGTCCACGAGGTCCAGTCGGGGCCGGTGGAGCCGGGTGGAACGTCCGCACCCGCGGCGAAGGCGGGGATCGGGGTGGTCGGGGTGACGAGCAGGTCGTACTCCTCATGCAACTCGCCGAGGTGGACTCCGAGTGCCATCCGGACGGCGACCGCGTCGAGATAGTCCTGGGCGCTGAAACCGCCGTGGCGGGCGAGGGCGTCGCGAAGCTGCGGATCGACTCGGTCGACGGCCGCCTCCCCGAACGGCTTCAGCACCGCCGCGGCACCGGCGAACCACAGGACATGGAATGCGTCGACCGGGTCGGAGAGGCCGAGGGCCACTTCGTCGATCGACGCGCCCAGCTGTTCGAGCTCGGAGATCGCCACGCGCACTTCGCGTTCCACCTCTGGGTCGGTGGACCCGAACCCGAGGTCGCTGCTGTAGGCGACGCGCAGCCCGACGAGCGGGCGGTCGGACCCGGTGCCGTCGATCGCTGCCGCCAGGAATCCGCCGACTTCGGGCGACGTGGCAGAGCGGGGCACCGCGGACCAGTCGCGCACGTCGGGACGGACAAGGGCGTCCAGGTAGGCGGCGGCATCGGTCACCGTTCGGGCCATCGGCCCGGCGTGCGCGAGGGTGCCGAACGGGCTGGACGGGTACATCGGAACCACGCCGTAGGTCGGTTTGAGGGCGACGGTGCCGGTGAACGCGGCGGGGATGCGCACCGAGCCGCCGCCGTCGGTGCCCACGGACAGTGGACCGAGTCCGGCCGCGACCGCGGCGGCCGACCCGCCACTGCTGCCGCCCGGGGTGAGCTCGGGGTCGTACGGATTCCGGGTGACGCCGGCCAACGGCGAGTCCGTGACGCCCTTCCAGGCGAACTCCGGTGTCGTGGTCTTCCCGAACACGACGCATCCGGCCGCCCGTGTCGCGGCGACCGCGGGAGCGTCGACGGTCGGTGGCGAGCCGTCGTCTGCATCGGCCAGGAGCCGGGATCCGCGATGGGTCGGCAGGCCGGCGGTGAGGAAGATGTCTTTGATCGACGCGGGCACGCCGTCGAGCGGACCGAGCGGCGTGCCGTCGAGATACCGCTGTTCAGCGGCTTTCGCGGCCGTCAGTGCGCCGGGCTCGTCGACCAGACAGAACGCATTCAGACTGCCGTCCACGCGGCGGACTGCGGCGAGGGTCTCGGCGGCGACATCGACAGGGGAGAGGATTCGGCGGCGGTAGGCGTCGGAGAGTTCCAGCGCGGTGAGTCCGCACGTGGCCGCTGATTCCATGACGTCGACCGCCTCTCATAGAGGTTGTTGATTGTCGACAATCGTACGCCGGAGTGGCGTGCGGTCAAGGTCCCGCGGCGATGGGGCCGGGGCCGCTCAGCCGAGTCCGCGCGACGCGAGCCGCTCGAGCACTCCGACATCACCGCGGTACGGGTCGGTCTCGCGCGGCCAGTGCACGATGACGTCGGTGAACCCGAGGTCGGCCGCGCGGCCGACCATCTCGTCGAACCGGCCGACCGACTCCAGCGGGTTCACCGGCGAACTGTGGAGATTCAGATAGGCGTCCGGCGCCCGGCGATCCGCGTCAGCCGCGGTCTCGGCGAGCAGCGCGCGTCCCCGGCCGACGGTGCCGAACCAGTCCTCGAGCGACTCGGTCTGCGGACCGGTGGTCACCCAGCCGTCGCCGTGGCGTGCAGCGAAACGCACCGACCGAGGACCGTTGCCCGCCAGCACGAACGGAACGCGGGAGCGGATCTCGCCGCCGACGAGCCGCATGTCGCGGGCTCCGTAGTACACGCCGTCGGCGTCGACGTGATCCTCGCGAAGCGTGCGATCGAGGAGTCGGCTGAACTCCTGGAATCGGTCGACGCGTGCCCGCGCATCGAGAGGCGGGCTGCCGAGGACGCGGTCGTCGGGGCTGCCGCCGACGCCGAGTCCCAACAGCACTCGGCCGTCGGAGATGTCGGTCAGCGTCTGCACCTCGCGGGCGAAGGCGACCGGCGTCCGGAAGTTCGGGGAGACGACGTAGGTGCCGAGTGCGATCCGGCTGGTGGCGCACGCTGCCGCGGTGAGCGTCGGGATGCAGGAGAACCAACGGGAGTCGGGCAGGCCACCCCACACCAGGTGGTCGTAGGTCCAGGCGTGCTGGAAGCCCATCTCCTCGGCACGCTCCCACAGGGGCCGCGCCGTGCGCCACGGCATGTCCGGCAGAATGCACACTCCGTATCGCATGGTTTCGAGGGTAGCTGTCGTAATCTCTAGGAATGTCCAAGCTCGCGCGTCGGCAGGCTCCGGCGCTGCGGCCCGCCGGATTGATCGTGGCGGGCTTCATCCTGGTCATCATGGTCGGCGCGCTACTGCTGACGCTGCCGATGTCGTCGGCGGACGGCACCGGGACGGGTCTGGTGACCGCGCTGTTCACCGCGACCTCGGCCACCTGTGTGACGGGTCTGATCGTGGTGGATACCGCGACCCACTGGTCGACGTTCGGCGAGATCGTGATCCTCGCACTGATCCAGATCGGCGGGCTCGGCGTCATGTCGCTCGCCGCACTGTTGGGGTTGCTGGTGATGCGCCGGGTGGGACTGCGCACCCAGATGGCCGCACGGGCGGAGACGAAGTCCGTCGAGTTCGGCGACGGACGCCGGGTGATCCTTCGGGTCATCGGGACGAGCCTGGTGGTGGAGGCGGTGATCGCGGCGGTGCTGACGGTCCGGTTCGCCGTCGGATACGGCCAGGGTCTGGTGCACTCGGCGTATCTCGGTGTCTTCCATGCGATCTCGGCATTCAACAATGCCGGGTTCGCGCTGTACAGCGACAACCTCGTCGGATTCGTCGGCGATCCGTGGATCATCCTGCCGATCTCTGCGGGGCTGGTGATCGGCGGTATCGGCTTCCCGGTGATCTTCGAGCTGCGCCGGGCGTTCCGGCGCGTTCGGGGCCGCGCGGCCCATCCGGACCGGAAGACCCCTGCACGGCCGTGGTTCTCGCTGCATGTGCGGATGACGTTGATCGTGTACGGCGCGCTTGCCGTGATCGGCGTGGTGGTGCTCACCGCCTCGGAGTGGCGCAACCCTGGGACGCTGGGACCGCTCGGGTTCTCCGACAAGTTGCTCGCCGGACTCTTCTCCGGATTGTCGCCCCGCACTGCGGGATTCAACAGCATCGACGTCGCGGCGATGCATCCGTCGTCGTTGCTGGTGACCGACGTCCTGATGTTCATCGGCGGTGGTAGCGCCGGTACCGCAGGCGGTATCAAGGTCACCACCTTCGCGATTCTCGGCTATGTCATCCTCAGCGAGATCCGCGGGGAGCCGACCGTGCACGCGATGCGGCGGCGGATCAGTCCGGAGGTCCAGCGGCAGGCCGTCACCGTCGCGCTGCTCGGTGTCGGCGCGGTCATGCTGGTGGCGCTCGCGCTGATGTACCTCACCGACTTCCGCCTCGACGCGATCCTCATCGAGACCGTCTCCGCCTTCGCGACAGTCGGACTGTCGACCGGCATCACCCCGAGCATTCCGGCTGCCGGACAACTCCTTCTGGCCGCGCTGATGCTTCTGGGGCGTCTCGGCCCGATTACCCTGGCGTCTGCGCTGGCATTGCGCGAGCGTGTTCGCCGTTTCGAGCGACCCGAAGAACGTCCGATCGTCGGCTAGCCGGGGACACGAGACTAGGAGAAGTGGTGGCCAGAAAGTCTGCGGTACGGAGATCTGCTGGGCGACAGGCCGACTTGCGCGTCGCAGTCATCGGTCTGGGGCGCTTCGGAGCGTCGCTGGCGGTCGAGCTCGTCGAACAGGGCGTCGAGGTCCTCGGCCTCGACGGCGATCCGGCCCTGGTGCAGAAGTACGCCGACGAGGTCTCCGATTCCGCGGTGGTCGACTCGACCGATCCGCAGGCCCTCAAGCAACTCGGCGTCGAGACCTTCGATCACGTCGTCGTCGGGATCGGGTCGGACCTGGAGGGCAGCGTCCTCACCGTCTCGGCGCTCCTCGACATCGGGGTGGCGGATATCTGGGCCAAGGCGATCTCGCGGCAGCACGCGCGCATCCTCGAGCGCATCGGCGCGCACCACGTGGTGCTTCCAGAGCACGAGATGGGCGCCCGGGTGGCGCACCTGGTCATCGATCGGCGAATGCTCGATTATGTCGAGTTCGACGACGACTTCGCGATGGCCAAGGCTCCGGCGCCGAGGGACCTGGTCGGCTTCGACCTCAAGTCCAGCAAGATTCGCACGAACTACGACGTGACCATCGTGGCGGTGAAACGACGAGGCGCGGAGTTCACGTTCGCCGGTCTGGACACCGTCGTCCACGAGGGCGACGTGCTGATCGTCGCCGGGCACCGCCGGGCTCTGGCGAGGTTCGCCGAGTCAGAATGACGTCTGCGATTTGTCGGCTATTCGATCTACCTGCATGAATGCGTGGAAAGATGCCGCGTCTAGGTGATTTATCCCCCGTTCGGAGGATAACGGTTGCATAACGAAACCATCTTTCGTGTGATCGATCTGACACGTCGGCGCAACCTGATGAATACGTTCGATTGACGAACAATCGGGCGAAACACCCTCCTAAGAGAAAGAAGTACGACCATGGCTGATGGCCCACTCCGCTTGGAAATCGACTTCATCACCCCGATCATCGAAGCACTCGGCTCCGGCTCGGCCGGCGGCAGCAGCGGCGATACCCCCACGACCCCGTAGTACCGCACTCGACCTAGACATTGCGACGGGTCGTCTCGCGTATTCGCGAGGCGGCCCGTCGTCGTCGATACCGGCCCACCACCCTCAGAAGGAGGCCCGATGACGACCGTCATCACACTCGACGACAACCGGCTGGAAGAGGCTGTCGGCGTGCTCGAGCAGGGGATCGGTGAGATCCCGCTGTATCAATGGCTGCTCGGCGACCACGTCGCCGATCCGGCCAAGCGCGAATGGCTCGCGGAACTCCTCCTGCGTCCGCTGCTGCGCGTCGGCTGCGCGGTCGGGGCCGAGGCCGACGGCCGGCTGGTGGGTGTGCTCGCCTGGCACCCGCACGACGTCGACCTGTCGCCGGACGGTGCCGCGCCGCTCACTCCCGCCGACGTCGAAGTCGCCGTTCGGACGCCGGGGCTGCGCGAGCGACTGTTGGAGCTGTGGACCAGTCGGCCCCTGCCGCTTCCCGTGGACGATGCGGTCAACTGCATGCTGGTCGCACTGACGCCGGAGGCTCGCGGTGGGCGTGCGGTGATCGACATGATGCGGGAGGTGGAGCGCTTCTGCCGAGACCACGATCGTCCCTTCTACGCGTGGACGGGCTCGCCGCCGTTGCGCGACTGGTTCGTGTCCGGCTGGAATGCGACGGAGTTCGCGGTCACCGAATGGAACGGGGTGACGATGTACGGGGTCGTGTCCGACCGTCCGCCGGTGGCCAAACCGGTGCCGCGGGATCGTGACGTCGCAGATCGTGTGAGCTGACCGAACACCTTCCCTGGGACTCGGCCTAAACCGCGGTCGGCGCGCGGTCGTACTCGCGGGCGATCAGCCGAACCCAGCGTCGATCGGACAGCTCGTCCGGCGTGGTGAGGAGCCGGGGGTCGACGGGCGCGGCGTCCGGGTCGCGCAACCATGCGGCGATCGCGCGGGCCCGCTGCCGTGGACCGGCGGCATCGTCGCCCGGGTCGGGGGCGATCAGGCCGGCGCCCGCGTGCAGATACAGACCGTCCAGGATCTGCGAGACACGGTCGTCGGCCCGCAGCACGGTGGTCGCCGACTGGTAGTCGCCGTCCCCCAACTCCGGGTGTGCGGCGACCAGGGACCGCAACAGTGCGCGGGTGCGGCGCAGGTCGCGACGTGCGACGAACCACGACTCGATCATCACTGAGCAGCAGGAGACACTCAGGATGATGATCGAGACCGCCCACCACCGACTGGCCGGTTCGGTGTGGGACGGGTCGAGTGCGAGCACGACCGTCACGACGGCGATGCCCACCAGGTAGTAACTGATCGCGCGGCCCAGCGGGTTCCAGGCGATGTATCGGACGCCGATCACCAACGCGAACAGGCACGCGATGATGACGAAGATCGAGCCGATCGCCATCTCTCCGGTCACCGACATCGCCACCAGGACCACGGCCGCGACCGTCGGGATCACGATCGAGACCGCTTCCAACGTCTGTCGTCCGACCCGGGGTGACGCCGCCGACGCGATCAGCGCGGTCGCGGTCGCGACCACCACCCAGCAGCCGATGAACGTGAGCATTGGGACGTCGCTGTCGGGGGGACCGAGGATCACCGCGACCGTCGGCGTGCGGACGGCTGCGGCGACGGCCACCGCGATGGCCGCTGCGGCGACGGAACTCCGCGCCAGCGACGGCGGGCGGACGGTCAGCCTGCCCATCCGTGCACCGACGGCCGCCGCGCAGAGTACGGCGATCACCCAGGTGAGCCAGGTCATCCGAGTGCCTCGTCGTACCGGAGCATCGGCCGCCACGAGTGCCCGCGGTAGAGCTGCGCCAGCCGCTGGAGCAGTCGTGCGGCGAAGGCCTCGGCCTCCCATTCGTGCAGGTCCCGGTCGACGTCGACCGGCGGTTCCGGCGGTGCCGATGTGCCGAGCATGTAGGCGATGAGGTCGTCCTCGGCGGCGACGGCGGCTACCTCCGCAGTGGCGCCCGGATGGTCGAACACCACGTGCCCCAGTTCGTGGGCGAGCGTCCGTGCCTCGCTCGGCAGCGAGCGTGCGAGCACGATCTCGTCGTGGTCGGCGTATTCGCGGCGCTGGCCCCAGACGCCCGGAGCGAGGTCGTCGACGGCGACCGTGATCGGGCGTTCGCGGCTCTCGCCGACCGCCTGCACGATCTCCAGCAGCGATCCGGCATGCTTCTGGACCGCGACGTCGAGGACCGCGTCGACCGCCGCGTGAATCCGGCGGTGTGAGCGCCGCGCTCGCTGCGACCGGCCGACTGCGTCGGTCATGTCATCACCTCTTCGGTCCCAGGAACTCGGCGCGAGCGGCGTTCACTCGGACACGGCCGGCGCGTGCGCCGCGATAGCTGACCGCTCCGGCGCCCGCCGCGATGATCAGCAGGCCCGCGACGCCCGCGCCGGCGGCGGCGTACTGGGTCGGGCCCGGTCCGGCCGCGACGACGGCTGCCGTGCGGTGTGGCTCGTCGGTCTGCGGGCCCGCGACCGCAGCCTCTCGTCGTGCGGTCGTCGGCTGCGGTCGACGCGGCGGTGCGGGGCGCGCAGACACGTCGTCGGCGCGGCCGGACGACCCCGACTGCGGTGCCGCCGGGGTGCCGGTCGACGGCGCGACGGGTACCGGCCTCGTCCGCGGGCGGCGGGGGCTGGGCCGATGCGGCGTCGCTGCGGCCGGGTCGTCATTGTCGGTGTAGATGGTGGACGGGTCGTGATCGTTCGGAGAGGACGCGGTCGAGTCGCCGCCGCCGGAGGTCCCGGCCGGTGGCGAGGGGGCGACGGCTCCCGGGTCGTCGGTCGGGGTGCCCTGATCGTCGTCGCTGCCGCCATCGTCGTCGCTGCTGCCGTCGTCGCCGGGATGGTGATGGTGTCCGTTGTCGTGCTCGTGGCCGGAGTCCTCCGATGGATCGGACGGCCCGGTGGCCGACGGGCCCGTGGTCGACGGGGAAACAGTCGACGGGCCGGTGACGGACGGTGAGTCCGGCGTGGGATCGGCGGTGTCGGTGGACTCAGACGGCGTGGTCGGGTCGTTCCCGGAAGTCGACGGATCGGCGGTCGGTGTCGATGAACCGTCCGGTGCCCAGGCGCCGTCGTCGCACCAGGTGTGTTCACAGGGGTGGTGTGGAGCGGCGGACGCCGTCGCCGGCGCCGCGAGGCTCACGCCGATCGCGACCGCGATGGCGCTCAGCGGTCGCGCGGTGCGCGATGACTTCCGAACGTGCATCGGTTCCACAAACTACCTTCAGGCTGTCGGCGACTGTCCAATCTTGCTGGTCAGTCGGGTGGACTCTCGGGCAGACCCTCGCCGCGGCGCAGCTTCTCGGCCATGGCTGCGAGCATCTCCTGCGATTCCTCGGAGAGGTCGAACGCGCGGCTCGAGAGCCTGCGGAGCCCGTGCCCGCGCAATTGGGACAGCAGCTCGAGGTCGTGGTCGATCTGGGCTGCGTAGACGTCGTCGTAGAAATAGTCGGGCTTCACCTTGAAGAATCGGGCGAGTGCCGCGACGGTCTCCGGTGACGGATTGGTGCGGTGCCCGTTCCTCAGCTGCGAGAGGTACGGCTTCGAGATCTTGTGCCCGGCGGCGGACAGGGTCGCCGCGACCTCCGCGTTGGTGTGCGGTTTCCGGCCCGGAGGGTGCACGGTCTCGAAGAGTCGGTTCAGCCGCTCTGCAAAGCCGTCGTCCATCGTGCGTCTCTCGGTCCTGTCCGGGTGTCGTGGGTGGCGGGGTTGTGCCAACCGTCCCATTCTAGCAATTTCAGATTGCTGATTGCAGGCCATGTTCGCTGACCTGTCCCGCGATCTGCGTTCAGAAGCGGTCCGTTGCCAGCCTTAACCGTTGCTGACATGCTCATTCGATGCGTCAGATGTTCCTGATCACGCGCAGGCTCCGCCCCTCCGCTAGACCCTCAAAAATGTTTGCTGTACGGTAACTGGCGTGAGCCGGGGAGGCCGGCCACGGCAGCGATTGTCCGACGAACGGCCGACAGTCAGACGTCACGCCCGTCGACCCCGGCAATCACTGCATCCGCGCCCGTTCGGCGCGGTGTCGCCGTCGGTGGCGGGCGATTTCCTGGGGGGAGCGCCCGCCGCCGCGGCCGGTACCGACCATCTCCGTCGGAAGGCTCCAATTGATTATGCCCACAGTGACTTTCGTGTTCGCCGGACAGAGATACCCGATCAGTGCTGAGACCGGCGACCGGATCGTCGAGTTCGTGACCACAGCGGTCGAGGACGGTGTCGGGTGCTATCCGCACGTCGTGCCGACCACCGACGGTCGGCAGGTCATTGCGAATCTCGGCCCGTCCATGCCCTATGCGATAGAGGTCGGCATCGCTGCCGACCAGGACTCGGGCGCCCGGTCTCCGGAAGAGGACCGTGTCCGTTCTCTCGCGGACGACCTGGAGACGGTGTCCGATCGTGAGATCCGGCTGGCGCTGGAGCTGTTCAGGGAACGAGAGTTCTGAGACCACCGGTATGCGGTGCGCGTGGCTGCGCGACGGTGTCGGGGCCGGTGCTCGATCCGTAGCATCGGGCCATGACTCAGCTAGCGTTTCGAATCACGGACACTGGCCAAGTATGGCTGATCGATCGACCTGCGCAGATCGCGATCTATGTCGCGTTGGGGCTCGTCGTTCGCTATCTGCTGCATCGGGCGATCGACCGCGTCACCCGGCCGCAGACCGGCGAGGGATCTCCCTCACGCCGAGAGCGACGGCGGCAGAAGAGAGCGGACCGAGAGGCGGAGAAGCGTGCCGAATCGGTGGAACAGCCGGTCAAGGGGCCGCGCGGCGCCAAGCCGAAACTGGGCATCGATCCGGGTAGTGGGCTGACCGCCGCGTTCCTGCGCAAGAACGTCCGTCAGCGAACAGAAGAGGATCGTCGTGCCGAACGTCAGCGCGACGAACGGCGGGCGATGCGTTTCGCGACGATCGGCTCCGTGCTCAAATCGCTGGTCTCGTTCTTGGTCTTGATGTGGATCATCCTGCAGACGCTCGGCATCCTCGGAGTCAATGTGGCGCCGTTCGTCGCGTCGGCGGGCGTCGTCGGCGTCGCACTCGGATTCGGTGCGCAAGCTCTGGTCCGCGATTTCCTGTCGGGGTTGTTCATGTTGTTCGAGGATCAGTACGGCGTCGGCGACTGGGTCGACCTCGGCGAGGCCTCCGGGACCGTCGAGAGTGTGGGGCTCCGTGTCACGACGGTCCGCGACCTCCACGGCACTCTCTGGTATTGCCGGAACGGCGAGATCATGCGCGTCGGCAACTACAGTCAGGACTTCGGGGTGGCGCTGCTCGAACTGCCCGTCTCCTACCGGGCCGACATCGACGACGCGTGCCGAGTGGCGAAGGAGGCCGCGACGGCCGCGGCTCAAGAGGAGCCGATGAAGTCGAATCTCCTGTCCGCTCCCGAGTTGCAGGGCGTCAACGACCTCGACTCCGATTCCTGGACGATGCGGATGACCGCGGTGACCCGTGCCAATGCCCAGTGGGCCACCGAGCGAGAGCTTCGCCGTCGTATCCGGATCGCATTCGATGAGGCGGGCATCGACGCGCCGTACCCGGGTGGACTGCCGGTGCTGGCCCGTTCCGGGAACGGCACGACGTCGGGTTAGCCGGGCCCCCGAAAGTCCCGTTGTCTGTCCCGGCGGCTTGAGCCGCATTCCCGCCGGTCCGGTAGTAGTTTAGGCTTGCCTAAATTGAGCCGCGTGGATGCGGCTTGCGGATGGACGATCGACGAGCGGTCGCCCCGTGTCGTCAGGAGAGTCGTCCATGAGTCGCGGAGACAACGGGAAACAGGGTGGCGGCGTCGGATGGCCGACGGTGATCGCATCGGCGGGACTCGCGGGTGTGACTTCGGCGGTCATCGTCGTCGTGGGGATCGTCGGAATGATGCTCAGTCGAGACCCCGGCGCTGCGACGGTCGCCGAACCGCCTGCGACGGTGGTGAATCTCGGTGACGCGCAACAGGCGATGACTCCCGCGAATCAAGTGCCGGCCACCTCAGCCACTCCGAGTGTCGCGCAGGCACCGGTGCCTGCGGTGTCGGCGCCGACGCCGGGGGCACCGACCGACCCTCAGCAGCAGCCCGCAGTGGTCCCGAGGCCGGGCGGCCCGGCTCCGTCGGCGCCGACGGCGGCGAGCCTCGGTGAGTTCAACCGGCAGTTGGCCACGTTGAGCGGGGATTCGTCGTCGGCGGAGAAGGCGAAACTGCTGGAGGGCGGAGCCCGGGCGGTCGGACCGATCTCCAAAGTGCTGTACCTGGTGAAGCAGTACTCCTACACAGGTTTTCGGTACGAGGTGGTCGGGCCGCTGACTCAGAACGGGACGACCGCCAGTGCCAGACTGCGGATGACTCTGCCGGGGTCGGGGTCGCGCTACATTCCCTTGCGGTGGGTGTGGCAGGACGGCGGGTGGAAGCTGACGAACAAGTCGGTCTGCGATATCGCCGCCTATGCGCAGATGCCCTGCAGCCTGTGAGTGACTGAGCCGCCGCCTCGGCTCGGGCCGAAGCGACGGCATTCGCTCAGTTCACCGGCGTCCGCTCACGCCCGAACTGAGCATTCACCTGCGCACTGAGCGGATGTACCAGTCCCCGTTCGGGACTCGCCGGAATCCGGCAGCAGGATCTTGTCCAGCAGCCACGCCGAGGCAGCCATCAGCAGACCTGCGTCGAGGTAGTGGCAGGCCATGGCGCCGAGGTAGGTCGGACCGCCCCATGCGTTGACGGTGAACGCGGGGTCGAGGCCACCGATGATCTGCACGCCCACCCGAAAGGCGCTGTACAGCAGCAACGCTGCGGGTGCTGCTGCGGCAAGGGCCCTCCCGCGCCCGGTTCCTGCGCGGGCGGCGGCGAGGGTGAGGCGGACGCGCCGGGCTGCGCGCTCGCCGATGGGGAGGAGTAGGACCGAGCCGCGGCGCCCGGCCCGGCGACGGTGAACGAAGACGCCGATCGACAGAACGACCGCGGCCGCGGCCAGGACGGCGTGCGGCCACCAGGCGGAGGTCCCCGGCACGTGCTCGGACTCGAGCGGTGATCGGCCGGCGTACAGGACTGCGCCGTGGACCACACCGGCGGTGAACAGGGTGCCGAACGCGGCGGCCAGCGACCGCGAGAGGCGGGAAGGGTTGCAAGGACGTGCATTCTGAGTGGACATGCCTCTACCGTGCTCCGGACTCGGCGCCGCGTCGTCGGCCCACAAGCCCGACTGTGTATGGGCCCCGGAGACGACGTCCTCGGGCGCGTCCTACCGCGGGAGGACACCGAACCCGGCCGCGAGGATGACGCCGCGACACGCCGCGAGCTCATACATTGAGACGCATGGTCATCTCGCCGCCGCCGTCGCCCGTCGAACTCACGCGGACACCGTGGCCGGTGAGAGTCGAGAACCGTCTGGGTGCTCGACGATCGGCGGCACTGGTCGATGGATTGATCGCGATCGGGTGTTTCGTACTGTTCACCGGCCCCGTCCTGTTGGGGGCGGCCGATCGTCACGGCTCACCGGCATCGCAGGCGCTCTTCGGTCTGCTCGCCGCAGCACCGCTGATCGTCAGACGCCGTTGGCCGATCGCCGTCCTGGCCTGGATCACCGTGGTCCTGGCGACGGCCGTGCTCGTGGGAGTGCAGTTCACGCCTTACGTGTCCGACGCCGGACTGGTGTTCCCGATCGCGGTCTACACGGTCGCCTCGAGATACGAGAGGCGGACGTCGTCGTGGGTGACGGTGGCCGCGGTGCTGACGGCCTCGATCGGTGCGCTGATCGCCTACGTGATCCATCCGGACATCGATCAGGACGCGGTACAACTGGCGCTGGCGATCCCGGCCTGGCTGATCGGCGACGCCACCCGGACCCGCCGCGACTTCCAGAGGCGGGCCCGCGAGCAGGAACGACAGGCGGCGAAGGAGCGGGAACGGCGAATCCGCGCCGAGGAGCACCTGCGGCTCTCGCGCGAGGTGCACGACGTCGTCTCGCACGGGCTGAGCATGATCGCCGTCCGCGCCGGGATCGCCAGGATGGTGTTCGACGACCAGCCCGACGAGGCCCGCCGCGCTCTCGCCACGATCGAGACCGCCAGCCGATCGGCGCTCACCGACCTTCGCGGACTGCTTCGCGACATCCGCGTCACCGAGACGGACACGGTCGCACCCGCACCCGGGTTGGCCGACCTGCCCGCGTTCGTGGAGCGGATCGGCCACGATGGTGTGGTGACTGTGAATCTCCGACACGAGGGAGTCCCGCGTGCCTACTCGCCCGCCGTGGAGTTGTCGGGCTATCGCATCGTCCAGGAGGCGGTCACCAACGTCATCAAGCACGCCCCGGGTGCTGCGGTGACGGTCGAGCTGATCCACCGGCCCGGCGAACTGGTTCTGAGCGTGCACGACGACGGCGCCGAGCAGCCCGAGAACCCCGTTGGCGGAGCAGGTCTCGGACTCGCGGGCATCCGCGAGCGCGCCGAACTCCTCGGCGGGGAGGCGACCGCCGGTCCGGGCGTCGACGGCGGATTCACGGTGCGCGCACGACTGCCGCTCGGTACCGACACGGCGACGCCCGCATGACCGAGGCTGCGGAACCCACTCGGGTGCTGGTGGTCGACGACGAGCAACTGGTCCGAGCCGGTTTCCGCCTGCTGATCGACTCCACGCCCGATCTGACAACCGTGGGCGAAGCCGGGGAGGGCGGCGAGGCCGTCCGCGCCGCCCGGCGGCTGCGCCCGGACGTGGTGGTGATGGACATCCGGATGCCCGGGATCGACGGTCTGGAGGCGACCCGGCTCATCGCCGACGACGAGGCGGCCCCGCGGATTCTGATCGTGACGACCTTCGACCACGACGAGTACGTGTTCGCCGCGCTCCGCGGTGGCGCCAGCGGTTTCCTGCTCAAAGACACTCCTCCCGAAGAGCTGCTGGAGGCCGTACGGACGGTCGCGCGGGGTGACGCGCTGCTCGCGCCTGCCGTGACGCGGCGGCTGATCACCGAGTTCGCCCGCGCGCCGACCGCTCCGACGTCGAGGCCCGCGGTCCTCGATGTCCTCACCGAGCGGGAACTGGAGGTCTTCGAACTGGTCGCGGTGGGCTTGTCGAACGGTGAGATCGCCGATCGCCTCCATCTCGGGTTGACGACCGTGAAGACCCATATCGGGCGGTTGCTGACGAAACTCGATGCGCGTGACCGCGTCCATCTGGTGATCCGCGCGTACGAGACGGGTCTGGTATCGGCCGGCGGATCTGCGGAGGCGGGGTGAGCGAGGCCGTCGCGTCGTCGACCGTCGATCAGATCCAGCAGCCGCCGGCGGCCCCGGCACCGATGAGACACAGGACGAGAACGCAGACGGGGACGAATCCCGGTGCGGTACTACGGAAGTGAATCGACATCAGCACGAGCCGTGCGACCGGCAGCAGGATCAGGATCGCGCAGCCTCCACATAGGAACGCGGCGGCCGATCGGTCGGTCCCGAAGGCGCTGAGCACGACGCCTACGATCAGCACGGCCGCGGAGACGGTGCAGCCCGCGCGCATCAGGACGGCTATCCGCTCGCGGAGCCGTCGGTCCCGCTGTCCGGTCGTGGTCGTCCCGGTCATGACGAGACGCCCCAGTCGAGCCCGAAGGCGGTGGCCGCCATCGGGATCGCAAGCGCGATGAGCACGACGGTGAAGACCACCCGCAGCGACTGCCCGGAGACTCGAACCAGAATCCGTGCGCCGACGAGCGAACCGGCCAGCGAGCCGAGAACGACCGGCGCCGCCAACTGGAGGTCGAGGGTGCCGGACACCAGGTAGGCGATCGCCGCCCCGCAGGCGGTGACGCCGATCATCAGATTGGCGGTGGCGCTGGAGACTTTGATCGGCAGCCGCATGGCCGAGTCCATCGCCGGGATCTTGAGGACACCGCTGCCGATGCCGAGCAGTGCCGAGAGCACGCCCGCGCCGAACATGTACGTCATGCCCAGCGGGAGGCGCGCCACCTGATATCCGACCGCCTCACCGTCGTGGTCGCGATACGTTCCCGCCACGCTGCGGGACACCGATGACGCGGGGCCTGCCGGGACCTGCTCGCCGGTACGTCGGCCCGCGATCAGCTGTGCCGCCGAGATCAGCAGCACCGCGGCGAACGTGGCGTACAGGACCGGATTCGGGACCATGCCGATCATCAGTATCCCGAGCAGTGCCCCGGCCGCCGTGCAGACCTCGAGGACCACGGCCAGGCGGAGATTGGTCAGACCGGAGACGAGGAACGGCGGGGCGCTCGCGCAGGAGCAGGCGATGACCGACACCAGGCTCACGGCGACGGCGGTGAGGAACGGAACGTCGGCCACCAGCGTCAACAGCGGCACCACGAAGATCCCGCCCGCCATGCCCAGAGCGCTGCCGAGGGCTCCCGCGGCGAGGGCGCCGAGGAACAGGACGGTGAAGAGTCCGGCAGTCACCGATCACCGTCGCTGACGTCGTGTCGGGGCAGCCGGGTGGTGAACGTGATCGCGTCGCCCCGGTAGTGGAGGATCTCGTAGTCCACCGGGATCCGGCCGGTGGTGAACGACGTCCGCTCGATCCGGAAGATCGCGCTGCCCGTCGGGATCTGGAGGGCCTCCGCGACCGTCGCATCGGCGGTCTCGGCCGTGAGCGCGTAGGACGCCTCGACCAGCGGTGTGTCGTGCCGGTTCTCCAGGAGTGCGAAGATCGGCTCGTTCTCCAGATCGTCTTGCGCCACGAGACGTCCCACGTCCTGCGGCAGATAGGTCCGGTCGTAGGACACCGGATGACCCGCCGCGACTCGCACCCGCTCGATGGCGACGACGGCCTCGCCGGGCGGCAGTCGCAGGGCCTCGCTCACTGCGGCCGGCGCCCCGATCTCCTCGACGCTCAGCACCCGAGCGCGCGAGTTCACCCCCTGTGCGTCCATGTCTTCGACGAACCCGGTCAACGCGGTCAGCGGCTGCGTGAACCTCGGTGTCGCCACGAAGCTCCCAACCCCGCGCCTGGTCACGACGAGTTCCCTGGCGACGAGATTCTGCAGCGCTCGGCGCACCGTGATCCTGCTGACGCCGTACTCGGCGATCAGCTCGTCCTCGGTCGGCAGTCGGTCGCCGGGATGCAGATCCACGCCCAAACGGGCCGCGAGAGCGGCCTCGACCTGTGCGTACAGCGGCTGATTCGAGGTCACGGCTCCAGCGTACGCGAGTTGTTATAACAAGTTTCGCCGGCGCTCCCTGACAGTCGGAGGCGGTAACAGTACAAGAATCAGGACGAGAGCGACGCCGTCCTCCGCGTCCCCGTCAGCACATGTCATGGACATATGGTCCACGAGCAGTCCTCACGGGGACGCGCAGGTCACCCGATCGGATCGACCACCCTGGGGAAGCCTTGAAGAGGCCGACAGCCTGGAAGGCTGGGACGGACCTTCGCATCGCGTCGGACACTCCTCCCGAACGCTCGTCACAGCGGCATCAGGTGGTGCTTCCGCGGGGTGTTCTGCACGCTCTTGTCGCGGAGCAGTCGCAATGCCTTGCGGATCTCCAGCCGGGTCTCGGACGGATCGATCACCGCGTCGATGTAGCCGCGCTCGGCCGCCGTCCACGGAGTGGCGACGGTGGCGTTGTAGAAGTCGACCATCTGCTGACGCATCGCCGGCCGCTCCTCTTCCGGCAGCGCGGCCAACTGGCGCCTACCCATCAGGCCGACCGCCGCTTCGCCGCCCATGACGGCGATCCGTGCGGTCGGCCAGGCCAGATTGATGTCGGCACCGAGCTGCTTGCAGCCCATCACCGCGTACCCGCCGCCGTACGCCTTGCGGACGATGACGGTGACGATGGGGACGGTGGCCTCGACGACGGCGTAGAAGAATCGTCCGCCGCGCTTGATGACGCCGATCTTCTCCTCCTCGACGCCGGGCAGCACGCCGGGTGTGTCGACGACGAAGATCAACGGAAGGCCGAAGGCGTCGCACAGGCGGATGAAGTGGGCCGCCTTGTCGGAGGCCCGCGCGTCGATCGCGCCGCTGTGGACCATCGGCTGGTTCGCGACGACGCCGACGCTGCGGCCGTCGACCCGCGCGAACCCGGTGATGATGTTCTGCGCGGTGATCTCGCTCATCTCGTGGAACGCGCCGTCGTCGAAGAGTCGCAGCAGGACGTCGTACATGTCGTAGCCCATGCGATCCGAGTCGGGAATGATCACGTCGAGCTCGAGATCGTGCTCGGTGACGGCGGGTTCGATGCCGGGGTTGATGACGGGAGCCTGTTCGGTGCAGCTGCTCGGCATGAACGACAGATATTCGCGCGCCCAGGCGAACGCGGCCTTCTCGTCGGGCGCGACATGGTGGATGTTGCCGTTGAGTGCCTGGTTGTGGGCGCCGCCGAGCTCCTCGAGGGTGACCTCCTCGCCGGTGGTCTCCTTGATGACGTCGGGGCCGGTGACGAACATGTACGCGTCCTCGGTGGCGACCAGGACGTCGGTGTTGATCGGTGCGTAGACCGCGCCGGCCGCGCATTTGCCGAGCATGATCGAGACCTGAGGGACGACGCCCGAGAGTCGCAGCTGGCGTCTGCTCATCGCGGCGTACCAGGCGATCGAGGTCACCGCGTCCTGGACGCGCGCGCCGCCGGAATCGTTGATGGCGACGAACGGGCAGCCGATGTCGGCGGCGAAGTCCATGGTCGCGGCCACCTTCCTGCCGAACATCTCGCCGACCGAACCGCCGTAGACGGTCTGATCGTGCGAGATGACCGCCACCGGACGACCGTCGACGGTGCCGTGACCGGTCACGACGCCGTCGCCGTAGGGAGCGTCGGGTGCACCGGGCTGGCGCACCAGGGCGCCGATCTCGGTGAAGCTTCCCGGGTCGAGCAGCATGTCGATGCGCTCGCGCGGACTCGGGATGCCCTTGGCCGCGCGTTTCGCGATCCCGGCGTCGCCGCTCGGCTCCTGCGCCTGCGCGAGGCGCTTGCGCAGGTCGGCGAGTTTGTCGGCGGTCGTGTCAGTCATGCCGCGACCGTAACCGCAGTAGACGCGTCTACACCATATGAACTGCAATAGACTGAAGTGTATGTCGTCTATATCTGTGCCGGGGGAACAGCCGGGCTCGTATCAGCAGCGCAGCGGCCGGATCCGCGAGGAGCGGACGCGGGCGATGATCGTCGCGGCAGCGGCCGCGGTGATGACCGCGAGGGCCGACGCGGGATCGATCGGCGAACTGACCATGTCGGAGGTGTGCGCGGAGGCGGACTATCCGCGGCGCGACGGCACCGTGGGACCGATTCCGAAGGCCACCGTCTGGAAGCACTTCCGGAACCTCGGCGACCTCGCCGCCGCGGTCGCCGAGCATCTGGACGCTCAGCGACTTCGAGTGCCCGAAGGCATCATCGGCCTCGCCCATCCGGGCGGCACGGAGTCCGACCGAGGCGCGCACGCGGAGAGTTCGCGACGCCTGGAGGTCCGGTTCGCCGCCGACAACTTCGGCATCGACGAGCTCGTCGACCAGTACGACGACGCGACTCGGCGCGACGACCGCGCCGATCGGCTCTATTGGGCGGCGGAGCTGTCGCGGCGATGCCTCGGCGACGCGCGGTCGTCGGGGAGACGGCGTGCCGAACGGGCGAGGGATTGGGCGAAGACGGCGCTCGGTCTGGTGGATGCCTCATCGAAGATCGAATGCATGATCGGCATGCGCTGCGCGCGAACCGCCACCGCTGCCGAGACGATCCTCGCACGTAATCCCGGCTACGAGCCGACCGCGTTGAGCCGGATTCGGACGATCAACGAGACAGCGGCGGGCTTCGCGAGAGCCTGGGGCTTCGCGCTGCAGGAGGCGATGGCCGCGTATCGGGCCGATACCGCGCGGGCACTCTGCGAGGAGGATCCGGTCCGCGAGATGCGCGCGGTGCACACCATCGCTGCGACCTTGACCGACGAGATGCGCTCCGAGGCGGACGATGCGCAGCCGTCACACGATCTGCTCGACGGCGACGATGTCGCCGTCGTCGCCGAGCATCTCTGCGAGGTCGAGGTCGCCTACGCGTCTCACCCCGGATACCGAGAGGTGTTCGGCACCTCCATGTCGCAGCTCAAGCGATCGATGCCCGAATGCTTCCGGCTCACCGCCGTGACGACGAACCGCCATCGGGACAGCGTCGAAGCGCTGCTGCGGCTCGACGCCTTCGCGCAGCTGATCTCGGAGGACGGCGTGCGGTCGAATCCGGCGGCGCTCGAGTACGCGGTCGACGACTACGAACGGGCGTCGCTCGACATCCTGCGCACCGCGAGGTGCGGGCCGATTCGGGATGTTCTCGTGGCGAGCTACCTGTCGAGCAAGGCGACGGTGCAGGAGCATCGCGCGGGCGATGCGGTCGGCGAGGTCGGTCGCGGTGTCGGACTGCCGACCGGGTTGTCACCCAGTCCGATCGCCCTGCGGGGATCGGCGATCCGTTTCAACAGGCGGGCCGCGCGGGTGGCGAGCGGACGCGGTGCGCAGTCGGCACTGAGGGGGATTGCGGACGAGGCCTGCGCGGAGCTGACGCGGCTCGCTCCCGACGACGGCGACGAGCCGAGTGGCGTCGACGCCGACCTCGGCGACCTGGCGAAGAGTATCGACGACCTGATTCTGATTGCGATCAGTCGGCCGAATCGATTCAGCGGCAAGGAGATCAAGCGGCTGCTGGAGATCGCGGACCCGCTGTACTACTACGTGACGACCGGGCGGAACTGAAGTCGCGCCGTCAGCCCCGTATCGGGCGCACGCCCATCAGCTGAGCGAGTTGAGCGGCGAGGGGATTGAGGTTCAGCTTGTCGGGATCGCGCTTGGCGTTGTTGTCCCACGGCTGCGCGTAGGCGGGGTTGGCCAGCTGCGCATTGTTGGCACCGCGGACGGCCGTCGGGCTGCCGGTCGGGACGGTGCAGCCCGCATCGGTGTTGAACGGGAAGTCGTCGTAGCTGACGTCGAACGCCGGGTTCTTGCGCTTCATCTCGGCGATCATCTTCCAGGTGCTCTCGTAGCCGCGCGTGCACGACGGCGGGTTGCCGGTCTCGAGAACGATGCCGAGCCGGAGCGATCCGTCGGGTGATGCCGCGCTGTGGCTGCCGGCCGACAGCAGTGACAGCATCGCGAACGTCATGCCGGCGGCGTACGACGTCGGGGCGACCTCGTCCGCCGTCTTGCCGAGCTGGCCGATCAGCTTGGTCGCGTCGGCGCCGTTGTCGTCGAGGAACTGAGAGAGCGCGGAGGCGGCACGCGGTCCGTTCCTCAGGATCCGGCGAACGGCCGGGTCGGAGGAGGCGAGCGTCGCGCTGACGGCGTCGAGGCCCTTCGACCATCGAAGGATCTCGTCGGACTGTTCGTTCTGGGTCGCGAGCACAGGGTCGGCGTTGTTGATCAGCGCGATCGTCTGGTCGAGATTCTTCACGCCGTCCTTCGACAGATGATCGAGCGAATCGATCAGGCGGCTGAGATTCTCGCCCTGACCGTTGAACGCCTGGCCGAGTTCGTCGACCGTGGTGCGGAGCGCGTCGACGGGGATGGTCTCGGTCAGATCGATGGTCGACTGAACCACCTCGTCGAGCTGCGGCGGCAGCTCCACCTTGTCGATCACCGAACCGTCGTGCAGGTAGGGTCCGGCACCCGACGGCGGCTGAAGATCGAGGAACTGCTCGCCGATCGCCGAGCGGTTGGCCACGACTGCCACCGCCGAGGCCGGAACCTGCGCCTCGCTCGAGTCGAGCAACAGCTCGACCTCGATGCCGCCGGGCACCATCGACATGTCGTCGACCCGCCCGATCTCGACACCGCGATAGGTGACCTGCGACTGCGGGAACAGCCCGCCGCCCTCCGGCATCTTCACGGTCACCCGGTACACGCCGATGCCGGCGGCTTGATCGAGCCGCGCGTATCGGATGCCGCCGTACACCGATGCGACCAGCCCGATCAGCAGCACGACGATCAGCTGGGCTCGCACCAGGCGATTGAGCGGTGGCATCGGGGTCCTTTCGGCTCAATGGAAGCCTGGGCGGCGTCGGCGTGGATCGCGCGCGGCGACCGATCGTGGAATCTTCCTGCGCTGACGTAGGAAGGCAACCTGCTGATGGTAGGCGGCGAGGCCGAAGCGAAGGCAAGCCCGGACCGGCGCTCGTGGGGCGGCTAACACGCCGGTCGGATTGTGATCATCGAGCCCGGCCGCGCCGCGATGTGAGCGGGAACTGGAACGTGACGTGACCTCTGACTATCTAAAGAAAAGTCAGAGGTAGGATGATGTCATGAACGACGTCGCGGTGCCGCCGCCCGCGCCGGCGAACATGGTCGCCAGGCCGTCGCCGATCAGCGCGCGGCCGGTGATCGGGTCGAGGTCCCGGCCCGTCATCTGCGAGACCGACTTGACGTGCCCGATGTTCTCCGCGACCAGCGCGATCACCGCGGGCAGGAACAGTGGGAGCACGGACAGGTGGAAGGTGGGGGTGGCGAAGTCGGGCAGCCCGATCCATGCGGCCGACGCGATGGCCGCGGTGTCGACGTCACCCATCGCCAGCGCCAGCAGGTAGCCGGCGATCACCGCGATGAAGATCGCGAGCCGGCCGACCAGTCCGCGGAAGAATGCGAGGACGGCCACCATCAGGACCAGCGTGACGAGGCCGACCACCGGTCCCTTCTCGAAGTTGTCCTTCGCCGCCGGCGCGAGGTTGAAGCCGATCAGCGCGACGATCGCGCCGGTCACGACCGGTGGGAGCACCACGTCGATCCAGTGCGTGCCGACCAGGTGCACCACCGCGCCGATGACCACCAGGACCGCGCCGAGGACGATGAAACCGCCCAGAGCACTGCCGGTTCCGTGCGATCCGACGGCGGCGATCACCGGTGCGATCACCGCGAAGCTCGACCCGAGATAGCTGGGCAGCCGGTTACCGGTGACGATCAGGAACGTGATGGTCCCGATACCGGAGAACAGCAGGGTCGTCGACGGCGGGAACCCGGTGAGGACGGGGACGAGGAAGGTCGCACCGAACATCGCGACCACGTGCTGTGCGCCGATGCCGATGGTTCTCGGCCAGGACATCCGTTCATCGGGGGCGACGACGTCGGCGTCGGCGGAGACCTGCTTCCAGGAGAGCATGGGTGGGAGATTAGCGATGTTCGGCGGCCGGCATCCGGTTTCGCGGACGGAGGTGTTCTGGCCGACAGCGTCGCACGACGGTGGCGGCTGCACGCCGTCGGCAGGGGGCGGACTGCGGAGGTGCGGCAGCCGGCAAGTTTGCGGACCGGCCACGTTCGGTCGCCTCTCGGCGAAAGGCGCAACGCGGCTCCAGCCGAACGGTATTCCGCGAAGGCAAAGGGTTGAGCCCGGGGGACACGGAACGCGACCGATCCGGTCAGGTCAACGTCGCCTCCGTGCGGTCTATTCCCGCGGACCACGGTGGGCGATGCCGGTATACAAGGCCTATGGCACCGCCCCGTTGGAGTGTCGTGGAAGTCGAAGACTGGCTGGAAGTCGGCGGTCGCAGACATGCGATGCGGTCGAAGTCGTGGTCGGCGGTCAGGATTGTCGCTTCGTTCACGACGGCCGTGACCGGCGATGTTGAGGATGTCTTCGCAGTCCTGGGCCGTTGGGTCATCCAGTCGCGACCGAGACGACGTCGACGAGGTCGTCCAGCCCCGTGAAGTCCTTCGGATTGCGTGTATAGAGCTGAGCGTCGTGAGTCTGCTGAGACCGAGGAGACGAGTACGCTATGCACTGGAGGGACGGGTGAGGCTGGCGTCCGCGACTAGCTCCGGACGACGGCTGCAGCGAGTTCGCCGTATGCGGCAGCGACGCCGTCGTCGACCGGCAGTGCGTCGAAGGTCTTCTCAACGATCAGCAGTCGACGAAGGCGTTCCGAGCGGACTCGTGACTCCGTCGCCACCAGTACTCCGAAGTGCAGTTCGGCCAGAGATATTGCGCTGATGGCGAGCTGCCCGGGAATCGGGACGATGTCCGGTGCGATGAGAACGCTGGTATCCAGAACGGCCCGCATCAGCTTCTTCGCGTCCAGGGGTCGGTGGCCAGGTCGTCGATCTCTTGACGATCTGCTTCCCACGCAGGATCGGCGGTTCCGTTGAACAGGTCCGCCACTGCGCTCCACTCCCGCCACGCCTTCGGTGCTGCAGACACGAGTCGGGCGACCGGTCGCCCGGACACTGTGATGGTGACCTCGTCGCCGCCCTCGACCCGACGCACCAGGTTGGAAGCGTCCTGGCGTAGTTCACGCAAGCCCACGGTGGTCATAGCGGAAATTGTAGCACTTGTGTCACTTACGCTGGTGATGAGCGGGGCCTGCACGTTCCGAGTCAGCTCGCGCCGATCAGGCGCGTCACGCCGCGCATGGCGGATCGCATCACGGTTCCGCGGACACGGTCGAGGAGCGACGGCCCCGGAAGGGGTGCGGCGCTGCCGAACCGGGGGAACAGCGCGAGAGCGTTGTCTCGGTCGATTCGGTGGCGCAGGTCGTCTGATGCCAGCGGGTAGGAGTCGAGGCCGCCGCAGAAGTACTGGACCGCGGGTTCGGGAGCGAAGGGCCAGTCGCTGCCGAACAGCACGTGTCCCGGCGCGGCGAAGGCGAGGAGGCTGGGCAGTGCCGCCCGGCTCGCCGACAGTGCGGTGTCGAAGTAGAAGCCGGAGAAATCGTCGAGCACGTCGAGCGGACTGCGCCCGGACTCGCCCGCGATGGCGACGGCCATGCGGTGCGATGCGTAAGGGACGAATCCGCCCGCGTGGCTGAGGATGAACCGAATGTTCGGGTAGCGTCGCCTGATTCCGCTGCTGACCAGCAGGTACGCGGCCCGCGTTGTGTCGAGGAGGAAGTCGGCCGCGAACGGCGGGATACCGTCGACGGCGGGCGCGGGCAGGTCGGCAGGGTGAATGAAGGCGACGGCCGAGCGTTCGTCGAGGACCTGGAACAGTTCGTCCTGTCCCGGCTCGCCGAGGTAGGTCCCCCGGGAGTTCGCCAACAGGACCACGCCGTCGGCGTGCAGATGATCGAGCGCGTGTCGCGCCTCCTGTGCGGCTGCCACGACATCCGGCAGGGGGAGGGTGGCGAAGTACCCGAACCGATCCGGGCGCTCGGTGATGAGCGCGGCCGAGAACTCGTTGAGCTCCCGGGCGAGTGCTGCCGCCTCCTGCGTGTCGGTGAGGAACGAGGTCCCCGGGGTGGACACCGACAGGATGGCTGAGGCCGTTCCGGCGCGGTCCATGACTCCGAGCGCCGACTCAGCAGACCAGTCGGGAAGTGCGCGGCCGCCTGCCTCTGCGATTCCGTGATCGTCGAGCCGGGCCCGATACGTGGGCGGGATGAGGTGCTGGTGGACGTCGATGCGCTGCACTGTGTTCTGTGTTCCTTGGTTCAGCAGGGGCGTCGGCCGGGTCGTGACTGTTAGGTCATGTGATCATCCGCCGTCCGCTGCGGACTCGGTGAGTCGTAGCGCGGTGTCGACGACGGCGCGCCCGTGAATGCCGAACAGCGCGGGCAGATCGACCGCTTCGCCGCCGATCTCTTTGGCGATGAACAGTCCGTCGGCGCCTGCAATTGCGTAGGTGGCGAGTTGGTCGACAGCGGACTCGTCGAGCCCGGGCGCCAGTGTTCGCGCTGCCTCGCGCAACTGGTCCATCGCCTGATCGCGGACCTGCAGGTACATCGTTCTCGCGCGCGGCTCCTCCGGTCGGCGTTCGAGGGCGAGCATGAGTCCGAGACGGAGGAAGTCGGGGGAGTCGAGTAGAGCTTCGGCGACCTGCATGCTCATGTCGGCCACCCGCTGCTGCGTCGTGCCGTCGTCGGACAGGCTCCAGGCCGACAGCCAGCGGTCGAAGCTCCGTTCGATCACCGCGGCGATGAGATCGTCCTTGTCGGCGAAGTGCCAGTAGATGGAGCTCGCGGGCAGTCCGCAGCGCTTGCTCACCAGTCCGATGCTGGTTCCCTCGTATCCGCGTTCGCTCGCGATCTCGGTTGCCGCGTCGAGGATCTTGGCCTTCGATGCGGCACCGTTGGCGCGTCGTCGACGTGTCTTCTCTGCCATCGGTCCCACCTTTCGGAAGATGCCCAAGCCTGCGTACCTGCGTCGATCTTACTGTAGCGAACATTCCAGTAAACCCTTGACCGGTCTACGCGTCGTAGTTACTGTAGTGATCACTACAGAGTGTTTTCGCAGTCCACAGCCCTCTGGACTCTGCTCGAGGAGATTTTGTGTCCGACATCCCGAACTACGACGTGGCGATCATCGGCTATGGCCCGACAGGTGTCACTGCGGCGAACCTTCTCGGTCAGCGAGGCTTGAACGTCGTCGTCCTCGAGCGTGACGCGGACGTCTACGGACGCGCCCGCGCGATCTCCACCGATGAGGAAGTGATGCGCATCTGGCAGCAGGTCGGTCTCGCCGACCGGCTGCAGGAGGACATGCTTCCGGGTGGCACGGTGGCCTTCGTCGATTCGAACGGCAGACCGTTCGTTCAGGCCCAGCCCACCTCGCGCGGGGCGGGACACCCTCCGCAGCAATTCATCTACCAGCCGGCGGTTGATCAGACGCTCCGCGACGGCGTGGATCGTTTCCCCAACGTCACTGTCCTGACTCGTCACGAATGCCTCAAGGTGAACAATGCCGGGGCCGACGTCGAGGTCCTGGCCGCCGATCTCACCAAAGACGAGTTCGTCCGACTCCGCGCATCGTTTGTGATCGCCGCAGACGGGGGATCGTCGGCGATCCGAGGACAACTCGGGATCGGCTACGAGGGCAGGACCTACAGCGAACGCTGGGTGGTCATCGACACCAAGGTTCTCCGGGACTGGGAGGGGAGCTCGCGGCTGCGTTTCCACTGCAACCCGAAACGCCCCACAGTGGACTGCCCTACGCCGCTGGGCCACCATCGGTGGGAGTTCCCCGTGCGAGACGGAGAAGACGAGAATCTGCTGGTCACCGACGACGCGATCTGGGCGATCCTCCGCAGCCAGGGCATCTCGGAACAGAACGTGGAGATTCTGCGCGCCGTGGTCTACAGCCACCACGTGCGTGTTGCCGAACGGTGGCGAGTGGGTCGTGTGTTCCTCGCAGGCGACGCCGCGCACGCGATGCCGCCCTGGATCGGCCAGGGTATGGCCTCCGGTGTCCGCGATGCGGCCAACCTGTGTTGGAAGCTGGCAGGTGTCCTCGACGGCAGTCTGTCCGAGTCGGTCCTGGACAGCTATCAGATCGAGCGCGAACCACACGTGCGCGAGACCACCGACCACGCGGTGTTCGCGGGGAAGACGATCACGGAACGAAGGCCGGTGGTCGCGGCACTGCGCAATCATGTCCTCGGAACGTTGGCGAAGGCGCCGGTGTTCGCCCGCTGGCTTGTAGAGAACAAATGGATCCCCGACGCGCACTACAGCGACGGATTTCTCGGTGACCGGAGCAATCGGGCTCGCGGGTGGCAGATCCCGCAGCCCTGGGTGCTGGACGAGAACGGCGCCCGCGTGCGGTTGGACGACGTCCTGGGTGGACGCTGGCTGGTCGTCGGACTCGACGACCGCGACGCGCCACAGTGGCGATCGGCTGGGGGCGATCGACCGCACATCCTGCCGCCCGGCGCAGCGTGTCGGCCCGACGCCGTCGTCGACGTCGACGGCGTGTTGACCGAATGGATGGACAAACGTGCGACCGCGGTCGTTGTGCTGCGTCCGGACGGGTTCGTGTACACCGCGTCCGATTCCAGCCAGTCCCTTCCGAACCCGCCCGCCTTCCTGCGCGTCGCCACCCCGACGCGCTGACGAGTACCCCATTCAAGGAGCGACATCATGACCCCCACCGATCAGACTTCGCACACCGTCACGGTCAACGGCGACACCGAGATCTTCTACGCCGAGGTCGGCTCGGGTGACCCGGTGGTGCTGCTGCACGGCGGAGGCCCCGGCGCGTCCGGACTCTCCAACTATTCGCGCAACATCGATGCCCTTGCCGAACACTTCCGCGTCATCGTCCCGGACATGCCCGGCTACGGCGGGAGTAGCAAGAACCTCGCGCAGGGCGACCCGTTCGGCGCGCTCGCCGACGCGATCCGCGCGCTGCTCGATCACCTCGACATCGAGTCGGCTCATCTCGTCGGCAACTCGTACGGCGGTGCGTGTGCACTGCGTCTTGCGCTCGACACGCCGCACCGCGTCGGCAAGTTGGTTCTGATGGGCCCCGGTGGCGTCGGGACCACACGTGCAGTCCCGACGAAGGGTCTCAACACACTGCTCAACTACTACGGAGGCTCCGGCCCGAGCCGCGACAAGCTCGAGGACTTCATCCGCAACTACCTCGTCTACGACGCCGAAGCTCTTCCCAGTTCCGCGATCGACGAGCGGTATCAGGCATCGATCGACCCTGAGGTGATCGCCAACCCGCCGTTGCGCCGACCGTCCGGGCTCGGTGCGCTGAAGACGGCGTGGAGCATGGACTTCACCCGCGACGATCGGCTCAACTCACTGCAGACCCGCACTCTGATCCTGTGGGGTGAGAACGACAAGGTGAATCGACCCGCTGGTGGCCAGATGCTGATCGACCGAATGCCGAATGCCGACCTGTTCATGGCCGCGCGAACCGGGCACTGGGTGCAGTGGGAGCGTTCCGAGCTCTTCAACCGGTTGGTCACCGATTTCCTCGACGGCACCTACGAGTAGCGGGCCACGATGAAATCTGCAATGCCAAGCGCGCCATCGGTGTTCGGAAATGTGCACCTGGGGTACATCGTCATCGAGAGCCAGAAGTTCGCCGAATGGCGTCGCTTCGGGAAAGACGCGATCGGAATGCACCTCGACGAGGTGTCGCCGGACGTCATCAGGTTCCGACTCGACGATCACCAGGCCAGGTTCATCATCGTGCGCGGTCCCGCCGAGGACGTCGTCGCACTGGGCTGGGAACTCGACGACCACGAGTCGTTCGACGAGATCGTGGGCCGAGTGGTCAATCGTGGGGTGCCCACCGTCGACGGCACCGACGACGATGCGGCTGTTCGCGGCGTGGAGCGGCTGATCCGATTCCCTGGACCCAACGGTTTGGCGCAGGAGATCTTCACCCGTGCGATGCGCACCGACCAGCCCCTGGCGATGACCACCCGCGGCGGCTTCGTCACCGGTGCTTCCGGAATGGGACATGTGGCGATCACGTCCACCAAGCCCCATCAGATGCGCGGCTACTACAACACGGTGTTCGACGCGCGTCTCACCGACTACATCGACGAGACGATCAACGGCGCCAGGCTCAAGATCCGATTCCTGCGCGTCAACGAGCGGCATCACTCCATCGCCATCGCCAACGTTCGCGGACTCCCGGTCAATCCGATCCGCACGCGCGTCCAGCATCTCAACATCGAGGTGGCGACGCTCGACGACATGACGCAGGCCTACCAGCGCGTCAAGCAACTGGGTTTCGGCATGGCACTGTCCGTGGGACAACACACCAACGACAAGGAACTGTCGTTCTACGCGCTCACCCCGTCGGGCTTCGAATGGGAGGTCGGCTGGAATCCGATCGTCGTCGACGAACGGACGTGGGAGCCGAGCACTCACCAGGGCATCAGCATCTGGGGGCATACCCCCGAAGGCGAGACCATCATCGGAAAGCTCGACCAGTTCCGGCGCGCTGCGCAGTCGTTGCGCAGCGCGGAAGACATGGTCCCGGCTCTCGCCGGTGTCGGGATCGCCGACAGCTGACATTCGATCAGCCGCCGATCCCACCGTGCGAGCGGCGGTAGTCGCACTGTGAACCAACGCTCGACGGACGACGTCTTGCGACCCCTCCGACCACATAGAGAGAAGCAGATTCGTGACGTCTCACAGTTCGTCCACTCCCGGCGAGAACAGCATCGACAGAGGTCCGGCACGGAGAGCGGTGAGCCGTCGCTCCCTGCTCATCGGCGCCGGAGCGTTGGCCGCGGGCGGGGCCGCAGCTGCAGCAACCGCAGCCGGACCCGCCGGCGCCGCCCCTGCACCCAAGGGGCGGTACCGTATCGACCTCCACGCGCACTGCCTGCCGCCGGAGTACCGCGAATCGCTCCTGCAACACGGGCACTACACGATCGGCGGCTACCCGACGCCGCAGTGGTCACCGGAGTCGGCGATCGACTTCATGGACCGGTGGGGCATCCAGGCCCAGGCGCTCTCGGTCTCCGACCCGGGTGTCTCGTACCTCAAGGGCAAGGACGCTCGCGACATGGCGCGCTACTGCAACACGTATGCGTCGAAGTTGTTCAAGAAGTACCCGTCACGCTTCGGTGCCTTCGCAGTCTTGCCGATGCCCGACGTTGCGGCGTCGATCGCCGAGATGGAGTACGCGCTCGACACGCTGCACCTCGACGGTGTGGTTCTACTCAGCGCATACGACGGCGTCTACCTCGGCGATCCGCGCTTCGAGCCGCTGATGGCGGCGCTCAATCGCCGCCAGGCGTTCGTGTTCGTCCACCCCGCGGCGATTCCCGACTCGGCGAAGCCCTCGTTGCCGCTTCCGGACTTCCTTGAGGAGTTCACCTTCGACACAACGCGCGCCGCGACGCTGATGCTCGCCGGCGGTACGCTGCGTCGTTACCCCGGGATCCGTTTCCAGCTGGCGCACGCAGGCGGCACCCTGCCGTTCCTGTCGTGGCGTATCGGTGTCGCCGCGCAGACCCCGGTCGGAACCAAGTGGCCCGCGGGAGTCCCGCGTCCGTCTGCGCTGGAGGTGCAGAAGTTGATCCGCACCTTCTTCTACGACACTGCGCTGAGTGCGTCCGAAGCAGCGATGAGGTCGGTGCTCGCGGTCGCACCGCGATCGCAGATCGTCTTCGGTTCGGACTGGCCCTTCAGTCAGATGACGTTCCTCGACGGCGGCGGCGACCCGGCTCCGGGCCTGTCCAGCGTGTTCACCACCGACCAGCGCTACGACGTGGAGCATCGGAATCCGTTGAAGCAACTGCCGCGACTGCGGTCGGCCGTCGACTGAACGGCTGGCGATCTTGAAAGCGGCGACGACTTTCACGCCGGGAACTCTGTGTCGCACATCACCCCTATCCTCAAACTTAAGCGGAATGGACTCAACTCTCTGTTGGTTGAAGTAGTCGAACGGCAAACATGAGCCGTATAGACTTAAGTTCGGCAGTGTTCGGACACAGACCAACAGAAAGGCGAATGTCAGTGGACAGCTTCACCCCCACCACCAAGACGCAGGCTGCACTGCAGGCTGCCGTCCAGGATGCGGCCGCTGCGGGTAACCCCGACGTGCGGCCCGCCCACATTCTCGTCGCGCTTCTCGAGCAGACCGACGGCATCGCGTCGCCGCTGCTCAAGGCCGTCGGCGTCGACCCCGTGCGGATCCGCAACGAGGCCAAGAACCTCGTCGACCGGGCTCCGACCGTGTCGAGTTCGAGCGCCCAGCCGCAGCTGAGCCGCGAGTCGATCGCGGCGATCACGGCCGCGCAGAAGCTCGCGACCGAGCTCACCGACGAGTACGTCTCGACCGAGCATCTGATGGTCGGGCTGGCGACGGGTGAGTCGGACACCGCGAAGCTGCTGACCGGTGCGGGTGCGACCCCGGAAGCGCTGCGCGACGCATTCGTCGCCGTGCGCGGAACCGCGCGCGTCACCAGCGAGGACCCGGAGTCGACGTACCAGTCGCTGGAGAAGTACTCGACCGACCTCACCAAGCGGGCCCGCGAGGGCGAGCTCGATCCGGTGATCGGCCGTGACTCCGAGATCCGCCGCGTGGTGCAGGTGCTGTCGCGTCGGACCAAGAACAACCCGGTGCTCATCGGTGAGCCCGGCGTCGGCAAGACCGCGATCGTGGAGGGCTTGGCCCAGCGCGTCGTCGCCGGTGATGTGCCGGAGTCGTTGCGCGGCAAGACCGTCATCTCCCTCGACCTCGGTTCGATGGTCGCGGGCGCCAAGTACCGCGGTGAGTTCGAAGAGCGGTTGAAGGCCGTCCTCGACGAGATCAAGGCGTCGGAGGGGCAGATCATCACCTTCATCGATGAGCTGCACACGATCGTCGGCGCCGGTGCGACCGGCGAGTCGGCGATGGACGCGGGCAACATGATCAAGCCGATGCTGGCCCGCGGTGAGCTGCGGCTGGTCGGTGCGACGACGCTTGAGGAGTACCGCAAGTACATCGAGAAGGACGCCGCGCTGGAGCGCCGGTTCCAGCAGGTCTACGTCGGGGAGCCGTCGGTGGAGGACACCATCGGCATCCTGCGCGGGCTCAAGGATCGGTACGAGGTGCACCACGGCGTGCGCATCACCGACTCCGCACTGGTGTCGGCGGCGACGCTGTCCGACCGCTACATCACCTCGCGCTTCCTGCCGGACAAGGCGATCGACCTGGTCGACGAGGCCGCGTCGCGCCTGCGGATGGAGATCGACTCCCGCCCCGTCGAGATCGACGAGGTGGAGCGCATCGTCCGACGTCTCGAAGTGGAGGAGGTCGCCCTCGAGAAGGAGACCGACGCCGCGTCGAAGGAACGCCTCGAGGCGCTGCGCCGGGAACTGGCCGACCACCGCGAGAAGCTGAACGAGCTGTCTGCACGCTGGCAGTCGGAGAAGACCGCCATCGACGCCGTCCGCGACGTCAAGGAGGAGCTGGAACGACTGCGCGGCGAGGCCGATCGGGCCGAGCGTGACGGCGACCTGGGCAAGGCGGCCGAGCTGCGCTACGGCAAGATCCCGGGTCTCGAGAAGGAGTTGGAGGCCGCGGTCGAGAAGAGCGGCACCGACCCCGACGAGGACGTGATGCTGCAGGAGGAGGTCGGACCCGACCAGGTGGCTGAGGTTGTCTCGGCGTGGACGGGTGTGCCCGCGGGCAAGATGCTGGAAGGCGAGACCGCCAAGCTCCTGCGCATGGAGGACGAGCTGGGCAAGCGCGTGATCGGTCAGCTCGACGCGGTCAAGGCCGTGTCGGATGCCGTCCGTCGTGCCCGCGCAGGCGTCGCCGACCCGAACCGCCCGCTGGGATCGTTCCTGTTCCTGGGGCCGACGGGTACCGGTAAGACCGAGCTGGCGAAGGCCCTCGCCGAGTTCATGTTCGACGACGAGCGAGCGATCGTCCGGATCGACATGAGCGAATACGGCGAGAAGCACAGCGTCGCACGGCTCGTCGGTGCACCTCCCGGCTACGTCGGCTACGAGGCCGGTGGTCAGCTGACCGAGGCCGTACGTCGTCGTCCGTACTCGGTGGTCCTGTTCGACGAGGTCGAGAAGGCTCACCCGGACGTGTTCGACGTGCTGTTGCAGGTGCTCGACGAAGGTCGCCTGACCGACGGTCAGGGACGCACGGTCGACTTCCGCAACACCATCCTCATCCTGACGTCCAACCTGGGCGCCGGTGGGGACAACGATCAGGTGATGGCGGCGGTGCGGGCGGCGTTCAAGCCGGAGTTCATCAACCGACTGGACGACGTCGTCATCTTCGACGCCCTCTCACCGGAGCAGTTGGTGCGCATCGTCGACATCCAGATCGACGGTCTCGCCAAGCGGCTGCGGCAGCGTCGCCTGGAGCTCGACGTGACGCCGAAGGCCAAGGAATGGCTGGCCGAGCGCGGTTTCGACCCGCTGTACGGCGCCCGTCCGCTGCGCCGCCTGGTGCAGCAGGCCATCGGCGACCAGCTCGCCAAGGCGTTGCTGGCCGGCGACGTCCGCGACGGCGACACCGTCCCGGTGGATGTCAGCGGCGACGGTGAGACGTTGCTCGTCGGCTGAGTCCGGCGAACCGAATACACCAGAAGGCTGTCGTTCGGTGTCACCTGGTGGCACCGAATGACAGCCTTTCCGTCTCCGACGTGCTGCTACACGAACGTCTGATGCAGTTCGCCGATCCCGGTGACCCAGCTCGTCAGAGTCTGACCGGGGGAGAGGAAGCGCGGCGGAGTGCGGCCCGCGCCGACACCCGCGGGCGTGCCGGTGAAGATCACGTCGCCCGGATACAGGGTGACGGTCGACGACAGTCCGGCGATCAACTTCGGAATCGAGAAGATCAGCTCCCGGGTCCGACCCTCCTGAACCCGCTCGCCGTCGATCGCGCAGCCGAGTTCGAGGTCGTCGCGGTCGTCGAACTCCTCGGGAGTGACCAGCCACGGGCCCTGCGGTGCGAATCCCGGGAACGACTTCCCGAGGCCGAACTGCGGTGCGGGACCGCGCAACTGCGACACCCGCTCGGACAGATCCTGGCCGACGGTGAGACCGGCGACGTGATCCCAGCCGTGCGCGGCGTCGACGCCGGACGCCTCGCGGCCGATCACGACCACCAGCTCGACCTCCCAGTCGACGTTGCCGCCGGGCGGAATGGTGACGGTGGTGTCGGGCCCGCTGAAGCTGGAGATGTACTTGGTGAACACCGGCGGCAGGTCGGTGGGCGACTCGAAGCCCGACTCCGCGGCGTGCTCGTCATAGTTCAGTCCGACAGCCAGCACCTGCCGCGGGCGAGGCGACGGCGCCCCGAGATGCGCACGGTCGATCGGAAAGGTGTCGGCGGCCGCGGCGTCGCGCCCCGACGCCCAGACGCGGAACGCCGCCCAGTCGTCGTAGACCTCCGTGAGGCCGGGGCCGAAGCGGCCCTCAGAGGCGATGGCGACGTCGATTCCGCGGACGTCGTCGGCGCCGACCACCAGGGTGGCTCGATCGTCGTAGGCGGCTAGGCGCATGGTTTCTCCTGGTCTGGGCAGAGGGATGTCGGGGCTCGGAACAGGCGCTCTCAGAACGCCTTTCCTGGATTGAGAAGGTCGTGCGGGTCGAGTGCGGCTTTCACCGCGCGGTGCATGGCGAGGACCTCCGGCGAGAGCTCCCTGTGGAGGCCGTCGCGTTTGAGGAGTCCGACGCCGTGCTCGCCGGTCACGGTGCCGCCGAGTTCGACGGCGGCGTCGATGATCGCGGTGAACGCGAGCTGGGCGCGCGCCTGGGCTGCGGTGTCGCCGTCGTCGACGATCAGCAGCGGGTGCAGGTTGCCATCGCCCGCGTGTGCGATGTTGGCGATGACGGTGTCGTGCTCGACGCCGATCGCCTCGATCCGGCGGAGCATCTCGGCGACCCGGCTCTTCGGCACGCACACGTCCTCGGTGAGGACCGGCCCCAGTCGTTCGAGCGCGGGGAAGGCGAGACGGCGTGCGGCGAAGAGGGCTTCGGCTTCGGCCTCATCGGTCGAGACGGCCGACCACGTGGCTCCGGCGTCGGCGAAGCACTGGTTCATGCGGTCGGCCTCCTCGTCGCCGACGGTCCCGGGCGTGTCGATGCGTCCGAGCAGGACCACGTCGGCCTCCGCGGAGAGCCCCATGTTCTTCCACTCGTCCACGGCGCGCAGGCAGTGGCGGTCGACGAGTTCCAGTGCGGCCGGTGTGAGCCCCGCGGCCGCTACGGCCTCGACGGCCTCGCCCGCGTCGCCGACGGAGTCGAAGTAGCCTGCGACGGTCCGCTGTCGTCCCTGCGCGGGCCGCAGTTTCACCGTGGCCTCGGTAACGATGCCGAGGGTCCCCTCGGACCCGACCATCAGACCGCAGAGGTCGTATCCGGCAACGCCTTTCGCCGTCCGCCGACCGAGGCGAACGATGTCGCCGAGGCCGGTGACGACCTCGACCTCGAGGACGTAGTCGCGGGTGACCCCGTACTTCACGCAGCACAGCCCGCCGGCGTTGGTGGCGATGTTGCCGCCGATGGTCGACCACGGTGCGCTCGCCGGGTCGGGCGGATACCAGAGGCCGTGGTCGGCGGAGGCGGCGCGGAGGTCGTCGTTGACTACGCCCGGCTGCACCACCGCGAGTCGTTCGAGGGGATCGATGCGCACGATCGCGTCCATCGCCTCCAGGCTCAGCACCACGCAGCCGTCGACGGCGTTGGCGCCGCCCGACAGCCCGGTGCCCGCGCCGCGCGCGACGATCGGTGCCCCGAACTCGAGGCAGGCCTTCACGACGGCCTGCACCTCGGCCGTGGTGCGCGTCCGGACCACCGCGACGGGCGTGCCGTAGTGGGCCCACACGGCCTGATCGTGCGCGTACGACTCCGCGATGTCGGGGTCGGTGACCACGCGGCCTTCCGGCAACGACGACGACAGCCGCTCGCGGAGCAGGTGAACCTCGGGTGACGTCCCGGGGCGGTCGTTGCCGGTCATGTCTGCCGATCGTACTGCGGTCGCCGCCGCCTGAAGCCGAACCTCCCGCAGGCTGAGACGCCGCGGCGGCAGGCGCCGGCGGCAGCGGAACTACCTGCGGACGTCTGCTCCGAGTTCGGTGACCAGTATCCGGTCACAGGGCTCGGAGCAAGTGGTGACGCGTCGGTTGAGGCGAGCCGAGTGCGGATGGGCTTGCCGGTGTTGTGGTGAGGCAGGCTCGCCGTGAGCTGCTGAAAGAAACTTTACACGTCCCCAAAACGTGTGAAAAAGTCGCTCATTTCTTTACACGTCGCAGGTCACGGCGGTGCCATCGGATGGTTACCGCGGGCAGAACTGCGTGGCGATGCCCATGACGGTCTGCAGGGGTGCTCCGCGGAGACCGAGGTCCCAGGAGACGCCCTTGACGATCTGCAGGCACTGCGCGTAGTTCGAGTTGACCTCGTTGTTCACCTTCACGACGACCTTGTTGGTGCCGCCGAGGAGATTGGTGGTGACCTTCTCACCGGTCTCCGCGGCGGGCGTCGACTCGGTGTCGGTGGATTCCTCGGCTGCCTTGGTGCCCTCGCACGTGCCGGAGACGGTGTAGTCGGTCTTGTTGAGCATCCCGGCGAAGTTCGCGATGCCGGTGTGCTGGTTCAGCGCATTCAGTGCGACCGTCCGCGTCAGGGTCTTGGTGCCGGTCGCGCCGTCCTTGCGGGTCGCGGTCACGGTGCACTTGTCCGCGTCCTTGCGGTTGATCACCATCACGTTGATCTCGTTGGTTCAGGACGTGATCGAGACCGCCCCGGACGCCGGCTGCTGATAACCGCCGACGACGCCCGCGTCGGCGTTGCCGGGTGCGACCCCGACGCCGATCGTCGCCGCGATTGCGGCGGTCGCGGTGACGGTGGCGAGCTGGATACTGCGCTTCACGTGAAACTCCTCCGAGTGAGCTGGACCATACAACTACAGCGGAGAGGCCCGTACCGCGCAAATCGCGCGCGGGGAGCACTGTTGATTGAGCGCGGAGTCCTCCCGTTGATTGAGCGAGCGCAGCGAGTCGAAATCTCTGTGACGTGGTCGTGTCTGGGGGTTTCGACTCGCTCCGCTGTGAGTGTTTGGGGTGGTTGGCCT
>NZ_AEUD01000018.1 GCF_000192435.1 Gordonia neofelifaecis NRRL B-59395
GCCGACCTGCAGAATCATGTCCGGCACCGCCTCCCGCAGACCCGCCAGCAGCTCATTGAACTTCGACAACCGCTTCGAGCCCTTCCCGTCGAGCTCACGCACGTGAATGTGCAGCACCGTCGCGCCGGCCTCATAGCAGTCCACCGCCTTCTGGATGTGCTCCTCCATCCTAACCAGGGACGCGGGCAGGCAGGTCACTGAGAGGTAGTTAGATTCGCTGATGAGACGGCGCAGCGGTCCTGGGGTCGAGGTGTGTGACATGCGTTCAGCGGCTAATCGGCGGCTGATCGGTCCGACCTGCGGTGCCATCGTGCCTCTGCGCAACCGCGGGAGTGGGAGTGATGTCGTCTCAGGGGGTGCCGATCAGAAGGGGCGGTCGCCGATGATTCCGGCGCGCTCCATCTTTCGGACGGCGGGCCAGTAGTCCTGGACCGCGTAGTGCTGGGTGCAGCGGTTGTCCCAGATCGCGACGCTGTTCGGCGTCCACCGCCACCGCACCTGGTACTCGGGGATGGTCGCCTGGCTCTGCAGGTAGCGAAGGAGTTCGCCGGCCCCGGGTGCGTAGTCGATGCCGCACCGGATGTTGGCGTCGGTGTGGAAGTTCGTCAGGTGCGTGGTGAAGCTGTTGACGAAGAGGATCTTCTCGCCGGTCTCCGGGTGGGTGCGGACCACCGGGTGCTCGGCATCCGGGAACTTCTCCTTCAGGGCGAGACGCTGCTCGATCGGCATGCGGGCGCCGAACGACGCCTCGATGCTGTGGCGGGCGCGCAGGCCCTCGATCTGCTCCTTGACGCGCTCGGGCAGCCGCTCGTAGGCGAGGCCCATGTTGACCCACATCGTGTCGCCGCCGACCTCCGGGCCCTCGACGCAGCGCAGCACCGATCCCATCGGCGGGTTGACCCGCCAGGTGGCGTCGCAGTGGTACGAGTTCTCGAAGGCCTCGCGCGGGCTGTCGAGGCCCTTGTAGATGCGGACCAGTCCGGGGTGCTCGGGGTCGCTGCCCAGGACCGGGTGGTCCTCGAGCTCGCCGAAGCGCTCGGCGAGTGCGACGTGCTCGCCGCGGCTCATGGTCTGGTTGCGGAAGAAGAGCACCTTGTGGTCGAGCAGATGCGACTTCAGTTCGGCGAAGAGGTCGTCGTCACGCGCCACCTCGGCGAGGTCGACGTCGTGCAACTCGGCGCCGATGCTGCAGGTCAGGCGCTCAACGTTCATCGTGGCGGCCGGTCGCGTCGCGATCGGGGTCTGTACGGCGGTCATGTCATCCTCCTTGAGGGGAGCGTTCGAAAAGGGTTGGCGGGAGTGGCTCGGCGGACTCAGAAGGTGAAGACCGAGGAGCCGACGCTGGAACCGGACTCGAGATCCTTGTGCGCCTGCTGCGCCTCCTCGAGGGCGTAGTGCTGGTTGATCTCGACCTTGATCCGCCCGGCGGCGACGTGTCCGAAGAGTTCGCCGGCGAGTTCGGCCCGCTCGGCGGGATCGGCGATGTAGTCGGCCAGTGCGGGCCGGGTCACGTACAGCGAGCCCTTCATCGCCAGCTGCAGGGCGTCGATCGGCGGGATCGGGCCCGACGCGGTGCCGAAGCCGACGAGCAGGCCGCGGCGGGACAGGCAGTCGAGCGAGTCGTCGAAGGTCGTCGCGCCGATGCTGTCGAAGACCACCGGGACGCCCTTGCCGTCGGTGAGCTCGCGAACGCGCTCGACGACGTTCTCCGTGCGGTAGTTGATGATGTGCTCGGCTCCGTGTGCCTTCGCGACGGCCGCCTTCTCCTCGGTGGAGGTGGTGCCGATGACTGTGATGCCGAGCTCCCGTGCCCACTGGCAGAACAGCAGACCGACGCCGCCTGCGGCCGCGTGCAGCAGAACAGTGTCCCCGGCCTTGAGCTGCGGAGCGATACGGCGCAGCAGGTACGAGGTGGTCAGTCCCCGCATGGTCATGGCGGCCGCGGTCTCGAACGGGATCGCGTCGGGAAGGTGGATCAGGCTGTCGATCGGCATCACGCGCTCGGTGCTGTAGGCACCGAGGGGGCTGCCCGTGTAGGTGACGCGATCGCCCTCGGCAAAGCCCTCCACGCCGGGGCCGACGGCCTCGATCACGCCTGCGGCCTCGACTCCCATGCCTGCCGGCAGCGGCGCCGGGTACATGCCGGTGCGGAAGTAGGTGTCGGCGAAGTTCAGACCGACGGCCTCGTGGCGCACGCGGACCTCACCGGCCCCCGGATCGCCGACCTCGACGGTCTCCCACTTGAGGACCTCGGGTCCGCCGGTCTCGTAGAAGCGGATCGCGTTTGCCATGAGAAGAGCTCCTTGTCGCTCGTAATCGGTGTGATTCAACTGACACCAAGTTATTCGCGGTATGGTGGTCACACTTATCCCTGTGGGACAGTTTTCTTTCCTTGTGGGGACACCTAGTTGACTGCGTCACATCGGGAGCCGAAGGATGTCCAAACCACTCGCTCGATACGCGGCACTGTCGGGCTACATCGAGCTGAGCCGGCGATTCAAGATCGACCCGATGCATCTGCTTCGCGCCGCTTCGCTCGACGCCGCAGGCCTGGACCTGCAAGATCGCTGGATTCCGGCCGGGTCGATCGCCCGCCTGCTCGAAACGTCCGCGGCCGCCTCCGGGCGCGCGGACTTCGCCCTCCGCCTCGCGGAGAATCGACGGCTGTCTGCACTGGGCCCGCTGAGCATGAGCTTTCGCGAACAGCCCGACGCCCGCACCGCCCTGACCATGCTGATCAGATACCAGCACATGTACAACGAGGCGCTCTACATGGAGGTCACCGATCGTGCCGGTCTCTCGACGATCAAGGTGAGCGTCGACATCGGCGAACCGGCACCCGTGCGCCAATCCGTCGAACTGGCGGTCGCCGTGGTCCGGCAACTCCTCGCGAGTCTCCTCGGCGACCGCTGGAGTCCGGTGTCCGTCACGTTCACTCACCCGGCGCCGCTCGACGACACCACGCATCGCCGACTCTTCGACGCTCCCCTGAAGTTCTCCGGCGACTACAACGGAATCGTCGTCTACACGTCGGATCTCGATCAGCCGAACCGGGCCTCCGATCCGGGCCTGGTCTCGTATGCCGAGCGGCTGCTGGAGGCTCAGGTCGGCGATGCCGAGCCGACCGTCGAAGCGCGGGTGCACGAACTCATCGAGATGCTGCTGCCGACCGGTCGATGTTCGATCGACCAGATCGCGCGAAGCCTCGGCGTCGACCGCCGCACGGTTCATCGGCGGCTCGCCAAAGCCGGTCTCACCTTCACCCAGGTGCTCGACTCCACCCGGGCCGACCTCGCGGGCCGACTGGTGTCGGGGGAACGCCACTCGTTCACCGAGATCTCGGAGATGCTCGCCTTCTCGACGCCGAGCAGTTTCTCGCGGTGGTTCACCCAGCAGTTCGGCGTGAGCCCGAGGCAATGGCGCAAACAGACGCGTCCGGCTGATCCCGAGGCGTTTCGGGATCAGCCGGACGAGTCTGCGTGAGCGAGGGTCAGCCGAGGTCCGCCGCCGTGGCCTCACGGACCATCTCCGGCGTCACGCCCGGTGCGCATTCGCGCAGCACGAGTCCGTCGTCCGTGACGTCGATGACCGCCAGGTCGGTGATGATGCGTTCGACCACGCCCCGGCCGGTCAGCGGCAGGGTGCACTCGGAGACGATCTTCGATCCGCCCGAACGGTCACGGTGCTCCATCAGCACGATGACGCGCCGCGCGCCGTGCACCAGATCCATTGCGCCGCCCATCCCCTTGACCATCTTCCCGGGAACCATCCAGTTCGCGAGATCGCCGGTGGCCGAGACCTGCATTCCGCCGAGGACCGCGGTGTCGATGTGGCGTCCGCGAATCATGCCGAAGCTGAGCGCCGAGTCGAAGAACGACGCACCGGGGTTCACGGTGACCGTCTCCTTGCCCGCGTTGATCAGGTCGGCGTCGACCTGATCCTCCGCCGGGTACGGGCCGGTCCCGAGGATGCCGTTCTCGCTGTGCAGCGTCACCTCGACGCCGGCGGGCAGAACGTCCGGGATCATCGTCGGCAGACCGATCCCGAGGTTGACGTAACTGCCGGACACGAGTTCTCGTGCCGCCCGTGCGGCCATCTGCCTGCGGTCCCAGCCGATCTGGCCTGCGGCGTCCGCGGCGCTCGCGGTGGTCTCGATGGTGGCGGTCATGCGACGACTCCTGACGTGGCGACGGTGCGCTTCTCGATGGTCTTGTTCTGCGGTCCGACTTCGACGATCCGGTCGACGAAGATGCCGGGGAGATGCACCTGCGACGGATCGAGTTCGCCGGCCGGAACCAACTTCTCCGCCTGGACGACGCAGACGTCGCCGGCCATCGCCGCCAGCGGATTGAAGTTCATCGCCGCCTTGTTGAAGACGAGGTTGCCCTCGGTGTCGGCGATCAGTGCATGGACGAGGGCGTAGTCGGCGCGGATGGCCTCCTCGAGGACGTACTCGCGCCCGGCGAACTCGCGGACCTCCTTGGCGGGCGACGCGACGGCCACGGAGCCGTCGTCGGCGTAGCGCCAGGGCAGTCCGCCTTCGGCGACCGCGGTGCCGACACCGGACGGGGTGAAGAACGCCGCGATCCCCGCGCCGCCTGCCCGCAGCTTCTCGGCGAGCGTGCCCTGCGGCGTCAGCTCGACCTCGAGCTCACCGGCCAGGTAACGCCGCGCGAACTCCTTGTTCTCGCCCACGTACGACGCGACGATCCGGGAGATCCGGCCGGCGCCGAGCAGAACGCCGAGTCCGAGGTCGTCGATCCCGCAGTTGTTCGAGACTACTTCGAGGTCGGTGGCGTCGCCCGCGGCGAGTGCCTCGATCAGGGTGTCCGGGATTCCGCATACGCCGAACCCGCCGACCGCGAGTCGCGCTCCGGAGCCGATGTCGGCGACTGCCGCCGCACCGCTGGAATAGATCTTGCTCATGACTTCCTTCTCGATCTGAGGGCGCTGGAGGGACTGGTGCGCGACGGTCATGCCGGGATCGCCGAATACCGGGCGCTCTGTGCGGCGAGCTTGCGCAGTCCACGGGGGTAGACGCGGTGTCCGACGATCAGCGCCGCGATCGCACCGATGTAGAAGATCGGCGCCAAGGCGAGCGCGTCCATCAGTCCCATCTTGTCGGCGAGGACGCCGATGACGAACGGGCCGAGCGCCAGTCCCAGCACGTTGTTGGCGACGGTGAGTGTGCCCAGGGCGGACGACCGGACCGTCTCGTGAGTCAGGCCGGCGACCATCGCCGCGGTCGGACCGGAGGTGCCTGCCGAGAAGAACGCGCCGATCGCGAGCAGCGTCAGCTGCAGGGGGCCGGTCTCAACGCGGAATGCGGCACCGAGGGTGACGAGGGAGATCGCGCAGAAGACGATCGCGATCGTCCACTTCCGGGACGGGTCGGTGCGGCTGATGCGGTCGGTGATGACACCGCAGACCACCATGCCGGTGCCGACCAGGAGGACGAACAGTGCGGCGACGCTGCCGGCCTTGCCCGGGGCGAGGTCGTAGTAGCGGTTGAAGAAGCTCGGCGTCCACGAGAGCAGGACGGCGGCGGTGAACATCTGCAGACCACCGGCCAGGTAGGCGCACCAGACTGCCGAGTTGGTGAACAGCGTCGAGACGGGGACGCGGATCTCGGGACGCCCGTCGTCGACGACCTCGGTGCCCTCGTCGTGCACGGCGTAGCGCTTGAGTCGCGACTCGGTGACGACGGCGCGGAACAGTGCGGCGAGGATCAGACCGAGGACCGCCATCGCGGTGAACGACCAGCGCCATCCGAGGTTGACCGCGATCACCGCGCCTAGTGAGACACCGACCACCGAACCGAACGAACCGCCGGCCATGAACGCACCGCTGAGAGACGAATGCAGGCGCGGTGAGAAGACGCTCAAGACCACCGCGATGCCCACGCTGCCGTACGCCGCTTCGCCGACGCCGACGAAGAATCGCGCGATGAGCATCTGTTCGAAGTTGGCTGCGATCGCGCAGGCCAGAGTGGCCACGCTCCAGACCACCGCCATCGTCACCAGGCTTCGGACGCGACCCCAGCGGTCGGCGATGACCGACAGCGGGAAGGTGAGCAGTCCGACCATCAGCGCGACGATGCTGGTCAGGGATGCGAGCTTCGAGTCCGTGAGTCCCCAATCCGCCTTCAGAAGAGGGAAGACCGCGGCGAGCACCTGGCGGGACATGTAGTCCGACAGCAGCAGGCCGAAGGCGAGCGCCGCGACCACCCATGGGTAGATTCGACGGCGCGGCGGCGGGGAGGCAGGCATCGAGCCACTAGTATCCGCCGAGTCGACCCGCATGGCGGGCGCTTCGACGGAGGTCGTCGTCTGGGTCATGGATCTCTCCTCGGTCAAGGTGTCTGGGGGGACGATCGGGCTGTGGCCCGCTGCCGCCCACCGAATGGGAGTGAGGTGTGCGACAGCGGAGATTTGATGAGGTGCAGATCACGGTAAGGGCTTCCGAAACGGGTTTCTTAACCCCAGGGGACATGCTTTTTGCCTTATCGGGACAGGCGCGTCGTCATCCCCCGTGTGCAGCGGCTCACATACACTTCGTGCATGGCCAAGAAGAGCGATCACACCCCGAAGCTGCCGAAGGATGTCTACGAGTCCGAGCTGTTCCGCCTGCAGACCGAGCTGGTGTCCCTGCAGGAGTGGGTTCGAGCCACCGGCGCCCGAGTGGTCGTCATATTCGAAGGCCGCGACGCGGCGGGCAAGGGCGGCGCGATCAAACGCATCACCCAGTTCCTTAGTCCACGGATCTGCCGTGTCGCGGCACTCCCCGCGCCCACCGACCGGGAGAAGGGGCAGTGGTACTACCAGCGCTACGTGGCGCAGCTGCCGGCTCCCGGCGAGATCGTGCTGTTCGACAGGTCCTGGTACAACCGGGCGGGTGTCGAGAAGGTGATGGGCTTCTGCACGCCCGAGGAGCACACCCGATTCCTACGGCAGACACCGATCTTCGAACAGATGCTGATCGACGACGGGATCATGCTGCGCAAGTACTGGTTCTCCGTGTCGAACGAGGAGCAGCTCCGTCGTTTCCGCGCCCGCCGTGACGACCCGGTGCGCCAGTGGAAGCTGAGCCCGATGGATCTGGAGTCGGTGTACCGCTGGGAGGACTACTCCCGCGCCAAAGATGAGATGATGGTGCACACTGACACCTCCAACAGTCCCTGGTTCGTGGTCGAGTCCGACCACAAGCGCCACGCCCGGCTGAACATGATCTCCCACCTGCTCTCGACCATCGACTTCGAGGAGATCGAACGGCCCCAGGTCAAACTCCCGAAGAAGCCCATCGAATCGGGCAGCTACCACCGACCGCCCCGGTCCCTCTCGAAGTTCGTCCCGGACCACGTCGCGAGTCTGCTCGGGGACCGCGAGGTCTGACCGACCGCCCACGACCGCAGCTTCGAGAATGGAGGTGTAGCACCGGTTTTGCGCTCCCCCTTCGACTCGCGCCCACTGTCTCGGTTCCTCGCCGAGACGCGAGACGTCGTGTATCTGGTGACGGCGGCCGGCTTCCCCAACTTCGGCGACGAGCTGATCACCGAAGCGTGGCTGCGCCATCTCGCCATGCGGCGGCCGTTCACGAGAGTGGTCGTCGACAGTCCGCATCCGGGTCAGTCCGCGCTGCTTCTGAGGCGCGCCAACCGACGGGCCGTCTTCGTCGACACGGTCTGGCGGCTGACGAACTCGCCCGCAGACCTGCGTTCACCGGCGCTCGCCGAGACCCTCGCCACCGATGCCCGATCCGACGTCGGCGCGGAGCTGTTGCTGCGCGCCCGCACGGTGCACATCGTCGGCGGCGGCTTCCTCACGGATCTCTGGCCGCGGCATCGATCACTGGTGGCGATCGTGGCGACCGTGGCCCGTACGACCGGAGCTCGCGCGATCGCGACCGGTGCCGGACTGACCCCCGGATTCACCGGGAGCGCCCTCGACGGATTCCACGCCGACGCCGAGCAGTTCGACGTCTTCGACGTGCGCGACCGCCCCAGTGCCGACTTCATCGGTCCGCTGAGCGGTGCGACGTCGACCGGCGACGATGCGTGGCTCTCGCCGCGGGTGGCCGCGCCCGGTGACCGCACGCACTCGTTCGGAGAGCTCATGCTCTGCATTCAAGGAGACTTGACGGCCGACTTCGCCTGGCGTGGGCGCCGCGGACCCGATGCGCTGACCGCGTTCGTTCGCGCGACGCTCGACGAATGGCGCGTGCCCGGTTCGGACGTGACGGTGGTCGAGTGCAATCCGGGACTCGACCTGCTGATCGCCGATCGGCTGGGAAGTCGGCTCGGCGATGCGCGGCGCGTCCCATTCCGGGAGCTCTGGGAGTCGGGGCTCCCGACCGGCGGAGGTCGCACCTGGCTCTCGACGCGTTTCCATCCGCACCTGGTGGCGGCGTCAGCCGGCGACTCGGGCGTCGCAGTGATCCCGCGGCCCGACTACTACGGCGCCAAGCACGGCTCGCTGATCGCAGCGGGGTCGGCATGGACGGTCGTGTCAGGGGACGCCGACGTGCCTGCCCCGCCGACCGCGGGCGGATTCACCGCGGACGCGGCGGCGGCCAACCGATCACGGAAACAAGCCCTTGCGAACCGGCTGTATCCCCGGGCACTTCGCTTGCATTGAACCGGAATCGGCGTAATGTCGTCGATCCCATGTGGATTGCTTCTCTCGAATTCGACTTCCTGCTCGGCGATGTTCATTCGCTGAAAGCCAAACGATCCGTCGTCCGCCCCCTCGTCGCCGAGATCCGGCGCCGTTACGACGTCACGGTCGCCGAGGTGGACCATCGCGACGTTCATCGGCGGACGATGATCGGCGTCGCCATGGTCAGCGGCGACGCCGCACACGCCACCGAGGTTCTCGACACCGTCGAACGCTTCGGGGCCGCTCGTCCCGAGGTGGAACTGCTCTCGGTCCGACGGCGGATGGTCAACACCGACGACCTGTGACCGGCGCTCGGTGACCTGTGACCGGCGCTCGGTGAATCAGTGGGTCGCGACGCAGAACTCGTTGCCGTCGGGATCGGCGAGGGTCGTCCAGACCAGCCCGTCACCCATCGAGCGCTCTTCGACGAGAGTCGCCCCTGCCGCGGTCAGCTTCGCTACCTCCGCCTTCATGTCTGCTGTCTGCAGATCGAGGTGAATCCGGTTCTTGCCGGGCGTCGGGTCGTCGACCTTCTGGAACACGAGGGCGGGCGAGCCCTCGCCCAGGGACACGATCACGAACCAGCCATCGTTCTCCGCCACGATTCGGCCGCCGAGAACGTCCGCCCACCAATTGCCGAGCCGAACCGCATCGGTCGTGTCGACGGTGATCATTCCAATGCTGATGCTCATACCGTGAACTGTATCGGCGACCTCTGACATCGGCGGTACCGCAGCGCATCCGGACCACGCCCGCGTCACTTCGCCGCCCGATAGGCCTCCGACATCCTTCGATACACCGGAGTGCCGAAGGCGGCGACCGCCACCGCGATCATCACCGCGCCGGAGGCCACGAAGATCAGTGCGATGCCGCGGGCGTCGCCCTCCCCCAGCCACGGCGCCAAATGGTCCGCGCCGTCGGCCGACCGTGCATACGGGATCACGAACTGCTCAGCCAGCGGAGCGACCACGAACGACGTCAGGGGTGCCGCCGACGCTTCCAGTGCCCCCGCGAAGCCGAACACGCGCCCCTGCTGCGGCAGCGGAACCACCCGCTGAATGACCGTCTGTTCGGCGGCCTCGATCGCCGGCATCGTGAGCATGAACAGCCAGACGCCCGCGACCAGCAGCCAACTCCACTCACGGATGGCGAACAGCATGCTGATCGCCCCCAGCACCACGACGCCCAGCAGCATCGTGCGCATCGGGTTCGACCCGAGTCCGAACTTGCCGATGAGCGCTCCGCCGAGCATGAATCCGGTCGCGCCGAACGCGAAGACGAGCCCCCAGCTCTGGACCGAGAACAGCTCGAGTCCGTACGGATCGAGCAGCGCCATATGGACGCCGCTGACGAAGTTGTTGAACATCGAGAACACGATCAAGGCGAGCAGGCCTGGCACGGCACGAGTCGCGAGCCACGCCCCGCGCACGTCGAAGGCACCCGCTGCGTCCGACGCCGCGACGACCGCTTCCTCCGGCATCCGGATGGTGAGCAGATGCAGCCATCCGATCAGGGTCAGGGCGACGGCGAAGACGATCGTGGGCCCCATGCCGAAGAAGCCCACCGACAGTCCGGAGAAGACGCTCGTGAACACGAATGAGAGTCCCTGGACGGCGCCGACGTAACCGTTCGCGTTCGCGCGTCGGTCGGAGTCGATCAGGATCGTCACCGTCGTCGACAGCGCGACGTCACGGAGAACCTCGACCACCGCGCCGGCGAGCACGATCACCGAGAACAGCCAGACCCACGGCGAGGTGAGTGACCGCATCGAGTCGCCTGCGACGAAGTACACCGCCCCGGCGGCGGCGAACGCGACCGTGGTGAACGCCGCGGACGCCCGCATCACGGTGAGCTTCCGGAATCGATCGACGAACGTGCCGAAGGCGATACTGCACAGCGCGATCGCGAGCATGTATCCGCCGCCGACGACGCCCGTCGCTATCACGTTTCTGGTCTCGAGATAGATCCAGAAGGTCAGTGCGAAGAACAGGTAGCTCGTCGTCAGGTTGGCGACGGCGGTGTTGCCGAGGATCGCCGCGAACGTTCGGTTCCGCCGGCTCGCCGGACGCCGGCGGGCGGCGGCGTCATCCGACGCCTCGACGTTGACCGGACTCTCCGCCATGCCACGACAGTAGGGTCAGACAGCCCGGCCGGCCAAGTGAGTTTCCGCCGGCGACCGCCTCAGCGACGGTGCGTCAGCGCCCGAATCCCGCGTCACGCAACGCCTGAGCCATCGAACCGCCTGCCGGCCGTTCGTCGCGGTGCCCGTTGCCCTTCGCCTGACCGCCACTCTTGGCCTGACCGCGTCCGTTACCCTGACCGCCCCCACGACCACCGTTGCCGCCGCGACCACCGCTCCCACGACCGCCGCCCGCTCCGCGGCCGTTCTCTCCGCGTCGATCACCGCCGGTTCGCGCCCTGTCGGCCTCGTCGTTCAGTCGCAACGACAGGCCGATCCGCTGACGGTCCACGTCGACCGCAAGCACCTTGACTTTGACGACCTGTCCCGACCGCACCACCTCGTGCGGATCCGAGACGTAACGGTCGGCCATCGCCGACACGTGGACCAGGCCGTCCTGGTGCACGCCGACGTCGACGAAGGCGCCGAACGCCGCCACGTTGGTGACGACGCCTTCCAGCACCATGCCGGGCTGGAGGTCGGAGACCTTCTCGACGCCGCTCGCGAACGTCGCGGTGGTGAACGCCGGGCGCGGGTCGCGCCCCGGCTTCTCCAGCTCGGCGAGGATGTCGGTGACCGTGGGGACACCGAACTGCTCGTCGGCGAACTCGGCGGCCTTCAAGGTCCGGAGGGTCTTGCTGTCGCCGATGAGTTCGACGAGCTCGCGCCCGCTGCGGTCGAGGATCTTGCGGACCACCGGGTACGACTCCGGGTGCACACCCGATGCGTCGAGCGGATCCTCGCCCCCGCGGATCCGCAGGAAGCCGGCACACTGTTCGAACGCCTTGGGACCGAGTCGCGGCACGTCGAGTAGCGCGGCGCGGCTCCGGAAGGCGCCGGTCTGGTCACGATGCGCGACGATCGCCGAGGCGAGCGTCGGCGTGACACCGGAGACGCGGGACAGCAGCGGTGCCGACGCGGTGTTGAGGTCCACGCCGACCGCGTTCACCGCGTCTTCGACCACCGCGTCGAGACTGCGGGCGAGGTTGGTCGCCGAGACGTCGTGCTGGTACTGCCCGACGCCGATCGACTTCGGGTCGATCTTCACAAGCTCGGCCAGCGGATCCTGGAGACGGCGCGCGATCGACACCGCGCCGCGGATGGAGACGTCCAGCTGCGGGAGTTCCTGCGAGGCGTACTCGGACGCCGAGTACACCGAGGCGCCCGCTTCCGACACGACGGCTTTGACGGGGGCCTTCGCTCCGGATTTCGCGATCTCCGCGAGGAGTTCACCGGCCAGCTGATCGGTCTCGCGTGAGGCCGTCCCGTTGCCGATGGCGACCAATTCAACGCCGTGTCGTGCGATCAGCGCGGCGAGTGTGGCCTTGGACTGATCCCACTGCTGCTGCGGCTTGTGCGGGAAGATCGCGCAGTGGTCGACCACCTTGCCGGTGGCGTCGACGACGGCGACCTTCACGCCCGTGCGGAATCCGGGGTCCAGTCCGAGCGTCGCGCGAGTTCCGGCCGGTGCCGCCAGCAGGAGATCCTTGAGGTTGGTCGCGAAGACGGCGACGGCGTCGTCCTCGGCACGGCTCCGCAGCTTCATTCGCGCGTCGATCGTCGCGGTGATCATCAGCTTGGTCCGCCATGCCCACCGGACGGTTCCGGACAGCCATTCGGTGGCCGCGCCGGGATTCGACAGATCGACGCCGAGCGTCGCGGCCACCATCGCCTGGTAGCCCTCGTCCTCGCCACCGTCGAAGGTGAGGCTCAGCGCCTCCTCCTTCTCGCCGCGCAGGACCGCCAGCACCCGGTGCGACGGCATCGCATCGAGCGGCTCGCTGAAGTCGAAGTAGTCGCGGAACTTCTGCGCCACCGCACTCGCCTCGGCCCCCGGCCGTACCTCGGTGCGCATCGTGCCGTCGGCCCAGAACTTCTCGCGGACCGCACCGACCAGTTCGGCGTCCTCGGACGCACGCTCGATGAGGATGTGCCGGGCGCCCTCGAGTGCGGCCGCGGCATCGGCGACGTCGTCGGACAGGTAGGCCGCGGCGGCGTCGGCCGGAGTCAGCGACGGATCGGCGAGCAGCGCGTCGGCGAGCGGCGCGAGGCCGGCCTCCCGAGCGATCTGCGCCTTGGTCCGTCGCTTCGGCTTGTACGGGAGGTAGATGTCCTCGACACGTGCCTTGGTGTCGGCGGCCAGCAGCGACGCACGCAGTGCATCGGTCAGCTTGCCCTGCTCCTCGATGGAGGCGAGGACCGCCGCCCGACGCTCGTCGAGTTCACGCAGATAACGCAGTCGTTCGTCGAGGAGGCGCAACTGCGCGTCGTCGAGACTGCCGGTGACCTCCTTGCGGTAGCGCGCGATGAACGGAACGGTCGAGCCTTCATCGAGCAGCTTCACCGCGGCGGCCACCTGACCTTCGCCGACGGCGAGCTCCTTGGCGATGCGGGCGTTCACGGACTCGAGGGGCGCACTGTTGGTCACCGGATGCAGGCTACCGAAGTGTGGTCGGCCGATGTCGGACCGCCCGCACCCGACGCGGCGCGCGGGAGGGCGACCTCACCCGATGACGGTGAGTCCTCGGGGCGGAGGCAGGCGGCCGGAGCTTACGGTGGAGCGGAACTGGCGGTCTACCTAAGGGAAAAGATGACATCTCATTCACGCGAGGCAACGCCCACCATCATCGCGCAGAACGCCGCATTGCGGGAGCGGCTGCCGTTCTCCGACACCCAGGACTTCGAGGACGCCAATCGCGGCCTGCTCGGCAAGCGGGTTCCCAATGCGATTCGGAACGCCGAGGGAACCGTGGTGTGGGACAACGACACCTACGACTTCCTGCAGGGCGAGGCACCCGATACCGCGAATCCGAGCCTGTGGCGGCAGTCGCAGCTCAATGCGATCCAGGGCCTCTTCGAGGTGGTTCCGGGGATCTATCAGGTCCGCGGCTTCGATCTGGCGAACGTCACTTTCATCGAGGGCGACACCGGCGTGCTGGTCCTCGACCCGCTGGTGACCGAGGAGACCGCAGCGGCGGCGCTCGAACTGTACCGCGAGCATCGCGGTGACCGACCGGTCACCGGCGTGCTGTACACCCATCCACACGTCGACCACTTCGGCGGCGTTCGAGGCATCACCACCCAGGAGGACGTGGACTCCGGCCGGGTTCCGGTCATCGCGCCCGAGCACTTCACCGAGCACGCGGCCTCCGAGAACGTCTACGCGGGCACCGCCATGGCGCGCCGGTCGGCATACATGTTCGGCGCCGCCCTCGCGCGCGGCCCGCAGGGCGCCATCGGCACCGGTCTGGCGCAGACGGTCGCCACCGGCAACATCACCCTGATCGCGCCGACGCTCGACATCACCGCCACCGGTCAGGAGGAAGTCGTCGACGGAGTCCGGATGGTCTTCCAGATGGCCCCCGGCACCGAGGCGCCTGCCGAGTTCCTGGTGTACTTCCCCGACCACAAGGCGCTGTGCGCGGCCGAGGACGCCACTCACACCCTCCACAACCTGCTCACCCTGCGCGGTGCACTCGTCCGCGATCCGCACGCGTGGGCCGGCTACCTGACCGAGACGATCGACCTGTGGGGCGGGGAGGCAGAGGTCGTCTTCGCCTCCCACCACTGGCCGACGTGGGGCAACGAGCGCGTGGTGAAGTTCCTCTCGGAACAGCGTGACCTCTATGCCTACCTGCACGACCAGTCGCTCCGGCTGATCAACCAGGGCTGGACCGGAATCGAGATCGCCGAGCATCTCGAGCTCCCACCCGTGCTGGAGAACGCCTGGCACGCCCGCGGCTACTACGGATCGGTCAGCCACAACCTCAAGGCGATCTACCAGCGCTACATGGGCTGGTACGACGGCAATCCGGCGCACCTCTGGCAGCACCCGCCGGTCGAGCAGGGCAAGCGCTACGTCAAGCTCGCAGGCGGCGCCGATGCGGCCGTCGCCAATGCACAGGCGGCCTTCGACGAAGGCGACCTGCGGTGGGCGGCGGAAGTCCTCAGTCACGTCGTATTCGCCGAACCCGACCACGCCGGGGCCCGCACGCTCCTCGCCGACACGTTCGAGCAGCTCGGCTACGGATGCGAGAACGGCGTGTGGCGCAACATCTACCTGTCCGGCGCCACCGAGCTCCGCGAAGGCAAGTTCGGCACGCCGACCGTCTCTGCGTCGCCGGACGTGATCTCCGCACTCACGCCGGAGATGCTCTTCGACGCCGTCGCTATCCAGATCGACGGCCCGCACGCCTGGGACCTGAAGCTGAGCATCGACGTGGTGCTGACCGACGCCGACGTCCGCTACCGGCTCCGGCTGTCCAACGGCGCGCTCACCTACAGCGCTGCGCCGCAGAACGGCGAGGCCGAGTTGACCATCACGACGACCAAGCAGGCGCTTCCCGTCCTCGCCACCGGAGCTCTCTCCGCCGACCGACTCGCCGAGGCGGGTATCGAACTCAGCGGTGACACGACGGTGCTGGAACGACTCGCCGCAGTCATCGATCCGGGTGACCCCGACTTCTCCATCGTCACGCCCTGATCCGACAGTCGCCCTCATACAACGGCGGCCTTGATACAACGGGGAAGGCCCTGACTCCGCGGAGTCAGGGCCTTCGTCGTCGCCTCAGGTCAGCACTCGTGTGCAGGGTCGGGAGCGACCGCCGGAACGGCCGCGAACATGCGGAGGCGACTGTCGGGAGCGAGGCCGGAGATGCCCTCCGACCGTCCGCGTTGCACGCGCGCCGCGACCAGGGCGAGTACCGCGGCGATCACCGCGACCTGGATCAGTCCGCCGCCGATCAGCGGCGCCCGCGGGCCGAACCACTCGGCGAGCAGTCCGAGCAGCGGCGCGCCGATCGGCGTGCCGCCCATCAAGACCGTCATGTAGAGCGCCATCACGCGGCCGCGCACCTGCGGATCGACGTGCATCTGCACGAACATGTTGGTCGCCGTCAACGACAACAGCGCCGACAGCCCGACGAGGGGCAGGACCAGGCCGTACAGGATCGGGGTCGGAGCGATCCCCGACAGCACGTTGACGACCGCGAACGCCAGGGCAGCGATCACCACGAACCGCAGCCCCGGGGACGATTTCCGTCTGGCGGCCAGCAACGCACCGAGGAGCGACCCCGCGCCGGAGACGGTGCCCAGCAATCCGTACATCTGGGCGTCGAGGTGGAACTCGTTGCGCACCATCAGCGCGTTGGTCATCTGGAAGTTCAGGCCGAACGTGCCGACCGCGAACCCGACGCCGAGCGCGATGAGCAGGTCCGCTCGATCGGCGACGTAGCGGATTCCCTCGCGCACCTGTCCCTTCGCACGCGACAGTCGTTCAGTCCGGACGAGCTTGTCCTCGCGGAGCAGGAGCAGGGCAAGCAGGAAGGCGAGGTAACTCACGCCGTTGCTCAGGATGGCCCATCCGCTGCCGAACGCGGCGATGATGAGTCCCGCGACCCCGGGACCGATGAGGCGCGCGGCGTTGAACGCCGAACTGTTGAGCCCGATCGCATTGGTGAGGCGCTCGGTGCCGACCATCTCTGAGACGAACGCCTGGCGCGCGGGTGCGTCGAGCGCGGTGCCGATGCCGAAGACAACGGCGAACACATAGACGTGCCACGTCTGCGCCACGCCGGACACCGCCAGCAGACCGAGGACGAGGGCGCTCAGCGCCATCCAGCTCTGCGTGAACATCAGCAGCTTGCGCTTGTCGAACCGGTCGGCCAGCACTCCGCCGAACGGCGAGAGGACGAGCGCCGGGACGAACTGGAGGGCGGTCGTGACGCCGACCGCCATCGCCGAACCGCCCGAGAGCTGAAGGACCAGCCAGTCCTGGGCGACGCGCTGCACCCAGGTTCCGACATTGGAGACCAGTGCCCCCGAGATGTACGTGCGGAAGTTCGGTACGGCGAGCGAGGCGAACGTCGACGACTGCCTCAACTGCACGGACCCTCCTGAGTACTTGACCGTTGTTAATCAACGTACGCGGACATCCTGGTATTCCGCTGGGGACGGAGGAGGCCGCTGCGCGGTCGATCGCCGCGCACTACCGTGGAACGCATGCGCGCAGTCATCATGCATTCGCCCGGAAACGTCAGCGTCGTCGATCGTCCCGATCCGCGGATCGAACAGCCGACCGACGCGGTGATCCGCCTCGCCGCGACCTGCATCTGCGGTTCCGACCTGTGGCCCTATCGCGGAGCCAACGAGGTCGATGAGGCGCCGATGGGCCACGAGTACGTCGGCTACGTCGAGGAGGTCGGTCCGGACGTCCGGACGGTGAAGGTCGGCGACTTCGTCGTCGGCTCGTTCATGGCCTCCGACAACACCTGCGAGATCTGCGCGGCCGGATACCAGTCGCGATGCGTCAACGTCCATCCGATGGGCGGCATCGGCACCCAGGCCGAGTACGCGCGGATTCCGATGGCCGACGGCACCCTCGTCGCAACCCCCGCACCGCCCGAGGCCGACCTCCTTCCCTCGTACCTCGCCGCGTCCGACGTCCTCGGAACGGGATGGTTCGCCGCCGACGCCGCAGAAGTTCGGCCGGGCAAGACCGTCGCCGTCGTCGGTGACGGTGCGGTGGGTCTGCTCGGCGTGCTCGCCGCGCGCGAGATGGGCGCCGACCGCATCATCGCGATGAGCCGCCACGCCGACCGCCAGGAACTGGCACGCGCGTTCGGCGCCACCGACATCGTCGCCGAGCGCGGGAGGGAGGGCGTCGCGGCCGTCAAGGAGCTGACCGGCGGACTCGGCGCGCACTCGGTGGTCGAGGCGGTCGGAACCCAGGAGTCGATGATGCAGGCCGTCCGCGCCACCCGCCCCGGCGGGCACGTCGGCTTCGTCGGCGTCTCGCACGGTGTGGAGCTCCCCGGCGACAAGCTGTTCTACTCGGCCGTTCACCTGCACGGCGGGCCGGCACCCGTCCGCCGGTACCTGCCCGACCTGATGCGCCGGATCGCCGCACGCGAGATCGACCCGGGCCGGGTGTTCGACCTGTCGCTGCCCCTCGAGCAGGCCGCCGAGGGCTACCGCGCGATGGACCGGCGCGAGGCGATCAAAGTGATGCTCACGGTCTGAGCGGTCAACGCACCCGCACGGCGCGTGCGCTCCACCGGCCGTCGGCGTAGTCGACGCCGATCGGATGGGCGAACGCTGCCGTGATGACCTCGGAGGTCACCGTGTCGGCCGCCGTTCCCGCGGCGACCACCGAACCGTCGCGGATCACGACGGCGTGACTCGTCGACTCCGGCAGTTCTTCGAGATGATGCGTGACCAGTACGGACGCCACCTCCGGCGCCGACACCGCGAGCGAGTCGACCGTCTCCAGCAACTGCTCGCGTGCGGCCACGTCGAGTCCGGTCGTCGGCTCGTCGAGCAGCAGCAGTTCCGGGTCACCGATGAGCGCCCGCGCGATCAGCGCACGACCGCGCTCGCCTTGGGAGAGGGTGTGCCAATCGGAGTCGGCGCGCGCGGTCATCCCGACGTCAGCGACGAGCGCCGCCGCCCGGGCTCGTTGATCATCGGACGGCGACCAGCGCATCGGCAGGTCGATGGTTCCGGTGACTCCGGTCAGCACGACCTCGGTCACCGTGAGACTCGTCTGCAGACGATGCCGGGGGTTGACGTGACCGATGTGCTTGCGCAGTTCCGCCGTGTCCACCCGGCCGAGCCGCTTGCCCAGCACGTCGACGGTCCCGGAGGTCGGGTGCGTCTGGGCCGCGCAGAATCCGACGATCGTCGTCTTGCCCGCACCATTGGGGCCGAGGAGAGCCCAGTGCTCTCCCGCTCGCACGGTCAGGTCGATGCCGTGCAGAATCTGCCTGCCGTTGCGGCGGAAAGTCACGGCGTCGAGCCGCAAGACCTCCTGCGGGTCCGTCATGCGAGTGCCTCCTTGAGTCCGTCCAGATGCGTCCGTGCACTGGCCGCAGCAGCAGCGCCGTCCTTCTCCGCGACGGCGTCGACGATATCGGCGTGAGCCCGATGGTCCGCATCGCCGCCGAAGTCGCGACGGATCCGCAACATCTCGACCATCGCGGCGCGCACCCGCGGGGTCATCGAGTCGAAGATCTCGATGAGCACCGGATTCCCCGCGGCCACCACCACGCTGCGATGGAAGTCGATGTCGGCGGCGACGTGCTCGTCGATCCCGCTCCGAGTCCGGCGGCGCGTCTCGAGCGCGCTGCGGATCGCACGCAACTGCGCGGGTGTCCGACGCTGCGCAGCGAGCGCGGCCGCCTCGGTCTCCAGCGCGGTCCGCACTTCGAGGACCGCGGTGATGTCGGCCTTCCAGAGGACGTCGTCCCAGTGCTCGGGCGCGTCCAGTGCCGCGACGAACACGCCCGCGCCCTGCCGCGACGACAGCACGCCGCGCCCGGCCAACTGCCTGATCGCCTCGCGCAGCGTCGACCGTCCGACGCCCAACTGCGGCCCCAGAGTGCTCTCCCCCGGCAGCTTCTGCCCCAGCTCCCACTCGCCCGCGCGGATACGTTCGAGCAGGAGTTCAGCAGCTTGGTCGGCCAGCGGGGTCCTGCGGACCTGTGCGGGCATATTCCCTACTCCTCTACTTGTCTGATGGGTTTGTGTATAGTCTAGCCCCATGGCGAACTACCGCGCACTTCGGCTTATCTGCCACCGAGAGTCCTGATCCACTTCACCGGCGACTCTCTGTGGGTCGCTGACGCCGGTGAAGGACCCTCGACACCCAGCGAAAGCGATATTCACCATGCCGACCCCAGCCGCCTTCTCGATCACCACGCCGACCAGTTCGTTCGGTGGCGTCGACACTCCGCGCGGACCGATCCCCGACCACGCACCCGCGTGGAATCGGCAACGCCGATCGCAAATGCCGTCCCACCGATACCGCGACGTGTTCAGCCGAGTCGATGTCCGCGCGACCTATCGGCGCTGGCCCGACAACCGGCTCACCGAAGCGCCGCTGTGGGTTCCGGTCGATCTCCGCGATGGAAATCAGGCACTGCCCGAACCTATGGACCCCGACCGCAAGCAGCGGATGTTCGAGTTGATGGTTGCGATGGGGTACAAGGAGATCGAGATCGGCTACCCCTCCGCCTCGGCGACCGACTTCGCATTCGTGCGGCTCATCGCCGAGACGGCCCTCGCCCCCGACGATGTGACCCTGGTCGTCTTCACGCCTGCCCGACGCGACCTGATCGAGCGCACAATCGAGTCGATTCGGGGCATCACCAACCCGGTGGTCGTCCACCTGTACACCGCGACCGCGCCGGTCTGGCGCGAGGTCGTCCTGGCACAGTCCCGGTCGGACCTGTTGGACCTGATCCTCCGCGGCGGCCGCGACATGCTCGAGTTCGCAGGCGACCTGCCCAATGTCCGATTCGAGTTCTCCCCGGAGGTCTTCAACCTCACCGAACCGGACTTCGCGCTGGAGGTCTGCAATGCGATGACCCGGCTGTGGGATGCCTCGCCCGATCGGCCGGTCGTATTGAATCTGCCCGCGACGGTCGAGGTCGCGACGCCCAACGTCTACGCGGACCAGATCGAGTACATGCACACCCACCTCGACCGCCGAGAGTCGGTGATCCTGTCCGTACACCCGCACAACGACCGCGGCACGGGTGTCGCCTGCGCCGAACTGGCGGTTCTCGCCGGAGCACAGCGCGTCGAGGGCTGCCTCTTCGGCAACGGCGAACGGACCGGGAACGTCGACATTGCGACGCTCGCACTGAATCTTCACGCGCAGGGCGTCGACCCGATGATCGACTTCTCCGACATCGACGAGATCCGACGGGTGGTCGAGGAGGTCAATCGGATCGAGTTGCATCCTCGGCATCCGTACGCCGGAGACCTGGTCCATACCGCGTTCAGCGGCACTCACCAGGATGCGATCGCGAAGGGGTTCGCACAGCATCGCCACGCGGCGGCCGATGCGGGCGTCGCAGTCGCCGACGCCGCATGGGCGGTCCCGTACCTGCCGATCGATCCCACCGACCTCGGTCGCACCTATGACGAGGTGATCAGGGTCAACTCCCAGTCGGGCAAGGGCGGGATCGCCTACCTGCTCGCCGAGGAGTACGGCATCGACCTGCCGCGCCGACTGCAGATCAACTTTGCGCGCGAAGTGCAGCGCCACACCGACGCTGAGGGCTCGGAGATCGACGCCGCGACCCTATGGCGATTGTTCAGTCGCCGATACATGTCACCGCGAAGCGAAACCACCGCCGCCGTTCAGGTCGAGCCGCTGACCTGGCACCGTAGCCGACTGACGGCGTCTGGCGGTGGGTTGTTCCTGACCATCGTGGAGTGGCGGGCCGGTGACGACCACGACTGGTCGGCGGGCACGGGCGTCTCCGAGTCCGCCGCCGACACGGCTGCACTGGCGGGCGCGGGCCGGAGCTGACGCACCCGGTCGTCGCGGACGCGTTCAGGCGTCCGCGGCGATCGCCGCCTCGAACCAGTTCGAGAACTCGCACGCGAGATGGAAGTGATGTCCGCGGACGATCGATGGAAGCATGGGCAACGGAAACTCGACCAGCAGTCGCGCATGGACCCCGTCTGGAGTGTCGCGGAACTGATGCCGCACTCCGCCAATGGCCTTACCCTTCGCCGAACGCGCGACCCCGTCCACCCGCACGTCGAATGCCGGATCAATCGGGGTCACCAACGTCGAGACGTCGTCGTAGTCGATCGTGAACAGCGCCGCGAGCGGAGCACCGCCATTCGTCTCGATCACTTCCTGACGCCCGTCCGCCATTCGCAGGATGAAGTGATCGGGGCAGGCACGTTCCATCTCATCTCGATTCGACGAGGACGTGATCTCATTGAACCAGTCGACGAAACCTGCGGCTGATCCGCCGGGGACGGTCAGGTCCGTCACGGAGACCCGCCGGCGTCTACTCACAGCCGCCGACAGCTCCGCTACCGCGTCGGCGACTCGGATGTCCCGCGCCAGCCGTCTCCGGAGTTCGGCATCGCCGAGACCCCGCTTGCTCTGCAACCACGCCTCCCGGCGCTGGGCGACCGGGCCGGGTTCCGGCACGGGCAGCCCGACCTTGCGCGCCGCCGCGTCGATCCGCGCATCCTCCCAGGCGAGAACATCTGCCCGCGAGTACACCTGTCCCGCGATGGTCGCGACGATCGGCAGTTCTGGAGTATTCATCTCACACCTTAACGCTATTTCTAGTTTCGTTAAGGAAACGTATGGCACGGTGCGGACTCCGTCAAGGACCTGAGGGAAGCCGTCGCACCCGCGACCCGCGGGTCCCGATGATCAGACAGAATGACGGGGTGCCCGGATCACCCACCCCGCGTCGCCGCACCGGCGGCCGCTCGGCTCCCGGACACGAAACGGCCTACGAGCGCACGAAGCGGTCACGGCCGCAGCACTGGATTGTCTGCTGACCGACGGACTGCCCGGACTCACCGTCCGCGGAGTCGCGCAAGCCGCAGGAGTCGCCGAGACGACCGTGTACCGGCGTTGGCCCACCGTCGACCACCTCGCCGCCGCCGCTCTGCTCAAGCTGACCGAAGCGGACAATCCGCTTCCCGACACCGGCGCGCTCGACAGCGACCTCCACGCCCTGCTCTCGCAGATCGTCGATCTCCTCAACCGACCCGAGATCCTGCGTGTGGTCCGCGGCGTCGCCGCCCTCAACGACGACGGCCCGGCCTCGTCCGCCAAAGCCGCGTTCTTCGACGCCCGCTTCGCCGACGCGACACGCCTCATCGACCGGGCCGTCGAACGCGGTGAGCTACCGCCCGGAGTCGACGCGGATCGCACCATCGAGACGCTCGCGGCTCCCGCGTATATGCGCGCACTGCTCGAGAATCAGCCGCTCGACGCCGACCTGATCGACTCGTCAGTGGCCATCGCGATCGCCGGAGCACGGGCGACCGCCCAGAGCCGGACATCTTCGGATCAGACTCGATCCAGCATCAATCGGCGTCGATGACCTGGCGTTCGTACGCGTCGTTGAACGCCCGCAGCTGAACCAGCAGTATCGCGGGGTCGCCGGGCGCGAGGTCCGCGAACACGCGATTCAGCCGATCCGCGCGCCGCTTCCCATCGTGCTCGAATGCTTCGACGCCCGCCTCCGTCGGTCGATGCATCCGGCTGATCTGTCCGGCGACTTCGAAACGTTCGAGATAGCCGCGCTTGATCGCGGCGTTCACCTGACGATTCACCGTCGACTGCTCGAGATCGAGATCCTCGCTCAGTTCGCGCAGCGTGCGGGCCCTGCCGTCCGAGAGCAGCCATAGGATGTGAAAGGCCGACGCCTCGAGGATCGCCTTCGGGTCGATCTCGGCACGCGCCCGACGCATGCGGAGCAATTCCTCGACAACGTCTCGATGAACGTCCGACGGCCAGATCGAATCGTCGTGCCCCACCGTTCTCACTCCATCCCGGCGCGCGCCGTCACACCACTCCCGATTTGGGATGTGCATCATGCATATGTATGTTACATACGCTATTCATAGTTCCCGAAAGCACCGAAACGAAGGCCCAAGAATGACCTCCTCCTCCGACACCGCGGACGCCTCGCCCGGGTCCGGCGCTCCGACCGCCGCACCACAGACGGACGAATCGTTCAGTCCCCGCGGCGCTCTCGGCATCGTCATCACCCTGTGCTTCGGCGGCCTGGTCGCGTCGCTGATGCAGACCCTGATCATTCCGGTGCAGCCCGAGCTGCCGCAACTCCTCCACACATCGATCTCCAACGCGTCGTGGGTCATCACCGCCACCCTGCTGGGCGCCGCCGTCGCCATGCCGATCGCCGGCCGGCTCGGCGACATGTACGGCAAGCAGCGAGTCATCCTCGCCAGTTCGATTCTGCTGGTGATCGGTTCCCTCATCTGCGCAATCGGCGACAGTCTTCTTCCGATGCTCGTCGGCCGCACCGTGCAGGGCCTCGCGATGGGCTTCATCCCCGTCGGCATCAGCCTGATGCGCGAGGTGACTCCCCCGCGTCTGACTTCCATGGCGGTCGCTGCGATGAGCGCGACGCTCGGCGTCGGCGGCGCGGTCGGCATGCCGCTCTCGGCGTGGATCGCGCAGACCTGGGACTGGCGCGCCCTCTTCTGGGCCTCGGCCGGCCTCGCCCTGCTGGTGACCGTGCTCGTCATCGTGGTGGTCCCGAACATCGCGGACAGTGCGGGCGGACGTCTCGACGTGATCGGCTCGATCGGTCTGGCGATCGGCCTGTGCAGCGTGCTCATCGCGATCTCGAAGGGCAAGGACTGGGGTTGGACGTCCGGCACCACGCTCGGGTTCCTGGTCGTCGGCGTCGTCGTGCTGATCGGGTGGTCGTTCTTCGAACTGCGCCACAGCGATCCGCTCGTCGACCTCCGCACCACGGCCAAGCCGACGGTGCTGCTCACCAATCTCGCCGCCGTCGCGATCGGTTTCGGCATGATGGCGCAGGCGATCGTCGTGCCGATGATGCTCGAGGTGCCCGAGGGCGCGGGCGGCTTCGGGCAGTCGATCCTGCACACCGGCCTCTGGATGGCACCCGGCGGCATCATGATGATGCTGTTCGCCCCGGTCTCGGGCATGCTGATCAACGGCCTCGGCCCGAAGCTGACCCTCGCTATCGGCGCGTCTGTTCTCGGCATCGGCTACCTGACGGCGTTCTTCCTGATGAATGCACCCTGGCAGCTGGCCGTGGCCTCGGTGATCGCCTCCGCCGGTGTCGGTATCGGCTACGCGGCCATGCCGACGCTCATCATGGGCTCGGTGCCGATCACCGAAGCCGGCGCCGCAGTCGGCCTCAACGGCCTGATGCGATCGGTCGGTACCACGTTGTCGTCGGCCATCATGGCCGTCGTCCTGGCCGCGTCGACCATCGACCTGGGCGGCGGCCACGAGGTGCCGACGCATTCGGCCTTCCACTGGTGCTTCCTGATCGGCGCGATCGCCGCGTTCGTCGGCGTCGCGATCACGCTCGCGATTCCGCGAGGCAAGGCCCACGCCGCCGAGCAGTCCGTCGCCTGACCTGCCCTCGACCTCACGCCGCCCGTTCCGTTCAGCCGAGCGGGGCGGGCGGTGTGCCGTCTCCGAAAGGCTTGCCGCCCAACGACTCCCGGCCATGCGGTTCGGCCCAGTTTGAGAGATCCGGCCCCTTCGGCACGATGCCCAGCGGGTTCAGATCGCGGTGGACCTCGTAATAGTGCCGTTTGATGTGATCGAAGTTCGTGCTGTCGCCGAATCCCGGTGTCTGGAAGAGGTCTCGCGCATACGCCCACAGGACCGGCATCTCCGACAGCTTCTGCCGATTGCACTTGAAATGGCCGTGGTAGACCGCGTCGAACCGCGCGAGTGTGGTGAACAGCCGCACATCGGCTTCGGTGATCGTGTCGCCGACCAGGTAGCGCCGGCCCCGAAGACGCTCGGTCAGCCAGTCCAGTCGGGCGAACAACTGGTCGTATGCGGCGTCGTACGCCTCCTGTGACCCGGCGAATCCGCAGCGGTAGACGCCGTTGTTGACGTCGCGGTAGACGACGGCGTTCACCTCGTCGATCTCCGCACGCAGCGCCTCCGGGTACAGGTCCGGCGCACCGGGGCGATGGAACTCGGTCCACTCCAACTCGAAGTCGATGGTGATCTGAGGGAAGTCGTTGGTGACGACGGCGCCGGTCGGCACGTCGACGATCGCGGGAACCGTGATCCCCTTCTCGTACCCGGGGACTCGCTTGAAATACGCGTCCTGCAGTCGCGGGATGCCGAGGACCGGGTCCACGCCACCCGGATCCAGATCGAAGGTCCATGAGCGCCTGTCGTGGGTGGGTCCGCACACCCCCATCGAGATCACGTTCTCGAGCCCGAGGAGTCGTCGCACGATGATCGACCGGTTCGCCCACGGGCACGCGTACGAGACGACGAGGCGGTACCGACCGGGCTCTATCGGGTAGCCGTCGGCACCGTCGCGCGTGATCCGGCTCTCGATGTAGCGGGTGTCGCGCTCGTACGGCTGGTTCTCGGCGACGTAGGTCTCGGCGCTCTCCGGGTCGATGTCAGTCATGTCCCCAGGATGTCACCGTCGCCGCGTCAGAGACCTTCGAACGCGCGGCCCAGTTCCGTGTCGACATCGATGAAGCGCGCCTTCCGGATCTCCGGCTTGTCGATCTCGGTCTCCACGAACCTCGCGATCACCCGCCTGATCTCGTCGTCCACCTGAGCCAGATTGCGGATGATCTCGCCGCGCACGTTCCGCGAATTGACGTCGACGAAGACGTCTCGAGGCCGGGGCGGATCCACCTCGATGCGCAGTTGGAGCGGCGCCGCGCAGCGGACGGTCAACGGCAGCGTCACCAGTCCGTCGACGTCGTAGCGGATGCGGTCGACCTTGAGGTCGACGCTCAGCGCGATGTGCAGCGGCAGCTTGACGGTGAACGTGATCAGCTGGCCGACGTCGCGGGTGATCTCCGGTTCGGCGACTCGGACCTTCGCGTGCACCTTGACCACGCCCGCCGGTCCGGACCCGATCGGCCCGACCTCGAACTCCTCGCCGGCGATCGCGGTGAAGGCGCTGCCGATCCGCTCCTCGGTGACGGCGGTCTCGAAGAAGCTCCGGCCGAATTCCTCGTACGAGATGTACGTCGGCTCGGCGTCGACCGCCGGTGCGACCTCCGCTTCCAATGCCGCCTGCATCGATTCGACGGCTTCCACCACGTCGACGACATCGCCGCCGTCGACGTGTGCGGTCACCTCGTCGCGCTCACCACCGGCGGACGACGCCGACTGCTCGTCTTCGACGGGCGGCTCGACGCCGGCATTCTCGGAATCCGGATTCTCCGACACGCATCCATCCTTACCTATCGAGCACGAAGTTCGTAGCCCGGAAACGACCCCATCGCGAGTTGGCCGCGCCGCGGGCCGGTCAGCGTCGACTGGCGTCGGGCAGACGCGGTGGGCACTTGGTGCCGGGCACCGCGGCCAGTTCGAAGTGCCACCACTCGTTGTCGAAAGTCCGGCACAGTCCCCACCGGATGCCGTTCGCCTGCAACCAGCCTGCACCGGCCTGCGGTCCGATGTCGACCGCCTGTCCGGAGACGTGTGTCGACTCGTCCGGCGGCAGCACCCAGCGGCGAGCCGCGGCGGCGCTGCCATACTCGGCGATCCCCTGCCGCCACAGCGCGGCCTGCTCGGCGCGGGACCGCTTACCGGAGTTGATGTACATCGGAATCCCGGCCGACCGGGCACTCCGGTACGCGGCGGTGTACGCGATCGCCAGCTGCGGCGTCAGCCCGGCGGTTCCTGGCGCGAGCGACGCCCCGAACAGGTTCGCGCGAGCAGTCTGCGGCGCCCCGGCGGCCGGCGCAGGCGAGACGGCGACGACCGCGGCGAGGGACGCCGCGGCGGCCAGCACTGCGACCGATCGTGCGCGGTTCGGGACCCGGACTTGTCTCACGCGTCGAAACTACTACGCGACCGGGCTCGCTGCGAGCGGCCCGAGTCCGACGACGTCGTCGCGGACCGCACGACGGTCAGCGATAGAAGCCTTCTCGCAGGTTGATCCCGTGCTCGACCCACACCTTCATCGCGGCCAGCATGCCGGTCCAGCCCATGCAGTTGCCGAAGGCGTTCTTCGCCCCGTCCTCGGTGAGCCGCCAGGCCGCCTCGGTGATCGTGACCAGCGTGCGGGTCCCGTCGTCGACAGGCTCGAACTCGAACGTCGTGGTGGTCCCGCCGACGTCCACCGTCTCGACACCCGCCCAGGCGATGACGATCCGCTTCGGCGGGACCGCCTCCACTACGCGAACGTCGAACGCCCCGGGGAAGTCGTGGAAGTCCCAGGAGACGGTCGCGCCGGTCTCGAGGCGCCCCCTCGCGCCGCCGGTCGTGAAGTACTTCGACAGCCGGTCCGGGTCGGCGACGGCCTCGTAGACCTCGTCGGGCGACCGCGAGACGATGCCGGTCACGGTGAAGGACAGGTCCTCGAGTTCGGCGGCCTGAGGTGCGTCTTCGATCTTGCCTGTGTCATTCATGTGATAAATTTACAACATGTCAGGCCGCAGAGACAAGAGCGACGACGCCGACGACCTAGTCTTCAAGGCCCTCGCCGCCGCCACTCGCCGCCGGATCCTGGATCTGTTGAAGGTCGCGCCCCGCACGACGGGTCAGGTCTGCGAGCACTTCCCCGAACTCGACCGCACCACCGTCCTCCAACACCTGCGAGTGCTGGAACGGGCAGAGCTGGTGACCGGCCGGAAGGTCGGCCGTGAACGACACCTGAGCCTCGCTCCCCTGCCGATCAAGCGGATCCATGACCGGTGGATCGGTGAATACGCCCGCGCGGCCGTCGATCTGCTCGCCGAACTCGACACGCCGAGCGAAACCTGAACGCGGCGGGTCCTTGCCCTGCCGCTACGCAGCTGAGACGGTTGACCGATGACAGGTTCGCCGCGCACAGCCAGTGACCGCCGGAATCCCTCTCGTCTCAGCAGAATCGCCCCCGATCGGCGCAGTCGGCGACTCCTCACCCTCGCGGTGTCCGCCACCGTGGCCGCGGTGATCGTGCCTACGGCGGTAACCGCACCCGCCGCGACCGCCGCACCGGCGATCACCGCGCACGACGTCGCGAGTGCGCCCTACGGCGCGCTGTTCGCGATGGGCGCTCCCGTGTACGAGCGGGTGAAGTTCATCCGCGAGCCCGGCGCTCATAGCCGGACCATGATCATGCATCGCCTGCACGGTCCGGCCGACGGTAAGCGCGGCACCGCGCGATACGTCTTCCTCGGTGACCGCCTTCCGGAGTCGTTCCTGGTCAGCGAGGACTGGAGTCGAAACGGCACGCCGCAGGGACTCGTCGTGCCGATGACGCGCAAGTCTCGTGGCAAGCCGCCGACGCCGAAGTACCAGTCGATCACCACGCTCACCGGGCCGGTCGGCGAGGTCCGCGCCGTCGGCTGGTCGCACCGGTACCTCGGCTGATCCGTCCGATCGATCAGTCGGCCAGCAACACCAGCTGCGACGTGGTCCGGGTCATCGCGACATAGCGGTCGACGGCTCCACCGATCCCGTCGCCGAACTGCGCCGGATCCACGACGACCACCAGATCGAACTCCAGGCCCTTCGCCTCGACCGGTGACAGGAACCGCACCCGGTCATCGCCTCGGCGAACCTCGGTGCCGATCACGCATGCCGTCCCCTCGGCGTTCGACGCGAGCCACCCCGACAGCACCTGGTCCAGCTCGGCCGTTCCAGCGCGAATCACCGGATGCCCGCTCGCCCGGATCGACTCCGGGACCTCGACGTCCGGCAGCGCCGCCCGGATCGCCGGACCGGCTTCCGCCATCGCCTCCTCCGGAGTCCGGTAGTTGACTCTCAAAGTGGTCCGGCGGGGCGTTCCGAGTCCGACTCGCTCCATCCGCTCGGCCCAGGTCTCGCGGAAACCGGCCCTCGACTGCGCCCGGTCGCCGACGATCGTGAAACTGCGCGACGGGCACCGCGAGAGCAGCATCTGCCACTGCGCGTCGGTGAGGTCCTGCGCCTCGTCGACCACGATATGCGCGAACGGTCCGGCGAGCGGATCGACCGGTCCGTCGTCCACCCCGGACTCGTCGACGATCACCCCCTGGATGTCCTCGGCGCGCAGCATCGACACCAGCGACTCGCGGTCGTCGCCTGCCATCAGCTCATCGACCACGTCGTCTCGCACCCGGCGCTGTTCGCGCAGTTCGGCGGTGCGCCTGCGCCGCCGACGCGTCACGTCGGGATCTCCCAGCCTGCGCCGCGCGGCGTCGAGGATCGGGAGGTCGGACACGGTGGGCCGCGAGCCCTCTGGACACCGCAGTGCGCGCATCTCGTCGGCCGTGAGCCACGGTGCGCAGCGCCGCAGATAGGCGGGCACCGCCCACAGGTCCGATAGCAGGTCGGCCGGATCGATCATCGGCCACGACCGACGCAGTGCCCTGGCGAGCTCCGAGTCCGCCTCCAGCGCGGTGCGCAGCCGGGCGCCGGGAACCTCCGGTTCGGCTTTCGCGATCAGGATCTCGAGCAGTGCGTCCCGCACGTCTTCGCGCACCTCGTTGTGCACGGCGCCGGGGCCGACGGCGGCGAACGCCTCCGCCCAGTCCGCGGGACTCACCCACAGCTCGCCCCACGGAGTGTCGATCTCGAACCCCTCCGTCGGCGGCTCTTCGTAGAAGGCGACCGCGGCGTCCACCGCACCGACCAGAGCCGACGACGACTTCAGCTGCGCGACAACCGGATCGGACTCGGGCAGCGCCGATTCACCCGCCGGCACGAGGTCGGTCAGCGTACAGGTCGCGACCCCCTCTTCGCCCAGGCTCGGCAGGACGTCGCTGATGTACGACAGGTACGGCCGGTGCGGGCCGACGATCAGCACCCCGCCGCGGTTCCCCTTCAACCGGGGATCGGCGTACAGCAGATAGGCGGCGCGATGCAGGGCGACGACGGTCTTCCCCGTCCCCGGGCCGCCGTCCACCACCAGCGGTCCGTGTGAATCGGCGCGGATGGCGAGATCCTGGTCCGCCGCGATGGTGCCCAGCACCGACGCCATCTTCGGCGACCGGCTCGCGCCCAGACCGGCGATGAACGCAGACTGGCTGTCGAGTGCAGCAGTCGGCTCGTCGGCGGCCGGCCCGAACAGCTCGTCCCAGAAGTCGACGATCCTCTCGCGCGACCAGCGATAGTGCCGTCGACTGACCAGACCCATCGGCTCGGCCAGCGTCGCCGCGAAGAACGGTGCCGCCTCCGGAGTACGCCAGTCGATCAGCAGCGGGGCGCCGTCCTCGTCAGAGACACCGAGCCGACCGACATAGGTCGTCGATCCGTCCGCCCCGACGACCCGCCCCAGACAGACGTCGGCACCGAACCGCGACAGCGTCCGGATGCGGGCACCCAACCGGCGGATCTCCTGGTCGCGCTCCAGTCCCGCTCCCACGCGGACGTCCGTGGATCTCCGCGCCGCGTCGAGCTGGGCGCGCAGATCGGTGATCTGTCCGGCCACCCGGTCGGCGACCCGGGCCAGGTGCTCGGCATCGGCGGCGATCAGCCCGGGATCGGTCTTGTCGGCGAGGCGGTCGGGCAGGTCGAATACAGGGTTCGGCAAATGGGACTCCAGTTCGGTTCGATGCGACGGAGCGCCCATTGTGCACGCTGCCCGGGGCCTTGCCGCAAGGCCCCGACCACCGGTTATGATGAAAGGGGAAGCGGAGATTGGGCAGCCCACCACCGTTGGTTGAGCGAGCGGAGCGAGTCGAAACCCCAGTCACCCGGGCTGAGACTCCAGATCGCGGCCCGTTTTTCGCTGCAATCTCACCACGGTTTCGACCGATTCTCGGCCTTCGGCCTCGCGAATCGGCTCAACCAGCGGCTCCGCCGCTCACTATCAGCGGAACCAGCTGCTCGTCGTCGGTCAGCGCCCCGTGATGACCGACCATCGTCGATTCCAGCGGCTCGGCGGTCGGACAGGTCAGCACCGCGGTCCCGCGTGCGACCGCGACCACGTCACCGATGCGGGCCGCGATCGTCTCGGTCGGCGGCGTCGCACCGAACCAGTGCTCATCGAGCGCCTGTTCGCGACTCACGACGAGCGCGTGGTCACCGAGCACCGCGGTCCACCTGTCCTGGACGACCGCCGCGGACCCCGGACTCCGCGCATAGACGTGGCGAACGCGGGCCTCGCCGGAGATCAGCTCCACGTCGCGTGACAGGTCCGGGTCGGCTTCGAGGTCGATGACGTCTCCGGCGCAGATCATCCCGTGATCACCGGTGATCAGCAGCGTGCAGCTCGACGGGAGATCGCTGAGCAGATCCGCGACCATGGCATCGATCGCGCCGAGCTCGGCGAGCCATTCCGCCGACTCCGGTCCGGAGATGTGACCGTGCATGTCGAGGTCGGGGTGGTAGGCATACGCGAAACGACGTCCCGCGTCGGGATGGCGGGCCACTTCCAGGATGCCGTCGCGCACCGCGGCCAGGCTCTCGGCCGGATGCAGGAGTCCGGGCGTGCGGAACGCCGCCCTGGTCAGTCCGGATTCCACCTGGTAGGCCGGTACGACGTAGTGGATCTCGACTCCGCGTTCCGCCAGCTCCTGAACAACGCTCGGAGTCGGCTGCAGCCACTCGGGCGCGTGTGTCTCCCGCGCATCCGTTCCCGCCGCGCCGCCGGTTCGCCAGCGCAGCGCGTTGAAGTTCTCCGGCCCGTCCGCCGAGGGCAGCCCGAAACTGTATCCGATGATGCCGTGCGTCGCGCACGGCGCACCGACGGCCAGGCTGGAGATGCTCGTTGCGGTGGTCGCCGGAAACCCCGCGCGCAGAGTCGCCCGCACATGAGCCGCCAGGGTCGGCGCGATCTCGCTGTGCCGCGCGATGAGCCGCGCGCCCAGCCCGTCGATCAGCAGGACGACGACGTCCCTCGCAGGGGCCAGGTCGAGAGCGTTGTCGCCGCGGCCGGCGAGCGCCTCGGTGACGGCGGGCAGGACATCGGCGAGCGTTCGGCGCATGGTCTCACTATGCCGTGAACGCGGTTCGGTGACCGGCGACCGCGCGAAGTGTGGTCCGCCGGGTCTAGTGTCACCAGTCATGAGCCGGCGAGCCGAATCCGCCCCCGACCGCGCCGCACGCATCCGGTCGTTGACTGCGCTCGACGACCTCGTCGCCGACTGCCGCGCCTGTCCGCGGCTCGTCGCCTGGCGCGAGGAGGTCGCAGCGACCAAGCGCGCCGCGTTCCGCGACCAGACGTACTGGGGCCGTGCGGTTCCCGGGTTCGGACCGGGCGACGCCCGGATTCTCATCGTGGGCCTGGCTCCGGCCGCGCACGGCGCCAATCGAACGGGACGGATGTTCACCGGCGACCGCAGCGGCGACTTCCTGTTCGCGGCGTTGCACGCTGTCGGCCTGGCGAGTCAGTCCGTCGCCGTCTCGGCCGACGACGGACTGGAGCTGTTCGGCACCCGGATCACCTCACCCGTCCACTGCGCTCCGCCCGCGAACAAGCCGACGCCCGAAGAGCGCCGACGATGTGCCCCGTTCCTGGGTCGCGAGCTCGAACTGCTCGCCCCGAGCCTTCGGGCCGCGGTCGTGCTCGGCGGCTTCGGCTGGCAGGCGCTGCTGTCGTCGCTCGCAGACGGCGGCTGGACCGTTCCGCGCCCGCGGCCGGCCTTCGGTCATGGCGTGCGCGTGCAGATCGAGCATCCCGACGGTCGGTCACTCGCACTCCTCGGCTGCTTTCACGTGAGCCAGCAGAACACGTTCACCCACCGATTGACCGCCCCGATGCTGGAAGCGGTGCTCACCGACGCGAAAGCCATCGCCGCCGGATGACGTCGGTGCAGCATGACCTCGGAGGTCATGGTCTGCGTGATCCAGGGCGGCTAGCGTCGACTGCATGACGAGCGTGACCGCAGAACCCGGCATCGGGCCGCAACTACGGCGCTGGCGACAGCACCGGCAACTGAGCCAACTCCAGCTGTCGAATCGCGCGGGCGTGTCCACGCGCCACCTGAGCTGGGTGGAGAACGGCCGGTCCAGGCCGACGCGCGACATGATCGAGCGGCTGGCCGGGCATCTCGACGTGCCTCTCCGCGAACGGAACCAACTCCTGCTGTCGGGCGGATTCGCTCCGGCCTACTCGTGCTCCGACCTCTCGTCGCCCGAGTTGTTCGCGGTCAGTTCCGCCCTGCAGGCCCTGCTCGAAGCCCAATCACCGTTTCCCGCCCTGTTGCTGGATCGGTGGTGGGATGTCGTCGACTACAACGCCGCCGTCGATCCGCTGCTTGCCGGATGCGCGCCGCACCTGCTCGAACCGCCGATGAACGCGGTCCGGCTCGCCCTGCACCCCGACGGAGTGGCGTCGCAGATCATCAATCTCGGCCAGTGGCGCAGACACCTGATCGGACAGGTTCGCCGTCGCGCCGATCGACTGGCCGATCCCCGGCTCGCCGCACTCGCCGACGAGGTGGCCGCCTACCCGGGCGACGACGTCGATCCACCGGACCCGACCGATGTCGTGGTACCGATGCGGCTGCGGGTCGACGACGGCGAGCTGCGCTTCTTCAGCGTCCTGACCAGCGTCGAATCGGCGCACGACGTGACGATCGACGAACTGCGGGTCGAATGCTTCTATCCCGCCGACGCCGCCACCCGCGAGACCGTCCTCAATGCGGCGCGGTCATCCCGACCATGACCTCCGGGGTCATCGCCCTTCCGGTCCGCCCGCCGGACACTCGTAGTCGCGGCCTATCACGCCGCCCGACCGGAAGGACGACATCATGCATGAGATCGCTCAGCACTGGATCGAAGGAACACTCCTCGGCTCCCCCGTGGCGAAGGCCCTCGGGTTCCGGCTTCTGACGGCCGAACCCGAATCGGTGACGATCGCGCTCCCCTACTCCGAAGACGCCACCACCGTCCCCGGAGTCCTCCACGGCGGCGTCATCGCCACCTTGATCGACACCGTCGCCGCGGCGGCCTCCGCCTCCGGGTTCAGCGATGCCGATGCCGATGCGACCGGAGGTGCGACGACGGACCTGACGGTCCACTACCTGCTCCCGGGAACCGGGGACCTGACCGCGACCGCCGATGTCGTGAGTCGGACGCGCACGTCCACCCTCAGCGACATCAAGGTCACCGACGACGACGGGCGACTCATCGCCACCGGTGTGGCGTCCAGCCGGGTCTTCCGTCGCCGATGAGAGGTCTCACCCGAGCTCGACGAGAACGACGCCGAGGGTGATGATCGCGAAGCCCATCGTCATGCGCAGGGTCAGCGGGTCGCGCCAGATCGCCCGGGCCAGCAACGCCACCAAGACGATTCCGACCGCCGACCACACCGCGTACGCGGCGCCGACCGGCATCCCCGCGGCCAATGCGAGTGCCAGGAAGCCGAATGACGCGATGTAGCCGAGCCCCATCGGCACCAGCCAGCACCGCCTCCGGAAGCCGTCGCTCGCACGCATGCTCAACGTGCCGGTCAGTTCGGCTGTGATGGCCAGCGCCAGCCACAGATAGCTCATCTCCCGACCTCGACTCGTTCCTCGTCTCCCGAGCGCGCGCCGCCGGTCTGCACCACGAGCACTCCGACGATGATGACGGCGATGCCGACCATCGCCACCGGGCTGAGGGTCTCCCCGAAGACCATCGAACCGAGCACCGCCGTCAGCGCGACGCCGGTCGCGCCCCACACGCCGTAGGCGACGCCGACCGGCAAGCCCTCACGCAGCGTCATGCCCAACAGTCCGAACGCCGCGAGGTACCCGGCCACCACGCCGACCGACCATCCAGCATGGTCCACCGACGCGCGCAGCAGCATCGTTCCGGCGACCTCCGACACGATGGCTCCCGCGAGCAATGCCCACTTCTTCACGTTCACGACTCCTTGCCCGACGACCGCATGAGCTTTCCCGCAGACCTACCACATCCGTCCGCCGCCACGTCCCCCATGGCCAACCCGGCCGCGGATCGACCCGTCGTGGATGGACGACACACTTTGCCGCGCAACGCGTGTCGTGACAGCGTCAGACGGGTCGCCAACCCGGCGAACTACGGTGCCGAATCGGCCGCGGAGGCCAAATCCGTTCTCGCACTGTCCGATTTCCACTACGCTGGAGGAACCGGCGAGCAGCGCGATCGACATCGAGAAGGTCACCATGGCATCGACTCCGCGGGGAGCCTCTGGCGAGTTTCCCATCCCCCCGACACCGTCCGCACCGGGGCGTGCGGCGATCGAATTGTGCTGTCTGCTCTGGGCTCGCGCCGAATTGGCACACGACATGGCAGCGTACGAGGACCAGGTGCTCGCCCTCCTCCCCGACCACCACGGCGAACTCCTCGCCCGGGCGATCGGCCCGGGGACCGACGGAACTCCCAACGAGACGCAGTTCATCCGCCTTCCGGACGAAGTGGCTCTCGACGCCTACCTCGGCGATCCCCGCCGGCGAGGCCTGGCCGCGGAGCGGGAGCGGGTCGTCGAACGCACCGTGGTCTTCCCCGTCCGGTTCGCTGGATCCGCTGGGTGACACGAACTCGCTCGGCCGAGGTCGATCCGCGTTCGTCAATCCCTCACCCGCCGGACTCGAAACCCGTCGCCGTCCAGTTCGAGGACCGTCCCGACCGCCAGTCGCTTGAGCAGGGCGTCGTCGTGAGTCGCCACCACCAGCCCGCCTCCGTATCCGGTCAGTGCGTCGACGAGCGCGTCGACGCTGGACGAGTCGAGGTCATTCGTCGGCTCGTCCAGTAACAGCAGTTGGTTGGGCGGGTCGGAGAGCAGGACCGTCGCCAGCAGAACGCGCAGCCGCTCTCCTCCGGAGAGGGAACCGACCGCCTGGTGGACGGCGTCGCCACGCAGCAGGAAACGTGCGAGCCGCGCCCGAATCCGATCCGGCGACGCATTCGGCGAGGTCGCGCTGACCACGTCGAGCACCGATTCCGCATCGGCGCGAAGGTCTCGCAGCTGCGGGACACAGCCGATCCGATCAGTGTGCGCACGCGCCATGACCGCGGTACTCCGCATCGCGCGCCCGTGCGGCGACCCGTCGGCGAGCATGCTGATCAGCGTCGTCTTCCCCACTCCGTTGGGTCCGATCACACCGACGCGCTCCGCACCCCAGAGTTCGAATGTCTCTCCGCGGCAGCTGGTGAACTCGGCGAGGCGCCGTCCCGCGGGCACCCCGGGAGACGGCAGGTCGACCCGGATCCGATCGTCTCTGCGGACGGAATCGGCCCTGTCGTCGACCGCGCTTCGGGCCGCGTCGACCCGTGAGTCCAAGCGGCGGCGGAGCTTGCCCGCTGACACCTGAGCCTGCATCCTTCGCGTCTGCATGATGCTTTTCGGTCGCCGCTTGATGTCGAAATCGGTACGCGCATAACGCTGCCGGCGCGCCAACGCGACCTCGGCCACCGCGCGCTGACGTCGTTCCACCTTGAGTGTCTCCTCCGCCGACCGCAGGGCACGTTCGGCGGCGTGCTGGCCGTCTGCCAGCTGTGCCCGGTAGTCGCTCCACCCGCCGCCGAATGTCGACAGCGTGCCGTCGTGCAGATCGGCGGTCCTGTCCATCGAGTCGAGCAGCCGGACGTCGTGGCTCACCACGATCAGCGTCCCCGACCATGTCCGGATCGCCTCGTACACTGCCGACCTGGAGTACCGATCGAGGCTGTTCGTCGGCTCGTCGAGCAGAGTGATCCGATGGTCCGTCATGCGCAACCCTGCGAGGCCGACACGCACGGCCTCGCCCCCGGAGACGGTGCCGACTGGTCGGTCGACGTCTAGCCCGTCGAGTCCGGCCTCCGCGAGCGCGCCCTCGGCACGCCTTTCGACGTCCCAGTCGTCCGCGATCAGGTCGAACAACGACGGATCGCACGACCCGTTCTCGACAGCCCGCACCGCATCGATTCGGGACCGGACGCCGAGCAGGTCACCGACGGTGTCCGCGCTGCGCAGCCCCAGGTCCTGCGGCGCAGACGCCACCGTCCCGCGGACGCTGACCGACCCCGACGTGGGTGTCAGTCGGCCTGCGATCAGCCGCAGCAGGGTGGACTTCCCGCTCCCGTTCGCACCGACCAGACCGGTGCTTCCCGCGGTGAACGCGACGTTGATACGAGTCAGCAACTCGGCACCGCTCGGCCAGGTGAACGAGAGATTCGACAGCACGACAGCGGGAGGTGCGGAGAACGCGGACGGATCGGTAGACATGACGGCTCCAACGGCTTCGGATGCGCCGATGCCGTCGCGGCCGCCGAGCGGCCGCGGGATCAGCGCGTGACTGGACGCGAGGCGCGGAGATCGTTCATGGCAGTAGACGGTAGATCCGACGAATCGGCACGGCAACCCATTTACCGGTCGCCGACCCGATACTCCCGTCGATCGCGTCCATCACCGCGGATCACGCCCGCGAGCGAGCCCCCGGCAACGACTGCAGAACGTCGATCGTATCGGCGTCCACGGCGGGTTTGCCGTCGACGCCGGTGCGGTACCGCTTGACGCGCGCGAACCGAAGTGCGACTCCGCCGGGGTATCGCGACGATCGCTGGACACCGTCGATCGCGACTTCGACGACGGTCTCCGGCCGGACGTTCAGGACATGCCCCGCCTCGCCGGTGGCGATCGTCGGGAAGTAGTCCGTCTGCCACCGCAGGACCTCATCGGTGAGCCCCTTGAACGTCTTGCCCACCATCACGAATCCGCCCGGCGGACCGTATCGCCCGTCCGGGTCACGGGCGCCGAGATGCAGATTCGACAGCAGTCCCCGCCGACGCCCTGAGCCCTGCTCCACGGCCAGCACCACCAGGTCGTAGGTGTAGACCGGCTTCACCTTGATCCACTGGCTCCCACGACGTCCCGCCGTGTACGGCGAGTCGAGCGACTTGACCACCACGCCTTCGTCGCCACCGGCCACCGCCGCGCGGAAGAAGTCGTCGGCCCGCGCCGCGGACTCGCCGCCCGCGACCTCGATTCCCCGAATCCGCCGCTCCCCGACCAACCGCGACAGCACCTCGCGACGTCGCCGGAGCGGTTCGTCGATCAGGCTCCGGCCCTCGGCGTACAGCGCGTCGAAGAACCATGCGCTGAGCGCGACATCGCCCGCACCCATACCGAATCGGCTCATCGTCTCCTGAAAGGGCCGCGCCGCTCCCGAGGCGTCCAGCGCCAGTGTCTCACCGTCGAGGACGAGATCGCCGCCGGAGAACCCCGACACCAGCGCGACGATCTCGGGCACGCGGACGGTGACGTCGGCGAGACTGCGCGTGTAGACGGCGACCTCGCCGCGCACGCGGTGCACCTGGATCCTGGCGCCGTCCAGCTTCACCTCCACCGACGCGTCCGCCATGCCCGCGACGGCCTCCGCGGCGGACCCGGCGGTGCCCGCGAGCATCGGAGCGACGGGAATGCCCGGCGTCAGGTCGACGGCGCCGAGGTCCTCGCCGGCCAAGGCGGCCCGCACAGTGCTCCCGAGATCACCGGAGAGCATCGCTGCGCGGCGTACCTCCGACGGCGGTACGCCCGCCGCGTCGGCGGCCGCGTCCGTGAGAACGCCTTCGAGCGCGCCGGTGCGCATCTCGGCCGTGAGGACGCGGATCAGGTAGTCCTGCTCATCGACCGTCGCCCGGCGCATCAACGACTCCAGCGTCGCCGCGCGGGCCTGCGCGGCGCCGCGACCCGCCGCAGCGGCGACCTCCGTGAACGCCCGGTCCACGTCGCTGACCGTCAATGTCGAATCCGCCGCCGGCTGGGTACGCACGGCGTGCGCCGTCCGCCACCCGACTCCGATCCGGCCCTGGATCGGCCTGCCGAGCAGCAGTCCGACTACCGCGCGAGTCTCGCTCGGTGCCACGGCGGCGAGCAGTTCGGCGAGGCGACGCTTCTTCGCCGTCCGGGATCGGGTCGACGCGACGTCCGTCGCCGTCGCCACGATCGCGGCGAGCCTCATCGGTTCCGCTCGACGTTCCGTCACTCCGCCGACAGTAGTTCGCCGGGGCGGCCACCGCGGTCACGACGCCGAGATCGACGTCCTACCGTAGAGAGGGTGAAACCAGTTCTGGCCGCCGGCGCCGTCATCGTCGATGATGCCGGTCGCATCCTGATGGTCAAGCGCGGGCACGATCCGGAGCGGGGGTGCTGGTCGGTCCCGGGCGGCCACGTCGAAATCGGTGAGACGACGGCCGAGGCCGCCGCCCGCGAGGTTCTCGAGGAGACCGGTCTGCGCGTCGAGATCGGTGCGGAGCTGTGGTGCGCCACCATCGACTACCCGGGCGACCGCAGCTACGAGATCCACGACTTCGCCGCGACGATCGTCGGAGGTGACCTCCGCCCCGGCGACGACGCCGACGACGCACGGTGGATGACCGCGGCCGACCTGGCGTCCGTACCGCTGGCCGCGGGCCTCCACGATCACCTCCGGATCGCCGGGCTGGTGCCCGAATCCTTCTGAACCGCGCGACGCGCCGAACCCGACGGCCCAAAGAATGACGCCCGGGCCGCCGACGGGGTTTACTCGCACTATGAGTCCCCGGATGCGAGCGCTCGCGCCCCTGCTGGCCGTGCTGTTCGCCGTCGCCGGGCTGCTATCGGCGTGCGGCGGTTCCGACGACCGCTTCGGCGACAACGGCGGCGGAGTGCTGCGCGTCGGCACCGAGGGGACGTACGCGCCGTTCAGCTTCCATGATCCCGCCACCGGGCAGCTGTCCGGCTACGACGTCGACGTGGCGAACGCGGTCGCGAAGCAGATGGGCATGCGAGCCGAGTTCGTCGAAGCGCCGTGGGATTCCCTGTTCGCCGCACTCGGTGCGGACCGTTTCGACGTCGTCGCGAACCAGGTGACCGTCACGCCCGAGCGCCAGGCCAAGTACGCGCTGTCCACCCCGTACGCGATCGGCGAGGGGGTGGTCGTGACGCGATCCGACGACGATTCCATCCGCTCCGTCGACGACCTCGGGGGCCGGACGGTCGCCCAGACCGCGACGAGCAATTGGACCCAGGTCGCGAAGGACGCGGGTGCCGATGTGCAGACGGTCGAGGGCTTCACTCAGGCCATCACGCTGCTCCGCCAAGGACGGGTCGACGCCACCGTCAACGACAGCATCGCGGTGTACGCCTACCTCGCCGAGACCGGCGACACATCGGTCAAGATCGCAGCTAAGACCGGACAGACCAGCGAGCAGGCGTTCGCCGCGAACAAGGGCAGTCCGCTGATCCCGAAGATCAACGACGCCCTCGAGAAGCTGCGGAACGACGGGACGCTCACCGCGATCTCGCAGAAGTACCTCAAGGCCGACGCCAGCGGCAGTTCGCCCGGTGAGCCGCAGCAACAGAACACCTGGCAGTTGGTCGCACGCAATCTGTGGCCGATGGCCAAGGCCACCATCACCACGACGATTCCGCTCGCGGCCGTGAGCTTCGCGATCGGGCTCGTGATCGCGTTGCTGGTGGCGCTGGCCCGGATGGCCGACAACCGCGTCCTGGCCTGGATCGCGCGCGCGTACATCTCGATCATCCGTGGCACTCCGCTGCTTGTGCAGCTGTTCATCATCTTCTACGCGCTGCCCGAGCTCGGATTCAAGGTCCCGCCGCTCCCCGCGGCCGCCATCGCCTTCTCCCTGAATGTCGGCGGGTACGCCGCCGAGATCATCCGCAGTGCGATCATGTCGGTGCCGAAGGGCCAGAGCGAGGCCGCGCAGACCATCGGGATGAGCTATGCCACCACGATGCGCCGGATCATCCTCCCGCAGGCCGCGCGGATCGCCGTCCCCGGGCTGTCGAACACCCTGATCTCCTTGGTGAAGGACACCTCGCTCGCCTCCACGATCCTGGTCACCGAGCTCCTTCGCGTGGCGCAGATCGCCGCCGCACCGACCTTCGAGTTCTTCGCCCTCTACATGACGGCGGCGGTCTACTACTGGATCGTGTGTCTGGCATTGTCACTGCTGCAGGGTGCACTCGAAACACGACTGGGAAGGTTCATCGTCACATGACCGAGCTGATCCGCGTCGACGGGCTGACCAAGTCGTTCGGCGACAATCATGTCCTGCGCGGGATCGACTTCCAGGTCGACGCCGGCTCGGCCACCGCGGTGATCGGACCGTCCGGCTCGGGCAAGACCACGCTGCTGCGATCCCTGAACGCGCTCGACGTCCCCGATGCGGGCGTGGTGACGGTCGCCGACGCGACGATCGACTTCGGCGGCGTCTATTCGAAGGCCGACCTCACCCGGTACCGAGCCCAGAGCGGATTCGTGTTTCAGAACCACAACCTGTTTCCGCACAAGACCGTGCTCCAGAACATCATCGAGGGTCCAGTCGTGGTGCAGAAGCGCCCGGTCGCCGAGGCCACGGACGACGCCCGCCGGCTGCTCGACAGCGTCGGCCTCCTCGGCCGCGCCGACGACTATCCCGGTCAGCTGTCCGGGGGCCAACAGCAGCGCGTCGGCATCGTCCGTGCCGTCGCGCTCAACCCGCGGGTGCTGCTGCTCGACGAGCCCACCTCCGCCCTCGATCCGGAGCTGGTCGGCGAGGTGCTGCGCGTGATCCGGGATCTCGCCGACCAGGGCTGGACGATGGTCGTCGTGACGCACGAGATCACGTTCGCCCGGCAGGTGTCCGATCAGGTCCTGTTCGTGGACGGCGGCGTGATCGTCGAGCACGGAGCGCCCGACCAGGTCATCGGGGCACCCCGCCACGAACGAACCGCGACCTTCCTGCGGCGCCTGACCGACCCCATCTAGCGTCGCTACCGCACCCGATCGGCCCGCGTGTAGATGTTCATCGACTCACCGCGCAGGAAGCCGATGAGGGTGAGGCCGGACCGCGCAGCGAGCTCGGCCGCGAGCGACGACGGCGCCGAGACCGCGGCGAGTGTCGGGATGCCTGCCATCACCGCCTTCTGAACGATCTCGAAGCCGGCGCGACCGGACACCTGCAGGACCGTCCCGCGCAGCGGCAGACGGTCGTGCATCGCGGCCCAGCCGATCACCTTGTCGACGGCGTTGTGCCTGCCGATGTCCTCGCGGAGCACCAGCAGCTCCCCGGTCGCCGCGTCGAACAGCGCGGCCGCGTGCAGGCCGCCGGTGGTGTCGAACACCCGCTGCCCCGTTCGGAGACGATCAGGCAGCGTGACCAGGAGTTCGGCGGCGACCACCACGTCGTCGCCCGCGACGTCGAACGACGACGACGTCTCGATCGCGTCGATGCTGGTCTTGCCGCACACCCCGCACGCACTCGTCGTGTAGTAGTTCCGCTCGGCCTGCGTCACGACGGCGGCCGCGCCTTCGCCCAACGCCACGTCGAGGACGTTGTACGAGTTCTGCTCGCCGCCGGTCCCCGGACCTCCGCAGTGGATCGCCGCCACCACGTGTTCCGCCCGCGTGACGACGCCCTCCGAGACCAGGAATCCGGATGCGAGCTCGACGTCGTGACCGGGCGTCCGCATGGTGACCGTGAGCGGCTTGCCGGACAATCGGATCTCCAACGGCTCCTCGACGGCCAGCAGATCGGGTCGGCGATCCGGCTCGCTGCCGAGCCTGCGCCTCGTCACCGGCCATCGCGCGGTAATCCGTCCCACGGTCGCCAGCCTAGCCGCTACCCGATCCGGATAGAGTCCCCACCGTGGAGCCCCGCGCCAATCCGCTCGATCGCGTTCCGGCGACCGCGCTGGTGATCACTGCGATCTTCAGCGTCCAGTTCGGGAATGCGATCGTCGGTTCGTTGTTCGACCGTGTCGGCCCGTTCGGCGCGGCCGCGCTCCGGCTCGGCTGCGGCGCGCTGATCCTCGCCCTCCTCGTCCGTCCCCGCGTCGCAGGATGGTCGCGGCGGACCTGGCTCGGCGCACTCCTGCTCGGCCTCGGCCTCGGCGGGATGAACTTGTTCATCTACCTCGCGATCGACCGGATCCCGCTCGGCGTCGCCGTGACCATCGAGTTGATGGGGCCACTCGCGGTCGCCGCCGCAGGCAGCCGCAGGCCGGTCGACGGAGCGTGGGTCCTGCTCGCCGCGACCGGCATCGCGCTCCTCGGGGTACACGCCGGCGGCGCGATCGACATCGTGGGTGCGCTGCTCGCCGCGACCGCGGCGGCATGCTGGGCGCTGTACATCCTCGCGTCGGCGCGGCTGGGTGCCCGGGTCCACGGTGTGGACGGACTGTCGGCGGCGATGGTCGTCGCGGCGGTCGTGATCGTGCCGGTCGGCCTGTTTCAGGCGGCGCCCGCCGTCAGCGGCGACCCGGCCCTGCTCGCGGCCTTCGCCGGTGTCGCCGTGCTGACGTCGGTGATTCCGTACGCTCTCGAGTTCACTGCGCTCAAACGGATCTCGACCCGGGTCTTCGGGGTCTTGTCGAGTCTGGGGCCCGCGGTCGCGGCCTTCGCCGGGTTCGTGGTGCTGGGTCAATCGCTCGACGCGCGGCAACTCGGTGCGATCGCGCTCGTCGTCGCGGCGAGCGCCGGCGTGGTCGCCACCTCCCGACGGCGGTGACGACCAGAGCGCTCACCGGATGCGGCGTCGATACAGGACCATCGCGACGGAGTACGTCACAACGAGCAGGGCCGCGCACCACGCGAGGGCGATCCACACGCTCGAACCGGGCGTCTCGCCTGCCCACAACGATCGGATCGAATCGACGATCGACGTGACCGGCTGGTGCTCCGCGAAGGCCCGGACTCCCGCAGGCATACCTGCCGTCGGCACGAACGCCGAGCTGATGAACGGCAGGAAGATCAGCGGGTACGAGAACGCACTGGCACCGTCGATCGTCTTCGCCGAGAGTCCGGCGATCACCGCGAGCCAGGTCAGCGGCAGCGCGAACGCGAGCAGCAGGCCGAGCACGGCGAGCCATTGCCACAGGTTCGCCTCGGTCCGGAATCCCATCGCCACGCCGACCAGCACGACGATCGCCACCGAGACGAACGACGACAGCAGCGAAGTCAGCACTTGGGCCCACAGCACGCTCGACGGGGCGATCGGCATCGACTGGAACCGCTCGAAGAGCCCGCTCTGCAGGTCGGAGAAGAGCCGGAACGCGGTGTACGACGTCCCCGTGGCGATGGTGATGAGCACGATTCCGGGGAGCAGGTAGTCGACGTACGATCCGCCGGGTGAGATCGCCCCGCCGAAGACGTAGACGAACAACAGCATCAGGGCGATCGGTGTCAACGAGACCGTGATGATCGTGTCGAGGCTGCGGGTGAAGTGTCGCATCGACCGTCCGCACAGGACGACGGTGTCACCGACGGCGTGTGTGGTCATCGCGTCTCCTCCCCGGACGAGCCGGCACCGACGATCGCGAGGAAGACCTCTTCAAGCGTCGGCTGCTTCTCGAGGTACTCCACCTTCGCCGGTGGGAGCAGTGCCTTGAGTTCCGACAGGGTCCCTTCGACGATGATGCGTCCCTCGTGGAGGATCCCGATCCGGTCGGCGAGTTGTTCGGCCTCCTCGAGGTACTGGGTGGTCAGCAGAACGGTGGTTCCATCGGCCGCCAGAGCGCGAACCGTATCCCAGACCTCGTTGCGTCCCTGTGGGTCGAGCCCGGTCGTCGGTTCGTCGAGGAAGACGACGGGCGGGTCGCCGATGAGACTCATCGCGATGTCGAGCCTGCGCCGCATGCCGCCGGAGTATGTTCCGACCCGACGATCGGCCGCGTCGGCCAGGCCGAAACGCGCCAGCAGATCCGCGGCGATGGTCTTCCCATCACGCTGATGACGGAGCCGGGCGATGAGGATCAGATTCTCCCGGCCGGTCAGGATCTCGTCGACGGCGGCGAACTGCCCGGTGAGACTGATCGACTCCCGGACCTCATCCGGCGAGTCGTCGACGTCGTGTCCGTCGACCGACACCGTCCCCGCATCGGCACGCATCAGCGTGCTGAGGATCCGCACCGTCGTGGTCTTGCCTGCGCCGTTCGAACCGAGGAGCGCGTACACGCTGCCCTTCGCCACGTCGAAGCCCACCCCTCGCAGCACCGGCGTGTCGCGATAGGTCTTGGTCAAGTCGCGCACGCTGATCGCCGGCGCGAGCACGGCCGCGCTCATGACGGAGCCCCGTTCTCCGGGTCCCCGACCGCCTCGGCCTCGACGATCGCGTCGGCCAGTCGCCTCCGCTCCTTGCCGATCCACTGCGCCTCCGGGTAGTTCTGCAGTAACGTCTCGGCGAAGTCGACGGGGTCGTCGCCGACGAGGGTCCGGATCGGCGTCCCGTCAGCGACGCCCTGCTCGAACACCTCGATCAGGTCGGCGAGCATGTCCAGTACCGCGTCGGCGGTGCCGGAGCCGAAGTACATCATGTATCGCTCGATGGCGTCGACGGCGATCTCGTAGTCGCGCGGGAGCGCCTTCTTATGCGCTTTGAACTCGCGATAGCGCCGTTTGTCATCGAGCATCTTGGTCACGAACATGTCTACGCATCCGCCTTTCGATTGCGGTCGAGATCGTGGAGTCGGGCCAGGCGCCCGTTCAGGAATTCCCAGGTCCGCCAGAAGTCGTCCAGGTGCGAGCGGCCTGCCGCGTTGAGCGTGTACACCTTGCGCGGCGGCCCTTTCTCCGACGGCACCTTCTCGACGTCCACCAGGCCCCGCTTCTCGATCCGGACCAGCAGCGCGTACACGGTCCCCTCGGCGATGTCGGAGAAGCCTTCGTCGCGCAGCCAGGCGGTGATGTCGTAACCGTGCGCGGGCCGCAACGCGAGCACCGCCAGAACCACACCCTCCAGGACGCCCTTGAGCATCTCGGTCATCTGCTTTCCCATGCACACCTCCTCAGTACTCACTAACACTTAGTACTAGTACATAGTAACGCTTAGTACCGAGGATGCAAGGGCAGGATTCTGACGGTGCAAACGTGGAACCGAGATCAGCGGGGGGCGGTCCAACGACAGACGTCGCCGTTGAGACGACGGATCAGGATGATGATCAACGGGATCTGGCAGGCGCCGAACAGGACGTGCGAGCCGTAGTGGACGTCGACGTTGGTAGGCGACCCCGCCCACGTGGCCTGGGGCATCAGACTGATCAACGACGCGACGACCATGATCCACGCCCAGATCATCAGCATCCAGCTCGCCGCGGGTCTCGTGATTCGCATGAATCCGAGGATCGCCAGGACCAGATAGACGGCCGTCAGTGCCACGTTCATCGGACTCAACAGGGGCTCGTCCGGCGTGTCGACCCGGTTGTGCACGAGGACCCCCGCGACGGCGAGAATCGCGAGGAGAAGCACGGCGAGATCACCGCGAATCGTCGAATGACGATTCGCCGGCGACACCGCCTTCCCCGTCTGCACTCGCAGCGCCACGAGAACCCACCTCTACTCCATGCGCGTGATGCCGGTCACCGCGGTCACACCTGAGAAAACTGACTCAATTCCCAGGTAAGCGCATCGGAGCGGCTTTCAACTAGGGACCAAAGTAATCATCTTGCCGACAATGCCCGCGATCACGGATTGCTTGCCCGTTTTGGGTGCTGTTTGATGGGCCTCGTGCGACGAATCACCAGGACCGGAATCACTCTGATCGCCACCGCTGCCGCCGTCGGCGTGACCATCGCGGCGTCCCCCGCACCGGCCGGCGCGGCCCCGGCCAAACGCTGTGTGATCGACCAGACCGATGCGACCCGCACCGTGGCATCGCTGATGAGCGACTGCAGCACCGGCGAGATCCTCGGGCTCTTCGCCGACGCACCGCTCGGCTTGATGCCGACGGGTACGAAGACGCTGTCACTGCTACCGGTCTTTCAGATCAGCGGTGACGCGCTGCCCTACGACAGCGCGAAGGCGTTGACCCGTGCACAGAGTGTGCTCGGCGACGCATTGACGTTCACCCGACGCGGCGGACAGCCGTGGGTTTACAAGAACTACGCTTGGGGACTCGACGCGGGCGCCGCGGTGACGCGCGGTGTATCGCGAGTCGACGGCCGACCGGTGTACGCGGCCGACTTCGCCGCCGACTTCAACGGATACCGGATCAGCCTGCACGAGTACCGCCAACTCACCCCCACCGTGTGGATCGCCCGCGACATCGGCGGCGGCGACAAGCCGACCACGACGCCGACCGGAGGGGTCATCGCCCTCAGCTGAGGCATCCCGGGCTCAGACCGGGATCTGCGCACCCATCACGATCACCTGGTCGCGCGGCAGGCTGAAGTGATCGCTCGCGTCGGAGGAGACGTGCGAGCTCGCCGTGAACACCCGCTTGCGCCACGCTGCCAGACCGGGCTCGTCACTGATCCGGAGTTCCACCGTCGACAGGAAGTAGGTCGCCCTGGCGAGGTCGACCCCGGGCGGAGTGTCCTCGAGGGCAGCCAGGGTCGCGGGGATGTCCGGCGACTCGGCGTACCCGAAGCGAACGATCATCCCGCGGATGCCCTCGTCGTCGGCACCCAGATCGATCCGTCGCACGCGCTCGGCGGGATCGATCCGCGGAACCGTTGCCGTCTCCACCGAGACGAACAGGACGTTCTCGTGACGGACGTGGTTGTGGTCGACGTTCGCCCGGAATGCGAGCGGCGCACTCTTCGGGTCGCGGTTGAGAAAGACACCGGTGCCTTCGACCAGTTCGGTCGGCCGCCGGCCGTCGCGAAGAGACTCGAGGAACTCGTCGACCGGCCCCTCGCGCAGACTGCGCCGCGCCGCGACGAGCAGGCGTCCACGACGCCATGTGGTCATGATGGTGAACGCGGCGAGCGCGATGACCAGCGGCAGCCACGCTCCGTGCACGAACTTCGTGATGTTGGCCGCGAAGAACAGTAGATCGACGGTCAACAGGAATGCCGCTGCCGGGACCATCGCCCACGACGGGATATGCCAGCGATGCCGGGCGACGACGAAGAACAGGATCGTCGTGATCGCGATGGTCCCGGTCACCGCCATGCCGTAGGCGTACGCGAGCGCGGCGGAGCTGCGGAACGCGAATACCAGCGTGATCACCGACACCATCAGAAACCAGTTCAGCCACGGTACATACACCTGCCCGTACTCGCGGTCGGAGGTGTGTACGAGTCGCAGCCTCGGCATGTAGCCGAGTTGCGCCGCCTGCGCCGCGACTGAGAACGCGCCGGAGATCACCGCCTGCGCAGCGATCACCGTGGCCATCGTCGTCAGGATCACCAGCGGGATCTGGCCCCAGCTCGGACTGAGCAGGAAGAACGGCGCGCTGAGATTCCGGGTGTCGTGCAGCACCAACGCGCCCTGCCCGAGGTAGCAGAGCGTGAGGGCGGGCGCGACGATCAGAATCCAGGCGGTGGAGATGGGCCTGCGCCCGAAGTGACCCATGTCGGCGTAGAGAGCTTCGGCGCCGGTCACCGCCAGCACCACCGCGGCGAGCGCGAAGAATGCGATGTGGAAGTGCCCGGTGACGAAGCCGATCGCGTAGGTCGGAGACAACGCGCGGAGGATCCCGGGTTCGACCAGGACTCCGCGGATCCCGAGCACGCTGATCACCGCGAACCACACGACCATCACCGGTCCGAACAACCGGCCGACGTGCCCGCTGCCGAAGCGCTGTGCGAGGAAGAGCACGAACACGATCAGCGCGGTCAACGGAACCACCCACGAGTGGAGTTCCGGATTGATCACCTTCAACCCCTCGACCGCCGACAGGACCGAGATCGCCGGGGTGATGATGCTGTCGCCGAGGAACAGTGCGGCACCGAGGATCCCCAGGGCCGACAAGGTGATGAACGTTCGAGGCCGGATCTGTGTCGCCCACCGTTTGAGCAGGGTCATCAACGCCAGGATCCCACCCTCGCCGTCGTTGTCCGCACGCATGGCGAGCAGCACGTAGGTGACGGTCACGATGATCATGATCGACCAGAAGATGAGTGAGATCACGCCGTACACGTTGTTGACGGTCGGCGCGATCGGATGCGGATCCTTCGGGTCGAAGACGGTCTGCACCGTGTAGATCGGGCTCGTGCCCAGGTCTCCGAACACCACGCCCAGTGCGCCGACGACCATCGCCGCCCGGAGCGGCCGCGCGACGCTCAGCGTCCCATCAGACATTCCTGCGACGCTACGCCCGGTCAGCTTGCCGCGCGCTGAGAGTCGTCGGTCCGTTCGCGAATCGGTGCGGATCCGGCCGCACGGAGCGTGCCGGCCACGATGAGCCCCTGCCCGACCGTGTAGGTGGCCATGACCGCCGGGCCGAACCAACCCGGTGCGGCATCCGGAAGGAACAGCCGAAAGGCGAGCAGCGAGTCACTGGTCAGAAAGCAGGCTCCGCCGACCGCGACCAGCGGTGCGCATCGTCCCGCCGTCGCCGCCGTGCCCGCGAGCACCAGACCGTAAGCCGCCACCGCCACGACGAGTGCACCGGCGTGAGGGCCGACGGCCGCGACCATCGCGATCCACCAGATGCCGTAGACCACCGTCCACCGCGGCAGGCTCCGCACGGCGATCCGTCGGGTGAACAGCACGATGTAGGCGATGTGCGCGGCCGCGAAGAACGCAAGCATCAGCGGCAGCTCGCCGCCGCCGGAGACGAGTTCTCCCGCGCTGTCGCCTACCCATGACGAGGCCAGCGCTGCGAACAGCAACGTCGTCACGCGTCGATCCACGACAGCGCAAGCCCCGATCACCGGGAGCGTGAGTAGCGGCATCAACAACAATTTCGTCGGGCCGGCCGACCCGCGGTCGACGACCAGCGCGATCACATGGACGACCGCGACGACGACATACGGCACCCACAGCAGAGCCGAACGCAGACGGGGATCCATGAGCGAGGACTCTATCGCTCGCCTGTGGTCGCCGAACCCGGCGGCGGCACGACGCCGCCGAAACCTCCGCCGTCGCGCGCTCTGGTACGGGACAATCGATGTGCCTTCCGCACACCGAATGGAGATCGCCCATGACCAGCTCCCCCGAGCGCGGCTCCGTCCGAGTGGACCTCAACATCTCGCTGGACGGTTTCGCGACGACCACCGATCAGACTCCCGAGAACCCGATGGGCGCGGACTGGCAACGGCTCGTCGACGCCTACGCCTCGACCCGCACCTTCCGCGCGCGGGTCCTCGGCGACACCAGCGGCGAGGGCACCACCGGCGTCGACGACCGTTACGCCGCCGCCTACTTCGAGGACGTCGGGGCGGAGGTGATGGGTGCCGGCATGTTCGGGCTCCACGACTTCCCCGACGACCCCGATTGGCGCGGCTGGTGGGGCGACGAGCCGCCCTTCCACTGTCCGGTGTTCGTGTTGACGCACACGCCCCGCGACTCGATCGAGATGGCGGGCGGAACCACGTTCCACTTCGTGTCGGAGCCGCCCGCCGCGGCGCTCGAACGCGCACACGCGGCCGCCGGCGGCAGGGACGTCCGGGTGGGCGGCGGCATCACCGTAGTCCGCGACTTCCTGCTCGCCGGCCTCGTCGACCGCCTCCATGTGGCGATCGCTCCCATCCTGCTCGGACGCGGCATCCGGCTCTGGGACGACCTCCGCGGTCTCGAGAACGACTATCGGGTGACGGTGGAGTCGGCACCGAGCCAGGTGACCCACGTGACCTTCCGGCGGGACCACTGACGCTCGTCGCCTGCGCCCTCTATCGCGGCGTCAGAATCACCACCGGAATGTCGCGATCGGTCCGCTGCTGGTATCCGTCGTAGCCCGGGTTCGCCTTCACCAGCTCCGGCCACAGTTCGGCCTTCTCCGCCGCACTCGCCCGACGCGCCGCCCACGCGGTCGTGACGTCCCCGACCGTCACCTCGACCTCCGGATTCGCCGCCAGGTTCTTGAACCAGTCCGGATCCTCGGAGTGGCCGCCCTTCGACGCGACCACCACGATGCGGTCGGCCGAGAAGATCGGCGCCGTCAGCATCGTCGACCGACGCTGCCCCGACTTGCGACCGACGGTGTGCAATTCCAGCGTCTGCATACCGAGCAGCCTCTTCGGGAAGCGACCGCCGGTCACCGTGAGCAGGAGTCGGTGACCGGTCTCCAGAATCCGCGCGCCCGCCGAGGCCGTCATGTCAGAGAAATTCATGCCGCACATCGTGCCTGTTCGCCGAATCCTTGTCGACTCTTGACGTTTCAACTGATGAGCGCCCCGGCCGGTGGGTCCGACCACCGCCGGCGTCCGGCACGAATTCACGCGAGCCTTGCGTGATCGTCAGCACTTTGGTTAGCCTCGACCAAATTAGAACGTGTTCTAGAAGCTGAGGACTCTCCCCGAGTCGATGTCACGTCGAGAATGAGGATGCATATGAAGGTCGCGGTCACCGGAGCAGCAGGATTCGTCGGAACCAACCTGGTCAATCAGCTCGTGGCCGACGGCCATGACGTCGTCGCGATCGACCGCGTCTCCCCCGCCCACTGCCTCGACCACCCCCAGGTGACCTGGACTTCCGCCGACATCTTCGACCAGGACGCCCTCGCCGCGGCCTTCGACGGCGTCGACACCGTCTACCATCTGGTCGCGATGATCACGCTCAAGCAGCAGGACGAACTCGCCTGGCGGGTCAACACCGAAGGCGTCGCGTCGACGGCCCGGGCCGCGCTGGCCGCGGGCGTTCGCCGCTTCGTCCACTGCAGCTCGATCCACTCCTTCGATCAGTACACCGATAACGGCGTCGTCGACGAGACCTCGCCGCGGTCGGAGGATCCCGCACTCCCGGTGTACGACCGCTCCAAGTGGGCCGGCGAGCAGGAACTGCGCAAGGTCATCGCCGACGGACTCGACGCCGTGATCTGCAATCCGACCGGCGTGTACGGTCCCGTCGACCACGGACTGTCGCGAATCAACGGCATGCTCCGCGACGCCGCCCAGGGCAAGGTCCCGATGTTCGTCGAGGGCAATTTCGACCTCGTCGACGTCCGCGACGTCGCGAAAGGCCTCACCCTCGCGGCCGAGCGCGGCGTCACCGGCGAGAACTATCTGCTCGGCGGCGAACAGGTCCGTCTCTTCGACGCGATGCGGACCGTCGCCGAACTCTGCGGCCGCTTCCGCCCGCTGTTCGCCGTCCCGCTGAGCGTCCTGAAGGTCGTCGTCCCGATCGCCGAACCGATCAGCCACCTCTTCGGGTCCGACCTGGTCTCGCGCGCCTCGATCGCCGCCCTGGTCGCCCAGCCCACCGTCGATATCGAGAAGGCCAAGGCCGAGCTCGGCTACGAGCCGCGGTCCTCGGCCGACACCCTCGCCGACCTCGTCTCGTTCCTGTGCGACACGAAGCAGATGGGCTCGGCGCGCCCGAAGTCCGGCCTGCCCTTCGAGTCCGTCCTGCCCGTGACCGTCGCCTGACCCTCGACGAACGCTTATGCCGTTGATCGTGACCGTATTTCGGTCACGATCAACGGCATAAGCGTTTCTCCGGCTGGGCCCTGCGGTCAGCAGCGCGCGTCGACGGGGAACGAACCGGAGAGCCGGCGAAGGCCTTCCCGGATCTCCTCCGGAGGGTGAGCGGTGAATGACATCCGCAGCGCCGACCGATCCTGCCTGCCCGCATAGAACGGTCCGCCCGGAACGAAGGCCACGTCCCGCCGGATCGCCTGAGGCAGCACCGCCGAGGCGTCCAGCCCGTCTGCCAGACGGACCCACACGAACATCCCGCCCGCCGGCCGGTTCCACGTGCTTCCTGCGGGCAACGCGCCGGGCAGCCCGGCCAGCAGCGCGTCGCGACGGTTCCGGTACTCGTCGCGAACCCGCTCGATGTGCGCGGCCACGTCCCGCTCCGTGAGGTACCACGCCAGCGCAGCCTGATCGACGGTCGAGGTGTGGAGGTCGGCGGCCTGCTTCGCGATCACGCAGGCCCGGCGCAGCTGTGCCGGCGCTCGCAGATAGCCGATCCGCAGCCCCGGTGCCACGACCTTCGAGAACGACCCGAGCAGCGCGGTCCGGTCGCCGGCCTCGGGAATCGTCGCGATCCACGGCACCGGCCGGCCGTCGTAACGGAGTTCGCCATACGGATCGTCCTCGACGATCCAGAACCCCAGCCGCTCCGCCGACTCTGCGACCGCCCGGCGTCGTTCGATCGGCAGTGTGCGCCCGGTGGGGTTCTGGAACGTCGGCACCAGGTACAGCAGCTTGGGCCGCTCGCGCGCCGCGACGTCGGCCAGAGCCTCCGGAATGATGCCGTCATCGTCTGTCGGCACCGGCACCACTCGCGCTCCTGCTAGCGAAAAGCACTGCAGCGCAGCCAGATACCCGGGATCTTCGACGAGCACCACATCGCCGGGATCGACGAGCGTCGTCGCGAGCAGCGTGAGCGCCTGCTGCGATCCGGTCGTCACGAGGAGGTCGTCGACGTCCGTCGCCAGGCCCGCAGAGTTCAGGCGTTCGGCGATGAGTCCGCGGAGCGTCGGATCCCCCTCCGTCGTCGAGTACTGCAGGGCGCGTCGCCCATCCTGAGTCAGCACGGCATCATAGGCCGCGCGCATGCCGTCCACGTCGAAGAAGTCCGCCGCCGGCAGTCCGCCGGCGAATGAGATCACCTCGGGCCGTTCCGTGAGCGCCAGCAGATCCCGCACCGGCGACGAGCCGATACCTGCGATGCGAGTGGACAGCGAAGCCGGGGCGATGCGATGCATGCCGGGTCGATGCGATGCATACCGGGACGGTACAAGTCGGCGGGGCGGGTTCGCCTCTCAATATTTCTGGGCTGCACCACAACCTATGAACGTGCCAGCATGTATCAGTCGGTCGCTGGCCCGCTCGCCCCCACACTGCGCACGAAGCCAGAGCGCGCGCTGAACGGGCTCGACACTCGATACTCACGGTATGCGCTGAGATGAATTGCAAGAAGACCGGCCACTGCCGAAACCGGAATCCTGTAGCAGTTCAGTTCTCCATCTATCACGAAGAACTCGTCGATCTCGTCGGGAGAGTATGCCCGACGACTCGCGCCTCCCGTCGAAATGTAGACCTTCCAGGTCCGTCGCACGCGAACTGTTGTCGTCTTCACCTGCACCCGAAGGGCATCCGCATCGCCGCAGAATACGATCAAGTCGTATCGATTCGGCTCCAGTGGCCAAGAAACCTCGCAGCCCGACAATGTGTACCACGCAGCAGCGTACAGCGAACCCGCGCGCGCCAGCCTCCGAACATCCGTGCATCCGATTTCCACTGGCTTTGAAGTCGGACGCACAGCCTTTTCAACCGGTGGACGGCCCGTGACGATGTGACCGAAGTCTGCACCGAGCGACTCCGCACGTCGGCGCACCGATCGAATCGCCGCGCCGGAAGTCGCTGTCAGGCCGAGCTCGCGGAGCACGCCCCGCCACGATGCCGACACTGAGACAGCCTCCAGCAATTCCTCATCTGAGTACGACCTTCGCCCGCCCATGATTCAAGGTAGAACGCGGTTACGACATTTGATGATGTTGAGTGATTCCGCACCGGTCGTGACCCGGTCACCAGTGGTTTAATCTGTCCGGCCAACATGGAACGCAGTCACGTCCGCGAGGGCGCCACCCCTGACCTGTTCAGGAGCCTGGCCGCCTGCCTGACCATTCGCCACCTCTTGCACAAGAACAACGTGCGGCGGTCGCTGCGCGGGAGTACGTCGAGCCGGAGCGGGATAGTGAGGTGGTTGAGACGAAAAGAGCGGCTTCTCGAGTTTCTCGGGAAGCCGCTCCAATCTGCAATTTTCTTGGTCGGGCTGACAGGATTTGAACCTGCGACCACCTGACCCCCAGTCAGGTGCGCTACCAAGCTGCGCCACAGCCCGTTGCCCCGCCGTGCGGAGCGAATTTACCTTAGCTCACGCGACGGTCAGAGCGCTAATCGCCTGCGTACGGCTACTTTTCGGCGCGCTTGCGGTCGACCGCGATCCAGATGCCGGACACGATCAGCGCACCGATGATGGAGCCGATGATGCCGCTCGGACGGAACTCGAGGCCGTCGCCGGCGATCAGGCTGATGAGGAGACCACCCACGAACGAACCGATGAGGCCGGAAGCCAGTGCCATGCCCCAGTTGAGACCCTTACGACCGGTTCCGAGGATGAGTTGGGCTGCCGCTCCGATGAGCATGCCCCAGAGGATGAGTCCGATGATCAGCATGCCGGAAGTATCCCACAGCGCCTGCGCGCATCGCGCACGCAGGCCACTGCGGGAATGTCGCTACTTCTTGCGGTCGCGCTTGTCTCGGACGCGAACGTTGATGCGCACCGGCGAGCCGTCGAACCCGAAGGTCTCGCGCAGCTTGCGCTCCAGGAAGCGGCGGTAGCCGGCCTCCAGGAAGCCCGTGGTGAACAGAACGAATGTCGGCGGGCGCGTGGCCGCCTGGGTGGCGAACATGACGCGCGGCTGACGACCTCCACGGACCGGCGGCGGCGTCGCGGCGATGATCTCCTTGAGCCAGGTGTTGAGCTGTCCGGTGGAGATCCGCTTGTCCCACGACTCCAGTGCGCCCTCGAGCGCCGGAACGAGCTTCTGGACGCTGCGGCCGGTCATCGCGGAGATGTTGACCCGACGGGCCCACGGCACCCGGGCGAGCTCGCGGTCGATCTCGTTGTCGAGCTCATGACGACGGTCCTCGTCGACGAGGTCCCACTTGTTGAACACGACGACGAGCGCGCGGCCGCTGTCGATGATCATCGACAGCACCCGCAGGTCCTGCTCGGTGATCGTCTGGCTGGCATCGATCAACAGAAGTGCGACCTCCGCCGAGTCCAGGGCCGCCCGGGTCCGCAGCGACGCGTAGTACTCGTGCCCGGTCGCATTGCGCACCTTCCGGCGCAGACCCGCGGTGTCGACGAACTGCCAGGGCTTGCCGCCCAGTTCGATCATCTCGTCGACCGGGTCGACGGTGGTGCCCGCGACGTTGTCGACGACGGCGCGCTCCTCGCCGGCGAGCTTGTTCAGCAGCGAGCTCTTGCCGACGTTCGGCTTGCCGACGAGCGCGACGCGGCGAGGTCCGCCGACGGCGAACCGCTCACGCGGGGTCTCGGGCAGGGCATCGAGGATCTTGTCGAGCAGGTCACCTGTGCCGCGACCGTGCGCGGCCGAGATCGTGATCGGCTCCCCCAGCCCCAACGACCACAGCGACGCGGCCTCAGCTTCCATCCGCTCGGAGTCGACCTTGTTGGCCGCGAGCAGCACCGGCGTCTTCGACCGCCGCAGCACGCGGGCCACGGCCTCGTCGGTCGCCGTCGCGCCGACGGTGGCGTCCACCACGACGACGATCGCGTCGGCGGTACGCATGGCGTACTCGGCCTGTGCGGCGATCGCCAGGCCCATACCCTTGGCATCGGGCTCCCAGCCGCCGGTGTCGGTGACCATGAACTGCTTGCCCGTCCACTCGGCCTTGTACGACACGCGGTCGCGGGTGACGCCGGGCACGTCTTCGACCACCGCTTCACGACGGCCGAGGATGCGGTTCACCAGGGTCGACTTGCCGACGTTCGGCCGTCCGACGATCGCGAGGACCGGCAGTACGGCGCTTTCGCCCGCCGCCTCGTCGGTGAGGAACTCGGACAGGTCCCAGTCGCCCTCATCCGACCATGTGCCGTCGCCCGCGATGCCGGGGTCGGCGAATTCAGTGGAGAAGTCGTCGGTCACGGGCGAACTCCGATCCGCTCGGCGACCAGCTCGGCGAGCCGGTCGATCACTTGGTCAAGGGTCATGTCGCTGGTGTCGACCAGGACGGCGTCGTCGGCTGCCCGCAGCGGCGACACGGCCCGCGTCGAATCCAGATGGTCGCGCCGGTTCACGCTGTCGAGCACCTCGGCGAGGATGCTCTCGCGTCCGGCCGCGATGTTCTGCCGATGGCGTCGCTCTGCGCGGGCCTCCGGCGTCGCCGTGAGGAACACCTTGAGCGCCGCGTTCGGAAACACCACGGTGCCGATGTCCCGGCCTTCGACGACCAGATAGGCGTCGTCGGCGTGGGCCCGCTGCAGCTCGACGAGCTTGGTCCGGACCTGTGCGTTGGCCGACACCGCGGACACCGCGGCGGTCACCTCGTCGGTGCGGATCTCTCGGGAGACGTCCTCACCGTTCAGGAGCACCTCGCCGTCGCCGTCGCCGACGGCCAACCGGATGTCGGCGTCGTCGACGATGCCGCCGACCTCGTCACCGTCGGGCGCGATTCCTGCGCGGAGCACGGCCAGAGTGGCGGCGCGGTACATCGCACCGGTATCGAGCATGTGCGCGCCGATCCGCGTCGCGAGACGCCCGGCGACCGTCGACTTCCCGGTGCCTGCGGGGCCGTCGATCGCGACGACCTTCAGCGATTCGGTCCCGCCGGTCACATTCCCACCGCCTTGTACAGCGCGCCGATCTCCTTGTTGTCGAGCACACGAAGGCTGCCAGGACGCTGCTTGCCGAGCGTCACCGGGCCGATGTCGGTGCGCACCAGGCCGACGACGGGGAAACCGACCTCGGCGAGCAGGCGGCGGACGACGCGCTTGCGCCCCTCGTGCAGGGTCAGGCGCACCAGCGACTTGCCCTGGTTGACCTCGAGCAGTGCGAACGAGTCCACCGCGACGGGGCCGTCCTCCAACTCGACGCCCTGACGGAGTTCGCGTCCCAGCCCGCGGTTCACCTCGCCGCGCACGGTGGCGAGATAGGTCTTGGGCACCTCGTACGACGGATGCATGAGCCGGTGAGCCAGCTCGCCGTCGTTGGTGAGCAGGAGCAGGCCCTCGGTGTCGGCGTCGAGACGACCGACGTGGAAGAGCCGCTGACCGGCCATGACGCGCTCGGCGATGATGTCGCCGATGCACGGACGGCCCTGGTCGTCGCTCATGGTCGAATGCCAGCCTTTGGGCTTGTTGAGCGCGAGGTACTGTTTGGACTCGTCGATCACCACGCGCGCACCGTCGACCTTGATGATCGCGGTGTCGGGGTCGATGCGCAGTCCCTGCTCGACCACCACTTCGCCGTCGACCTCGACGCGACCGGCGGCGATGAGTTCCTCGGCACCGCGTCGCGAGGCGACGCCCGCGGCCGCGAGCACCTTCTGCAGGCGCATGCCGTCGGAGATGTAGGTGGCGCCGTCGCCCTCGACCTCGGCCACCTGATGGCGGGCCGGCTTCGAATTGTTGAGGCGGATCTTGCCCGACTCGACGTCGACTCGCGAGCTGCCCTTGCGGTGCGGCTTGCGACTGGAGGGATGCTGGCCCGGGGCGCCCCGCTTGGCGCCCGCGCCGCGCTTTCCGGCGGGTGCGCCCTTCTTGCCCGCGACGCTCTTGCCGCCTGCGCTCTTACCGGCGGCCTTGCCGCCCGAGGACTTGCCGCGCGGATTCTGTTTGTCGGACGAGCGGCCCCTGCGATTGTCGTCGCGGCCGTTGTCTCGTCGCTTTCCCGGTGTGCCGTCTCGGCTAGCGGATGCCATGAAGTGTCCTTCAACTGTATTGATTTTCGGTAGCGTCCCGATCGCGCGCGGCTAGTCCTCGTCGGCTTCGGCGAGCGCCTGCGCCGAGACGTCAACATTCGATTGTGCCTGGCTACCGCCCAGTTTGGCGAATCGAGGATCGTCGAGCAGTTCCTCACCGAGGTCGTCGATGACGTCGACGCCGGGCAACAGCGGCGCGATGTCGGGCAGGTCACTCAGCGACGCCAGCCCGAGCCGTTCGAGGAACAGCTCGGTGGTGACGTACAGCGTGCCGTTGGTCGACTCGTCGGTCCCCGCGTCGCTGATCAGGCCGCGCGCCAACAGGGTTCGGACCACGCCGTCGACGTTGACGCCACGGATCGCGCTCACCCGCGCCCGCGTGACGGGCTGCCGATACGCCACCACCGCCAAGGTCTCCAGAGCCGCCCGGGTCAGCTTGCTGCGCGTCCCGTCGAGCAACAGCTTCTCGACATAGGGCGCGTAGTCGGCTCGCGTGTAGAAACGCCAGCCGTCGCCGGCGAACCGCAGGTCGATGCCGCTGCCGGCCTCGGTCAGGTCCGCGCTCATCCGGCGCAGCATCTGCCGTACGCGCCTGCGTTCCTGACCCACCGCCTGCGCGAGCTCCTCGACGGTCGCCGGCGTGTCCACCACCAGCAGCACCGCCTCGAGCGCGGCGCGGAGCTCATCGTCCTCGAGATGCTCCCCCTCGTCGACTTCCGGCTCGGGCAGCTCCTGCTCGTCCGTCATCCGTAGTCCTCCGACTTCTCGATGTCGATCTCCCCCGCGTCGCGATCGCCGGTCCAGCTGACCTTCAGCTCGCCGAGGGCCTCCGGCTGTTCGAACAGCACCGCGCGTTCGCGATACAGCTCGAGCAGTCCGAGGAACCTCGCGACCACTTCCAGTCCGTTCGCGCACTCGGCCACCAACTGTCCGAATGTGAGCCACTCGCCTCTGGCCGCGGTGAGCAGTTCGGTGAGGCGTTTGGCCTGCTCCGGGACCGAGACCTTGGATCCGTGCAGATGGTCGAGCCCGACGGTCGGCTTCGGTTTCGGTACGAAGGCGGCGGCCGCGATCTCGGCGAACCGCTGCGCGGTCACCCCGAGATCGACTTCCGGCAGCAGATCCTCGTATCGGGTCTCCAACGACACCGCTCGCGGATAACGTTGCAGCGCCGCCGCTTCCAGCTCACCGAACAGCACCGCGACCTGCTTGTAGGCGCGATACTGCAGCAGCCTGGCGAACAGCAGATCACGCGCCTCCAGGAGAGCGAGATCCTCGGGGTCCTCGACCTCACCCGACGGCAGCAGTCGTGCGGCCTTGAGGTCGAGCAGCGTCGCGGCGATCACCAGGAACTCGGTGGTCTGCTCCAAATCGGACTCCGGTCCGAGCGTCTTGGTGTAGGCGATGAAGTCGTCGGTCACCACGTGCAGTGCGACCTCGGTGACGTCGAGTCGGTGCTGGCTGATCAGGTTCAGCAGCAGATCGAAGGGGCCGGTGAAGTTGGTGAGCTTGACTTCGAAGACGCCGGATCGTTCACTGCCCGCGTCATCATCGCCGCTCTCAGATCCGTCCACCGGTGCGACTGCGACCGGCGGAGGTGTCTGATCGATCTTCGTCACGCCCGATTCTCGTTGCGGGCGATGAACTCTCGCGCCAGATCCCGGTACGCCTTGGCACCGGACGACTTCGGCGCCCATGAGGTGATCGGTTCGCCGGCGACGGATGTCTCCGGGAACCGGACCGTCCGGTTGATGACGGTGTCGTAGACGGCATCGCCGAACACCTCGACCACCCGGGACATCACCTCGCGCGAATGGAGCGTGCGCTGGTCGAACATGGTGACCACGATGCCGCCGAGCTCCAGCCTCGGATTCAGCCGGTCGTGCACCTTGTCGATGGTGTCGGTGAGCAAGGCCAGACCGCGAAGGCTGAAGTATTCGCACTCCATCGGAATGACGACGTTGTCCGCGCAGGCCAGAGCGTTGACAGTCAGGAGCCCGAGGGACGGCTGACAGTCGATGAGGATGTAGTCGTAGCGGTCGGCGACCGGGTGGAGCGCGCGGGCCAGCGCCTGTTCGCGACCGACCTCGGTCACCAGCTGTATCTCCGCGGCCGACAGGTCGATGTTCGACGGCAGGAGGTCGAGTCCGTCGACTCGGGTCCGCATCAGCACATCGTCGGTGGCCGCATACGGCGGCACGAGAAGGTTGTGGACGGTCTCTTCGAGTTCGTGATGCGGTACCCCGAGCCCGGCCGAGAGGGCGCCCTGGGGGTCGAGGTCGACGAGGAGGACCCGACGACCGCACTCCGCCAGCGCGGCACCGAGGTTGATCGTCGACGTCGTCTTGCCGACGCCGCCCTTCTGATTGCAGACGGCGACGATCACGGCGGGACCGTGCTTGTCCAGCGGCACCGGATCGGGCACGTCGCGAAACGGACGGCCGGTAGGGCCGAGCTTGTCAGCCGGCACGTCGAGTTGACCCTGCTGAGCCTTGTCGCGGGGGTTGGATGCACTCACCTTTTTGATGCTCCTCCCCGGTTGTGCACGCTGCGGAATTCGGTCGTCTCGATCCTAGTGTGTCGGGGTGAGCAGCCGCGGCAAGCCGATCGCAACCCGGCGGACCGATCCCCCGGCGCGGCAATAGGCCGACGTCGCAGGCGATATCGGGCGCGTCGGCGTGTCGGCCGAGTCCTCAACCTGCCCTTGAGACCTGGCCACTTCCCACGTTGCTCGACGCGCCGAGATCCCTCCCCCGCCAATCGGATTGACACCGGTCGCCGAGCAGGTTCGGCGGCTACCGCGCACGCGGATGCGACGTCGCGTACACCTCGCGCATCGTGTTCACCGTCACGAGGGTGTACACCTGCGTCGTCGTCACCGACGAGTGACCGAGGAGCTCCTGGACCACGCGGACGTCCGCGCCGCCGTCGAGCAGATGCGTCGCGAAGCTGTGGCGCAGGGTGTGCGGTGACACCTCCTTGTCCACGCCGGCCCGCTCCGCCGCATCGACGAGCACCTGCCACGCGCTCTGGCGTGACAGCCTGCCGCCGCGGATGTTGAGGAACAACGCCGGAGTCGACTTCTTCACCAGGGCTGGACGACCCCGAACCAGGTACGCGTCGACAGCCTCGATCGCCGGTCCCCCGACCGGAACGATCCGCTCCTTGCCGCCCTTGCCGCGCAGCACGACCGCCCGATGCTCGAGATCCAGATCGTCGAGGTCGAGCGACGTGACCTCCGAGATCCGCGCTCCGCAGCTGTACAGCAGTTCGACGAGGGCACGGTCGCGCAACCCTCGCGGTCCGTCGACCGCCCCGGCGGCGTCGAGAATCGCGAGCACGTCGTCGATCGGTAACGATTTCGGCAGCCGTCGCGGCGGCTTGGGCGGACGCACCGAGTGCGCCACGTCGGTGGCGGTCAGGCCTTCGGCCGCGCAGAACTTGTGGAAACCGCGAGCAGCCACCAGTGTCCTCGCCACGGACGAGTCTGCGAGACCCGGAACACCGCGCTCGGGATCGCCGCGGCGCAGCGCCACCAGGAAGGCCCGGACGTCGTCCTCCGTCACCTCGGACATCGTCGTGACGCCTCGGCCCGCGAGAAAGGTGTTGTAGCGCAGCAGATCCCGCCGGTACGAGGCGACCGTGTTGGTGGCTGACCCGCGTTCCACCGTCAGGTGGTCCAGATATCGGGCGATCGCGTCGTCGACGGTGCCTGCCATCCGCGACCTCCGCTACCGTCGTGCGGCGAACGCGGTCGGTTCGTCCCGCCACGCCGAATCCGTCGATCGCAAGGCGGTCCCGGTCGCATCGGCGGCGGCCACGGCCAGCACACCGGCCGCAGCGGTCGCATTGACGATCTCGCCGGCCAGGGTCATCCGCACCGCATCGGGCAGGCTCACCCATTCCACGACGAGATCGGCCTCCTCGTGTTCGCGCTCCGCAGCCGGTAGGCGACTCAATCCCTCGGCGAGGTACACGCGCAGCGCCTCATCGGTGAAGCCCGGCGACACCACGAGGTCGACGAGTACCTGCCATCGCTCGGCGGCGAGATCCGCCTCCTCGGCGAGCTCACGCTGTGCCGCGGTCAGCGGATCCTCCGCGGGCCCGCCGTCGAGCAGACCGGCGGGCAGCTCCAGAAGCCTCCGCCCGACCGGGTGCCGATACTGGCGCACCATCGCGATTCGGCCGTCGTCGTCGCGCGCGACGACGGCCACCGCGCCGTGATGCTCCACCACTTCGCGGCGGGCCGTCCGGCCACCGGGCATCTCCACCTCGTCGACGCGCAGAGCCAGAATCGCGCCGTCGTACGCGAGGCGAGACGACCGGGTGACGAACTCGTGCGACCCCGGCTCAGTCATCGGCTCTGCCCGTCATCGGAGTGCGTCATTCCCCGTCTGCCACGACCTCGAGGCCCTCTTCGACGTCGGTCGCGTCGTAGCCGTCGAGCTCCACGGGCAGCCGCACCGCCGTCTTGTACTTGAGCGCGGCCTCGATGAACGACTTGAACAGCGGGTGCGGGCGAGTCGGGCGACTCTTGAGCTCCGGATGCGCCTGCGTCGCGACCAGGAACGGATGCACGTCCTTGGGGTACTCGACGAACTCGACCAGCTTCCCGTCCGGGGATGTCCCCGAGAACACCAGGCCTGCCTCGGCGATCTTGTCACGGTAGGCGTTGTTGACCTCGAAACGATGGCGGTGTCGTTCGCTGACGTCCGTCGTCCCGTAGGCGCGAGCCACCTGCGAACCGGGGATCAGCGTCGCCGGGTAGGCACCCAGTCGCATCGTCCCGCCGAGGTCGGCGTCGCCCGCCACCGCGGCCTCCTGGTCGGCCATCGTGGCGATGACCGGCGACTGGGTGTCCGGATCGAACTCGGTGGAACTGGCGTCTGCGAGCCCCGCGTGCCGAGCGGCTTCGATGACCACGCACTGCAGTCCCAGGCACAGACCGAGCAGGGGAATGCCGTTCTCGCGGGAGTATTTGATCGCGCCCAACTTGCCTTCGATGCCGCGAATGCCGAAACCGCCGGGGATCAGCACGGCGTCGACGTCCCGCAGCGCGGCGTGCGCACCCTCGGGGGTCTCACAGTCGTCCGACGGCACCCAGGAGATCTCCGTGCGCGTCCGGTGAGCGAACCCGCCCGCGCGGATGGCCTCGGTGACGGACAGGTACGCATCCGGCAGGTCGATGTACTTGCCGACCAGCGCGACCCGAACGGTTTCACGCGGCGCGTGCACCCGGTCGAGGAGGTCACCCCACACCGTCCAGTCGACGTCCCGGAACGGGAGGCCGAGCTGCCGGACCACGTACGCGTCGAGCTGTTCGGAGTGCAGGACCTTCGGGATGTCGTAGATCGACGGTGCGTCGGGTGTCGAGATGCAGCCGTCGATGTCGACGTCGCACATCAGGGCGATCTTCTTCTTGAGGCCCTCCGGCACCGGGCGATCGCACCGCAGGATCAACGCGTCGGGCTGAATGCCGATGCTGCGCAGCGCAGCCACCGAGTGCTGGGTCGGCTTGGTCTTCAGTTCGCCCGACGGTGCGAGGTACGGGACCAGCGACACATGGAGGAAGAAGACGTTCTCGCGACCGAGGTCGTGACGGATCTGACGAGCCGCCTCGATGAACGGCTGCGACTCGATGTCGCCGACCGTTCCACCGATCTCCGTGATCACAACGTCCGGCTGCTCACCGTTCGCATCGGGATCGTGCATCGCCATCATCCGCGACTTCAGCTCGTCGGTGATGTGCGGGATCACCTGGACCGTGTCGCCCAGGTACTCGCCGCGGCGCTCCTTGGCGATGACGGTCGAGTACACCTGACCGGTCGTGACGTTCGCCGATCCGGAGAGGTTGCGATCCAGAAAACGCTCGTAGTGTCCGATGTCCAGGTCCGTCTCCGCACCGTCCTCGGTGACGAACACCTCTCCGTGCTGGAACGGATTCATGGTGCCGGGGTCGACGTTGAGGTACGGATCGACCTTCTGCATCGTCACCCGCATGCCGCGGGCTGTCAGGAGCTGGCCGAGGCTGGACGCCGTCAGCCCTTTGCCGAGTGACGAGGCGACACCGCCGGTCACGAAGATGTGCTTTGCTCCGGCGCGCTGATCACGCAATGATCGCAATTTTTCTCCCGTCGGGCGGTTCAAATCTGAAGCGAAACCATGAATACCTACGGGACTTCAGCCTAACAGCATTGCTCTCGATTGCCGCTATGAGCAGCGAACTCCACCGTTGTTCGGTGTGTCGTGCCGATCTACGAACGTGGTCACTTCGCCGGAACGGCACCGACCGTGATCGCCGTCGCACCCGGACCCGTGCCGTACGCGCCGGTACGACCGTCTGTCTCGTCGCCGAGTGCGAGGACGGTGGTCAGCTGCCCGGTCTGCTGATCGACGTTGTCGACGGTGCTCACCGCGTTGTTCAACGAGGGGTCCGATCGGACGACGCCGATCGGCGAGCCGCCCTCGGCCGACCCCGTCCGGCCGGCCAGCACGCCGCCCGAGCCGCGCGCGGCCATCGCCGCGGCGAATCGTCCGATGAACTGACCCTGAGCACCCGAATCGGACGCCATCTCGCCGCCGGTGACCACCAGAACCAGGTCCGCAGGCTTCACCGCGCCGTCTGCGAACTCCAGGAAGCCGCCCTCCCGCAGTGTCTGCAGCGCCGTCGAGCGGTCGTTGTCGGATGCCGGGGACTGGCCCGGACGGGAGAGCACTGTCACCCCCATCAGATCTCCCAGCCGCGAACCGGAGTCGGTGTACTCCACACGCAGCTGCGCACCTGCCGGAATGGACTGATCGACCACTGTCCGCAGCTTCGACGCCTGCTCGTCGCGCACCAGTGCGGTGCTCAGCGCCAGCTGTCCCGACACCGTGCCGCCCGCGTCGTTGACCAGACCCTTGAGCGATTCGACGTCCGCGTCCGCCGCGTCGGGGGCGGTCACGATCAGCACACTCCGCTTGTTCAGGACGCCTTTGGTCAGCTGCGGCCCGATCGCCTTGATGAACGCCGAGTCGTATCCGACCTCTTTGTCGAGCGCGTCCCGCTCGTCCTGCAGCTTGCCGAGCTTGTCACGGTCGGTCCCGGTGAGCGCATTCATCCGGTCACCGATGAACCCCGACCCCAGGAACAACCCCAGGGTCAGGGCCAGGAAAACGGCGATCAGCGAGACGGCGTGCTGACGCAGTGAGATCATTTGGTGTTCCACACGCCGCTGACCCAATCGGTCAGCGCGTGCCACTGGTCCACGACCCAGTCACTGGCGGCCGCGCCGCCACCCTGGGTGATCACGACGGCCGCGACGATCGCCAGCAACGCGGCGATCACCAGCATCGCGATCATGGTGCCGCTGACCCGGCTGCGGTACAGCGTCGCGACGGCCTTGGCGTCGACCAGCTTCGCGCCGACCTTCAGTCGGGTCAGGAAGCGGGACGGGATCTGATCGCGCATCGAACGGTCGAAGAAGTCGTTGAGCGAGCCGCTGAAGCCCGCGGTCACGATCAGGTCGGCTCCGTGGAAGTCGGCGAGCAGCAACGCGAGATCGGCCGCCGACCCGGCGGCCGGGAAGGTCGTGGCTCCGATCCCGAGGTCTTGGATCCGCTCCAGACCCGGCGCGTGGCCGTCCGGATCCGCGGGCAGGACCACTTCGGCACCCGATTTCAGCGTCTCGGTCTTCATATCGTCCGGATCCCCGACGATCAGCGACGGACGGTAGCCCGCCTTGAGCAGTGTGTCTGCACCGGCGCCGACGCCGACGAGGATCGGCTGATACTCCTTGATGAACGGCTTCAGCGATTTCAGGTCGAGTGCGCGGTCCGAACCGTCGGCGACGATCACGACATGCCTGCGGTCGAACTTCACATTCACCTTGGGCACACCGACGCCGTCGATCAGCAGCGGCGACTCGCTTCTGATGAACTCGATGGTGTTGCCCGAGAACGCCTCGAGGTGATCGACCAGACCTGTCTTGGCGTCGAGCATCATGGCGGCGATCTCGCGCTCCCCCAGCTCCTCACCGCGCGCGACCACGCGATCGCCGATGTAGAGCTTGCCCTCGTTCAGACGCACTCGCGTGCCGTCCTTGACTCGGGAGAAGACCTCGCTGCCGACATTGTCGATCAACGGAATGCCCGATGCGGCAAGCACTTCCGGGCCGAGGTTCGGATACCGGCCGGTGATCGACTCCGAGACGTTCACCACCGCCGCCACTTCGGCTTCCACGAGGGAGTCGGCGGTGACCCGGTCCAAGTCGACCTGATCCAGGATCACGATCGAGCCGTGATCGACCCGGTTGACCAGACGCTTGACGTCCTTGTCGATCCGGGCGATGCCGGTGAGTCCGGGGAGGGTTTCGGTGTTCCGCGAGAGCAAGGCTGGCATCCTCATGCGTCCCATAGTGACCTTCCGACACATCAGTCACATGGAGGCGCGCCGTACCATCTTCAACTTTCGTCACATCAGAAACACGGGAAACGGCGTCCGCTGCGCGGACCGTCAGTCTTCGTCGCGTGCCTGTTCGGCGGTCGCGAGGAGTTCCTCCGCATGCGCCTTCCCGGTCTCGGAGTCCCCGAGGCCGGCGAGCATTCGCGCCAACTCCGCGATCCGGTCGTCACGGTCGAGCGTGGTCAGGGTGGACGTCTGCCTGCCCTTGCTCCCGCCGCCGGACTTTCCGATCACCAGATGGTTGTCGGCGAACGCGGCGACCTGAGGGAGGTGCGTCACGACGATCACCTGGTGACGGCGCGCCAACCGGGCCAGCCGGGCGCCGATCTGCACCGCGGCAGCTCCGCCGACTCCCGCGTCCACCTCGTCGAACACCATGACTCCGCCAGAATCCGGCTCGGCCAGAACCACTTCCAAGGCGAGCATCACGCGAGAGAGCTCGCCGCCGGACGCCGACTTGGCGATCGGCAACGGTGCGGCGCCCTTGTGCGCGATGAGCCCGAACTCGACGCGGTCGGCTCCGTCGCCGCCCGCGTGAGCCGACGCACCGTCGACGTCGATCGCGAGGCGCGCATCGTCGGCGGGCAGGAGTGAGACCGACACGGCCAGGGCGCTGCCGCCCATCGCGAGGCCGGTCAGCTCCGCGGACACCTTGGTTCCCAGGCTCTTCGCCGAGCGAACTCGCTGACCGTGCAGCTTCGTTGCGAGCTCCGAGACCGTGTCGCGAGCGATCGCCGCCTTCGCCTCCAACTCCTCGATCGCGCCTTCGGGGTCTTCGATCTCGTCGAGTCGGGACCGTGCCTCGTCACGCCACGCCAGCACTCCGTCGATGTCCGCCGCATACTTGCGCGTCAGCGACTTCAACTCGGCTTGTCGATTCAGGAGCGAATCGAGGTCGCCCGCGTCTTCCGGCAGTCCACCCAGGTACGCCGTCAGTTCCGCGCCGAGATCGGTGACGACGGTCAGCGCCTCGGCAACGCGCGGCTGCAACTCCCGCAGTGCCTCATCGGCCGCGGACTCGAGGAGCGACCGCACGGTTCCGAGCCCGTCGACGACGGAAGCGCCTTCTGCTCCTGCGACGATCTCCTGCGCCTGGGCGGCGGTCGTCCGGATCTCCTCCAGGTCGGTCATCCGGCGGATCGTCGCGATCAGCTCCGCGTCCTCGCCGGGCTCCGGGGCGACGGCGTCGATCTCGTCGATGCCGAACTTCAGCCGGTCCGCCTCCTGTGCCAGCTCCCGCGAATTGGCGCGGCGCCGGTCGAGTTCGTCGAGCAGGTCGATCCAGGCCGATCGGGCAGACCGGTACTTCGTCAGGGTCGTGGAGACCGACGACCCCGCATAGCGATCGAGCGCGCCACGCTGCTGATCCGGTCGGATGAGTCGCAGCTGATCATTCTGGCCGTGGATGGCGAGCAGTTCGCCGGTCAGTTGAGCGAGCGTGCCGACCGGAACCGATCGACCGCCGAGGTGTGCTCGCGACCGGCCGTCCGCGTTGACCGTGCGTGCCGCGATGAGCGTGTCGTCGTCATCGACGTCGGCGCCGGTGTCCTCCAGAAGCTCACTCACGACCGTTCGGTCCGCCGGCAGCCGGAACCGACCTTCGACGATCGCTTTCGCGTCGCCGGTCCGCACTCGACCGGCGTCGGCTCGCCCACCGGACAGCAGTCGCAGACTCGTGACGATCATGGTCTTACCGGCGCCGGTCTCACCGGTGAGGACGGTGAACCCCGGATGGAACTGCGCACTCGCGGATTCGAGTACACCGAGGCTGCGGATGGACAGTTCTTCCAGCACCTGGGGTTCAGCTCCTTCCTCGCCAGCCGGTGACCGGCAGCGAGAACTTGGTGACGAGACGGTCGGCGAAGGGTTCGGAATCGATGCGCACCCACCGCAGCGAGCGCTGCGCGCGGACCACTTCCACGCGCGACCCCGCCGGGACGTCGTAGATGCGGCGGCCGTCGCACAGGGCGACACCGTCGCGGCCCTCGCGATGGACCTCGACGGCGACCCGCGACCGCGGGCTGGTCACCATCGGTCGCGCGAAGAGCGCGTGGGCATTGCTCGGCACCACCAGGATCGCCTCCAGGTCCGGCCACATCACCGGTCCGCCCGCCGAGAACGCGTACGCGGTCGATCCGGTCGGCGAGGCGATCAGCAGGCCGTCCGCACCGTAGGCCGCGACCGGTCGCCCGTCGACCTCGGTGACGAGTTCCAGCACACCGTTGTGCGTGGTGTTCTGGATGACGACCTCGTTCAGAACCCAGTCGCGGGCGCGCGGACGGTCGTCGCCGGGATCGATGATCGCCACGTCGAGGACCATGCGGTCGACGACGCGGTACTCCCCGCCGATCAGCCGATCGAGGACCTCGTCGATCCGGTGTGCTTCGGCCTCCGCGAGGAAGCCGATGTGGCCGAGGTTGATTCCCATGATCGGCACACCTGCCGGATAGGCCAGTTCGGCGGCCCGAAGAAACGTTCCGTCCCCACCGAGGACGAGCACGAGCTCGCAGCCCTGAGCGGACACCGAACCGGCGGGCGCGACTTCGACATCGGCACCGGCGTCACGCATCGACTGCGGATCTACCGGGTGGGCCTGCGCGGCCGGTGGAGCGGGTCGTCGGGTGTCGTGATCGACGACCCGTACCGCGATTCCTGCCTCACCGCAGCGTCGTGCGATGGTCAGCAGGGTGTCGGTCACCTCGTCGTGGCCGGTGTGCGCGACGACGAGGAAGGTCCGCGTGTTCTCGGATGATGTGCCGGAAGCTGTCACCACCGCCCCTTCCTACTGTGGCCCGTCGGCGACGGCCCGGTCGATCAGCGCACGAACTCGCACACCCTCGGCCGGTTCCGGCCAGTGTGCCCGCGCTGAATCAACGGTATCGCCGGACTCCGACATGCGCGCGCTCAGGACCTCGGGCGCCGGATCTCCACCGTCGGAGGGCTTGTGCAGCCACAGGAAGAACTCGACGTTCCCCGACGGTCCCGGCAGCGGGCTCGCCACCGCGGCGCGGGTCACCAGGCCCAGCGAGGCCGCCACCGCCGCGACGTCTTCGACGGCGTCGGCACGCAGGACCGGGTCCCGCACCACACCGCCGGCGCCGACCCGCTTCTTACCGACTTCGAACTGGGGCTTCACCATCGGCAATGCGTCACCGCCCGGCCGCAGACAGGCCGCGAGCGCGGGCAGCACCAGCTTCAACGAGATGAACGAGAGGTCCCCGACGATCAGGTCGACCTGACCGCCGATGATCTCGGGGGTGAGGTGGCGGACGTTGGTCCGGTCGTGCACGTGAACGCGGTCGTCGGTCTGCAGCTTCCAGACGAGCTGTCCGTATCCGACGTCGACGGCCTCCACCTCGACCGCGCCTCGCCGAAGCAGCACGTCGGTGAAGCCACCGGTCGAGGCACCGGCGTCGAGACAGCGCTTGCCGTCCACCGAGACGCCCGCCGGCTCGAATGCCTCCAGCGCGCCGAGGAGTTTGTGCGCACCCCGGGACGCCCAGTCGTCGGAGTCGGCCTCGGCCACGACCAGAGGCGTGTCCTTGGCGACGTTGGTCGAGGCCTTGGTCGCGGGCGTTCCGTTGACTTTCACGCTCCCCGCTTCGATGAGCTCACGAGCTTGTTCGCGCGATCGGGCGAGACCACGCCGCACGAGTTCCGCATCGAGCCGTGCACGTGCAGCCATCATCGACCTTTCTGTGAATGCCGAAACCGAGAGCGGTGAGGTACCCGAACGGACTCAGCCACGACCGGCGTCTTCCAACGCCGCAGCGAGCTGATCGTGGGCCTTCGTCAGCAGCTCGGCCTGCCGGGCGAGCGCTCCCAGATCCAATTCGTCGTCGGCCGCCTCGCGTACCATCGCCGCCTCTTCGAGCAGCCTCGCGGCCGCGCCGAGCGCAGGATGCTCCGACGGATCCCCCGGTTCGGCGTTGCGTGCGGCGGCGTCGGCCGCGGCCGACGCCGGCGACGGTCCGGGACGCGGTGTGTTCGGCGTGCTCATGACTCCACCAGGCTAACGCAACGCCTTCAGTCCGAGCGCGGCCAACGTTCGTTCGGCGACGTCGTCCTGTGCGGCGATCCGAAGATCGAATCCCCCGACGTCGGCGGTCCACACCGCGTGCGCGAGCGCCGCGGCAAGGCTCGCGGGCGTTCCCTCGGCACGACTCGCCACCGAGACGTGCTGGGCGTTCACCTCGACGCTCCACTCCGGGCGGGGGCCGAAGGTCGACGCCGAGCGCGGTGACGTCAACGCGTTCAGACCGTCCGCCACGTAAGTCGGACGAAGGGCAGGCTCGGCAGCCAACAGTTCCGGACCGCTCGTGACGCCGCCGAGAACCAGCAGACTGTCGATCCCGACCTCGTTCGCGCCTTCGATGTCCGTGTCGAGCCGGTCGCCGACCATCAGCGGTCGTCGTGCCTCTGCGCGGGCCAGCGCGCCACGCATGATCGGCGCCGCGGGCTTGCCCGCGACGATCGGCGACCGTTGCGTGGCGGAAGCGACCGCAGCCACCATCGACCCGTTTCCGACCATCAGGCCTCGTTCGGTGGGCAGCGTGGAGTCCACGTTCGTCGCCACCCACACAGCACCGCTGCGAATCGCCAATGCGGCCTCGGAGAGCTGGGCCCAGCCGGTGTCGGGCGAATGCCCCTGGATGACGGCTGCCGGAGCCTCGTCCGCGGACGCCACGACGCCCAGACCGCGAGCGCGCACCTCAGCACGCAACGCGTCCGAACCGACGACAAGCACCGCCGCGCCGGGCTCCACGATGCCCGCCAGCAGTTCGGCGCCGGCCTGTGCACTGGTGACGACTTGATCCGCCTCCGCGGCGAAACCCATCGAAACCAGATGGTCGCGCACTTCGTCAGGCGAACGGCTCGCGTTGTTCGTGACGAACAATGCAGTACCGTCCGTCGCAGCCACCGCTTCCACCGCGCCGGGCAGAACCTCGGCACCCGTGTACAGGGTGCCGTCGAGGTCGAGCAGGAGGACGTCGTACATGTCACGCAGCGCTGTGTCAGCGCTGTCCGGAAGCGAGTCGGGCTCGATCGTCGCCTCCGCGCCGTTGTCGAGCAGCTCCATCAACCGGAACTCCGCGTCGGTCTGGTCCTCCACGTCGGCTGCCGCCGCGTTCTGGAACCAGGTCACCGCGTCGCTCCGACGACCCGCCGCGTCGAGCGCGGATGCGTAGGCGAAGAACAGGCGCGCGGCGTCGGTGCCCACGCGCCCGGGGTTCAGATCGAATGCGGCCAGCGTCCTCACAGCGGCTTCGGGCTCGTCGAGATCCATCTGGGCGCCGGCTTTCACCATCGCCATTTCGAGCGCCGCCTCGCCGCTGAGGGCTTGGGCGTCTGCGCTGTCGGCGATCTCCACCGCACGCTCTGGCTGCCCCAGACCTCGCTCGCTGTCTGCGATCAACGGCAGGAGCGCGTCGCTGCCGCTCATGCGTCGAGCAGCGCGCAGTTCCGAGATCGCCTCCTGCCATTCACCGACCGAATAGGCAACGATGCCCGCCGTCTCGCGCACCACGGCGATCCGGGCGGCACGCGCGCGTGCGGCCCTCGCATGCTCGAGCGCCTGTTCGGGATCCTCCTCGAGAAGCGCGGAGGCCATTACCAGATGCCTGGCGACGCGATCCGCGGTCGGCTTGTCGAGCGCCTGCAAGTCACGCCGGACGTCGGGGTCGAGATCGGACGCCGACACATCGTCGGAGATACGCGGGCCCGAAGAATCCTGACCGTCTGCCGGCCGACGACGCCCATTGCGTCTACCCGCCGAATTCCGACCGCCACCAGTGCTGCTCATAACCCTCTAATCTATTCGTCGTTCTACGCAGATGCGAACCAGCCGTCGAAACCACCTCCGATTTCAGAGTTCCACGCGCCGGCAAAGCCTCGCCTCCACCGTGATCACAGCCTCGTTGCGACATCACACCCTGAGCTCGGGTG
>NZ_AEUD01000017.1 GCF_000192435.1 Gordonia neofelifaecis NRRL B-59395
GCTCTTCACGGCCATGTCGCCGAAACAACGTCCCTGGACATCACATCTAGACGGAGCGCAGGTACTCCAGGTCGGCGGAGATGCCGTCGGCGGGCGTCTCCAGCACACCCGGTGCGCCGGCGGTCTTCATCAGTTCAGCGAGCACCTCCGGGTCGATCTGGCCGGATTCGAGGTTGGCATGACGATCCCGGCCGGAGTCGAACTCGTCGCGCGAATTGTTGAGATGGATCAGATCGATGCGGCCGGTGATGCCCTTGATGCGTTCGACGAGTCCGACCAGGTCCTCGCCGCCGGCCCAGGCGTGACAGGTGTCGAGGCAGAACCCGGCCTCGGGGAAGTCGCCGACGGCGTCCCACAGGCGTTCGATGGACTCCAGCGTCCGTGCCATCGCATGGTCGCCGCCCGCGGTGTTCTCGACAAGGATCGGGACACCGAAGCCGCCCTTGTCCGCCTGCCGCTCGAAGAGCTTGCGCCAGTTCTCGAATCCCGCCGCGGCGTCCTCACCGTCCTTGAGGTGTCCGCCGTGCACGACGAGCCCGATCGCGCCGAGCTCGGCCGCGGCCGCCGCCTGTTGCTCGACGGCCTTGCGCGAGGGCATCCGCAGTCGGTTGTTCAGGCTCGCCACGTTGATCTGGTAGCTCGAGTGGACGACGACGTCGATCGCCGACTCCCGGATCTCGGCGGCGTGGGGATGCGGCTGCGGCTTCTTCCAGCCCTGCGGATCGGTCACGAACATCTGGAAGATGTCGATGCCGAGGTCCTCGGCGGTGGCGACGGGGTTCTCGTCCTGGCGAAGGTGGGCTCCGACTCGCATGGGCTCAGCCTATCGCCTGGGCGGCCGGCTTCGGGCTGGGCCGACGGGAGACAACCGGTGTACTGGCAGCGAACGCGCAGCGAACTTCTATAGAGTTCGGGGTGGACGGTCGACGCCCCGGCGACCGGGGGCAGGAGGCGCCACGTGAGTGTCGACACGGCGGCGCCCGGCGGGCCGAGTGATGCCGACGATGCCGCCGATCGGGAACCTCACGACGCAGTCCGCACCGCCGATCTCGAGCCGATTCCGGTCACCGAGGAGAAGATCCGCGACTATCGGCGGTTGCGCCGGATCCTGCTCACGGTCTGGGCCGTGGCCCTGGGCCTCTACTTCTGGCGATACGGCATCGCCGCCGACCGAACCAGCCTCATCTTCTTCCTGGCGTTCGGCATGGTCGCCGCGACGATCGGCAGGCGCCGCGCGAGCACGGTGCTGATCGACTGGCTGCCGTTCGTCCTGATCCTGATGCTCTACGACTGGACGCGGAACGTCGCGGTCTGGCTCGACATGCCGACGCACTGGGAGCTCGCGCCAGACGTCGACCACTGGCTGTTCGGGACCAACCCGACGGTGTGGCTGCAGTCGCATCTCAAAGAATCCTCGCCACCCTGGTGGGAGGTGGTCGTCAGCGCGGTCTACATGTCGTACTTCATCGTCCCGTACGCTACCGCCGCGGTGCTCTGGGTGCGCGACCGCGCCGTCTGGCGCCGGTTCGCGGCGTGTTTCATCGCGGTCAGTTTCCTCGGGTTGGTGGGCTACACCCTGGTTCCGGCCGCGCCGCCGTGGGCGGCGTCGCGCTGCACCGCCGTCGAGGTGGCCGACAGTCCGCACGACCCGCCGTGCATGTACACCACCGGCTCGCCGGTGCCCGACAATCTGCTCGGTCAGGTGACGCCCGAGCATCCGGATGCGAATCCGTACGTCGAGCGGATCTCCGACCGCGGCTGGAGCGTCATCGGGCTGGACATGGTGCTGCGTGCGGTGCGCCTGGGCCAGACGAAGTCGAATCTCGTCGCGGCGATACCGTCGCTGCACGCCGGGCTGACGATGCTGTTGGCGCTGTTCATGTGGCCGCGCACCCGATGGTTCGGCAAGACGATGTTCATGGGTTACGCGCTCGCGATGGCCTTCGCGCTCGTCTACAGCGGCGAGCACTACGTCTTCGACATCCTGTTGGGCTGGGGTCTGGCCGGATTCGTATTCGCGGCGTACCGGCTCATCGACGCGCGGTACATCCAGCCGCGCAACGCGATTCGCGCCGGGGTCAGACCGCGGCGTCGAAGTTCGGCTCCGTCTCAATCGTGATCGGCACGCCCGCCGCGATCAGCAGGCGGCACTGCGCCTCGCTGTCGGGGTAGAGGTTGAGCCACTCGTGGCCCGCACTGCCCGCCGCGTACACCTTGTTGAGCGCGCGGTCGAGACGCGCCTCGGTCTCGCGCGTGATGATGAAACGACGGTCGCCGTACCTGAGATACCTGTTCGTCACGACAGCCTCCGACTAGTAGCTCCTGTGACTCAGGACACTACCCGCCGCGTCGGCGGTGGGGAGGCGGCTCAGCTGAGCTCGGGCGCCCTCGACGTATAGGGCTGAACCTTCGAGAAATCGATCATCGCGCGGGTGTTGTCGACGGCGGTGACCAGACCGACGCCGAACTGCCCGTGCTCGTCGTACAGGTTCGCCGTGCCGACGGACAGGCCGGCGTTCTCGACATGCGAATCGGCTTCGACGCCGATCCGGACGCCCTCGGGCAGGCGGGCGACGGCCACCGTCAGATCGCAGTTGATGAAGCCGATGCCGCCGTCGCCGATGTTGGTCACCAGGCTGGTGGACTCCGCGGCGATCACCGCGCGCTGAAACGGGGTCAGGGCGGTGGCGGCGACGGCGTCGAACGGCCGCGTCCACATCCGGAGCCTGCCGGAGTTCTGGAAGTCGCCCATGTCGGAGGACCAGTCGCCGTCGTCGACCTGGAACCAGGGGCGGTAGTCGTCGTCCGCGGTGGGCGGTACGAAGGTCTGTTCCTCGGGCGGTCGCACCCAGCGCTCGCCCGGCGGGTTCGACCCCTGCTTGAGGAAGACGACGTTGCCCCGGGCGACCAGGATCTCCGTGTCGCCGTCGAACTGGACCACCGAGACCTCGACAACCCGAATGCGGTGGCCGTCGCGGATCACCGTGGTCGTGGGAAGGGTGGGCAGCCTGCGGGCGCTCTTGAACAGTTCGAGGGTGAATCGCGCGGGCGCGAAACCCTCGCTGCTGCCCGCGTTCTCCGCGGCGTAGGCGGCGATGGCGCAGACCGACGGTCCGTTGAGCGCATCGGGCCCCCACAGTCCCATCGCGTAGCCGGTCGGGTCGAACCGGCCGCCGTCGGCGGGGGTGAAGAAGGTCCTGTCGCTCATACGCCTGCACGCTACGCTGCCTCCATGACCACTCAAGCAACACCGTCCGTTCTGCCGAACGACGCGGTCGGCATCGTCCGGACGTTCGTCATCTTCACCTCGATCGTCGGCATCGCGCTGGGTGTCGCCGCTCTCGTCTGGCCGCACGCGACGCTCACCGTGATCGGTGTGCTGTTCGGCATCGCGCTCATCATCGCCGGGCTCTCCCGCCTGTTCGTCGCGTTCGCGGTGACCCGTGCACCGGCGTCCGCGCGCATCCTGCTCGGGGTGTTCGGCGCCGTGGTCCTCGCCGTCGGTGTGCTCGCCACGATCAACCCGTCGAAGTCGCTCGTCCTGCTCGGTATCTTCATCGGAATCGGCTGGATCATCGGCGGCGTGCACGACCTCTTCGGCTCCCGGATGACCGCGACCGTCGCGCCGCGCTGGCTGGTGATCGTGTCCGGCGTGATCTCGGTCCTCGCAGGCATCGCGATGATCGTGCTGCCCGCGGTCTGGACGCTCTCGACCATTCTCTGGATCCTCGCGATCCTGCTCATCGTGGTCAGCGTCGTCACGCTGTTCACCGTCCCGAACAAGATCAGTGCCCTGGCCGAGCGCGCAGCCGCCGGCGGCGCGGTCGTCGTCGAGGGTGCCGTGATCGAGACCGAGGACTGAGTCCTATCCGGTCAGTGCCAAGCCGTCGAGCGTGATCGCCGGCTTGGCGCTCTCTTCCTCGGCGAGCAGTTCGGCGCAGATTCCGAGGACGGTCAGCAATTCGTCGGTGTGCCGCAGCGCGACGCCGTCGACGGTTCCGCGCCACACCATGGCGGCCGGATGGGCGGCGGGCACCGTCGCTGCGGCGCCGATCAGCCTGCGGGCGCCCGCGGTGTCGGAGTCCCACATCGCGTCGGCGGTGGTCAGGTACAGGCCGATGGCCGGCCGCAGTTCCCGCAGGTGCATCATCGCCCAGGCCCAGTGCTTGGCGACGTCGACCGTGATCTCCTGACCGCGGCCGAGCGTCCGCACATACTTGCTGTGGAGCTCGCTGCAGAGCAGGTCGGAGTCATCCCACATCTCCAGCATCGACATGCATCGAACGCTGTTGTGCAGGGCCGCGAGGTACTTCACCGAATAGGGCCCCTCGCGGCGGGAGCGGATCTCGCGGAGGACCGAGAATCCGGCCAGCGCGCTGGTGAACTCGCCGGCGTCGTAATCGGCGTGGGCTTGGTCGTTCAACTCGTCCAGCATGTCCCAATGCTCCCCGCACCGGCGGAACTCCGCAGCGTAATGGCACTATTGAGCCTCTTCCAGTGCGGTGGCGAGATGGGTGCGGGATGATTCCGGGGTGGCCGAACAGACACGTGATCTGAGTAAGTGGGCTCTGCTGAGCATTGCGACCGCGATCGTGGTGATCGCGCTCAAGCTGCTGGCGTGGCAGCTGACCGGGTCGGTGGGACTGCTGTCGGACGCCGCGGAATCGGTCGTGAACCTCGTCGCGGCGGTGGTCGGTTTCTTCGCACTGCGGATCGCCGCCCGTCCCGCCGACGACGACCACAACTTCGGGCATGTCAAGAGCGAGTACTTCGCCGCGGTGATCGAAGGCGTGATGATCGTGGTCGCGGCGGTGATCATCATCGTGACCGCAGTGGATCGACTGATCCATCCCCGCGAACTGGAGTCGGTGGGCCTCGGTCTCGCCGTGTCGGTGATCGCCTCGGTGATCAACGCGGCCGTCGCCTGGCAACTGATCCGAGTGGGGCGACGCCATCGTTCGCTCACCCTGGAGGCCGACGGCAAGCACCTCATGACCGACGTCTGGACCACCGCGGGCGTCATCGTCGGCGTGGCGGTCGTCGCGATCACCGGCTGGGCCGTCCTCGACCCGATCATCGCGATAGCGGTCGCCGTCAACATCATCTTCGTCGGTTATCACCTGGTGCGACGGTCGACGCTCGGCCTGATGGACACTGCCGTTCCCGAGGCCGAGCGCGCCGAGATAGACGCGGTGCTCGACCGGTTCCGCGGTGACGGCATCGACTTCCACGACGTCCGCACACGCGAGGCGGGGCATCTGCGGTACGTGCAGTTGCACATGCTGGTGCCCGGCGACTGGTCGGTGCAGCGCGGGCACGACCTCCTCGAGGACGTCGAGGCGGCGCTGCACGCGGCCGTCGACGATCTGGTGCCCACCATCCATCTCGAACCGATCGAGGATCCGCGCAGCTACGAGCCCTGGCGACGGTAGTTCGCGAGGTCGCGGCGGAGCGGACGCCCGGAGGCTACCGTTGGGGACATGAGCGCTCGTGATTCGTATGACGGTGGCGAGTACGACCAGGACGACACCGATCAGCTGCAGCCGGGGGACACCCTCGACGACACCGAGCTGGCTGATGTCCTCGACCGCGGCTACTCGCCGCCCGACTATGCGCCGCCGACGCATGAGCACGACTGCCTCGACGAACGGCTCGCCGAAGAGGAACCCGACATCTCGTACGACGACGACGGCGATCCCGACTTCCCGGAGCGCGACGAGGTCGGCGCGCGGCGCGCGGGCCGGCTGATCGCACCCGACGAGGGCGTCGGGCCCGACGTCGACAACCAACTGCTCGCCACCGACGCGGGCGTGGACGGCGCGGGCGCCTCCGCGGAGGAGGCGGCCATGCACTACATCGAAGACGAGTGAGCCCCGGCGATCCGCTGGATGAGACTCCGCGCCCGCACGGGTACCCGGATTCGATACCGTTCTTCGCATGGATCGTGACCGGTTGGTGGAAGTCGGCGTCGCCCTGGTGTCGCGTTTCGGGGCCAAAGCCCTGAGCCTGACCTCGGTGGCCCGGCAGGCGGGCGTGGCCCGGGCGACGGCATACCGCATGTTCGGCGGTCGTGACGCTCTCGTCGCCGCGATCATGGCGCGCGAGCTGGAGCAGCTGCGCGTGCAGATGAAGGCATGGGGTGCCGAGCAGCCGGATGTGAGCGAGCGGATTCGCGACCGCGTGCGCGGCAGTCTCGCGTACATCCGGGAGCACGAAGCACTGCAGTACGTGCTGCGCAACGAACCCGAGGAGGTGGTGCGCGCGCTCATCACCACCAGCGACGCCGATCGGCCGTCGCTGATCGAGATGATCGTCGACGCGACGCTGCCCGACGTGGTCGAGGACGAGGCCGCCGCGCTGTACCCGAACGTGCGCGCGGGCAGCGAGTTCATGGTGCGGGTGGTCTACTCCTGCATGCTGGTTCCCGGCAGCTCGATGTCCGACGACGAGATCGCGGACATGGTGGTGCGCGCCGTCGTTCGCTGATCCGGCGAACCGACTACTGTCGGATCCATGACTGGCACGGGCGCCCGCAGCATCTACGTCGCGTCGGCGGAAGGCGACACCGGAAAGTCCACGATCGCCCTCGGGGTGCTCGCGGTGCTGACTGCAGCGGGTGGCCGCGTCGGCGTGTTCCGGCCGATCTCACGCGCCGCGGCCGGGGAGCACGACTACATCCTCGACCTGCTGCATCAGTTCGCGTCCGTCGACATTCCGTACGAGCAGTGCATCGGCGTGACCTACGACGAGGTGCACGCCGACCCCGACGCGGCGATCGCGGAGATCGTCGATCGCTACCACACCGTCGCCGAGCAGTGCGACAACGTGCTGGTGATCGGATCCGATTACACCGACGTCGCCTCGCCGTCGGAGCTGAGCTTCAACGCGCGGGTCGCCGCCAACCTGTCGGCGCCGATCATCTTGGTGGTCAAGGCTTTCGAGCGGCAGCCCGAGGAAGTGAAGGCCGTCGCAGAGCTGCTGATGGCCGACATCTCGGCCGCCCACGCGACCACGGTGGCGATCGTCGCGAACCGCTGCGACCCCGACCGCAGGCTGGAGGTGGCCGCGGCGATCTCGCGGATCGGCGTGCGGTCATGGGCGCTGCCCGACGAGCCGCTGCTGGTCGCTCCGACGATGTCCGAACTGTGCGAAGCGCTCGACGGGACCCTGTACTCCGGTGACGCCGACCTGATGGAGCGCGAGGCGCTCGACGTGATGGTCGGCGGCATGACCGTCGAGCACATTCTCGAGCGGCTCAGCGAGTCGATGGTGGTGATCGCTCCGGCCGACCGGTCCGACGTGCTGCTTTCGCTGGTGAACGCCAATGCCGCGGAAGGCTTTCCGCGATTGGCGGGGATCGTCATCAACGGCGGGCTGCGGCCGCACCCGATGATCGACGCGCTGGTGAAGGGGCTGCGTCCGACGTTGCCCATCGTCGCCTGCGACCACGGTACGTACGAGACCGCGAGGATCGCCGCCCACACGCGCGGCGCGATGGCCAGCGGTTCGGTGCGGAAGATCGACGCCGCGATGAGCCTGATGGAACAGTACGTCTCACCCAAAGAACTGCTCGGCGAGCTCGATCTGCACACCCCGGCGGTGATGACCCCGCAGATGTTCGAGTATCAGCTGCTCGCGCAGGCCAAGTCCGACAGGCAGCGGATCGTTCTCCCCGAGGGCGGGGACGACCGCATCCTCCGCGCGACCGACCGCCTGGTGCGGCGGGGCGTCGCCGACCTGACGCTGCTGGGGGACCCGGATGCGGTGCGGCGCAGGGCGAACGAGCTCGGCGTCGATCTCTCATCGGTGGACGTCATCGACCCGGCGACGTCGCCGCTGGGCGAGGAGTTCGCGCCGATCTACGCCGAACTGCGCAAGCATAAGGGCATGACGCTGGAACGGGCGTCGGAGGTGGTGCGCGACGAATCGTACTTCGGCACCATGCTGCTGCACACCGGACGCGTCGACGGCATGGTGTCCGGTGCCGTGCACACCACCGCCCAGACCATCCGGCCGGCGTTCGAGATCATCAAGACCGTGCCGGGCGTCTCGACGGTGTCGAGTGTGTTCTTCATGTGCCTGGCCGACAAGGTGCTGACGTACGGCGACTGCGCGGTCGTGCCCGATCCGACCGCCGAGGAGCTGGCCGACATCGCGATCTCGTCGGCGCAGACCGCGGCGGCGTTCGGCATCGAGCAGCGGGTCGCCATGCTGTCCTACTCCACGGGCGGATCGGGTTCCGGAAAGGACGTAGACAAGGTCCGGACGGCCACCGATCTGGTCCGGGAGCGTGCGCCGGAACTGTTGGTGGAGGGGCCGATCCAGTACGACGCGGCCATCGAACCGTCGGTGGCGGCGTCGAAGATGCCCGATTCGCCGGTGGCCGGGCGGGCGACGGTGCTGATCTTCCCCGACCTGAACACCGGTAACAACACCTACAAGGCCGTGCAGCGAAGCGCCGGCGCGATCGCCATCGGACCGGTGCTGCAGGGGCTCAACAAGCCGATGAACGATCTGTCGCGCGGCGCGCTGGTCTCGGACATCGTCAACACGGTCGCCATCACCGCGATTCAAGCGCAGAACATCAAGAAGGCCGCTGCGGCCACCGAGGATCAGGAGAGCCGGGCATGACCGAGACGCCGATCGACGGAACGGTCCTCGTGGTCAACGCGGGGTCGTCGTCGCTGAAGTATCAGGTGCTCGACCCGGTGACGGAGGAAGTGATCGCCGACGGCCTCGCCGAGCGGATCGGGGAGTCGTCGTCGCGGATCAAGCACTGGTACCGCGGGCACGAGGTGGTCGTCGACGGTGCGCTGGCCGATCACGACGCCGCGATCGCGAAGGTGCTGGAACTGTTCGCGGCCGACGGCGTCGACGTCGCCGACTCGGGTCTCGCGGCGGTCGGGCACCGGGTGGTCCACGGCGGGCGGTCGTTCTTCGAGCCGACGCTGATCGACGATGTGGTGCGGTCGGAGATCGAGCGGATCTGCCCGCTGGCGCCGCTGCACAATCCGGCCAATCTGGTCGGGATCAACGCGGTGTCCGCGCTGCTGCCGGAGGTGCCCGCGGTCGCGGTCTTCGACACCGCATTCTTCAACGGACTGCCGGACGCCGCGGCGACGTACGCACTCGACGCCGCCGTCGCGGAGGAGTTTGCGATCCGCCGGTACGGATTCCACGGAACGAGTCACGAGTTCGTGTCCCGATTGACCTCCGAGACGCTGGGTCGCGACTACGGCGACGTCAACCAGATCGTTCTGCACCTGGGGAACGGCGCGTCGATGTCGGCCGTGGCCGGTGGCAGGCCGATCGACACCACGATGGGGATGACGCCGCTCGAAGGGCTGGTGATGGGAACCCGGACCGGCGACATCGACGCGGGTATCGTGTTCCAGCTGTCCCGGGTGGCGGGGATGTCGATCGACGAGATCGACGTCCTGTTCAACAAGCGCTCGGGCCTCAAAGGGCTCTGCGGGGAGAACGACTTCCGTTCGGTACGCGAACGCGTCGAGGCCGGCGACGAGGCGGCCCGCCTCGCGTACGACGTCTACCTGCACCGGCTCCGGCGGTACATCGGCGCCTACATGATCGAGCTCGGCCGCGTCGACGCCATCGTCTTCACCGCGGGTGTGGGCGAGAACGCTGCCCCGGTGCGCGCGGATTCCCTTGCCGGACTGGAGAACTACGGCATCGAGATCGATCCCGAGCGGAATGCCGTGCGGAGCGGTGAGCCGCGGCTCATCTCCACCGACGCGTCCGCGGTCGCGGTGCTGGTGGTGCCGACCAACGAGGAGCTGGCCATCGCCCGGCAGAGCATGGCGGTCGTGCGCCGCTCCGCCTGAGCGCCAGGTGCCCAGCCCGCGTGGCCGTGGTTTCGACTCGCTCCGCTCGCTCAACCAGCGGGCGGGGCCACTCTCCCAACCGGCGGTAATCCGTTGGTTGACCGAGCGGTGTCACCCTCGCTGGTTGAGCGAGCGGAGCGAGTCGAAACCCGTGTCACGCAGGCTGGTCGACCGAGCGGAGTCACTCCCGCTAGTCGACCGAGCGGTGTCGCCCCCCGCTGGTTGAGCGAGCGGAGCGAGTCGAAACTCCGTGCGGGACAGCCGAACTCAGAACAGCGTCGCCGGGCGGATCAGGTTGGCCAGGTCGACGAGGAGGAAACGGTGCGCCCGGTTGTCGCGGGTGGCCTTCGCGAGTTCGCGGAGGGACCGCTCGGTTCCGGCGCGGAGGCCGTGCTCGTTGAACGGGAAGCCGAGGAAGTCGTCGGCGGCGTGGTCCTCGTGGAGGTGCGCGTCGATCCAGCCGAGCGCGGTGCCCAGGATGATGAGCTGCAGTCGGCCGCGGCGGGGGTCGTCCCAGCTGATCTCCTCGAACCGCTCCGCCGCTTCGAACAACTCCGATCTCGTCACCTCGCTCGGCTGGCGGCCGTGGACGAGGGTCACGATCGCCGAGATCTGCGCGGTGCCGTAGTGGCGGCTGGTGGTCGGCACCTCGTCGAGGGGCTCGATGGCGCCGTCGTACCGGTCCTCGGCGAGGATCATCCGTGCCAGCCCGAAGGCTGCGGAGACGATGCCGTGGTCGGTGAGCCACAGGTCGTGGTAGTTCTGCCTGGCGATCTCGTACCACCGCTCGACCTGCGCCATCTGATCGTTGGAGGTGTACTCCTCGGCGGAGAGCCAGTAGCCGATCAGCTCCGCGGTCCCGGCGACGGCCAGCTTGGGGGCCACCTCGCCGGGCATCGCCTCGAGGACCTCGTGGAACCGTTCGAAGGCGAGTTCGGGTTCGGCGTTCAGCAGCGAGCAGATGCCGAGGTACCACTGCAGTCGCCACGAGTCGCCGTGATGGACCGCGACCTCGCGCAGCAGTTGCAGTGCGGTGTCCAGGTTGCCGAGCTCGAGATGCGCACGGGCCTCGGCGAGGTCGAGCTCGAGCGAGGGATGCGACGGCGGTTCGCCGTCCGCGGTCGGTTCGGACGCGATCAGCGCCTTGTACCCGTCGGCCCGCGCCGCCCGGATGGTGTCGAGCGTCTGCCTCGGGTACGACAACGCCGCCGAGGTCAGCACGCTCGCCGCCGGATCGGCCGGGTCCACCAGCGGTACCGGCAGAGCGCGTGCGATGTCGGCCGGATCGTGGATCGCCGCGTCCTTCGGGTCGAAGAACCCGTCGACCGGAGCCAGCAGCAGGTCGGTGCCGAACGTCGACCGCTGCGGGGTGAACACCGTCGACATCGACGGGCGCGGGACACCGGTGTGGAGGGCCACCGTCTCGCGCAAGACGTTGAGGACCTGGGTGGTCATCTCCTCCGCCGAGGAGAAGCGCTCGGCCGGATCCGCGGAGGTCGCGCGGTGCAGTAGGAAGTAGAACGACGGGTTCTCGACGAACAACGGCGTGGTCTGCGGATCGGGCAGGCCGTCGAGGTAGCGACCCTCGGCCATCGGCATGTCGACGGTGAGGACTGCCAGGGTGCGGCCGATGCTGTAGATGTCGGTGACGATCTGCGGCCCGGTCTCAACGATCTCGGGCGCCTGGAATCCCGGCGTGCCGTAGAGATGCCCGGTGCCGTTGATGGCCGACACCGCGCCCAGGTCGATGAGCTTCACATCGTCACTGGTGATCATGATGTTGTCGGGTTTGACGTCGTTGTAGACCAGACCGACCGAGTGCAGGTAGCCGACCGCCGACAGCACTTCGAGGATGTAGGCCATGGCCTGCTCGATCGGGAGGTGCCTGGATCCGCCGTCGTCCTCGGTGGTCAGCTGCTTGAGCGTGTGACCGCCGACGTACTCCATCACGATGTAGCCGACCGAGCGGCCGTCTTCGGTGACACCGTCGACGAAGTTGAAGATCTTGACGATGCCGGGGTCGTTGACCGAGGCGAGGAACTGCCGTTCGGCGATCGCCACGGCCTGCGCCTGGGAGTCCGACGAGTTCAGCAGGCCCTTGAGCACGACGGGACGGTCGGACACGTTGTGGTCGACGGCCAGATAGATCCACCCCATACCGCCGTGGGCGATGGCGCCGGCGATCTCGTACTGATCGGCGACCATCGTCCCGCGCTTGAGTCCGGGGACGAAGGAGTAGCGGGCACCGCAGTTCCAGCACGTTCCGCTCAACGGTCCCTTGCCGCGCCCGGACTTCCGTCCGACGGGCTCACCGCACTGCCAGCACTTGCGCTTGCTCGGGGCGATCACCGGATCGGAGAGCACGGCGTCCGCCGGGTCGATGTCGGTGATCTCCGGCAGCTGAACCAGTTCGCTGCCCAGCCGGCGGTCGTGGATGTGCGCGCTCTTGCGGGTCTTGCGCCGAGCCGCGGCGATGTCGTCGAGGATCCGCCGCACCTGCGTCGACTGCGTCACGGAGGAGGTCGGAGCGGTGCCGGCCTGGGTTCCGACGGTCGTCATCGGCGACGGCATGGTGCCCGCCTGTGTCTGCACCGAGTCGACGCCCTGGGTGGCGACCGCCTCCTGGGTGGCGGCCTGCGTCGCCACCGGCTCCTCGGTGGCCTTCTTCTTGTTCTTCTTCTTGCTGTCGCTCATCGCGTCAATCCCGGTACGTGGTCGGTGGCGGGTAGCCGGGGCCGAGAATCGACAGCCACTCGTTGTACGACCGCTGCCAACTGCCGTCGGCCTCGCGGGCCGCGAGCACGCCGTTGACGAATCGGACGAGGTCGTCCTGCCCCTTCGGGATCCCGACCCCGTAGTACTCGGTGCCGAGACTGTCGCCGACCACCTGGACCCAAGGATCCTGCGCCGCGATACCGGCGAGGATCGGATCGTCCGAGGTGATGGCGTCCACCTGGCCCTGCTGCATCATCACCAGGCAGTCGGCCCAACTGGCGGTGGTGATGAACTTGGCGCTCGGCACCGCCTCCTGTACCCGCGCGATCGACGTCGACGAGCGGGTGGCGCACACGTTCTTGCCCGCGAGATCGGACGCCTGCGAGATCCCGGAGTTGCGATAGGCCAGGATCTGCTGGGACGCCGCGTAATACGGCACCGAGAACGAGACCGTCTTGAGTCGATCGCAGGTGATCGACATGGTCTTGACGACGATGTCGACCGTACCGTTCTCCAGCGCCTCCGAGCGGTTGTCGTTGGTGATCATCCGGTACTCGATCAGGTTCGGATCGCCGAAGATCGCGGCGGAGATCCAATGGGCGACGTCGATGTCGAAGCCCTTCACGTCGCCGCTGATCGGATCCCGGAAGCTCAGCGGATTGCTGCCGAGGTCGGTGCCGACGACGAGTCGGCCGCGTTTGGCGATCCGGTCCATCGTCGAGCCGGGAGGCATCTGGCGCGGCTCGGGCAACGGGTCGGGGCGCAGTCCGGCGGTCGCATTGCATTCTGCGGTCGACGTCGGCGCGTCGGGCTGCGCGCCGAATGTCACGTCGGGCGGCAGCGGCGCGTTCGCCGTGGTCGACGGGGGATCGGCGGGCGAGACCGTCTCGGTGGCGCAGCCGGCCACCACGACCGCGGCGGTGCAGATCGATCCGGCGAGAGCGAGCAGTCGGATGCGGCGATCGGTCATCGGTACTCCCGGATCCGAGGGAACAGGCCGACGGCGACGGCGACCGCGGCGACGCCGCACAGCACGCCGATCCCGGTCCCGGTGAAGCCGAGCAGACGCTGGGCGGTGCTGATGTTGCTGCGGAAGGTGTTGCGCGCTTCCGCGATGGCCTTGACCAGTGCGTCGTTGACCTCGTTGTATCCGGTCGCGGTGCTGATCTTGCCGTCGCCGATGGTCAGCGCGCGGGCCGCGGTGAAGTCGCCGCCCGCGAGCCTGCGTCCCACCTCCTCGTGGGCGCTGCGCCACCGCTCGAGCGCCGACTGCACGTCGGTGATCGGCTGCAGGAGGCCGTGATCGTCCGCGTGATCGGGGTCCTTCGCGAGTTGGTCGGCGTACGTGTTGATCTCCTCGAGATCCTTCACGAAGCCGACGTCGAGCTCACCCGGGTCCGACCGCCGGACCAGTGACAGGGTCTCGGCGGACCGTGCCTGCTGCGTCAGGATGCGCATGGTGGTCAGCGTGTGGAGCGGTTCGGCGCCCGCGGTCTTGGCGGTGTTTGCCGCCGCCACCGACAGCAGACCGGAGACCAGCAGCCAGACGGTGCCGAGGACCAGCGCGGTGAGTGCGCCGATCAGGCCGATGTTGAAGTGGCGACGTGTGCGTCTCGCCAGGTAGCGGCCGGTGATGACCAGCATTCCGATGATCATCAGCAGTGCGACGTACACGCCCCACGGTGGGACGGTGAGCGTCCGCTGGGGTTCGGAGATGGCCGACGAACGGTCCTCGTAGAGCCGTTGCGCGGCGGGCAGGATGGTGCCGAGCATCAGGGAGGACGCCTCGCTCAGGTACGCCGATCCCACGGGGTTGCCCAGCCGGTTGTCGGTGCGGGCGGTCTCGATCAGCCCGGTGTACACCGGAATGCTGGTCGCGATGGTGTCGAGGTCGGCGCGTGAGGATCTGTCGCGATCGGAGGACTCCGCGGCGGTCGACAGTCCGTCGGCCGCGGCGACCAGTGCGGTGGAGGCGGTGGCGATGGAGTCCATGTACTCGGTGCGCAGTTCGGGCGATTCCCGCCCGCCGGAGATGAACGCGGAGTTGGCGGCGGCGTCGGCCACGGACAGCGAACTGTAGAGGACCTCGGCGGCCTCGGCTTGCGGCTCCGCACGGTTCACCAGCGCTTCGAGCGTCTGACTTCGATTGGTCAGCGACACCGACGAATACCAGCCGGTGAGTCCGCAGGCGAGGACCATCGCGAGCAGGATGATGACGAGTTTGCCCGGTGTCGTCGTGGCGTAGAAGCGCAGCGTCACGAGGGGCGACGACACCCGTTCCCGGGTCATCGCGGCGATCTCCCGGCGGTCGGCGATCACCTGGCGAAGAGTCGGACTCGGGGCCCCGCGCTCGGGCAGCACACTGCGGCCCGCGTGCGTGAGTGCGGAGCGCACTCGGTATACCTGGCCGGCCACGAGTTGTCCCTTCGGAAGTGCTGGTCTCAACCCTAGTCGGCGCGGCTGCGCCTGGACGGCCAGCCCGGTACGGTGATTCGTCAGAGACGCCGACCGGACAGTCGGTGGTGGTGCGGGAGGTCGCAGAGTGCGCGGAGACGGTGACGGCTGGGTTTTCGGTGCGGACGGCTCGCGCTACTGGGGCCGGTTCGGTGCCGCGGGTCTGTTGCTGTGCGCGCCGGCCGACGGCGACGTGGTGGTGCTGCTTCAGCATCGAGCCATCTGGTCGCACCAGGGCGGAACGTGGGGACTCCCCGGAGGGGCGCGCGACTCGCACGAGAGCGCCGAGCAGGCCGCCGTGCGCGAGGCGCACGAGGAGGCGGGCATCATCGAGGCCGACGTCGCGGTGGTCGAATCGATCGTCACGCATCGGGCCCCGGAATGGAGCTACACGACGGTGCGGCTGACAGCTGGCGGCTGCCACGGGTCGGGAGCCCGTAGCCGCCGAGCACCTGGGTCCGGGCAACGGCGAATCCGCGGAACTCCGCTGGGTTTCGGCAGGCGCGGTCTCAGACCTTCCGCTGCACCCCGGCCTCGCGAAGTCGTGGCCGGAACTGCTGGCGCGGCTGCAGCCGGAGAGCTGATCGCACCGCCGTCTCAGCTCGCGAGCTGGTTGGCACCGGCGATGAGGGCGTTGATGGTCGCCTCGTCACCGGTCCGGCCGCGACCGTACGACCAGCACTGTCGCGTATCGCGCAGGCACAGCAGATAGGTGACGACCTCGCCGTCGTCCTGATGCTGGCAGAGTGCGGCGATCTCGACGCCGGCCCCGAGCGCGTACAGCATCTCGGTCATCGCGCCGATGCTGCCGACGGCGGTCGCGCTGACGTCGTGGGTGCGCTTGCCGAGGTTGATCCGGGCGCGGCAGGTGACGGTGTCGCCGCGGTCGGGTTCGATCGACATCGCCTCGAGCGCGATGACACCGGCGGGCGCATACGTCTCGTCGAAACGCTGAGTCGTCATACCTGCCGCCTCTCGTGGGAACCAGTGCGGCAGACCGGTCGCAGGCGTGCGATAGGGACGGTCGGCGCCGCGGTCACGAGTACAGGATGTCGGGAGGACTTGAATGGAACGCATCTGGAGCCTTCATTTCGGTCGAAGATTCGATGACCGACGGTCCAGAGTGGAGAGACGACGAACCCGCAGCGGGGGGGTCGGTCGAATTCAGACCCCGCTGCGGCGGGCTACGAGAAGGTTCCACATGATGCAGTGCAGCCTACTCCGAGCCGTCGGAAAGGCAAGCGGCTTTCAAGTCGCGAGCGGCGCCCGCCGGGTCGGCGGCGCCGGTGAGGGCCCGGACCACGACGATCCGCTCGGCGCCGGCGGCGGTGACCTCGGCGACGCGCGGCAGATCGATGCCGCCGATCGCGAACCACGGCTTCGACGGTCGCGCGTCGGCGGTCGAGGCGACCAGCCCGAGCCCGGTCGCCGCGCGCCCCGGTTTGGTCGGGGTGGTCCAGCACGGGCCCGTGCAGAAGTAGTCGACGTCGTCGTCGGCGGCCGCCTCGAGAGCCTGCTCCACGCTGTGCGTCGACCGGCCGATCACCACGTCCGGTCCGACGATCCGGCGCGCGTGCGACGGCGGCAGATCGTCCTGACCGATGTGGAGCACGTCGGCCCCGGCGGCGACCGCGATGTCGGCGCGGTCGTTGACCGCGAGCAGGGCGCCCGCCGCCTGCGTCAGTTCCCGGAGCCGTCCCAGCAGGTCGAGCTCCTCGGCGACCGTGAGCTCGCCGAACTCCCGCTCGCCCGGCGAGTTCTTGTCCCGCAGCTGGACGATGTCGACCCCGCCGTCGACTGCGGCGCGGACGAACTCGACGAGATCCCCGAGCTCGCGCCGAGCGTCGGTGCACAGATAGAGGCGGGCCGTGTCTAGGCGAGTGCGGGCGTTCATGACCGCAACGGTAGCCCGCACCGTCGAGCGGTAAGCTCGGCGCTACGAGTAATCGACACGGGAGTCCGGAGGTCCGCCGGGCTGAGAGTGCGCTGCGCCGGCGCTGACCGTCACACCTGATCCGGATAATGCCGGCGAAGGAAGGCTGACCGAGAATGTCTGAACGGATGCGTACCGAACCGCGGCGACCGGCCGACGCCGCCCGCCGCGGCGACCTGTCGGTGATCGGGGGCGGCGTCGTCGGTCTCACCTGCGCGCTGGCCGCCGCGGACAGCGGATGGCGAGTCCGGATCTTCGATGCGGGCCCCGGGGCGCGGGCGGCGGACGTCGCCGGCGGCATGCTCGGCTGTCTCGCCGAGGGGCACCCGGGCGAGGATCGGCTGCTCGCCGTCGCGCGGGACTCCGTCGCGCGCTGGCCCGCGCTGCTCGCCCGGCTCGGCGATCCGTCGGTGGAGACGGCGGCCGACAGCCTGCTGATCGGCGCGGCGCCCGCCGACGTCGACCACCTCGCCTCACAGGTGCGGTTCCTGACCGGCCACGCGCCGGATGCCGCGGAGCGGCTGCAGCCGATGTCCGGCGCGGAACTGCGCGCCGCCGAGCCCGCGCTGGTCCGGGGGATCGCCGGAGGCTTCCGGGCGATCGGGGAGGGATCGATCGACAATCGGAGGCTCATCGCCGCGCTCGAGCGCGCCCTGGACGCATGTGGCGCGATCCGCGAGCAGGCGACGGTCACGGACCTGCGCGCCGTGCCCGGCGATCAGATCCTCGTCGCGGCCGGACTCGGCACCCGTCGGCTGGTGCCCGGCATCGACCTGCGAGGCGAGAAGGGGGAGATCCTCCGGCTCCGCAGAACGCGGTGGTCGGTGCCGCCGCCGACCGAGGTGATCCGAGCCCGCTGGCACGGGCGTCCGCTCTACCTCGTGCCCCGCGAGGACGGCATCGTCCTGGGCGCGACCCAGTACGAGGCGTACGACGACGCCGATCGGGTGCCGCTCGCGGGCGGCGTCGGCGATCTGTTGTCGGACGCCGGTGAACTGATGCCCGGGCTGCGCAGCTATGAGCTCGTCGAAGCCGGCGCGGGCATCAGGCCGTCGTCGCCGGACGGGGTGCCGGTGGTCCGGCGCGAGGATGCACGGGTGGTCGTGGCCGCGGGGCACGGCCGCAACGGGATCGCACTGGCACCGTGGACCGCGGCACAGGTCGTCGACCTGCTCGGCGGAGAACACGAGCCCGTCACGAACAAGCAGCTACACACAGGGAGTCCGATATGGAACTGACAGTCAACGGCGACACCGTGATCCTCGACGAGGCGCCGACCGTGCCCGCACTGCTGGCGCACCTCGGCCTACCCGACTGCGGAGTCGCGGTCGCGGTCGACGGAATCGTCCGGCCCAAGGCCGAATGGGATACCCCGATCAAGCCCTACGCCGAGATCGACGTCCTCACCGCGGTGCAAGGTGGCTGACCCGGTGTTCGGTGGACCGACCGTTCCGCCGCTGACGGTGGCCGGCCGCGAGTTCGGGTCGAGGCTGATCACCGGGACGGGTGGAGCCGCCAACCTCGCGGCGCTCGAACGCGCGCTCATCGCCTCGGGAACGGAGCTGACGACGGTCGCGATGCGGCGGATCAGCCCGGAATCGGGGACCGGCGTGCTCGATCTGCTGCGCCGACTCGACATCGAGGTGCTGCCCAATACCGCAGGCGCTCACACCACCGCCGAAGCGGTGCTCACCGCGCAACTGGCCCGCGAGGCGTGCGAGACCGATCTGGTGAAGCTCGAAGTGGTGGCCGACGACCGCACGCTGCTGCCCGACCCGCTGGAGCTGGTCGACGCCGCCGCAGCGCTGGTCGCCGACGGTTTCTCGGTGTTCGCCTACACCAACGACGATCCGGTGCTGGCGCTGCGGCTCGAGGACGCGGGCGTCGCGGCGGTGATGCCGCTGGGCTCGCCGATCGGCACCGGCCTGGGCATTTCGAATCCGCACAACATCGAGATGATCGTCGCGCGCGCCGGGATCCCGGTGATCCTCGACGCGGGCATCGGCACCGCCAGCGACGCGGCCCTCGCGATGGAGCTCGGCTGCGACGCCGTGCTGCTGGCGTCGGCGGTCACCCGCGCCGACGATCCGGAGGCGATGGCGGCGGCGATGCGGCATGCCGTGATCGGCGGGTATCTGGCGGCGAACGCCGGACGGATCCCGAAACGGTTCTGGGCACAGGCGTCGTCGCCCGTGCGCTGATCACTGCTCTTCGATCTGCTCCCGGCCGCGTCGCCACCCGCCCTTCTCGGGCGGGGCCTCGCCGAAGTGGTCGGGGTCGCCGCTGCCGTACCAGGCGACGAGGACCGCGCCGACCACCGCGCCGATGAATCCGACGATCGCCAGCCAACCCAGGCCGGCATGCGCGCTGTCGCCGAGGAAGACGACGCCGACGATGCTCGGCCCGGCGGTCTCGCCGACCACCAGCATCGCGGTCACGCCACTGACGGCGCCGACCTGCAGCGCGACCGTCTGCACGTAGAAGCCGACGGCTCCGGCGATCGCGATGGACCACGCGGCGGGGTCGCGGAGGACGGTGACGAGGTCGAACGGCTCCAGCCCGTCGAGCACCCGCACCGAGCAGGCGATGACACCGAACAGCAGGCCCGCGCCCGCACCGCCGATCGGCGCGGCGAACGCACCGCCGCGGTAGACGCCGAACAGGGAGACCGAGCAGAGGACTACCGTCGCGGCCAGCAGACCCCAGTGGAACGTCATGGACGCGTCGTCGTTCGCGCCGGGCGCCGACGACACGCCGAGCATGAACAGCGAGAGGACAACCAGCCAGATCGCCACCCAGTCGCGGGTGTGCAGGGTGATGTTCAGCAGCAGGGTGCCGAGCAGCGCGGTCACGACGAGGTTCGCCGAGACGATCGACTGAGCCAGGAAGAGTGGAAGGAAGCGTGCCGCCACCGCGCCGCCGGCGAAGCCGACGACGACCATGACGGTGCCGAGGATGAATGCGGGGTCGACCAGCGTGGAGAAGGTCGACTCGACCGACGGCGAACTGCTGCCGTCGATTCCGGCCTTGCCCTCGTCCCGCTGCTCCACCGCGACCCGGCGTGCACCGAGCGCTCGAAGGACGGTCGAGACACCGTAGGCCACCGCAGCCATCGACGCAGCGATGATCCCGATTGCGAACAACGAAGAAACCCCTGAGTCGTTGATGAGTACTCGGTAAGAACACGCTACACGGACGACTTGTTCCCTTGTCTACTCTGTATCTGTGGTCTCTGGTGCGCGCAAACATGTTCTGATTACCTTCGGCAGGTCGTTCCTGACGCTCAATCTGGCTCGGCAACTCGCCGCGGCGGGTCACAAGGTGTCGACGTGCGACAGCCTTCCGATCACGGTGAGCCGGTTCTCGAACGCGGTGTCGTCGTTCCATCGGGTCAGTCCGCCGAAGTTCAAGCCGCAGGAGTACTGCCGCGAAGTGGCCGAACTCGTGAAGTCCGAGGGCATCGACATGGTGATCCCGATTCACGAGGAGACCGACATCCTGTCGATGATGGCCGGTCTCTTCCCGCCGACCTGCGAGCTCTTCCTGTCTCCGTTCGAGCTGGAGGACATGCTGCACAACAAGTTCTCCTTCCAGGAGGCCTTGGTGGAGCGCGGCTTCCCGACCCTCAAGTTCGCGAAGATCGCGTCCGCCGAAGACACCGAGGGACTCGACTTCGACACGCCGTTCGCCGTCAAACAGACCTACTCGCGCGGTTCGCAGAAGGTCTACAAGGCGCACCCCGGCCAGTCACTCGACTTCCTCACGTTCGATCCCGCCAATCCGTGGATCGCGCAGGAGTGGATGGAGGGCGACCGGTACTGCACCTATTCGGTGTGCCGTGACGGCGAGGTCTTCGCGCACGCGACCTATCCGGTGTCGTACGCGATCGACGGCAGCTCCTGCCTGGCGTTCACCCAGGTCGACCACCAGCCGATCCTGGACTGGGTGCAGCGCTTCGCGAAGTCGGTCAACTTCACCGGCCACATGGGCCTGGACTTCATCGATCACCCCGAGAAGGGGCTGTACACGATCGAGTGCAATCCGCGCGGCACCAGCGGAATCATGATGTACACCAGGGAGAATCGGCTCGATCGCGCGTTCTTCGGTGAGAACACCGAGATCATCAGCCCGCCGGAGGGGCGGACGCGGATGATCGGAGTGGGGATGACGCTGTACGGCTGGCGGAAGTCGGGCCGGGCGGGCAACAGCCTGCGCCAGTTCTTCCGCGACTTCCGCGCCGCGAGCGACGTCATCTACGATCCGCAGGACCGACTGCCTGCCGTCATGCTGATCCCCGCCTACATCGCGATCCTCACCCACGGATACAAGTACAAGGTCGGTCTCGCCGAGGCCTTCATGCACGACCACGAGTGGGACGGGCACAAGATCTGAGCCGCTGCAGTTCTAAACTGCGGTCACCTTCCGGCAGAAGTCGACGACGAGCTGCGTCGCGCGGTGCTCGGGGTCGAGCATCAGCCCGCCGTGCGCGTGGCCGTCGAGCACGTGGAAGTCCGCGGCAGGGAGGTGCGACGCGGCGTCCCGACTTCCGGCGGGTGGAAAGAAGACGTCGTGCTCGTAGGCGACGACGAGAGTCGGCGACTCGATGGTCGACAGGCGTTCCGGCGTCGGCTCGTGCGCCAGCATCCAGCTCTGCGAGGCGGACAGCTGCCCCTTGAGTCCCTCGACAGAGGTCCACACCGGATCGCCGGACGTCAGCATCGTCCACCAGCCGCGGACCGTCGCGTCGTCGGCGAGCATGCCGGGACCGAGAGTGGTCATGATCTGTTCGAAGACCGAGACCGACTCCGGGATCTCGCCGAGACCGTCGATGAGCCCCAGCTCCATCTCGTTGACGATCTCACCGATCGCCGACGATCGCAGACCGGCGATCATCGCGATGCCGTGAATGCTCCCGGTCCACGCGGAGGCGAGCACCTGGGTGATGTAGCAGCCCATCGAATAGCCGACCAGAACCGCGTCGTCGACCTCGAAGTGGGTCAGCACCGCGATGGCGTCGTCGGCCATCTCCGGTACGGAGTACGGCGCGGGCGGCGCCGACGACGGCGCCAGCCCGCGTGCCGAGTAGGTGATGACCGAGAATCCCGCGTCCACCAAGGCATCGGGCACCCCGGTGAACTGCCATACGCCATAAGGCATTCCGAGTCCGCCGCTGAGCAGGACGGTGGGGCCGTCGCCCCTACGGGAGGCCGCGATGACGGTGTCGGCCGCAGTGCGGATCAGTTCGATCTTCGGCGAGGTCACGTCAGAGGACGTTACCCGCGGCGGGCCAGCCGATCGACGATCTCCTGCAGACTCTCCGGCGTCCGCGCCATCACCGTCGCACCGTCGGCCACGACGAGCGGGCGCTGGATCAGCGACGGGTTGGCGACCATCGCGTCGAGAAGCGCGTCGTCGTCGGCACCGTCCAGGTCGAGTTCGGCGTACACCGGTTCGCCGGTCCGGACCGCATCGCGCACAGACAGGCCCGCCGACGAGATCAGCTCGGCGAGCGTCGCCCGGTCCGGTGTCTCGGTGAGGTACTCGACCACGTGCACGTCGGCGCCCGTCTGCCGCAGGGTGTCCAGTGCGTGACGGGACTTGCTGCAGCTCTGGTTGTAGTAGATGGTGGCGTCCACAGACGGTCCCTTTCGGTGGTCGATGCGTCGGCGGTGATCGATCAGGAGATCAAGTCGGCCAAGGGTACTCGAGGGTCGGTCAGCGCCGCGGCGTCGACCGGCCGACGAGCCTCGACGAGCGCGGCGATCTCGTCGCCCGCGTCCCAGATGTTGACGTTCATCCCGGCCAGCACGATTCCCGAGTCGTCGAGCCAGAAGGCGAGGAACTCCAGTCCGTCGACATCTCCCCGGGTGACGACGCGCGAGTAGCCGTCGCTGTGGCCGCGGTACTCCATGCCGAGGTCGTACTGGTCGGTGAAGAAGTACGGCATCCGGTCGTACTCGGCGTCGCCGCCCAGGATGTTCGCCGCAACCACAGCCGGCTGGTTGAGCGCATTGGCCCAGTGCTCGGTGCGCACGCGCGTGCCGAGGACGGGATGCTCTGCAGCCGCGATGTCGCCGACCGCGAAGACCCCGTCGGCGCTGGTCCGCAGTCCGGAATCGGTGGCCACGCCGCCGCCGGCGAGCGCCAGTCCGGCGGACTCGGCCAGCGAGATCTCGGGTCGCGCACCGACGGCGACGAGCACCGCATCGGCGACCACCGTCTGCCCGTCGTCGAGCTGCAGCCCGCCGGCGCGGCCGTCGTCGACGGTGATCGACTCGACCGCGCGCCCGAGGCGGAGGTCGACGCCGTGCTCTCGATGCAGTCGGGCGAACGCCGCGCCGATCTCCGGGCCGAGCGGCCCGCGCAGCGGCTGGTCGGCGGCCTCGACCACGGTGACGTCGGCACCTCGCCCGCGAGCGCCCGCGGCGACCTCGAGGCCGATCCAGCCGCCGCCGATCACCGCGAGTCGACTTCCCTCGCCCAGGACCCCGATGAGCGCGCGGGCGTCGTCGACCGTCCGCAGACAGTGGACGCCCGCCGCGTCCGAGACCGGGATCGGCGGGGGGGGCGGGGGCGAACCGGTGGCCAGCACCAGCGACCCGAACGGCACCGATCCGCCGGTGTCGAGGGCGACCGTGCGCCCCGCGAGGTCGAGGGACTCGGCACGGACGCCGAGGCGGAGATCGATGTCGTTGTCGCGGTACCAGGCCTCGTCGTGCACCGTGAAGTCCGGCAGTGCCTTGGTCCCGGCGAGGAACTCCTTGGACAGGGGAGGGCGCTCGTAGGGCGCCACGCGCTCGGCCGCGATCAGCGTGATCGCACCGGTGAATCCCTGCTCGCGCAGGTGCTCCGCGGTCTTCGCGCCCGCGAGGCCGCCGCCGATGATCGCGACGGGATCGGAGGTTCGGTTCGGCTGTGTCATCTCACTTCTCCTCACTATCGCTTTCCGAACTCGAGTCTAGGCCGATGCCAGCAGCGCGGGTCGAACACGAGAGCCGTTCAGGCCCCGATCACCAACACCGCGCCCAGGCTCGCCATCACGACCGCGATCGCGGTGTCGAGCACTCGCCAGGCGCGCGCGGAGGCGAACAACGGCGCCATCCGCTTCGCCCCGAATCCCAGCATCAGGAACCAGATCAGCGACGCGATGCAGGCACCGAGAGTGAACGACCACCTGGCGCCGCCGTGACTGTTCGCGATGGACCCGAGGGTGAGGACGGCGTCCAGATAGGTGTGCGGGTTGAGCCAGGTCAGGGCCGCGGCGGTGCCGAGCGCGGTCCAGAGTCCGACGGCCCGGCCCGGCTCCGACCGCTCGTGCCCCGCGGCGGGCCGCATCGCCCGTCGGGCGGCGAGAACGGCGAGGATCATCAGATAGCCGCCGCCGAGGTACTTGGCGACTGTCACCGCCGTCGGGTGCGCACTCACCACGGAGCCGAGGCCCGCAGTGCCCGCACTGATCAGGATGATGTCGGAGACCACGCAGACGGCGATCACCGGGAGCACGTACACGCCGGCGACGCCCTGTCTGATGACGTAGACGTTCTGGGGGCCGATCGCGATGATGAGGCCGGCGCCTGTCATCAGGCCGGCGAGCGCAGCGAGAAGGTACGTGGTGGTCACGTCCATCCACGCTAAGAAGGCGACCATGTTCAAGCCAGCGAATGATTCTTAAGAAACATTAGAATCGCTGAACATGGAACTGTCGGCGGAAGGACTCATCACACTCACCGCGGTGCTCCGCGAGGGCACGTTCGAGGCGGCTGCGGCGTCACTGCACGTCACGCCGTCCGCCGTGAGTCAGCGGATCAAGTCGCTCGAGCAGTCGGTGGGGCGGGTGCTCGTGCGGCGGACCAAGCCCGTCACGCCGACGAGCGACGGAGAGGTGCTGGCCCGACTCGGCGAGCAGTGGGACGTCCTGGTCGCCGAGGCTCGTGGCGAACTCATCGGTGCCGCACCGGAGTTCGACGGTGATCCGCGACATCTGCCTCGGGTGGAGCTGTCGATCGCGTGCAATGCGGACTCGCTGGCCACGTGGTTTCTGCCCGTGCTGGCGCAGTTGCACCGCGACCATGCCGTCGCGCTGGACGTCAACCGCGACGACGAGTCCGTCACCGCCGCGATGCTCCGCGCGGGCGACGTGATCGGTGCCGTCACCTCCGATCCGATCGGCGTCCGTGGCTGCGCGACCATCGAACTCGGATCGCTGCGGTACCGGCCGGTGGCGTCACAGGACTTCATCGACCACTGGCTGCCGTCCGGCGTGCGTGCGCGGGACATGGGTTATGCGCCGATGGTGATGTTCGACAGCAACGATCATCTGCAGATCAAAATGATGAAACAGCTGGTGGCCGAGCCGATCTCACCACCCGTGCACTATATTCCGGCGGCTGCCGAGTACCGCCGGGCGATAGTCGCGGGCATCGGCTGGGGAGCGGTTCCGGAAGTGGATCTGGACGACGAGTATCTGGGCCGCGACCTGGTGCCGCTCTCGTCCAAGCCGCTCGACGTCCCGCTCTTCTGGCAGTACTGGAAGCTGCGGTCGCCGGCCGTCACCGCGCTGACCGAGATCATCGTCGACCACGCGCGGCGAAGCCTCGTGCCGCCGCGGCGCGCGACGGCCGCGCAGGCGCGGCCGTCGGGCAGCCGCTGACAGGAGTGTCGTGCATGCCGCCGGTCACGGCTTTTCCGGCACACAAAGCTGACGGACTGGGGACCCCCGAAGCTCGCTACGCCGACTCGAGGATCATGGTGACGGCCATGCCGCTGCCTGCGCAGATCGAGACCAGCGCACGTGAATCGGGCGCCCCGGCGAGGAGTTTGGCGACCGTCGCGACGATGCGACCGCCGGTCGCGCCGAACGGATGGCCGGTGGCGAGCGAGCCGCCACGCACGTTGAGCTTGGTCGGATCGATCTCGCCGAGCGCCTGATCGCGGTTCAAGTGGGTCCGGCAGAACTCGTCGTCGTTCCATGCCGCGAGCGTCGAGACCACCTGCGAGGCGAAAGCCTCGTGGATCTCGTAGAAGTCGAAGTCCTGCAGGGCCAGCTCGTTCCGGCGCAGCAGTTCGTCGACGGCGTAGACCGGAGCCATCAGCACGCCCTGAGTCTTGGGGTCGCCGTCCGCGTAGTCGACGGCCCAGCTCTGCGCGTCCACCACGCGAGCGAGCGGCTGCAGACCGCGCCGCTGAGCCCATTCCGCGTTGCCCATCAGCACCGAAGACGCGCCGTCGGTCAGCGTGGTCGAGTTCGCCGCCGTCATCGTCCCATCAGGGCCGCCGAAGCACGGCGACAGCGCGGCGACCCGCTCGGCGGTGAGTCCCCGCCGGAGGTTGTCGTCCTCGGTGAGACCGCCGAACGGCGTGATGAGGTCGTCGAAGAAGCCGTCGTCGTACGCCTGCGCCAGATTCCGGTGTGAGGCGAGGGCGATCCGGTCCTGCTCGCCGCGGTCGACGCCCCACGCCGCGCCGGTGACCGCCTGCGCCGCGCCGGGTGCGAGTCCGGTGCGTCGTTCGGCCGGGCTCGGTACGTCGAAGTCGAGCGAGAGCGGAAGCTGCGCCGCCTCGCGCAGTCGATCCGGCAGACTGCGCGCGGAGTTGACGCGGACCAGCCGGTTGCGCAGCCGCGGCCCGAACCCGATCGGCGGGTCGGAGGTGGTGTCGGCACCGCAGGCGACGCCGGATTCGATCTGTCCGCAGGCGATCTTGTTCGCGATGTGGACCACGGACTGTCCGCCGGTCGCGCACTGCTGCTGGACGTCGACGGTCGGCGTCGACCTCGAGAGCCGAGTGTCGAGCAGGCTCTCCCGGGTGAGGCTGTGGTCGCGGGCGAGCTTGACCACGGCGCCGCCTGCGACCTCCCCGAGTCGCGTCTCGTGCAGGTCGTAGCGGTCGACGAGGCCGTTCAGCGCAGCGGTCAGCATCGACTGGTTGGTCTCGCCGAGGTAGGCGCCGTTGGAGCGGGCGAAGGGGATCCGGTTGCCGCCGAGGACATACACGTCCTGGAGTTCGCGAGGTGACATGACAGAGGAAGTTACCATCGGGCGATGTAAACGTTGAGTCGGCGGTCGTCGACCGTGCACCGGTCGTACGCCCGCACCGGTAAACTCGGCAGTCGTGCACTCTCAACGCGTCAGATGCGGCCTGATCGGTTTGATGCTGGTGCTGGCGGGCATCTGTTACTCGTCGTGGATTCTCGACTTCTTCTTCCATTCCGGCCTCGACCCGATGCGGTCGTTCCTGTCCGAACTCGACAGCGGGCACATGCCGCATCGCAACGTCTACGTCGCCGGGGACGTCCTCACCGGGGTCTTCACCCTGGCCGCGGCGGTCGGGTTGCTGTTTCCGCCGCGCCTGGTGCGGAACAAGTTCTCGATCACGGCGGCGATCGCGATCGGCGCGTTCGGCGCCTCGACGATCGCGGACGCGCTGATGCCGATCGAGTGCCTCGCGGGCCGCGATCCGGGATGCCCAGACCAGTCGCGCGGACTGCTGCCGCAGCTCGAGCACATCCATGCGCTGACGAGTTCGCTGGCGGTCATCGCGATCTTCGTCGCCATGGTCGCGGCGTCGCTGGCCGCCTGGCGTAGACAGGACTGGCAGTGGTTGCGGTACGGCGGCGGTGTGGTGTTCGCGATTGTCGTGCTGGCCACCGTGTGGATGCTGGCGGCCGACCGCCTGGGCGGCGACTACCGACTCGGCTTGGCCCAGCGCATCCAGGTCGGCGGCATGAGCGTGTGGATGGCTTTCTGGGGTGTGGCGATCTCCCGATGGGGTCGAGTCACCGAATCTCGCTGAGGTCTGCGAGCGGCCGTGATCAGCGGCGATACGTCGTCGTGAACGCCGTTCGGGATGCGCTTCCGGTCGCAGACACCTCGTGCGCGGTCAGCGTCACCGAGTCCGCACTGATGTCGAGCGTCATGAATCCGCGGTCGGTGTAGTTCTCGTACCTGGCGCGGAACCGCCCGGTGGATCGGCTGTTCACCGACTTCGCTGCCGCGCCCGAGACGATCTGGCGCGTCCCGCGCAGACCAGCGACGTTCTCCAGCACCTGCTGACTGTGGTCGTGACCGGAGAACAGGAAGTGCGCGCGACCGGCGACGTGGTCGGAGATGAACCGTTTCATCTCCGCGCCGTTGAGCGGCGCGGGGAGTCCGTCGAAGTCGCCTGCCGGGCCGTGCGGGCCGTTGTTGGCGTACGGGTGGTGGGTGCAGACGATCTTCCACGGTGCGGTGGACGTGCGGAGCGCCTTGTCGAGCCATGTCGCCTGCCGGGTCATGTAGTGCCCGCCCGGTTCCCACTCGGGCGAGAGGAACGGCGGGATGTACGCGGCGAGGGGATTCATGTCGAGGACGAAGACATCGGCCACACCGAGCGGCACCGAGTAGTACCGCGCGGGCATGTACCAGCGCCGGGAGCGTCGGTGGTACGCGACTTCGGCGTCGCCGCGGTGAAGCCAGCCGCCGTCGCCGGGGAAGATCGCGGTGTTGTCGTGATTGCCGAGGGCCATCAGCCACGGGAAGTCGAGGCCGGTGTTGGGCTTCTCGAACTTGGTCGAGAACTGCGTGTCGTCGGGGCCGGTGGGGCCCGCCTCGTAGATGTTGTCGCCGAGTCCGAAGGCGATGTCGAAGGGGTTGGCGGCGTGCAGCTTTCGCGCGGCGGAGGTGACCGCGTACTGGGGCTTCTCGCCGGTGCCCGCATCGCCCGTGACGAGGACGCGGAGGTGGGACTCCCCGGTGGGCAGGGGGAACCGCGTTGCGGCGGCGGCCGTTCCGCCGCCCGTGGCGAGGCCGCCGAGGCCGGCCGCGGCACTGACTGCGGCGGCGCCGGCGAGGAAGGAGCGACGATCGAGGCCGCGCGCGTGCGGCTGAGGGCTGTTCTCGGTCATGGTCGGATGGTTTCACGCTCAAGTGAACGAGAACGGCGTGAATTCAACACATCTCGCAAGATCGACGTTCGGCGGCGTTCATTCGCCGGCAACCTGCCTCTGCCAGCGTTGCTCGCGATGTCTGAGAAGCGAAACTCCCTCCCTGTCTCCCGTCGTACGTTCATGGGCGCGGCCGGCGCCGGCGCCCTGGCGCTCGGCGTCCCCGCTGTCGCCTCGACTGCCGCCGGTGCCGCACGCGGTGACACCCCCTCGCGCCTGGTATTCCAGCACGGGGTGGCCTCGGGTGACCCGCTCCCGGGCGGGGTGATCCTGTGGACGCGAGTCACACCCACCGCCGACGCCGCGCCGGGGTCTGGGCGCGGCGGGCGGTCGTCGCTGATCTGGGAGGTGGCGGCGGACCGTTCGTTCGGCTCGGTGGTCGTCTCGGGGGCCGTGTCGACCGACGCCTCTCGGGATCACACGGTCAAGGTCGACGTCTCGGGACTCGCGCCGAAAGCCTTGTACTGGTACCGATTCCGGGTAACGGGCGGTCCGGCGGCGGGTGCGGTCTCCACGGTCGGCCGGACCAAGACCGCGCCGGCCACCGACGCCGACGTGGCGAAGGTGAAGTTCGGCGTGGTCAGCTGCTCCAACTGGGAGGCGGGCTACTTCGCGGCGTACCGGCATCTGGCGAAGCGGTCCGAACTCGACGCCGTCGTGCACCTCGGCGATTACATCTACGAGTACGGCGCGGGGGAGTACGGCGGAAAGAACGGCCCGGTCCGGACGCACCGGCCCGCGCATGACATCGTCTCGCTCGCCGACTACCGGATCCGGCACGGGCAGTACAAGACCGACCCCGATCTGCAGCAGCTGCATGGCACGCTCCCGTTCATCGTGACGTGGGACGACCACGAGACCGCCGACAATTCGTACCGCTCCGGGGCGGAGAATCACGATCCGGCGAAGCAGGGGTCGTGGGCCGCACGGAAAGCCAACGCGGACAAGGCCTATTACGAGTGGATGCCGGTCCGGCCCGCGGTGTCGGCGGGGAACCGCCACATCTACCGCCGTCTGCGCTACGGCAGGCTGCTGGAACTGTCGATGCTCGACCTCCGCACGTACCGGGACAGGGAGGCGTCCCGCTTCGGCAAGCAGTCCGACAGCAACACGACGACCATCACCGGTCGCGCGCAGATGGAGTGGGCGTCGGGCGGCATCGTCACCTCACCCACCACCTGGCAGTTCATCGGGAACTCGGTGATGGTCGCCCCGTTCCTGCTGCCGCCGCTCAATCCGGACACCACCAAGGCCCTCACCGACCTCGTCGGTATTCCCGAGCACGGCGTCCCGTTCAACACCGATCAGTGGGACGGGTACACGAAGGACCGGGCCAGGCTGCTCGACGCGGCCGATCGCGCGGGCCGGAAGAACGTCGTCTTTCTCACCGGCGACATCCACATGTCATGGGCCAACGACATTCCGCGCAACGCGGGCGACTATCCGCGGGCAGGGACGCTGGGCACCGAGTTCGTCGTCACCTCGGTGACCTCGAACAACGTCGACGACATGGTGAAGGCGCCGGAGCACACGGTCGGGAATGCGGCAGCGGCGGCGATTCAGGCGACGAACCATCACGCACGCTGGGTGGACACCGATGCCCACGGCTACGGCGTGCTGACCGTGACCTCCGCTGCGGCGCAGATGGACTGGTACTCGCTCAACGACCGCGCCGACAAGCACACGGGTGAGTACCACGCGCAGTCGTGGAAGGTCGGCGCCGGAACGCGACGGATGACGAAGGCCGCGGGGCCTGCGCGATAGTCCTGCGGACGATATCTCGGTGATATCATAAAGATAGCGGTGGGCGAATCCGCCGACGACGGAGGGACTGTGGCAGTGGATTTCCGGAAGGCATGGCGGACCAACGGATTCGTCGGACTCCTCGGCTCACTGATCGTGTTCATCGTCTGCGTGGTGCTCGTCATCGGCACCGTCGCGATGGTGGCCGACGGTTCGTCGGCGGCGCTGATCGTCGTGACCGTTGTCGCGGTCATCGTGGGCTTCTCGGCCCTCCTGGCCATGACCGGGCTGACTGTGGTGAGCCCGAACGAGGCGAAGGTGCTGCAATTCTTCGGCCGGTACATCGGTTCGGTGAGCGAGTCGGGCTTCTACCTGGTGACCCCGCTGACCGATCGTCGGACCATCTCGCTGCGGATCCGGAACTTCGAGACGCAGAAGCTGAAGGTCAACGACGCCGACGGCAACCCGGTGGAGATCGCGGCGGTCGTGGTCTATCGCGTGGTCGACAGCTTCAAGGCCGCGTTCGCCGTCGACGACTACGAGGAGTACGTCGCCATCCAGTCCGAGGCCGCCGTCCGTCACCTCGCCACCAGCTATCCGTACGACTCCCATCAGGCGGACACCGTCAGCCTCCGCGACGGCGCGACCGTCGCCGAAGAGATGACCGTCGAACTGCGTGAGCGCACCCAGATGGCGGGGATCGAGATCATCGAGGCGCGGATCACGCACCTCGCGTACGCGCCGGAGATCGCGCAGGCGATGCTCGTCCGCCAGCAGGCGGCACAGGTGGTCGCCGCGCGGCAGCAGATCGTCGAAGGCGCGGTCGGGATGGTGGGTCTCGCGCTGGACCGCCTGGCGGAGCAGGGCGTCGTGGAACTCGACGAGGAGCGGCGCGCGGCGATGGTGTCGAACCTGTTGGTGGTCCTGTGCGGCGACCGTGCGACGCAGCCGGTCGTCAACACGGGAACCCTGTACGCCTGATGGCCGAACAGTCGGGCGCTTCCCGTCCGGCGAAGCGCGAACCGAAGAAGGTGCTGCTGCGGCTGGACCCCGAGGTCCACGCGGCCATCGCCAAGTGGGCGGCCGACGATCTGCGCAGCGTGAACGCGCAGCTCGAGTACGCTCTACGGCTCGCGTTGAAGCATGCCGGTCGGGGGCCGAATTGAGACGAATCGGCGAGGTCTGACGCTCGGGGCGCGGGAACCCGACGGGTGCCGGTACCGTCTCGACACATGTCCTCCTCTGCACCCAGGGTCCTCACGACCACCTCGCGCATGCCGTTCGCCGTGGACGAGATCCGCAAGTTGGGCGCAACCGGCCGGTTCGTCCTCGCCACCGACACTTTCGAAGCCGCGCCGGGCAGCCATTCGCGCGGCGCCTCGGCCCATGCCGTCACCCCCGCGCCGACTCAGCGGACCGGCGAGTTCATCGACTCGATCATCGATCTGATGAGCGAGCACGACATCAACTGGCTGCTGCCGATGTTCGAGGACGTCTTCTACCTCTCGGCCCACCGCGAGAAGATTCTGGCCGCGCACCCCGAGGCCACGCTGTTCTTCCCCGGGTTCGACGCGCTGCACAAGGTGCACGACAAAGTCTCGTTCACCGAACTGTGCGGGGAACTCGGACTGCCGGTCGCCGAGCCGATCACGGCCACCGACGAGGAGCAGTTCAAGGCCGCCATCGGGAACTGGGACCACTGGTTCGCGCGCGCCGCCTACGGCCGCGGCGGCATGGACATCATCACCAACACCGGACCGCTGGCCGGCGACGGCGACATCGACGACATCCATCCCACCGTCGACGACCCGTGGATGGTCCAGCAGTTCCTCAGCGGCACCGACCGCTGCAGCTGGAGCGTCGCGCACGAGGGCGAGATCGTCCTGCACTCTTGCTACGAGCACCCGCTGATGATCGACGACCGCGGCGGCATCGTCTTCGAATCGGTCGACTCGCCGCAGTCGCTGGAGGCCGCGCAGAGAATCGCCAAGGAGCTGAACTGGACCGGTCAGATCAGCTTCGACTACATGGTCACCGAGGACGGCACCCACTACATGGTGGAGTGCAACCCGCGTCCGACCGCCGGCTGCACCGTCGCAACTCCCGAGGAGTTCGACACCGCGCTGTTCAGCCCCGACGGCCTCGTCGTGGTGCCCGCCGGGCGCAAGAAGAAGATCGAGGTCGCGGTGGTGCGCGACACGCTGCGTCATCCGCTGCGGGCGCGCTCCAACCGCGCCGCCGCCAAGGGCGCCACCGACGTCTACTACGGCGATCACGACTACCTGCCGCTGCTGTACACGGCGCTGTCGCTGCAGCACATCCGCGCCTACCGCAAGGCCCTCGGGATGAATCGCAAGAAGGGCGAGCAACTCGTCGCGACGCAGTTCTTCGACGTCCTGTACGACGGGGGCGGCATCAGCGTCTGAGGACGCGGCGACGGCCCGGGTGCGGTTCCAGCTAGGGCGCCGGGAGCAGGCAGCTGCCGGGGGCCGCGACCAGTGAGCAGATGGTCGACGGCCTGCTGGGCCGGTACCGTGGGCCGACGCCGTTGGCGGCGGTGATCTTCCGGAAGGCGGCGACCGCGTCGGTCGGAATCCGCTGCAGCGTCGGGTCACTCTTGACGTTCACCGTGTACAGGCCGAATCGCGGTGTGTAGCTGCCCCATTCGTAGTTGTCGGTGAGGCTCCAATAGTTCATGCCGATCACCGGCAGTCCGTCGCGCCGAGCCTTCTGCACCCAGTACACGAGGTCGCGCAGGTGGTCGGCGCGGCGGTATCCATCGGGTCGCGGCTTGCCGTTCTCCGTGGCCATCCCCGACTCCACGACGTAGAGCGGTTTGCCGGGGAAGCGTTGCGCCATGTCGCGCAGGGCGTAGTAGATGCCGTCGGCCGCGATCGAGGCCTTCCAGAACTCGTTCTTCGCGGCGTATGCGGCGGTCGGGTCGGTCGGTGAGATCGAGTAGTAGTAATCGAGCCCCACGTAGTCGAGTTGACCACGGACGCGGTTCAGGAACAGGCGGTCGAGCGCGGGTTCGACGGTCGGGATGTAGGCCACGTTGGAGCTGACCTGGGCGCCGGGTTCCTTCCAGTGGATGTACCGGTAGATCTCCTGGTGCGCCGACACCAGCCTGTCGAACATCAGCATCGATGAGCGCTGCGAGATCCCGCCGTGCTGAACCTCTTTCAGTACGTAGGCGCTCGGCTCGTTGATGGTGATCCAGAGCGGGTGGTATTTGAGGTAGCGGTCGACGACGAGCTTGCTGTTCCGCAGCCAGGCGTCGAGGGTGCCCGCGTCCGCCCAGCCGCCGCGGTCGGCGATCCAGCCCGGATACACCCAGTGATCGAGGGTGATCATCGGCCGCATGCCCGCGTCGACGATGCTCTCGATGAGGTCGTCGTAATAGTCGAGTTCGCGAGCGTCCAGGAGGCCGGGCTGTGGCTCGATACGCGACCATTCGATGCCGACCCGGTAGACCTTGGCGCCGAGGTTCGCGGCGAGTGCGATGTCGGAGCGATAGCGGTGGCGGAAGTCGACCGATGTCCCGATCGCGTCGTCGGTCTTGCCGTCGGCGATGTAGCGCGTCCAATTGCTGTCCGGGGAGCTGCCCTCGGACTGGAACCCCGACGACGCGACGCCCCACAGGAAGCCTGAGGGCAGCCCGGCCGACGGTTTCGCCTGTGCCGGGGGCGCGCCGAGCGTCATGGCGGCGAGAAGGACTGCTACGAGAACGAACACACCGGTAGCGCGGGGCGGTCGACCGCGGCACCGCGTTGAAGCTCCCGGCATGAATGTGACGGTAGTCTCATTCGGCTGATAAGTGCCCCATTCGCTAGGACAGGTGTCTGAGATCGATCGTCGGCGATCACCAGGTTCGCGGGCCGCTTGCTGACTCCGGCGCAGTGACCAGGTCGGACTCGCGCAGCCATGAGCCCCCGGCCCGCATCGGCGGGGGAGGGGGCTACGAGCAGGTGGGCCAGGTACCGCTCAGCGGTCGAGGCCACCGAGTCCGGCGGGGCGTGGGGGAGCACCCGCGGCAGCAACTCTCTGACCTGACCGGCGTGGTGGATGGGGTTGACCTGCCACGGCCCGTCGATGGTGGCCGGTCGCCACACCATGCGTCCCTGGTTCGGGCCGTCGGTGAGAACGATCGTCTCCCACTGGCCGCGGCGGCGGCCGACGGAACGATTGTGGCGGGGGCCCGCCGCGCCCATGGCGTCGATGTCCGTGCGACCGCCTTCTGCCCAATCAGGGGCATGATGAGCTTCGGTCTGCGCGAACGGACGGTCGCAGCTGGGACCGGTGCAGCCGCGGTCTCGGGCGAACAGTGCCAGGCGCTGAGCCTTATTTGCGAAGCGCGCGCCGCGCGCCTGATAGAGCACCTCGCTGGTGTGCTTCCGGAACACAGTCAGATGCTGGGTCGCGTGCGCGGCGAGGGTGACGAGTTCGCCGACCGGCACGCGAGTACCGGTCGCGGTCAACGCGATTCCGGCGTGAGCGGCCAGCTCCTGGTCGGTCACGGTGATGACCAACTCGGCCGGAATCCGATCCGGACCGCCGAGTCCTCCATGGCCGAGAACGTAGTCGCACAGCGCGACCAGCGCATCATGGTTCCGCTGCGCGGCACTGCGCAGATCGTTCTCGCGGGCGGCGACCAGCTGGTCGTGATCGAGGCCGGGTGCGTCGACGGCCCCGTGTGGCGAGTGAGGGTCCGCGGGGTTGTTCATCCCGGTGCGGCCCACGCGGTCAGGATCACCTCGAACTTGGCGCGCAGTTCAGGGGTGAACGCGCCGCGGACTCGGCTCATCAGCTGCCGATCCTGCGGGGAGATCGTCAGGCTTCGCTGGCGCTGTCGGTCCGCGTGATCGGTCTCCTGCCCGTCGGGGTCGAGGTGAGCGAGCAGCCGGTCGCCGACCTTTCCCAGCTCCTCCGGGCTCAGGCCGGCCGCGGCCTCGGCCAACTGGGCCTCGGCGCGTGCCTTCACCTCGGCACTGATGGCCCCCGGGATCTTGGCCATCACCGACGAGATCACCAGTGCGTGGCCGGCGCCGATCACGCCCTCCTCAACGGCCGCGGCAGTGGCTGAGGCGCGTGGCGGCAGGGTCTCGCCCTGGAGATTGGAGAAGCGGCCGATCGTTTCGGCGAGACGCAGGCGGCGCCCGGCTTCGCCGGTCCCGACTCGCAGGCCGTGGGCGAGGTACTGCCGTGGATTCAAGTACCCCGCGGTCCGGTGCGCATTGCGGTCGGAGACCTCGACCAGCAGGCCTGCGGTGACGCCGTCCCAGCGCCGCCGAATTCGCTCGGCGGCCTCGGCATGAGCCAGCAGAGCCTGTTCCGACTCCGGTGCCAGCGATGCGGCAGTGAGCTTGGCCCCGGCGGCCTCGATCAGGGCCAGGAGGGCTGCCGGGTTCTCGGGCAGATCGACGGCACCGGTCTGATCGCTCATTGCTGTCACCTCCCGTCGAATATTGGCTGGTCATGCCTGGTTTTCGATTACCTGAAAGGTATCAGGAGGGTACGACAGAATCGGATTGGCCGGAGGGCGGCGGGGGATGTCGGGAATCTTCAAGACCATTCCTCTGCCGAGCCGTACGGTCGAGACATGGAAACTTCTGTCGCACTGAATCAGACGCTCAACGACCTCGCCGATCTGCTCGACAGTGCCGCCGACACTCCCGCGACGGCGCCCACACCGTGTTCCGACTTCGACTTTCAGACCCTCCGCCACCACGTCGTCGGCTGGCTGAGCGCCTTCGCCGACGGCTACACCTCGGCCGACCATCTCTGCGGCGATCCGGGCGCGGTCACCGTGACCGGCACTGGTGCGGAACAGGTCCGCGCGCTGGCGGGCAGGCTCGACGAGGTGCTTCCTGCTGCGACCGCCGATCCGGTCCGGATCGGCGACTCGGCGATGCCGGGCGACATGGCGCTCTCGATGATGTTGTGGGAGTACCAGGTTCACGGCTGGGATCTCGCCCGGGCGGCGGGCGAGAACTGGTCGCCGGCAGACGCGGGGGTCGAGGCGTCATTGCAGTTCGCGCCGAACATGCTCAGCCCCGATTTTCAGGGCGAGGGCAAGCCTTTCGGCGTCAGTGTTCCGGTGGCGGACGACGCGCCTGCGATCGACCGCCTCGTCGGACTCTCGGGTCGCGATCCGAACTGGACCGTCGCCTGACGGAGTCGCTCGACACCAGCGCCGCCTCACACCGACCCTTTTCCGGGGCGTCGGTCACTGCGCGATGATTCCGGTTTGCTAGGGTTGGAGCCGCGAGATCACCTCGCAGTGCCGATGTAGTTTAGTGGTAGAACATCAGCTTCCCAAGCTGAGAGTGCGGGTTCGATTCCCGTCATCGGCTCCACGAAATCCCCTGTCAGACAGGTACTTCGGCCTCGGTTCGTCGAACGAGTGGAGAAGTACATCGCCCCGAGTGTGCGCGCAGCGCGAATCTGTGGGACGCTTGATACAGCGGTGGGCGGATCTTGTCCTCCGCATCCTGAAGAAAGCAGTAACACAGCATGACACAAGGAACCGTCAAGTGGTTCAACGGCGAGAAGGGCTTCGGCTTCATCGCTCCCGATAACGGCGGCGAGGACGTGTTCGTCCACTTCTCCGCAATCGCAGGTAGCGGCTTCCGCAACCTCGAAGAGGCTCAGCGGGTCGAGTTCGACCTGGAGCAGGGCGCCAAGGGCCCCCAGGCGACGAACGTGACCGCCATCTAAGCGGCCAGACACGTACAGCAGAGCCCCAGATCTCGAAAGATGATCTGGGGCTTTTGCGTTGCCGGGAGCCGCGACGTTCCACGCGGCGTCGACGACTGGAGCCGTATCCGCGCAGTTCGCCGACGCACGCGCGGTCCCTCACCGAGCGTTCTCCCCGGAAGTGAGCGAACGCAGCTGACGGGCTCGAATCGGTAGTCGTTCAGATGCCGGACTGCCGATCGCGCGCCGTCTAGATTCTCAGGGGACGCCCATGCGATCTCTGGAGGCTCGATGACCATGCCACCGCCCGGCGGGGAACCGCAGTGGGGGAACCGTCCGCCCGGGCTGCCGCAACCGATCGCGCTCGGGATGATGGCGTCATCGCCGTACCTGACGGAGGGCGTCGCGATCACCTGCGGATTCGCGGTCTTCGGGCCGATCCTGGCGTCGTCGCAGGTGAGCATCGAGGTCGATGGCTATGAGTTGGCACCCGCAGCGTGGGGGCGGATCGAGGTTCCGGTTCTCCCCGGGACACACCGATTCCGGGTCTTCATCCGGCGAGGAACCAAGTGCAAGAACGTCGCCGAGTGGACTGGTGACGTATGCCGCGGCGAATTGCTCGAACTGAGCTACTTCTTCCCGCGGTGGGGAGGCGTGCAGCTGTATCCGGCGCCGACCGTGCAGGAGCGGCGCCGGGCGGTCGCCATCTTCCTCGCCGCCTCCGCTGCGCTGTGGGCGGTGCTGATGCTGCTCGTGCTCATCCTCACCTGACGCTCGGCGGCACCGTTCTGACTGATTTCGCGGGGTACGCGTGACGACGGTCGTGCGGTCGTGGTGCGATTGACAGGATGAACACCACCGAACCCGGCAGTTCGCGCGCTAACAACCATTACGTGGCCGCGCTGCTGCGCCCGATAGGGGCGATGGCGGTCCTGCTGGTCGGCTACTTCCTCCTGCCGATCGGACGTGACAGCAACTGGAAGGTGGTCGGCATGACGCTCGGCGTCGGCCTGCTGGTCGGGTTCTGCGTCTGGGAGGTCCGGCACTTCCTGCGGTCGACGCGGCCGGTGGCGACGGCCATCGAGATGCTGGCCGCCGTCATGTGTTTCTACATCGTGGCGTTCTCGGCGACCTACTTCCTGTTCAGCGAGTATGTGGCGGGTGCCTTCAACGAGCATCTGTCGAGAGTCGACGCGCTCTATTTCTGCCTCACGGTCTTCACGACAACCGGATTCGGCGACATCGCCGCAGTGTCGGAGCCGGCGCGGGTCGCGGTGTCGATCCAGATGGCCAGCACGCTGATTCTTCTGGGACTCGGGATCAGGTTCCTCAACGTGCTTGTCCAGGAACGTGTCTCGGGCGGCGGTCGGCTGCATGACCTGCGCAGACGCCGGGCTGAGGATCCTGACGGCCGATAAGGCGAATTTCTTCCGATTTCCGGAAACCGATCGCAGTGTGCTGCCACAATCGACGCGCCCCGGTGGCTGTGCCAATGGTCGTCGGAGCGATACGTCCGCTAGATCCCACGGAGTGTGGCTATGACGACTAGAACTGTTGGACTCCGGTTTCGCACGGGTGTGGCCGCACTGACCGCCGCCGCGGTGGTTTCAGTGCCCGCCCTCCAGGCGACTCCACCTACTACTACAGAGGCGATCGGCCCGCCGACGATCTCGAACGTCGACGTACGACCGGTCGACTGGGTCAGCCCCATTCGAACCGTCGCGCAGCTCGGCGCGCACACCGCCCAGAACCTCGCCGACATCGCCAAGATCTTCATCGACGAGCCGGCGCCGATTCTGGTCAAGCTCGGCCGCAATCAGGTGTCGAACATCGAGTACCTGGCGGTCATCGGCGCCGACACCGCGGGCAAGATGATCGTGGTCCTCGCCGAGGTCCCCGGTGACGTGGTGGAGTCGTTCCGGTTGCTGCTGAACGGCGAGTTCAAGGAAGCGGCGGAGACGATCCTCTCGCCGGTCGCCGACGGTGCACAGGTGCTCGTCGAAGGCATCCAGGGACTCGGCCCGCTCGCGAAGAACATCGAGCAGAACGTATTCCGGGCGATCGGCGCCGGGGCGGTGATCCTGCTGCTGGCGACCCCGTCATTGCTGGGTACCGCCATGGGAGTGGTGGCGGTGGCGACGGTGACGGTGGCCAAGACCTCGGTCGCCTTCCTGCGCGGCGATTGGATCACGGTCGCGAGCGAGGTGATCAACGCTCCGGCGAGGCTGATCGACGCCGGACTCAACGGAGTGTCGGGCTCGGTGGGCTTCGAGATCCACATCCCGATTCTCGGAAATGTGGGCGTCCAGGCTTCGACCGGAGTCCCCGGACTGCTCGGCGGATCGGGCACCAGCCTGACCATCGACGCGCCGTTCCTGGCTCCGCGCACCATCTCCTTCGAACTGCTGGACGGATTGGTGCCGACGGTGCTGGAGCATCGCGACATGATTGCGCGAGCCTTCCATCCGATCGACGTCCCGAGCCCGAGCGTTCGCGCCGATCAGCCGACGACCGTGCCGTCACCGGATGCCCGGCCTGCCGTCGCTCCCGCGCCGACGCCGGTGCTCGAGCAGTTGCCGCAGGCGATCCCCGATGCGGCCCAGCAGGTCGCTCACGATGTCGAGAACGCGGTCCGTTCCGCGGTGCCCGCCCCGGTCCAGGCACCGGTGCAGCAGTTCCTGGAGAACGCGCTGCCCGGATTGCACTGACCCGGACGACGCCGGTCGACGAGTCGTGCGCGGCTCGTCGACCGGCGTCGTTTCTCCTGTTCGAACCGTCCCGCTGTCCGGTGCCGGCCATCGGCGATTCGGGAGTCGATGCTCTAGTCTGAGGAATCGTGCTGCTATCAGACCGCGATATTCGTGCCGAGATCGACGCCGGGACCCTCGGCATCGAGCCGTTCGACCCGGGACTGGTCCAGCCGTCGAGTGTGGACGTACGCCTGGACTCCCTCTTCCGAGTCTTCAACAACACGAAGTACACCCACATCGATCCGGCGAAGCGACAGGATGAGCTGACCAGCCTGGTGGAGCCCAAAGAGGGTGAGCCGTTCGTGCTGCACCCGGGGGAGTTCGTCCTCGGATCGACGCTCGAGGTGTGCTCTCTGCCGAACTTCCTCGCCGGCCGGCTCGAAGGCAAATCGTCGCTCGGTCGCCTCGGCCTGCTGACGCATTCGACGGCAGGCTTCATCGACCCCGGTTTCTCGGGCCACATCACCCTGGAACTGTCGAATGTGGCGAACCTGCCGATCACTCTGTGGCCCGGAATGAAGATCGGCCAGTTGTGCCTCTTCCGCCTCACCAGCCCGGCGGAGCATCCGTACGGCAGCGCTTCCGTCGGGTCGAAGTACCAGGGGCAGCGCGGGCCCACCCCGTCGAAGGCCTATCTGAACTTCGAAAAGCCGTAGGGACATCTCGTGACAGGATCGCAGAACCGACAGCCGGAGTGGCTGACGGCCTTCGACCTGCCATGTGAACCCACGGGCGCGGTCATCGCGCTCGACCTCGTTCCCGAAGGCCTGTGGGCCGCCCGCGTCCGGGACGGCTCGGCGGCCGAGTCCGAACTCGAAGACCGGATCCACCCGTCGGTGCTCGACGCGCGCATCGCCGGGTACCTGCGCGACTCCGGAAAGGTCGATGCGGCCGCCCCGGAGGTGTTCGCCGAGCTGCTCGCGGTCGCGGGCCGCGCGAGGGCGTCGCTGGTGGGCCGCGACAGTGCGCTGATCATGGGCGACGAGCATCTGCGATTCGTGATGCTCACGCTCGACGACGTGGTCGAGGCGACGGTGCCCGAGGCGAACCGCGCGCACGGCATGATCGTGGAACTGGCCGGCCTCCTGCCGGTGGATGCAGTTCTTCTCGGCCCGGGCCACGTCGCCTGGCCCGGACTCTGGGAGGCACTCACCGAGCGCGGCTTCTCGGTGCTGCAACCCGGCGACGACTTCCCCGAGACCTTCGGCGGAAACGACTCCCCGACAGAACTCCTCAGCGCTGTCGAGGCGCCACAGGCGGTGCGCGCATGGGATGCGGCCGCGGCCGGACCGGAACTGGTGAATCCGGCCGACTACAACATGGACAGATTCGGGAACACCGTTCACCAGGAACCGGTGGGTCCCGTCGAAACCGACTCGGCCGAACCGCAGCCGGGGATGCGGGGCCGGATGATCGCGGTCGCCGCGGTGACCCTGCTCGCGGTGGGCGGTGGCGGCGTCGCGTTGGCGATGAACGCACACGAGAGTTCGGGGCCGGACCGGAACGCCGCCGAATCGGCGACGCGATCCTCGTCGAAGGCTCCCGGCACCACCTCGGAGCCGGTGCGGGTACCGGGATCGGTGGACCCGAAAGACCTCGCCGCCGCCCGTGTGCCGATGCTGAAGTACACGACACCGCCTCCGCCGCCGCCGAAGAAGACGACGAAGGAGCAGTCGTCGGAGGCACAGACCGGTCCGGCGCCTCAGGCGCCTGCACGACCGCACCGTCGACGGACCATCCCGAACCCGATTCCGGGACTGCCGCCCATCGTGATCGGCTGAGGTGCCTCAGTCCGGAGCGGCCGCTGAACTGGCCGAATCGCGCTGCTCGCGACGTTCGCGGGCGACTGCGAGATAGTCGTCGACCTGGCGGGCCAGTTCGCGGTCGAGAGCGCGGTAAAGAGTGTTGTGCGCGGCGACGCGACCGGTGCTGCGGAGCGCTCCGAGGAACTCCGACGCCCAGTCCGATTCGGCGCCGCTCTCCGGAATCCAGCCGTCGAAGCGGCCTTCGGTGATGGCGCGACGCCCGGCGCTGATCAGCGTCTTCGCCGCGCGGTCCATGTCCTCGTCGAGCTGACGCTGCATCCCCAGGATGTAGGGCAGGGGGATCCCGATCTGCATCAGACGCTGGTAGGCGTCGATCGATTCGACGTCCTTGATCACGTACTGCGTCGGCGGATCGTCGTCGCCGACCGGTTCGATGAGGCCGAAGTCCTGGACCTTGTGCAGCAGCTTCGGGTCGCTGGTGTTCAGCTTCGCGTGCAGGTCGGACGCCGACACCGTGTCGGTGGCCGTCTGCGACCACGGTCGTGACACGACTTCGCGCAGACCGAGTGACTCGGCGATGTCGTCCCCGGTCTGGACGCGCTTGAAGAAGTCGCCGATGTGCGTCATGGTGAAGCCGCGGGCCAGCAGGTCGTTGATGACCCGCAGCTTCGCCAGATGCTCGTCGCCGTAGATCGCGATCCGGCCCCGCCGGATGGGTCGCGGAATCAATCCGCGGTCTTGATATCCACGCACGTTGCGCGTGGTGGTTCCCGCGGCGTGCGCCAGATCGTCGATTCGGTACTCGGCCATGCTCAGTATTGTCCCAAACGCGGGTGCCCTCGCACCTGCGGCCGGTCAGATCTCGACGGTGAGCGACTCTGAATCGCAGCGCGACACGCAGGGCAGGAACCAGCCCTCGTCCCGCTCCGGCTGCGTCAGCAGGGTGTCCCGATGGTCCACGTCGCCCGCCGACGTCTTGAGACGACAGGTGCCGCAGAAGCCCTGCTGGCACGAGTACGGCACCGCGGGATCGACCCGCCGAAGTGCGGTCAGCACAGATTCGTCGGCGGCCACCGTCTCGGTGCGCCCGGTGGAGGCGATCGTGACCTGGAACTCGGTGCCGTCGAGGATGGGTGGCGGCGAGAAGCGCTCGAAGTGGAGTTCGATGTCGCTGCGGTCGGTCAGGAAGGTTCGCAGGCTCTCGAGCATCGGTACCGGGCCGCAGGTATACACCGACAGTCCCGCGTCGTCGTCCGGCGTCGGGCCGACGAGCTCCGCCATGGTCGGCAATCCGTCGACGTCGTCGGTGCGGACGGTGACCTTGTCGCCGTACTGCGCCAATTCCTCGGCGAACGGGATGGAGTCGGCGGACCGGCCGGAGTAGATCATCGACCAGTCGAGGCCGTAGCGGTCGGCCATCGCCACCATCGGCAGGATCGGCGTGATGCCGATGCCCGCAGCCACGAAGCGCAACTTGCGGCTCGCCGATCCGAAACCGGGAAGGACCAGGGGGAACGCATTGCGGGGACCCTTGATCTGGATCGAATCGCCGATCCGCAGCCCGTCGTGGACCTCGATGGAGCCGCCGCCTCCGTCGGGGATGCGCCGGACGGCGATCCGGTACGTATGGCGATCGCCGGGGTCACCGCACAGCGAGTACTCGCGCATGCGCCCGGACGGCAGCAACAGGTCCAGGTGCGCGCCCGGATGCCACTCGGGCAGGATCGACCGATCGGGTGCGGCGAAGGTCAGTGCGATGACGTTCTCGTCCACGGCGACCACCGCGCGGTCGATGATGTCGAGGGTCAGCACGCCGTCGTCGGCGGCGGGGTCGCGCAGCGGGGAGACGGGACCCCAGAACGGGAACCACACCTTGCCGATGCCGGTGAGCAGTCGCATCAGCGGATCACGCCGGAACCGACCGTACAGCTGAGGTGGCTCGGTGGACAGGTCGATCGCGTGCCGCGCGGAGTTGTTCGTCATGATCGTCATGCGGCTCGTCGGGCGCCCGGCGAGGCCGCCAGGAAGGCCACAGCCTGGGCGGTGTCGCCGATGTCGGTCGGCTCGAAGCCGGGCTTGAAGTAGGTGACGGTGGCCAGGGCCAGCTTCGACAGCTTCGGGAACACGCCCACGCGCGAGTCGCGGAAGTACGAGCCGACGTACAAGCGGGTCTTGTCCAGCACGGACTTGTCGGCGACGGACGGATCCTGACTGTTGATGAACCGGAAGCCGCGCGCCATGAGCCAGACCAGGAACGGGAACGCGAGGGCCATCGCACGTGCGCGGCGGAGCGGGCTGTCCGCGAAGTAGGCGGCGGCGTCGTGCGCCACGGCCCGATGCTCCACCTCTTCGGCGCCGTGCCAGGTGAACATGTCGGCCATGGCCGTGTCCGCGCCGTTCTCGACCCAGGTGCAGTTCAACGCGAAGTCGCCGAGGATCGCCGTGTAGTGCTCGATGGCGGCGATCAGCCACAGCCGTTCGATGAGGTGCTTCTGCTTCTGCTCCGCGGTGCCCTCGCGCGGCCCGAGCACGCTGCGGAAGATCCACTCCATTTGCTTCAGGTACCCGGTCGGATCGATTCCGTGACCGCGGAGCCAGTTCTCGACCGCACGATCGTGGACCTCGGCGTGCATGGCCTCCTGGCCGACGAAGCCGCGCATGTCGGCGGCGAGCGCCTCGTCCTTGATGAGGGGCAGCGCCTCGTTGAAGGTCTCGACGAACCACCGCTCGCCCTCGGGGAGCAGCAGGTTCAGCACGGTGATCATGTTCGACGACATCGGGTGGCCGGGAATCCAGTGCAGCGGGGTCTCCGACAGGTCGAACGCCACATTGCGTGCGTGCAGCTCGATCTTGCCGGGATCGGTGTCGACGGTGGAGTGAGTCGGCTCGGTGGTCATCATTGCCTCCGGTTCTAGAAGAAGGGTGCTGTACGAGAGGAGCTCAGTCGGCGAGCTTCTGGCGTGCGCCGATGCGCGCCGCCCACGGGAGGAATCGGTACACGCGGTAGCCGAACTCGGCCTCCGGCGTCACCGGGACCACTGCCTTGTTCTTGCGGATGGCGGACACGATATCGCTCGCCACGCGATCGGGAGTGAAGTTCCGCTTCGCGTAGAAGCCGTCGACCTTCTTCCGGGTCGCCGCCTCGTCCGCAGCGCCCGCGAACTCGGTGCTGGCGGTGATGTTGGTGTGGACGATGCCCGGGCAGATCGCGGTGACACCGATCCGGTGCTCGGCGAGCTCGGCGCGCAGCGCCTCGGAGAACATCAGCACGCCGGCCTTGCTGGCCGAGTAGAGGCCGAGGTCGCGCGAGAGCGTGAAGGCCGCAGCGGACGCCAGATTCACGATCTGGCCGCCGGTGCCGCGCTCGACCATCTGCTTGCCGAAGGCCCGGCTGCCGCTGATGACCCCGCGCAGGTTGATGGCGAGGAGGCGGTCCACCTGCTCGTCGGACGCGGCGAGCGCCGACCCGGCGACCGCGATGCCCGCGTTGTTGATGACGATGTCGGCGACGCCGTGCGCATCGCGGACTTCGTCGGCGAAGCGGGTCACCGCCGTGGTGTCCGAGACGTCGAGGCGGTACGCGGTCGCCGGTACTCCCTTGGCCTTGCACTCGATCGCCGTCTCTTCGACCGTCTCGAGGTCGATGTCGGCGAGGACCAGCTCGGCGCCGAGGTCGGCGAGCGCGTACGCGGTCTCGCGGCCGATGCCGCTGCCCGCGCCGGTGATGACCGCGAGCTTGCCGATCAGCTCCGGCGCGGGGCCGGTCACGCGCGCGCGGTCGATGGTGTTCGGCGCGCTCGACGATCCGGTCGCGATCTTCTCGATGAACTCGATCGCGGTCGCGGCGAGGTAGTCGGGGTTGGTGTACGGGAGCCAGTGGCCGGTGGTGCTGCGCTTGCGCCACAGCCGTTCGGCGTGGGTGTGCGTGCGCTCGTAGATGGCGGGGCGCAGGGCGATGTCGCGGTCGTTCACGATCTCCAGAACCGGCACGCGCGTCGGACGCGGGTTCGGCCGGGCCAGCTTGCCGCGGATGTTGGCGCGGTACAGCTTGAGGCCGCTGATCATGTCCTCACGCAGCGTGGGACCGAACCGGGCGTTCTCGCGCGGGGTGCCCTCGATGAAGTGCAGGAACTCGGTCCAGACGCGATCGGAGCCGAACGCGCGGAAGAACGCGTCGGACGCGCCGGGAACCTGGAAGAACGCGGTGTACGCGGACGAGGCGACCTGCGAGAGCGCCTGGCCGACGTTGCTCGGGGTCGGGCGGGCCATCTTGCCGCGGGCCCACTCGCCGAGGAAGTCGAGGTTCGGTCCGGACACGGAGGTGAACGACGCGATCGCGTCCTCCGCGCCGGGGGTGGTGACGGTCTCCCAGGCCTGGACCGAGCCCCAGTCGTGAGCGACGATGTGCGTCTTGCCGTCGGGGCTCACCGCGCGGCACACCGCGAACATGTCCTCGGCGAGAGCGTCGAGTCGGTACGCCGGAACGTCCGACGGCCGGCTGCTGTCGCCGAACCCGCGCGTGTCGTAGGCGTACACGCGGAAATGCTCCGCCAGCTGCGGTGCCACGAGATCCCACAGGTGGTGGGTGTCGGGCCAGCCGTGAACCAGCAGGACGACCGGCTTGTCCGGTGTCGTCTCGCCAGGTGTGCCGTACGAGAACGTCGCGAGATCGATGTCGCCGTTGGCGACGTCGAAGCGGTGCCAATCGGCCATGTGCGTCTCCCTGATCCGTGGATTCAAGTAGACGTTACCACCGGTCACAAGCAACTGCTAGCTGTTGTTAGCAGTGGGGGCGGAGGGGGTGCGGGACCGCTACTGCCGGTAGGACGACAGGAAGTTGCCGATGCGGTCGATGGCCTCGGAGAGGTCCTGGGCCCAGGGGAGGGTGACGATCCGGAAGTGGTTCGTGTCAGGGAGATTGAAGCCCGAACCCTGGACCACGAGGATCTTCTCCTGCAGCAGCAGGTCCTGGACGAACTGCTCGTCGTCGTGGATCTCGTGGACCTCGGGATCGAGACGGGGGAACGCGTAGAGGGCGCCCATCGGCTTCACACAGCTGACGCCGGGGATCTCGTTCAGCTTCTCCCAGGTGACGTTGCGCTGCTCGAACAGTCGGCCGCCGGGAGCGGTGAGGGCGTCGATGCTCTGGTAGCCGCCGAGAGCGACCTGGATCGCGTGCTGAGCGGGCACGTTGGCGCAGAGGCGAGTGGACGCCAGGATGTTCATTCCCTCGATGAAGCCCTTGGCGTGATCCTTGGGGCCGGTGCGGACCACCCAGCCCGCGCGGTAACCGCAGACGCGGTATGCCTTCGACAGTCCGTTGAACGTGAGGACCAGCAGGTCGGGGGCCAGTGATGCGATGTTGATGTGCTCGGCGTCGTCGTAGAGGATCTTGTCGTAGATCTCGTCGGCCAGGATGAGCAGGGAATGCCTGCGGGCCAGGTCGACGAGGCCCTCGAGGACTTCGCGCGAGTAGACGGCGCCGGTCGGGTTGTTCGGGTTGATCACGACGATCGCCTTGGTGTTCGGCGTGATCTTGGACTCGATGTCCTCGATGTCGGGGTTCCAGCCGTTGTCCTCGTCGCACTTGTAATGCACCGGGGTGCCGCCGGACAGGGCTGTCATGGCCGTCCACAGCGGGTAGTCGGGCGCCGGGATGAGGACCTCGTCGCCGTTGTTGAGGAGCGCCTGCATGGTCATGGTGATGAGCTCGGATACGCCGTTGCCGAGCAGGACGTCGTCGACGTCGAAGTACGGGAAGTCCTCGATGGTCTCGTAGCGCGTGACCACCGCGCGCCGGGCCGACAGCACGCCGGCCGACTCCGAGTAGCCCTGGGAGAAGGGCAGGGCGTGGATCATGTCGCGCATGATCACGTCGGGCGCCTCGAACCCGAACAGCGCCGGGTTGCCGATGTTGAGCTTCATGATCCGGTGTCCTTCGGACTCCAGGCGCGACGCGTGCTCGTGCACCGGTCCGCGGATCTCGTAGCAGACGTTCTGCAGCTTCTCGGACTGCTCCAGGGGGCGCAGATTGAGGTTCTGGTGCGACACATGGGGGCGGCTCATGGACTCATTCTGTCAGCCCGGGGCAACTGAATTGAACTCTGCGCCGGGGCGACCCGCTGCGCGACGGGAGTCCTCGGGCATTCTGGGCGGGTGGGATCAGAGCAGCTGACGGTCGTCTCGTTCAACGTCAACGGCATCCGTGCCGCCCGTCGGCGGGGCTTCGACTCCTGGCTCGCCGAGCGGTCGCCGGACGTCGTCGGTCTCCAGGAACTTCGCTGCCCGCCCGAAGAAGTCGGCGAATTCGACGGCTACACAGCATCTTTCGACACCGGGTCGATCCCCGGGCGCAACGGTGTGGCCATCCTGACGAAGTCGCCTCCGACCGCGGTGCGCACGTGGGTCACTGATCCGCCGAAGGCGCGCGGCCTGCGCGAGTACGCCTCGCACGGTCGCTACATCGAGGTGGACCTGAGTGACGAACCCGTCACCGTGGCCTGCCTCTATCTGCCGAAGGGCGGTCTGCCCGCGGACCTTCAGCGTCCCGGCAACATCCGGGAGAAGCCCGACGGCGGCGCCAAACACCTGCGGAAGATGACCTTCCTGTCGGGATTCGCCCGCGAGCTCGATCGCAACCGGCTCGCCGCCCGTCGCGCGGGACGCGAGTTCCTGCTGATCGGCGACCTGAACATCGCGCACCTGGAGCACGACGTCACCAATTGGCGTCCGGCGCGCAAGATGGAGGGCTTCCTGCCGATGGAGCGGGAGTGGCTGGGCGAGCAGCTGTCGCCGCGGCGTCTGATCGACGTCGTCCGCGTCCTGCACGGCGACCGCCCCGGCCCGCTCACCTGGTGGAGCTGGGCCGGGGAGTCGTTCACCAAGGACGTCGGCTGGCGGATCGACCACCAGCTCGCCTCGCCCGGACTGGCCGCCCGGGCGCGCTGGACAGAGGTCGACAAGGAGCCGTCGCCCGACGTGCGGCTGTCCGACCACGCGCCGCTGGTCGTCGGATACGACCGCGCCGGGTGACCGTCGTCAGTGGGCGGCCGCGACGCCCTCGTGCGCGACGCGGAGGTTCTTCTTGAGGATCTTGCCGGACGGGTTCTTCGGCAGCGCGTCGGCGAAGATCACGTACTTGGGCCGCTTGTAGCCGGCGAGGACGCCCTCGACATGCGCGTTCACCTGCGCCTCGGTGAGGACGACGCCGTCCTTCGGTACGACGACCGCGGCCACCGCCTCGATCCACTTCGGATGCGGGACACCGAACACCGCGACCTCGGCGACGCCGTCGAGCAGGTAGATCGCCTCCTCGACCTCACGGGAGGCGACGTTCTCGCCGCCGGTCTTGATCATGTCCTTCTTGCGGTCGACCACCGACAGATATCCGTCCTCGTCGATGATGCCGAGGTCGCCCGAGTGGAACCAGCCGTTCCGGAACGCCGCGGCGGTCTTCTCCTCGTCGTTGTAGTACCCCAGGCAGGCGTGCGGGCTGCGGTGGACGATCTCGCCGACCTCGCCGACGGGAACCGGGTTGTCCTCGTCGTCGACGACGATCGTCTCGACGTTGAGCGAGGCCCGGCCCGCCGAGCCCGCGCGGTCGAGCTGCTCGTGCGGCTGCAGAATCGTCGCCAGCGGCGACATCTCCGTCTGTCCGTAGAAGTTCCACAGCTGGACGTCGGGGAGTCGGCGGCTCATCTCGCGAAGCACCTCCACCGGCATCGCCGAGGCGCCGTAGTAGCCCTTGCGGAGCGACGAGAGGTCGCGGGTCTCGAAGTCGGGGTGACGCAGCAGCGCGATCCACACCGTCGGCGGGCAGAACAGCTTCGTCGCCCGGTGCTTCTCGACGGCCGCCAGGAGCGCCGCGGGGTCGGGGCCGGGCAGGATGATGCTCGTCGCGCCGAGGTAGACGTCCACCGACAGCATGCAGTCGAGCTGTGCGCAGTGGTACAGCGGCAGCGAGTGCACCTCGATGTCGTCGGCGGTCATACCGCCGTCGATGATGCACGACGAGTACTGGGACACCAGGGATTTCGACGACAGCAGGACGCCCTTGGGCCGTGATTCGGTGCCCGAGGTGAACATCATGCGCAGCGGGTCGTCGTCACCGACCGCCACCTGCGGCGGCGTCGCGTCGTCGTGGGCGATCCAACTGGCGACGTCCTCCCAGCCGTCGACGGCACCGCCGCCGAGACCGATGGTTGCGCGGACCACGTCGCCGCGCGACGACGCGTCGATCGCGGCACCGACGGTTGCCGCGAGAGAGTCCTCCGCGATGACGACGCTCGAGCCGGAGTGGTCGAGGATGAACGCGATCTCGTCGGAGCCGAGGCCGAAGTTGATCGGCACCAGAATCGCCCCGAGGCGGGCGGCGGCGAAGTTCACGACGGCGAACTGCCAGCAATTGTGACTGATCAGCGCCAGCCGGTCGCCTTTGATGAGTCCTCGTTCGGTGAGGGCATTGGCGCAGCGATTGACCGCGTCGTCGAACTCGGCGAAGGTCAGCGAGAGGTCTCCGTCGATGATCGCGGTCTTGTCCGGCGAGCGGAGTGCGGTCCGGCGCAGCAGGTCGCCGATGGTGTAGGAGCGGGCGATGGCGATCGCCGCGGTGGTCTCGTCGGTGAAACCGGTGGTCAAGGGGGCTCCTTCGGCGCAAATTACTAGGGATTCCTAGTAATTGTGGCCGATCGGGAGCGCCGCGTCAGGCGATTGGGCGTCCTACTCGGCGACGCTCGACCGTCGGTCCGCGTACGCCGCCAACTCGGCGACCTGTGCGGGGTCCAGGGACGGTCGCACCGACGCTCGGGCGGTCGCGACATCGTCGGCGGTGACGGTGGCCGCGTCGATGTCGCGGCGCATCGCGGCCAAGGCGGCCTCGCGTAGCAGCGCCGAACAGTCGGCGGCCGAGTAGCCGTCGAGCTCTGCGGCGAGCGCGGTCAGGTCGACCCCCGACAGCGGGACGTCGCGCCCCGCCGCGCGCAGGATCTCGGCGCGCGCGTCGGCGTCGGGCGGCGGCACGAACACCAGACGTTCCAGCCGGCCCGGTCGCAGCAGTGCGGGGTCGATCAAGTCGGGACGGTTGGTCGCGCCCAGCACGACGACGTCCGTGAGCGGCTCAGCGCCGTCGAGTTCGGTCAGCAGAGCCGCCACCACACGGTCGGCCACCCCGGAGTCGGTGGCGCCGCCTCGGCGCGGAGCCAGCGCATCCACCTCGTCGAGGAAGACCAACGACGGTGCGCTCTCGCGGGCGCGGGCGAACAGATCGCGCACCGCGCGTTCGGACGAGCCGACCCACTTGTCGAGGAGTTCGGCGCCCTTGACGCTGTGCACCGACAGTCTCCCGGACGCCGCGAGCGCCCGGACCACGAAGGTCTTGCCGCAGCCGGGCGGGCCGTAGAGCAGGACGCCGCGCGGCGGTTCGACGCCGAGCCGGGTGAACGTGTCCGGGTGCTGTAGCGGCCACAGCACCGCCTCGGTGAGGGCCTGACGTGTTTCGACCATGTCGCCGACGTCGTCGAGCGTGATGGATCCGAGTGCGACGTCGGGGGACTCGAGGCGGGACGCCGGCCGGATCACGCCGAGTGCCTCTTCGAGGTCGGCGGTTCGCAGGGCCGCGGGGGCGTCGTCGCGGGTGGCCCGAGCAGCGGCTCGGAGCGCGGCATCGCGAGTCAGGGCGGCGAGGTCGGCGGCGACGAAGCCGGGCGTGCGGGCGGCGACGGTGTCGAGATCGAGCCGGCCGTCGGTCGGGACCTCGGACAGGATCGCGCCGAGGAGTCTGGCTCGCTGGCCGGCGTCCGGCAGCCCGATCGTCAACTCGCGATCGCACAGATCCGGCTCGCGGACGCGCGGATCCAGGCCGGAGGCGTCGGAGGTGGTGGCGATCAACGCGACGGCGCCGTCGGCGATCGCCTCGCGGAGGTCGTGCAGGATGAGCGCCGACACCGGATCCGCCTCGGCGGGCAGCAGCTTGTCGACGTCGGTGATGAGGAGGACGCCGCCCTTCGACAGCCCGTCCAGCGCGGATCGCACCGCCGCACGACGCGCCTCGGCGACCAGGGCACCCGTCGACGGACCGTCGACCTCGGCGAGCGGTCGCTCGCCGCACACCGATCGCACGACCGTCGCCTTGCCGACCCCGGTCGGGCCGGACACGAGCACGCCGAGACGAGGCTGCGCACCGAGGGCGCGCAGCACGTCGGGGTTGTCGAGGGTCACGGTCAGCCACTCGGTGAGCCGGGCGACCTGCGCGTCGACGCCGACCAGTTCGGAGACCGGCCGCGCCGTGGTCGGAGCGGCGGCCGGACTCTGCGGCGGAGTGCGAGAGGCGTCGGGGCCGGTCGCAGCAATCGGCGCGTCGGAGCCGTCGTCCCACAGCACCGCGGTGTTGGTCTGCACACTGACCGGCCCGTCCGGCGCGGTCCCGGTAACGGTGAGCAGTTCGTTGGTCCAGGTGATGCCGACCGACCGCGCCAGCGACGCGGTCGCGTGAGCGGCGGTGAGTTCGGGACCCAGGTCGCGGGGGAGGAGTGAGACGGTGTCGCCGATGGTGACGACCTTCCCGAGCAGCGCTCGCCGGAGCGTCGTCTCAGAGACCGAGCCGTTGGTGAGCCGTGAGCCGCGGACGCGCACCCGGGCGGCGCCGTGCACGACCACCGGCGCCACCGCGACCGCGGCGTCCTCCCGGACGCCGAGATTGGTGAAGGTGAGGTCGTCCAGCAGGATCAGCCCGGTGGGGGACCCCGGCGGTGCGGCGGCGACCACCGCGGAGGTGACGCGCGCGCCGGTCAGCGAGACGGCGTCCCACTCGCGGAGCGAGAGCGCGGCGAGCACCTCGGGGTGGACGCGGACGATGCCGCGACGGGAATCGGACGCCGCGGTGTTCAGACGCGCGGTGAGTGTCAGCGTCGCGGACACGGTCAGTCCTCGCGCGGGGCCTGCGGTCGTCGCAGACCGAGTCGAGCGACGGAGCGCGACGGCATCACGCGTCGACGGGTGCCGTCGGCGACCGCCTGCCTGCGCTCGTCGCGCCGCTGCAGACGCCGGTCACGGGCGGGGGCGTCCCAGTGCTCGGGGTGAGCCGCGGCCCAGCGCTGGGTGCGCCACGCGAACGGGATGTGGATCAGATAGGCGGCGACCGCGATGACCATCAGCAGATACGGGAAGGTGAACAGCAGGGCGGCCGCGGCGGCGACGACGAACAGCAGACCCGCCAGGGCGCTGGGCCGGATGCTGGCCGACTTGAGCGCGAGCGTCGGGATCCGGCTGACGGCGAGGAACCCGATGAACAGCAGCCAGGCGCCGACGGCCGGGACCGACGACCACCAGCCCTCGCCGAAGTGCTGCTGCAGACCGATCGGGAGCAGGGCCATCACCGCGGCGGCGGGCGCGGGCACGCCGACGAAATAGTCCTTGGTGTACTTCGGCGCGCTGTCGTCGTCGAGCAGGGTGTTGAACCGTGCCAGACGCAGGACGATCGCGGTGCAGTAGAGCAGGGCGAGCACCCAGCCGAAGTCCTGGGCCCCGGAGCTCGGGTTGTCGCGCAGGACCACCGAGTAGACGATCAGAGCAGGCGCGACGCCGAAGTTGATCGCATCGGCGAGCGAGTCGACCTCGGCGCCGATCTTGGTCGTGGCGTCCATCATCCGCGCGACGCGGCCGTCGAGGCCGTCGAAGACGGCGGCCAGGACCAGCAACCCCATGGCGAGATCGACCTGACCGGAGTCGGCCGATCGGACCGCGGTGAGGCCCGCGCAGATGGCGAGGATGGTCAGCGTCGACGGCACGATCATCCGGCCGGCCCGGGCCGAGCGGGCGGCCCTGGCCCGCGTCGAACCGCCCGCGGGAGTCGGGACGGGACGCCGCAACCGCCGCCGCGACCTGTTCGTCGGGTTGCGGTGCGGCTTGATCCGAGCCATCAGGGGAGCTCCGCGATCACCGTCTCGGCGCCGACCGCGCGCTGGCCGAGGGACACCTTCACCTCGCTGCCCGCGGGGAGATAGACGTCGACGCGGGAGCCGAACCGGATGAGGCCGTAGGTGTCGCCGAGGGTGAGCGCATCGCCGGGCGCGGCGTCGCACACGATGCGGCGGGCGAGGAGGCCGGCGATCTGAACGACGCCGACTGCGGCGCCCTCAGGGGTCTCGATGGTCATCGCGGTGCGCTCGTTCTCGCTGCTGGCCTCGGGGAGGTCGGCGGACAGGAACTTGCCCGGGGTGTGCTGCACCGAGCGGACTCGCCCCGCGATCGGCACGCGTTGCACGTGGACGTCGAACACCGAGAGGAAGGTGCATACGCGGGGCACCGGCTGGTCGCCCAGGCCGAGCTCGGGCAGCGGGACCGCCTCGTCGACCAGCGCGACGGTGCCGTCGGCCGGGGCGACGACGAGGCCGGAGCCGGTCGGTGGGACGCGGCTCGGGTGCCGGAAGAACAGTGCGGACGCGCCGGCGGCGGCCATGGCGGGACGGGCGATCCACGGGTGCTTGCGTCCGATCAGCGCGACGGCGGCGGGCGCGGCGACGAAGGGAACGCCCTTCGGGTGCAGCGGCGGAACCGTTTCGCGGATCAGGTCGATCACATGGGCCAGGCCCTCGCGGTCGTCGGGTCGGGCGGGACGTCGGGCCACCGGTTCTGCGCTCCTAGTTCGATGTCGCTGCTTCGGTGTCGAGGCGCAGCGGAGGTGCACTCAGCTTAATCGCCGACCGCGGATACAGCGCATCGTGCCGGTCACCTATGAGATTCCCCGCTCCGCCGTGGCAGGGCTCGTGAGAACGGTGCCGCGGCGGAGCGGGGAAGTCGACCCGATATGTTCCGGTTCAGGCGGACTGCGTCGCGCGCTGGATCTTGCCGAGCGTCTCGCGGATGCCCGCGGTGAGCTCGGCCTCGAACGGCTTCTCGCCGCCCAGCACCTTGTCGACCAGGGTCGACGACAGCTTGCTGGTCTCGCCGTTCTTCGCGGTCCGGCTCTGGTGCAGGCGAACGCCCGTCTCCGTCGGCTCGATGCGGAACGACCACACGGTGTTGTTCTCCGCGATGCGGAACGCCAGTTCCTTATTCGGCTCGAAGGTCACGACCTTCGACCGCGTCGGCCACACCAGTGCGCCCCGGCGGTTGATGTTGAAGGTCCGGGTACCGAGCTTCACGTCGCCGCCGAAGACGATCATCTTCTTGCACTGCGGGCTCCACTCGCCCATACGGCGCAGATCGCTGACGACCGACCAGACCTTCTCCGGGCTGGCGTCGATCTCGATGGAGTCCTCGATGAGGGGTGCGGCCATGGTTGCCTCCGTTTCAGGCGCGCCGCGAGCGCGGCGCGGGTTTGCGGTCACAGTAGTACATGTGACCGTGGGTCACATAAGTTGGTTCGACCTGGACGGCCGGTGTTCGGCGCCGGCCCGGGTGCGGGTGGTTTCGACTCGCTCCGCTCGCTCAACCGACGGTGAGCCCGCTCGCCTTATCGTTGGTTGAGCCGTCCGGAGCGGAGCGGAGGGCGTGTCGAAACCTTGTCCCAGCGCGGGTGTTGGGTGGTTTCGACTCGCTCCGCTCGCTCAACCAACGGTGAGTTCGCTCGCTCAACCGACGGAGCGCGCTCGCTCAACCGACGGTGACCATGTCCCAATCGCCGACGGACGCGGACAATCGCTGCAGGTGGCTGTCGGCGTCACCGAGGGTGTGGCCGATCGCGGTCAGCCGGCTCACGTAGTGCGCCACCGGGTACTCGGCGGTCATACCGATGCCGCCGTGCATCTGGATCGACTCCTGCCCGATGTGCCTGCCCGAGCGGCAAGTCTGCAGCTTCACGCGCGAGGCGATGATCGGGTCGACGCGTCCCTCGGCGAGAGCCGCGGTGGCGTAGACGCTCAGGCTGCTCGCCAGTTCCAGCGACACGTACATGTCGGCGGCGCGGTGGGTGAGCGCCTGGAAGGTCGAGAGGGGGACGCCGAACTGCTTGCGGCTCTTGAGGTACTCGGTCGTCATGTCGAGTGAGGCACGCATCGCGCCGACCGCCTCGGCGCACAGGGCGGCCTGGGTGAGCACCTCGACGTCGCCGATGACACCGGACGCGTCGCCGGTACCGAGACGGGTGGCCGGGGCGCCGTCGAAGACGATCTGGGCGCCGCGCCTGCGGTCGTGGGTGCGGTAGCCGGTGCGGCTGACGCCCGTACCGTTCGCGTCGACGAGGTAGAGGCCGATCTCGCCGGAACCGTCGCGAGCCGAGACGACGAGGGTGTCGGCGCAGTCGCCGGCGGCGACCAGCGACTTGGTGCCGGTGAGGCCGGTGCCGTCGAAGGTCGTCGCGACGGCGTACGACGGCCAGCGGTCGCCGTGCTCGTGGTGGGCGAACGCGAGCAGTCGCTCTCCCGACGACAGCCCGCCGATGATCTCGGCGCGGACGTCGTCGGCGGCGGTCCTGGCGACGAGCAGACCCGGAACCACCACCGCGTCGAGGAACGGCTCGGGCGCGATGGCCGCGCCGATCTCACCCATCACGGGCGCGAGCTCCTCGGGACCGGCCCCGGCGCCGCCGTCGGCTTCGTCGAAGACGAGGCCGAGGATCCCGATCTCGGCGAGCGCGTTCCACACGTCGCGGCTCCAGCCGAGTTCGGTGTCGGTGACGGCGCGCAGGGTCTCGATGTCGTACTTCTTGGCCAGCACTTCGCGCACGGTGTCGCGCAGCATGACCTGTTCTTCGGAGAGTTCGAATTCCATCTTGTTCCTTCGGAAGATTCTGGTCGGGTCGTCGCGGGGCTACAGCCCGAGCACGGCCTTGTCGATGATCTGGCGCTGGACCTCCGACGAGCCGCCGTAGATCGTCACCTTGCGGTGGTTCAGGTAGGCGGGGACGGTCAGCTGCGCCCATTCGGGGCTGAGGATGTCGGCGACGTCGCCCTCGACGTCGGAGTCGATCGCGGACACCGGCAGCGAGTCGGGTCCGGCGATGTCTGCCAGCAACTCGGTGACCTCTTGCTGGAGCTGCGACCCGCGCAGCTTGAGCAACGACGACGCGGGGTTCGGCTTGCCGTCGGCGGAGCCCGCGACCACGCGCAGCTGGGTCACCTCGAGGGCGAGCAGTTCGTTCTCGAGTTCGGCCAGCCGCCCGGCGATGATCGGGTCGTCGAGCAGGGTGCCGTTCGGCGTCGGAGTCTGCGCGGCGAGCCGCTTGGCCTTGGCGACCTTGGTCTTGGTCCAGCCGACGCGCGCGATGCCCGACCGCTCGTTGCCGAGCAGGAACTTGGCGATGGTCCAGCCGATGTTCTCCTCGCCGACGAGGTTCTCGGCGGGGACTCGAACGTCGGAGAAGAAGACCTCGTTGACCTCATAGCTGCCGTCGATCAGCTGGATCGGACGGATCTCGACGCCCGGAGTGTCCATCGGGAAGAGGAAGAAGCTGATGCCCGCCTGCTTCTTCGCCTCCGGATCGGTCCGGGCGAGGCAGAAGATCCAGTCGGCGTACTGGCCCAGGGTGGTCCAGGTCTTCTGGCCGTTGATCACGTAGTGGTCGCCGTCGCGGACGGCGCGGGTCTTCAGCGAGGCGAGGTCGGAACCCGCCTCGGGCTCGGAGAAGCCCTGGCACCACCAGATGTCGAGGTTCGCGGTGGCGGGCAGGAACTTCTCCTTCAACTCCTGCGATCCGAACTGGGCGATCACCGGGCCGACCATGCCCGCGTTGAACGGCAGCAGGTCTGGAACGAAGTTGAGCGACATCTCCTCGCGCCAGATGTGGTGCTGGATCGGCGTCCAGTCCTGACCGCCCCATTCGACGGGCCAGTGCGGCACCGCATACCCGGCCTTGTTGAGAATTCGGGTGGTGGTGACGATGTCGTCCGGGTAGTTCAGGGCGCCGGCCTCGCAGCGCTCGCGGATCTCCGCGGGGATCTCGGTGGTGAAGTAGTCGTGGAGTTCCTGGCGGAAGGCTTCTTCTTCCGGAGTGAATTGCAGCTGCATCTAAGTAGTCTTACCCGCTCAGATGTGATGATGAGAAGACCGAACTAAAATGACCTGCGCGATTGTCAGATAGCGTGAGCCGAATGAAACATGTTCACGCTTTCGGTGACGACTGCCTCGGCGACCTCGATGCGGTCGGTCTCGCACGATCGATTGCATCCGGCGACGTGTCGCCCCTGGAGGCCGCGACGGCGGCGCTCGACCGCATCGATCGGGTGGAGCCGCAGCTCGCGGCGGTCGCCGTCGACGACCGGGACCTCGCGCTCAAGCGTGCGGCGGCCGATGAGTTCACCGGAGCATTCGCGGGCGTTCCCTCGTTGATCAAGAACAACACCGACTTCGCGGGCCTGCCGACACTGCACGGTTCGGCGGCGGTCGCGCCGACCCCCGCACGGGAGCACGAGGCGGTCACCCGCGAACTCGTCGGCACCGGACTCAACATCCTCGGGGCGTCGACCATGCCGGCCTTCGGGCTCACCGCGACCACCGAGTTCGTCGACCGGCCGCCGACCCGCAATCCGTGGGACACCGACTTCTCCTGCGGTGCGTCGTCCGGCGGCGCCGCGGCGCTCGTCGCGGCCGGTGCGGTGCCGATCGCACACGCGAACGACGGCGGCGGCTCCATCCGGATCCCGGCGGCGTCGTGCGGTCTGGTCGGGCTCAAGCCAAGTCGCGGCCGCGTGGCGCAGGCCAAGCAGATGCGCGGCTTGCCGATCGATCTGATCAGCAACGGCGTGGTCACCCGGTCGGTCCGCGACACCGCGCACTATCTCGCGGACGTGGAGCGGCAGCGGCCCGGCGGCTCGCTGCCGCCGGTCGGGCTCGTCGACGGGCCGGGTCAGGAGCGATCGCGGATCGCACTGATCAACGCGCCGCTGACCGGCAGGCTGCTGGACGCGGACACCGACCGCGAGCTGAGCGCCACGGTGGAGGTGTTGGAGTCGCTCGGGCACCGGGTCGAGACCATCCCGATGCCGGTCGATCGCAGCTACATCGATCAGTTCACCGACTACTGGGCGCTGCTGGCGTTCGGCGTCGACCGGATGGGCCGCCGGTCCGTCGGAAAGGGATTCGACCGATCGCGCCTCGACCCCTTCACCAAGGGGCTGTCGTCGTCGTTCCTCCGTCACTTCTATCGGCTGCCGGGCTCGATTCTCGGTCTCCGCCGGGCGACGGCCCGGTTCCGCAGCGTCTTCGACCACTACGACCTGATCCTGTCGCCGACGCTGGCCCACGCGGTGCCGGAGATCGGATACCTGGCCCCGGACGGGGACTTCGACGAGGTCTTCGCGCGGCTGATCGACTACGTCGCCTTCACTCCCGCGAACAACAGCAGCGGCACCCCGGCGATCACCCTGCCCCTGGGCCGCGACGAGAACGGACTTCCGCTCGGCATGCATCTGTCCGCGGACCTCGGCGGGGAACGGCGACTTCTCGAGCTGGCCTTCGAGCTGGAAGGGGCGCGTCCGTTCGCGCGGATTCAGGATTGAGGGTCGGGCGCGGCGACGTCCGGTAATCCGAACGTCCCACTCAACGGGAACCTGTGGACAAGCGGGGGTAACCCTGCTACCCGGATGGATGGGTTCTGACCTGCGTGTTTCAAATTGAACTCCATAAGGTCCCACTGAGTGGAACATTGTGTGGTGAACCACCCGGTGCGCCAATTGTGATGTGACGTACACAGACCCCGGCCGCTGCCGGGGGGTGTGACTCCCCATCACCCCGGCTCGAACGGTGCGGTGAGACGGACTCGGAACCGCAGTGAACGGCGGCTACGAGCCCGCCGCTGCAGCTCCCCGCACGAGCCGATCCTGAAAGGACCCTGACTGTGGTCTCCCCTTCACTCGGTGCGCCGACAGCCGGCGCCCCCGACCAGCGATGGACGCCGCGTCTCGTCATCTCGCTGGCCTCGATCGTGCTGATGCTCGAGATGCTCTCGATCAGCTACATAATGATCGCGACAGCCCTGCCCTCCATCTCGAAGCACTACCAGACGACGCAGGGCGCCTGGCTGCTCACCGCGTTCCTGCTGTTCGGCGCGATGGTCGCGCCGTTGCTCGGCAAGCTCGCCGATCTGCACGGCAAGCGTCTGGTCCTGTTGATCGCCGTGTTCGGTGCCGCCCTCGGCTCGCTGATCTCGGCGGTCGCGCCCAGCTACGGCGTGCTCATCGTCGGTCGTGCCCTGACCGGCTTCCTGGTGCCGTGCCTGTTCCTGAGCTACTCGCTCATCCGTGACGTCTTCCCGCCGAAGACCATCGCTCTCGCGGTCTCCATCGCGACTAGCGGCATGGGCCTGATCGCCATCCCGGCACCGTTCATCACCGGGTGGCTGGTCGACGGCTTCGGCTTCCGCGCCATCTTCTGGTTCGCACTGATCGCGCTGGTCGTGCTCGGTACCTTGATTCGCCTCACCACCCCTGAGTCGCCGGTTCGCCAGCAGGCTCGACTCGACATCATCGGCGCGGTTCTGCTCGGTGCCGGCATCGCCGGCGTCCTGGTCGGCGTCAGCTTCGGCCCGACCTGGGGCTGGGCCGCCGCATCGACCCTGACCTACCTGATCGGCGGCATCATTCTGATCGGTGCCTGGCTGGTCTCCGCCAGCGTCCTGAAGGAGCCGCTGGTCGACATCAAGGTCCTGCGTCAGCGTTCGGTGGCCTTCACCGTCACCGCCGCGGGCTGCATCTACGGCGTCAGCGGTCTGTACACCATGCTGCTGCCGATGCTGGTCATGACTCCGGCGATGCTCGGCCTCGGCTACGGCTTCGGCACCACCGCTGAGGGCACTGCGATCTTCCAGGCTCCGCTCGGCCTGTTCACCGTCCTCGGTGGCGTCATCGTCGGTGTCCTGGTCGGCCGGGCGAACGCCAAGCCGCGCATGATGATGGCCGCCGGTGCCGTCTCGGCCGGTATCGGCTGCACGCTCACCGCCTTCTCGCACGACAGCAAGGGCCTGATCATTCTGTTCGGCGCCTTCGTCGGACTGGGCATGGGCCTCGGCTACGCCGCCGTCCCGAACCTGCTGATCGAGGCGGTTCCGCCGCAGCTGCAGGCATCGACCGCCAGCATCGCCGGCGTGTTCCAGAGCATCTTCCCGGCCATCCTCCCGGTCATCGCCTTCGCGGTCATGAACAACTCGTACATCGCGGTGTTCCCGCCGGAGGTCGCGCAGATGCTGCAGGGTGCGGTCATGTACACCAGCGACGGCTACAAGGTCGCGTACCTGATCGCCGCGGCGACCGCCGTTCTCTGCCTCGTGTGTGCACTGGCTCTGCCGTCGCGCATCAAGCAGCTGAAGGTGTCGGGCGACGAGATCGTCGAGGCCGACGATCTCGGCGAGCCGGAGGTCCCGGCCTACGCCTGAGACCTGCGCTCCGCGTAGCTGACAGCGCCCCCGCCCGGAAACGGGCGGGGGCGCTCTTCTCATGCGGCTAGCGGAAGCATCCGCTCCCGCGAACGACAACCGCTCCCCGAACCTGCATCCGCGCACCTCCGGAGGTGCGCGGATGCAAGTTCAGGGAGCGGCTGTGGTCGAGGGGCGCGGTTGGCGGCAGTTGCGCCTAGTGCGCCGTCGCGGCTTCCGCGCCGACTCCGGTGAGGGAGCGGACCTCCATCTCGGCATTGCGGCCCGGCTCGCCGCGATCGGGCGAGGTGAGGGTGCCGACGACGCCGAGGACGAAGGCGAGCGGAATCGAGATGATGCCCGGGTTCGAGAGCGGGAACCAGGCGAAGTCGGCGCTCGGGATCATCGCCTTGGCGCCGCCGGAGACGGCGGGGGAGAAGACGATGAGCACGATGCACGAGATCAGGCCGCCGTACATGCTCCAGAGCGCGCCACGGGTGTTGAAGCGCTTCCAGTAGAGCGAGTACACGATGGTCGGCAGGTTGGCCGAGGCCGCGACGGCGAACGCCAGCGCCACCAGGAACGCGATGTTCTGGCCGTTGGCGAGGATGCCGAGGACGATGCTCAAGACGCCCAGGACCACGATGCAGCGACGAGAGACCTTCACCTGATCGTCCTCGGATGCCTTGCCGCGCTTGATGACCGATGCGTAGATGTCGTGAGCGAACGACGCCGACGCAGTGATCGCGAGCCCGGCCACGACTGCCAGGATGGTGGCGAAGGCGACCGCGGAGATCACACCCAGCAGCACCGTTCCGCCCAGTTCGAGCGCCAGCAACGGAGCTGCCGCATTCTCCTTGCCCGCGGCGGCGAGGATCTTGTCCGGTCCGACCAGTGCGGCGGCGCCGTAACCCAGGATCAGCGTGAACAGATAGAACGCGCCGATCAGCGAGATCGCCCAGACCACCGAACGACGTGCCTCCTTGGCGGTCGGCACCGTGTAGAAGCGCATAAGTACGTGCGGCAGGCCGGCGGTGCCGAGTACCAGTGCGAGGCCGAGGGACAGGAAGTTGATCTTCGACGTCGTCGACCCGCCGTACTGTGCGCCGGGGGCGAGGACGTCACGCGCGGCGACCGCCTTGTCGGACGACTCGCCCATCGCGCTCTGCGCCTGGCCGAGGATCTCCGAGACGTTGAAGCCGAACTTGCCGAGCACCATGAAGGTCATCGCGGCGGCACCCACGATGAGTAGGACGGCCTTGATGATCTGCACCCAGGTGGTGCCCTTCATGCCGCCGATCAGCACGTACGCGATCATCAGCACGCCGACGACGGCGATCACGATGGACTGGCCGGTGCGGTCGTGGATGTCCAGGAGCAGGGCCACGAGACCGCCGGCACCCGCCATCTGCGCGAGGAGGTAGAACAGGGATACGACCAGCGTCGACAGCGCGGCGGCCATCCGGACCGGCCGCTCCTTGAGCCGGAAGCTGAGCACGTCGGCCATGGTGAAGCGGCCCGTGTTGCGCAGCAGCTCGGCGACGAGAAGCAGGGCTACGAGCCAGGCGACCAGGAAGCCGATCGAGTACAGGAAGCCGTCGTACCCGTAGACGGCGATGGCACCCGCGATACCGAGGAAGCTGGCGGCGGACAGGTAGTCGCCGGAGATCGCGATGCCGTTCTGCGGGCCGGAGAAGCCGCCGCCCGCCGTGAAGAACTCCGACGCCGACGCATTCTTCCGGTTGGCGCGGATCACCACGACCATCGTCACGGCGACGAAGGCGATGAAGATCGAGATGTTGATCGCGGGATTGCCGACGGTCTCGGCGGCGAGGACGGTGGTCATCGGGTCGCCTCTCCGGCGGCCACGGCGTACGTGCCGTCGGCGAAGTGTTCGCGGACCTGCTCGGCCTGCGGGTCGAGGTCACGGTTCGCGAATCGCACGTACAGGAACGTGATGCCGAAGGTGGTGACGAACTGGAGCAGGCCCAGGATCAGGCCGACGTTGATGTTGCCCCAGACCTTGGTGGCCATGAAGTCGTGCGCGAAGGCGCCGAGGATGACGTAGACGGCGTACCAGACCAGGAAGAACGCGGTCATCGGGAAGACGAAGCGGCGCAGCGTGGTGCGCAGCCTCTGGAATTCGGGGCTGGCCTGCGCGGCCAGGAACTCGTCCTGGGACGGACTGATGTCCTTCGGCGCGGCATGATCGGCGACGGTCACGATCACTCCTTCATGAATGGTGGACTACGGGCGTAACGCTGCTCACAGCATGGGTGAGACGCCAGTCACACAGGAGTGGATCGGTGCCCCGGTCGGTGAGGGCCGTCGCGCGTGCGGTGAACGGTCGACGGACTCCGGTGAACGGTAGGCCTGCGTTCGGCCTACGGCGTCCGTTCCACCCCGAGGCCCAGCCGTTCGGGCACGTGCATACGCGCGAAGGCGGCGGCCGTCCCGGGCGGCACGCGGTTCCTGGTGCCGAGGCTGACCAGCACCATCGTGGCGAACGTCAGGGGAACGGTCACCGCTGCGGGGAACCCGATGATGGTGGCGAGCCAGCCGCCGCCCGCACCGTCGACCACCCCGGTGACAGTGAAGCCGACGGCCAGCGCCGACGTGACGGCACCCACCGCCAGCCCGGCCACCGCGCCCGCAGCCGTGAGCCCCCGCCACCAGATGCCAAGCACCAGGAGCGGGCACAGTGTGGACGCCGAGACGGCGAACACCAGTCCCACTGACCGCGACAACTCGAGCGAGCCCGCACCCAGCGCGATCGCGATCGGCACGGCACCGCCCACCAGAGCGCCGATCCGGAAGCTGCGAATGCCCGGGCGCATCAGGTCGGTGGACACGACGCCCGCGATGCTCACCAGCAGGCCGGACGACGTCGCGAGGAACGCGGCCATCGCGCCGGCGGCGACGAGGGCCGAGAGACCGATCGCCCAGACACCGTGGGTCGCCGCGGACGGCAGCAGGAGGACCGCGGCGTCGGCGGTGCCCGTCGACAGCACCTGCGGCACCCAGGCGCGGGCCAGCGCGCCGAGGATGGTGGGGAAGAAGTAGAACACGGCGAGCGCGGCGATCACGTTGAGCGCCGTGCGACGGGCGGCCCGGCCGTCCGGGTTGGTGTAGAACCGCACCAGTACGTGCGGCAGTCCCATCGCGCCGAGGAAGGTGGCGATGATCAGGGAGAGGACCTGATAGAGCGGGTGGCCGCCACCGAGTCCGCCGCCCGAGCGCATCCACGCCGAGCCGGTCTGCGGCGCGCCGGCGACCACCGGAGTCGCGGCGCCGGCGTCGAGTTCGATCACCGCGCCGCTGTCGAGGCGATGGGTTCCGGCGGTCGGCGCGGCGTCGGTCACCGCGGCGTCGTCGAGGATCCCGGTGACCCGCACGCCGGCCGGGTCGACGACGGTCACCTCGACCGGGGTGTCGACGCGGACCGTGGTGGCGGTGTCCACCCGGGGTGGGAGCGGATCGCCGAGTCGCTGGGGATCGTTGACGAAGACAGCGACCAGGACCAGTGCGGGGATCGCGACCGCCGTCAGCTTGAGCCAGTACTGGATGGCCTGGGCGAAGGTCACCGACCGCATGCCGGCGCCGACCACGTTCACGATGACGAGCAGTCCGGTCGCGATGACGCCGACCCACGGCGGGATGTGCAGCAGGATGTTCAACGTCAGCCCGGCGCCCTGAAACTGCGGGACCAGGTAGAGCACGCAGACGACGATCACCACTGCCATCGCGGACTTCCGCGCGCGGGTGGAAGCGAGACGGAACTCGGCGAAATCGGGAACGGTGTACGCGCCCGACCGCCGCAGCGGGGCGGCGACGAACAGCAGCAGCGAGAGGTAGCCCGCGGTGAACCCGATCGGATACCAGAGGGCGTCGGCGCCGTACTTCGCGACCAGCCCGGCGACCCCGAGGAACGATGCGGCGGAGAGGTATTCGCCCGCGACGGCCGCGGCGTTCCATCCCGAGCCGATGCTGCGCGAGGCGACCAGGAAGTCGGAGGTGGACCGGGCGCCTCGACCGCCGTAGGCTCCGACCGCGACGGTGCCGAGTGCGGCGACGAGCACGGCGACGACCGTCAGCGCGGCGACGTGGTCGGTGGTCATCGGTCGGGGTCGTCGGCGTCGACCAGTCGGACGAAGTCGCGTTCGGCCTGCTCGGCGAGGCGGATGTACAGGCGGCCCGCCAGATACAGCAGCGGCAGGGGGAGGAGCCCGAGGATCAGCCAGTTGAGCGGGACACCGAACACTGTCGCGGTGGCGAACGGCTCGATGGTCGCACCGATCAGCGGAATCGCGACGAAGACGGCGAGTACGGCGATCCCGAGCCGCAGCGAGAGCGCGAGTTGGGCTCGGACCAGACCGCGGACGAGGTGTTCGCCGATACCGGTCTGCTCGGCGACCTCGACGCGCGTGCGGACCATCCGGGCACCGCGGCGCTGCGACAGCACGACCCGCTCGCGTTGCGGCGGGCGGGAGTTCGCGGGGTCGGCGGTCATCGGTCAGTCGTCCCGGCCCGTGCGGAAGGTGCGGAGCGGATCGCGGACCAGCCGGTCCTTGAGTTCGCGGACCTGACGGCGGCTCACCGGCAGCTCGACGGCGGGAGACGCGCCGTTCTCCCGCACTCGGACCATGGTGGACGCGCCCGTCGACCGGAGTCCGACGACCATCGGCAGTGCAACCAGGTACGACCGGTGCACCCGCGCGAATCCAGCACTGCGCCAGCGTGATTCGAGTGTCGACAGGGTGACTCGGACCAAGTGGTCGCCGGTGTCGGTGTGCAGCCGGGCATAGTCGCCGACGGCCTCGATCCACGAGATCGCGTCGCGCCGGACCAGCGAGGTCACCCCGCCGAGCTCCACCGGGATCACGTCGTCGGCCACCGGGTCCGATTGATCGTCTGCGTCCTCGGGCGCGGCGTCGCGACGCGCGACGATTCGTGCCAGCGCCTGGTCGAGACGTTCGGCCCGGAGCGGCTTCAGCAGATAGTCGACGGCACCGGCGGCGAAGGCCTCGACCGCGCGATCGTCGTGCGCGGTGACGAAGACGACCGGCGGCGGCACCGTGTAGTTCGCGAGCACGCCCGCCAGTTCCATCCCGGAGAGGCCGGGCATCGAGATGTCGAGGAAGACGGCGTCGACCGAGTGCTCGGACAACTCGCGCAGTGCGTCGGTGGCATCGGACGCGGTGTGCACGGTCGCCACCGATTCGTGTCTGCCCAGGAGGTAGGCGAGCTCGTCGAGCGCGGGGACCTCGTCGTCCACGGCGAGCACGGTGAGGCCGGTCGTCACGTGGTCTCCTCCCGCTGTGTGCCCGAATGCGCCGCGTGGATTCCGGCGGCGAACTTCGGGATCCGCATGCTCACCTTGGTGCCCGCACCCACGGCGGTCTCGATGACCAGACCGTAGTCGTTCCCGAACGCCGACCGCAGTCGCTGGTCCACATTGGTCAGCCCGACGTGCGCGCCGTCGGACTCCCGGGGGCCCGCCGGGTCGAGGGCGTCGATGGCGCCGGTCCGCAACAGCTCGGGGTCCATCCCGACGCCGTCGTCCTCCACGCTGAGCAGGCAGTCGGGGCCCGCGTTGCGCGCAACGATCGAGACGGTGCCGTCGCGCCGGCCGGCCATGCCGTGCCGCACGGCGTTCTCGACGAGTGGCTGAAGTGCCAGGAACGGGACGACGACGCCCAGCACCTCGGGGGCCACCTGCAACTTGACGGTCAGGCCGGGGCCGAACCGGGCGCGTTCGAGGGTGAGGTAACGGTCGATGTTGCGCAGTTCGTCGGCCAGCACGGTGTACTCGCCCGCGGCCCGGAACGAGTACCGGGTGAAGTCGGCGAAGTCGAGGATCAGCTCCCGGGCGCGATCTGGATCGGTGCGGACGAACGACGCGATGGTGTTCAGCGCGTTGTAGATGAAGTGCGGGCTGATCTGGGCGCGCAGCGCCAGCACCTCGGCGCGGTCGAGCCGGGCGCGCGACGCATCGAGCTCGGCCAACTGCAACTGACCGGCCGCGTACCGGGCGACCTCGGTGATCGCACCCACCCGGCCCGGGCCGGGATCGTCGACCGACACCACCACCAGCACGCCCGCGCTGATGTCGTCGCTGAGCAGGGGTGCGGCGAGCAGGTTCCGCGCCGGACCGACGCCGCCCGCCGGGTCGCGGCGCACCGAATGCCGCCTGTCGGCCAGCGCTTCGCCGGCCAGCGCGGCGGACGCCGCCCGGATCGGGGGTGTCCAGAGCGCCTGGTCGCCGTCGTAGGCGAGCAGTGAGCCGCCGTCGTCGTAGAGGGCGAGCCCCTCGGCGCCGGTCAGGGCCCGCAGCGGACCCGCAGCCTGGGCCGCCGACTCCTCGGTGAGGCCGCGGCGCAGTGGCCTGGCGGCCAGTGCCGCGGTGTGCAGGGTGTCGTGGACGGCGCGCTCGTGCGGGGTACTGACCACGCGTCGCGTGCGCAATGCGACGGCGATCAGGGTCACCGCGAGGGCGATGCCCAGCACGGAGATCGCGATCAGCTCACCGGACATTCCGCACCACGGGTCGACGCTAGCAAGCTGCGCGGTCGTCGTGTGCCGTTCGCCGCGGCGTCGTCGTCAGTTCAGGTGGACCTGTTGGCATACGTTCCATGGTTCAGAATCGACTCGAAACGAAGAAGATCCGCCGGGCGGGCGCGCTGACCGTCGCGGCGATCGGCCTGTCCGCGTTGCTCGCCGGGTGCGGCTCGGACTCGGGCCCGGGCGTCGATGGCGACACGGCCGCCGGCGTCGACATCTCGCGCGCCGCGACCGGGGACGTGACCGCGCACGGCGGCGCACGACGTCTCACCGAGGATCAGACTCAGGCCATCGCCGACTCGATTCAGCAGACGGGCGCGAAGAACGTCATCCTGGTGATCGGCGACGGCACCGCGAACCAGGAGCTGACCCTGGCGCGCGACTACCAGTGGGGTGCGGGCGGTCAGATCCCCGGGATCGATCAGCTCCCGTTGACCGGCGACTACACGACGTACTCGATCAACAAGGACACCCGCAAGCCCGACTACACCACCGACTCGGCCGCGTCGGGAACCGGCTGGGCCACCGGCACCAAGACGTACAACGGCGCGGTCGGGGTGGATGTGAACGGTAAGCCGCAGCGCTCGATCCTCGAGATCGCGCGCGCCAACGGGCTGCGGACCGGCGACGTGACGACCACCGAACTGCAGGACGCCACCCCCGCGGTTCAGGTGGCCCACGTGACTCAGCGCAAGTGCTACGGCCCCAAGGAGACCGCGGAGAAGTGCCCGGAGAACGCGCTGGAGAACGGCGGGGCGGGGTCGATCACCGAGCAGTTGCTGGCGGCCCGGCCCGACGTCACTTTCGGCGGCGGTTGGGCGACCTTCGCGCAGACGGCGACCGCCGGCGAGTACCGCGGTCAGACTCTCGAGGCGCAGGCGAAGTCGCGCGGCTACCAGATCGTGCGCTCGGCGGACGAGATGAACGCCCTCGACGAGGCGAACCAGGACAAGCCGGTGCTGGGCGTCTTCGCCGACGGCAACCTGCCGCGGATATGGGACAAGGCCACCGCGGTGCCCGGCGGAGTGAAGCAGCCCGCGGTCAAGTGCGCCGACAACCCGGCGTTCACGGCGGCCACCCCGAAACTCGGTGACATGACGCGCAAGGCGATCGATCTCCTCGACAACGACAAGGGCTTCTTCCTGCAAGTGGAGTCGGGCTCGGTCGACAAGGCCAACCACGACGCCGACCCGTGCGGCCAGATCGGTGAGACGGTCCAGCTGTCCGACGCCGTCACGGCGGCGCTCGACTTCGCCAAGAAGCAGAAGGACACGCTGGTCATCGTCACCGGTGACCACGCGCACACCAGTCAGATCGTCGAGCCCGATCCCGAGCTGCCGATGCCGGGTCTCACCAAGCTGCTGATCGGCCGTGACGGAGATCCGATCGCGGTCAACTACGGCACCTCCCTCGTGCCGGGCGAGGAGCAGCACACCGGTGGACAGGTCCGCATCGCCGCCTATGGCCCGGGTGCCGCGAACGTCGTCGGGCTGACCGATCAGACCGACCCGTTCTTCTACATCACCGATCAGCTGGGTCTTGATCGGGAGAAGAAGTAGGACTGACACCCAGATCACGCGACGGCGCGGCCGGACCGGCCGCGCCGTCGTGCGTTCGCACGATTACCGTTTCGTACAGCGGTCTCGGTTGGGTATATCGGGCATCGCGAGAGTTACGCTCCGCCGATGAAGAACCGCACATCCCTCCTCGGCGCTTCGATGGTCCTTGCCGCTTCGCTGGCCGCCGTCGTGCCTGCCGCCGACGCCGTGGCCGCTCCCGTCACGAAGTATGCGAACTGCAAGGCGTTGAACGCCCAGTACCGGCACGGTGTCGCTCGTCCGGGCGCCGTCGACCATGTGAGCGGCCGATCCAAGCCGGTCCGAAACTTCACAGTCAACCGCGCGGTCTACAACCGCAATGCGCATCTCGATCGTGATCGAGACGGCATCGCCTGCGAGAAGCGCTGACTCGAGGCGTCAGCCGCGCTCTTCACCGGAAGTAGCGCTGGTATGCGCTGTAGGGCACCTGACCGGTCGGACTCGCCTTGATCGCACGCGCGACGGCGGGCGGGATCGGCGCCCAATGAGCGGGCATCGCCGCGGCCAGTGACGGCTTCATCACGTAGAGCAGTGCGAAGTTGACCAGCCATAGCGGCGGGGCCATCGACATGCCGACCGTCGACGTGGTGCCGTTGGCGGTGTTGGTGACGAGCTGGGCCGCTCCGGACATCTGCTGGGCGGCGAAGCCGTACAGCGCCTCGACGGTGTACGCGGACCGGTACAGCGCGATCAGGGTCCGGGTCGCGCCGTTGGCCCGGAGCCAGTCACCGACGTATCCGCCGGGGGCGATCAGCGTGTTCACCTTCCGGGTCGGCGCGCTCGCATTGGCCGGGCTCTGCAGGAGACCGTTCGTGGTGACGTAGACGCCGTAGCTCGCCAGGACCGACCGGGTCGGGCCGGTGTCGGACCGGGAGATCAGCGGTCGGCCGACGGTGTTGGTGAGGATGGCGACGCAGGCGTCGATCTCCTTCGCGGCCGCACGGCTGCCCCCGACGCCGCCGCCGGTGACGAATGCGCGGTACTGGCGGTCGGACATGACGTCGCCGCGTCCCAGGCCGATCCCGGCGGCGACCGCGTCGGCGGCCGCCAGGCCCAGCGGCTGGTTGAGTCGGCCGGGGCCGGCCTCGGTCGGGGCGAGATGGACGAATGCGGGTGCCCCTGCGAACGGGAAGGCGAAACCGGAGTCGCGGGGTGGGGCGGCCTCGGCGGCCGGCAGGCCGGTGACGAGGGCGCCGGCCGTCATCAGGGCGAACAGCACGACAGCGCCGCGTCGAACGATCCGCTTGGTGTCCATGAGCGACCTCCGAGAGTGCTGTCCTCCAGTGAATCCCCGGCGACGGAACGGGGTCAAGACTCCGATGGGCCGACGGTCGTGCGCGTGCCACACCCTCGATGCGACATCACACCCTGAGCTCGGGGTGTCGAGTGGTACTGCGGGTGTGATGACGCCGAACCGTTCGCTGTCAGAGAATCCGGGAAGTCGAGGATGTCCGATGACCTGGGGTTTAGTGACTGAGTGGGCCTCGGGCCGACCTTGCACTCTCGGTGGTCGAGTGCTAAAACGGAGTCTGGCACTCGCGGCGTGTGAGTGCCAGGTCGGAACGGTGAGATCGGTCCAACAGACACCCCGGTCGTCCGTCGCGGGCATCGAGTTCGACCCAGAAGACTTAGTGTCACCCCCTACCGGAGGATCACTTACCAATGGCAAAGCAGATTGCTTTCGACGAAGAGGCCCGTCGCGGACTCGAGCGCGGCCTGAACAGCCTCGCCGACGCCGTCAAGGTCACGCTCGGCCCCAAGGGTCGCAACGTCGTCCTGGAGAAGAAGTGGGGCGCCCCCACGATCACCAACGATGGTGTTTCCATCGCCAAGGAGATCGAGCTGGAGGACCCGTACGAGAAGATCGGCGCCGAGCTGGTCAAGGAAGTCGCCAAGAAGACCGACGACGTCGCGGGCGACGGCACCACCACCGCTACCGTTCTGGCGCAGGCGCTGGTCCGCGAGGGTCTGCGCAACGTCGCAGCCGGAGCGAACCCGCTGGGCCTGAAGCGCGGCATCGAGAAGGCCGTCGCGGCCGTCACCGAGTCGCTCCTGAAGTCGGCCAAGGAGGTCGAGACCAAGGATCAGATCGCTGCCACCGCGGGTATCTCCGCCGGTGACCAGTCGATCGGCGACCTGATCGCCGAGGCCATGGACAAGGTCGGCAACGAGGGTGTCATCACCGTCGAGGAGTCGAACACCTTCGGCCTGCAGCTCGAGCTCACCGAGGGCATGCGCTTCGACAAGGGCTACATCTCGGGATACTTCGTCACCGACGCCGACCGCCAGGAAGCCGTCCTCGAGGATCCGTACATCCTGCTCGTCTCGGGCAAGATCTCGACCATCAAGGACCTCCTGCCGCTGCTGGAGAAGGTCATCCAGTCGGGCAAGCCGCTGGTGATCATCGCTGAGGACGTCGAGGGCGAGGCTCTCTCGACCCTGATCGTCAACAAGCTCAAGGGCACCTTCAAGTCCGTCGCCGTCAAGGCTCCGGGCTTCGGTGACCGACGCAAGGCCATGCTGGCCGACATCGCCATCCTCGCCGGTGGCGAGGTCATCAGCGAAGAGGTCGGCCTCTCGCTGGAGACCGCGGGCCTCGAGCTGCTGGGCACCGCCCGCAAGGTCGTCGTCACCAAGGACGAGACCACCATCGTCGACGGTGCCGGCGATGCCGACGCCATCGCCGGTCGCGTCGCGCAGATCCGCGGCGAGATCGAGAACAGTGACAGCGACTACGACCGCGAGAAGCTGCAGGAGCGCCTGGCCAAGCTGGCCGGCGGCGTTGCAGTCATCAAGGCCGGCGCTGCCACCGAGGTGGAGCTCAAGGAGCGCAAGCACCGCATCGAGGACGCCGTCCGCAACGCGAAGGCTGCCGTCGAAGAGGGCATCGTCGCCGGTGGTGGCGTGGCCCTGCTGCAGTCGGAGCCGGCCATCGAGGGTCTGACCCTCGAGGGCGACGAGGCCACCGGTGCGAACATCGTTCGCGTCGCCCTGGAGGCCCCGGCCAAGCAGATCGCGATCAACGCGGGCCTGGAGCCCGGCGTCGTCGCCGACAAGGTCCGCAACTCGCCCGTTGGCACCGGCCTGAACGCCGCCACCAACACCTACGAGGACCTGCTGGCCGCAGGCATCAACGACCCGGTGAAGGTCACCCGCTCGGCGCTGCAGAACGCAGCCTCGATCGCGGCGCTGTTCCTCACCACCGAGGCCGTCGTCGCCGACAAGCCCGAGAAGGCTGCTCCGGCCATGCCGGGCGCCGACGAGATGGGCGGCATGGGCTTCTGATCTGACCGCGGTTCCCGGACGCGAACGCGTTCAGCGAACCGAATGGTGCGGATCAGCGCCCTGCGACACTCGCAGAATCACCGAAGGCCGGTCACCCGAGAGGGTGGCCGGCCTTCGGCGTGCTCAGGCCGGAACGGAGATCGTCCGCACGTGCAGGACGAACTCTTCGATCCAGGAGAATAGAAGGGACCTCTGACATCGATACTGGTCTGCTCCGAGCCTGGTTACCGCATGACGGTCACCAGGCTCGGAGCAGACGACGGCGGGCCTGAGAGAGCGGGTCAGCTCCGCTTCAGCAGGCTGAGCATCGAGTAGGTCGCGACCTTGGCCCCGTAGGGGATGGCAGACAGGTCGACGAGGTAGTTCGGGTTGTGCGGCGCGAACGGGAACGGTTCGCCCGCCGCCTGCGCCTCGGCGAACGTATCGTGATTCGCGATGCCGACGAGCAGATAGTTGAACGGCATGTCCGGGTACGGGCCTTTGAGGAGTTGGACGTCCTCGGAGCCGGTCGCGCGCGGCATGTCGGTGACGATCTGCTGGTCGCCGACCACGGCGGACAACGTCCTCGCCATCCGCTCCGACAACTCGATGTCGTTGACCAGCGGACTGGAACCACCCTTCATGGTGATCTCCGGCAGCTTGTCCTCGGGCATGCCGTAGGTCCGCGCGATGCCGTCGGACACCGCTTTGACCGCGTCGAGCATGATCTCCCGCACGGCCGGGTCGTACCAGCGGAGGTTGGCCTTGACCAGCGACTTCGCCGGAATGACGTTGTTGTCGGAACCTGCCTGGATGGCGCCGACGGTGAGCACCGCCGTCTGCTGGGGATCGATCATCCGGGAGACGATCGACTGGTACTCGACGACTGCCATCGCGGCCATCAGAACCGGATCCTTGGCCTTCTGCGGCATCGAGCCGTGGCCGCCGACGCCGTGGAAGAGGACGTCGAGCTGATCGGTGCCGGCCAGCCGGGGACCGGGCGACGAGACGACGACGCCGACCGGGGCCGGCGCGGTGTGCATGCCGATGAACACGTCGGGCTTGGGGATGAAGTTGTACAGGCCGTCGTCGACCATGGCCTTGGCGCCGGTGATCGGCTCCTCGGCGGGCTGGCCGATCAGCACGAGCGTTCCGGACCAGCGGTCCTTGAGTTCGATCAACGCGTGCGCCATGCCCAGCATCCAGGTCACATGCGCGTCGTGACCGCAGACGTGGGCGACGGGCACCTCGGTCCCGTCGTCGCGGACCACACGCTTCTCACTGGCCCATTCGACGTTCGTCTCCTCCTGCACCGCGAGAGCGTCCATGTCGGCGCGATACATCACGACGGGTCCGTCGCCGTTACGGTAGATCGAGGCGACGCCGGTCTTCCCGATGCCGGTCGTGATGTCGAAGCCGAGGTTCTGCAGCGCCAGTTCGACGATCCGCGCGGTCCGGACCTCGGTGAAGCCGAGCTCGGGATTCCGATGGATGTCCTTGAACATGTCGACCAGGCGGTCGGTGTCGGCGTCGACGATCCGGTCGACGTCGGAGACCAGTTCGGTGGGGAGGATCTCGGCGGGCGAGTCGTCCGCAGGTGCCTCTGGGAGAGTGCTCACACTCGTCATGTTAGCGAGCACCGGCGTTTCCGACCGAGCATAATCGCGCATATGACCGAACCGAAGTCCCTCGCTCCAGGCGCCCCGAGTTCCATCCCCGCACTTCCGAACCTCCGGGATCTCGGCGGCTGGTCGGGAACCGACGGACGCGCCGTACGCCACGGAATGCTGTTCCGTTCCACCGACTTCCGTTCCCTCGCCGACAACGCGGAGGCGACCGCCCAGGTGCCCGCACTCCTCGGACTGCGGACCGTGTACGACCTCCGCTCCGGCGCCGAGACCGAGGCGATGCCCGACCCGAAGTGGGCCGACGTCGCCGAAGTCCATCTCGACGTACTCGCCGACGCACAGCTCTCGGTGCCTGCGAATCTGGCGACGGTCCTCACCGACCCGGAGGGCATCGCCGAGGTGAACAAGTACCTCGCGGGCGACGGCGCAATGGCGGCGATGGCGGGCACCTACCGCGAGATGATCACGCTCGACAGCGCGCGTCGGAGTTATCGACGGTTCTACGAGGGTCTGCTCGGCGAGGACCGCTCGCCCGCACTCTTCCACTGCACCACCGGCAAGGACCGGACGGGTTGGGCCTCGGCGTCGTTCCTGTCGTTGATGGGCGTCGCCCGCGAAGACGTCTTCCACGACTATCTGCTGACCAACGATCGCCTGGTCCCTGCGCTGGCACCGGTGTTCGAGCGGTTCGCCGCGGCGGGCGGCGACGCCGAGTCGCTCCGCGAGATCCTCGGTGTGCGCGCGGAGTACCTGACCGCGGCGTTCGACGAGGTCGAGAAGGTCCATGGATCTCTCGAGGCCTACTTCGCGGAGGGGCTCGGCATCGACGCGGGCGCGCAGCAGGCCCTGCGCGAGCGGTTCCTCGAGGCCTAGGACGCAGGGTGCGTACCGCCGACCCGCGTTCGCCACGGGCGGTGATGATCCGATGCGCCGCGGACCTCATCGCCCGCGACGGCGTCGCAGGCACATCGATCGGCGACGTGCTCGCGGCGGCGGGCGCGGCCCGCGGATCGGTGTACTACTACTTCCCCGGCGGGCGGTCGGAGCTGATGGCGGAGGCCGTTCGGCACGCCGGCGAAGAATTCGGCGCGGAGCTGAATCGGGCCCGCCGTCTGCCCGTGGTCCGGGCGATCGGGGCCATCGCCGCGATCTGGCGCAGTCGACTGCTCGTCACCGATTTCGCGGCCGGGTGCCCGATCGCGGCGGGGGCGCAGGCCCGCGGGTCCGATCCGGAGGCGGCGGCCGCCGCCGAGGAGGTCTTCCTCCAGTGGAACCATCTGTTGTCGGCGCGCCTGCGGGAGGAGGACTTCGACGACCGCCGCGCCGAGGAACTCGCCGATTCGATCCTGTCCGGCATCGAGGGTGCGGTGGTTCTGTGCCGGGCGCGGCGCAGCGTCGAACCGCTCGACGGCATGGTCGCCCACCTGCGAGAACTGGCCGGACGACGGACCGCGTCGCCGAGCGCCGACCGCGAGCGACCCGAGGCGAGTGACGATTTCGGCGGCGATCGGGCCGGTGATCCGTCGCTGGGGTAGGTTCTCCCCATGGCTGTCTCTGCATCAACCGAATTCGACCTCAAAGCGCCGCTCTCTCTGGTGATGGAGGTGCTGCTCGACGTCGAGTCCCTGCCCGAGTGGTCGGGCCCGCACAAGTCGGCGAAGATCGTGACCGAGGACGCGGACGGTCGTCCCGCGCGCGTCGACGTCTCGGTGAGCGCCGTCGGCATGACCGACAATCAGACGCTCGACTACACCTGGACCGACAACACCTGCACCTGGGACCTCGTCGAGAGTGATCAGCTCAGCGAGCAGCACGGCGTGTACACCCTGACCGAGAACGGCGACTCCACGCACGTGAAGTTCGACCTCACCGTCGACCTGAAGATCAAGCTCCCGGGGCTGATCGTCAAGCGTGCCCAGAAGATGGCCGTCGACACCGCCAAGAAGGGGCTGACCGAGGAGGTCAAGCGCCGCTCCTGAGCAGTGCCTACTCGACCAGCCTGAGCTCACCTCAGGCTGGTCGAGCCGTATTGAGCGTGGGGAGTCTCGACGGTTCATCGAGAGTGCTCGACGGGTCCACTGCGACGGCGACCAGGGGCTTCGTCGCGGTCGGTCCGCGGCAGGATTCGGTCCGGTCACGATCGCCTGTGAGTGTGCTGAACATCGCACTTCGACGGGTAGGCTGACCATGCATCGTGCGCCGGTGGTCGCACAGTTCGCGTTTTCTTGAGAGGGACTTTTCAATGCGGTTCGGGTCGTGGTTCATTCGTGTCTTCTTCGGATCGGTCGCCGTTGCTGCGGCGTTCGGTCTGACGTCGTTGGCGGGAGGTGGCGACGCGGGTGCCGCCACCCACTGCTCCGCCGACAACAATCAGCGCGTCGAGCGCGCCAACGGACAGAGCCACTGCATTGCGAATGCCGGTCCCGGCAGTCGGGCGACCGCTGAGGATTCGACGAATAACGGTGCGGCACTTGCTGTTGCGACCACCCGAGGCACGGCGACCGCGCAGAACAACGGGGTGAACTCGTCGGCCCTCGCGAGCGGTATCTACGGCGGCAACGGCTACGCCTACACGATGGGTCCGTACTCGACGTCCGTCGCGCAGGGGCGTAACTCGGGCACCACGGTCGCCGTCTCGGGTGCCGCGGGCGGCGCGTTCGCGACGTCCGACGGTGTCGCCTGCCTCGGCAGCATGGCTGCCACGTACGACTCGACAACCGGACGCGGATGCTTCCGATGGGGCGAGATCTACCTGCACTGATTCCACTCCATCCCGTACGACGACCCCGTCGAGCGCGCAGGCCTGCGATGCCGCGCCGCCCGGCGGGGTCTTGTCGTCGATTGGGACGGCAAAACATGTCCGGGTTGAAACTGGATGGCGGCAGGACTAAAACGAGATAGCAATCGCTGCGGCATCAACCGGCTCACGCAAAGGCGCGCGAGGTGGCCGATCCGCAGTTCCACGGAGCTGTGATCGCCTGACGCGTCCGACGCATTCGCGCCCCATTCGTCGACGTTCCGTGCTCTCCTGACCCAAGGGAGACACCTGTGCACCTGTTACCGCGCGAGCAGGAGAAGCTGCTCGTCGTCGTCGCCAACGACCTGGCTCGCCGACGCCAGGCCCGCGGCCTCAAGCTGAACCACCCCGAAGCCATCGCGATTCTCACGTACGAGCTCGTCGAGGGCGCACGCGACGGTCGAACCGTTGCGGAGCTGATGAGCTGGGGCGCAACCATTCTCACCCGCGATGACGTGATGGAGGGGGTGCCGGAGATGATCCCCGACGTGCAGGTCGAGGCGACATTCCCGGACGGCACCAAGCTCGTCACCGTCCACCACCCGATCCGATAGGGGCCGCGTCATGATTCCCGGAGAACTCGTTCTCGACGACCGTCCCGTCGACTGCAACACCGGCCGCCCGACGATCGCGCTGCGCGTGGTCAACACCGGCGACCGTCCGGTGCAGGTCGGCTCGCACTTCCATTTCCCGGCGGCCAACTCCGCGCTCGAGTTCGACCGCCCGGCCGCGCACGGCTACCGCCTCGACATCCCGGCGGGCACGGCGGTCCGCTTCGAACCCGGCGACGCCAAGACCGTGAACCTGGTCGCGATCGGCGGTCGCCGACGGGTGTTCGGTCTCGACAACTCGGTCAACGGATCGCTCGAGGAGGATCGCGCATGAGTTTCCAGCTGAGCCGTCGCGAGTACACCGACCTCTACGGTCCGACCGTCGGCGACGCCGTGCGCCTCGCCGACACAGAACTGTTCGCCGTGGTCGAGAAGGACTACACCGTGTACGGCGAGGAGGCCGTGTTCGGCGGCGGCAAGGTGATCCGTGACGGCATGGGGCAGAACGGTCTCGCCCTGCGCGACGACGACATCCCGGACACCGTCATCACCAACGCCCTCGTCATCGACTACACGGGCGTGTTCAAAGCCGACATCGCGCTCCGCGACGGCCACATCTTCAAGATCGGCAAGGCCGGGAACCCGGACATCTCCGACGGCGTGACCATCACGATCGGTGCCGCCACCGAGGTGATCGCCGGTGAGGGCCGGATCGTCACCGCGGGCGGCATCGACACGCACATCCACTTCATCAGCCCCGACCAGATCGGGACGGCGCTCAACTCCGGCGTCACCACGATGATCGGCGGCGGAACCGGACCGGCCGCGGGCACCAACGCCACCTCGTTGACGCCCGGCGCCTGGAACATCCACCGGATGCTCCAGGCGGTCGAGAACGTGCCGATGAACATCGGTTTCCTCGGCAAGGGCCACGCGAGTGCGGTGGGTCCGCTGGCCGAGCAGATCCGCGCGGGTGCGATCGGACTGAAGGTCCACGAGGACTGGGGTGCGACCACCTCGTCGATCGACAACTCGCTGAAGGCCGCCGACGAGTTCGACGTCCAGGTGGCGATCCACACCGACACTCTCAACGAGTGCGGGTTCGTCGAGAACACCATCGACGCCATCGCCGGCCGGGTGATCCACACGTTCCACACCGAGGGCGCGGGCGGCGGCCATGCACCCGACATCATCCGGGTCGCGGGACTGCCGAACGTGCTTCCCGCGTCCACCAACCCGACACTCCCGTTCACCAAGAACACCATCGTCGAGCACCTCGACATGCTGATGGTCTGCCATCACCTGAACCCCGACATCCCGGAGGACGTCGCGTTCGCGGATTCGCGGATCCGTCCCGAGACCATCGCGGCCGAGGACGTCCTGCACGACATGGGCATCATCGCGATCACCTCGTCGGACTCGCAGGCGATGGGCCGTGTCGGCGAGGTGGTCTCGCGCACCTGGCAGATGGCCGATCACATGAAGCGGACCCGCGGGAAGTTCGACGACGACCCCGCTGCCGGGGACAACGCGCGGATCAAGCGGTACATCGCGAAGTACACCATCAACCCGGCGGTCGCGCAGGGCATCTCGGACTCGGTGGGCAGCGTCGAGGAGGGCAAGTTCGCCGATCTGGTGATCTGGAAGCCCGCCTTCTTCGGGGTCAAGCCCGATCTGGTGATCAAGGGCGGTCAGATCGCGAGTGCCCTGATGGGCGACGCGAACGCGTCCATTCCGACGCCGCAGCCCCAGACCATGAGGTCGATGTTCGGCTCGATGGGCTCGGCGGTCCATCAGTCGTCGATCACCTTCCTGTCGAAGGCCGCAGCCGAGGACGGCGTCGCCGATCAGATCGGACTCCGCAAGCGGATCCGGACCGTCGGCGGCATCCGGTCGCTCACCAAGGCCGACCTTCCGCACAACGGCGCCACCCCGAGGATCGAGGTCGATCCCGAGACGTACACGGTGTCCGTCGACGGTGTGGCCCTGGCGTCCGAGCCCGCGGACATCCTGCCGATGGCGCAGCGCTACTTCCTGTTCTGAGAGAAAGGGGACGGAGTTGATCGTCGAGCAGATCCTCGGCAACATCACCGACCTGGCCGAGGGCGAACTGGACGGGCTGCACGTCGAACGCGTGACCCTGCCGGGTGCCGATCTGGTCAAACGGATCCAGCGAGTGCGGACCGACCACGACCGCGAGATCGGGCTGCGGCTGACCGCCGCGCCCGGACCCGACGGCGACCTGCGGGACGGCGACCTGCTGTACCGCGACGACCGCGGCGTCATCGTGATCGCGGTACTGCCCACCGACGTCCTGGTGATCGCGCCGCGGACCATCGAGGAGATGGGCCGCACCGCACACGCGCTCGGCAACCGACACCTGCAGGCGCAGTTCTTCGGCGCCGAGAGCGAGTACGCGGCGGAGGTGATGGTGGTCCAGTACGACCACACGGTCGAGGACTACCTGCGTCATGCGGGTGTGCCGTTCGAGCGTGCCGACCGCGTGCTGCCCACGCCGTTCCGGCACGCCGAGCACACGCACTGATGGGCGCGTCGCCCGCGTATCTGCTGCCGCTGCTGCAGTTGTCGGACTCGGCGCTCCCGACCGGCGGCTTCAGTCACTCATTCGGGATGGAGACGTACCTCGCCACCGGAGTGGTGCACGACGAGGTCACGTTCGCGCAGTGGCTGCACGTGTACATCGCGCGTCAGCTCACCTGCTGCGACGGGCTCGCCATCCGCTTCGCCTACGAGGCGCTCGACGGCGGGCGCGGCGTCGACGAGCTGGTCCGGCTCGATCGGGAGCTCGCCGCGCAGGCCCTCCCGCGTCAGGTGCGGACGGCGGCGTCCACCATGGGCCGCCGGATGGCCGACATCGGCGAGACGGTGTGCGACTCGGAGGTGCTGGCCCGGTACCGGGCGGCGATCGACGACGGGCGCGCCGCCGGGCATCCGGCCCTGGCGTACGCCGTCGTCGCCCACGCGAGCGGGGCACCGGCCGACGCGGCGATCGAGGCCTTCCTGTTCGCGACGGCATCGTCGCTGACGCAGAACGCCGTGCGCGGCATCCCGATCGGTCAGAACGCCGGGCAGCGGGTGCAGCGTGGCGTCTACCCGGTGATCGCCACGGCGGTCGTCGAGACGCGGCGGCTGACACGCGACGATCTGGGCGCCGTCGCGCCCGGACTGGAGATCGCCCAGATGCGTCACGAGCGGCAGCGCGCACGCATGTTCATGAGTTGAGAAGTACGGAACTTTTTCGAAGAGAGAGGTCGATGTGAAGACCATCGTCATCGGCGTCGGCGGTCCCGTCGGCGCAGGCAAGACCCGGCTCGTGGAGCGGATCACCCGGCGCATGGGTGACACGGTGTCCATGGCCGCCATCACCAACGACATCTACACCACCGAGGACGCGAAGATCCTCGCCCGGGAATCGGTGCTGCCGCTCGACAGGATCGTCGGCATCGAGACCGGCGGTTGCCCGCACACGGCCATCCGCGAGGACACGTCGATGAACGCCGCGGCGGTCGAACGCCTCAAGGCCGCTCACCCGGATCTGCAGATCATCTTCATCGAATCCGGCGGCGACAACCTCTCGGCGACCTTCAGTCCCGAGCTGGTCGACTTCTCGATCTACCTGATCGACGTCGCGCAGGGCGAGGAGATTCCGCGCAAGGCCGGGCAGGGAATGATCAAGTCCGACCTGTTCATCATCAACAAGACCGACCTCGCGCCGCATGTCGGTGCGGATCTGTCCGTGATGGAGGCCGATTCGAAGACGTTCCGCGGAACGAAGCCGTTCTGCCTGACGAACCTCAAGACCGACGAGGGCCTCGACGGCGTCGTCGACTGGATCCGTCACGACGTGCTGATGCTCGATCTGGCCGAATGAGCGCGGCAGTGCTCGGTCAGAGCGGCGAACTGCGGTTGACGCTCGCTCCGCGCCGCGGCCGGACGGTCGCCGTCGGTCAGTTCCACGAGGGCGCGCTCCAGACGCTGCGGCCCATGTACCTCGACGACAGTGGGCAGGTCTGCTACTTGATCGTCAATCCCGGGGGCGCGTGCATGCGCGGCGACCGGTATCGGATCGAGGTGGAGCTCGAGACCGATGCGCGGCTGCTGCTCACCACGCAGTCGGCGACCAAGGTCTACCGCACCCCCGAGGCGTACGCGGAGCAGCGGATGGATGTCCGGCTCGGCCCCGGCAGCGTCCTGGAGTACGTGCCGGACCCACTGATCCTCTATCGGGAGGCCGACTTCCGGCAGTACGGCACCGTCGAGATGGATGCGTCCGCGACGCTGGTGATGTCGGAGATCGTGACGCCGGGATGGGCGCCCGGCGGCAGGCTCTTCGCCTACGAGCGGCTGCGGATGCGCAACGAGATCCGGTACGACGGCCGGCTCCTGGCGATCGACAACCTGGTCGTGACGCCGGGGGAGGCGGGGCCGGGCGGACTGGGCTTCATGGAGGGCCACACCCACCTCGGCTCGCTGATCGTCGTCGACTCGCGCGTCGACGACGGACTCATCGACGACATCCACGAGATCATCGAAGCGCACGCCGGCACGGTCGTCGCGGGACTCTCGGCGCTTGATGGGCCCGGCTTCGTCATCAGGGCGCTGGCCGACGACACCGCCGAACTGCGAGCGGTGCTCGACGAGGTGACCGCGTCCCTCCGGGCGAGATGGTTCGGCTTGGCACCGGTGAACTTGCGCAAATACTGAGCGGTGGCGACCGTGAACACCCACTGTGAGACGACAGGAGACGACGTGAATCCGATGACCGACGACCGACCGGGCCCGATGCGCCGACTGGGCGCGCTCTGGTCCGGACTCTCGGTGCGCGATCGCGCGTCGCTGGGTGGGATGACGCTGGTGGTCGTGTTGCTGCACGTCGTCGGCATCGGCATGCTCGTCGGGATGGTCGCGCCCGAGCACTTCCAGCTCAGCGGGCCGCACGCGGAGTTCACCGTGGGCGTCGGCATGCTGGCCTACACGTTCGGCCTGCGGCACGCCTTCGACGCCGACCACATCGCCGCCGTCGACAACGCGACCCGGAAACTCCTGGAGGACGCCGCCGGCCGTCGCGCGGCCGGACAGCCCGCCGGACCGAAGCCGCTCTCCGTCGGCTTCTGGTTCTCGCTCGGCCATTCGACGGTCGTGTTCGGACTGACCTTCCTGCTCGCGTTGGGTGTGCGGGCGATCGCCGGACAGATCCAGGACGACTCCTCGACGCTGCACTCGGTCACCGGAGTCATCGGCGCCTCGGTGTCGGGGGTGTTCCTGTGGATTCTGGGGGCGGCCAATCTGGTGGTCCTGATCGGCATCGTCCGGGTGTTCCGCGACATGCGGCGCGGCGAGTTCGACGAGGCGGCGCTGGAGGAGCAGCTGAACAAGCGCGGCTTCATGAACCGGCTTCTCGGCGGACTCGCGAAGTCGGTGCGCAAACCGTGGCACATCTACCCGATCGGCGTGCTGTTCGGACTCGGCTTCGACACCGCGACCGAGGTCGGCCTGCTGGTGCTCGCGGGTGGTGCGGCGGCGTTCTACCTGCCGTTCTACGCGATTCTGGTGCTACCGATCCTCTTCGCGGCGGGTATGTGCCTGATGGACACCGCCGACGGCGTGTTCATGAACGCCGCGTACGGCTGGGCCTTCGCGCGGCCGGTGCGGAAGGTGTACTACAACATCACCATCACCTCGATCTCGGTCGCCGCGGCGCTCGGGATCGGCACGGTGGAGCTGATCGGCGTGATCGCCGATCAGGCGCACCTCGAGTCCGGGCCGCTGGCGTGGGTCGCCGGGATCGATCTCGACTACGCGGGGTTCGTGATCGTCGGCGTGTTCGTCGCGGCCTGGGCCGCCGCTCTGACGGTCTGGCACTTCGGCGACATCGAGAACCGGTGGCAGACCGAGGCGGGCAATGACTGAGACCAGGTCCGAGGCCGTCCGGCCGTTCGGGACACCGCGCGACGCCGCCGCGACCGCACTGCACGGCGTCGGCCAGATCTATTTCCAGCCCAGCGTCTGGTGCGGACTGTTCATCCTGGCCGCGTTCTGCGTCGCCGACTGGCGGATGGCCCTGCTCGGAGTGATCGGGTTGGCGGCGTCGACCGCCGCGGGCGTCGCTCTGCGCGATCGCCTGCCGGGGTCGCCCGACGGTACGGCGCTCCGGGCAGGCATGCACGGATTCTGCGGCATCCTCGTCGGCGCCGCGGCGTTCACCATGCTCGGTGCGGGCTGGGCGGGTGTGATCGCCACCGCGATCGGCGGCCTGCTGTGCGGCCCGATCACCGTCGGCTTCGTCGCGCTGTTCGCCGCACGTGGCTTCGCGCAGTTCGCCCTGCCCGCAACCACGGCGCCGTTCTGCCTGGTCGCGCAGGGTATTCACTACACGACCGAGCCGTTTCAGCACGAGGTGAGCGAGCTGTCCGAGGTGCATGGCGACCTCGTGCAGATCTCCGTCCACGCTGCTCTCACGGGCATCTCCCAGGTGGTCCTGATCGACAGTCCCGTCGCCGGTCTGCTGATCCTGATCGGTCTGACGATCGCGAACTGGAAGGTCGGCGTGGCCGCGATTCTGGGCAGTGCGGCGTCGGCCGGTTTCGCCTGGCTGATCGGTGAGGCGCCACTCGACGACTACCACGGATTGGACAGCTACTCCTCGGTGCTGGTGGCGATCGCGATGGCCTGCGTCTTTCTGAGTGGAAAGTGGTCGCCGTGGGTGATGGCGCTGATCGGAGCCGTCCTTGCCGCGGCGTTGGAGCAGCTCCTCCTCGAGACCGAGGTTCCGCTGTTCACCTGGCCGTATGTGCTGGTCACCTGGCTGCTGCTGATCGTGGCCAGGTATGTTCCAGCACTCGCGCGGCCGCCTGTCTGACTTGTTCGATCCCGCCGTGACGCGACGACGGAATCGGGCTAACCTGGCGATCGTGGACCGATTCTCGAGCGACAACCCGGCACAGCACGTCGGACCCGACCTGAGCCTGGTCTCCGGACGCGAGGCGCTGCAGCATCTCGTCGATCTCCGGAACACCGCGGGCTTCACCATCGTCGACGATGATGACGACGATCCGATCCTGCTCACCCTTCCCGAGCGGAACGTCGTCGACACGTGGCGCGAGGACTACCCGTACGACGAGCGGATGAGCCGTCGCGAGTACGAGGTCACCAAACGGCGCCTGCAGATCGAACTGCTGAAGCTGCAGAAGTGGACCAAACAGACCGGTCAGCGGCATCTGCTCGTCTTCGAGGGCCGGGACGCCGCGGGCAAGGGCGGCACCATCAAGCGTTTCAACGAGCATCTCAATCCCCGCGGTGCGCGGACCGTCGCCTTGGAGAAGCCCAGCGAGCGGGAGGCCACCGAGTGGTACTTCCAGCGATACGTCCAGCATCTGCCCGCGGCCGGCGAGATGGTCTTCTTCGATCGCTCCTGGTACAACCGTGCGGGCGTCGAGCGGGTGATGAACTTCTGCACCGACGCCCAGTACGCGCAGTTCATGCAGCAGGCGCCGGCGTTCGAGAAGATGCTGGTCGACGACGGCATCCACCTGGTGAAGTTCTGGTTCTCGGTGACGCCGCTGGAGCAGCGGACCCGGTTCGCCATCCGCCAGATCGACCCGGTCCGGCAGTGGAAGCTGTCGCCGATGGACCTGGCGTCGCTCGACCGCTGGGAGTCGTACACGGACGCGAAGCAGCGGATGTTCGCCGACACCGACACCGACTTCGCGCCCTGGACCGTGGTCAAGAGCAACGATAAGAAGCGCGCCCGGATCAATGCCATGCGGTATGTGCTGAGCCTGCACGACTACGACGGAAAGGACGAGCACCTGGTCGGGACTCCCGATCCGGCGATCGTCGGTCGAGGCAGCGACGTGGTCGGGGAATGACCCGGTAGCCTCGACACAGTGCGAAGCGTAGTAACCGGCCTCTTCACCGTGGTCGCGATGATCTGCATGGTCGTCGCGGTGCCCAGCGTCTGGCTGTCTCAGCGAGTGGTGTCGTCCGATGGGTTCGCCTCGTCGGCGGCGGAAGCGGCGACAAGCGTCGAGGTCCAGAACTACTTCGCCGAGAAGGTCGCGGCGTCCGTCGAAGAGGCGACGAATTCGAAGGTCGCCAGCGACCTGGTCCTCCCGGCCGCCAAGAACTACGCGCGCAGCGACGGCTTCGTTCAGGACTTCTCCGAGGTGGCACGCCAGCAGCACGACTGGCTATTCACCGCGCCGCCGCCCGGCGTCGACCTGCATCTGATGGAGCTCGACATCACGCCGATGATCAACCGGGTGATCGCCTCGGCGCCGATCCCGATTCCGGTGACGATCGATCATCCGGTGACCGTGACGGTCGACCAGAGTCAGATCACGGCGGGTTCCCTGGAGGACAGCGGGAAGATCATCGACATCCTGTCGTGGGTGACGTTGATCGGCGCGATCGTCGCCTCGATCCTCGCGTTGATCGCCGCGACGCGCCGCAGCACGGTCCTGGCCTGGCTGGGCGTGGGCGCGATCCTGGCGGGTGTCGCGGGCTGGGTGCTCGCCGCTCTCACTAAGCGCGTCGTGCGAGATCGTTTGGCCGAGACCGAACAGGCGGCTCGCGCGACCATCGAGGTGGTCGTCGGGGTGATCGCCGATCATCTGACGACCGTCTCGCTCTTCGTGTGCGTCGGCGGCGTGGTCGTCGCGGTCGCGGGCATCGTCGCCCGCGTCGCGACGGGTCGTCGTTGAGCTACTTCTGAACTGATCGCGCGTACCCTCCGAGCTGATTGAGCGAGCGCAGCGTCCCCGCCGAGCTGATTGAGCGAGCGGAGCGTCCCCGCCGAGCTGATTGAGCGAGCGCAGCGAGTCGAAATCAACGTGAGTCGTGCTGGTTCTGTCCCAGCCCGTGTGCTGGTGGTTTCGACTCGCTGCGCTCGCTCAACCCGGATCCACCGATGGGTTCGGTCTGGTCGCTG
>NZ_AEUD01000016.1 GCF_000192435.1 Gordonia neofelifaecis NRRL B-59395
CATCCCCGAGCCGCCACCCCAACAATCGATGGATCCGGGCTCAACGAGCGGAGGGTGGGCGCACTGGCCTACAACCGCACGACGGGCACGTCGACTGACGAGACGTCCTGGTGCGTCACGACGACCACCGCTCGGTCGCCGAAGAGGTCACCGCAGATCAGCCCGAGCAGACGGTGCGCGTCAGGGGCGTCGAGGTGCTCGGTCGGCTCGTCGAGCAGCACCACCGGTGCCGGATGCAACAGGGCGCGAGCGACCAGCAGTCGCCTGCGCTGACCGCCCGACAACGCGCCGGCGCCACCGGTCAGTCTCTCGTCCAGCCCCTCGGGCAGGCCCCCCAGCCACTCCCCCAGACCGACGCACTCCAATGCCGCGATCAGCTCATCATCGGTGGCGTCACCGCGCGCGACGCGGAGATTCTCCCGGAGCGTCGTCGAGAAGACGTGCGCGTCGTCGGCGAAATAGCACACGCCGGAACGCAGTTCAGCGCCGTCGACGTCGACTGTCCCCGCTAGCGGCGGCAGCAGCCCGGCGAGCGTCATCAGCAGCGTCGACTTGCCGACACCGCTCGGTCCGACGATCACCTGCCGCTCACCGGGCGCGACGCGCAGGTCGATCTCGCCCAGCGGCTTGGTCCATCCCCACACCAGCGACTCCGCGGTCAGCGTCCGCGGCCGACGGTCGATCGCCGGATCCCGCTGCTCGCCCGGCCACCGGTCCCGACCGTCCGACGCGCCGTCGACGAGCGCCAGCACCCGCCGCGCCGCCTGCCTGCCGCTCTCCCACGCCATGCCCGCTTCGGTGAGCGGCGCGGTGGTCTCGAACGACGACAGCGGCAGGAGCAGCAGGATGCCGAACACCATCGGCGTCACGCCGGTGCCGGAGGCGACGTCAGACAGTGAACCCGACAGCCCCGAAGCGAGCTGGACGGCGATGATCGCCGCACCGATCAGGCTGGCGCCCATCGAGATCGGCGTGACCGCCTGAGCCGCCGCCTGCCAGCGCATGCCACCGTTCTCCGCACGTGCGGTACGACCGTCCGCATCCGCGACCGCGGCGAGCACACGTCCCCGCACCCCGCCGACCGCCAGCTCGGGGCCGTGCCAGAGGAGGGACGACGCCGCCGCAGCGACCTCTTCGCGGGCCCGCGCAGCGTCGGCGACCTTCTTCGACGCGCCGCGTGCGGCCAGCCATGGTGCGAGGACACCGCTGACCAGCAGTGCGACCGCGAGCACGACCGCGGCCGGCACCGACACGGCCGCCATGATCGCGACCGCCGCCAGCGAGGTCACCGCACCGACCACCATCGGGATCAACCCGCGGATCACCGCGTTCCCGATCTCGTCGACGTCGTCGGCGGTCCGCGCCATCAGCTCCGACTGCCGCAGCGCGACGGTGTAGCCCGCGGTCCCCTGGGACAGTGCGCGGTACACCCGGGTGCGAGCGTCGGCCATGGCGCGCAGGGCGACGTCGTGGGTCGCGAGGCGCTCGAGGTACCGGAACACTCCGCGGGAGATGCCGAGCGCACGGACGCCGGTCACAGCGACGGACAGATAGAGCACGGGCGGCATCTGCCAGGCACGGGTGATCAGCCACGCCGACAGCGCGGCGAGTCCGAGCGCGGACAGGGCGCCGGCGACGCCGAGCAGCACCGGGACCACCAGGGCCCGGCCGCGCATGCCGGTGAAGGCGAGTGCGGCGAGCATCGGATCGCGCGAACGGTCAGCGGACACCCTCGGCCTCCTTCACGACGTCGACGACGTGGTCCGCCGCGTCCACGACCGCGGCCCGATGGGAGACGACGACCACCGCGGCACCGGATCGAGCCCGCCCGATCAGGGCGTCGAGGACCCGGTCCGCGGTCACGTCGTCCAGGTGCGCGGTGGGTTCGTCGAGCAACAGCAGGGGCGCGGGTGAAGCCAGTGTCCGCGCCAGTGCGAGACGCTGTCGTTGGCCGGCCGACAGGCCCGCTCCCCCCGACCCGAGCATCGTGTCGAGCCCGTCGGGGAGTTCGGCGAGAACCTCTTCGAAGGCCGCTGCGCGCATCGCTTCGTCGACCGCCGCCGACTCTCGCCCGCCGAACAACTCGATGTTCTCCGCGACGGTCCCCGGCACGATCGCCGGATGCTGCGGCAGCCAGGCGACCTGCCGGTGGTAGTCGTCGAGGTCGACCGTCGTGATGTCGCGACCGCCGATCAGCACCCGCCCCTCGTCGGGCGACTGCAGACCGAGCAACGCGGCGAAGATCGTCGACTTCCCCGCCCCGTTGGGCCCGCGGACGACGGTGAGCTCGCCGGGCCGGATCGTCGCGGACAGCCCCCGCGGGGCCCATCCGTCGCGGCCGCGCACTCCGAGTCCGTCCAATTCCACCGGCACCCCGCGCACGACTACCGGCGCGGCGTCGGCGGTTCCACGTGAATCATCGCGATCGGAGTCGATCAGGTCGAGTACGTCGTCGGACGCCGCGACCCCGTCCTCGGCGTTGTGGAACTGTGCGCCGATTTGGCGCAGCGGCAGGTACGCCTCCGGTGCCAGCACCAGCGCGAGCACGCCCGCGTACAGACTCATCTCGCCGAAGACGAGGCGCAGGCCGATGCTGACGGCGACCAGGGCGACGCTCAGCGTCGCGAGTAGTTCGAGGACCGCACCGGAGAGGAACGCGATCCGCAAGGAGCCCATAGTGCTGCGCCGGAGGCGTTCGCCGAGTTCGGCGACCTGACCGGCGGGCCCCTGCGCCCGTCCCAGGGCGCGGAGTGTCGGCAGCCCGGTCATCAGATCGACGAGCTGCGCGTTCTGCCTGCTCATCGCCTCGAGCTTGCGCCGCGTGCGGTCGCGCGTGACCAGCCCGATCAACACCATGAAGATCGGGATGAGTGGAAGCGTGACGATGATGATGACCCCGGAGATCCAGTCCGTCCAGAGTTCGACGACGACGATGATCGGGGTGATCACGGCGGTCGCCAGCAACGCTGGTAGATAGCCGGAGAGATAGTCCGAGAGCCGGTCGAGTCCGCGCAGGGTCACGGTCAACGCGGACTCGCGCTCGGCGAGCAGTCGGCGCGGACTGGTGTGTGCGGGATCGGTGAGCCGGTCGAGAGCGGCGACCCGGAGCTCGTCGATCGTGGCGTGCGCCGACCGGCGCGCCACGCGGTCGCCGAAGTAGGTCATCGCCGCACGCGCCGTGAGCGCCACCGCCAGGACTGTCAGGTGCACCGCCTGATCGCCGAAGTTCCGGCGGGCGGGGTCGACGATCAGCTCCGACAGCAGTCCCGCGAGCGCGATCGCGGATACCACGACGGCGACCACGTTGCCGACCGCGAACGCGGCGGTCGCGACCACGTGCCGCCGCGCCGATCGCGATGCTCGGAGCAGTCGCGGATCGAGCGGCGGCCGGCGACGTGGCGAGTCCGTCCCCTCGGTCACTTACGGGTGCTCTGCAGCGGCAGGCCGATCGAGGGCGGGATCTGATCCACGGACAACCGCTTGCGGAAGATCCAGTAGCTGTAGCCCTGGTACGCGATCACGACCGGCGTCATGATCGCCGCGGCCCACGTCATGATGACGAGCGTGTAATGGCTCGACGACGTGTTCGCGACCGTCAGGTCGTACGCGGCGTCGGTGGTCGACGGCAGCACGTCCGGGAACAGCGAGCCGAAGAGCATGGCGATCGTGCCGGCGATCGCGATGCAGGTCGCGACGAACGCCCAGCCCTCACGACGCGCCGCGGTGGCGACCACCATGCCGACCGCGGCGACGGCCGCGATCACGACGATCGCCCAGGTCCACGCCTCGCCGTACGCCAACTGCGTCCAGATCAGGAACGCCGCGGCGACCACGGCGGTCGGGATCGCGAGCCGCGCGGCGAACGTCTGGGCGTCGTCGCGCATCTGCCCGGACGTCTTGAGTGCCACGAACACGGCGCCGTGCGTGAGGAACGCCAGCAAGGTCGTCGCGCCGCCGAGCAGGGCGTACGGGTTCAGCAGGTTGAAGAAGCCGCCCGTGTACTGATGGTCGGCGTCGATGGGCAGACCGCGGACCACGTTGGCGAAGGCCACACCCCACAGGATCGCGGGGATCCAGGAGCCGAGGCCGATGCCGACGTCGCACCACCGGCGCCACCGCACATCGTTGATCTTGCCGCGCCACTCGATGGCGACGACGCGGACGATCAGTCCGATCAAGATCAGGAACAGCGGCAGGTAGAACGCGGAGAACATCGTCGCGTACCAGCCGCCGAACGCGGCGAAGAGCGCTCCGCCGCCGGTCAGCAGCCAAACCTCGTTGCCGTCCCAGACCGGGCCGATCGTGTTCAACAGCACCCGTCGCCGCTTGTCGCCGTCCGGTTCCGAGTGCCTGCCGAGGAACGACATGAGCATTCCGACGCCGAAGTCGAAGCCCTCGAGGACGAAGTACATCGTGAACAGGACGGCGATGACCAGAAACCAGAAGTTCTCAAGACTCATCGGATTCCTCCTCAGTACGCGAACGAGAGTTCGGCGGATTCGTCGTCGTCCGACCCGACGTCGGGCGCGGCGGCGTCCTTGTCGCTCGGACCTTCGATCACGTAGCGCCGCTCCAGGTAGAACCAGACGACACCGAGTGCGCCGTACAGGAGCGTGAAACCGATCAGCGTGGTCCACACCATGGGTGAGGTGTGGTTCGAGACGCCGTCCTGCACGAGCATGTGGATCCGAAGCGGATCACCGTCGGCGTCGGCCCAGTTCGGGACCACCACCCACGGCTGGCGACCCATCTCCGTGAAGATCCAGCCGGAGGCATTCGCCAGGAACGGCGTCGGCAGCATCCACAGGACCAGGCGGCCGAACCATCTCGGCACATCCGACCGCTTCTTCCGGAGGAACCAGAGCCCGCCGAAGGCGACGACCACCGAGCCGAGAGCCCAGGTGATCATGGCGCGGAAACTCCAGTAGGTCACGAAGAGGTTGGGCGCGAAGTTCTGGCCCGGCATGTTCAGGGCCTCCTCGTACTGCTTCTGCAGTTCGTTGACGCCCTGGACCGTCGAGTTGAAATTGTGGTCGGCCAGGAACGAGAGCATGTTCGGGATCGTGATGATGTGCTCGATGTTGTCGCAGTTGTTCTGCCTGCCGACGCTGAGCACGGAGAACGACGCGCCGGTCTCGGTCTCGCACAGCGACTCCGCGGCGGCCATCTTCATCGGCTGCTGCTTGAACATGATCTGCGCCTGCATGTCGCCGGTGACGAACAGACCGAGCCCGGATCCGATCACCACCCAGAGCGCGAAGATGCTGACCGGTCTCCACAGGGTGGCGTTGTCGTGCCGGAGCTGTGCGGGCGACGCGCCCACCTGGCTGGGCGATGAGGTGTCCGGGATGATCGACTCGTCGCCGAGCTTGGCGGCCTCCTCGATCTTGGACGCCCGGTAGGTGTTGCGTGCCATCCACCAGAGCCCGACGATCGCGACCACCGTCGACGCCGTCAGGAATGCGCCCATGATGACGTGCGGGAACGCGACCAGAGTGGTGTTGTTGGTGATCACCGCGATGAAGTTGTTCATCGCGGGCCTGCCGCGCTCGGGATCCCACTCGACGCCGACGGGATGCTGCATCCACGAGTTCGCGGCGACGATGAAGTAGGCCGAGGCGTTGACGCCGATCGCGACGAGCCAGATGCAGGCCAGATGCACGCGACGCGGCAGTCGACCCCAGCCGAACATCCACAGACCGATGAAGGTCGACTCCAGGAAGAAGGCCATCAGCGCCTCGAGCGCCAGCGGCGCGCCGAACACGTCCGCGACGTACCGGCTGTACTCGCTCCAGTTCATGCCGAACTGGAACTCCTGCACGATGCCGGTCGCGACACCGAGCGCGAAGTTGATGAGGAAGATCTTGCCGAAGAACTTGGTGGCTCGCAGCCACTGCTCATTGCCCGTTCGGTGCCAGACCGTCTGCATGACGGCGATGAGCGGAGCCAGTCCGATCGTCAGCGGCACCAGGATGAAGTGGTAGACGGTGGTGATACCGAACTGCCATCTGGATATGTCTACAACACTCACTACGACCTCAATTCGTCACGAGGGTTGGGCGTTACTACACACGGTAGTAGCGGATATTCAGTTGTAAAGGTCCCGTGACCGAGGCAACGGCCCTTGGACCTATGACCCCGCCGACCTCCGCACCCAGTCGGCGACTCCGATCACGTTGCGGCAGTCGAGCTCCCGGCCGTCGAGCTGCCGGACGCGCGCGGCGAGCGTGACCGACGAGACCAACCAGACCTCGTCCGCCGCATACAGTTCCGGCACGGTGAGCACACGCTCGGACGTCTTGATCCCCTCGCGTGCCGCCAGATCGAAGAGCGCCGCCTGAGTGGTCCCCGGGAGCACGCCGTCGTCGCGCATCGGGGTCACCAGACCCCCGTCGATCACGGCGACCACCGACCCTCGTGGTCCCTCGAGCACGGTGCCGGTCGTCGAGACGAAGATGGCGTCGTCGACGCCGATCTCGCGGACGTGCCGGAGCGCGGCCATGTTGACCGCGTAGCTCAGCGACTTGACGTCGGCGAGCAGCCAGGGCGCCCGCGCGGCCAGACCCGGCTCGTACGCCGTCGGGAGCGTCACCGCGCGCACACCGTCACGCCGGGCGGCCGCGACCCGTTCGGGCACCGGCGCGATCGTCAGGTACCGGGTCGGCTCTGCGCGAGGATCGTGCTCTCGCCCCTTCGTCACCACCAGACGCAGCATCCCCTCGCCGTCGTACGATTCACGCCAACGACTCAGACCCGCATCGACCATCGCGATCAGCTGTGCGCGGTCCGGTACCGCGAGCCCGGCGATCGGCGCGCTCCGCGCGAGGCGGTCCAGATGCCGGTCCAGCCCGCACACCCGGCCGTCGCGCACCAGCATGGTCTCGAAAAGCCCGTCCCCGTGGACGATTCCGCGGTCGTCCGCGTGCAGGATCGGCGAATCCGGTTCCAGGACCCGCGCTTCCGCCGACACCAGCACGAACGACATGCACTAACGATGTCATGGATCGACGCCGAAGCTGCCGACAATCCTGCGCCCGGATTCCACCCATCGGGAAAAACTGTCCCGATACCGGCCCGCACCGGGTACCACGTGAGGGATGAGCAACGAACGTATCGCCGTCGTCACCGGAGCCAGCCGCGGAGCGGGCAAGGGGATCGCCCTCGCCCTCGCACAGCCCGGAACCACCGTCTACGTGACCGGACGGACCACCGCCGCCGGCCAGACCGATCTGCCCGGCACCATCACCCAGACGGCCGCCGAGATCGACGCGCGCGGCGGAACCGGTGTCGCCGTGGCCGTCGACCACAACGACGACGCACAGGTGGAGGCCCTGTTCGAGCGGATCCGCAACGAGCACGGCCGTCTCGACATCCTGGTCAACAACGCCATCGCCCTCCCCGCAGGCCTCACCGACAAGGGCCCGTTCTGGAACAAGGGCCTCGGTCTGTTGGACCTGCACGGCGTCGGCCTGCGGTCCACCTACGTGACCACGTACTACGCGGCACCGCTGCTGTCGGAGACCGGCGGCGGACTCGTCGTGAACACCTCGTCGTTCGGCGGCAGCTGCTACATGCACGGACCTGCGTACGGTTCGGGCAAGGCCGCCGTCGACAAGATGGCGCACGATATGGCCGTCGACTTCAAGCCGTTCGACGTCGCCGTCGTCTCCCTGTGGATGGGCCTGCTGAAGACCGAGGTCAACATGGCGGCGTTCAACGCCGACCCCGACATGTACGACGGCCTCGTCGCCACCGCGGAGTCGGTGGAGTTCCCGGGGCGCGTGATCGACGCGCTGTCGCGGGACCCGAAGCGCATGGAGCGGTCGGGCCAGGTCCTGGTCGGAGCCGAACTCGCCCAGGAGTACGAGATCACCGACATCGAGGGCAACCAGCCGCCGTCGCACCGGCCGTTCCTCGGCGATCCGCCGGTGTTCTCCGCCGCCGTGATCGACTGACCCGGCGAGAGGCCGGGGAACGCTTGTGCCGTTGGTTGTGACCGTCAGGTGGTCACAACCAACGGCACAAGCGTTTTGCGCGCTGTGCTCGGCGAGTCGGTAACCTGAACTCTCAGTATGGAAACTGAAAGCACCGAGGACACCGGCCGCGTGTCGCTCCGCGAGATGCAGAAGCGGAACAGCCGGGCGCACTTCTTGAGTATCGCCGCGGAGTTGTTCGCCGAGCGCGGGTATCGCGGCACCACGATCGACGACATCGCCGCGGCGGCAGGCGCGAGTCGGGCCACCCTGTACTCGTACTTCCCCGGCAAGGACGCCATCGTCAAGGCCATCGTCACCCAGGTCTGGGACGCCGCGGAGGCCCTCTACGCGGACTTCGGCGCCCTCGACGAATGGTCAACCGACGCGATCGCCGGCTGGCTCGAGCGCGTCGTCCGGACGTGGGAGCAGAGCGGCAGCGGCCTCCGCGTCCAGTCGTCGGGAGCCGTACCGTTCGACGAGTTCTACCTCGAGTACCACGGCCGGTTCATCGCCGCCCTGACCGCGAACTCCGACCTCTGGTCGCGGTTCGACGACGACGAGCAGCAGCGCCGAGCGCTGCTGCTGATCAGCGGACTCGAGCTGTTCCTCAACACCTGGATGGTGCGCGGGTGGCCGATGGACCGGGCGGGCGCGATCACCACGCTCACCGACTCATGGTGTGCGATCCTGCGCGTGGAGTGATCGCGCCGGCGACGGACTAAGCGCCGTCGAGCGTCCACTCCGCGGAACCGGGTCCGACCGCGAACTTGGCTCGCATCAGCCCGCCGACCTCGGCCATCGCCAGTCGTGCCCGCGACTGCGTGCGGGTGTGGGCGATGAAGCCGTGGAAGACGCCCGGGTATCGCAGCAGGGCCGTCTGCACCCCGGCGGCCCGCAACCGCTCGCCGAACTTCTCCGAGCCGTCACGGGTCGGATCGTGCGAGGCCGTCACCACGATCGCCGGCGGCAGCCCCGACAGATCCTCCGCCAACGACGGCACCCCGTACGGATGATCGGTCGACGGATCGTCGCCCAGGTACAAGCCCTTGGTCCAGGCGAAGTCGCCCGCGGTGATGATCGGCCCGTCGGCGAACTCGCGGATCGAGTCGTGATCGTCGTCGCGCCCCATGCCGGCGTAGATGTGCAGTTGGAAGGCGATCGCCGCGCCGCCCTCGTCGCGCGTCCGCAGCGCGGTCCCGGCGGCCAATGCGGCGCCCGCACTGTCGCCGCCGATCGCGACCCGTCGCGCATCGATGCCCAGCGTGGCCGCGTTCTCCACGGTCCACTGCATCGCGAAGTACGCCTCGTCGCTGGCGACGGGATACCGATGCTCGGGCGCCAGCCGGTAGTCGACGGAGACCACCACCGCCGACGACGCCTCCGCGAGCAGTCGGGCCATTCGATCGAAGGTCTCGATGCTGCCGATCACCATCCCGCCACCGTGCAGATACACCAGAGCGGGCAGCGCCGGTTCGTCGAGGGGACGATAGATCCGCAGTCGCAGCCGACCGTGCGGCCCGTCGACCGTCCGATCGTCGACGCTGTGCATCTCGGGGCCGCGCGCCTGCGGCAGTGCCTCGAACGCGGCCCGGGCCGCCTCGACTCCTGCCACGTGCATCGGCACCATCTTGCGGTCGCCCAGGTACGCCGCCACGTCCGCATCGAGTCCCGGCCAGGCGGGAGCGGTCTGCTGATCCGTCATGCCGTCACCTTCGCCGCCGTGTCGGGACTGACCCGGACGGCGTCCCAGTCCGCTCGCGTGTCGGGGCTCATCCGGCCGACGAAATAGTCGAGTTGCTCCCACATGGAGTGGTGCACCGTCAGCTCCGAGTCATCGAGCACCTGCTCGATCAGAGCGGGCCACGCCTCGGGCGTCGGGGCCGCGGCGAGCGCGCCCGCGGACTCGGCCAGGACCACCCGCGTCACCAGTCCGCCGCCGACGGCGAAGCACTCACCGGTCACGTCGGTCGCGGCGTGCAGCAGGTACGCCGCGAACGCGGCGACCGCCTCGGGCGGGAAGTGCTTCTGCAGGAACTCCCCGAACCCGGGCTGCTCGATTCCGGCCGTGGACCGCGTCCAGGCGGCGGGCAGGATCGCATTCGAGCGGATGCCGTCGGCGCGGCCGAGGATCGCCTGAGTGCGAGTCAACGACTGGATCGCGCCCTTCGCCGCCGCGTATCCGGGCATCGCCGGCGCCGCGAAACTGCCGTTGGACGAGATGTTCAGGATCCGCCCGCCGGTCGCCGCGAGATGCGGCCAGGCCGCCTCGGCGATGCGATGCGCCCCGCGCAGGTGCACGTCGACCAGGGTGTCGAACGAGCCGCCGGCACCCGCGTTGTTGACGACCACGTCCAGCCGGCCGAACTCGTCGACAGCGGCGGCCACGATCGAATCGGCCTCGGTCACCACGTCGCCGGTGACACCGATGACCGTCGCACCCTCGTCGCGCAGGATGCGGACCGCTTCGACGGTCCCGGGCTCGTTGGCCGCTCCCGTCCAGTCCCGACCGAGGTCGTTGACGACGATCGCGCACCCGCGCTCGGCGAGCCGTCGCGCATACGCCAATCCCAATCCGAACGTCGACACCCCGGTGACCAGCGCCACCTGACCGTCGAACCGCAGCTCATCCATTCGACGACAATCCTCTCGTCTGCCGGGCACGCGCCGACTGCGCGGCCCCGTCGCCACGGAACCTAACCGATTCGCCGACCACGTCGTGGACTTTTCAGGTAAAAACCAGACTGATAGTTCAGTTTTTGTAATCTGGCTCCACCTGCACCTCCCCGACAAGGATTCGAGATGGCTTTCGACACCGTCCCCGGCGCCGCTCCGGCTGCCGAAGCACTGCGCACACACCTGCAGTCCGCCGATCCGGCCGTACTGCTCGCCGTGCTCGCCCAGCTGACCGGCAGCGCCGATCCACTCGACCGCTACGGCGACGCAGTCACGCACGTGCCTGCCGCGCCCGAGATGGCCGGCGTCACCGACGCGACGACCGCCGCCGCGATCATCGATGACCTGCTCGACGCCCTGGACGCCGCGGACGACCTGCCGACCGAGTGCGATACCGCCCTCTTCGCCCGGCTCGCACCGCTGGCCCTCGGCGTTCCCGTCGGCGAGGAGTTCCTCCCGATGCTCTCCGAACAGGGCGGGTTCCACCGGGCCCGCCCGGTGGTGTCGCGGGCGGAACCACTGCCCGAGACGCTGAGTCTGGCGATCATCGGCGGCGGACTCGCCGGGATCGCCGCGGCCATCGCCGCAACACACGAGGGTCTCGACTACGAGCTCTTCGAGCGAGGCGACCGACTCGGCGGCACCTGGGCCACGCAGACGTATCCGGGCGTCGGCGTCGACACGCCGTCGTCGTACTACTCACTCTCCTCCGAACTCAACCCCGACTGGTCGAGTTACTACCCCAAGGGCGGCGAGTACCACGACTATCTGCTGGCGCTCGGCCGCAAGTACGCCATCGGCGACCACACCCGATTCGGCACCGAGGTGACATCACTGACCTGGGACGACGACGCCGCACTCTGGACCGTGGGCTTCGTTGACCACAACGGGAACACCGGAACGGCGCGCGCCACCGTCGTGATGACCGCGCTCGGCTATCTCAATCGCGCCAAGTTCCCGGACGTGCCCGGGCGCGACGACTTCGCCGGCCTGAGCATTCACTCGGGCGACTGGGATCCGTCCATCGATCTGGCCGGCAAGCGTGTGGCGGTGATCGGCGCGGGCTGCACCGCGGCGCAGCTCGTGGACTCGCTCGCCCCCGAGGTGGCGCATCTGACGCAGTTCCAGCGACAGCCGCACTGGGTGGCGCCGCGGAAGCGGGAGTCCGACGACGTGCCCGACTATCAGCGCATCCTGTGCCGCGAGCTCCCCTACTACGCGAACTGGCTGCGGCTGAAAGCGTTCTGGGGCTCTGCCGACAGCGCCTATCCGGTGGTGATCGTCGACCCGGACTGGGCGGCTTCGCACCTGTCGATCTCCCCCGCCAACGACTTCCTGCTCCGCGACTGCCTGGCCTACATCGACCGAACCTTCGGAGCGGGCTCGGCGCTGGCCGACGCCGTCACGCCCGACTTCGCGCCGTTCGGCAAGCGCATCATCCGCGACCCCGGCGGCTACTATCCCGCGCTCACTCGCGACCACGTGGACCTGGTGGCCGGCGAACCCGCCGAGGTGGTGCCCGAGGGCATCGTCACCGCCGACGGGACCCTCGTCGAACTCGACGCGATCGTCTATGCGACGGGATACCACCTCGACTTCCTCTCGACTCTGGACATCCACGGCCGCGACGGCCGGACCCTCAACGACGAGTGGTCGGGGAATCCGCGCGCCTACCGGGGCGGCACCGTCCCGGGCTTCCCCAATCTCTTCATCACCTCCGCGCCCAACGCCAATCCGAGTCACGGTGCGGGCAACAACTTCGGCATCGAGGTCGCCGTCCACTACCTGATCGAATGCCTGCACCTGATGAAGGTGCACGGAGCGCGGAGCATCGAGGTGACACCGCAGGCGTACGACGACTACGTCGCGCAGATCGACCGGTCGATGGAGGACACCGTGTGGCGGCACACCCCCACCGCGCACACCTATTACCGGAACGAGACCGGCCGGGTCGTCGTCGCATGTCCGTGGCGGCTGGTGGACGTGTGGCACCAGCACCGGACCCCGGACGTCGCTCATTTCATCCTCCGGTGACTGCCGCGGCAAAGCACCGACGCCCGTGTCCGAACCGGCTCGTACACTCGATGACATGACCGCCGAGTCGCCGATCCTGCTCGCCCACCCCACCGCCGTCGCCACGCCTGAAGGCGACCCGAGCCCGGGAGTCGCCTGGCACTACGGCGACCCGCTCGGGGAACAACGCAGCGCCACGACGCGAGCCGCGATCGTCGACCGGTCCGACCGTGCGGTGATCGAGCTGTCGGGCCCCGAGCGACTGACGTGGCTGCACACCATCTCGTCGCAGCACCTCACCCATCTCGCCGACCGGCGCAGCGCAGAGAACCTGTCTCTCGACGGCAACGGGCGGATCGAGGACCACTTCGTCCTCACCGACATCGACGAGACCACCTGGATCGACACGGAGGCCTCCCGCGGGCAGTCGCTCGCCGACTTCCTGACGAAGATGGTGTTCTGGGCGAAGGTCACCCCGACCGCTCGCCCCGACATGGCCGTGCTGACCCTGCTCGGCCCCGACGCGCTGACCGGACCGATCGCCGAGATCATCGCACTGCCGTCCGATGCGATGCCGTACCAGGCGGGGGACCTTCCGGAACTGCGCCACGACGACGAGCCCCTCGGCTTCTGGCGCGTGATGCCCGGCATCGGCGAGCACGGCGCGACGCCCGTCGTCGACCTCGTCGTCCCTGAACCGGATCTCCGCGAATGGTGGCGACTGCTGACCGACGCCGGCGCCGCACCGGCGGGCATGTGGGCCTACGAGGCGCTGCGCGTCAACGCGCTCCGGCCACGCCTGCACCTCGACACCGACGAGCGGACCATCCCTCACGAGGTGGACTGGATCGGCGGGCCCGACGAAGGCGGCGCGGTGCACCTCGACAAGGGCTGCTACCGCGGGCAGGAGACCGTCGCGCGCGTCGCGAACCTCGGCCGACCACCGCGACGGCTCGTCCTCCTCCACCTCGACGGCAGCTCGGCCTACCGTCCGATCACCGGAGTCGCGGTCACCGCGGGCGGTCGTACCGTCGGCCGGGTCGGCACCGTGATCGATCACTTCGAGAACGGACCCATCGCGCTCGCCCTGGTGAAGCGAAACGTGCCGGTCGACGCCGAACTCGTGGTCGGGGACGCCGACTCGCCCGACACCTCGGCCACCGCCCGCATCGACGCCGACCTGTACACCTCGGACGATCAGGTGCCACCGGGGCGCGCCGCCGTCGATCGTCTGCGCGGACGCGGCTGAGCGACACCCGAGCCGCCACGGAAGCACCTGGTAGAAGAGTTTTCCATTTCGGACGGTCAGGCGATGAGACTTAATCGGGACTGCGCGCTAGACTGTCAGTACGAAAACTATTAACGAATAGAACGGGGCCGCCACGACGTTGGCCGCCCCGTCACTGTGCGAGGGGGTCCCACATGGGCCGCGGCCGGGCAAAGGCAAAGCAGACGAAGGTTGCTCGTCAGCTGAAGTACTCCGCTCCGAGTACTGACTTCGACAGTCTCCAGCGTGAACTCTCTGGTGGCAGCGACGAGTCGTCACACGACTCGTGGTCGGACGAAAAGAGCTGGAACAGTGAAGAGGAGTGGCGACACGCCTGACGGCGCTGTCGCACACGCCCGCTCGTACAGGCGATCAGCCCAGGCGCTCGCGCCGAGAATGATGCCTGACATACGTAAGAACCCCGCGTCCTAGCCGACGCGGGGTTCTCGTGTTGCTCCCGCGCAGTTCGCAGCCGAGTGCGCACGGTCCGCTCGACCAACCCGGGAAGGGACTCCAGGACTAAGGCTGTCGTTCGGTGTCACCAGGATGCACCAAACGACAGCCTTGATCTATTTCCGCCGGAGGCTGGAACGAGCCGAACCCGGACCGGTGAGATGCACCTGCCCGGGTTCGGCTCGAAGGTCTATGCGCTCAGAAGCGCGGGTGATCTCCGACCAGGGTCGCGGCGCTGGGAGCGCCCGGCTCGCCGCGCTTGATGGTGCCGAGCACCCAGTTGTCGACGTGCCGCGCGGTGAGGATCGCCTGTGCGCGGTCGGTGTCCTCGGGTGCGACGATCGCGACCATGCCGACGCCCATGTTGAAGGTGCGCTCCATCTCGACGCGCTCCACGCGGCCGCGCTGCGCGATCAGCGAGAAGATCGGCGCCGGCGTCCAGGTGTTGCGTTCCAGTTCGGCCGACAGTCCCTTGGGGAGCACGCGCGACAGGTTGTCGGCCAGACCGCCACCGGTCACGTGCGCGAACGTCCGGACATCGCTCTCCGCGGCGAGCGCGAGGCAGTCCTTCGCGTAGATGCGCGTCGGCTCGAGCAGCTCCTCACCGAGGCTGCGGCCGAACTCCTCCACGTGACCCGACAGATCCATGTGGCCCCAGTCGAGCAGCACCTTGCGGGCCAGCGAGTAGCCGTTCGAGTGCAGGCCCGACGAGCCCATCGCGATGACGACGTCTCCGGCGCGCACCCGATCGGGTCCGAGAATCGAGTCCGCCTCGACGACGCCGACACCGGTCGCCGAGATGTCGTAGTGACCGTCCTCCATCACACCGGGGTGCTCGGCGGTCTCGCCGCCCAGCAGCGCGCAGCCGGCGTCCACACAGCCGTCGGCGATGCCCTTGACGATGTCTGCCACCATCTCCGGGATCACCTTGCCGATGGCGATGTAGTCCTGCAGGAAGAGTGGCTCGGCGCCGCACACCACGAGATCGTCGACCACCATGGCGACGAGGTCCCGGCCGACGGTGTCGTGCTTGTCCATCGCCTGCGCGATCACCAGCTTGGTGCCGACGCCGTCGCTCGAGGACGCCAGGACCGGCTCGCGGTAGTCGCCCTTGAGGGAGAACAGTCCGGCGAAACCGCCGAGCCCGCCGAGAACCTCCGGACGGGTCGCGCGCTTCGCATGCGGTGCGAAGAGCTCGACGGCACGTTCACCGGCATCGATGTCCACGCCCGCTGCCGCATAGGATGCGCCGGTCGTCGGCTTGTCGACAGACCCGTCGGTCATATTCTTGATTCTCCTGAAATTGGACAGCTGAAGGTCAGCCGTTCGGGCGGTGGGACGCACTCACGGTACCTGAGTGCGGGGTGGATCCGGGCACGCTACGCGACGGGAAAGGGACTAAGGACGCATCACGGCGCTGACGTTGTCGTTGGCCGCCGTCAACGGATCAGTGCCGGTCACCGACCCCTTGAGCATGCTCTCAAGAACGGCCTTGCCCATCGTCGTCTCCTCGGGGAGATCGATCGGGTACTTCCCGTCGAAGCAGGCGGCGCACAGGTTCGCGCGCGGCTGCTCGGTCGCGTTGATCATCTCGTCGACGCTGATGTAGCCGAGCGAATCGGCGTCGATGGCCTGACGCACGCTCTCCACCATCGCCTCGGCCGAGTCCGACCCGTTCGCGATCAGTTCGGCGGGCGACGCGAAGTCGATGCCGTAGAAGCACGGCCACTTCACCGGCGCTGAGGCGATCCGCACGTGGACCTCGGCGGCGCCGGCCTCGCGGAGCATCCGGATCAGCGCGCGCTGGGTGTTGCCGCGCACGATCGAGTCGTCGACCACCACCAGCCGCTTGCCGCGGATCACCTCGCGGAGCGGGTTCAGCTTCAGCCGGATGCCGAGCTGACGAATGGTCTGCGAGGGCTGAATGAAGGTGCGGCCGACGTAGGCGTTCTTCATCAGACCCTGCCCGTAGGGGATGCCCGACTCCTGGGCGTAGCCGACCGCCGCGGGTGTGCCGGACTCCGGAACCGGAATCACCAGGTCACCTTCGGCAGGCTGCTCGCGGGCCAGCCTGCGGCCGATCTCCACGCGCGTCGAGTGCACCGAACGACCGTGGATCACGCTGTCGGGACGAGCCAGGTAGACGTATTCGAACACGCAACCCGCCGGCGTCGGCTCGGCGAACCGTTGACTGCGAACGCCGTCGGCGTCGATGGCGAGAAGCTCGCCGGGCTCGATGTCGCGGACGAACGAGGCGCCGACGATGTCGAACGCCGCCGTCTCGGACGCGACCACCCAGCCGCGGTCCAGTCGCCCGAGCGAGAGCGGCCGGACCCCGTGCGGGTCACGGGCGGCGTACAGCGTGTTCTCGTCCTGGAACGTGAGACAGAACGCTCCCTTGACGGTCGGCAGCAGATCCATCGCCGACTGCTCGAGCGTCTTGTCCGCGGCGCCGTGCGCCAGCAGCGCACCGAGGATGTCCGAGTCGGAGGTCGCAGCACCGTGCGCGCCGTTCCCGTAGATACCGAGGGCACGCGCGCGGTCGGCCAGCTCGGCGGTGTTCACCAGATTGCCGTTGTGACCGAGTGCCACACCGCTGCCCGCCGCGGTGTTGCGGAAGATCGGCTGGGAGTTCTCCCAGGTGGTGGAACCGGTGGTCGAGTAGCGGCAGTGGCCGACGGCGACATGCCCCACCATCGAGGCGAGGGTCTGCTCGTCGAACACCTGGCTGACCAGGCCCAAGTCCTTGAACACCAGCACCTGGGATCCGTCGCCGACGGAGATGCCCGCGGCTTCCTGCCCGCGATGCTGCAGCGCGTAGAGGCCGTAATAGGTCAGCTTCGAGACTTCTTCGCCCGGCGCCCAGACACCGAACACACCGCACTCTTCGCGGGGCTCGTTCTCGGGTTGATCCGCATCGGGAATCGGGTGCGACGATCCGCCACATCCGGTCTGATTGAGCAGGTTCGGCGAGTGAATCGACATCTCGGTCACGTAAGACGCTCCGGTTTCATGGGCTCGGCGGGCGTTACCGTTACCACAGTCTACGGCTTCGCTCGGGACAACTCGAAATCCATCGCGGCCGAAGCCGCGCAGGTCACATGCTCAGCGGCACCACCGGCAGCAGGCCCGCGACGTCGCCCGCCCGGTGACCGGACACACTGACCCGGTGCGCCGACAGCGCCTCATCGAAGTCGAGCAGGCCGGTCGCCAGCAGCAGCCAGTCGCGCGGCGCCAGCTCGACGACGTTCGGCGGTGTGCCGCGAGTGTGCCGCACCCCCTCGATGCACTGCACCGCGACGAACGGCGGCACCCGCAGCTCCACCGAGTTCCCCGGTGCGTCCTGCGCGACTGTCCTCGCCGTCAGCCGGACGGCCGCCGCGAGCGCCGCCCGCCCCGGCGTCGGTGCGGTGTCGTCGCGCAGCCAGTCGGCGACGGCCAGCACGGCCGCCCGCGTCTGCGCCGGATCAGCTTTGTCTCGTGGTGCCACGGAGGGGACAACGTCACCGGACCGGTCACCATTCCCCGCCCGGACTCATCCGGTGAACGGCGCCACCGCGCCGAGCTCGACGATCCGGTCGACGACATCGTCCGGCGTCCGCTCCTGGCCGATGCGAAGCACCTTGTTGGCGCCGTGATAGTCACTCGACCCCGTCTGCAGGAGACCGAGATTCGATGCGATGTCCGCCAGCTCCGAACGGGCGGCCTCATCGTGGTCGGGGTGACGCACCTCGAGACCGGCGAGACCGGCGGGGATCAGCGACTCGATCACGTCGGCGGTCAGCACTCGAGCCGCCACCCGCGCACGCGGGTGTGCGATCACCGGCACGCCGCCCGCCGCGGAGATCATCGCGACGCCCTCGGCGAGGCTCGTGGAGCGCAGCGCCGTGTAATAGGGGCTGCCGTCGTGCAGCAGGTCGTCGAAGGCCGCCCCCACCGACTCGACCGCTCCCGCCTCCATGAGCGCTCGTGCGATATGTGGGCGACTGATGCTGCTGACGCCGGCGATCTCCCGAACCCGTTCCAGCGTGATCGGGTATCCGCCGTCGATGAGGTTCTCGACGATCCGCGCCCCGCGACCCGCGCGCTCATCCTTCATCCGCTTCCACTCGCCGGCGACGCCCTCGTCGTGACGGTCGAACAGGTAGCCGAGCAGATGCACCGAGACCAGGGCGCCGTCGGCGTCCGGATGCTTGGTGGAGAACTCGGCCCCCGGGAGCACGCGCATCCCCGTGGGCACCTGCGCAGCGGTCTCGTCCCAGCCGCCCGCGGTGTCATGGTCGGTGAGTGCGATGGTCGTCAGACCGGCCTCGCGCGCGGCCGCCAGCAGTTGCGCCGGTGAGTCCGTCCCGTCGGAGAACGCCGTGTGGGTGTGCAGGTCAGCAGTCATCGGGAGCGCCATGCGAACACTGTAATCACGACGCCGAATGACTCGAACCGGCCCGTGCCGGTGAGTGGTCAGGGCACGATGACTCCATGGGCGCCGAAGTGAGCCACCAGAAGTTCAGCGGAGCCGATCGGGTGCGCTTCCGGTCGCAGGTGTCCCGCGGCACCGAAGCCATCGCGCGCATGCTCGCCGACGGAGTGTTCACCGATCACGGCCGGCCTCCGGAACCGCTGCTCGGCATGGAGGTCGAGCTCAATCTGATCGACTCGGACGCCGAACCCGCGATGGCGAACACCGAGGTCCTCGACGCCATCGCCGATCCGGCCTATCAGACCGAGCTCGGCCAGTTCAACATCGAGATCAACGTCTCGCCGCGTCCGTTCGTCGGCGCCGACACCGTCGGACTGGAGCAGGCCCTGCGGAGCTCGTTGAACCGTGCCGAGGCCCGGGCGGCGTCGACCGGGAACCACCTGATCATGGTGGGCATGCTGCCGACACTCGGGAGCGAGCACTTCGCACATCAGTGGATCTCCACCAATCCGCGCTACGCACTGCTGAACGAACAGATCTTCGCCGCCCGGGGCGAGGACCTCGAACTCGACATCACCGGGATCCCGATGTCGCCGGGCGGGCCCGCCGAACGCCTGACGACCACCAGTGACTCGATCCTCCCCGAGGCCGCCTGCACGTCGTTGCAACTGCATCTGCGGGTGGCTCCCGAAGACTTCGCGGCGCACTGGAATGCGGCTCAGGCGATCTCCGGAGTGCAGGTCGCCATCGCGGGCAATTCGCCGTTCCTGGACGGCAAGGCTCTCTGGCACGAGACCCGCATCCCCGTCTTCGAGCAGGCCACGGACACCCGGCCGCTGGAACTGAAGAACCAAGGCGTACGACCGCGCGTGTGGTTCGGCGAGCGGTGGATCAACACGATCTTCGACCTCTTCGAGGAGAACACCCGGTACTTCCCCGCCCTGCTGCCGGTGTCCACCGAGGTCGATCCACTCGCCGAGCTGGACGCCGGACGCACTCCGGACCTCGAGGAGCTGCGACTGCACAACGGCACCGTGTACCGATGGAACCGGCCCGTGTACGACGTCGTCGACGGACACGCCCACCTCCGCGTGGAGAACCGCGTGCTGCCCGCCGGTCCCACGGTGGTCGACGTGATGGCCAACGCGGCGTTCTACTACGGTCTGCTGCGCGGCCTCGTCGAGAGCGACCTCCCGGTGTGGTCGCAGATGTCGTTCGACGCCGCCCACGAGAATCTGTCGGCAGGCGCCCGGTGGGGTTTCGGCGCGCAGCTGTACTGGCCGAACATCGGCTGGATCCGGCCCGACGAGCTGGTCCTGCGTCGTCTGCTGCCGATCGCCGAACGCGGACTGACGGCGTACGGACTGTCTGAGCAGGCCAAGCGCCGATACCTCGGTGTCATCGAAGGGCGTTGCGCCACAAGGCAATCCGGCTCGGTGTGGCAGCGGCGAGCGGTTCAGGCGCGCGAGGACGCGGGCGAATCGCGAACGCAGGCTCTACGCGGCATGGTGAACGACTACGCGACGTTGATGCACGAGGGCGAACCCGTGCACGCATGGTCGGTGTAGCCGCCGCTCACGCCCCGCCGACGAGGCCGCGGCCCGTCACGAGCGGCATGTCGAGCGCGGTCACCAGACCAGGATCGGCGGCCACCACAGCGGGCACCGAATTGACCAGCCGCATGGCTGTCACGATCATCCCGGACACGTTGTGGTCGCCGTCGCGGCCGTGGTGGGACATCTCCACCGTCATCGTCGGCTCGCCGGTGACGACGACGCGATAGCAGCCGTCGCCCTCGTTCGGCCGCGGCCAGTCGGGGCACTGCTCGGGATGAGTCCGGGTGTAGTGCTCGAGCACCACGCGATCGACACCGTCCACCTGTCCCACCACTTCGAAGTGCAGTGCCGCCATCGCACCCTCGGGGATCGGCACCGACACCGTCTCGTAGTCCCGGTCGGCGGCCACGCGCTCGTGGCGTTCGACGAGCGGCTCGTCGAACGTCAGACCCAGGCCCGCACCGATCTGGCGGACCACGCTCCCCCACGCGAGCGACAGCACGCCCGGCATCAGAAGCATCGGCTGGTGGTCCATCGGCTTGCCGAATCCGAAGATCTCACCCATCACCACGGGCTGGTAGTAGGTGGAGTAGTCGGCGATCTCCAGGCAGCGGACCTCGTCGATCTCCTGCGACAGGCTGGTCAGCGACAACGGGAGGACGTCGTTGGCGAAGCCCGGATCGATCCCGTTGACGTGCAGGCTCGCGCCACCGGCGACGGCCGCGTCGCGGATCGGTTCGACCATCTCGTCGGGCAGCACCCCGTACGGATACTGCAGGATCACCGGGCCCGACGACACCACGTTGATGCCTGCCGCGACGAACGCCGTGAGGTCGGCGATCGCCTCCGCGACCCGGTCGTCTGTCATCGCCGTGTGCACGATGGCGTCGGGCCGCAGTTCGATCAGCGCCTCCCGATCGTCGGTGGCGATCACCCCGAGGTCGCGGTCCAGCCCGGCGAGACGCCCGGCGTCCCGGCCCACCTTCGCGGGATCCGACACCCACACGCCGACCAACTCCAGCTCGGGATGGGCGTCGATCCCCGCGATCGCATGCCTGCCCACCGTGCCCGTCGACCACTCCACGACCTTCAGCGTCATGCGCGCCACGCTATCGGGTCCACCGCCCGGCGCGCGGCGGTTCACTGCGAGGTCGTCGGCAGCCAATTGCCGTGGAACCCGGCGGGAACCCGATGCGGCAGTCGTACCGAAGCGATGTCCTCCAGGGTCTGTGCGTCGAGCACGGCCAAGCTGGTCGAGTTCGCCGCGAGATCGGTGACGAACCCGACGACGGCGCCGTCGCCCTGCACCGCGTCGTCGGCCCGCGGGACGAAGGTGAACTCGCCGAGCGTGACACCGTCGGCGAATCGTCGGACGACCGGCCCACCGCCGCTTGCGGCCACTCGTGCGAGCAGTGAGCCGAACATTCCGCCGTCTTCACTGCCGACCAGCCAGCCCGAGTCGTGCGCGCGGCCGGTGAAGCGGTCGTCCATGCGCGGGAACTCGACCGCCGCATCCCACAGTCGTTCTCGCCTGCACGTGCGTCGCTCGCGGTCGATCGTCCACCGCTCCAGATGCTGCCTGCCCTCGGACGGCCCGGTCCGGTCGCGGTCGAACGTGCGGTCGTGCACGACCAGATCCACGACGACGCCGCCGACGACGTCATGCGCGTTCAGCGGGTGGTACACGTAGCAGGGATCGACGTCGATCCAGACGACGTCGGCGTCGTCACCCTCCCGCGGCATCAGCCCCACCCGCGCGCGATAGTCCGGGTCCCAGCGGTACGGCAATGCGCCCGGCCGACCGGGCGGGAGGCGCGAGGCGATCGCGTGCGGCGTCGGCACCCGGCCGACGAGCGCCGACATCGCCAGCCTGGCGAGCGGTCGCACGCCGCGCGGCACGGTCGCCGTCGTCGCCGCTTCCGCATCGAAGGTGACCGGGAGGTCGTAGACGACGACGGTCGATTCGGTGAGCGAGAACGCATGCATCATCGGGCTGCCGCCGACCGTGATGTCGACGTGCCGCCGGAGTCGTCCGTCGGTCCCGATCACGGAGTACCGGACTTTGTCCCCCATGCCGAAGTGGTAACTCACCGCGTGCAGTTCACACGTCACCGGATCTTCCAGCGGGTGCGCGGTGTAGCCGCCGCGAACGGTTCCGTCGAAGTCCCAGACGTCGAGCGTCTCGAGTTCGTCGGACAGTTCCGCGCAGGGCAGACCGGCTTCCACCAGCGCCAGCGTGCGCCCGCCGAAGCCGATGACGTTGGTGTTGGCCCCGATGCCGCGCATGATCGACCGGCCCGCGACGTCGGGTGCCTGCCGATTCAGACGCCGCTGCGTCGACTCCGAATCGACCCAGCGGTTGCGATACCAGAGCGCCTCGCCGCCCGCGAGCCGGATGCCGTGGACCATCCCGTCCCCGGTGAACCAGTTGTACGTGTCGGGGTCCACGTCCGCGATCGGGTTCGGTCCGTTGCGCAGATAGCGCCCGTCGAGCCAGTCGGGAAGTGTCCCGGTGACCGCGAGGTCGTGTTCGGTGTATTCGGCGCGGACCGGCTCGAACTCGCCGGCCAGGAATCGATTGGTACTCATTCCGCTCACCTCCGGATTGCCTATAACAATGTTATAGGGTGAGAATAACGCCGTTATGAGTGAACGTGAAGAGCCGCGACCGGATCCGGTGCGCACGACCCTCGCCGATTCCGCGTATCGACTGGTCACCGAGCAGGGTGTGGAAGCCTTGACGGTCCGTCGGCTGGCCGAGGCTGCGGGAACGTCGACGATGGCGGTGTACTCGAGATTCGGCAGCATCGGCGCGGTCGCCGGCGAGGTGTGCGAGCGGGGCTTCGCCGAGTTCGGTGCGGCGCTGGCGGATGTCGGCGGGTCCGACGACCCGGTCGTCGATTTGATGTGCCAGGGCCTGGCCTATCTGAAGTTCGCCACCGGGCACCCGCTGCTGTACACCCTGATGTTCCAATACACCTCGCCCGAATGGGTCGGATCTCAGCGGAAATCGCTTCTACAGCACGGGAATCCGACTGACTCGGCGGCCGGACGCGCGGCCTTCCAGGTGATGGCCGACGCGGTGCGCCGAGTCACTGAGCCCGGTACCGACGAGGGCGACATCCTCATCCGCTCCGGAGTCGCCTGGAGCACCGTCCACGGACTCGCGATGCTCTCCATCGCGGGCCACCTGAGCGGCGCGCACGACCTCGTCGCCCGCGCCGCATTGATTTCGCTGGCGGTCGGTGGCGGCACATCGCGCGACGCGGCCGAGCGCGCATTCGACGACGCGGCGCGGCGAATGACCGATATCGGGCAACGCCCGTAGGGTCACCCTTCATGTCAGGTCCGATGCCGCCGGGTGACGCCGAGAGCTATCGGGGGACGCGACGGTCTCCGTCACGCACGGATCCGGCGAAGATCATGTCCGACAATCCGACGGACAGTCACTCACACCTTGAGTCCGGCGAACGGTTCGACCGGGATGTTCCGGATCACGAACCAGACGGTCACGACGGCGAGGCCGATCACGAGAGCCAGTCGACGATGCCGGAGGCTCCGGATGCGGCGGCCGCGCCACAGGCCCACGGTGTACATCACGAAGGCGATCGCGATCAGGACGAACGCGACCACACCGAGCGCGTTGTAGCCGAGAGCGACCGGAACGTCGCCGTGCACCAGTGAATACAGCGCCCGGGTCGATCCGCATCCGGGACAGTCGATGTGCAGCAGGAGCCTGGTCGGGCACGGCGGCAGGAATCCGCCGGGCGTCGTCGGATCGCCGATCCAGACGACCGTACAGACAGCCGCTGCACCGGCGAGCCCCGCGAGTGGCGTCAGCACCCGATGCCGAAGGAGCGTCGACGACCGTTTCCGAGTGGTCGATGACGCTTGTGGACCGTCGTCCCAACGAGTCATCACGGCACCATCATCGCCGAGTCGTCACGGCTGCACGATCACCAGATCGTTCGCGGCCTTGTCGTGCCAGCCCTGCATTCGGTCGGAGTTGTCGAACAGCGGCGACAGGTAGACGACGAGCTGTCCGACGCCGCAGAAGAAGCCGCCGATGAACGGGATGATCTGTCGGACGAAAGCCGATCCCAGACCGATCGTCGCTCCGCTCACCTGATCGACGACCTTGATCTTCATCGCCATCTTGCCGAGCGTCGCGCCCACCAGGCCGATCATCAGCCACTCGTACAGCAGGCCGAAGAGCAACACGATTCCGACCGCGATGAACATGCCCGCCGCACCGGCCGCGGAGGTCTGGCAGTGTTCGACGCCGAACTCGTTGGTGCGGCAATCGGAGCTCGCGGAGACGGCGCCGAGTCCGAGGATGACGCAGACTGCGAAGACGATGCCGTAGATCACGCAGTCGATGAGCCGCGCCAGGAACCGCTGGCCGATGGTCGCAGGCCGGACTCGACCGGCGCTGACGAGATCTCCGTTGCCGAGGCCCGCCAGCGGCGGGTAGCCGGGCGCGTACGCCGAGTCGGGCATCGCGGTCCAGCCGCCGGGCTGCGAGGCGTACTGTGCCGGTCCGAACTGCGGCGCCGCGTACGAGTTCTGCGGAGAAGCGCTGTCGCGGTACTGACCGGCCGCGGACGGCTCGGTCCCGAAGGGATTGGGGGTGAACTGGTCGACGGCGGGCGGCAGCGGCTCGGATGCGGGCATCGCCGGCCCGACCTGCGTCTGTGCGAACGGGTCCGGCTGGCGGTCCGGCTGCGCGTCGCCCGGCGTGTTCGTCATGATGTCTTCTTCTGCCCCTCCCGGGCGCACCGCGCGCCCGCCGCGTCATAGTACAAATCGACGGTCCGGCCCGGCGACACGGCGTCATTCGGTCGGCGGCTACTTCTCCGGTCCGTCGTGCCCGCGCAGGTCCTCGAGCGCCCCTCGCACGCGTTCGGTGTCCGCAGCCGTCCATCCGTCGGGCTGCGTGACCGCCACCCACCCGTCGAGGATGACCGTTCCGTAATTGTGTCCGTGCCCGTCCGGGACTCCGGCGGCGTTGCCGAGATCGGCACTGACCTGCCAGAAGGTGACGATCGGGTACCAGCGCATCGCCGGCGTGCGATCGCCGGCCGCGGGCTCGGAGAGCCAGGCCGGTTTCCGGTAGAGCAGCTCCGGCGACCACCACACCACCGGATCGGTCCGATGCTGGACGTAGAGCACTCGTGGGGAGAGCCACGGGTCTGGATTGCGCGCGATCCCCTCCGCATCGTTGGCGAACCGCACCACCAGACCGTTCGCATACGTCGGCTCGGCCTCCGGACTGCCCGGATCACGCCGGTCGACGAGCGCCCGCCACAGCGGATTGGAGTTGGGCGGACCCACCCACAGCACTCCGTCGACCGTCGATCGGATCGCGTTCAGGTCGTCGAAGGCCCCCTCCCCGGCCTGCGTGCCGAGGCTCTCCCCGTAGACGTAGAGCTTCGGTCGGTGCCCGGGTGGCTTGGTCGACCACCGGGCGCGAACGGCGTCGATCAGTCGGCGTCCGGCCTCCGCCGCCTTCTCCCGATCGGCCAGGAACGACACCCAGCTCGGCAGATACGAATACTGCGCGGCGACGAGGGCGCTGTCGCCGTTCGCGACGAGTTCGAAGGTCTGTGCGGCGGTCGGATTCACCCAACCGGTACCGGTCGTCGGAATGACGACCAGGACCTTGCGGTCGAACGCCCCGGTGCGTTCCAGTTCGTCGACCACGAGCCGCATCTGCGCGTCGGGACCGTCCGCGGACTCCAGCCCCGCGTACACGCGGATCGGCTCCTTCGCGGGCTTGCCGTTGTACTCCGCGAGCTGCGCGGCGCGGATGCCGCCGGAGACGAAGTTGCGGCCCTCGAAACCCAGGGTCTCCCACCGTGCCGCGGACGCCGTGCTGCCCGACTTCTCCGGCAGCGTCGGCTGTTCGGCGCCGTCCCGGGTGGTGTCGTTGGACGCACTGAAGATCGCGTTCATCGCCGCGTAGCTGCCGCGGACCGCGACGCCGTCGATCAGCGTGTAGATCACGACGAGCATCACGACCAGCGACAGAGCGGTCGCGGCCCGCCGCGGAATGCGGAAGACGCGGTTGAGCTTGCGGGCCAGCCAGCCGCCGACGTCGCGCAGGATCCGGAAGACGCCGACGACGGCGATCGCGATCAGCACGCTGAGGACGGGTGCCCGCAGATAGCCGAGGTAGGTCGGCGACTCGGTGCCCATCAGCTCCGCCAGCTGATCCTGCCAGTCGACGGCGAAGTACAGCGCGACCAGCGAGACCGCGACGCAGATCACCGGGACACCGATGCGGAGGGCCCGGCGGACCCGGACCGGCGGCGGCCACCATGCCGCGCGAGTGAGAACCAGGCGTTGCACCGCGACGGCCGACACCGCGCCGACGGCGTAGCCGATGGCGCCCGCGATGCCGCCGATCAGCCCCTGAAACGCCCAGTGCCGCGGCAGCAGCGACGGGGTCAGCGACCAGATGTAGAACACCGTGCCCACGACCAGTCCGGGCGGATCGATCCGGAGCACACGCATCACCCTGGTGACGGCGGAACCGAACCACATCGACGAATGACGAACGGCGGCGCGCGGACTCCTCCGCGACACCGCCGGCGTCAGCTGCTCTCCGTCGACCAACGGCTACCCGAACAACGCGGGCAGAGTTCCCTCGTGAACCTCGCGGAGTTCGTCGAGCTTCACCTCGAAGTGGTCCTGAACCTCCAGCGCATCGCTGCCCTGGTCGACGACGCCGATCCGCGTCCACGGCATCTGCCGGGCGTCGAGCATCGCGCAGAACCGCGACTCCTCGGTCCGCGGGACGGCGACCAGCACGCGGCCCGCCGACTCGGAGAACAGGGTGACGAACGGGTCCGCGCCCTCCGGGAGGAGGATGCGGCAGCCGGGCCGCCCCGCCCCCCCGGGGAGGAGGATGCGCCAGCCGGTCTCACCGGCCAGCGCGGCCTCCGCGACGGCCTGGATCAGGCCACCCTCGGAGATGTCGTGCGCCGCCGAGACGAGCCCGTCACGCGATGCCGCGACCAGGATCTCGCCGAGCAGCCGTTCGCGGTCGAGGTCGACCTTCGGCGGCACACCGCCGAGGTGGTCGTGCTCCACCTGCGCCCAGATCGAGCCGTCGAACTCGTCGCGGGTGTCGCCGAGCAGGATCAGCGTCTCGCCGGGCTCGGTGCCGATGTCGGTCGGGGTGCGCCGACGGACGTCGTCGATCACGCCGAGGACCGCGACCACCGGGGTCGGGAGGATCGCGGTCGATCCGGTCTGATTGTAGAAACTGACGTTGCCGCCGGTCACCGGGATGCCGAGCTTCGCGCAGCCGTCGGCGAGACCGCGCACGGCCTGACTGAACTGCCACATCACGGCCGGGTCCTCGGGCGAGCCGAAGTTGAGGCAGTTGGAGACCGCGCGCGGCACGGCGCCGGTGACCGCGACGTTGCGGTACGCCTCGGCGAGCGCGAGCTGCACGCCGGTATACGGATCGAGGTAGGTGTACCGCCCCGAGGTGTCGGTCGAGAGCGCGATGCCACGGCCGGTCTCCTCATCGATGCGGATGACGCCGGAGTCGGCGTGCTCGGCCAAGACGGTGTTGCCGCGCACGTAGCGGTCGTACTGCTCGGTGATGAACTTCCGGCTGCACAGCGCGGGACTGGCGAGCAGCTTGAGGAACGTCTCTCGGAGCTCGTCCGAGGTCTCCGGGCGCTTCAGTCCGGCGGTGGTCGAGGCGATCACCTCGTCCTGCCAGTCGGGACGCTGCACGGGGCGGTTGTACACCGGGCCCTCGAGGGCGACGGTCTTCGGCGGGACGTCGACGACGGTCTCGCCGTGCCAGGTGACCTCGAGGTTCTCGCCGTCGGTGACCTCACCGATGACGGTCGCCAGGACGTCCCACTTGCGGCAGACCGCCATGAACTCGTCGACGTCCTCGGGCCGCACGACGGCGCACATGCGCTCCTGCGACTCCGACGACAGCACCTCCGCGGGCGTCATGCCCTCGGCGCGCATCGGCACCTGTTCGAGCGCGATGTGCATGCCGCCGTCACCTGCCGCGGCCAGTTCCGAGGTCGCGCACGACAGCCCCGCTCCGCCGAGGTCCTGGATGCCAACGACGAGCTTCTCGCGGTAGAGGTCCAGACAGCACTCGATGAGCACCTTCTCGGTGAAGGGGTCGCCGACCTGAACGCTGGGGAGCTTCTTCCGGCTGGGGCCGCCGTCGTCGTCGAAGGTCTCCGACGCGAGGACGGAGACGCCGCCGATGCCGTCGAGTCCGGTGCGCGCGCCGAACAGGATGATCTTGTTTCCGGTACCCGACGCGAACGCGAGGTGCAGGTCCTCGGTCCGGAGCACGCCGGCGCAGAGCGCGTTGACCAGCGGATTTCCCTGGTAGCTGGCATCGAAGACGGTCTCCCCGCCGATGTTCGGCAGGCCGAGCGAATTGCCGTAGCCGCCGACACCGCGGACCACGCCGTCCACTACGCGTCGGGTGTCCGGGTGATCGGCCGCACCGAACCGCAGCTGGTCCATGACGGCGATCGGTCGCGCGCCCATGGCCATGATGTCGCGGACGATGCCGCCGACGCCGGTCGCGGCGCCCTGGTACGGCTCGACGTAGCTCGGGTGGTTGTGCGACTCCACCTTGAAGGTCACCGCCCAGCCGTCGCCGACGTCGACCACGCCTGCGTTCTCGCCGATGCCCGCGAGCATGCCCGCCCGCATCTCGTCGGTGGTGGTCTCGCCGAAGTATCGGAGGTGGACCTTCGACGACTTGTAGCTGCAGTGCTCGGACCACATCACCGAGTACATCGCCAGCTCGGCGTCGGTGGGACGGCGGCCGAGGATCTCCCGGATCCGCGCGTACTCGTCGTCTTTGAGACCGAGCTCAGCAAACGGCTGGGGCTGATCGGGGGTATCGGCGGCGTTGGAAACGGTATCGACCTGAGCGCTCACGGCGACCATTCTATGCGAGGTTTCGCCGCTGGATGGTCACGCCTCCGACCGGGGTGCGCCACGCCACCCGCACGTCCGTCCGAGACGGACCGCGGACCGAGTTCTCCCGGTCCGCCCGCGATTGTCGGAGGCGGCGGATACAGTCGGCGCACAACAGGTTCGGGGGGACCACATGATCGAGGGGAACATTCTTTCGCGACGTGCGCCGGGTGAGGCCCGGCAGCGCGCACGCGAGTACTTCGTCGCCGGGCTGACCGCGGCCGGGCTGCTGACCGGAGGTCCACCGCCGGACCCGCATCGAGCGCGAGCCGCCTTCGCTCGCGCCACCGAGTTCGATCCGACGCTCGGCGACGCGTGGCTCGGCCGGGTATCCGCGGGCGACCGCTCCGGTCCGGTGCTTCTCGGCCTGTACCGGGCGCGCGAGTCCATCGGGGCGGAGCAGCGCCGGCTCGGGATGCCCGCGGGCGCCTTGGTGGGCCACCTGGCGAGCGGCATGTTCATCGACCTGCCGATCACGACGTCCACCGACGTCGCCGCGGGTTATGCGGCCTCGCTGCTGGCCGGCGGCGACGTGGACGGTGCCGAACAGGTCCTGAACGAGTCCGGAGACTGCGGACCGACCGCGGCGTTCTGCCGCGGCATCCTCGAAGTGCGCAGACGCCGATGGCGAGCAGTCCTGAGCACATTGGCGCCGTCTTCCGACTGGACCGATGAGTACCTGTGCGCGGCAGCCGATTTCATGCTCGGCACAGCATGCGTCCAGCTCGGCATGTTCGACGAGGGGCTGCGCCGACTCGGCAATGCCGAGGCGTCGGTACTGACCACCTGCCGACCGCACGCGCTGTTCACCATCGGACTCGCTCATCGAGCGCGAGGCGACGAGCCGTCGGCCCGCGCGTGCCTGGAGGAGGCTTACGCCCTCGACTCCGGCCTGACCGATGCCGCCAGGGCCCTGGCCGATCCGACGCTGCAGCTGACGATCGAGCGCGTCGACGAGACCGCGCCCGCGACGGCGGTCGTGCCGCAGTCGGGTGTCGACGAGTCGGCGTTGCGGGCGGTCGCCGACGAACTCGGCGCGCAGATCGGACTCGGGCCGGTCAAGGACCAGGTCGAACGACTGCGCGCCGCCGTCACGCTCGCTCAGTTGCGGGCGGAGAAGGGTTTGCGTACGCAGTCGCGCAGCCTGCATCTGGCCTTCACCGGGCCACCGGGAACGGGCAAGACCACGATCGCACGACTGGTGGCCCGGCTGTACCGCGCGCTCGGCCTCCTCGCCACAGACACCGTGGTGGAGGTGAGCAGGCGCGATCTGGTCGGCCAGCATCTCGGGTCGACGGCTCCGAAGACCTCCGCCGTCATCGACTCCGCGCTCGACGGCGTCCTCTTCATCGACGAGGCGTACACCCTGATCCAGGAGGGCCTCGCGGGCGGCGACGCCTTCGGCCGCGAAGCCGTCGACACCCTGCTCGCGCGGATGGAGAACGACCGGGACCGCCTCGTCGTGATCGTCGCCGGTTACGACGACGAGATCGACCGGCTCATGGCGTCCAACGAAGGCCTCGCCTCTCGCTTCGCGCGGCGGATCAAGTTCACCTCGTACACGCCCGGCGAGCTCATCCGAATCGCGGAGTCGATCGCCGGCCGTCGCGACGCCCGGCTGTCCGCGGACGCCGCCGCCGAACTCGAGCAGTTGTTCGCCGACCTCTACGACGACGTCTCCGGCGGCCGCAGAGCCTCAGACGTCGCGGGCAACGGACGGTTCGTCCGCAACATCGTCGAAGCCGCCGAAGAGGAGCGGGAACTGCGGCTCGCCAGAACCTCCGATCTCGACACGCTCACCGACGCCGACCTGATGACGATCACGGGTGACGACGTGCGGGCGGCCCGGGCGGCGTCGATCTGACGCGGATGCCAGGTTGTGCGTCACCGGCATCGTGACTCGGAACGATCGCGACCCGGTGCCGCACGACATGCAGGCGATGCAGCGTCTCCCAGGCGATGTCGCGGTCGGCATCTGCCAGCAACGCCGGATAGGAGGCCTTCTGCCGCAACCGATCCACTTGGATTCGGCCCCATACGGCGTCACCGGCCAGCAACGTGGGCCCGGACTCGGTCTGCAGCAGAATCCCGATGCTTCCCGGAGTGTGACCGGCGAGGTCGACAAGGAGCACTGATCGGTCGCCGAACAGATCGTGGCTGCGCGGAAAGGACAGGACCGGCGGGCCGTCCAGGTCGTAGAGGCTGAGCGGGCGGTCGCGCAGCGCAGGACGGACACCGCCCTGCGGAGCCACCGGTCCTCTCGTCATCCACGAATGCTCCTGGCGATGAAGGTGGACTGCCAGTCCTGGCAGGTCGAGAAGTCCGGCGACGTGATCCCAGTGCAAGTGAGTCGGCAACACGAAATCGATGGACCGGCCTTCGATGCCCACTGCCGACAGCGCCTGCCGGACGTCGATCACATCGCGACGGGGCCGGACGGCCACGCGCAGCGCCCACGGAACGTCTGAGACCGCTCGTTCGTGGACGTTCACACAGACCCCTGGATCGACCAGGAACGTGCCCCGCGGGTGACGCACGACGAAGGCATTGATCAGATTGGGCGTCCTCGCGGGCCGCCAGACACCCTCGGCGACCGCGAGCGTCGGGACAAACCGTGCTCGCTGCGGCAGTCTGGCCATGTCAACGACGGTTCCCGGCGACGGGATTCCATGGTCGGTGATCGACGCCAGAAGTCGCCGGTCCGGTCGTCGTGGTCGGACGACGCCGAGCGGGAGCCCCGCCACCGCCCGACAGCATGTCAGCAGACTCGGTCGAGCGACTTCCTCGATCATCGGCATCCCCCGGTTCCGGCAGATCGTTTGTGAACCCAGCACCGAGTCCCAGTGTGAACAAGGCTCGTCCGGGTCGCCACCCGATACCGAACCGTGCGCCGTGCCTGACGCGGATGCCGGGTTCGCGTAGTGTCCGGCGGGGAGGCGGAGACCCGCCCAGGGGAGGAAACGATGAAAGCGATCATGCGAATCTCCGTGACCGTCGCAGCGGCAGTCACGGCACTGGCGGGAACGGGACTGGTCACCGCGCCGTCTGCCGAGGCCGAGACGCGGACCGCACGGGTGCTGGAGTTCGACTTGGATCCGGTGACGACTCAGTCGGTCGCCTCCGACCCCATGCAGGCTGCGGCGTCGCTGGCGCGCACCTCCGGCGGGTCGGTGCTGTCCTCCGACGCCTGGTTCACCGCGTTCACCGTGCAGAGCATGGGCAGGTCGATCCGGTCGTCGAAGAGCCCGCGTCCGTGCCTGTCCGGCTTCTACGAGCTCAGTTCCTCGAGCCGTTCGAAGGCCGCGGGCTGGACGCTGTCGCACTGCACGCGAGTGCTCCCGGAGTTCCGTCAGGTCACGCGCACGACGAGGCTGCCGGACTGACCGCCGCATCGCGATGAGTCTGCGCCCGTGGAGGGCGCAGACTCATCGCGGGTGCAGGTCCTACAGTCCCAGATCGCGCATGATCCGCTCGGCGATCGCCGCGGGCGACCCATCCGCCGGATGCACCACCAGGTCCGGGTGCTCGGGAACCTCGTACGGCGAGTCGATGCCGGTGAACTGCGAGATCTCCCCCGACCGGGCCTTCGCATACAGCCCCTTCGGGTCGCGGGCCTCGCAGTCGTCCAGCGGAGTGTCGACGAAGATCTCGTAGAACGGCAGGTCGGCTGCCTCGTGGATCTCGCGGGCCCGGCGGCGCTCGGCGGCGAACGGACTGATGAGCGACACCAGCGCGACCGCACCGGAATCTGCGAACAACGACGCGACTTCGGCTGTACGGCGGATGTTCTCGCGGCGGTCGTTGTCACTGAAACCGAGATCGCCGTTGAGTCCGTGGCGCAGGTTGTCGCCGTCGAGCAGGTAGGCAGGTCGCCCCTCGGCGACGATTCGCCGTTCCAACTCCGTCGCGATGGTCGACTTCCCGGAGCCCGAGAGTCCGGTGAGCCACAGAGTCGCGCCCCGGTGCGATCGGTTCTCGCGAGTCACCTTGCTCGACTGCCAGACCACCTGGCTGTCGCGGGCCAACGGCGCGCTGATCATTCCGGCGGCGACCGTCGCATTGGTGGCCTCATCGATCAGGATGAAGCTCCCCGTCGCCCGGTTGCGGCGATACTCGTCGAACATCACCGGGTGCTGTGCATGCAGCGACAGTCGTCCGATCTCGTTGAGCGCCAGGCCTGTCGCGTCCTCGTCACGGTGCAGGGTGTTGACGTCGAGACGGTAGTTGAGGCCCTCCACCCGCACCCGCGTCTCGCGCGTGCCGCACAACATCCGGTACGTGCTGCCCGCGGTCAGCGTGGTGGACTCGGAGAACCAACAGACCATCGCGTCGAGTTCGCGGCCGACGTGCGGACGGTTGTTGGGACGCACCAGCATGTCGCCGCGGACGATGTCGATCTCGTCCGCCAAGGCGATCGAGACGGCCTGGGAGGCGAAGGCCTCGTCCAGTTCGACGCCGCCCGGACCCCAGATCTGCTTCACCGTGGTGCCGAAGCCGCCGGGCAGCGCGACCACCTTGTCGCCGACGGCGAACGTCCCGCCGGCGACGGTGCCCGCGAACGCCCGGTGATCGAATCCGTCGCTGCGCTGCGGCCGGATCACGTACTGGACCGGGAATCGCGCGTCCCGCAGATTGCGGTCGGACGCGATGTAGACGTTCTCCAGGTGGCTCAGCAGCGGACGGCCCGTGTACCAGGGCATCTCCTCGGACTTGTCTACGACGTTGTCGCCGCGGAGTGCGGAGATCGGGATGAAGCTCATGTCGGTGACGTTCAGCTTCGCCGCGAACGCGACCACCTCGTCGCAGATCTCCTCGAACCGCTCGCGCGAGTAGTCGACGAGGTCCATCTTGTTGACGCACACCGTGAGGTGCGGGATGCCCAGGAGCGACGAGAGGAAGGCGTGCCTGCGGGTCTGCTCCAGCACCCCCTTCCGCGCGTCGATCAGGATGATCGCGAGATCGGCGGTGGACGCCCCGGTCACCATGTTGCGCGTGTACTGCACGTGCCCGGGCGAGTCCGCGATGATGAACTTGCGCGCCTGCGTGGCGAAGTAGCGGTACGCGACGTCGATGGTGATGCCCTGTTCGCGCTCAGCGCGCAACCCGTCGGTGAGGAGCGCGAGGTCGGCGTACTCATCGCCCCGCTGGGCACTGGTGCGCTCGATCGCCTCGAGCTGGTCGGTGAGGATCGACTTCGAGTCGTACAGCAGCCGGCCGATGAGCGTCGACTTGCCGTCGTCGACGCTGCCCGCGGTCGCGATCCTCAGCAGTTCACCCGGGGCGACCACTTCGGCGTCGACGACGTCGGCACCTGCCTGAGTGTCGGAGCTCATCAGAAGTAGCCTTCCTTCTTGCGGTCTTCCATCCCGGCTTCGGAGATGCGGTCGTCTGCGCGGGTGGCGCCGCGCTCGGTGACGCGGGTGGCGGCGACCTCGGCGATCACCTTCTCCGGCGTGTCCGCGTCGCTCTCGACGCAGCCGGTGCAGGTCGCGTCGCCGACGGTGCGGAATCGGACGCGCTCGGTGTGCGCCGTCTCGCCGGGATAGGTCTCGAGGAACCGGGTCTTGGCGAGCAGCATCCCGTCGCGCGGTACCACCTCGCGTTCGTGCGCGTAGTAGATCGACGGCAGGTCGATGGCCTCTTGCGCGATGTAGTTCCAGATGTCGAGTTCGGTCCAGTTGCTCAGCGGGAACACTCGGATGTGCTCGCCGCGGGCGCAGTGCCCGTTGTAGAGATTCCACAGTTCGGGCCGCTGATTGCGCGGATCCCACGCGCCGAAGGAATCGCGGAAGCTGAAGAACCGCTCCTTGGCGCGGGCCTTCTCCTCATCGCGCCGTGCACCGCCGAACACGGCGTCGAACCGGTTCTCCGAGATCCCGCGCAGCAGGGCCGCGGTCTGCAGCCGATTGCGCGAGGTCCCCGGTCCGGTCTGCTCGACGACGCGTCCGGCGTCGATGTCGTCCTGCACGCTGCTGACGATCAGACTCACACCGGTCCGCTCGACCACCCGATCGCGGTACTCGATGACCTCGTCGAAGTTGTGCCCGGTGTCGACGTGCATCAGCGGGAACGGAACCGGCGCGGGCCAGAACGCCTTCTGCGCGAGGTGGAACATGACCACCGAGTCCTTGCCGCCGGAGAACAGCATCGCGGGCCGCTCGAAGGTCGCCGCGACCTCACGGAAGATGTGGACGGCTTCGGCCTCCAATTCCTCGAGCGTCGTCAGCTCGTATCGTCGGCCTGCACCCGCGGGGGCGGCCGGGACGGTTCCGTCGGGCGATGTGATCATCGGCACCACTCCCCTTGACCTGTCGAATATTCGACACTTAGTGTTGGCAATATGACAGATACGGTAGGCGACGGTACCGCCGAGCGTCAATCGTCTCCGCCCACCCGCCGGGTGGTGGAGATGATGTCGATTCTCGTCGACCGTGCCGACGAGACCCTCACCTTGGCCGAGATCGTGCGGATCACCGGCATCCCCCGAGGAACCGCCCACGCGGTCGCGACGCAGTTGTGTGCGCTCGGCTGGCTGACCCGGCACCGCGACAACTCCTTCGCCCTCGGCCCCGAGTTCCTCACCGTCAGTCGTCGCGCCGCCCGCCTCGATCTGGTCGCCGCCGCCGCGATCCCCGCGATGCGCGAGCTGGTCCGGACCACCGGCGTCCCCGCGTTCCTCGCCAGGCGCGCCGCCGACGTCGTCACCGTCGCCGAGCAGGTCACCCCCGACTCGTCACCCGACTCCTGGGTGCCACCGCTGCGACGGATGAACCTCCGACCACCGCTGTGCCGGGAGTTCGTGGCCTGGGCCGACGCCGAGGAGCGAGAGCGATGGTTGGAACAGGCCCCCCACGACCAGCGGCCACGACTGGAGGCGGTGCTCGACGCGGTCCGCGAGCGCGGGTACTCGATCGAGCGCACCACCGGCCACCACCGCGCCATCATCGACACCCTGGGCAGTCTGGACGAGATGCCCGCGCAGCTGCGGTCACGGATGTCGGAGCTGGTGTCGGAGCTGTCCGCGATCGACTACCTGCCGGACGAGCTGACCGGCGAGGTCGGCGCGGTCAGCATCGGCGCACCGATCTTCGGCCCCGACCGCTCCGTGATCGCCTCGATCGTCGCCTGCCCCGATTCGACGATGAGCTCCGACGAACTGACCGAACTCGGCACCGCCGCGCGTGCGGCCGCCGGCACCGTCAGCACCGCGATACAGCGCTGAGGCCGGACCCGCGATTGCCCATCCAGACCGACCGCGCTAGATTTTTTACAAGATCATTTTGTTTTTATTGGGAGGATCAGCCGATGTCCGACGTCACCCTCGATGTTCGCGAGATCCCGAAGCCCCAGCGACACCCGAAGATCTTCGGGATCTTCGAGTCGCTCGACATCGGCGAAGCGATCGTGCTGGTCAACGATCACGACCCACGGCATCTGCACGACGAGTTCGAAGAGAAGCTGCCCGGCGGCTACGGCTGGGAGTACCTCGTTCGGGAGAAGCGGAACTACCGGATCCGGATCAGCAAGGCCACCGAGGCCGCGCCGGCCCGCAAGCTCGGCAACACCGCCCAGCTGACACAGCGGGAGGTCGACGCCGCCGACGTCGCCTGGAAGCTCGACTTCGGCGGCCGCGGCCTCGACTCCAATCTGATCCGCCTGGCACCGGGCGGCGCGATCGGCACCCATCGGGGCGGCGAAGTGGACGTGCTGGTGCACGTGATCTCCGGATCCGGAACGCTCGGCACCGAGACCGGCGACGTCGCGATCACCGCGGGCGACCTGCTGTGGCTCCCGCATCACTCGCATCGTTCGTTCACCTCGGGGCCCGACGGGCTGAACTACCTGACCGTTCATTCGCACCGGGAACCGTCGCTCACCATCGAGCCCTTCCGTCCGGGCCGGTGATCGCGTGACCTACGTGATCGCTCTGCCGTGCGTCGACGTGATGGATCGGGCCTGCGTCGAGGAGTGCCCGGTGGACTGCATCTACGAGGGTGGCCGCAGCCTGTACATCCACCCCGACGAATGCGTCGACTGCGGTGCCTGCGAGCCGGTGTGTCCGGTGGACGCCATCTTCTACGAGGACGATCTGCCCGACGAGTGGACGCCGTACACCACCGACAACGCCGACTTCTTCGTGACGACACTGCCCGGCCGTGACGCGCCGCTCGGATCTCCGGGCGGCGCGGCGAAGATCGGACCGGTCGGCTCGGACGGACCGCTCGTCGCGTCCCTGCCGCCGCAGGACATCGAGCACTGACCGCATGCGCGACGCCGTATTGACCGCCCTGCACGAGGCCGACGCGCCGGTTACCGTCGCCGACCTGGCGATGACCACTGGCATCGCGCCGACCACCGTCCGGTTCCACCTCCGGGCGTTGGTCGACGACGGTCTCGTCGTCACCGAGACCGCCAGACACGACGGCCCCGGCCGACCGCGGCTGCTCTATCAGTCCCGACCGGCGATGGACCCATCCGGCCCCCGGAACTACGAGCTCCTCGCCGGAGTCGCGATCCAGGCGCTCACCGAACTGCCGAGAGCCGTCGAACACGCGACCGCCGCGGGCCGATCCTGGGGTGCGCGCCGCGCACACGGCTCGGCGGATCCGGTCGACGACCTGATGTCGGTCCTGGACGACTTCGGCTTCGCGCCGGAACCGGTCGACGACGGCATCCGACTGAACCGCTGTCCCTTTCTCGAACTGGCGAAGGATCATCCGGGCGTGACCTGTTCGATCCACCGCGGAATCATGCAGGGCGTCCTCGACGCGCACGGCCTCGACGCCTCTCGGGTACGCCTCGACGCCTTCGTCGACGGCGACCACTGCCTGGCCTCGATCACCGCGGCCGCACGGTGACCGCGCTCGCGGTGCGCGTCGACGCATTCACCGCGTGCGGCGCTGCCTTCGTCGTCGCGGGCGGTCTGGTCGGCGCGGTCACCGGCCCGCTCGACCTCGCGAAGGGCAGCTGGCTCGCCGCCTACCTGGTGCTGGTGTGCGGCGTCGCATTGATCGTGATCGGCGCTGCGCAGCAGCGACTGGACGCACCCGTGCCGGCTCAACTCCAAGTCCTGCAGCTCACCGGCTGGCTGGTTGCGAACGTGGTCGTCGTGCTCGGCTCGTTGAGCTCGTCGACGGTGATCGTCGACGTCGGCGCCGTCCTGCTGTTGATCGTGCTGGCGACGACGTGGTGGATCGGCCGCACGCTGGCACGACGACGGACCCTCGCCGCCTACGCGTACCTCGCGATACTGGCGATCCTCATCGTCAGTGCGCCGGTCGGAATGGGACTGGCCGCGCACTGAGCCCGATCGCGTCGACTACGACGTCGCCCGATCGAGCTCGAGAAGCTCCGCGCCCGCCTCAGTCAACCGGAAGCGCAGCGGCTTCCGGGTCACGGTCTCGACCACGCCGGCGTCGACGAGCGACTGGATCCGCCGGCGGACGAACTGTGTCGATCGAGCTGCCGCCCGAGTCAGCGTCTGCAGCTTGACCGCCCGGTTCGCATCGAAATACCATGCCTGACCCAGGACGAAGAACAGTGCGCCGATGTCCGTACGGCGCAACGATGGGTCAGAGTCTGGATCGAGCCCAAGCCTTTCGGGGAACTGGTCGTCCAGCAGATCCCGAATTCGCGCGCCGAGCGCATCAATCTTCGCCCGCTGATCCGACAGGTCGATCAACAGCCGGTGTTGGGCCTCCGCAATGATCTCCAGAATCGAGATGACGAGCATCGTGAGATCTGCGCGATTCAAAGGGTCCTCCGCTTCGGCGAATGCGCGGTAATAGCGGTCCTTGTTGTCGGCGATCGTCGCCGACAGGGCCAGACTCGCATACGGCGCCAGTACCTGGCGGAGATCCAAGGCCAAGAGGTACCGGCCCGTGCGGCCGTTGCCGTCGTAGAACGGATGCGTGTACTCGAAGATGAAGTGCGCGACGACGGCTCGAACCAACAGCGGGACGGACTCGTCTCGCCCTTGACTCATCATCAACGTCAGCGCCTGGTCGATCGCCGACTCCGGCACCAGTCCCGTATGCACGACTTTGGTGCCGGACTCGATGGAGACCGACCCCTTCCGGAACCGCTCGCCGTCTGGTGCGTCGTCGTCACTGATCTCGCCCGCCGTCACCGCGTCATACACGAAGCGGATGTCGTCCAAGGACTCCGGGCCCCGCGCCTCCGGCTTCCCGATGTCTAGGTAGAGGCGCACCATCTCGATGAACCGCTTGCTGCCGGTCTGCCGTTCGTCTGCCAGCGCTCGCAGCGCGTCGTTGATCTCCTTGCGCGTGGATCGCACCTGCTCGATCTCATTGGTCGCCTGGATCTCGTCGACGATCATGCGGTCCAGGTAATCGTCGCGTGCACGATCGGGCAGGCCGTCCCACTCGTGCCGGATCCTGGGTTCGTACGACATGATCCGTTCGATCAAGGCCGCGACCTCGGGAGTGATGAGTGCGAACATCCGGTGATCGCCGATCCGCAGGTCCCAACTGATCGTCGCTGGCGACTCACGTCGGGACGATTCCTCAACATCCGCGCCCGCACGGTCCCGCTGATGAAAGATCGACTTGAGAGTTCGGTACGCCATCCCACTCCCTTCGCGTTTTGCAGCAGATAGGTGACATGAGAATACTCCCTATTTGATGTTGCTTACGATCTACATCAAATAGAGCACCATCAGGGCACGTCATTCCACATCGCCTTCGGCATGTGACGCCATCGCTCATCCGCGACCCCGGCTACCAACCAAGCACTTGCTAGGTTAGAGTCTGAAGGCATGAGCAACGCCGTCATCCCTCCCCCGTTGGGGCCCGACGACCTCGGGCCCGACACCTCGCCCGTCGCGTATGAGACCGCCGGGGCCGTCGCCTATGTCACGCTGAACCGCCCGGACTACCGGAACGCGCAGAACTCGGTGATGACGTATTCGCTCGACGCGGCGTTCCGCAAGGCCGTCGACGACACCGCGGTGAAGGTGATCGTCCTGCGGGCGAACGGCAAGCACTTCTCGGCCGGCCACGACATCGGGACGCCCGAGCGCGACTTCAACGTCCACTACGAGAACACTGCGACGCTGCACTGGGATCACACCCGCAACGACGACGCGCCGCTCGACAGCAATCAGCGCCTCGCCCGCGAGATCGAGGTCTACATGGGCATGTGCCGCCGGTGGCGGGAGATCCCGAAGCCGGTCATCGCCCAGGTGCACGGCGCGTGCATCGCCGGCGGACTGATGCTGGCGTGGTCGGCCGACTTCATCGTCGCCTCCGACGACGCGTTCTTCTCCGACCCCGTCGCCCGGATGGGCATCCCGGGCGTCGAGTACTTCGCGCACGCCTACGTCCTCGGGGCTCGCCGCGCCAAGGAGATCCTGTTCACCGGCCAGCGCTTCACCGCTGCTCAGGCGCTGGACTGGGGCATGGTGAACCACGTCGTCCCGCGTGACGAGTTGGGCGCCAAGGTCGACGAGTTGTGCGCACAGATGACCGAGATGCCGATGCAGGGACTGTTCCTGAGCAAGAAGGCGGTGAACATCTGCGAGGACCAGATGGGCATGCGCAACGCCATGGACTCGGTGTTCGGCTGGCACCACTACGCGCATGCCGCCAACGACGCCGACTCCGGTGACTCGCTGGGTGGCATGGACGCCAAGAGCATGAAGAACGCCGCAGAGAAGAAGGGCCAGGCCTGATGGAGCTGTTGTTCGACGACGCCGCGCAGGCGTTCCGCACCGAGGTCCGGGCCTGGCTGGCCGAGCACGTGCCGGCTGAGCCGCTGCCCTCGATGGACACCGCCGAAGGTTTTGAGGCGCACCGCAAGTGGGAGGCCGAGATGGCGGCCGACCGCATGTCGGTGGTGAGCTGGCCGGAGGAGTTCGGCGGCCGCGACGAGCCGCTGCTGCACTGGCTGATCTTCGAGGAGGAGTACTACCGTTCGGGCGCGCCCGGACGCGTCAGCCAGAACGGCATCTTCCTGCTCGCGCCGACCCTCTTCGAGCACGCGAATTCCGAGCAGCTGGCCCGCATCATGCCGCGCATGGCGCGGTCGGAGGACATCTGGGGTCAGGCGTGGAGTGAGCCCGAGGCCGGCTCGGACCTCGCCTCGCTGCGGTCCACCGCGACCCGGACCGAGGGCGGCTGGCTGCTGAACGGACAGAAGACCTGGAGCTCGCGCTCCAGCTTCGCCGACTGGGGCTTCGGACTGTTCCGCACCGACCCGGAGGCCCAGCGCCACAAGGGGATCACCTACTTCATGTTCGACCTGCGCAGCGAGGGCGTCACCGTGCGCCCGATCGCCCAGCTCGACGGCGAGGCCGGGTTCGCCGAGCTGTTCCTGGAGAACGTCTTCGTGCCCGACGACCCCGCGAACCCCGGCGACTCGGGGGTCATCGGCGAGGTCAACAACGGCTGGAAGGTCGCGATGAGCACCGCCGCCAACGAGCGCGGCCTCTCGCTGCGGTCGCCGGGGCGCTTCCTCGCCGCCACCGCCCGCCTGGTGAACCTGTGGAAGGACCGCGGCGCCGACGCCCGCTCGACCGCCGCCACCGACAAGGGCGTCGTCGACGCGTGGATCGGCGCACGCGCCTACGAACTGTCGACCTACCAGACCGTCAGCCGACTCGCCGCAGGCGGCCAGCTCGGTATGGAGTCGTCGATCAACAAGGTGTTCTGGTCGCAGTGGGACATCGCCGCCCACGAGACGGCGCTCGACCTCCAGGGTGCGGACGCCGAACTCACCGACGCCTGGACCGACGGCTACCTCTTCTCACTGTCGGGCCCGATTTACGCCGGCACCAATGAGATTCAGCGAAACGTGATCGCCGAGCGACTCCTCGGCCTGCCCCGCGGAGACCGATAAACCATGGACTTCCTGCTCAACGACATCCACACCGACCTCGCGGCGACCGTCGCCGCCATCGGCGAGAAGGCCGGCGGCTCGGCCGTCGCCCGCTCGTGGTCCGAGGGCGATCGCGCCCCGGCTCTCGCGGTTTACCGTCAGCTCGCCGAGGCGGGCATCACCGGCCTGATCGTCGACGACGAACTCGGCGGCTCCGGAGCCGGCGCCACCGAGATGGTGGTCGCGGCCGAACAGGTCGGTCGATTCGCGCTCCCCGGCCCGGTCGCCGAGACCCTCGCCGCCGTCCCGGCCGCACTCGCCGCCGCCGGCGCGGGAACCGCCCTCGAGACGCTGCTGAGCGGCCGCCCGGCCACGATCGCGGCGGCGGCCACCGCCTTCCGCGCCGCGGCCCCGGCCGACGCCGACGTGTACCTCCTGCGTGACGGCGCCCTGTCGACCGCCAAGGTCATCGCCGAGCATGAGTCGGTGGACCCGACGCGGACCGTCGCCGACGTCACCGCGGGTACCGCGCTCGGCGCGGCGGACGAGACCACCGTCGCTCAGTTCGGCGCTCTGGCGACCGCCGCGCAGCTGATCGGTCTCGGATCGGCGATGCTCGATCTGGCGTCCGATTATGCGAAGGCGCGCAAGCAGTTCGGCCGTGCCATCGGCTCGTACCAGGCGGTGAAGCATCACCTGGCCGACGTGGCGATCGCAATCGAGATGGCGCGTCCGTTGGTCCACGGCGCCGCTGTCGGACTCGACGGGAACGCCTCTTGGCAGTCCCCGGTCGCCTCGACCGACCGCGACGTGAACGTGGCCCGCGACGTCTCCGCGGCCAAGGTCGCCGCCGCCGACGCCGCCTACCTGGCATCGCGTCGCGCCCTGCAGGTCCTGGGCGCCATCGGCTACACGGCCGAGCACGATCTGTCGCTCTACCTGACGAAGACCCGTGCGCTGGTGTCGGCCTGGGGCACCCCCGCCGAGCACCGCGCCCTGATTCTGGAGACGCTGTGACGACCCCGGAGCCGATCAGCGCGGAAGACCGCGCCGCCCTCGCCGAATCCATCCGCGACGTCCTCCGCCGGCGGTCGGACTCGGCGGCGGTCCGCACCGCGATCACGACCGAGGGTCGCGTCGACCGCAAGCTCTGGGAGACGCTGTGCGCCGAGATCGGCGTCGCCGCGCTGGCCGTCGGCGAGGAGCACGACGGCGCCGGCGCGAGCCTCGCTGAGACCGCGCTGGCCGTCGAGGAGGTCGGCGCCGCCCTGGCACCGGTCCCGGTGTTCTCGTCGGCCGTGCTGGCCGCAGGTGCGGTTCTGGCCTCCGGAGACGGCGAAGCCGCCGCCCGTCTGCTGCCCGGGCTCGCCTCCGGCGAGACGATCGGCGCACTCTGCTGGGCGAGCGCCGCCGGGTGGTCGAAGCCTGGCGTCACCGCCGAGGCGGGCCTGCTGAGCGGAACCGCCGAGTACGTCATCGACGGCGAGACCGCCGACGTCTTCCTGGTGATCGCGAGCCGCCCGGGCAGCACCGATTCGTCGCACACGTTGCACGAGGTGGACGCCGGTGCCGAGGGTGTCACGGTCACCCCGCTGCCGGTCCTGGACCCGACGCGCCCGTTGGCGCGGGTGACGTTCGACGAGGTCGTCTCGACGACCATCGCCTCGCCGTCCGACATCGCCGACCGCATTCGGACTCTCGCCTGGGCGATGCTGTCGGCCGAACAGGTCGGCGGCGCCGCACGGGCCCTCGAACTGACCGTGGAACACACGTCGGCGCGCAAGCAGTTCGGCCGTACCCTCGCCTCCTTCCAGGCCCTCAAGCACACGATGGCCGACATGTACGCGCAGGTCGAGGCGATGCGGTCGATGTCGGCCGCCGCGATCGACGCCGTGGTCGCCGGCCGCGACGACGCGGCCGAGCTCGCCGCCGCCGCCCACGTGTACTGCTCCGAGAGCTACATGTCGGTGACCGGCGAGGCCATCCAGTTGCACGGTGGAATCGGCATCACCTGGGAACACGACATCGGCCTGTTCTTCAAGCGTGCCCAGGCCGACGCCCAGCTGTTCGGTCAGCCGCACCAGGCCCTGTCCCAGGTGTCGTTGTAGCGGACCCCAGCCCGCTGGTTGAGCGAGCGAAGCGAGTCGAAACCGACGAGTGGCGGCCTCCCAACGAAGACCGACCCCGCCGACCGCCAGCGGTTTCGACTCACTTCGTTCGCTCAACCAGCGAGTGGCGGCCTCCCATCGCTGCGTTGCCTCTCACCGCTGGTTGAGCGAACGGAGTGAGTCGAAACCCAACGAGTCGCGCTGGAACCCACCACTTACGCGAACGTCAGCGCGATCAGCACCACGTTCAGCACGACGATCGCGATCGCGGCCGCGGCCGACCCCCAGCGCAACGGCCGGCCGTCGGCGAACTCCCCCATCAGCGCACGGTCGGCGGTGTACCGGCGCAGCGGGATGATCGCGAACGGGATGCCGAAGCTCAGGACCACCTGGGAGATGACCAGTGCGAGTGTCGGATTCACACCCGTCGCCAGAATGATCACGGCCGGGATCAGCGTCACCGACCGCCGAACGAGCATCGGGATCCGCCGCTGGAGCAGGCCGCCCATGATCGCGCCTCCGGCATAGGCACCGACCGAGGTCGACGCGATCCCCGAGGCCAGCAGGCCGACCGCGAACGCCCCCGCGACCACCGGGCCCAGCGCATCCCTGACGGCGTCGTGCGCACCCTCGATGCTGTCGGTCCCGTCGCGTCCGTAGAGGCTCGTCGCCGCCAGTACGAGCAGCGCGATGTTCACCGTCCCGGCGATCACCAGCGCGACGACGACGTCGACCCTGGTCATCGAGAGCAGTCTTCGCGTGCGACCCGCCCCGACCGGCTGTCCGTGCCGATCCACCACCAGCGACGAGTGCAGATAGATCGCATGAGGCATCACGGTGGCGCCCAGCATCGATGCGGCGAGGAGCACCGTCTCGGGTCCCGCCAGTCTCGGGACCAGTCCGCCGAGCACACCGCCCACATCCGGCGGGGTCACCAGCAGCCCCGTCAGGAACCCGATCACGATGACGGCCAGGAGACCGACGATCACGGTCTCGAAGCGCCGCTGACATCGACTGTCGGCCATCGTGAGGATGCCCATGGACACCACGCCGACGATCACTCCGCCGACGGGCAGCGGCAGGCCGAACAACAAGTTGAGCGCGATGGCCCCGCCGATCACCTCGGCGATGTCGGTGGCGCCCGCAACGAGTTCGGCCTGCGCCCAGAACAGCAGCCGCGACCGGCGCGGCAGTCGTTCGCCGAGTGTCTGCGGCAGTGTCTTGCCCGTCACCACACCGAGCTTCGCCGATTGGTACTGGACGATCACTGCCATCACATTGGCCACCACGAGCACCCAGACCAACAGGTAGCCGTACTCGGCGCCCGCCGTGATGTTGGCCGCGACGTTGCCGGGGTCGACGTACGCGATCGCCGCGACGAAGGCGGGCCCCAGCAGACCGACAGCCCTCATCGACGCGCGTCGACGCCCCACTCGCAACATGAATTGAGGCTAGGCGTTCACGAAAGATTCGGTCAACCGAATTCAGATGTGCGGCTGATCACCAAACGATTTCGTGAACTGCTCCGGAGACACCGGATCACACCTTGTCGCGGACACCCGGCCGCGGCCCGCGTATCGATATGTAGTAACCACAAGAGAGAAGTTCTCTCCCCTCCCCCAGAAGGGACGCGTCATGCCAGACAACGCTCCTCAGTCCTTCTCGACCACCACCGACGACGTCACCCTGCGCGGCGACCATTGGCCGCCCGCGGACGACGCAGTCAGTGCGCAGGCACCCGTCCTGCTACTGCACGGCGGTGGCCAGACCCGGCATTCGTGGGACCGGACCGCCGCGGCGCTCGCCGCTCGCGGCCGGGACGTCTACACCCTCGACTCCCGCGGCCACGGCGACAGCGACTGGGCGCCGCACGGCGACTACGCGCTGGAGGCCTTCGTCGCCGACCTGCGCGCCGTCCTCGCCGATCTGCCGTCGAAGCCGGTCATCATCGGCGCCTCGCTCGGCGGGATCACCGGGCTGTGCACGGTCGGCGAGCAGCCGGAGACGGCGGCCGCGTTGGTGATGGTCGACGTCGTCGTCAACGTCGAACAGCAGGGCATCGACCGGATCAAGGAGTTCATGACCGGCCACGTCGACGGCTTCGCAAGCCTCGACGACGTCGCCGACGCGATCGCCGCGTACAACCCGGAACGGAGGCGCCCGAAGAACCTCGACGGCCTCCGCAAGAACGTCCGGCTCCACGACGACGGTCGCTGGTACTGGCATTGGGATCCGGCGTTCATCGCCTCAGGCGAGGGCGACGAACCCCGCAGGCACACCGACCCGGCACGCCTCGCCGCCGCGGCACGAACCGTCATCGCACCCACGCTCGTCGTCCGGGGCGGCAAGTCGGACGTCGTCAGCGACGCGGGCGTCGACAACATGCGCGAACTGATCCCGCACGCCGAGATCGCGGACGTCAGCGGCGCGGGCCACATGGTCGCAGGCGACGACAACGAGGTCTTCGCCGCCGCCATCGAGCAGTTCCTCGACAGCCACGGACTCTGAGAAACGCTTGCTCCGAGGGCAGTGACCACCATGCGGTCACTGCGCTCGGAGCACGGGTCCGGGAGGGCTCGGTCTAAGCGAAGGCCGCTTTCACCTGGTCCGGCGACAGTCCGTAGTCCTCGAGTGCGTACTTGTGCTGTGGCCGCCGGTCTCCCGACTTCGAGTCCTCGTCCAGTGCGACCATCGCCGCCCGGGCCTGACCGGTGTACTCGGTGCCGATCGCGTCGTATACACGGGCGACCGTGCCGAACGGATCCGACCGCAGATCCGCGAAGTCGACGTCGACGAACTGCGCCGGGTCGTACTTGCGCCGCGCCTGGGAGAACGACCGCAGCCCCCGCGACCAGAGGTCGAGCTGGGTCGCGCCGATCCGCTCGTTGGTGAACGCGCGCGAGTAGCCCGCGGTCGCCTGCTCGGCCAGACTGCACATCGATCCGATGATGGTCTCCGGCGCGCGGTGCGTCTGCACGATGATCGCGTCGGGATACACCTCCATGATGGCGTCCAGGGCGAACAGATGACTCGGGTTCTTCAGCACCCACCGACGACCGACGTCGTTGGATCCGATCAGCTGCAGGTTCCGCTTGTGCCTGGCGTACGCGGGCGTCCAATCCTGCTGCGACAACCACTCCGAGTACTCCGGAATGTGCGCGAGCGACTCATACGAGATCGACATGAGCGACTGCCGGAGCAGTTGCCAGCACTCCTCCACCTCGGCGGCACCCATGTAGTGCAGCCCCATGAACTCGGGGTTCTCGATGTGGTGCTGCGACAGACCGGCGTCGATCTGCTGGAACACCGGATTCGACGACCACTGGTCGCGCGGCGGACGTGGCTGTGGAAACTCGGTCAGCCACATCTCGAGGCCCTGGTTGGCGGGATCGGCGGCCAGCAGCCGGTGCAGCGCGGTCGTGCCGGTCCGCGGCAGCCCGGTGACGAACACCGGCCGCTCCACCGGAACGTCCGTGTAGCCGGGGTTCGCCTTCCAGCCCGCCTCGCTCAGCAGCCGGGCCACCAGCGCGCCCTTGAGGAAGTAGCGGAACATCTTGCTGCCCAACGGCTCCAGCTCCGCCGAGCTCGCGTACGACGACAGCAGGACCTCCAGCCCCTCGCGGTAGTCGTCGCCGCCGAAGTCGTCGAGTCCGACCGTGCGGATCGCCGCCTCGTGCAGCTCGTCGGCGGTACCGATCGAAGTACGCGTGTCAGTCATGGTATTCACCGCAGTTGACGTCGAGGGTGTGGCCGGTGATCGCGCGAGCCATGTCCGAGGCGAGGAACAGCACCGCGTCCGCGATCTCCGCGGGCTCGGGCAGCCGCTTGAGGTCGCTGCGCGCCGCAGTCTGCTCGTAGACCTGCTCCGGGGTGATGCCGTACTTCTTGGCGACCTCGCCGAAGTACCACTTGAGCTGGTCGTCCCAGATGTAACCCGGTGCGACGCTGTTGATGCGGATGCCCTCGCCGCCCAACTCGGTGGCGAGCGTCTGCGACATCGACAGCAGGGCCGACTTCGCCATCTTGTAGCTTCCGTAGCGCGGCTCCGAGTGCCGGATGACCATCGAGTTGATGTTGACGATCGACCCGTTCGCCTCGCTCAGCGCCGGCGTGAATGCCTTGATGACCCGAAGTGTCCCGAGCACGGTGAGGTCCAGGCTCGACGTGATCTGGTCGAAGTCGGTGCGGCCCAACGGCTTCATCGACGGCAGCGCGAAGGCGTTGTTCACCAGGGCGTCGGCGCGCCCGAACTCGGCGACGGTCCGCTCGACCAAGTTCTCGACAGCGGCGTCGTCGGTGATGTCGGTCGGCACGGTCAGCGCTTCGCCGCCCGCCGCCCGGATCTCGTCCGCGATCTCGTCCAGCCGCGATTCGGTCCGCGCCGCGAGCACCACGCGCGCACCCTCGGCCGCGGATCGCACGCAGACCGCGCGGCCCAGCGCCGGCCCCACTCCCGACACCACGACGACCTTGCCGTCGAGCAGTCCTGTCATCGAACGGTTCCTCTCTATCCGAGCATCCGGCGCGCGAATGCCCGCTGGCGCACTGCGATCCGCTCGGCCCAGCCGGCGGCGTCGATCTTGTTGGTCTCGTAGAACGGCAGGTGTGCGGGCACGTCGGCGTCGTCCACGACCACCGCTGTCGGTCCCTGCTCCGCGGTGATCGGCGCATCGGTGCGCTGCCAGCGGAACTGCAGGATCCCCCGACGCCGGTGGGTGGTCTCCACCCAGTTGGCGACTCCGGGATCCTCGGCGGCGATGACCATGCGAATCATCCCGTCCGGATCCACCTGCGCCTGCGCCGAGTTCAGCGACGTCTGGTGGTTCACATAGTCGAGCGAGATGTACCACATGCTGCCGAGCTGGAAACCCTGGTAGGGCGCATCGGACTGGGGCACGGTGACCACCATCGACTTCCCTGCGGGCAGGTCGAAGTGACCGACCGACGAGTACTGCGTCGACAGTCCGCCGGGCGTGGTGCGCGGCTCGGTGAAGGTGTTGACCGGCTCCCCGAGATAGAACCACTTCGGGAAGTTGAACCACGTGTTGACGCGCGCGGTGAGCATCTTGGCGGCGATCGCGTAGCGCTTGGCGATCCGCGCCGTCGTGAGCTCGACCGGCGGCACGCCCACCGCGTCGACGCGCTCGATGGTGATCGAGCCCTTGACCTCGGTCGCCCAGTCGCTGTAGACCTCACGGACCGACAGCATCGTCGCGCCCTCCCCGAGCACGAAGTGAGTGCCGGGTGCGGCGTCGGGCCGCTCGGGCCCGAAGGTGATCTCGAAGCTGCCGTCGTCGGCGATCGGGATCACGCGGTCGTCGAACGCCACCTCACCGCCTGGAACGTCGTCTGCGGTGTAGTTGCCGCGCAGCACCTGGAAGGCGAGGTCGGCGGTGGTGCCTCGCACGCCGCGGACGACGTATGTCGCGTCGGGCTCGACGGTGGCGTGGTAGTAGAGGGTGTCCGGGTTGTCCAGTCCCATCTTCGAGTACGGGCCGGTCGAGGTGACGAAGTACGGGTGCGACTTCTCGCCCGCCCGCGCCACCTGCAGGATCGACGAGATCCCGCCGGCGAGGTAGTCGAGCCCCTCGGCTCGCTCCGCATCCGTCTCGGCGAAGTCCGCACCGTTGATCAGCGCCTCGGCCTCCGCGATCGCCGCGGTGAAGGGCGCCGTCACCGATACGGAGGCCTGATCCATCGCTGCCGGGTCTGCCGCTGGTCGGTCTGTCACAGCCACGTGTCGCCTCCGGTCCAGGTGAGGAAGTTCTCGAGCTCGGCCTGCACGGGCGTCACTCGGGGATGCTCGGTCGAGAGATAGCCGCCGCGGTAGAACAGCAGCGGTTTGTCCTGCAGGACATCGCCGAGGGTCTGTGCCCGACCGATGACGATCCAGTGATCGCCGCCGTCGGTGACGGATTCGACCGTGCACTCGACCCAGGTCAGATTGTGGCGCAACACCGGAAGCCCCGTGGGCGAAGCGTCCCAATCAATGGACTTGAACTTGTCGTCGCCGGGAGCGCCGAAGGTCGCACTGACGTCCTGCTGCCGATTCGACAGCACGTTGACGCAGAACTGCCCGCGGGCCTCGATCACCGGCCACGTCCGGGATGTCTTCTGCGGGCAGAACAGCACCAGCGGCGGGTCCAGCGACAGTGCCGCGAACGACTGGCAGGCGAAGCCGACCGGCTTGTCCTCCGCGTCGAGCGTGGTGATCACCGTGACGCCGGTGCAGAACTGCCCCATCGCGGTCCGGAACTGCCGGGAGTCGAAATCGTCTGTCCCGTACGGGGAGTGCGGTGTCATGTCGGATTCCCTTCGGTTGCTGTGCCGCCCGCTTCCGGCGGGCGTTCGGGCGTTGATTCGGTGATGCGCGAAAGCGGTTGAGCGAGACCCTCCGCTCGCTCAACCGCCGGTCGGGCTCGGCAGACCCGAGCGTGCGACTACTTCAATCCGACTGTGAAGTCGTGACCCCACAGGCTGACTGCGGTGGACTCGCGAGCGATCCACTCGTCATCGTCGACCTGTCGCCCCTCGCAACCGAATTCGACGTCGAAACCACCCGGGGTCTTCATGTAGAACGACAGCATCAGGTCGTTCACATGGCGACCCAGGGTCGCCGACATCGGCACCTTCTTCCGCAACGCGCGGTCGTGGGCCAGGCCCACGTCGTCGGAGTTCTCCACCTCGACCATCAGATGCACGATGCCGGTGCTGTTCGGGATCGGCAGGAACGCCAGCGAATGGTGGCGCGGGTTGCAACCGAAGAAGCGCAGCCACGCCGGCTCCTCACCCTCCTGACGGCCGACGACCTGCGGCGGCAGCCGCATCGAATCGCGGAGACGGAACCCGAGGACGTCCCGGTAGAACGCCAGCGCCTTCGCGTCGTCGGTGGTCGTCAGCACCACGTGCCCCAGCCCCTGCTCGCCGGTGACGAACGTGTGACCGTACGGACTCACCACCCGACGATGCTGCAACGCGACCCCGTGGAAAGCCTCCAGCACATTGCCGTCCGGGTCGGCGAAGACGATCAACTCGTCAACCCGACGATCGGCGATCTCGTCCGCCGTGCCCTCGCGGAACTCGACGCCCGCGGCCGACAGCCGGTCGCGGACCTCCTGGAGGCCCGCCGCCGTCGCGCACTCCCAGCCCGAGCAGGCCAGGTGATCACGGTCCGACGGCACGATCACCAGTCGCGCCGGAAAGTCGTCCATCCGCAGGTAGAGCGCGCCCGGAATCGATCCCGAGCCCTCCACCATGCCGAGGACCTTCAAGCCGTACTCGCGCCACGCGTCCATGTCGGTGGCGTCGATCCGCATGTAGCCGAGAGACCGGATCGGACTCTGGTCGTCAGTCATTCGATGTTCCTTGGGTTGTTGTTGGGGGGTCAGCGAGTCTCGCCGGTTGAACGAGGCACTCGGTGGTTGAGCGAGCGGAGCGAGTCGAAACCCACTGGCGGTTGAGCGAAACCCCCAACCGGGTTCCAGCGCATGTCACCTGGTTTCGACCGACGCCTCGGCCTTCGGCCTCGGAAGTCGGCTCAACCTGGTGCTCCGCACCATCACACCATCGTGTCGGTGATCGGGATGCCGAACTCGCCGTTGCCGAACGCCTGGTAGGCGCGCTCGGGATCGTTCGCGGCGTGGACGCGGCCCGCGTGGGCGTCGCGCCAGAAACGCTGGATCGGTGTGCCGTTCTCCAGCGCGTGCGCGCCCGAGTTCTCGAAGAGGAGATCGATCGAGTCGATGGCGCGCGACGTCGCGCGGACCTGGTCGCGGCGGGCAGCCAGACGCAGCTCCATCGGCACCTCTTCACCGGCGACGATCAGGTCGTACTCGGCCTGCAGGTTGCCCGACAGCTGGCGCCACGCGGCGTCGATGTCCGAGGCGGCCTCGGCGATCCGGACCTTGGCGAACGGATCGTCCTTGGCCTTCTCCCCCGCGTATGCGGCGCGCACACGCTTGCCCTGATGCTCGACGTGCGCGGCATAGGCGCCGTACGCCATGCCGACGATCGGCGTCGAGATGGTGGACGGATGAATCGTGCCCCACGGCATCTTGTAGACCGGCGCGGTGTTGCGCTCCAGTCCGGGCGCGGTGCCCTTGCTCATCGCACCGAAGCTCAGCACGCGGTGCGTCGGGACGAAGACGTCCTTGACCTCGATGGTGTTGGAGCCCGTGCCGCGCAGGCCGACGACGTTCCAGACATCCTTGATGTGGTAATCGCTGCGCGGGATCAGGTAGCTGACGAAGTCGACCGGCCGACCGTCCTTGATCACCGGACCGCCGACGACCACCCAGTCCGCGATGTCGCAGCCGGACGACCAAGCCCATGCGCCGTTCACCTTGTAGCCGCCCTCGACGACCTCGCCCATGCCCATCGGCGCGTACGACGACGAGATCCGGACGTTCGGATCGTCGCCCCAGACGTCTTCCTGCGCCTGCTGAGTGAACAGTGCGAGATGCCAGTTGTGGACACCGACGATGCCCGCGACCCAGCCGGTGGAACCGCACGCGGTGGCCAGTCGGCGCACCGCCTCGTAGAAGGTCACCGGGTCCGCTTCGTGGCCGCCCCACTGCGACGGCTGCAGGAGCTTGAAGAAGCCCGTCTCCTGGAGCATGTCCGCGACCTCCGCGGGAATGCGGCGCGCATCCTCGGTGGACTGGGCGCGCTGCGCGAGATCCGGCAGCAGGGCATCGATCTTGTCCAGAACCTGCTGTGCCGCTTCGCTCCGCTGTGCTGACATCTGTCACTCCTGTTCGTGTGTCGTGCTCGACTTACGACCAATATTAGAACACGTTCTCGTTTTAAACTAGAACACGTTCTCATTTCGCTGAAACATGTTCTACTATCGAGCCAGAGGGCCAACGCCCAGAACAGACACCGACGAGGAGGCCGAGAAGATGGCTGACACCGACATCCGGGAGATCGACACCGGCACGCCCCCGACCCGCTTCGCGCGCGGCTGGCACTGCATCGGCTTGATCGACGAGTACAACGACGGCGAGACCCACGCTTTGGAGATCTTCGGCACCAAGCTCGTGGTCTGGGCCGACAGCAAGGGCGACATCCACACCCTCGACGCATTCTGCCGCCACATGGGCGCCGACCTGTCGATGGGAACAGTCAGGGGCGACAACGTCTCCTGCCCGTTCCACGGATGGCAGTGGAACGGCAAGGGCCGCTGCGCCGAGGTGCCGTACGCCAAGCGCCAGCCCAAGCTCGCCAAGACCCGGACCTGGCCGACGATGACGCGCAACGGGCAGGTCTTCGTCTACAACGACCCCGAGGGCAACCCGCCGCCGGAGGACGTCATCATTCCCGAGCTCGCCGAGTTCGGCACCGATGAGTGGACGGCGTGGAGCTGGAACAAGATCGTGATCGAGGGCTCCAACTGCCGCGAGATCATCGACAACGTGGTCGACATGGCGCACTTCTTCTACGTGCACTACGCCCTGCCGGACTACTTCAAGAACGTGTTCGAGGGCCAGGTCGCGGCGCAGTACATGAACAGCCACGGCCGTCCGGACGTCGGCATCTCGACGGCGTACGGCGACACCCGCCTGGAATCGATCGCCGCGTATTACGGCCCGTCGTACATGCTGAACCCGATGGTCCAGTACTACGGCAAGTACTCGATCGAGACCATCCTGACCAACTGCCACTACCCGATCGACGCCAACTCGTTCGTCCTCATGTACGGCGTGATGGCGAAGATCCCGGAGGGCCTCTCGCCCGAGCAGACGGACGGCATGGTCAAGACCATCACCAAGGGCGTCGAGGTCGGCTTCCTGCAGGACGTGGCGATCTGGAAGCGCAAGACCCGGATCGACAACCCGCTCCTCGTCGAGGAGGACGGCCCGGTCTACCAGCTGCGCCGCTGGTACGAGCAGTTCTACGTCGACGCCGACGACGTCACCGAGGAGATGTCGGGCCGCTTCGAGTACGAGATCGACACCGCCAAGGCCCAGGAGACCTGGAACAAGGAGGTTCAGGAGAACCTGCGGATCAAGGCCGAGAAGGAGGCCGCCGCGGCTGCTGCCGAGGCGAACGATTCCGAGGGCGCGTCGGTCTGATGACTCGCGCCGACGAACGGGACACGGCCTCCGGCTGGGCGAAGGCCCCGCTGTGGGCCGACGATCCCGACCGCGTCGCCGCGATCGCCGATGCCACCGCGCGGGACCGCAGGCATTATCTGACCGGCGGGATGAGTGAGATCGAATGCCGCACCTGCCACGCGCACGTGCTGGTGAAGAAGACCAGTGCGCACCACACCAGTGTGCAGTGGAACGACGATGCGCTCGCGCGGTGCTCGCACATCGGCGAGATCCGAGCCGCCGGCGGCAATGCGGCGCTGCTGCCGACCTGCCCGCGGCTGTCGGCCAGCATCGACCACGGTGTCGCCGAAGGCATCATCCCGAGCGAGTCCCCCGACAGCGATCCCGACGGGTACTGGTGACAGGTACCCGATCGGCCGCCTGACGAACCGCCGCCGTCGACTCTGCACACCGCAGAATCGACGGCGGCTTTCGTAGTCGGACCGGTCAGTTGACGCACGGCACACCGGCACTGCTCGACACCGGACTCCCGGAGTCGGGCTGCGGGGCGTCGGCCGTCGCCGCGGTCGTGAGCGCATCAGTCGTCGAGTTCGTCTCCGGGGCAGTCGAATCCGAGACAGTCGGATCCGCGGTGGCGGCGGACCGCGTCGAGGGCGCCGCAGGAGTTGCCTTCACCCCGAACGCCTTCTGCACCCGCTGTCGGATGGCCGCCGGGTCGACGATGTTGACGTCCTGGCCGTCGAAGGTGCTGTAGCGGACGACGGGGAGCGTGGTGAACGTGATCCGCTGTCCCTCCACCGTGCCCATCTCCTGGATCCAGTCGACGAGATTCCATCCGGACGACAGCACCACGTTGCGCTGCGCGACGTCGACGAGACCGTTGACCTTGTCGAGGCTGGTGAACGTGCCCGCGTCGCGGAGCCCGTTCAGCACCGACAGCATGAACGCCTGCTGCCGGTGGGTCCGGTCGAGGTCGCCGTTGTCGAGGCCGTGCCGCTGCCGGACGAAGGCCAGGGACTGCTTGGCGTTCAGCGTCTGCCTGCCGGCCTTGAAGTGCGCGCCCGAATAGCTGTCGGAGACGGCGTGGTTCAGACACACCTCGACCCCGCCGAGGGACTTTGCGACGTCGTAGAAGCCGAACAGGCTGATCTCCGCGAAACGATCGATCGGCACGCCCGTGAGTCGTCGAACGGTCCTGATCGTCGCGTCGCGTCCCGCTTCGCGCCCCCGGGTCTCGAGCTCGTGCGGATCGGTGACGCCCTCGTTCTGCAGCTCGGTCTCCGTCCTCGCCTTGGTCCGGCCGTAGGCCTCCTTGATCTTCGCCTCCGGCACGTCGAGTCCGTCCATCCGGACGAGGTCGTCGCGCGGGATGGAGAACGCCACAATGTTCTTCCGATCGCTGCGGCGAGCAGCCTCCTCGGCCGTGCCTCTGCCTACGGGCTCGGGGCTCGCGGTGCGTGAGCATTGTATCCACCGTCACTGCTGTCGCCCGCGTGCAGCTCTTCGAGGATGTCCGCGGGCAGGTCCTGCCCGTTCAGATCCTTGCGCGTGTCCAGTCCCATCAGCAGGATGTTCTCCGCCCCGCCGGACGAGTGCGGGGCGTCCGCGCCGAGCGCGCTCGACACCGTGAAGCCGTCGACGAGGTGATGGGTCTCGGCCCACACCAGCCCCGAAAGCGCGATCGCGGCGCAGGAGACCACGGCGACGCCGATCCGGACCGGCCACAGCAGCGTCTTCGAGCGACGGTCGCGACGCCGCACGGTGACCCCCTCGGGACGGCGGCGCGCCGCCCGGTTCGGCGTCTCCCAGCGCGGCACGTGGTCGCCGGCAGCGAGCCGTGCCCGGACCACCTCGCCTGCCGTCTCACGAACCGCGGGAACCTCAGGTCGACGCCGCACAGACTCACCTCGCTCATCCGATCGCACATGGCGAATCCACGGCGCAACCTCCCAGTGTCCGCGGCTAACCTTGGGTCGTCCTTAAGTCGGCGACTGGACAGAACCGCCTCGACTATCCCCGGAAAACACCTGCTCACGCAGGGTTCGACGGATCGCCGCCGAGGTGCCACCATGAGCCCATGCCGATCGGTGAACTCACCTTCTCCTCGGCGCTGACCACGTGGCACTTCGATCTCTCGTCGACGCTTCTGGCCTGTGCCGCAGCCGTCACATATCTGTCGCTGGCGCGCGGCAGCCGTATCGGCGTCGGCTCGCGGGCCGCATTCGTCGCCGGATGCGCGGTCTGGTGGGTCACGGCGAACGGCTTCGTCGCGGTCTACGGCGAAGTGCTGTTCTGGGTGCGCGCGCTCGAGTTCGTCCTACTGACCCTCGTCGCAGGATTCCTGCTCGCGGCGGGACGACCGGTGTCGGCGATCGCATCGCACCGCCGGTCACGGTGGACGCTGGTGCACCTCGGGCGGAGCCGCGCGGCCCGATGGCTGCTGTCGCCGCTCGCGACGTCCGCCTTGATGCTCGTGACGCCGTGGCTGCTGTTCCTCAGCCCCTGGTACGCCGCCGTGAACGACGATCCGGCCGTCGACCAGGTGACCCAGACCGTCCTCGTCCTGGTCGGTGCCGTCTACTTCTACGCACGACTGCAGGTGGATCCGGTGCCCCGTCACCGGCACGCCGGGCTGTCCCTCGTGATCGCGACCGCCGAGACCCTCGGCGACGGCCTCCTCGGCGTCGCACTCTGGCAGGGCGGCGTGCTCGCGGAGGTCGTCCAGCAAGCCCTGCAACGAGATTGGGGGCCATCGCCGCGCACCGACCAGACCATCGGAGCCGGAGTCCTCTGGGTCCTCGGCGACGTCGTCGGCCTGCCCTTCCTGATGTTCCTCTTCACCAGATGGCGGGTCGACGACGAGCGTTCCGCCGACCGCATCGACGCCGCGACCGCACCGTCCCCGGAACCGGATGGGACCGCGACCACCGAGCGCCCGTGGTTCCTCGACGACCCCGAGCTCGCCGACCGGCTCCGCCGCCGTTGACGCCCGATGAAATCCCCGCGATCGCCGTGGACACCGCCGCGTCGATGGAGAAGGATCAAAGGTGACGTCCATTCCAGCGACACCCACCGCAGTGAAAGCGAGACCGTCATGCCCTCCTATGCAGCCACTCCCGGCGCTCCCGTCTGGTTCGATCTGATGACCAGCGACGTCGACCGCGCCTCCGACTTCTACGGCCGACTGTTCGGCTGGACCACCGAAGACCCCTCCCCCGACTTCGGCGGGTATCGGAACTTCGTCGCCAACGGATCGCGAGTGGCCGGCCTGATGCCGATGCCCGGCTCGGAGACGTCGCCGACCAATGTGTGGGCCGTGTACTTCCGCAGCGACGACGCCGCCGCGACGTCCGAGGCCGTCACCGCAGCCGGCGGCACCGTGATCGTTCCGCCGATGCCCGTCGGCGACATGGGCACCATGGCCGTCTACATCGACCCGGCCGGCGGCGCGTTCGGCGTGTGGCAGCCGAGCACGCATCCGGGATTCGTCGAACGCGGCGAACCCGGGACGCCGTACTGGTTCGACGAGATGTCGATGGACTACGACGCATCCGCCGCGTTCTACCCCAAGGTCTTCGACTGGCAGCTGGAGGAGATCTCGAACGCTGACGGCGGGCCGGGCCGCTACGCGCAGGTGTTGGTCGACTCCGGTGCGGGCCGCGAGGGCACCGCGGGAATCATGGATGCGGCGGGCATGCTCGGCGAGGGCCACCCGTCGTTCTGGCAGGCGTACGTGACGGTCGAAGATGTCGCCGCAACCTTGGCGCAGGTGGTCGAACTGGGCGGCGAGATCCTGATGCCGGCGGACGACACCCCGTACGGCGTCCTCGCCTCGTTCAAGGATCCGATGGGAGCCGCCATCTGCATCGCGACGCCGCCCGCAGGCATGTGAACCACGGATCCATGGCGAACGACTCTCTCGGTCCCGACTGGACGCAGCACGGCGCCGCCTGGGCGGAGCAGGATGCGCTCTTCGACCGGATCTTCGCTCCCGCCACCCGAGCCGTGGTCGAGGCGGCGGATCTACAGGGCACCGTGCTCGACGTCGGCTGTGGCGGCGGCACGCTGCTCGAAGCCGCGGCCGCCGCGGGCGCGACCGCCGTCGGCGTGGACATCTCGCAGGCGATGGTCGACGCCGCGGCCGCCCGCGTCCCGGCCGCCCGGGTGGTCGTCGCCGATGCGCAGACCGCAGATCTGCGGACGCTCAGCGACGGCCACGGCTTCGATCGGATCGTCTCGCGGTTCGGCGTGATGTTCTTCGACGACCCGGTCGCCGCGTTCGGCAACATCCGCCGATCGGCCGGGCCCGACTGCCGAATGGCCTTCGTGTGTTGGCAGGAGGGGTCGAGCAATCGGATCTTCACGCTCGGCACCAGGACGCTGGTCGCCGCACTCGACGAACCCCCGGAGCGCCCCGACCCCGGTGCGCCGGGCCCGCTCGCCTTCGCCGACCGCGACTACCTCCGGTCGATTCTCGACGACTCCGGCTGGTCCGGCGTCTCGATCGAGCCGCTCACCTTCGACAGCGATTACTCGACGCCCGACGGCGCCGGCGGTCGAACCGACGGCGTCGAGGAACGACTCGCCGTCATCCTCGCGACCAGCACCGGGCAGCTGGTGTCCGACCGAGTACGCGCTTCGCTCGGCGAGTCCGGTTGGGCAGACCTGCTCGACCGGGTACGCGCGAACCTCCGCGAGAACCTCGTGAACGGCGTGGTGTCGCACCCGAACCAGTGCTGGCTGGTCACTGCTCGCCCCTGAAGCCAGACCTGCGATGAATCTGCGCCCCTGACGGGCGCAGATTCATCGCGAGTTCGGCAGGTCGGCTCAGGCGGTCGCGCGAGCCGCGGCGTCCCGGCCCGACACACGGCCGAAGGCCAGCGCGTCGGCGATGTGGAAGCCGCCGTCCTTGGCCCAGCTGTAGGTGGAGCTGACCTCACCCGCGGCGTACAGTCCGTCGATGACCGATCCGTCGGTGCGCAGCACCCGCGAGCGCCCGTCGCGCCGCGGCCCGCCGTTGCTCCAGCCGAGCAGCGGCGTGACGCGCAGGGCGTAGAACGGTCCCTGCTGCACGGGCGCGAGCATCTGCGGGTCGCGCCCGAAGTGATCGTCGCGGCCGGCCGCGCAGGCTTCGTTGTAACCCGCAACTGTGCGCTCGAGCACCTCCGGATCGAGCCCGATCCGGTCGGCGAGTTCGGCGATCGAATCCGCACGGACGATGAGTCCGGACTCGACCTCCGCGGTGTTGTCGGCGCTCCAACTCGTCTCCATCATCAGCATGTTCCAGCCGACGGGGAGGACATCGGAGGTCGGGCTCAACGGGCCGGAGGCACGGACCTGCTCGTCGAAGACGAGATGGAATCCCTTGGTGGGAAACAGTTCGTATCCGCCGGCACGCTTGGTGTGGCCGTGCTTCGGCGGTGCGGTCTCGTCGATGAATCGACGACCGTCGTCGCCCACCCAGAGGTAGTTCTGGGCGGCCCAGAGCGCGAGGTAGTGGCCGAACTCGTCGTCGCCCCGGACGCCGGTGATGGTCATCATGTTGTCCATGTGCCACAGGTCGGCCCCGACGGCCTGCGCCATCAGGTGTCCGTCGCCGGTCGACGACGGCGACCCCCAGAGCACGTGGTCCTCCACGCGGAGGTAGTCGCGAACCATCTGCGGATTCGCCGAGAATCCGCCGGTGGCGAGCACGACCCCGCCGCGCGCGCCGATCCGCGAGCGGCCGTCCGAGGTCTCGACCTCGACTCCGACCACCGCATCACCGTCGGTGATCAACTCGACGGCCCGGGTCTCATGCCGCACCTCGATGTCGCGTGCGGCGAGGGCGTCGCTGAGGAAGCCGTACAGCAGTCCGTTGCCCATCCGGCCCGCGATGGTGTCCATCCCGGCGTAGCAGTCCTGCCCGTCGAGGTCGGTGAACTCGGGTTCGGTGTGGTACTCCCCGCTCATCCCCACCTCCGCTCCGAGGCCGGTCAGCCAGTCCGACAGCCCGACGGTGTTCTCCGCCCACGCCGAGACCACGTCGTCTGCCACCGGGAACGGACCGTTCAGCGAACGCAGGAAGACCTCCGCGCGCTTGGGATCGGTGTTGACGAACCATCCCCCGCCGGACACGCGGGTGTTTCCACCCGCGACCTCCGCGGCGGCCTTCTCGATCACCAGCACCGACGCTCCGGCAGCTGCGGCTTCGAGTGCGGTCGCCGACCCGGCCGCACCGGAACCCACCACCACGACGTCGTACCGCTCGTCGAACTCCGCCATCGTGCATCGCCTCAATCCGTACTCATCCGTACCTCTGCTCGGCACGGCAGGTAGGGAAAAGCTAGAGCCACCAGGCGGGTGTGACGCGAGCCGTTCCCACGCAGTGGGACGGGTGGATGCGCTCTCCCCGTCGGCCGGATAACTCGCCGCTTTCAGTGAGAACATGTTCTAGTTTAGGCTGTTCTGCAACACGTTCTACTTTCGCGCGACAGGCGCGAGCACGCAGACGAAGGGGAAGAGCATGACCGCCGAAGCCTTGGATCCGGAAACATTCGACGTCATCGTGGTGGGAGCCGGCGGCGCCGGCCTCGCCGCCGCACTGACCGCGGCGAGCAAGGGCCTCAAGACCGTCCTGATCGAGAAGTCGCCGTACTGGGGCGGATCGACCTCCCGCTCGGGCGGCGGGGTGTGGATCCCGAACAACTCCGTTCTCAAGCGGGACGGCGTCGAAGACACTCCGGACGAGGCTCGCCGCTACGCACACGCGATCATCGGTGATCACGCGCCGGCCGAGCGCATCGACACGTACATCGACCGCGGACCGGAAGCGCTCGACTACATGATCGCCCACGCTCCGCTGGAGCTGGAGTGGGTGAAGGGCTACTCGGACTACTACCCGGAGGCCCCGGGCGGTCGCGCCATGGGCCGCTCGGTCGAGCCGAAGCCCTTCGACGCCCGCCGCCTCGGCGACGACCTCGCCACCCTGCATCCCCAGTACACCAAGGCACCGCTGAACATGGTGGTGCTGCAGTCCGACTACCGCTGGCTCAACACCGGCTTCCGCAACTGGCGCGGACCGGCCCGCATGGCGAAGGTCGGCGCCCGCTTCTTCTGGGCGCGGAGCCGCGGCAAGAAGATGATCGCGATGGGCGCGGCTCTGGCCGCCGAGTTGCTGCTCGGCTGCCGCGAGGCCGGCGTCGACATCCGGCTGAACACCCCGCTGACCGAACTCGTCACCGTCGACGGCGCCGTCGTCGGCGTGAAGGTCGGCACCGGGGAGGACGGTGCGACCACCGAGCTCCGCGCCCGCTACGGTGTGATCCTCGGCAGCGGCGGATTCGAGCACAACCCGGAGATGCGGGCCAAGTACCAGCGCGCGCCGATCGGCAGCGAGTGGACCACCGGTGCGCCGTCGAACACCGGTGACGGCATCAACGCCGCGCTGGCGGCCGGCGCCGAGGTCTCTCTGATGGACGATGCCTGGTGGGGTCCGACCATCCCGCTGCCGAAGGGTCCGTGGTTCGCACTGTCGGAGCGTTCGGTGCCGGGTACCTTCATCGTCAACACTCGCGGCGAGCGGTTCATGAACGAATCGCTGCCCTACGTCGAAGCGGTGCACGAGATGTACGGCGGCGAGTTCGGCCAGGGCGACGGACCGGGCGAGAACGTCCCGGGTTGGCTGATCTTCGACCAGCGCTGCCGCAACCGTTACCTGTTCGCGGGCATCACCGCACGACAGCCGCTGCCGAAGAGCTGGCTGAAGTCGGGAGTCGTCGTCAAGGCCGAGACGCTCGACGAGCTGGCCGAGAAGACGGGTCTGCCCGCCGACAAGCTGCGGGCGACCACCGACCGGTTCAACGGATTCGCCCGCAGCGGCAAGGACGAGGACTTCCACCGGGGTGACAGCTCCTACGACCACTACTACGGCGACATCACCAACAAGCCGAACCCCAGCCTGGGCGTGGTCGACAAGGCACCGTTCTACGCAGTGAAGATGGTTCCGGGCGATCTCGGCACCAAGGGCGGCATCAACACCGACATTGCGGCCCGCGCGTTGCGTGCAGACGGTAGCGTCATCGAAGGTCTCTACGCCGCGGGCAACACCAGCGCCCCGGTGATGGGCCACACTTACGCCGGTCCCGGCGCGACCATCGGTCCAGCCATCGTGTTCGGATACCTGGCCGCACTGGACGCCGTCGAAAAAGCCAAAAACGCCAGTGTTTCGCATGCAGGAGCTTGATTCATGCCAATTGATCCCTCAGTAGCCGTGGGTGCCGACCTCGGTGAGGTCACCTTCTCGTGGACTCCGCGCGAGGTCGCCCTCTACAACCTCGCCGTCGGCGGCGCGCACGACCCGATGGACACCGTCGGACTGCAGTACATCCACGACTCCGCGCCGAAGGTGCTGCCGTCGTTCGCCACGGTCGCGGCGACGTTCAACGCCACCGAGGCGCCGAAGGTCGTCTTCCCGGGTGTCGACATCGATCTGTCGAAGGTGGTCCACGGAGCGCAGCAGGTGCGCGTCCACCGTCCGCTGCCGGCCAGCGGCACCGCGACCACCCGCACCCGGATCGCCGAGGTCCAGGACAAGGGCTCGGCCGCCGTCATCATCCAGGAGTCGGTGACCGTCGACGAGAAGGGTGAGCCGCTGTGGACCGCACGTTCGTCGATCTTCGCGAAGGGCGAGGGCGGGTTCGGCGGCGACCGCGGATCGTCGACCAAGGTCGAGTTGCCCGATCGTGCCGCCGATCACGAGATCCTGGTGCCGACTCAGCCGAATCAGGCCCTTCTGTACCGGCTCTGCGGCGACCGCAACCCTCTCCACAGCGACCCGGAGTTCGCGGCCGGGGCCGGGTTCCCGCGCCCGATTCTGCATGGACTGTGCACCTACGGCAGCGTGTGCCGCGCCGTCGTCGACGAGATCTTCGCCGGTGACGTTGCCGCAGTTGCGGATTACGGAGTGAGCTTCGCCGGCGTTGTGTTCCCCGGCGAGACGCTCCGAGTCCGAGCCTGGGAAGATGGCGATCGACTGCTCGTGGCCACCACGATCGTCGACCGTGACGACGCTCCCGCCCTGGGCAACGTCGTGTTCATCAAATCCTGACTGAAAGGCTCGGCATGACCGCCACCCTTCTCCCCCTTCTGGACGCCAATCGCGAAGCCATGGCTTCGGACTTCGCCGACGTCATCGATGCGGAGGTGAAGAAGCAGTCCGGACTCTCCGGCGCAGCCATCAAGACCGCGTACTCGGCCGCACAGAAGTTCAAGCCGGGCGTGGTCCAGGTGGCGACCAGCAAGATGCTGCCGGACTTCCTGGACGCACTGTCGCCGTTCTGGGACTCGAAGCCCGCAGGCACCCCGTTCGGTGAGCACCTGGCCGCGAACGGCGACCAGGTCGCCGAGGCACTGCTCGCGGTGACCGACGGTCAGGCCGACGGCGCACCGGCAGTCCTCGCGAAGGCGTACAAGAGCATTCGCGGCAAGGCGAAGGGCTACGTGATCGACGCGCTCGTCCCGGTGGGCGGCGTGGTCGAGAAGTACGCCGGATAGGCGACGACGAGATGCGAGCGCGGTCTGATCGTGAAGACGATCAGGCCGCGCTTGCGACTATCAGGAGCAGTACCGTCAGGATCGCGGCGAGCACCGCGACCATGGCGAGCAGCCGCCAGATGTGGATCCGGCCCTGCCGGAGCTCGGTGACGCGGGACGACGTCAGCTGGTTGGAAGCCATGGTGATCAACTCTCCCTCGAGATCGTGATCTGTTGTCCGTGTGATCAATGTGTCACAAGTTACAAATGAAGGCGATGATCTAGAGATGCGTGTCGCACTACGAAAAAGCGACGAATCGATGTCCTTCGCGACCGCGTGGCTGATCCTGGTCGCCTGTCTCGCGGTCAGCCTCGTCGTCGCAGCGATGGCCGCACTCAACACCGCCCTGCCGGACATCGCCCGATCCACCGGTGCCACCACCGGCCAGATGACCTGGATCATCGACGGGTACACGCTGGTACTCGCCGCCCTGCTCCTCCCCGCCGGCGCGATCGGCGACCGCTTCGGCCGCAAGCCCGTCCTGATGATCGGCCTGGTGATCTTCGGCCTCGGATCGCTGGCGGCGGTCTGGGTCGAAACACCGACCCAGCTCATCATCACCCGCGTCGTCGCCGGGGTGGGCGCGGCGATGATCATGCCCGCCACCCTCTCGCTGATCACCGCGGGCGTCCCCCGCGAGAAGCGCGCCGTCGCGATCAGCATCTGGGCCGGCGTGGCCGGCGCCGGTGCGATCATGGGCTTCTTCGTCACCGGAGTGCTCCTCAACTTCTTCCACTGGCACGCCGTCTTCATCACCTTCGCCGTCTCGTCGGTCGCCACGATCGCGCTGACCTTCACCATCGGCAGTTCGAAGGACGAGAGCCCCGGCGCGTTCGACTGCATCGGGTCACTGACATCGATCACCGCGATCGCCGGCGTCGTCTACGGCCTGCTCGAGGCTCCACATCGAGGCTGGACCGATCCGCTGATCCTGGTCTGCCTGATCGGCGGTGTCGCGATGATCGCCGCGTTCATCGTCATCGAGAAGCGACGGACCTCACCGCTACTCGACGTGAATCTGTTTCGGAACCGCGCGTTCGCGGCGGGTTCGCTGTCCGTCGCCCTGCAGTTCCTGGCGTCGTTCGGCGTCTTCTACCTGCTCCTCCTGCAATTGCAGCTCGTCTTCGGATACTCGGCGCTGAAGTCCGCCGTCGCGCTGTTCCCGATGGTGATCGGCGTCGGCGTGTTCGCGATGATCGGCAACTGGGTGGCCGTCCGCTTCGACTCGCTCCGCTTCGTCCTCGCCGCGGGCATCGCCATCGCGGCCGCAGGCGTCCTGGCGCTCGGAATCTTCGAGGCCGACGTGTACTGGAAGCTCGGCACCATGCTCGGCGTGTGCGCGGTCGGCATCGGTCTCGCGACGGCACCGTCGACCACCGCGATCATGTCCAACACGCCGCTGGAGAACCAGGGCGTCGGATCGGCGGTCAACGACACCGCCCGCGAACTCGGTGCCGCCATCGGCATCGCGCTCGCCGGAAGCATCCTGGCCGCCGGTTACGAGAAGCGCATCGCGGAGACGGCGCAGGCCACTCACGATCAGCTCGCAGCGTTCGACCCCGCCGCCGCGGATCAAGCCGCCGAGGGCGTCCGCGGATCGCTCGCGGGCGCCGTCGAAGTGGTGAATCACCTTCCGCCGCAGGCATCCTCGCTCGCCGCACAGATCACCGACGGCGCACACGCCGCCTTCCTCCCGCCGCTGCAGTCCGCGTGCCTGGTCCTCGGCTCCATCCTCATGGCCGGTGCGGTGTTCCTCGGCTGGTTCGCACCGCGCGCGGTGGTCGGACCCGAGCCCGAGCCGGAGCCGGAGCTGGTCGACTCCGGCAGCCGGGCGTATCCGCGTAACTCGACCGAAGAGGCGTAGTCCCGGACGAAGCGTTCCTCGCCGAACTACGCGGATTCGTCCGCCAGGAGCGCGAAGGCGGGACAATGAGGAAATGCGCAACCCGTTCACCCGCCGTCAGCCGTCGCCGATCGCCGGAACGACGATCGCTGTCACCGGCGCTGCACGCGGCATCGGCCTGGCCATCGCCACCGAGTTGTCGTCGCGCGGAGCGCGGGTCGCGATCGGCGACCTGGACGCCGATGCCGCCGAGTCCGCCGCGGCGAGGCTGGAAGGCGCTCGCGGCTATCCGCTCGACGTGACCGACGACGAATCGTTCACCGCGTTCCTCGACGCCACGGCCACCGACCTCGGCCCGATCGACGTGCTCGTCAACAATGCCGGCGTGATGTGGGTCGGTCCGTTCGACGCCGAGCCCGCGGCGGCGGCCGAGCGGATGGTCGCGGTGAATCTGCTCGGCGTGATCCGCGGCGTTCGCCTCGCGGCTCCCGCCATGCGGTCTCGCGGGCGCGGCCAGATCGTGACGGTGGCTTCGGCCGCGTCGCGTCTGGCGCCACCCGGCGAATCGACGTACGCCGCCACGAAGCACGGGGCGCTCGGCTACCTCACCGGTGTGCGCGAGGAACTGCGCGGCACCGGCGTCGCGGTGACGGCGGTGCTGCCGACCGTGGTCGACACCGAACTCGCGGCGGGCACCGCATCCGGTTCGGTGAAGCTCCTGCAGCCGGGCGACGTCGCCGCAGCGGTGGTCTCCGGCATTCAGACGCGGCGGTTCCAGGTCTGGGTCCCGGGACGCGTCGGCGCCCTGGTGGCACTGTCGGCAGTCCTGCCCCAGTCAGTGCGCGACCGTGCTCTGCGCTTCGCGGTGCCGAACCAGGTCGCCGCCGTGGCGGGGTCCACCGCGCGCACCGCCTACGAACAGTCCCTCACCGAGCGCCGTGACGATCGGTGAGAAGCGCACGCCCATCGCCCGAATCCGTCGGCACCTGCGGGTAACCTGATTACGGACTCGAGAGAGTCGAGAACAGCGTGATCACAGCTTCGGGACACCGAGCCGTCAGGGGGCACAGATGAAGTGCGGCTCGACGATCACCTCGGCAGCAATCGCCCTCGTCCTCGCAGTCTCCGTCGCCGCCTGCGGATCCGATCATCCGTCATCGCCGAGCCGCAACGCCTCGGCCGGTTTCTCGGCCATCACTCCCTCGCCCGCCGGGACGTCGACGGTGGTCATCACGTCGGTGCCGCTCACTACGGGGCAGCCGCCGAACGCGAACGAGGTGAACCCCGACGACTATGCCGTAGCAGGCAGCCCCGGCCGGTTCCGCTGGAGCTACGCGTCGAATCCGTTGCGCGAGTGCACTCTTGAGCCGGCGGCATCGGGACTGCCGCAGCGCGTCACCTGCAGTGCCCCCTATCCCGCGGATGCGCCGATCATCCGCGCCGACACCTTCGAGGGACCGCCGAACGCGGTCGTGCTGACCGACGAGGGCACCGAGCCGACCATCCTCGAAGGCACTCCGACCGCGGCCGAGCCACTGCCGTCCGACAGCCGGATCACCGTCGGCGACCTGTCCTGCACGGTGCCCCACACCGACTCGATCTCCTGCCGATCACCCGGCGCGTGGTTCACCGTGGAGAACGGCATCCTCACGACGGCGTGAGAGTCGGTCAGGCCCGCCGCTCGGCATACACGGCCTCGTAGCGAACCTTCTCCCGATCCGCGCGAATCTGCTGGCGCTGAGTCAGCGGCGAGTGCCCGAGGTCGTGCTTGCGCAGTCGCAGCACGCGGTTCTGGTCCATGTAGGCGGCCGAGAAGATCAGCGCCAGCAACACTGCGAGCAGCACCATCAGACCGCGGATCCAGACCTCACCGTCGAACGCGAAGAACATGACCAGATACAGCGGCGTGAAGCAGAACTGCGCGCGGAACAGGTGACGAAGCGTCGCGGTTCGTCCGGTGAGGTCGTTGCGGACCCATTCGCGCTTGTCTGCGGGCAGCGTTCCGCCGTAGGCGTAGACAACCCACTGGACCGGATTCGGACGACCGCTCATTTCCACTACCTCCGTATAGATCGTGCGCTATTCACTATTGCACGATGCAATTGCCGTTTCAATAGTGCACGATCTACTTCGCCGTAGACTCGAGACATGACCGAGATCCCCGGGAACCCACTGCTGCTCGAACGTCAGGTCTGCTTCGCGCTCGCCCTGGCGAATCGTTCGGTACTCCGCGTGTACCGGCGCCTCCTCGAACCGCTCGGCCTGACCCATCCCCAGTACCTGGTGATGCTGGCTCTCTGGCAGCACGCGCCACTACCGGTCAAGGACATCGGCGGCTTACTGCAACTCGACTCCGCAACCCTGTCGCCCATGCTCAAACGACTGGAGTCCGACGGGGTCATCGAGCGACGGCGCAGCGACGACGACGAACGCAGCGTCGAGATCCACCTGACGCAGACCGGGACGGCCCTGCGAGAGCAGGCGCTCGCCATTCCGCCGCAGGTGGTCGACGCACTCGGGGGCGACCTCGCACTGCTCGAAGAGCTTCACACGGTCCTGACGAAGGTGAACGCGGCCGCGGTCGCCGCGGAGACACCGGGCTCGCGCGACGCCGGCCGGTAGTCGCCTCAGGCAACCGCTCCGCCGTCTACGACAGGCAGTTGTAGACGGCGGCCAGGTATTCGTTCGGATTCGGGGCCCCGACCAGCTTGGCCGACATCTTGTTCATCACGTAGGCCACCGTGAGATCGCGGTCGACGTCCGACACGACGACCGAGCCGCCGAAACCGGTCCACCAGCAGACGCGCCCCTCGGGCACCCCGGGCATGGCCGGACCGGGCAGACCCCACCCGAGGCCGAAGCGCACGGGTACCCCGAGGACCCGGTCGACGCCGTCGGACTGGACCTCGAAGATCCGATCGACGGTCTCCGCCGACAGGAACCGTCTAGCCCCGGCGACACCGCCGCCGGACACGATCGACTGCACCAGCGCCACCGACCTCGCATTGCCCTGGCCGTTGGCCGCGCCCAGCTCCGCGGCGAGGAAGCCGGCGTCGGTCGTGATCGACGGCGGGAACGCCGGGTTCAGCAGGGTGCGCAGCAGCAGGCTGTCGGCGGGCAGCGACGCGTAGTCGAAGGTCGACGTCGGCGCGATCATCGACGCGAACCGCACCGGATCCTCGTCGACCACGCCGATCCGGTAGTCCGCCCCGAGCGGACGCGCGATCTCCGCGGCGAAGAACTCTCCCAGCGTGGTCCCGGTGACCCGCCGCACGAGCTCGCCGAGCAGGGTGCCGAAGGTGATCGCGTGATACCCCGAGCCGTCGCCCGGCGTCCACCACGGCTCCTGCGCGGCGAGCAGCGCCGCGGCTGCCTCCTGGTCGTAGACGTCGTCGATGGACACCTTCTCATCCCACCCCGACAGACCACTGGTGTGTCCGAGCAGGTGCCGGACAAGGACGCCGCCCTTGCCGCCCGCGGCGAACTCCGGCCAGTACCGCCCGACCGGCGCGTCCGGGTCGACGAGGCCGCGATCGATCAGCACGAGCACGGCGAGCGCTGTCATCGTCTTCGTGAGCGAGTAGGTGTTGGCCAGGGTGTCCCGTTCCCATGACCGCCCCGACTCGACGTCCGCGACGCCGCCCCAGAGGTCGACGACCACCTCGCCGCCGGACATCACGCACAGCGAGGCACCGGCCTCGTCACCCGCCTCGAGTTTGGCCGCGAAGAGATCGCGCACCGGATCGAAAGCGGCCGTGCAAGTTCCGTCGACGCTCGCCCGGCTGACGGTCACTTGGCACCGACCGGCTGCTTGACGCGCTCGCGGCCGGCCTCGATCTCGGCGAGGAGATCGAGCTTGTAGCGGGCGAAGTCGACCTGGATGGTGTGCCGCGGCGCGCTGTAGTACTGGCCGAGATGTTTGCGCTCGTCCTCCGCGATGGCCTTGCGCATCTCCCGCGGCGACGGGAGGGCGTAGTCGCCCTGCAGATGGTCGACGATGAGCTTGCTCTGCTGCTCGGCCAGGTTCACGATCGTCGGGGACGACTGCGCGAGCCCCGCGTAGTACAGATCGTCGACGTCGGGATGGACGATGCGCTTGAACAGCGGATAGCGGTGCTCGGAGTCCGGGAGCAGCGACGGGTCGTCGAAGAACGGGAAGGCCATCCGGTAGCCGGTGGCCATGACGATCACGTCGACCTCTATCCGGCTGCCGTCGGTCATGATCACCCCGTCGCCGTCGAGGCGCTGCACCGCGGGCACGCACGTCAGATCGCCCGACCCCGACTTCGCGAGGAAGTCGATGCTGACCGACGGATGCGCCGACAGCGGCTCGTGGTCCGGCTTCGGCAGACCGTAGTCCTCCATGTTGCCGAGCGACTTCTTGATCGACCGCCGTGCGATCGCCAGCCCCAGCTTCTTCGGCATCCACGGCGGCATCATCATCTTGTCGGCGGGCTTGCCTCCACGGTACTTCGACAGCACCCAGACGCCGCGGCGCGCGGATACCCAGACGTGGTCGGCGACTGTTCGATTCGACAGTTCCGAGGCGATGTCGAGCGCCGAGTTGCCCATGCCGATCACCAGCACCCGCTTGCCGTGCATGTCGACCGGTTCGAACGGACTCCGGTAGTTGTGGCTGTGGATGATCTCACCGTCGAAGGTTCCCGGATACTCGGGCATGAACGGATTCCAGTGGTGCCCGTTCGCGACGACCAGCGCCTCGTACTCGCGGGTGTCACCCGTGCTCAGCGTCAGGCGCCATCCGCCGCCCGGCTTGCGCTCGGCCTTCTCGACCGCGGTGTTGAACGAGATCGAATCGCGCAGGTCGAATGCGTCGACGTAGTCGCGGAAGTACTGGTGCATCAGCGAGTGGTGCGGAAAGTGCGGCCAGTCGCTCGGCGCCGGGAAGTCGTCGAACTCCAGGCGCGTGGTGGAGGTGTCGATGTGCAGCGACTGGTAGCACGACGACATCCCGTTCGGGTTGTCGTAGTACCAATTGCCGCCGACGTCGTCCGACATCTCGAAGCAGTCGTAGTCGATCCCGTTGTCCTTCAAGCGCTTCGCGGTGGTGAAGCCCGAGCATCCCGCACCGATGATGGCGACCCGCTTATCGGCCATGAGACGTCTCCTCTCAACTCGTGACCGAACCCTGTGTCGGCCATCACACGATGACCACGATAGGCACTCCACTGACGCCTGTCTAGTGAATGATCATCTTGTCTATTGAGTGACGGGCGCGCATCATGGTGCACATGCGGGAGGACACCGTCGCACCGTCGCGACCGAATCTGCGGGACGAACAGAAGCGTCGCACCAGGCTGGCGCTTCTCGAAGCGGCGCAGGAGATGTTCGTCGAGCGGGGCTACGCGAACGTGACGATCGACGACATCACCCGCGAGGTCGGCTGCAGTCGCGCCACCTTCTACCTGCACTTCGCCAACAAGATGGACGTCCTGGCGAAGATCAGCGCGGAGACGATGGAGCAGCGCGCCGCCTCCGTGTACGGCGATCTCGACGAGGTGCTCGGCGACGGTTCACGCCAGGCCTTCACCGGCTGGATCCAACGCGCGCTCGAATGGTTCGCCGCCAACCGCGATATCCTGCCCGCGTGGGACGAGGCCCTTCAGGTGGAACCCGAGTTCCGGAGAGTCGGGCGCGAATCCATCACGGCTCTCACCGACGCGATGCCCGACTATCTCGCGCGGTGGCCCGCGGATCGGCACGACGAGGCCCGCTTCCGCGTCGAACTGCTGGTCACGCAGTTGGAGCGCTACTTCATGCGGTCGACGGTGCAGGGCACCATCGAGTTCGCGCCCGACCGCGCCGCCGACGTCCTCACCGACATCTGGTTTCCGGCGCTCCAGCCGCCCACCGACTCGTAAGGCCCGGGCGAACAGGCGATCTCGCCCGAGAACGACAACATTCCACCACCGCGACGAATGCGTTCTAAGCTTCTCGCAGGAGCACTGCCTCCGCGTGGTCGCGAGCTCCTGCCGATGCTCTTCTCAGACGTGAGATGCCCCGAGAGGTAATCGAATGGCAGACGAATCAGCCGCAGGCGCAACCGAATCGACGACATCGACCGCGGCGATGCCGAGGACCAACTACATCACCTGGACGGCCCTGGCGCTGATGACCGTCTCATCGGTGGCCAGCCTCCGCCCGGCGCCGACGATGGCCGTCTACGGACTCGCGTGCGTCTTCCTGTATGTCCTGCCCGCAATCGTCTTCCTGGTGCCGACGGCACTGGTGTCCGCGGAGTTGGCGTCCGGATGGTCGGGAGGTGTGTACCGGTGGGTCACCGAGGGCATCTCGCCGAACATGGGATTCGCCGCCGCCTGGCACCAGTTCGCGATGACGATCTTCTACTATCCGACGCTGCTGTCGTTCGTCGCGAGCACGCTCGCGTACGTGATCAACCCCGAGCTGGCGTCGAACGGCGTCTTCACTGCGGTGGTGATCATCGTCGTCTACTGGGCGGGGGTGCTGCTCGCGTTACGCGGCGGCATCGGCGTGATCGCCAAACTCGCGTCCAGCGGTGTGCTCGTCGGCACGCTGATCCCCGGCGCCCTGCTGGTGATCCTCGGCATCGTCTTCCTGCTGCAGGGCAATCCCTCGGCGGCGCCGATGACCGGCAGTCATCTCTTCCCGGCATGGACGGGCATCGCGAGCGTGGTCCTCATCGTCAGCAACTTCGGCGCGTACTCGGGCATGGAGATGAACGCGGTCCACGTCAACCAGCTCAAGGATCCCGGCCGACAGTTCCCGCGCTCGATGTTCCTCGCGGTCGTGCTCGTGCTGGTGATCCTCATCCTGCCGCCGCTGGCCATCTCCTGGGTGGTGCCGTCCGAGCAGATCAGTCTGACCGCAGGCGTGATGCAGGCCTTCTCCGTCGTCTTCGGTCACTTCGGGATGGGCTGGCTGGTTCCGCTCGTCGGCCTGGCCATCGTGATCGCCTCGCTGGCCGGCTTCATGACGTGGCTGTCGGGACCGTCCAAGAGCCTGCTGCTGGTCGCCAAGGACGGCGGTTACCTGCCGCCGTACTTCCAGAAGACCAACAAGGTCGGCGTGCAGCAGAACATCCTCGTGGTCCAGGGTTGGGTGACGACGCTGTTGGCGCTGCTGTTCGCCCTGGTCCCCGCGGTGTCCAACGCCTACTGGATCTTCATGACGATCACCACGTCGGTGTACCTGCTGGTCTACCTGTGGCTGTTCATCGCCGCCTACCGCCTGCGCAAGATCGCGCCCGACCACCCGCGCGGCTACCGCGCCCCTGCCCTGCCACTGCTGTGCGGCGTCGGCTTCATCGCCTCGATCGCCGCCATCGGCATCAGCTTCGTCCCACCGTCTCAGTTCGGCAGCGGCAGTCCGTGGCTGTTCGTCGGCATCGTCGGCGGCGGCATCCTACTGCTGGGCCTGATCATCCCGGCGGCGCTGATCGCGCTCCGGAAACCGAACTGGCGAACCGCAGAGGACGCGACGGAGGAGCCGGCATGAGCCCCAAGGCGATCTACTGGACGGTCGGCGGCGTCCTCGCCGTCTTGCTCATCGTGATGGTCACGGCGTGGGACTACAACCGCGACAACGACGCGGCCGTCGCGAAGGCGGAGCGGTTGATCTCCGCCTACCAGGCCAACGGTCTGTCGACCCCGCTCGACGCGGATCAGGTCGCCGCCGTCCTCGGCGAGGACGGCGGAACCGTGTGCGCCACCGCGGGCAGCAAAGCGGCCCTGGGGCAGCTCAAGACTCAGATCGGCATCGGCGGCGAGTTCTACGTCCGGCCGATCCTGCTGAAGGAGAACGTCTTCGAAGGCCTTCGGCTGATCGTCCAGGTGTATTGCCCGGACAACCTGTCGACGGTGCAGGACTTCATCGCCGAACAGCGATACGCGCAATGACCGAGATCGAGACGAAGGATGGCGATGACTGACGAAGCGTTGCGGGAACGAGTACGCAGCCTGATGCCGCGGGCACGCGAGGATCTGGCCACGATGGTCGGCTTCCGGTCCGTGCACGACCCCCAGCAGTCGCCGCCGGAAGAGTGCGACAGGATGGTCGACTGGCTCAAAGCGGCGTTCAGCGAGCTCGGTTTCACCGACGTGGATGCGCATGAGACGTCGGACGGCAGCAAGGCGGTGGTCGGACACCGCGCCGGCCCCGAGGGCGCCCCGACCGTCCTGCTCTACTTCCATCACGACGTGCAGCCGCCGCTCGGCGAGGACGAGTGGGACTCCCCCGTCTGGTCGCTGACCGAGCGCGACGGCCGGTGGTACGGACGCGGCGCCGCCGACTGCAAGGGCAACATCGCCATGCATCTGACGGCACTGCGTGCCCTGGACGGAGACATTCCCGTCAACATCATCATCGTCGGCGAGGGCTCCGAGGAGCAGGGAACCGGCGGCATGGAGGACTTCGTTCCGCGTCATCCGGAGCTGCTGCGCGCGGACACGATCCTGGTCTGCGACTCGGGCAACTTCGCGGTCGGAAAGCCCAGTCTCACAACCAGCCTGCGGGGCATGGCGAACATCGTCGTCACCGTCGAGGCGCTGTCGTCGGCCATGCACTCCGGGATGTTCGGCGGTGCCGCGCCCGACGCGCTCGCGGCACTCATCGCGATGCTCGCCACGCTGCGAGACGCCGACGGCAACACGACGGTCACCGGTCTGGATTCGACCGCGACCTGGTCGGGCATCGACTATCCGGCGGACGCATTCCGCAACGACGCGAACGTGATCGACGGAGTCGACCTTCTCGGATCCGGCCGCGTGTCCGACATGGTGTGGGCGCGCCCGGCGGCGACCGTCCTCGGCATCGACTGCCCGCCGGTGGTCGGGTCGTCGGCGTCGATCGTGCCGAAGGCTCGGGCGCGCATCAATCTCCGCGTCCCCCCGGGGATCGACGCCGAATTCGCTCAGGACGCGCTGATCGCCCACCTCACCGACGCGGCGCCCTGGCACGTGAAGGTCTCGATCGAGCGAGAGGCCGACGGCGCTCCGTTCACCGGGGCCACTTCCGGCGCGGCGTACGACACCATGGTGGACGCCATGTCCCGGGCGTACGGCACCGACGTCACGTTGATGGGCCAGGGCGGTTCCATTCCGCTGTGCAATGTCTTCGCCGACACCTATCCCGACGCGGAGATCCTCCTGCTCGGTGTCGAAGAGCCGCAGTGCCTGATCCACGCCCCGAACGAGAGCGTCGATCCGACCGAGATCGAGAACATGGCCGTCGTCGAGGCGACGTTCCTGAGGGAGTACGCGACGCGGCGATAGGGCGTAGTCGACGGCGGCACCGTTATCGGGATGCGCCGACCCGGCATCCCGGGTAGCGTCGTCGGCATGGAGTGCGAGATCGAGGTCGACAGGACCTGACGCCGGTTAGTCCGGCACCAGTGTGTCTTCTTCCCGCCCGCCGTCTGCGCGTCTACTCCGCACGGCATCCTCGAAACGAGCACTCCATGTCTAACGAATCCTGCGTGACCCTGCACGCGGTCTCCTTCTCCTGGCCCGACGGAAGCACGGCGTTGTCACACGTCGACGGATCGTTCGGGTCCGGCCGCACCGGTCTCGTCGGCCGGAACGGTTCCGGCAAATCCACGCTGCTGAAATTGATCGCGGGTCTGCTGACACCGACGGCCGGGCACATCGACACCGCCGGCGACGTCGGCTACCTGCCGCAGACTCTCACCCTCGCCGCGGAGGCGACAGTCGCCGAGCTGCTCGGCATTCATCGAGTGCTCGCGGCCCTCCGTGCCATCGAATCGGGAGACGCCGATCCGGCGCACTTCGACGTCATCGGAGACGACTGGGACATCGAGGCCCGTGCCGACGAGGCGCTCGACCGTCTCGGCTTCTCCGCCGCCGACCTCGACCGACGCGTCGCGGAACTGTCGGGTGGCGAGGCCGTGTTGATCGCGGTCGTCGGACTTCGCTTGCGCCGCACCGCGATCACGCTGCTGGACGAGCCGACCAACAATCTGGATCGACCCACGCGTGCACGACTGGCCGAGATGATCGACGACTGGCCCGGTGCTCTCGTCGTCGTCAGCCACGACCTCGAACTCCTCGAGCGCATGGATGCGACGGCCGAACTGCACGACGGCGTGCTGACCACGTTCGGCGGGCCCTACAGCGAGTGGAAGGCGCACGTCGACCAGGAGCAGGCCGCCGCCGTCGCAGCCGCCCGCACCGCCCAGCAGACGCTGAAGACCGAGAAACGTCAGCGCGTCGAAGCCGAGACCAAACTGGCCCGGCGCGAGCGCACTGCCAAGAAGGCTCAGCGCGACGGCGGCATCCCTCGCATCGTGGCCGGAATGCTCGCGAACAGCGCGCAGGGCTCCGCCGGCGCGATGCGGACGACGATGGATCAGAAGGTGCAGGCCGCCCAGGCCGCCCTCGACGCCGCTGACGCCCGGGTGAGGGACGACGACCACATCAGCCTCGACCTGCCCGATCCCGCCGTGCCGCGCAGTCGGCGCATCGCCGAGTTCGCCGACGGCGAGCGCACGGTGGTCGTGCAGGGGCCCGAGCGCGTGGCGGTCGTCGGACCGAACGGTGCGGGCAAGTCCACGCTGATCGAGCAGATGGTGTCCGGTGCCGAACCGACCCCCGGGCGGCCGCGCGGACTGCTGCTCACCGAGCGGGCGGGCTTCCTTCCGCAGCGCCTGGACGGATTGGACGAGCAGGCTAGCGCGCTGGACAACGTCAAGACGGTCGCACCCGACGCCGAGCCCGGCCTGATCCGGAATCACCTGGCGCGCCTGCTGTTACGCGGTGCGGCCGTGGATCGCCCGGTGTCGACTCTGTCCGGTGGCGAACGCTTCCGCGTGTGCCTGGCCAAGCTGCTGTTCGCAGATCCGCCGTCGCAGGTGTTGATCCTCGACGAGCCGACGAACAACCTCGACGTGACCAGCGTCGAACAACTCGTCGACGCGCTGCGCGCCTACCGTGGCGCACTGATCGTCGTGAGCCACGATCACCCGTTCCTGTCGAAGCTCGGACTCGACACGGTAGTGGAGTTGACCGGCGACGGAACGCTGCGGCAGCGGGCCGTGTTGCCGGACTGAGGCTAGCTGCTCGGACGCAACTGGCTCGGCAGGATCTTGTCCTTCTGGTCGGGGCAGAACGCCGGGATCGCAGCGCCGACGATGGCCGCGGCCTGGCCCTTGCCGCCGGCCTCCGAGCTCATGCCGTCGACGACGTCGACCATCGACTTGCCCGAAGACAGGTCTGAACAGGCCTGCTTGCCTGCGGCGATCGCCGCGTCGTCGCTCGAATACGACGCGCCGGAGGTCTTCACGATTCCCAGGTAGACCTTGGTCGCCGCACTGGACGCGGTCTCCGTCGAGGTGGTGTTGCTGCTGTCGTCGCCGCTGCACGCGGAGAGCAGTGCGACGCCCGCGACCAGCGGCGCGATCAGGAGATACCGAATACGCATGACGGGTCCATTCATTCAGGGCGATCACCCCGCGGCGATCACATTGTCAGTGACTTGAACAGTAGCGGTCCACCGCTCGCGCCGTCCGGGTTGATCGCGGCATGGAGGTGTTCGGGTGACGGACCATTCGAGGAGATCCCGGCGGCACCATTCAGTTCCGCCACGGTTCGCACTCCCGTTCTTGTCAGAGGTGATCTATATCATATCTGTTAGAACATGACGGAGAGGCCCCCGGTGTTCACGGAGGCGGTATCGAGTTCGAGTGAACTTCATAGCGCGTCGCGGCGCACGGCGACACCTACTACGCCCACGGCACAGCCGGGGACGCCAGGGTGTGCACCGCGACGGCATCGCGAGACGGGCCGCTCCTCATCCGGGTGGATTCCGGCCGGCGAAGAACTGCGGATCAACCGACGTCGTGCATCTGACGCACGACGGGTCGTGACAGGACCTGGACGATCCAGAGCCGGAGCCCGGGGAGACGGCCCCGTCTCGCACCAGCCCGACCCGCCGGCACCACTGCCCGGCCTCGCGTATGCCGCCGACCCGGCATGCACCAACCGCTGACCGGCCAGGCTCTCGGCGACCCCGAGACCCGACTGGAACAGCCCTCACGACAAGGAGGAGGAAGCCGATGTCTGTAGTCATAGCTGCCAAGAAGTTCGCCGATCATCTGTGCGACGAGCTCGCGCCGGAGAGCGAGACCGCTCGCCTACTGGCCGGAAGGTCCCGACTCGGAGCCGACGACAGGGAGTTGCTCGACCTGATGGTCGAACTCACCCGGGTGCTCAACCTGACGACCACCGCGCTCGCCGGCGTCACGGCGGCAGCCGATCGGTCGGGAGTACCGCGCCGCAAACACCTCAAGTCCGCCACCGACATGCTCAAACAGCTCGGACACGCACCTTCGGTCGCGCTGCGACTCGCGAGGGTTGGGTCAGCCGCAGACTCGCTGCCCGAGCTCACGCGGGAAGCCCGGATCGGCGGAGTATCCGTCGAACACGTCGACGCGGTCGGGCGAGGCGTCGCCTTCGTAGAGAAGCGCATTCCGCTGGACCAGCGGGTCCGCGCAGATCTGGCCCGACGGCTCACCGTCCAGACCACTCCCGCCGACATCGACCGCAGAGCACGCGAACTCGCGATCGAATGGGCGCCCGCCCCCGATGAAGCCGATCCGAGCACCGTTCCGATCGCCGAGAACACCGAACTGAACGAGATGGCTCTGACGACCGGACCCGACGGTCGGACCGTGGCGACGCTCGACGTGGATGCGCTGACCGGGGAGGAGCTCAGCCAGGCGCTCGATACGCTCTGCAAACCGACTCCGCTGCCCGACGGGTCACGCGACCCGCGGAGCGCCGGGCAGCGGCGGGCCGACGCGTTCGGGCAGATCGTCCGCAGCTATCTGGCTCAGCGCGAGCGCCCCGTAGCAGGCGGGGCGCTCCCCCACGTCACCCTGATCGTCCCGGCACGTGGAGCCGACGCCGCTCATTCTTCCGCCCCGAACGATCCGGTGACCGATCGGACCGGGTCGAACGTCGCCTCCCTCGGTTTCACCGGCCCGGTGTCGAGCGCAACCGCCGGTCTGGTGCTCTGTGAGTCAGCGATGAGACGCGTTGTCGTAGACGGGGACTCGGCGCCGCTGGACGTCGGACGCGAGCATCGGCTGGTGACCGTCGCGATCCGGAAGGCACTCGAGGCCCGAGACCGCGGCTGCGCCTTTCCCGGCTGCGGGCGTCCCGTCTCGTGGACCGACGCGCACCACTGCATCCCGTGGTCGGAAGGCGGCGACACCGCCGTCGACAACTGCGTCCTCCTGTGCCGGATGCACCACGTCCAGATTCACCAGAGCGAGTGGCAGGTCTTCATCGGGCACGACCGTCATCCGTGGTTCCGCCCGCCGGCCGATCCGGATCGACCCCGGCACGCACCGGAGCCAATCCGGTCACACGCGAGAAGGACCCTCACGCCGGCGCCGACGGCGGCAGCGTGAGGGTCCTCCAGGATGATCTCGCTGATCGAGTGCTAGACGCTGGCGCTCTCCTCAGCTGCCGTGGCCTTCGCCCACTTGTAATCCGCCTTGCCGGCCGGGGTCCGCTTGACCTCGTCGACGAAGACGACGGTGCGCGGAACCTTGTAGCGGGCGAGGGTCTTGCGGCAGTGCTCCTGAATCTCTTCCAGGGTCGGCTCGTCGAAGCCCTCGTTCAGCGACGCGACGGCAGCGACGCGCTGGCCGTACTTCGGGTCCGGAGCCGGGACGACGAGCGCGTCGGCGATCGCCGGGTGGCCGTGCAGCGCGCCCTCGACCTCCTCGGCGTAGACCTTTTCGCCGCCGGTGTTGATGCACTGGCTGCCACGGCCGAGGAAGATGATGCTGCCGTCCTCACGGACGTAGCCCATGTCGCCCAGCACCGAGATGCGAGTTCCGTCGGCGAGGGTCGGGAAGGTCCGTGCGGTCTTCTCCGGATCCTTGTAGTAGCCGAGCGGGATGTTGCCGATGCGGGCGATGTGACCCACTTCGTTGGGGGTGGTGATCTTCTCGAACTTCTCGTCGACGACCATCATGCGGTCGGTCGGCGGGACCATGAGGTTACCGTTCTCGTCCATCTTGATCTCGCCGTCGTTGCCCGACTCGGACGCCCCGAAGTTGTCGCGCAGCAGGAGATCCGGCTTCACCGCGAGCATCCGGTTGCGGACGCTCTGGCTCCACAGCGCACCGCCTGAGGTGACGGAGAACAGCGTCGAGAAGTCCGCAGTGTCCTTCTGCTTCTCCATCTCGTCGGCCAAGGGCATGCCCATCGCGTCGCCGACGATCAGGATCATCTGGGTCTTGTCGCGGCCGATGTTGCGGACGATGCTGGCCGCGTCGAAGTCCCGCTCCAGGATGAGGCGGCAACCGAGCGAGATGAACGTGAACAGCGAGTACGACGCGGCGCCGTGCATCAGCGGCGCGGCGATCAGGAAGGACATCGACGGGAAGTTCTGCACCTCCCTGGCCAGTTCCGCGAGGTCGGCGCGCGGCGGACCGTACGGGTTGCCGCCCGAGATCGGCTTGCGGAAGAAGTCGTCGTGCTGCCACATGACGCCCTTCGGGTAGCCGGTGGTGCCGCCGGTGTAGATCAGGTACAGCTCTTCGCCGGTGCGCTCCTCGAAATCGCGCTCGGTGGACCGCGCGATGTAACCGTTGAAGTCCACGATCTCGACGGTGCGGCCCTCGAGCGCGGCAGCCGCGGCGGTGAGTTCCTCGACGACCTCGCCGATCACGAAGACGGTGCGCAGCTCGGGCAGCGACGCCATCAGGGTCGCGACGCTCCGCTGGTGCTCCGGGAGTTCGACGACGATCGCCTTCGAATCCGAGTTCTCGAAGATGTACTCCAGCTCGGAGTCCGTGTAGCGGTAGTTCACGTTCACCGGCACGGCGCGGACCTTGATCAGGCCGACGAGCGAGGTCACGTGTTCGACGCTGTTCTTCAGGTACAGCGCGACGTTGTCGTCCTTGCCGACGCCGTGTGCGGCGAAGTGATGCGCGACCTGATTGGCGAGACGATCGAGCTCCGCGTAGGTGTAGTCGTGACCCTCCCAGGTGAGGACCACCCGCTCGGGAACGGCGTCGGCGACGGTCTCGAAGACGTCTGCGAGGTTGAACTTCATCTTTCTTGATCTCCTTGGGAGGGGAACCGGCGGATCGGTTCGGTTGGTCAGGCGGTGAGGATGAGGCCGGAGGTGGGCACTCCGGTGCCCGCGGTGACGAGCACGCGCTCGGCGCCGTCGACCTGGTTGACGGAGGTGCCGCGCAGTTGGCGGACGCCCTCGGCGATGCCGTTCATGCCGTGGATGTACGCCTCGCCGAGCTGGCCGCCGTGCGTGTTGAGCGGCAGCGCGCCGCCGACCTCCAGGGCACCGGGCTGAGACACGAAGTCCTTCGCCTCGCCGCGCCCGCAGAAACCCAGCTCCTCCAGCTGGATGAGCGTGTACGGCGTGAAGTGGTCGTAGAGGACGGCCATGTCGATGTCCGACGGCGTGAGCCCGGACTGCGCGAACAGCTGCCTGCCGACCAGCCCCATCTCCTCCAGCGCGGGCAACTCGTCCCGGTAGTAGCTGGTCATGATGAACTGGTCGCTGCCGCTGCCCGACGCGGCGCCGGCGATGGTCACCGGCTTCTGCTTCAGATCCTTGGCACGTTCCGGCGACACGATGACGATCGCGACACCGCCGTCGGACTCCTGGCAGCAGTCCAGCAGGTGCAACGGCTCCGCGATGTACCGCGACGCCTGATGATCCTCGAGGGTGATCGGCTTCCCGTAGAAGAAGGCGTTCGGATTCGTCGCCGCGTGCTTGCGGTCGACCACCGCGATGCGGCCGAAGTCCTCGCTCGTGGCGCCGTACTCGTGCATGTAGCGCTGCGCGACCATCGCGACGAACGCCGCGGGCGTCGACAGGCCGTGCGGGTACGAGAACGCGTTGTCCGTACCCGAGGAGTTCTCCTGGTTCGCGACGGCCGCGTTGACCTGGCCGAAGCGATTGCCGGACCGCTCGTTGAACGCACGGTAGGCCACCACCACGTCGCAGACGCCGGTCGCGACGGCCATCGCAGCCTGCTGCACGGTCGACGCGGCAGCGCCGCCGCCGTAGTGGATCCGCGAGAAGTACTTCAACTCGGGGATGCCGGTCGCGCGGGCGACGGCGATCTCCATGTTGGTGTCCATCGTGAACGTCACCAGGCCGTCGACGTCGGCGGCCGTCAGACCGGCGTCGTCGAGCGCCGCATTGACACACTCCGCGGCCAGTCTCAGTTCGCTGCGCCCCGAGTTCTTCGAGAAGTCCGTGGCGCCGATGCCTGCGATCGCGGCCTTGCCGGACAGGGTGCGGTCTGTCGAATCAGCCACCGTCACACCGCCTCACTCGTGAAGGTGACCGTCGAGATCACGTGCTTGCCCAGGGAATTGGTACCCGTCACCGCGACGGTCACCTCGGCGCCGGCGACGTCGGTCACCTCGCCGGTGAACGTCAGCGTGTCGTAGGCGTACCAGGGGACGCCGAGCTTCAGCTTGATGGCGCCGATCCGCGCACGCGGTCCGGCCCAGTCGGTGACGAAGCGCTCCACAAGCCCGGTGTCGGTCAGGATGTTGACGAAGATGTCCTTGGAGCCCTTCTGCTGGGCCAGGTCACGGTCGTGGTGCACATCCTGGAAGTCGCGAGTCGCCAGTGCGGTCGCCACCACGAAGGTCGGCGGCGCGTCGATCACCAACGGCGGCAACGTCTGTCCGACCTGGACCGCCGATGTCGCGGTATCGCGGTCGGAGATGATCTGCTCGGTCACTGCTGTGCCTCCTTCGCACGCCAGGCGTACAGCGACCACGGCGCACCACCGGTGTCGTCGTCTCCGGGGAAGTCGAGGAACTCCACCTCCACCGGCATTCCGATGGTCACCGACTCCGGGTCCACGCCGCGCAGCTGGCCGAGCATCCGCACGCCCTCGTCGAGTTCGACGAGAGCGACGACGAACGGCAGCTCACGACCCGGCACGCGCGGCGCATGGTGCACCACGTAGCTGTAGACGGTGCCGGAGCCCGCGGCGACCACGTAGTCGGTCCCCGCGAACTCGCCGTCGTCTCCACGCTCGGTCCAGGTGGCCGGGATCGGCGGATGCCGGAGCGAACCGTCCTGCACCTGCTGAATCCGCAGCTCATGCGCGGCCACGCCGTCCCAGAAGAAGGCGGTGTCGCGCGAGGACGACGGCCGGATGAGCCGGGTCGGGTCGAGTCCCTCGAACTGCTCGGCCGGAGCGTCGTCGGCGCCGCGAGCGTCCTTGGCGGCCGGACGGAACTTCAGGATCCGGAAGTCCATCTCGGCGACCGTCTCGTCGCCGACGTTCCAGGTGTTGCGCGTCGTGAAGAACCAGCCCTCGCCGAGCGCGGTCTGCTTCGGCCCGACCACCTGTGTCAGCTCGGAAGAGATAGTCACCTCTTCACCCGGACGGGTGTAGCGGTGATAGACCGTGTCGCAGTTGGTCGCGACCACCGAGGTGTAGCCGGCCTGGTCGAACAGCTCGGTCGCCAGACCCAGCGGGTCGTCGTCGGTGCGGACCCCGTGCAGGCCCCGCATGGTCCAGACCTGTGCCATCGCCGGCGGCGCGACCACACCGGGGTGGCCTGCCGCGCGGGCGGCGTCGTCGTCCACATAGATCGGGTTGTCGTCGCCCATCGCCTCCAGCCAGTTGTTGATCATCGGCTGGTTGATGGGATCGCGCCCGGCCCGGGGCGCACTCGCGCCGCGCGCGGCGATCTCGTCGGCGGCGGCGCGGATCTGCTCCGGCGCCGACTGCTCGGTGACGGTGACTGTCATCGCGCTCCTCTATCGCTTCATCCGGGGCAGGCCCAGGCCCGCCGTGCCGATCATGTCGCGCATGACCTCATTGACGCCGCCGCCGAACGTGATGACCACGTTGCGCTTGGCCTGGATGTCGAGCCACTCGACGAATTCGGCGGTCACCGGCTCGGTGAAGTCGCCGTAGTGTCCGACGACGTCGTCGATCAGTCGGTAGATCACCTGCAGTCGCTCGGTGGAGAAGACCTTGGTGGCTGCCGCGTCCGCCATCGAGATCTCACCGTTCGACGCGACCTGCCAGTTCAGCAACTCGTTGAGCCGCTCGTACGCACCGATCTGTGCGAGCAGGCGGCGGACCCGCTGCTGCCCGATCACCGGCGCCCCGTCGAACTGCGCGGTCTCCGCCCACCGGCGAACGCGGTCCTCGAGTCCGCCGATGCGGCCCGACGGTCCGAGCATGACCCGCTCGTGGTTCAGCTGCGTGGTGATCAGCTTCCAGCCGTCGCCCTCTTCACCGACTCGCATGCTCGCGGGAACGCGGACGTCGTTGTAGTAGGTCGCATTGACGTGATGCGCACCGTCCGCGGTGATGATCGGCGTCCAGCTGAAACCCGGATCCTTGGTGTCGACGATCAGGATCGAGATGCCCTTGTGTTTCGGAGCGTCCGGATCGGTACGGCAGGCCAGCCAGATGTAGTCGGCGTCGTGACCGCCGGTGGTGAAGATCTTCTGGCCGTTGACGATGTAGTCGCCGGTGGCCGGATCGACGACCGCCCGTGTGGTCAGCGAGGCGAGGTCGGTACCCGCGTCGGGCTCGGTGTACCCGATGGCGAAGTGAACGGTGCCCGCGAGGATCTTCGGAAGGAAGAAGTCCTTCTGCTCCTGCGTGCCGTACCGCTGCAACGTCGGGCCGACGGTCTGCAGCGTCACCGAAGGCAGCGGCACGTCGGCCCGCACTGCCTCGTTGGTGAAGATCTGCTGTTCGATCTCGCCGAACCCCTTGCCGCCGAACTCCTTCGGCCAGCCGACGCCGAGCCGGCCGTCGGCGCCCATGCGGGCGATCACGTTGCGGTAGGTCGGCCCGTGACGCTCGGTGCGCATGGTGATCTCTTCGTCCCGGCTGATCAGCCCGGTGAAGTAACTGCGCAGTTCATCGCGCAGCGCGATCTGCTCTTCGGTGAAGGCTACGAACATGCGAGGGCCTCCTGTCCGGCCGGGACGGTCTCGTCGGCCAGCACGTCGAGGGTGGCGTGAGCGCCGCCCGCGAGTCGCGCGACGTCCTTGACCAGTGAGAAGTAGCGGTGCAGCGGGTAGGTCACGTCGACGCCGACGCCACCGTGCAGATGCGTCATGGTGCGCAGCGTGGCGGGCAGCTCGGCGGACACCCAGTACATGGCGGTCGCCAGGTCCGCCTCGGCGTCCAAGCCACTCGCGAGGTTCCACGCGGCCGCCGTGGCGACCAGGTTCATGGTCCGCGAGACCACGTAGACGTCGGCGAGCTGCTGGCCGACGGCCTGGAACGCGGCGATCGGCTTGCCGAACTGATGACGTGTGGAGACGTGCTCGGCGGTGCGCTTGATCGCACCGGCCACCAGCCCGTCGGCGAACGCCGCGAGCAGTGCACGGTAGGCGTCGACGGCGGCGCGCGGATCGTCGGAGAGGATGTCCGAGGCCGACACGGTGACGCCGTCGAAGACGACCGTGTACTCGCCCCACCCCGACGAACTGGGGGTGCGAGTGACGGTGACACCGGGTGCGTCCGGGGCGACGATCGCGACACCCGCGTCGGCGACCACCACGAGGCCCGCGGCGCCGTCGGCGGCCAGCACACCGGTCTTGACGCCGTCGAGGCGCGCACCGTTCGCGGCCGGTGTCAGGGTGACGGCGAGCGTCTCGCCCAGCGCGCGATGCGGTTCGCCGATCGCGACGGCATGCCAGCCGCCTTCGGCGATGCCGCGCCCGTGCACGACCGCGGCGGGCGCCTGAGCCAGCAGCAGACCCGACACCAGCGTCCCGATCAGCGGCGCGACGACAGCATCGTGCCCGGCGCGCGTCACGAGCGGCACCAGCGCATCGATCGGCAGCGAATCGCCGCCGAGCGACTCCGGCAGCGGCAGCACCGTGACACCGGCCCCGGCCATCGCCTTCCAAGCGGCGTGGTCGAAACCGCCGTCATCGAGCGTGAACTTGCTCTCCCAGTCCGGCTGCAGTCGTCGCATCACCTCGTCGGCGACGTCCCCGACCGCAGCAGCGGTGGGTTCCAGGCTGAAATCCACCCGGTTCCTCCTCAGCATTATTAGAACTTGTTCTAGTTTAACAGACCACCAGAGACCGGCGTCACATCGCGCCGATGTCCTGGGATTTTCTATTCATTCTTGGCACAGATCCCGATCATCCGCGGGGCAAACCTAGAATTCGTTCAGCCGCAGCGTTCTTCAGGATCTGCGTGGTGCCGCCGGCGATCGACAGGCAACGATTCAGCAGCAGCAGACCCGTCGCCGAACTCGCCCCGAGTCCGTCACAGCCGAGCAGGTCCGTCGCGAACTCCGGGACCGACTGCCGGTGCACCACGCCGATCAGCTTGCGCACGCTCGAGGTCGCCCCCGGGTCCGTGCCGCTGAGTCGCTGGGCCACCGACCGGGCATCGAGCACCCGCCCGATGTGGGCGTCGGCGATGATCCGCCCGAGTTGCAGCGTCTGCGCCTGGCTCAGCTCCGCGGCCGCCGCGTCGAGCTGATGAAGCAGGGCGTCGACCTCCTTGCCGAGACCCGATCCGCCCATGGCGACGCGCTCGTTCGCGAGCGTCGTGCGCGCCAGCCGCCAGCCGTTGTCGACGTCGCCGACGACCATCTCGTCCGGCACGAAGACGTTGTCGAGAAAGACCTCGTTGAACATCGCCCGGCCGGTCAGCTCGCGCAGCGGGCGGATGTCGATGCCTGCCGCGGCCATATCGACCAGGAAGTAGGTGATGCCCTTGTGCTTCGGCACGTCGGGGTTGGTCCGCGCCAGGCAGACAGCCCACTGCGACATGTGCGCCTCGGAGGTCCAGATCTTCTGACCGGTCAGCAGCCACCCACCGTCGGTGCGGACCGCCCGGGTGCGCAGCGACGCGAGATCGCTGCCCGCCTCCGGCTCGCTGAACAGCTGGCACCAGCGGATATCGCCCGCGAGCGTCGGCGCGACGAACTTCTCGCGCTGCAGGTCGGTGCCGTGTTCGAGAATCGTCGGCAGCGCCCAGCCGGCGATCACCAGGTCGGGCCGGACCACGCCCACGCGGTCCAGCTCGGCGTCGATCAGCAGCTGCACGGCCGGATCGGCGGCGAGTCCGTACGGCTCCGGCCAGTGCGGCGCCAGGAATCCGGTGCGCGCGAGCTCCGCCCGCTGCTGCTCCGGAGCGGCCGCCGCGATGGCGTCGGCGGTCGCGGCGATCTCCGGACGACGACTCTCCGCCTCGAGCAGGTCGAGCGAGAACTCGCGCCGACCGCCCGAGCGCCCGAGCTCGGCCAGCGCAGCCCGCTGCGGTTCCCCCGCGGCGAGCTGCATGCGGGCGGCCAGCGCCGACCGCAAGTACAGATGCGCGTCGTGCTCGAAGGTGAATCCGATGCCGCCGAGCACCTGGATGGCGTCCTTCGCGTTCTCCGGAGCGAGGTCCGCGGTGAGCACCGCGCCGGCGAGCCTGCTCAGTTCCACCTGAGCCCGGCCCGCACCGCTCTCCTCCGCTCGGAGGTCGTCGAGCGCACGTGCGAGATCCCACGCTGCGGCGCCGAGTTGCTCGCTGCGGCACAGCATGTCGGCGCAGATCTGCTTGATCGCCTGGAACGAACCGATCGGCGCACCGAACTGGGTGCGCACCTTCGCGTAGTCCACCGCGACGTCGAGCACGTGGGCGGCGACGCCCGCCTGGTACGCCACCACACCCGCGTGGAGCAGTGCCACGAACAGCTCGCCGTCGCGCAGCGGCACCGTCGTCGACTCCGACAACCCGCTGATCGAGACGCGGGCCGGGATCGCGGTGCCGTCGAGCGGACCGTCGACCGCCTCGGCGGTGACCGACACCGACGCCGCATCCACCACCCGCCAGCCGACCGGGCCGCCGTCGAAGCCGAGCGGCACGGCGATCAGCGCATCGGCGACGAACGCGGGCACCAGACCGAGGTCGACGGCACCGGAGCGCACGTCGAACCCGGCGGACTCGGCGACCGCGGTCGCGGGCACGACCACCGGACGGATCCCCGCCATCACCTCGTCGGCGAGCGCTTGCCCCTCGGTGGCCAGCACATATGCCGCGGCCATCGTGGGCGCCAGCGGCCCGGGAACCAGCTCAGCACCGCATGCGGAGAACATCACCGCGACGTCCTCCGCGGTGCCGTCCGCACCGCCCGCCCCCTCGGGGACGCCCGCGGCGAACAGCCCGAGATCCGCGATCTGCGTCCACAGTCCGCGCCACGATTCGCCCGACCGATCGAGGTCGTCGCGAACCGCCGAACGAACCTCCCGCGCCTGCGCCCACGCGGCGATACTGTCACTTACGACCCTTTGGTCCGCTGACGTGGCGATTGTCACCGAGAACTCCTCCGCGATTTTGTTGGTACCGGCAATTAGAACCTGTTCTAATATCCTTTGGGTGTACACCATCGGAGGGCGGCTGCCAACTGGCGGCCGGTGGACGTGACGCAACTTCAGGAGACGAAACGTATGGCACGCGCGGGAACGACGAAGACCGAGACCGACGTGCCCGCACCGCCGCCCGCGCCCGCTCAGCTGTCCGGCGCCGAGGTCGGATCGGCGGCACAGCGCGAACGCCGTCGCCGCATCCTCGACGCGACCCTCGCACTCGCCTCGAAGGGCGGATACGACGCCGTCCAGATGCGGGCCGTCGCCGATAAGGCCGACGTCGCCGTCGGCACCCTCTACCGCTACTTCCCGTCGAAGGTGCACCTGCTCGTGACGGCCCTTGCGCGCGAACTCGAGAAGGTCGAGTCGCGAGCCGACCGCAACGTGCTCCTGGGCGACACGGCCGTGGAGCGCCTGCGGTTCGTGCTCGACATGATCACCCTCGCCATGCAGAAGGATCCGTTGCTGACCGAGGCGATGACCCGCGCGTTCATGTTCGCCGACGCGTCGGCGACCAGTGAGGTCAATCGCGTCGCCACGATCATCGACCGACTGTTGGCCGGCGCGATGATCGACGACTCCGACCCGAAGGCCGAGCCGTCAGCACAGGACCTCGCGATCGCCCGCGTCATCTCGGACGTGTGGATGTCGAATCTGGTGCAGTGGCTCACTCGGCGCGCATCGGCGACTGATGTCACCAACCGGATGGAGCTCACGGTCAAGCTGCTGCTCGACCGCGACTGAACCGCCGGCACCGAGGGCCCGCGTTCCACTGATCGGGAATCGCCCTCCCCCGATACGATTCAGGTCACAATCGGGTCGTCTGGGTCGACCTCCCAGTGCCGCCCGACAGCCGGCCGACCCGCCGCCGGCAAGGGCGACTCCATCGCCTGCCCCTTCCACGACTGGCGCTGGGG
>NZ_AEUD01000015.1 GCF_000192435.1 Gordonia neofelifaecis NRRL B-59395
CCTTGCCAAGGTGAGGGTCGCGGGTTCGAATCCCGTCATCCGCTCGGAAATTCACCTGGTGGCGTGGCCGAGTGGTGAGGCAACGGCCTGCAAAGCCGTGCACACGGGTTCGATTCCCGTCGCCACCTCCACCGACAGAATTCAATACCCGCGCGATTAGCTCAGTGGGAGAGCGCTTCCCTGACACGGAAGAGGTCACAAGTTCAATCCTTGTATCGCGCACCATCGAAGAAGCCCGCCGGATTCCGGCGGGCTTCTTCGCGTTCGGGCACGACCGTCCAGGCACGACCGTCCCGACATGGCAGGATTGACGGGGTTCCGCGTCCGTCGGAACTCCGTCAGCACCCGCACCCGCCCACACGGAAGGACCAGACTCCAGTGCCCAGCCTCGCGATGCTGTTTCAGAGCCGCCTCGATCCCGACCTGACCGGCGAGCGACTCGCCACGCAGATGCTGAGCGACTTCCCCGATCTGGACGCGGCGCTGCTGACTGTCGACGACGCGCCGGCAGGCAGGCGCACCGCCGAAGCCTCCCCGCTGTCGCTGACCTACGGCGACCAGCAGATCATCCTGCTGGGCACTCCCGAACCCGTCGGCGACGATCTCACCGAGATCGCCGCGTACAGCCGCCTCTGGCCGGACCAGACGCCTGCGCCCGCGGACTACGCCGCCCACACCATCGTCTCCGTCCTGCGCCCCGGTCGGGAGACCACGCACGTCGAAGGCCTCGCGGACGCCGCACTGCTGTCGAAGGTGATCGCCGCCGCGGTCGGCCTGTCGGAGACCGTCGTCGCCGTCTATTTCGGCAGCGCGAACCACGTGATCCTGCCGCCCCTCTTCCGGGACCTGGCGATCGAGACGCTGCCGGAACCGATGCTCCCCGCGTGGGTCGCCCTCAATGTCGCACCGCGGCCCGACGGTGTCATGACCGGCCATACGCGCGGCCTCGACATGCTCGGGCTGCCCGACGTCGAGATCGTGCAGTCGCACGAGTCGGCTGAGGACACCTTCGGCCGCATCATCAACACGGCGATCTATCTCCTCGAGAACGGTCCGGTGATCGGCGACGGCGACACACTCGGCGCCACCGAGACCGCGGAGATCGTCGCGCACCATGCGCCGTCGCAGGTCGACGCGGACAAGACCGTGCTGTCGCTGGAGTTCGTCGGCGAGGAGTTCCCCGAGTGGGAGGCACCCGAGAGCGAACCCCAGCCGAAGAAGCGTCGCTGGTTCGGGCGGAAGTAGCTCGTACCGCGGGGACTCGGTCCCCGATTTGTCCGACGTGCCCACTAAAGTGTGCACATGATCCTCGGCTCCCTCTCCGATCTCCGTCCCGGGCAACGACTGTCGGGGCGCTGGCGTGAACCGGTCCAGCTCGTCGCGGTGACCCCCAACGGTACGGCGGCGACGGTGGTCGTGCGCGACGACCGTCTCGGCGTACGCGAGGAGATGCTGTTCGCCGACGACGTCGCGTCGATCGTCGTCGAGGAGGACTTCGAGCGATCCTGGACGTTCGATGCCGACCCGCGAGCCTTCCGATTGGCGACCGAGGCGCTCCGCATCTCGATGACGGGGGCGCACGATCCGATGGCGGCCGTCGGGACGAGCGACATCTCCCCGCTGCCGCACCAGATCCGGGCGGTCTACGGCGAGCTCCTGCCGCGCACTCCCCTGCGGTTCCTCCTCGCCGACGATCCCGGCGCGGGCAAGACCGTCATGGCCGGGCTGTACGCGAAGGAGTTGTTGCTGCGCGGCGACCTCGCCCGCATGCTGATCGTGGCGCCGGGCGGACTCGTCGAGCAGTGGCAGGACGAGCTGGCCGTGAAGTTCGGCATCACCGCTACCCTCTTGACCCGCGAGCTCATCAACGCGAGCCCGAACGGCGATCCGTTCCCGGCTCATCCGCTGATGATCGCGCGCATGGATCAGCTGGCGCGTGATCCCGACCTCGTCGCGCATCTCGAAGTCAGCGAATGGGACCTGGTCGTGGTCGACGAGGCGCACCGCATGTCCGCGTCATGGCAGGGCTGGGACGGCGAGGTCCGGGAGACCGAGCGGTTCAAGCTCGGCCGCGTCCTCGGCGGCGTCGCCCGGAATCTGCTGCTGATGACCGCGACACCGCACGCGGGCAACGACGACAACTTCCAGCTCTTCCTCTCGTTGCTCGACGAGGACCGGTTCGCCGGCCGGCCGCAGTCGGATGCCGTGGCCGACACGTCCGGGCTCATGCGGCGGATGGTGAAGGAAGAACTGCTGACGTTCGAGGGCCGCCCCCTCTTCCCCGAACGCATCGCCGAGACCGTCCCCTACGAGTTGTCGGACGGCGAGGCCGAGTTGTACGAGGCCGTGACCCAGTACGTGCGTGTCGAGATGAACCGCGCTCAGAGTTCTCCGGACTCGCCGAAACGACGAACGGTCGGATTCGCGCTCACCGTCCTGCAGCGCAGGCTCGCGTCGAGCACCCACGCGGTGCTGCGGAGTCTGCAGCGCCGTCGTGACCGACTCGCGTCACGGCGGGCCGATCTGATCGCGGGCCGGATCCCGGTCGACGACCGGACTCCGCTGCCGCCGGCGGACGCCTTCGACGATCCGGACGAGTACAGCGCCGAAGAGTACGAACGCATCGAGGAGGAAGTGGTCGACGCGGCGACCGCGGCCCGGACCGTCGTCGAGCTCGACACGGAGATCGCGATCCTGGAAGACCTCGTCGGACTCGCGACGCGGGTGCGCGACCGCGGGATCGACCGTAAGTGGTCCGAGCTGCGGGGCCTCCTCACGGACCGGAAGCTGTTGCGGGACAAGAGCGGCCGACCCCGCAAGCTGATCGTCTTCACCGAGCACAAGGACACGCTGGACTACCTCACCGCGCAGATCCGCAACGTGCTCGGGTCGGACGACGCCGTCCTGACGATTCACGGCGGCACCCGGCGCGCGGACCGCGTCGCGATCCGCGAGCAGTTCACCAACGAACCCGACCGTCTGGTGCTGGTCGCGACCGATGCCGCCGGCGAGGGCCTGAACCTGCAAGCGGCGCACCTGATGGTGAACTACGACCTCCCGTGGAATCCGAATCGTCTCGAGCAGCGATTCGGCCGCATCCACCGCATCGGTCAGAAGAACGTCTGCCGACTCTGGAACATCGTCGCCGCCGAGACGCGCGAGGGCCAGGTCTATACGCGTCTGCTGGCGAAGATGGAGCAGCAGCGAGCGGCGTACGGCGGCAAGCTGTTCGATGTGCTCGGCGACGAGGCGTTCGCGGGCCGACCGCTGCGGGACCTGCTGTGGGATGCGGTGCTGTACGGCGACGATCCCGCGCGCATCGATGAGATCGAGCGCATCGTCGACGCCGAGGTCGCATCGGGGTGCGACACGCTCATCACCGAACGTGCCCTCGCGCGCGAGACGCTCGACCCGATCGAGATGGACCGGCTCCGACGAGCGATGGACGAGGCCACGGCTCGGCGTCTGCAGCCGCATTACATCGCCCAGTTCTTCGCCGACGCGTTCGCGACATACGGCGGACGGCTCGCCAAGCGCGAACGGCACCGATTCCAGATCACGAACGTGCCTGCGCCGCTTCGTCATCGAGACATTCGACGAGAGCATGCCGGGCGCCCGGTCACCAGATCGTACGAGCGAGTAACCTTCGAGCCGGCGGCTGTCTCGTCCGGACCGGTCCGCGCCGAACTCCTGGCGCCCGGGCACCCGTTGCTCGACGCGGTGATCGATTCCGTGCTCGACGGGAGCGCCGCCGGACTCGCGGCCGGTGCCACTCTCCTCGACCCGACGGACTCGGGCACCCGGCCGAGGGCTGTCTTCGCCGTGACCTCCGAGGTGGTCGACGGCACCGGCGCGGTCGTCGACAAGCGTTTCGCATTCGTTTCCGTCGCCGCCGACGGCACGATCTCCGACGCCGGTCCCGCGCCCCACCTCGACCTGCGACCGCTGCCGGACGATGCTCGGCCACCCGGGCTCGACTCGTTCATGGCGCAGTCGCTCACCGAGAGCGCGCTCTCCTGGGCCGCAGGCAGTGCGGTTCCACAGCATCTGCGCGAGATCAGGGAACGCGTGGTGCCGGAGGTCGAACGGACCGAGCAGGCCGTGCGGTCTCGACTCGTCGAGCAGATCAATTACCTCGACTCCGAAGTCGCGCGCCGACGCGAGGAGACCGCCGCGGGCAAACCGTCCAAGAAGCGGCGAATGAGTCCGGAACGACTCGAACGTCAGGCTCGGGAGTTGGAGGCGCGACTCGGGCGTCGGCTGCGCCAACTCGCCGACGAGCGCGCCCTCACCGCTCGACCGCCGCGGATCGTGACGGCGATGCTCGTCGTCCCGGCGGGAATGCTAGCGATGCAGGCTGATTCAGACGCCGTGAGCCGACACGCCGTCGACACGACCGTCACCGACCGGCGCGCCGTCGACGCGGTGCTGCGCGCCGAGCGCGACCTCGGCCGGACAGCTGAGGAGATGCCGCACAACAATCCGGGGTACGACGTCCTCTCGGTGCCCGCGCCGTCCGCCGACGGTGGTCGCGCGCCGTCGGTGTACATCGAGGTGAAGGGGCGTGTCGTCGGCGCTGACACGTTCTATGTGTCGTACAACCAGGTACTGCAGGGCAAGAACACCGGTGAGAACCACCGGCTCGCGATGGTCTCGGTCAGCCCGGACGGTCCTGAGCACGACGAAGTCCGGTACCTCACCGACTACTTCCGCGACATCGACCTCGCGAATGCCGACGTGAGCGGCGTCGAACTCAATTGGCACAAGGCCTGGAGGAAGGCCACCCCACCGCACTGAGTGGCGTCGCCTCGTCAGAACGGCGGCTCGCCGTCGGCGACCACGGCCACTTCCCGCCGTCGGCGGTTGGCCGCACGCATCTGCATGCGGTAGCGGTGCTTGGCCTGAGTTCGAGTCATGCCCCGTTCCGGTTCACTCTCGGCGTGTCGCATTTCCGGGCGCGTCGCGGACGAATCCGACACGCCGAACGACACGCCGTGGTTGCACTGGATGTGTCCCAGCTCCGGCAGCAGCCACATGTTCAAGGCCTGCCGACGAACGGTCATACCCTCCGGAGTGGTGACTTCGGTCCAGATCACACCGTTCGCGTCGACGATCTGATCGTCGACCCAGCCTTCGGCGTGGGTCTTCAATCCGTGATGGAAACGGCACTTCGGATTGAGGTTGCACAGGCAGGTCGGGCCGCCCGCGCTGGGGTCGACGTGGTCGAACTCGACGACGTGGTCGAGGTCGGACTTCCACGCCGGGCGGTTGCAGCCGGCGACGGTGCAGGTGCCGAACAGGGCGCGAGCGGCCGTGTCGACCGCCGCCGACGGACGGTACCGACCGGCGTGTCGCGTACAGTCGGCGATCACCGTGTCCAGGTCCAACTCGCGGATCACCGCATCTGGACGGCTGACTACCTCGCGCGCGTGCTGCGCGGAGATCGGGCCGACGCCGTCCTCGTAAGCCGGAGTCTGCGACACGCCGTCGAGCGTCTCCTTGCGCACCACGACGTGAACCATCACCTGGGCGCGTCGCGCGTCGATCTGCGCGGGCGCCAACTCCGAGACGCAGTCGTCCCGCTCGCACAGGCAGGTGAACTGGCTCTGCTGCAGCAGTGCGGTGGCCGCGTCGGACCGGCGGGCCTGCTTGGTCCGCGGATCGAACGGGCACACCCGGTCGGCGAGCGCGTTGATCGCCCCGAGGGAAATCGCCGCATCCTCGGTGGAGCCGACGATCACCATCTCCGACACACCGTCGGCGACCGGCGTCACCGACACCTTCTTGCTCGACGCGACCTGCTCACGAGTCAGCAGCGCGGCGTCCGGGTCGTGCTCGGCCACGATCCCCGCGACGGTCGACTCCACCCGGTTCGCCGTCAGCCCACCCATCCCGGCCAGCCGGTGCGCGATCTCCGCATCGATGAAGGCGAGCAGATCGGCATCGTCGACCAACGCGGTCTGCTCCACGGCCCGCACGAACCAGCAGACGTTGAGGATGCCGTCGCGCATGAGCCGGCCGATCGCCGGAATCCGCTCGAAGCAGGCGATGGCCCGATCGACGAACAGCTCTCCCGCGTACTGTCCGACGCCCGCCACCGTCGCGTACGAGCTCGCGACCTGGCACTGCGGATCGAACAGCCTGGTGTATGCATCCACCGACGGATCGGCCTCCAACTCAGCCTGCCGCGCCCGGTACAGCGAGTACGCCGCCTGGTAGCGGTGCCACATCACCAAACCGTGAAAGCAGTCGGCCCGCGCCGCAAAGTTCAGCAACGCGGCTCGATCGGCCCGCGACACCTCGGCAGCGCCCGGACCCGAGTCCTCGACTGCGACCGGAGCAACGATCCGGATGACGATCGTCCCGTCCTCGACCACCACCGACGAGCCCGAACCCTCCCTCACCTGCGTATTCATCATTCCCCCTTCGATCACCTCGAACTTACATTCGATGATAGGAGGAGGGTCTGACAAAACAGGCGAAGGACTCAGGTCCGCCCGTCAAGCACACTGTTGTGTGCGATATCTTGGAACGTTCTGGTCCGCCGCGCGTTTCATCAAGGGGTTCACGTGTCCACCGATGCACACAGCAATGTTCAGCGACGTAAGTTGATCGAGGTCAGCATCCCGCTGCAGAAGATCAACGAGGAGTCGGCGCGGGAGAAGTCGATCCGTCACGGGCACCCGTCGACCTTGCACCTGTGGTGGGCGCGTCGGCCCCTCGCCGCGGCGCGCGCCGTGCTGTTCGCTCAGCTCGTCGACGATCCCGCTTCGCGACCGGACCTCTACCCCACCGAAGCTGAACAGGTCGCCGAGCGGAAGCACCTGTTCGAGCTGATCGAGCGACTCGTGGTGTGGGAGAACTCCAACGATGAGCGACTCCTGGCAGAGGCACACCAGAAGATCTTGGAATCCACGGACGGCAATCCGCCGCCGATTCTCGATCCCTTCGCCGGCGGCGGCTCCATACCTCTTGAGGCGCAGCGCCTCGGGCTCGAAGCTCATGCCTCCGACCTGAACCCTGTCGCGGTGTTGATCAACAAGGCGCTGATCGAGATCCCGCCGAAGTTCGCGGGTCAACCGCCCGTGTTCCCGGGTGCCGCGAGCGAATCCATTCAGACCTGGCCTCGCGCAACAGGACTCGCTGAAGATGTACGGCGCTACGGCCAGTGGATGCGAGACGAGGCCGAGAAGCGCATCGGACACCTGTACCCGAAGGCAACCCTGCCCGATGGTGGCGAGGCAACGGTGATCGCCTGGATCTGGGCGAGGACGGTCACGTGCCCGAATCCGGAGTGCCAGATCTCGATGCCGCTCGTCCGATCCTGGTGGCTCGGGAAGAAAAAGGGCAAGGAGGCGTACGTCGTTCCCGTAATCGACGGCAAGACCGTGCGATACGAGATCGGCCACGATCCGGCGAAGGCGCCGACGAAGGAGACGGACGGAACTGTCGGACGGACCGGTGCGACTTGCATTCGGTGCGGGACGGCGGTGGAACTGAAGTACATTCGCGCCGAGGGCCGCGCAGGCCGAATGGGCGAACAGTTGATGGCTACTGTTGCGGAGGGAACGCGGCGGAGGGTCTACTCAGCGCCATCAGTGGCGCATGAAAACGCGGCGGCTGTCCCTGCCCCGCATGATGTGCCGTCGGGGATATTGGCAAAGAACTCCAGAGACTTCAAGACGCCGAACTACGGGATGACGACCTTCGCCTCACTCTTCACACCACGCCAACTCACGGCGCTGACGACGTTCAGCGATCTGGTCGGAGAGGCCCGCGAGTTGGTCTTGCGCGACGCGCTCGCTGCCGGGCTGCCCGAAGGGGAACGGCTCGACGGCGGCGGGTCTGATGCCGCTGCCTATGCGGATGCGGTTGCGACGATCGCGGGCATCGTAGTTTCGAAGCTCGCTGATCGCAATGCCGCGATTGTGTCGTGGGACAGCAGTGTTAAGCAGGAAGCTCCGGCCCATGTGTTTACTCGCCAAGCCATAGCGATGAACTGGGACTTCGCCGAAGCAAACATCTTCGGCAGTAGCACAGGCAACTGGACCGATGCACTGCGGCGCACTGTACTTCCAGTCGAGCGCACCATCGGAGATGGACACCCCGGCACAGCGAAGCAGGTTGATGCCCAGGATGCCGTTGTAGATCGCGCCATCATCTCAACCGACCCGCCCTACTACGACAACATCGGCTACTCCGACCTCTCCGACTTCTTCTACGTCTGGCTTCGCCGGTCACTCAAGGACATTCATCCGTCGATCCTGTCGACCATGCTCGTGCCGAAGACCGAGGAACTGGTGGCCAACCCCTACCGTCATGACGGTAAGGAGGGAGCGCACAAGTTCTTCGAGGACGGGTTCCGCGAGGTCTTCCGTCGCGCTCGCGAGCACGCGTACGAGGACTTCCCGATCACCGTCTACTACGCGTTCAAGCAGCAGGACTCGTCGAAGGGCGGGCAGGCGTCGACCGGCTGGGAGACGTTGCTGGAAGGCATGATCCGCTCGGGCTGGCAGATCACGGCAACGTGGCCGATGCGGTCGGAGCTCGGCAACCGCATGCTCAGCCAGGGCACCAACGCCCTTGCCTCCTCTATCGTCCTGGCACTGCGGCCGCGACCGGAGGAGGCGCCCCGAGTCGACCGTCGGACGTTCTTGGCGCGACTGCGAACCGAGCTGCCGACGAACCTGCGCGAGTTGCAGCAGGGGGCGATCGCGCCGGTCGACCTGCCGCAGGCCGCGATCGGGCCGGGCATGGCGATCTTCTCCGAGTACAGCGCGGTGCTGGAGGACGACGGGTCCAAGATGACGGTGCGGACCGCACTGCAGCGGATCAATGCGATCCTCGACGAGGTGCTCGGCGAGCTCGAGAACGACTTCGACGCGCCGACACGCTTCGCGCTCACCTGGTTCCGGCAGAACGGCTTCGACAGCGGAAAGTTCGGCGACGCGGAGTCGCTGGCGAACGCACGGAGTATCTCGCTCGACGGAATGGAGCGATCCGGCATTCTGGCCAAGGGCGGCGGCAAGGCCGCGCTGATCGCACCGTCGGACATGCCCGTCGACTACGACCCGTCGACCGACTCGTCGATCAGCCAGTGGGAGATCGTGATGCACCTGGTGCGGGTGCTCGACTCGGAGGGCATTCCGGCGGCATCGACGCTGCTGAGTCTGGTGCCCGACGCGATCGACACCGATCTGTGCCGGGAACTCGCCAGCCTCCTGTTCAAACTGGCCGAGGACCGCAAGTCCACGGCGCTCGCCGTCAGCTTCAACAACCTCGGCGCGGCGTGGAGTGACATCGCGCGGGGTGCGCGCGGCGCGGTCCATCAGGAAGTCCTGCTGTGATCGGCATCCGCGGCGGCGCGGTGACACAGCCTTGACCTGAGTGCCCAGATTGTCCGACCACTGCGCTAACCTTCGACTCAAATACACACTGTGGTGTGCGCAGCTTTCCCGTATCGATGTGAACTTCGAAAGGAACCTCCGTGGCGCCGAGTAACCGGGACCGGATCCATCAGGCGTTCGAGCTCCTCGGACCCGCGGTCGACCGCTTCTTGACCGAGACGCTCGGTCCCGGTCTCCCGCCGGGCGCGAGCGGCTGGATCGACGTGCTCCGCGCCGTGCGGGCACCGAACGCGCACCCGGATAAGAAGTACAACCCGCTCGATCCGTCGGACAGCCTGCGCATGTTCTCCGACAACATCCCGTACAAGTACCGACGGGGTTGGGATCCGATCGGCAAGCGGCTGAGCCGCGCTCAGATGTCGTGGGCGACGCAGCTCGTCGACGCGCGCAACCGGTTCGCGCATCACGAGAACTTCACCAACGACGACGCGCAGTTCGACCTCGACCTCTGCCACCGCTTCCTGCTGGCGATCGGCGCGCCGAAGGAAGCCGCCGAGGTGGCAAAGCTGCGCGACGACGTGCGCGCGATCGGCACCCGGCAGGCCACCGAGCGCGCGGCGCGCAACGCGCCCGCGCTCCAGGTCGGGTCCGAGAACCTGCCGGCGTGGCGTGACGTGCTGACGCCGCACCCCGACATTCAGAGCGACCGGTTCAACGCCGCCGAGTTCGCCGCCGACCTCTACACGGTCGCGATGAGCAGCGGCGGCCACAAGTCCGAGTACACCGACCCGGGCGAATTCTTCGGCCGCACCTACCTCACCGAGGGCCTGCGGGATCTGATCACGCGCAACGTCGCACGCCTCACTGGCGATGAGAACGCCTCGCCCGTGATCAACCTGCAGACTAACTTCGGCGGCGGCAAGACGCACTCGATGCTCGCGCTCTGGCATCTCGCCTCGGGTGCGGACAACCATGTGTTCGGCGATGAGGTCGCGCCGTTGGCGAAGCCGCTCGCCGACCTGAACGACGGCGTCCGGCGCGTCGCCCTCGTCGGCAACCAGCTGGTGCCGTCCCGCGAGAACAGCGAGGGCGGCCGGCCGAACATCCGCACGCTCTGGGGAGAACTCGCCTGGCAGCTCGGCGGTCAGGAGGCGTACGATATCATCGCCGAGTCCGACCGCACGTCCACCAACCCCGGCGCGGACCTGCGTGAGCTCTTCGAGCTGTACTCCCCCGCGGTGATCCTGATCGACGAATGGGTCGCCTACGCGCGCCAGCTCGTCGACCCGCCGAAGCCGCTGCCCGCGGGCGACTTCGACACCCAGTTCACCTTCGCGCAGACCCTGACCGAGGCCGCCCGCGCCACCAAGGGCATCCAGGTGGTCATCTCGATTCCGGCGTCGTCGAGCACCGATGGGTCCGACGGTGACGGCGATGAAGTGAACGACGAGGAGGTCGGCGGCGAGTACGGACGCGAGGCCCTCAACGCGCTCAAGCACGTCATTGGCCGTACCGCCGACCAGTGGCAGCCCGCCAACGCCGAGGAGAGCTTCGAGATCGTGCGGCGACGCATCTTCTCCACGCCCGACGCGGAGGCGTCCGCCAAGATCGCCAACATCGCGAAGACGATCGTCGAGTTCTACCGGAAGTACCACGCCGAGTTCCCCTCGGAAGTGCGCGACTCGCAGTACGAGGACCGCATCAAGCGCTGCTATCCGATCCACCCCGAGTTGTTCGACCGGCTCTATCAGGACTGGTCGACGCTCGACCGCTTCCAGCGCACCCGCGGCGTCCTGCAGATGATGAATCGTGTCGTCGGCACCCTGTGGCGCTCGGACAACACATCGGCGCTGATCCTGCCCGGCACCGTGCCGCTCGAGGACTCCGACGTGGTCTCCGAGGTGACGAAGTACCTCGAGGATCAGTTCAAGCCGATCATCCACACGGACGTCGCCGGCCCCGAGTCGGTGCCGTTCCACCTCGACAAGAACAACGAGCACCTCGGCAAACGCAAAGTGGCACAACGACTCTCCCGGGCCGTGTTCATGGCGGCCACCCCGGGTCTGCACTCCGCGCACAAGGGCGCGGAGAAGCAGCGCGTGTTCCTCGGCACCGCGCTGCCGGGCGACGTGCCCGGCAACTTCCACTCAGCGCTCGACGCCCTGTCCAGCCAGTCGACGTACCTGTACACGGAATCATCGCGCTACTGGTACGACACCCAGGCCAACATCACCCGCACGGCTCGCGACCACGCCGCCGGGCTCGCCTCCGCCGACGTGTGGGCCGAGGTGGAGCGTCGCCTGACCGAACTGCGAAAGACGTCGCCGGGCAAGGCCTTCGCCGGCATTCATGTGTTCCCCGAGTCCTCGGCGGACGTGCCCGACGAGACCGACACCCGGCTGGTCGTGGTCCCGATGGAACACACGTACGCCGCACGATCGTCGGCCCCGACCGCCATGCCATGGGCCAAGGACGTCCTCGAACACCGCGGCACCGCGATCCGCTCCTTCAAGAATTCACTGGTCTTCCTCGCCGCCGACCAGAACCGGGCGCGGGAGCTCGACGACGCGGTCCGCAACTATCTCGCGTGGAAACACGTCGCCGACAACGCCGACGACTACGGGCTGGGCGGACAGCAGACCAAACAGGCCGCCGATCGACGGGCAGCCAGCGACGACATCGTCGCCAGCCGCCTGAACGAGACCTTCTGCTGGGCCCTGTGCCCGAACCAGCAGCCCGGTGAGGCCACGTACTCGATCGACGTCGTCAATGTGGCCGGCAGCAAGAACGACGTGTACACCCGGGCCGGCGACAAACTCGGATCCGACCACATCGCGCTGGCCCGCTCGTCGTCCCTCATCCAGCTCGACCTGACCGAACGGCTCCCCGCGGCATGGGCGTCCGGCCATCTCGAAGTCGGCACCCTCCACAGGTACTACGCGACATATCCCTACCTGGCCCGCCTGCGCGACCGCGACGTCCTCATCGACGGCCTCTACTCCGTCCTCGACGACCAGATCAGCTGGCGCCAACAGGGATTCGCCTTCGCCGACGCGTACGACGAGAAGACTGAACGGTACGTCGGGCTCCATCTGCCGAGCGACGACGCGACACTGCACCTCTCGGACAGCACCCTGATCGTGAAGCCCGGACCGGCAGACGCGCAGCGAGAGAAGGAGATCGCCGAGCAGCGCGACCGGGAGGGCGCCCAGGCCGGCGAGGGCGGTGAGAGCGGTGAGAGCGGCGGAATGACGGCCGGGACCGACGCCGGTCAGAGCGAAGGTGGCGCCGCGACCACCCGCCCGGTACCGCGGGATGCTCCCAAGCGGCGCTACTTCGGTTCCGCACGTCTCGACGCGGACTTCCCCGCACGCGATTTCGGCATCATCCAGCAGGAGATCCTGAAGCACCTGTCGTCGACGGCGGGACGGGTCGAGATCCGGATCGAGATCAGCGCCGACAACCCTGACGGCTTCGACGACTCGGCACGTCGGACGGTCTCGGAGAACGCGACGACCCTGGGGTTCGAGCAGTCCGGGTTCGACGTCGACTAGCGGTGGAATTAGCGCTTCTTCTTGCGCGCCGCGGCCCGTCGCTCGGCCCGGTTCGCCGGTGCCGCGGCGACCGACTCCAACTGCAGGACCAGGTGGTCCGGGTCGTACTTGGAGGGGCCGATGTGAGCGATGAAGTGGCCGACCTCGCTCTCCAGCGTGTCGCCGTCGGCGATGACCAGGCCGTCGTCGTACATCAGCACGGCGGTATCGACGATGACCTTGACGACGTGCTCGGCGGGCAGGGTGCTGTCGCTGATCTCGATGTCGAGCAGGCCGAGCTCCGACATCCCGATCGTCTCGCCGGAGACGACACCGCCCTCTTCGGCGACCATGAAGTCGACCCACAGCATGAGCGGCAGATCCGGCGAGACGTCGAGCGCCGCGGCCCGGTAGGCCGCCGGGTCCGCGATCTGTTCGGAGGTGTGCATGTAGACGGCCTGGATCGAGTCGGTGCACGCGACGAGCGACGTCACCACCCGCGAGATCAACGTCGCCTCCGCGATCAGGTCACGGTCCTGGTCGAAGAGGAGATCCGCGGCCGCCTCCTCGTCGCCGTCCAGCACGTCCGCCGATACCTCCGGTAGCACCGTGACCACGAGCGACGGCCCATCCACGTCGGGAAGCTCTGAGTCGGCGTCCCACAGCGGGCTCGCCTCCGCCGCCTCCGCGATCTCGAGCTCGTACGGCGCGTCGAAGTCCGCGATGAGGACCCGCACATCGTCGAACTGAACGCTCAATCCGAACGACGGTGCCTCCGGATCGTCCGACACCTCTTCGATCCCGACCACGACGGAGTCGAACTCGGCATTCAGCAGTTCACCCCAGTCGGCGCGCAGCTGGTCGAGCAACGCCTCCGCGGTCAGGTCGGTGTCGATCCGGGTCGAGAACAGGGTGACGAGCAACGGGTCCACGGGGACATCCTCACGATCGATGCGGCAGTCGAGGTTCTGGCGTCTATTGGACCAGCCCAGTCACGGAATGTCGTGCCCGGCGGCATATGCGGCGCGTCCGGCGAACGGGCACAATCGATATGTGACGCCGCAGCCCTCCCGCACCGAGACTCCCGACGGCACCGCGCTGGTCGTCGAGACCGCCGTCGACCCGTCGCTCGCACCGACGATCGCTGACGTCGCCGCGGCGACCTTTCCGCTGGCCTGCCCGCCGCATTCGACTCCGGAGAACATCGCCGCGCACATCGAACAGGTGCTGTCCGCCGAGCGGTTCTCGGAGTACCTCACCGATCCGGTGAAGCAGGTGCTGATCGCCCGCCTCGGACCGAGCGGCCCGATCATCGGGTACGCCCTGCTCGTCCACGACATCCCGACGGACCCCGACGTGTTCGCCGCGGTCGACGCGGCCGCCGCCGGATCCGAGGCGATCGCGAATCGGACGGTCACCGAGATCTCGAAGATGTACGTGCTGCCCGCCCATCACGCCGCCAACAATGAACTGCGCCCGTCGCACGCGCTGATGTCCGCGGCGGTCGACGCCGCGCGCAGCCGGGGCGCGACCCTGATCTGGCTGGGCGTGCACTCCGGCAACGAGCGGGCCAAGAAGTACTACACAAAGATGGGGTTCCGACAGATCGGCACCAAGACGTTCGACATGAACGGCGCGATCGAGCACGACTTCGTCCTCGCCCGCGGCTGTTAGCTCAGGTCTCTACAGGACCGGCTCCGTCGACGGCACCACTCGCGACCCGGCGTCGTCGACGATCAGCGCCTGATCGTCGTACAGCGGCAACAGGGTGAAGCGGTCGCCGTACTCGTTGAGCGTCCGGTCGATGAGCTCGGTCGGATACGGCGGCAGCTGGCCGTCCGCGTGCGGGATCACCACGGTCTCGGTCAGTCCGAGTCCGCGGAAGTCTTCGAGGTCGAGTCCCAGCCCGGGGTCGTCCATCAGGGCCGCAGGCTCGACGTCCGGCCCGGCCGCGACCGCCCCGGCGCTGAGTCCGACGTACGGCAGTCCACCGCGCACACGATCGGCGATCAGCGTGTCGGCACCGCTGCGCCGCAGTCCCGACATCAGCGCGAAGGTGTCGCCACCGGACACATACAGCGCGTCGACGGAGTCGATGAGGTCCTCCACGCCGCCGCGTCGAAGGTCGATGTTCACCACGTCGTAGCCGAACCGCACGAGCCGCTCATGCTCGGGCCCGGTGAACGGAGCGTCCAGCAGATGCCGCTGGGCTTCGTCGATGTAACCGATGCGGCGTGGCCGATCGACGGCCTCGCTCGAACCGTGGATGACCGGCGGCAGGTACTCCAGCAGGGCACCTGCGCCGAGCGACAGCAGAATGAGCATCATCGCCGCCGCCTCAGTCGTTCGCCTCCGCGAACCGGGACAGCGCCAAGAGACGCGAGGTCGCGCGCAGATACTTCTTGCGGTAGCCGCCCGCGATCATCTCCGGGGTGAAGAGCTCGTCGAGTTTGACGCCGGAGATGCTCACCGGGATCTCCGCGTCGTACAGCCGGTCGGCGAGGGCGACCAGACGCAGCGCCACGGCCTGATCCGGGGCAGGTCGGACATCCTTGACGCAGACCAGCGTGACGCCGTCCACCAGCGACTTGTACTTCGACGGGTGCAGCTTGGCGAGGTGCTCCACCAGTTCGTCGAACGTGTCGAGCGTGGCGCCGACGGTGTTCTCGGCCTGACGCTCCAGCTCCTCGTCGGTCATCGGTTCGGGTGCCGGCGGCAGGTCGCGGTGCCGGTAGTCCGGGCCGTCGACGCGGATGGTCTCGAAGATCGACGACAGCTTCTGGATCTCGCGCAGGAAGTCGCTGGCCGCGAACCGGCCCTCGCCCAGCTGCCCGGGCAGAGTGTTCGACGTCGCCACGATCGACACGCCGCGTGCGGTCAGCTCGGTGAGCAGCCGCGACACCACCATGGTGTCACCCGGGTCGTCGAGCTCGAACTCGTCGATGCACAGCACACTGTGACCGGACAGCCGCTCGAGGGCGTCGATGTAGCCGAGCGCACCGACCACGTTGGTGACCTCGCCGAACGTCGCGAACGCCTTCGGACCCGGCATCGCATGGTAGATCGACGCCAGCAGGTGAGTCTTGCCGACGCCGAAGCCGCCGTCGAGGTACAGACCGATGCCCTGCGGCGCGGCGGACTTGCGGAAGAAGCTCTTCTTTCCGCCGGCGCGGACCTTCGACGCCCGTGCGACGAAGTCGCGTGCGGCGTTCACCGCGGCGGTCTGGCTGGGCTCGTTGGGGTCGGGGATGTACGAGTCGAAGCTCACCTCGTCGAACATCGTCGGCGGGATCATCTCACCGATGAGTTGGTCGGGAGCCAGGACCGGATTCCGATCGCTAAGTCGTGCCAGCATTAGGCAAGGGTAACGACCGGCCCCATGATGGACTCATGTTCATTCTGCAGAAAGCGACTGATGTCACAGCCGACGAACTGGAGCGGATGTATGCCTTCGGCGCGTCGGAGCGGCCACTGATCCGGGCCAACATGGTGGCGGGCATCGACGGTGCCGCCACCGCCGACGGCAAGTCCGGATCGCTCGGTTCCGACGGCGACCGGCAGCTGTTCCACCTGCAGCGCGCGCTCGCGGACGTGATCGTGGTCGGCGCCAGCACCGCGGTGGCCGAGGGATATCACCCGCCGACCGTCGATCCGCGCTACGCCGCCGGGCGCGCCGAACGCGGCCAGTCCGCCGTACCACTGCTCGTCCTGGTGTCGCGTTCGTTGAACCTCCCCGTCGACTACCCCACTGCGACCCATCCGGACGTCCTCATCGCCACCTGCAGCGAGGCACCCGACGAGGCCCGCAGTGCACTGCTCGACGCCGGTGCCGGCATCGTCGACTGCGGTCGGTCGACCGTCGACCCGCATGCGCTGGTCGCCGAGCTCGCCGCGCGCGGCCATCGCCGCGTGCTGTGCGAAGGCGGTCCCCGTTTCCTGGCAGAGCTCGCGGCGGCCGGACTGCTCGACGAGCTCGCGCTGACGATCAGCCCGATCGTCACCGGCGGCGACGCGCCCCGAATCGCCCGCGGTGCGGTGGCCGATGCACCGATGCGCGTGCGGCACCTGCTCGGCGACGACGAGGGCTACCTGTTCCAGCTGTGGGAGCGCGCCGTCGACCGGCCGACTCACACCTACGACTAGGCTCGCGGTCATGCAGATTCACGGTCGCCGTCACAGATCCGGCCGTCGCAGATCCGCAGGTGCCGTGGCCGCGGGTGTGCTCACGTCCGTCGCCCTCGTCGCCGGGTGCGCGGTCGGACCGGACACCGGCCCGGACATCGTGCGCGGCGACCACGGCGACCAGAAGTCCACCGAGGTGCCACGCCAGCCGGAGCTTCAGGCGCCGCGCAACGACCTCAACTGGAGCCCGTGCGCAGGCAAGATCGCCGAGCGGTACGGCGTCAAGGCTCCCGAGGGCGTCCGACTGGACTGCGCGCGATACGACGCGCCCGTCGACCCGTCGAAGCCCGGCGGCGCAACCGTGAAGATCGGCGTGGTCCGCGCGAAGACCGCCGCCACGCCGGCCGACGCGGTGCCGCTCGTCCTGACCAGCGGCGAGGACATGCCCAGTTCGCGGACGCTGCTGTCGTTCGCGTCCGGCGACGGCCACGCGGCGCTCGACCGTCAACCGATCGTCGCCGTCGACCACCGCGGAATCGGCACCTCGGGATTGATCGACTGCATGACCACGACGCAGCGCGGCACCTATGACACCAACGCCGCGGGCGACGATCGGGACGTCGCCGCACGCGCCGAGAAGCTGTCGGAGGCGGCGCGCACCGGCGCCGACCAGTGCAACGACACGCTCAGCCCGGACCAGCTCGCGTATTCGGCGGCGGCCGCGGGCGAGGACCTCGAACAGCTTCGGCAGCGGTGGGACGTCGACCGGCTCGCCGTGCTCTCGGTCGGCACCGGGTCGTCGGTCGCGCTGGCGTTCGCCGCCGCCCATCCCGATCAGGTCGGGCGCCTCGTGCTCGACTCCCCCGTCGGCTACAACGTCGACGCCAGAGCCGCCGCAGCCAGCCGGGCCCGCGGCCTCCAGGCGACCCTGACCGCCTTCCTGCAGCGGTGCGCGGGCGCCGGTTGCTCACTCGGCGCGAACGGCGCCGCCACCCTCGGCAGGCTGATGTCGACGGGCGCGGCCGGACAGGGCGACGCGCTGTCGGATACACAGGTGCTCGACGCCGTGACGACCGCACTCGCCGTCGGCGACACCTCGCCCGCCGGGCTGAAGGAACTCAGTGCGGCCCTCACCGCGGCCGACCGCGGCGACACCGCCGCCCTGCGCGCACTGTCCGACGCGGCCCGTTCCCTTCGGCTCGCCGACGGCCAGGTGGTGGCTCGATGCAACGACATGCGTGGCCGGCCGGGCACCGACGAGATCCCGGCGATCGCCCGCGACTGGTCGGGGCAGAGCCCGCTCACCGGGACCACCACGGCGCTGGACCTGGTCCGCTGCGACGGGTGGGGCGTCACCGACAGCCCTCCCGCACCCGACCACTTCGCCGTGAATCCGCTCATTCTCGTCGGCCGGAACGACCCGGTGAACGGTGCGGACGCCGCCGCCGACCTGACTCCGCTGATGCTCGCGGCCAATACCGCCCCGACCACCGTGACCTGGGACGGCCTCGGCTACTCGGTGGCCGCCAACTCGCGCTGTGCCGGCGATCTGATCGGCGAGTATCTCGGTTCCGCTCCACTGGGCGCGCCGACCGAACGCGCCTGTCCGGCCTGACACCCTCGTGTAGTACGGTGCGCGGGTGAACGTTGTAGAGCGCTACCTGTATCCGCGTGTGGAGTCGCAGCGCATCATTTCGCTGATCCTGTGGCCGATCACCGTCATGATGATCATCCAGCGGTCGCTGATCCTGGGCGTCAACGGTCACCGCACCGACGACTTCACCCCGGTCTACAACGCGGCGTTCAACTTCCTGAACCGCCTGCCGGTCTACAACGAGAACTACGGCACCGTCGACCCGCACTATCTGTATCCGCCGTCGGGGACCATGCTGATGGCTCCCCTGGCTGTGTTGAATCCCGAGTACGCGCGGTGGCTGTTCATCGCGGTCAGCGTGGCGGTGCTCGTCGTGTGCGCCTACCTGCTGACCCGGATGTTCGGGTTCAGTTACGACTCGTGGGTGTTCCCGGCCGTGCTGTTCTTCTTCTTCAGCACCGAGACGGTCGCGCACACGCTGATCTTCACCAACTTCAACGGCTTCGTCCTGCTCGGCATGATCGCGTTCATGATGCTGATGATGAGCCGGCACGACCTGTGGGCCGGCGTCGCGATCGGTCTCACCATCGCCGTCAAGCCGGTCCTGGCGCCGCTGCTGCTGCTCGTCCTGTTCAACCGGCAGTGGAAGATCCTGATCACCGCGATCGGCGTCCCACTCGTCCTGAACGTGCTGGCGTGGCCGCTCTCGAAGGACCCGATGGACTTCGTGAACCGCACCGTCCCGTACCTGGGCGAGACCCGCGACTACTACAACAGCTCCATCACCGGAAACGCCGCCTACTTCGGCATCGACTCGTGGCTCGCCTGGCTGATGCGCATCGCCTTCGTCGTGATGGCGGTGTTCTCCCTGTGGTTCCTGTACAAGTACTACCGCCGCACCGACGAACTGCTGTGGCTGACCACATCGTCCGGCGTGCTGCTCGGCACCACGTTCCTCGTCGGCTCGCTCGGCCAGGGCTACTACTCGATGCTGCTGTTCCCGTTGCTGATGACGGTGTTCCTCAAGGGCTCGACGATGCGCAACTGGCCCGCCTGGCTCGGCGTGTACGGCTGCATGACCTTCGACGTCTTCGACTCCAAGAAGTGGGAGCCGTTCGGCCGCTACCTCGAGTACAACAAGGTTCCGCTGGGATGGTCGTTGCTGATGATCTCGGTGTTCTGCGTGCTGCTCTTCCGCTACCTCGACCTGCGTGAGGCGAAGGCGCTCGGCGGCTCCCCCGATGGTCCCGAGAACGGCTCCCCCGACGGCTCTCCAGGTGACACGGCCGTGTCCGCCGCCTGAGCGCTACCCTGGACGGCATGACCTCCGAGCAGCCCGCCGACCTGTCCGATCTCACCGACGAGCAGTGGCGCGAACGCCTCACGCCGCAGGAGTTCCATGTCCTGCGTGAAGCGGGCACCGAGCGACCGTTCGTCGGCGAGTACACCGACTCCGAGGACGTCGGCGTGTACCGCTGCCGGGCCTGCGGTGCCGAACTGTTCCGCAGCACGACGAAGTTCCACTCGCACTGCGGCTGGCCGTCGTTCTTCTCGCCGCTCGCCGGCGAGGCGATCATCGAGCGCGTCGACGACTCCCTCGGAATGACGAGGACCGAGGTGCTGTGCGCCAACTGCCACAGCCACCTCGGTCACGTCTTCGCCGGTGAGGGCTACGACACCCCGACCGATCTGCGCTACTGCATCAACTCCATCAGTCTGAGTTTCGAAGGCGAGTAGCCGCGGCCTGACTCACGGCAGGGAGTGCGCCAGCTTCGCAGGGTCGACGCGCGGTCCCGTGAAGAACGGGATCTCGACGCGAACGTGACGGCGGGCCTCGGTGGCGCGCAGGTCGCGCATCAGATCGACGATGCGATGGAGCTCCGGGGCCTCGAACGCCAGGATCCACTCGTAGTCGCCCAGGGCGAACGCGGGCACGGTGTTCGCGCGGACGTCCTTGTAGTCGCGAGCCTCCTTGCCGTGGTCGGCGAGCATCTGCCTGCGCTCGGCGTCCGGCAGCAGGTACCAGTCGTACGACCGCACGAAGGGGTACACGCACACGTACGCGCCGGGGTCCTCACCCGCGAGGAAGGCCGGGATGTGGCTCTTGTTGAACTCGGCCGGCCGGTGCAGCGCCGAGCCGCTCCAGAACGGATCGGAGGCACGGCCGAGGATGGTGCTGCGACGGAAGGTCGAGTACGCGTCCTGCAACTGCTCGATAGTCTCCGCGTGCCACCAGAACATGAAGTCCGAGTCGCCGCGCATGCCTGCGACGTCGTAGATGCCCCGGACCACGACTCCCTTGTCGGCGACCTCGTCGAGGAAACGCTCCAGATCGGCCGCGACCTCATCGCGGCTCTCCGGCAACTCGCCCGCACGCACGGTGAAGACCGAGAACATCAGGTAGCGGATCGTTGCATTCAATTCGGCGTAATCGAGGCGAGTCATGCCTCCATCGTGCCACCGCGCTTCGAGCGCCGGAACGTCAGGTGTGCAGGTAGGCGGTGATTCCGGCCACTGCAGCCTCGGCGGTCCCGATGCACGCGGGGACTCCGACCCCGGCGTAGCCGGACCCCGCGACACCGATTCGGCCGGGCACCGCGGCGAACGCCTCACGCACGCGAGCGAGATGGCCCGGCGCATAGTGCGGCAACCCGCCGGGCCACCGCTGCACGACGGCGTCGACGATCTCCGGCGCCGGCAGGCCGGCGGCCGTGAACAGCGTGCCGAGGTCCGACACCGACGCCGTGATCAGTTCGTCGTCGGTCGAGACGACGGGATCGCCGAGCCTGCCGAAGGAGGTCCGCAGGGTCCGGACCGGACCGGATCGCAGATGCGGCCACTTCTGACTACTGAGCGTGACGGCCTTGATCCGAAGGCCGGCGTCGGTCGCAACCAGGACTCCCGAATGCTCGGGCAGCGGCGTCTCCTCGGCGACGGCCACAGCGACGACCGCCGAACCGGCCGCGCGGACGTCGCCGAACACCGATGCGACATCGGGAGCAGCGTCGGCGAGCAGTCGGGCGGCGGACCAGATCGGGACGGCGATCACGGCCGCGTCGTAGTCGACGGCCCGCCCCTCGGCCGCGTCGTCGAGGGTGACGGTGACCCCGGCGGCGCCGGGTCGCACACCGACCACCTCGGTTCCGTAACGGACTTCCGCGCGGCCGGCCGCCAGCAGCGCTTCGACCAGTTCCCGATACCCGCCGCGCAACGCGCCGAACACCGGGCCGGTGCCGCTCGCGCCCGCAGCGAGGACCGCGTCGACCGCGGCCGTCAACGACGGAGCCCCGTCGTCGAGCGCACGTGCGAGAGCGGGTACCGCTTCGCGCAGACCCAGTTGATCCGCGAGCGCCGAGTACACGCCGCCGAGCATCGGGTCCACGCTGCGCGCGACCACCGAGCGTCCGAAGCGTTCGCCGACCAGCTCGCCGACCGACGGATCGTCGCCCGGCGTCCATGCGAAGGGCGCGTCGGGTTCGCCGGCCATGCGCTCGAGATCCGCGGCGTCGACGAGACCCGCCACCGAAGCCGGTGCGGCGGGAATCCCCATCAGGGCTGGGGTGGGCAGCGGGTGCAGTGCGGCGCCCGACCAGATGGCGGGACGGAGCGGGCCCGGCGACACGATGCGGTCCGCGAGACCGAGTTCTGTGACCAGTTGCAACGCCTCGGGGCGCCGGACGATGAACGCCTCGGCCCCGACGTCCGCCGCGGTGCCGCCGACGTCCGCCATCCGCAGCAGTCCGCCGGGCCGATCGGCCTCGTCGTAGACGTCGATCGTGATGTCGTCGCCGAACTCGCGGCGCAGGCGATACGCGGCGGTCAGTCCGGAGACACCCGCGCCGATCACCGCGACGCGCCGCGACCGGCTCACAGCGAGTGGATCAGCTCGACCGCCCGCGTGATCACGCCGGCGTCGGTGTTCGGCAGCACCCCGTGACCGAGGTTGAAGATGTGCCCGGGCGCACCGGCGTCGACGGCTCGACGACCCGCGGCGACGATCCGGTCGATCTCCCGTTCGAGGACGGCGTCGTCACCTGCCAGCAGCACCGTCGGGTCGAGGTTGCCCTGCACCGCGACCCGATGCCCGACGCGGGCCGCGGCCTCGTCGAGCGGGATGCGCCAGTCGACGCCGATCACGTCCGCGCCGACGTCGGTCATCGAGCTGAGCAGCTCACCGGTGCCGACACCGAAGTGGATGCGTGGAACGCCGTACTCGGCGACCTCGGCCATCACGCGGGTGGAGTGCGGTGCCACGTACTCCTCATACGCCGACTTCGAGAGCGTCCCCGCCCACGAGTCGAAGAGTTGCATCGCGTCGACGCCCGCGTCGAGCTGGGCTCGCAGGAAGGTGATGGTGATGTCCGTGAGTCGTCCCATCAGGGTGTGCCAGAGTTCGGGTTCGGCGAGCATCATCGCCTTCGTGTGCTCGTAGGTGCGGCTCGGTCCGCCCTCGATCAGGTACGAGGCGAGCGTGAACGGCGCCCCGGCGAAGCCGATCAGCGACTTCTCGTCGGGGAGCTCCGCGAGAATCGAACCGATCGCCGAGGTGACGGCCCCGACCGCCGCCGGATCCAGACGCGGGATCGACGCGACGTCGGCCGCCGTACGGATCGGCGAGGCGATCACCGGTCCGGTTCCGCCGACGATGTCGAGGTCGATGCCCGCCGCGCGCAGCGGAACCACGATGTCCGAGAACAGAATGGCGGCGTCGGTGTCGTGCCTGCGCACCGGCTGCATGGTGATCTCGGCGACGAGCTCCGGGTCGAAGCAGGATTCGAGCATTCCGCGTCCGGCCCGGATCTCCCGATACTCCGGCAGCGAACGGCCCGCCTGGCGCATGAACCACACGGGCCGACGGGCTGGGCTGCCACCCGTGGCGGCGGCGATCAACGGCATCCGGTTCGGCGAGCGGCGGCCTCGAATCGAAGTCATGCCGACAACTCTGCCACTTCCGACAGGACATAAGCCATCCGGCCGTGAGGCCGCTCACTTATCGTCGTCTTAGCTTGCGGCGCGCCTCCGCCAACTGGCTTGAGCCGGGGCCTAACCTGACGCCGTGACCACATCTGGAGCCCCGAGCGAGCCCGCCGAATTCCGCGATGCGGTGGCCTCTCTTCACGACGCCGCCGTGCGACGCGAGATCGAGATCGGTTCGATTCGCCCGCCGCAGCGCCTGGCGCCGTACAGTTACGCCCTCGGCGTCGAGGTCAGCCCGGCGGAGATCAACGATCCGGGCCTCGTCCCGACGGATTCGTCCGGCAGCGCCTACGGCCGCCTCGTCCTTCTCTACGACCCCGCCGGTCAGGAGGCCTGGAACGGCACGTTCCGCCTGGTGGCCTTCATCCAAGCCGAGGTCGAAGCGGCATTGGCCGCCGATCCCCTGCTTCCACAGGTCGCGTGGACCTGGTTGTCGGAGGCGCTCGGCGTCCCCGACGGCGCCACGGAGTCGACGCCCGCCCTCGGCGCCGACCAACCCGCGGTCCGCGCGCTCGGCGGCACGGTGACCGCAACCACCTCGGTGCGGTACGGCGACATCGCCGGACCGCCGCAGGCCCATCAGCTCGAACTGCGGGCGTCGTGGACGGCGACCAGCGCCGAACTCGCCGCCCACCTGGAGGCGTTCTGCGAGGTACTCGCGTCCGCCGCCGGGCTGCCACCGGCCGGCGTCACCGCGCTCGGCCCGGTCCAGCCGTCGTGACCGGGGTCGCGGCCGGCCCGTCGGACCAGGGCGCACCGGAGATCACGCCACTCACCCGCCCGCACGACGGCGTGCCGACCGTGCTCTCACGACCCGACGAGTTCGCCGAAGCCGCAGAGCTCATCGGCCGCGGAACCGGTCCCATCGCCGTCGACACCGAGCGGGCCAGCGGCTACCGATACTCGCAGCGCGCCTACCTGGTGCAGCTCAAGCGCGCGGGGTCGGGCAGCTTCCTCATCGATCCGATCAGCCATCCGGACGCGCTGTCCCCGCTGATCGACGCACTCGACGGTCCCGAATGGATCCTGCACGCCGCCGACCAGGATCTGCCGTGCCTGCGCGAACTCGGCTTCACCCCGACGACTCTGTTCGACACCGAACTGGCCGGGCGGCTCCTCAACATTCCCAAGGTCAACCTGGCGGCGATGGTCGCCGAGTTCCTCCACCTCGGTCTGGCGAAGGGTCACGGCGCCGCGGACTGGTCCCGCCGCCCGCTCCCCGACGACTGGCTCAACTACGCGGCACTCGACGTCGAGGTGCTCGTCGAACTCCGCGACGCGGTCGCCGACGCGCTGTCGGAGGCCGGGCGCGACGAGTGGGCGGCTCAGGAATTCGCGTATGTGCTGGCACGACCGCCGTCGGCGCCGAAGCCCGACAGGTGGCGGCGGACATCGAACATCCACGATCTGCGCTCGGCACGACAGCTGGCGGTCGTACGCGAGCTGTGGACGGCCCGGGAGGAGCTCGCCGCACTTCGGGACGTCGCCCCCGGGCGAGTGCTGCCGGACTCCGCGATCATCACCGCGGCCACCGCGAATCCGGTCGACGGCAAGGCGCTGACGAGACTGCCGGTGTTCGGCGGACCGCGACAGCGCAGACAGGCCGACCGCTGGATGCGGGCGATCTCGACGGCTCAGCGCCTTCCGGAGTCCGAGCTGCCGTCGAAGAAGAGCCCGCAGGTGGGGCCGCCGCCGTACAACCGCTGGGAGCAGCGCAACCCCGAAGCCGCCGCGCGCGCCAACGCGGTCCGGCCCGTGGTCCGGACCATCGCCGAGGAGATCGGGATTCCGCAGGAGAACCTGCTGGCGCCCGATCTACTCCGCAATCTGTGCTGGGACGGCCTCGCCGGCGACGACGCCGGGTCATGGCTGGCCGCCCACGGCGCGCGGCCCTGGCAGCGCGAGCTGGTCGCCGAACCGATCGACGACGCTCTCGGGTGATTCGGGCTCTCGGGTGAGTCCGGCTCTCGGGTGAGTCCGGCTCTCGGGTGAGTCCGGCTCTCGAGTGAGAGGGCCAGAAACGGGTCCCCCTTCGCATTCGGCTCGCACGGTGGTTCTTCTCCGACCTAGGGTGACGCGAGTGAATCGCGAACTGCTGATGCGTCGGTCTACGGTCGCCACCGTGGCCCTGGCCCTCGTCATCGGGCTCGGTGCCGCCCTCGACCCCGTGGGACTGATCACCGTGGTGGGGTGGTCGGGTGCGAGGATCTGGCCTGTCGAAGGCGTATGGCAGGGCGCGCCTTTCCTGCTGCTCCTGCCGATCGCCTTGGTCGGCACGTGGTGGACCGTCCATGTCTTCGACGACGGTCGGAGACGATTCGCACCGGCATTCGCCGGCACCCTGATCGCGCTCCTCATCGGCAAGTTCGTGACAGCGCTCGTCTCGGTCGGCGAGCTGCGGACCGCAGCGTGGTCCGTGGGCTACAGCGTCGGGAAGGCCGCGGTCGCCGCTGTGGTCGTGGGCGCGGTGGTCGTGGCGGTGTGCCGGCGCGACCGGATCGGGGCCCCCGTCGAAGAGGCTCCCTATCGCGTCCGACCGGACTGGCTCGGGTCCGGGCTGTTCGCCGTGATCGCGGTCCCCCTCGCCGGACTCTGGTGGACCGGTGCGACCTACAGTTCCGCGATGCCCGCGCCGAATCCCGCACGCGGCTGGTGGGCGGTGGTGTTCGGCGTCGGCGTGCTGTGGGCGGGGACCGCCGCGGCCGGCTGGTGGATGCGGCGTGGCGCGGCCGAGACTCGCCAGTCGGGTTCTGGACGGGCGGGTTCAGACCAGGCACCACAGCAGCGATTCCTGATCGGCTGGTACGCGGCGATCGGCGGCGGAGCGGTGCTCGGGTTGTGCGCCACCGTGGTGGGACTCTTCGCCGGCGACGGCTTCGGCGGCGCAGGCGCGGGCTCCGATCTCTGGCCGGTGTTGTCGGGCTACATCCGGATCGCCGACGGCATCGCGTACGGCGCGTGCCTCGGCTGGGTGGCCGGACTCGCCGCACTGCTGCCCGCGCCGCTTCGGGGGCACCGTGCGGACGAGGCCGGTGCGGGTGTGATCACTGCAGGTGAGTCCGTGCTGGCGCTGATCGCAGTCATCGCGGTCGGCGTCGTCGTGCCGACTGCCGTGCACTCCGCTCCCCACCGTTCCGCCGACGGCCCGCCTGCCACCGCTACCCCTGTGACCGCTGTCGACGACCACTCGCTGCTGCCGTTGCGGGTGCGCGACGGCTCGATCGCCGACACCGCCGACCGCGAGGTGCTGCTGCGCGGCGTCAACGTGAATCAGCTCGTGGACTTCTACGCGGCACGCCCGAACGTACCCGCGACGCGACCGCTCACCGACGCCGACTTCGCGGCGATCTCCGACCTCGGGTTCACCGTCGTTCGGCTGAACCTCTCGTGGTCGGCGCTCGAGCCGGAACGCGGACGACTCGACCCGCAGTACCTGGGCCGGATCCGCACCTCGGTCGACCAGGCCGCCGCGCACGGCGTGTACACGGTCCTCGACATGCATCAGGACGGATGGTGGAACGGCGCCGCGTCGCCCGGAACGCGATGCCGGCCCGGGACCTCGCCGATGTGGGGCTTCGACGGCGCGCCCGGATGGGCCACGATCACCGACGGCGCACCGCGCTGCGAGTTCAACGGACGTGACATGTCGCCGGCAGGCGACCGCGCGTTCAACCACTTCTGGTACAACAGCGACGGCATCCGCGACGCCCTCGCCCACACCTGGGGGCTACTGGCGCACGAGTTCGCCGACGAGCCCGCCGTCGCAGGTTTCGATCTGCTCAACGAGCCGGGCTTCGGCGAGTCCGCCCCGCTCACCTCCTCCCTGCTCCTCGGCCGCTTCTACGCGTCGGCGATCCGGGAGATCCGCGCCGCCGGAGCGGACCAGATCGTGTTCGTCGAGCCGAGCATCCTGTGGTCGGGGCTGGCGTTCGACGGCGGCCCCTCCCCCGATTTCACCGACGACGCGAACATCGTCTTCTCCCCGCACCTGTACGCCCAGTCCATCACCATGGACGCCTCGCTCGGGATCGGGCCGCTCGTCAGCATCGAACGCGGTTTCCGGCTGGCCGACCGCGTGGCCGCCGAGTACGGCGCGCCGGTGTGGAGTGGTGAGTACGGCTACTGGGGCGACACCGCGGAGGACATGCTGCAACGTTTCGCCCGCGAGCAGGACCGGCGCCACCAGGGCGGCGCCTACTGGGTGTGGAAACAGGCCTGCGGCGATCCGCAGAACGGGATCGGGCCGATCGGCGACGCCCTCATGCCACAGGACTGCCGCACCGGCGGTGACGCCCCACCCAAGTCGGCGCTGCTGAAGATCCTGACCCGGGCGTACCCGCAGGCCGCTCCCGGCACGATCACCTCACTCCACGCGGACGGCGCCGACATGGAGCTGACCGGCCGCGCGGGCCCCGGAACCTGCCGGATCCGCGTGTGGATCCCGGGCACCGCGACGCCGACGATCCAGTCGTCGGGCCTCTCGGATCAGCGGCTCACCGCGCATGGCACCGGCACGCTGCTGACCGGCTGCGTCCGCGGCGACTACCGGATCACGACTGCCGGGTGACGAGGTCGAGCGAGACGGGCTCCTCCGGACCGACGAGCGAGACCCGCTCCTGCCCGCCGGCGATCGCCGATCGGACCGACTCGGCGATCGCGCCGGGCGTCAGACCGCAGTCGGCGAGGATCGCCTCGCGCGACGCATGCGCGATGAACTCCTGCGGCACGCCGCGGCGATAGACGGGCACGTCGAGGCCCGCGCGTTCCAGCGCCAGCTCCACCGCGCTGCCGACGCCGCCCTGCACGCCACCGTCCTCGACGGTGACGACGGCCGTGTGCTCGCGCGCGAGCTCGACCACCGACGCGGGCACCGGAAGCACCCATCGCGGGTCGACGACCGTGACCGGGACGTCCTGCGCGACGAGCAGTTCGGCTGTCGCGAGCGCGAGCTCGGCCATGCCTCCGACGGCGACGATCAGCACGCCGCCCGGCTCATCCGCCTCGACGAGCACGTCGACGCCGTCGTCCAGGCGCCGGACCGCCGCCACGTCGTGCGGCACACTGCCCTTCCCGAACCGGATCGCCGACGGGCCGTCGCCCATGTCCAGCGCCTCCGACAGCTCCTCCTGCAGTCGCACGGCGTCGCGGGGCGCCGCCACACGGATCCCGGGGACGATCGACAGCAGCGACAGGTCCCACATTCCGTGGTGGCTGGGGCCGTCGGGGCCGGTGATTCCGGACCGGTCGAGCACGACGGTGACCGGCATCTTGAGGAGCGCGACGTCCATCAGCAGCTGGTCGAAGGCGCGGTTGAGGAACGTCGAGTAGATCGCGAGCACCGGGTGCATGCCGCCGAGCGCCAGGCCGGCCGCCGAGGTCATCCCGTGCTGTTCGGCGATGCCGACGTCGAACATCCGCTCCGGGTACCGCTCGCCGAACGCGGACAGTCCGGTGGGTCCGGGCATCGCCGCGGTGATCGCGACCACCTCGGGCCGTCGTGCCCCCTCGTTGACCAGTGCCTTCGAGAACACCGACGTCCAGTCGACCGGCGACTCCGCCAGCGCCTTGCCGGTGAGCGGATCGATCTTGCCCGTGGCGTGCATCTGCTCGGCTTCGTCGTTCTCCGCCGGAGCGTAGCCGTTGCCCTTGCGGGTCACCGCGTGCACGATCACCGGGCCGCCGAACGCCTTGGCGCGGCGCAGCGCCGCCTCCATCTCGGCGAGGTCGTGCCCGTCGACCGGACCGACGTACTTCAGGCCGAGGTCGGCGAACATCGCCTGCGGTGACACCAGGTCCTTCACGCCGCTCTTCATGCCGTGCAGCACGGCGTACGCGGCGTCGCCAACCATCGGCATGCTCTTGAGCGTCCGGCGTCCGGTGTTCAAGAAGCGTTCGTAGCCCGGCTGCAGACGCAGTGCCGACAGGTTCCGGGCGAGCCCGCCGATCGTCGGCGCGTACGACCGCCCGTTGTCGTTCACGACGATCACCACGGGACGGTCGCTGTCTGCGATGTTGTTCAGCGCCTCCCAGCACATGCCGCCGGTGAGCGCGCCGTCGCCGACCACCGCGACGACCGTGCGGTCCTCGCCGCGCAGCGCGAACGCCTTGCTCAGTCCGTCCGCATTCGACAGGGCCGCCGACGCGTGCGACGACTCGACCCAGTCGTGCGGACTCTCGCTGCGGTCCTGATAGCCGCTGAGGCCGCCCTCCTGGCGGAGACTGTCGAAGCGATCCTTGCGTCCGGTGACGATCTTGTGGACATAACACTGATGTCCGGTGTCGAACAGGACGGGGTCGGTCGGCGAGTCGAAGACTCGGTGGATCGCGAGGGTGAGCTCGACGACGCCCAGGTTGGGCCCGAGGTGACCGCCGGTCGCCGCCACCTTCTGGATCAGGAACTGCCGGATGTCGTCGGCGAGCTCGGCCAGTTCCTCTGGCGAGCACGCACGTACGTCTGCCGGTGAATCCACCCGATCCAGCACGCCCATCCGTTGTCCTCCTTCGCACCCGCGTCGGCCCTGGCGGCCGCGCATCGGACCCATTCTACGGACTCCGGGTCAGAGAGTGAGAACGGCGATCGCCTCGATGTGGTGCGTCATCGGAAACGCGTCGAAGCCGCGCCACCCGCGGACCCGATAGCCGTGGGTCGCGAACCGGCCGAGATCCCGCGCGAACGACGCCGCATCGCAGCCGACGTGCACCACCGCGTCCGGGCGCGCGGCCGCGATCGCATCGACGACGTGCAGCCCCGCACCCGCCCGCGGCGGATCGCTCACCACCACCTGGGGTGCGCGCAGACCGGCGATCGACTCGGCCACACCGCCGCGGTGCGCGTGGACGGGGTCGCTCGCGAGCGTCTCCCGCGCGGCCGCGAGCGCGCCCGGATCGGTGTCGACGAGGTCGATCGACGACACCTCGAATCCGTGTTCCGCACCGCCGTCGAGCAGTGCTGCGCTGAACACGCCCGCCCCGCCGTACAGGTCCCACACGTGCACTCGGCCGTGAACCCCGACATCGGCGAGCATCTCGAGTGCAGCCATCGAGTAGACACGCGGTGCGTCGCGGTGCGCCTGCCAGAATCCGGTCACCCGGATCCGCCACTCCCGGTCGCCGACCCGATGCGTCACCGAGTCCGCACCGTCGAGCGGTCGAAGCGCGCGCGGCGCGCTGCGGGCGCCGCGCGATCGCTGGGCGCGCCGACGACCCGGGCCGCCGCGCCCGTCCCGTCCGTCGCCGGCCGCGGCGAGTTCGCCCGCATGGCGCCCGCCGTCGGCGTCGGCCATCAGGACGATCTCGGTCCCCGGCCGGGCGCCGAGGTCGTCGACGCCGTCGAGCAGGCCGGTGACAGGGGCGGCGCACGGCTCGGTCACGATCTGAGCCGATCGGCGGCCGCGCAAGCCCGCGCGGCCCGCCCGGTCGACGGCGAGCCGCGTCCGGATCCGCCAGCCGGTCGACGAATCGCCGAGCGCCTCGATCTCGGGTTGGGCGAGGTCGTCGAAGTCGAAGCCGCCGATCCGCCGGAGGACGTCGGCCAGGGCCTGCGCGCCGAGGGAGCGCGCGAAGTCCGGTGCCACGAACGACAGGTCGCAGCAGCCCGCGCCCGCGGCGGCCGCACGACAGCCCGGTTCGACCCGGTGCGCCGAGGGTTCGAGTACGCGGTGGACCACGGCTTTCGCATACGCCGCGTGGGAGTCGTCGGTGATCTGCGCGACCACCCGCTCGCCGGGCAGCGCACCGTCGACGAATACGACCCGGCCTGCCGATCGGGCGATGCCGGAGCCGCCGTTCGCGTAGCCGGTGACGTCCAGTTCCAGAAGACGCTCCGCCGGCCGTGTCATGCCCGGTCCTCGGGTGTGCGGCGGCCCCGGGTGTTCGTCTGGCCTGTCTTCGTCTGAGCGGCCTTCGTCTGGTCCGTGCCGGGGAATCCGCGTCGGGCGTCGCCGGGCGCGTAGTAGTTCTGGTCGGCGCGACGCGCCCGGCTCTCCGACGAGTTCAGCTGCCACGGCACCGAGGTCACCATGACACCGGGCTCGAACAGCAGCCTCGTCTTCAGTCGCAGCGCCGACTGGTTGTGCAGGATCTGCTCCCACCAGTGGCCGACGACGTACTCCGGGATGAACACGGTGATCACGTCGCGCGGCGACTCGCGGCGCACGCGGCGCACGTAACTGATGATCGGCCGGGTGATCTCGCGGTACGGGGACGCCAGCACCTTCAGCGGAACGGTGATGTCGCTCTCCTCCCACTCGCTGACCAGGATGCGAGTGTCGCGGTCGTCGACGTTGACGGTCACCGCCTCGATGGTGTCCGGACGGGTCGCGCGCGCGTAGCGAAGCGCGCGGCGGGCGGGCAGGTGGAGGTTCGAGATCAGGATGACCGCGTGGCTGCGGCTCGGGAGCACCTCGTCGGACAGGTCCGCCGACTCGAGCTCCTCCTCGATCGACGAGTAATGCCGATGGATCAGCTTCATCAGGCCGAAGAGCACCACCATCGCGAGGATCGCCATCCATGCGCCCGCGGTGAACTTCGTCAACAGCACCACCACGAGGACGGTGCCGGTCATCAGCATGCCGATCGCATTGATGATCCGCGACCGCTTCATCCGCGACCGGGCATCCGGATCGCTCTCGGTCTTGAGGTGACGCGTCCAGTGCCGGACCATGCCGGTCTGGCTCAGGGTGAACGACACGAACACGCCGACGATGTACAGCTGGATCAGCGACGTGACCTCGGCGCCGAACGCCACCACGAACGCGATCGCGGCGAGCGCCAGGAAGACGATGCCGTTCGAGAACGCCAGGCGGTCGCCGCGGGTGTGCAGCTGTCGCGGCAGGTAGCGATCCTGCGCGAGCACCGAACCGAGCACCGGGAAACCGTTGAACGCGGTGTTCGCCGCGAGCAGCAGGATGAGGGCGGTGACGACCGCGATGAAGTAGAAGCCCGGCGGGAAACCGCGGAAGACGGCCTCGGCCAGCTGCGCCAGGATCGACTTCTGCTGATAGCCGTCCGGCAGCCCGCTGAGGTCCTTCGCCGGGTCGAGCACATACTTCGCGCCGATCTTCTGCGCCAGCATGACGATGCCGAGCAGCAGCGCGATCGAGAACGAGCCGAGCAGCAGCAGCGTGGTCGCGGCGTTGCGCGACTTCGGCTTGCGGAAGGCCGGAACACCGTTGCTGATCGCTTCGACACCGGTGAGCGCCGCACAGCCCGACGAGAACGACCGCGCGACGAGGAAGGCCATCGCCAGGCCCATCAGGTGCGGCTGTTCGGCGACGATCCCGAATCCCGAGGTCTCGGCCTCGACCGTGTCGCCGAGGACGAAGATCTTGATCGCGCCCCATCCCAGCATCAGCAGGACGCCCGCGATGAACGCATACGTCGGCAGCGCGAGCACGGCGCCCGACTCCTTGATTCCGCGCAGGTTCACCGCCGCCAGCAGCGCGATGCCGATCACGCAGAACCACACCTTGTGTTCGTGAACCAGCGGGATCGCCGAACCGATGTTCTCCGCGGCGGAGGTCACCGACACCGCGACGGTGAGGACGTAGTCGACGAGAAGGGCCGATGCCACCGTCAGCCCGGCGTTGGAGCCGAGGTTGACCGTCGCGACCTCGTAGTCGCCTCCTCCCGACGGGTAGGCGTGCACGTTCTGCCGGTAGCTGGCGACCACCACGACCATGACGACGGCGACGGCCACCGCCACCCACGGGGCCAGCGTGTACGCGCTGATACCGGCGATCGAGAGGACCAGGAAGATCTCCTGCGGGGCGTACGCCACCGACGACATCGCGTCGGACGCGAACACCGGTAGCGCGATTCGCTTCGGCAGCAGTGTGTGACCGAGGCGGTCACTGCGAAACGGGCGCCCCAGGACAAGCCTCTTGGTCGCGACCGACACCTTTGACATCGTGGACACTCCGCAACATTAGGACCCTGAAGCCACCACGTCCCATCAGGGTGCGAATTCAATCGTCACACAGTAGCCTCGTTCACCGTGCGCGTAATCATCATGGGTTGCGGCCGCGTCGGATCCGCCCTGGCAGGGGCGATGTCCGGACTCGGTCACGACGTGGTCGTCATCGACCGGGACGAGACGGCCTTCCGACGCCTCGGACAGGACTTCAGAGGCCGTACGGTCTGCGGTGTCGGATTCGACCGCGACGTCCTCAACGAGGCCGGCGTGGCCGACTGCGACGCCTTCGCGGCGGTCTCCTCGGGCGACAACTCGAACATCATCGCGGCACGTGTGGCACGCGAGACCTTCGACGTCGAACGCGTCGTGGCGCGGATCTACGACGCCAAGCGCGCGGCCGTGTACGAGCGCCTCGGCATCCCCACGGTCGCGACCGTGCCGTGGACCACGCAGCGTTTCGTGGCCGCACTCGGCGAGACCTCCACCACCCCGCTCTGGCACGATCCGTCGGGATCGGTCGTGATGGCGGCCCTGGAGTTCCACGAATCATGGGTCGGCACCGACGCCGCCAGGTTCCAGGAGATGACCGGAGCGCGCGTCGCGTTCCTCGCCCGCATGGGCCAGACGGTGCTGCCCGATCCGCGCACCGTGATCCAGGACGACGACGAACTGTACGTCGCCACCATCGCGTCGAACATCGACCACGCGCGCGCCGTCGCCGGCGCCGAGATGCCCCGGGAGTAATCGTGAAAGTCGCCATCGCCGGAGCGGGTGCCGTGGGCCGGGCCATCGCCCGCGAGTTGTTGGTCAACGAGCACGACGTGACGCTGTTCGAGCGGGATCGGACCCACATCGACCCGGTCGCCGTGCCCGGAGCGAACTGGGTGCACGCCGATGCGTGCGAACTGTCGGACCTCGAACTCGCCCAACTGCAGACGTTCGACGTGATGATCGCCGCCACGGGCGACGACAAGGCGAATCTCGTCGTCAGTCTCCTGGCGACCACCGAGTTCGCGGTGAACCGCGTGGTCGCGCGCGTCAACGATCCCCGCAACGAGTGGCTGTTCAACGAGGACTGGGGTGTGGACGTCGCGGTCTCGACGCCGCGAATGCTCGCCTCGCTCGTCGAGGAGGCGGTGACCGTCGGCGACCTGGTGCGCCTGATGACCTTCCGCCAGGGCCAGGCGAACCTCGTCGAACTCACGCTGCCGAACGACACTCCACTCGCGGGCAAGGCGGTGCGGAGGCTGCAACTCCCCCGCGACGTCGCGCTGGTCGCGATCATCCGCGGTCGCCGGGTGATCGTGCCGCAGCCCGACGACTCGCTCGAGGGCGGCGACGAGTTGGTCTTCGTTGCTCCGGAGGAGTCCGAGGACGAGCTGCATCGGACGATCAAGACTCCGATTTAACTCCTACGACACGTAGTAGGTCTAGGGACCTTCGTCCCGCTTTCACGCACCGGAACAACCTGTTCTACCAGGTCATGAGAGGTGCGGCACATTAATTGGAGTCTTTCATTCCAATTATGCTGTGATCATTTCATGCAGCTGACACGGTTCACCGACATCGGCCTGCGGGTCGTGATGGCGCTGGCCGCCGACCCGGAGGCCAGTCACACCTCGCGCCGGCTGGCCGACGATCTCGATCTCAGCTACACGCACGTGGCGAAGGTCGTCAGCCGTCTGGCCGAACTGGGCGTCGTGCACTCTTCGCGCGGCCGGTCCGGCGGACTGGGCATCACCGAACTCGGCCCCCGCGCAGGCGTCGGCTGGCTGGCGCGCCACCTCGAGGGCGACGGCCCCGTCGTCGACTGCGAAGGCCCGACACCGTGTCCGCTCCGTTCGGCGTGCCGGCTGCGGGGCGCGTTGGCCGCCGCGCAGGAGGCCTTCTACGACAGCCTCGATCGGCTGACCGTCCAGGACCTGATCGCCGATCCCACCGGAGCGCGCCTGCTGACGCTCCTGCCCACCGCCGGTTCGCCACCGGCCGGATCCCCCGGAACTCCGCCCGCCACCGACATCGTGGACGCGGCGGCCGTCAATGAAGTGCAGTCCGTCAATGAAGTGCAGTGAAGAGAAGTTAAGGAGCCCCCGATGATCTCGTCGGATACGAAACTCGTCCTCGAAGCCACTCTGCCCGTCGTCGAATCCGCCCTGCCGGAGATCACTCCGCGGTTCTACGACCGGATGTTCACCGCACGCCCCGAACTGCTTCGGGATCTGTTCAATCGCACCAACCAGGCCACCGGCGGCCAGCCACAGGTGCTCGCCGGAGCCGTGGCGGCCTTCGCCCGTCTGCAGTTGGAGCCCGACGCCGAGCGGATGCGATTCGTCATCGACCGGATCGCGCACAAGCACGCGTCGCTGGGCATCGTCCCCGAGCAGTATCCGATCGTGCACGAGCATCTGTTCGCCGCCATCGTCGACGTGCTCGGTGACGCGGTCACTCCCGAGGTCGCGGCCGCCTGGGACGAGCTCTACTGGGAGATGGCCGACGTGCTGATCGGCCGCGAGGCGGAGCTGTACCGCGCCGCGGGCGTCGACGCCGGTGAGGTCTGGCAGTCGGCCCTCGTCACCGGACGCGAGCAGGTCTCGCCGGACGCCGTCGCCTTCACCTTGACCGGTGTGGACGGCACTCCCCTCGGCGCCTTCGTCCCGGGCCAGTACATCTCGGTGCAGGCCCCGATGGCCGACGGCGCGAACCAGATTCGTCAGTACAGCCTCACCGGAGCCACCTCCGACCCGGCGTGGCACGTCAGCGTCAAGTGCGACGGCGAGGTCTCGACCCACCTCCACGAGCACGTCTTCGAGGGCGACGTGATCCGCGTCAGCACTCCGTTCGGCGATCTCACGCTCCCCGAGGGCGACGATCCGCTGCTGCTGGCGTCGGCGGGCATCGGCTGCACCCCGGTGATCGGACTGCTCAACCATCTGGCCGCCACCGGCGACACCCGGCCCGTCACTGTCCTCCACGCCGACCGGTCGCGCAGCAGGCAGCCGCACCGCGGCGACCTCGCGCAGCTCGTCGACCGCCTGCCCGCCGCCGAACTGGTGCAGTGGTATGAGAACGGCCTCAAGACCGACGCGTCGACGCGGATCGGCTACATGGACCTGGACGGCATCGACATCGCGCCCGACACCGTCGCTCTGCTGTGCGGCCCGTCCGGATTCCTCGGCGCGATCCGCGACGCCCTCCTCGACCGCGACGTGCCCGGCGATCGCATCCACTACGAGACCTTCGGAGTGATGAAGTGACCGCCGCGCCGGCTCTCGCCGTCGCGGGCTGTTTCATCTGGCTGGGCCTGGTGGTCGGCATCTCGTTCATCGAGGCACCGCTCAAATTCCAGGCTCCGGGCATCACCATTCCGCTGGGCCTCGGGATCGGCAGACTGGTGTTCCGCGCGCTCAACGCCGTGGAGATGGTCTGGGCCGCGGTGCTCATCGTGACGGTCGTCGTCGGCGACGGTTGGTCGATCACGACCGAAGTCGCGCTCGGCATCGCGGTCGCGGCGCTGATCGTCCAGGTCGCGGCGATCCGCCCGGTGCTGTCGAAGCGGACCGACGCCGTGCTCGCGAACCCCGAGGCAGTGCCGGACAAGCGAAGCACGGCGCACTACTGGTATGTCGGATTCGATCTGATCAAGGTGGCGGCGCTGATCGCCCTCGGGACGTCGCTGCTGCTGAACGCCTGAATCGTCGCGTGCACGCCTGAATCGTCACCGTCACACGATTCGACGCCGGTCTCCTCTGGAGGCCGGCGTCGTCTTCAGTCACTCTTCAGTCGCGTGGAGTTCGTAGTACGGGTTGTAGACCACCTTCATGCCGTCGGCATTGGCCACCCGGCCTCTGATGGTCACCCGGCGCCCGGGTTCGATGCCCGGGATCCGGTTGCGGCCCATCCACTTGAGGACCACCGTGTCGGTGCCGTCGAAGAACTCCGCGACGACACCGGACTTGGTGTTTCGGGAGCATGTCTCGACGGACCTCAGCTCGCCGACCATCGTGGCCTCGTCGCCGCGAGCGCAGTCGACCGCTCGCTGTGCGCCGTGCGCTTGACACTCGCGCTGGATGCGACCGTCTTCGATCTCGTCGAGATCCTCGGTCAGCATCCGTCCGAGCCGCTTGAGCAGACCCGAATTAGCCATCCCATCCTCCGCGGGGCGTCGCTGTAGAACTCACTTGCAAGGCCACCATACTCCCCGTGCATGATCGACGTATGACCACTCTGATCGTGATGCCCGGCACCGGTTCGGACGCGGACTACGCGGCCCGCGCATTCGGCCCCGCGGCGGCATCGCTCGGAGCCCGGCTGATCGCCCTCGAACCCGAATCGGACCTGGTCGGAGGCTATCTGGACCGCGTGGACGAGATCGCGCAGACCGACGACGACGTGCTCGTCGGCGGCGTCTCGATCGGTGCCGCGATCGCCGTCGAATGGGTCCTGCGTTCGGTGTACGCGCACCGCTGTATCGGGGTGCTCGCCGCGCTGCCGCCGTGGTCGGGCTCCCCCGGCGACTCACTGGCCGCGCTCTCGGCCCGAATCACCGCCGACTCGATCGAAGGCGACGGACTCGAGGCCACCATCGCGCAGATGGCCGCGACCAGTCCGGCGTGGCTCGCCACCGAACTCTCGCGGTCGTGGCGATCGCTCGCCGACCGGGGCCTGGTGGCACAGTTGCGCGCCGCCTGCTCCTATACCGCGCCCACCGAGGACGATGTCGCGTCACTGCCGGTCCCGCTCGGCGTCGCCGCCGCGCCCGACGACCCGCTCCATCCGATCGCCGTCGGCCGCGCCTGGGTCGCGCGCGCCGCGCGAGCGTCCCTGTCCGCGGTGCCGCTCACCGAATTCGGACCCGCCGAGCACCGGCTCGGCGACGCATGTCTGGCCGCGTGGCGGACCGCCTCAGCGGCGGCGCCTGCGGAACCGTGACATCGCCGACCCGCGCGACGGGGCGGGGGCGTCGGCTTCCGCCGGCTCCGCGCCTGATGCCGGATCCACCGCAGCCGGATCGTTCTCGGTCTCGTTCTGACCGGGCTCGTCCTGGAGAGCGCCCGTAGGCTCCGGACCGGGCTGTGCCTCCGAATAGATCGTCGCCGAGGCGCTCTGCGCCACCGCGCCGCCGGGCACCACCTCCTCGGGCACCGCGGTGCCCGGTGCAGAGTCCGCGTCGGGCGCCGCCGAGAGCGGTTGCGATGGAAACGCCCCGGTCTCCGCGTCGACTCCCGATTCCTCGGCGACCTGGTCCGCCATCTGCTGCTGCGCCGCAGCCACCTGCTCGGCGAGCACCGGGGGCAGCACGATCGGCAGCAGCTCGCGGGGCGGGTACGGTTCGTTGCCGCGGCGCACCACGGTCTCCGCCAGCACCGCCCGGGCGAGCTGCGCGAGCTGCACCTCCGACTCCTCCGGTCCGCTCGCGACGCAGCGCACCATCCAGCGCGTGCCGTCGACGCCGATGAAACGATGGCTTCCGCCGGCCACCCGCGCGAGCACCTCGCGACCCCAGTGCCCGTCCTCGATCGAGGTCTGCGCGCCGTCACTGCGGAGCGACTCGGCGAGCTCGCGGACCACCTCGCGCCACAGACCGCCGCTGCGCGGCGCGGCGAACGCGTGCAGCCCGATCCGGCCGACCGGGGTGACCAGGTAGACGGCCTCCGGTTCGTGCGTCGCCGACATCTCGACGGTCACCTGGCCGCCCTCCACGACCGGCATCAGAATCGACCCGAGATCGAGATGGGAGTTCGCGAGCTCCGCGAGTGGCGTCGCGAGGTCTGCGATGTCGTACGGCCCCGCGGTGTCGCCGATCGAGTGCTTGTCTGTCATGTCATCCCTCCGCCAGAATCGCGTGGCCGCCGCTGGAGCCGTGGCCACCCGCGCCGCGCTCCGTGTCGTCGAGTTCATCGACTTCGATCACGTCTGGCAACTCGACACGCTGCACGACCAGCTGCGCGATCCGATCGCCACGCGAGATGGCGATGGCCGCGTCGCGGTCGAGATTGATCAGGCACACCTTGATCTCGCCGCGATACCCGGCGTCGACGGTGCCCGGCGCATTCACGATCGACAGACCGGCTCGGGCGGCGAGGCCGGACCGGGGATGGATCAGCCCGACGGTGCCGAACGGCAGGGCGATCGCGATACCGGTGCCGACCAGCTGTCTGGTGCCGGGAGCCAGGACGAGGTCCGTGGCCGCGTACAGATCGACGCCGGCGTCTCCGGGATGGGCCCGCGACGGCAGCGGCAGGTCTGGATCGAGTCGGCGGATCCGCAACGGCGGGTACGTATCGGGCGTCACTGGCGTGGTCACCCCCGCAGACTACTAGGACGCCTCCGCACTAGGCTTGACCGCGTGACGCAAGCAGCTTCGACCCCCGCCCAGCAGCAGGACCGCTACCGTGAGCGCCTCATCGTCCCATGGTGGTGGTGGCTCGCGGGCCTCGCCGTCACGGCGATCTTCGGCTACGAGGTGCAGCTCGCCGCATACCGCCAGCCGTGGAGCATCGTCGCGTACCCGATCATCGCCGGGCTGATCGCGTGGGGCCTCTACTCGATGGGGCGAACTCCGGTCCGCGTCGATGCGGACGGCGCGCTGCACGCGGGCAAGGCGATGCTCCCCGGCGAGGTCATCGCGCGCGGCGCGGTCGTCTCAGCGGCACAGCGCAGCGCCGCGATGGGCAGACAGCTCGACCCGGCGGCGTTCGTGCTTCATCGCACCTGGGTGAAGACGATGGTCCTGGTGGTCCTCGACGACCCCGATGACCCCACGCCGTACTGGCTCATCTCGACGCGCGAACCGGCCCAGGTGCTCGCCGCACTCGGCATGGGCGATGCGGGCCGGGATGCTGCGGGAACGGGCACTGAGGAGTCGGACGCGCCGGAGTGATCGGGCGCTCCCGTCGCTGACAGCGCACCACAGCACGGAGGCGATTGATGTACAAGAGCGGCGATTGATGTAAAAGAGCCGCCGCGGTACCGGGATCACCGGCCGCGGCGGCTCGACTCAGCGGGCGGCTGTATCAGGCGCAGTCGACGCAGATCATCTGATTGCCGTGCTGTTCGGCGAGGCGGTTGCGGTGGTAGACGAGAAAACAGCTCGAGCACGTGAACTCGTCGTCCTGCTTCGGCACCACCCGTACCGACAACTCCTCACCCGACAGGTCCGCGCCCGGCAGCTCGAACGATTCGGCGGTATCGCCCTCGTCGACATCGACGTCGGCGGACTTCGCTTCATTGCGGCGAGCCTTCAGCTCCTCCAGCGAGTCCTCCGCGATGTCGTCGTCGTTGCTGCGACGCGGAGCGTCGTAATCGGTTGCCATATCGTGCCTAACCTGGGTCTTGTAGGTTCGTTGCGGATTGCCATGGGAGAACACACTTGTGGCCTCGTTCACCCGCCCCTCACATCGTCACTCAACGATGGTGGGCGCCCGAATTCTAGGTGCACTCGATCTGTAAGTCAAGCCGCCGGTGAATGCGCCGATCAGACCCACCGAACTCGACTTATGAGGGCGCGCCGGAAGGCTTGCCGCAGCAGCCCGTCGAAGCACTCTAGAGTGGTGCCGACCCCTGTTTCCGGAAGAAGGTGCTAGAGCGTCTTGGTCTCGAAGATCGCCACCGGCTACACCACCGATGTGAAAGGCCGGCCGTTCCGGCGCCGCCACATGATGCCCGCCGCCATCGTCGCCGCCGTGCTCGCCGTCGCGGCGATCATCACGTGGTCGGTCGTTCTCACCGGAGGCGGCGACGAAGCCCGGCCGACGGACTGCAACATGCCCGTCGCGGCCGCCTCGAAGCCCGCGGGCTCGGCGGCCACCGCACCGCCGGCGCTGACCCCGGTCAGCTCCACCGACATGCTCAGCGTGGCCCCCGCCGGGCTGTCGACCTTCAAGGTGCGAGTCCTCAACTCGGCGGCCGCTCGGGGCTCGGCTCGATCGGCGAGCGACGATCTCGTCGCCGAGGGCTTCACTCCGGCCGAGCCCGCGTACGGAGACGACACGGTCTACGCGAATCGAGACCTCCACTGCGTCGCGCAGATCCGGTTCGGCCAGGCAGGCCAGGCCGGCGCGGCCGCGGTCTGGCTCGCTGCACCGTGCGCCCAGCTGGTGAACGACGGTCGCACCGGCACCGACGTCGACCTTGCGCTCGGCGAGTACTACACGAGCGACCGTCCGACGCAGGACACCCAGGCCGCGCTCGAGGCTCTGCGATCGGTGGATCCCAACAACCCGAAGACGGCGATCGACCGGTCACTCATCGAATCGGTGCACGGCCAGTCCTGCTGAGTACGGGGCGGGCCGCGACCCTGGCACCGGCCTAATCCGGCATGGCGTCGAGCCCGCCGATCCGGTCCAGCACGCCGAGGAACTCGTCGGCGATACCGGGCGCTGCGGCGACCGTCGCATGACCGTCGGCCGACCGCGAGTCGGCGGGCGGCAGCACCACCCGGGCACCGGCCTCCGCGGCGATGAGACCGCCCGCCGCCCAGTCCCACGGGCTCAGTCCGTGCTCGAAGTGCGCGTCGACCGCGCCCGACGCGACCATGCAGAGATCGATGGCGGCCGCGCCGACGCGGCGGATGTCACGCACCTGAGGCAGCAGCCGGCCGATCAATGCGCCCTGCTGCTCGCGTCGGGCCCGCGAGTACGCGAACCCGGTGGCGACGAGGGCGAGGTCGGTGGACCGCACCGGGTTGCACGACAGCCGCACCGGCTCGGCCGCGAGCCCGGCCGCCCACGCCCCGCCTCCGGCACTCGCCCAGTAGGTCACCTCGCGCGCGACGTCGACCACCGCACCGGCGACGGATCGGCCGTCGATCTGCGCGGCGACCGACACCGCGAACGCCGGGATGCCGTAGAGGAAGTTCACCGTCCCGTCGATCGGATCGACCACCCAGCGCACCCCGGTGGGCACGTCGACCGTCCCGCCCGCCTCCTCGCCGAGGATCTCGTCGCCGGGACGCTCCGACCGCAGCAGCCCTCGGATGAGGGACTCGGTCTCGGTGTCGGCCACCGTGACCGGATCGGTGGGGGTCGACTTCGCGGCCACGGAGTCGTCGCTCGCACGCGTGCCCGCGGGCGGGAACAGTTCGGCTCGCCGGGTACGGACGTGGACAGCGGCACGCTCGGCGACGCGACGGGCGATCTCGACGAGATCGGCCGCGGCCGGGACCTGATCGGACACGGCGCGTTCGGAGGGAGTGGAGAATCCAGGGGACGTCACACTTAGAGTCTAGAGTTGCCGACGAGAACATCTCGCCGACTGCGTTTCCACCGCCGCGACCCGCCGCGGCACTGCCTTCACATGTCAAGAAAGGCGGACCGCTCGATGTCCGACGCGCGAATCACCGTGCTTGCCTCCGACCACTCCCCGAGCCCGTCGTCCCGCCTGGGCTTCGGTATCGACATCGGCGGATCCGGAGTCAAGGGCGCCATCGTCGACCTGCGGACGGGACAGTTCGTCGGCGACCGTCATCGGATCCCGACGCCGCAGCCCGCGACGCCCGCGGCCGTCGCCGACACCGTCGTCGAGATCGTCGAGCACTTCGGATGGACCGGCCCCGTCGGGCTCACCGTGCCGGGCGTCGTGCGGGGCGGGATCATGCGTACCGCCGCGAACATCGACGACACCTGGAAGGGCACCGATCTGAACGCGCTCTTCAGCGACCGGCTCGGCGGCCGATCGGTGACCGTGCTCAACGACGCCGACGCGGCCGGGATCGCCGAGCACCGATTCGGCGGTGGCGCGGGCAATGCGGAGGGGACCGTCATCCTGCTGACGTTCGGCACGGGCATCGGCTCGGCGCTGCTGTACGACGGGATCCTGGTACCGAACACCGAGCTCGGTCACCTTCAGATCGACGGCAAGGAGGCCGAGCACCGGGCCTCGGCCAAGGTCCGGGAGGACCACGGATGGTCGCTGGCCAAGTGGAGCAAGAAGGTCTCGAAAGTGCTCAAGCACTACGAGGCGATCTTCTCCCCCACGCTGTTCATCGCGGGTGGCGGCATCAGTCGGAAGGCCGACCAATGGATCCCGCTGCTGACCAACGAGACCCCCGTCGTCGCAGCTGAACTGCGGAACACCGCGGGAATCGTGGGTGCCGCGATCGCCGTCGACGACGGCCTGTCGTTCTGATCGCACGGTCGCGACCCGAGGGTCTAGACCGGCATGCGCATGTCACGCGGGCGGCGATGTCGTTACAATGGAACGCATCGGTCCCGCACCGAGCCCTCAAGCCCCTTCGCCCACGGCGTAACGTCCTGTCCGGGACGCGCGCAGCCGTGCCGCCCGTGAGTTCTGTCGAAAGGTTGTACGTGGCAACCACCAAGTCCACCGACACAGCAGCTGAAGTCGTCGGAGCAGATGATGCTCCGGTAGCCAAGAAGGCCCCCGCCAAGAAGGCCCCGGCGAAGAAGACTGCTGCGAAGAAGGCGCCTGCCAAGAAGGCCGCCGCGAAGAAGACGGCAGCCAAGAAGACGGCCGCGAAGAAGACCGCGGCCAAGAAGACCGCGGCGAAGAAGGCCGCGAGCAAGGCCGCCGACCCGTCGGTCGACGAGAACGACCTCGACACCGCCGGTGAGGGCCTCGACGACGTCGACGACTCGCAGATCGACCTCGCCGACAGCGATCTCATCGTCGACGAGGACGACGACGCCGAGGACGAGAAGCCCGCCAAGCCCGCCAAGGGCCGCGGAGCCAAGGCGAAGAAGGAAGACGAGGCCAAGCCCGACTTCGTCTGGGACGAGGACGAGTCCGAAGCCCTCCGCCAGGCCCGGAAGGACGCCGAGCTCACCGCGTCGGCCGACTCCGTTCGCGCCTACCTCAAGCAGATCGGCAAGGTCGCCCTCCTCAACGCGGAGGAAGAGGTCGAACTCGCCAAGCGCATCGAGGCCGGACTGTTCGCCACCGAGCGACTGCGTCGCGTGATGGAGTCGGGCGAGAAGCTCTCGGTCGCGCAGCGCCGCGACCTGTCGTGGATCTCTCGCGACGGCAATCGCGCCAAGAACCACCTTCTGGAGGCCAACCTCCGCCTGGTGGTCTCGCTCGCCAAGCGCTACACCGGCCGCGGCATGGCCTTCCTGGATCTCATTCAGGAGGGCAACCTCGGTCTGATCCGCGCGGTCGAGAAGTTCGACTACACCAAGGGCTACAAGTTCTCGACCTACGCGACGTGGTGGATCCGCCAGGCGATCACCCGCGCGATGGCCGACCAGGCCCGCACCATCCGCATTCCGGTGCACATGGTCGAGGTCATCAACAAGCTCGGCCGCATCCAGCGCGAACTGCTTCAGGACCTCGGCCGCGAGCCGACTCCCGAAGAGCTCGCCAAGGAGATGGACATCACGCCGGAGAAGGTGCTGGAGATCCAGCAGTACGCGCGTGAGCCGATCTCGCTGGATCAGACGATCGGTGACGAAGGCGACAGCCAGCTCGGCGACTTCATCGAGGACTCCGAGGCGGTCGTGGCCGTCGACGCCGTCAGCTTCACACTGCTGCAGGATCAGCTGCAGGACGTGCTGGACACCCTGTCCGAGCGTGAGGCGGGCGTCGTCCGTCTGCGCTTCGGCCTCACCGACGGTCAGCCGCGCACGCTCGATGAGATCGGTCAGGTCTACGGCGTGACTCGCGAGCGCATCCGGCAGATCGAGTCCAAGACGATGAGCAAGCTGCGGCACCCGAGCCGCTCGCAGGTGTTGCGCGACTACCTGGACTAGAGACCTACCAGACGAGCGCCCCGACTCTGCGGAGTCGGGGCGCTCGTCTCGTCCTTCCGGTGCACTACAGCGTCGCGATCCAGGCCCGGGTGTCCGCGGGATCGATGACGTCGTCCAGTTCGAAGGTCGCAGCGGCGGACAGGCCGCGACCGCGCGCGTACATGGTCGCGACGAGGCGGTCGTACAGTTCCGCGCGGGCCTCCTCGTCCGGGGCGGCCGCCAGTTCCTTCGAGAAGCCGAGCCGCACCGCGCCCTCGAGCCCCATGCCGCCGATCTCCCCCGTCGGCCAGGCGACGGTGAACTGCGGGGCGTGGAAGCTGCCGCCGGTCATCGCCATCGCACCGAGCCCGTATCCCTTCCGCAGGACGACCGCGCCGAACGGCACCGTCAGTCGCGCACCGACGGAGAACAGCCGCGAGAAGCGACGGACCGTCGCCTGTTCCTCCGACTCCGGACCGACCATGAATCCCGGGGTGTCGCAGAACGAGACGACGGGCAGGCCGCGGCGCTCACACAGTTCGAGGAAGGCGGCGAGTTTGTCCGCGCCGTCGGCGTCGATCGCACCGCCCAGGTGCAGACTGCTGTTGGCGACGAACCCGAAGGCGCGCCCCTCGACCCGGAGCAGACCGGTCAGCATGCCCGCCGCATAGTCGGGCGCCAATTCCAGGACTGACCCGACGTCGGCGACCGCACCGATCGCGTCGTGCACGTCGTAGGCTCGCAGCCGATTCTCCGGGACCGCGTGGCGGGAGAGTCGCGGGTCGGGCGCCGTCCATTCGTCGACGTCGCCCTGAAAGTACCCGAGCAGTCGACGAGTCAGCTGCACCGCGTGGGCCTCGTCGTCCGCGACGACGTCGACGACGCCGTTTCGGCGCTGGACGTCGATGGGTCCGACCGCTTCCGGCGGATAGTCGCCGAGACCGCCGCCGGAGATCATCGCCGGCCCGCCCATCCCGATGTTGGCGTCGGGGGTGGCGATGATGAAGTCGCAGGCTCCGGCGAGCGCGGCGTTGCCCGCGAAGCACCGCCCCGACACGACGGCGATCGACGGGGCACGATCGCGGACGCGCGCCATCGAGCGGAATGTCGGGACGTCGAGTCCTGCGACGATGTCCAGGTCGGTGTCGCCGGGACGGCCGCCGCCGCCCTCGGTGAAGAAGACCACCGGCAGGTCCCGGCGCAGTGCGACGTCCAGGAGCCGGTCCGTCTTCGCGTGGTTGCGCCACCCCTGGGTCCCCGCCAGCACCGTGTAGTCGTACGACATCACCACGGCCGCCGATCGCTCTCGTCCGAAGTCGTCGGCGCCGATGGTCGCGACACCGCCGACGAGCCCGTCGGCCGGCGTGTTCGCGATCAGATCGTCCTCCGATCGCCGGGCCTTCTGCGCGGCGATCACCAGCGATCCGTACTCGACGAGACTGTCATCGTCGACCAGGTCGGCGATGTTCTCCCGCGCGGTGCGCCGGCCGATCCGGCGCCGTTTGGCCGTCGCGTCCGGTCGTGCCTCGTCGCGGGTGAGGCGGTGCCGCTCGCGCACCTCGTCGAGGTCGGCGCGCGGGCGGTCCAGGTCTTCGATCCGGTCGGACGCCGACCGTTCGTCTCCGGCCGCCTGCCGGTAGACCACCAGCGGCGTGCCAGCGGTCACCGTCCGCCCGGGAGACGACAGCGCGCGGGTCACGTGCACTGTGCTCTCCGCGAGGACCTCATGCTGCATCTTCATCGCTTCCAGGATCACCAGCGGCTGCCCGGCCGCCACGGTCCGACCCGGCTCCGCGATCTCGACGACCGTCGCCGTCAGAGAGGCGACGGCTGCCTCCTCGCCGGCCTCCGTCGCGATCGGGTCCGTGGTCGCCGCAGAGGTCGCCGGACCGGTCGAGACAGCCGAGGTAGCCGAGGTCGAGGCAGTTGGAATCGTCGGCAGCAGGTCGGTGAGCCTTCGGTCGAGATATCCGGTGTCCACCGGACCGGTCGAGAACTCGCGGTCCGTGAGGATCGCGCGCAGCAGCGGGATGTTCGTCTCCGGTCCGTCGATCACGAACTCCGCCAACGCGCGGTCGGCCTTGCCGAGCGCGGACGACAGCGTCGGGGCGCGGACGATCACCTTGGCGAGCAGGGAGTCGTACCTCAGCGACGTCTCGAGTCCCGGAGCGCCGAACGTGTCGACCCGGACCCCCGGACCGGTCGGCGGGGTGAATGCGGCCAGCGTGCCGGCTGTGGGCATCGCCGTCCCGTCCGCGCTCATCGTCTCCAGGTTGACCCGCGCCTGGACGGCGGCGCCCACCGCGATCGGCGGGTCGGGCAGTTCGCAGTCGGCGAGCGTGCCGCCCGCGGCGAGGGTGAGTCCGACGGCGACGAGGTCGACACCGGTCACCTCTTCGGTGACCGTGTGCTCGACCTGGATGCGTGGGTTCACTTCGAGGAACACCGCGCGGTGCGCGTCGTCGGCGGCGACCAGGAACTCGACGGTGGCCAGTCCGCGGTAGCCGACGTCGGTGCACAGTCGAGCCGCATCGGTGTGCAGGCGGGCCCGGACGTCGTTCGGCAGACCGGGAGCGGGTGCGATCTCGATCAGCTTCTGGCGGCGGCGCTGCACGCTGCAGTCCCGGTCACCGAGCGCCACCGATCGCGTGCCGTCCCCGACCACCTGGACTTCGATGTGGCGGCCACCGATCAGCAGTTCCTCCGCGAACAGACGGCCGTCGCCGAATCCGAGTTCGGCTTCGGCGGCAGCCGATCGGTATGCCGCGTCGAGATCGTCGCCCGCCGCCACCGGCCGCATCCCGCGCCCGCCGCCGCCGGCGAGCGCTTTCAGCATCACCCCGCCCGGATGCGCGGCGGCGAACTCGCGGATCTCGGCGAGTTCGGCACGACCGTCCGTCGCCGCCAGCACGTCCAGTCCGCTCGCGGCGGCGACCGCGCGCGCGGTCTGCTTGTCGCCGAACCGGCGGAGCACGTCGGGCGACGGCCCCGCGAACGTCACACCCGCGGCGGCGCACGCCTCGGCGAAGTCGGCGTTCTCGGCCAGGAACCCGTAGCCGGGGTGGATCGTGTCCGCTCCAGTCCGGGCGGCGACGTCGAGCATCGCATCCATGTCGAGGTACGCGGCCGGACCGGTGCCCGGCAGTTCGACCGCCTCATCCGCGGCGCCGACATGCGGGGTGGCGGCGTCGTCGGGCGCGTACACCGCCACGGTGTGCACCCCGATCTCCGTCGCCGTCCGAATGATCCGGAGGGCGATCTCGCCCCGGTTCGCGATCAGCAGCTTCACCGCGCACCTCCCGGCGTGGTCTCGGCGGCGCGTGCGAGCAGATCGCCCTTGCGGATCTTCCCGGTCGCGGTCATCGGCAGTGCGTCCACCAGAATCACCTCGGGCACCTTGTAGGTCGCGAGGTTCTCCCGCGCCCAGGCGGTCAGCGCGGCCGCGTCGAGACCGTCGTCGGACGCGACGACGAACGCGACAGGGACCTGCCCCCTGTCCGGATCGGGCCGGGGCACCACCGAGATCGCCTCGATTCCGTCGTGGCGGCGCATCAGTGCCTCCACCTCCGACGGGAACACGCTCATGCCGTTGATCTTGATCATCTCCTTGGTGCGTGCGAGGTAATGCAGCGCACCCCACTCGTCGAGGCGGCCGACGTCGCCGGTGTGCAGCCATCCGTCCCGGATCGCGTCGTCGGTCGCCTGCAGGTTGTCGAGGTAGCGCGTCAGGATCGACGGACTCCGCAGGATGATCTCTCCGGTGTCACCGATCGGCACCGGCATCCCATCGGCGTCGACGATCAGCACATCGGTACCGGGTACCGGCAGCCCGCAGAACACCGGATCGGTCAGCAGGTCCCGGTCCGAGTCCTGGAAGCCGAGCGTGAACGTGTCGGCAGTGTGCGTCTCGGTCATGCCGTACGACGCCTCGCGCAGCGTGGAGCCGACCACCTCGCGCCAGCGGGCGCGGATGCCCGGGTCGAGGCGGGTGACGAACGACACCGCCAGCGTCGAGGTCAGCGATCCGAGCGCCGACGGCTTCAGGTCCGGGAGGTCGAGGATCTCGAGGTAGCTGTCGACGGTGGCGACCAGATCCGTGACGCCGTACTCGGCGATCTGGTCGACCACGACGGCCGCGTCCCACCTGGTCAGCAGGACGACACGCTGACCGTTGACGAGTGGCTTGAGGATGCCGAAGTCCTCGCCGGCGATCCAGAAGACGGGCAGGAAGTTCATCGAGACGCAGTCCGGCTCGCCGAGGTCGGCACCGCCCGCGAGGGTCGCCGTGGCCGCGGTGTAGGCCATGTGCCGCTGCGTGTGCTCGCAGCCCTTCGGCATCCCGGTGGTCCCGCCGGTGTAGTTGAGCGCGGCGAGCACATCCGGATCGGACGGGACGGGCTCCGCGCGCGGCGCCTCGATGATCTCCGCCCAGTCCGACCCCGCGCCGGGGCCGGACCGGAGGTCGTCCAACGCGGTCGCCGCGACCCGTCGCAGCGGCGTCCTCGGCCGGACGGATTCGACGAGTTCCAGCTGGTCGGGGGACGTGAGCAGGACCTGCACCTGCGCGTCGACGAGCTCGTGTTCCAACTCGAACGCCTTGAACAGCGGATTCACCGGAACGTGCACCGCACCGGCCTTGAGGATGCCGAGCATGGCGATGGGGAACTGCGGACAGTTGGCCAGGTGGACACCGACGCGGTCGCCCGCACCGATCCCCTGGGCGGCGAGCCATCCGGCGAAGCGATCCGACAGCTCGTCGTACTCGGCGTAGGTGACGTCGCGGCCGTAGAAGCTGATCGCGACCGCGTCCGGACGCTCCGCGGCCCAGTACCGCAGGTGATCGACGATGCTCGCCTCGCCCGCCGGGTACGCGAAGGTCCTCGGCACCTCGGCGGGCCAGTTCGCGAGCTGACGGGAACGGATCTCGTCCACCGCCGCCGCAAGGTTCGCCGCGGTCGCGATGCTGTGTGACATGTTGGAAATTCCTGTCTTGGGAGTGGTCAGTCGCCGACGTCGTCGGCGAAGCCGAGCAGCCGTTCGGTGACGGCGATGATGTCGAGCACGAAGCGTTCCCGCTCCTCCTCGCTCGCTCCGGCGAATCGCTTGGCGCCGTGGTGGATCGAGTCGCCGATGATCCGCACCAGGCGCTCCGGCTCGATGACCGGATCGATCGTGCCCGCGGGCAGACCGTTCAGGAACCTGCCGTAGCCGCGCATCCGGCGGTCGGCTCCGGTGGTCCAGACCTCGGCGATCTCCGGCATCACCGGAGCGCTCACGTCGATCAGTCCGACGATCCCGCCCATCGAGAAGATCGCGTCGACGTAGGCGCGGGTGGTGGCGGCCAGGATCTCTCGCGGTGACGAGTCCTCGAGCCCGTCGAGGCTCTGCGTGACGTTCAGATCGTTCGCGAGCTTCTCCACGAGCGCGAAGAACACCTCATCCTTCGATCGGAAGTAGGCGTAGAACGTCGGGCGCGACGTCCGTGCGCGGCCCGCGATCATCTCGACGGTCACGGCGGAGTAGCCGAACTCGTCGAAGCATTCAGCGGCGGCGGCGAGGAGTTGGGTACGACGTGCTGCTCCGGCGTCCTTGCGGGTGGCCCGGGCACGCTCTTGCGCGTTGCTCACTGTGTCAGTCTGCTGTGACACTGTCGGCCTTTCAAGGACGCCGGAGGGGTGCGGCACGGGTCGGTCGGCTCAGGCCGCGGTGGGCAGTCCGGGGACCGCCTCGGGGTCGGTCCGGACGGCTTCGCTGTTGGTCTCCGGCAGCCGCCACGCGCAGTAGACGGTCACCAGCGCCATCGCCGCCAGGTAGATCGAGACCCCTGCGGTCGACGCCGTCTCCGCGATGATCCACGTCATCACCAACGGCGCGATGCCGGACACCGCGACGGCCGCGAGCTGATAGCCGAGCGAGGCGCCCGAGTACCGCAGTCGGGGCTCGAACAGCTCTGCCATGAAGGCGGCCAGCGGACCGTAGGTCAGTGACTGACCGATGCTGCTGATGAGCATCGCGAAGAACAGCAGGACGCCGGACGCGGTGTTGGCGAGCCAGAAGAACGGGAACGCCCACAGCAGCAGCACTCCGCCGCCGAGGATGATCAGCGGCCGGCGTCCGATGGAGTCGGAGATCTTGCCCGCCCACACGATGGCGAACGGCATCATGACCGACACCACCATGATCGCGGTGAGCACCGTGTTGCGGTCCATGCCGAGGCCGTTCTCGGCGGGCGATCTGGTGCCGTAGGACAGGAACCCGGCGATGGCGACGTAGAACGCGGAGTTGGTGGCGGCGAGCAGCCCCGCACCCAGCAGGATCTTGCGCCAGTGGAAGCGGATCGCCTCCGACAGCGGAGCCTGGGCGATCTGCTCCTGGCCGCGCTTGGCCTCGGCGGTCTGCTGCAGTTCACGGAACTCCGGCGAGTCCTCGACCTTGAAGTGGATGTACAGCACGAGCGGGATCAGCGCGGCACTGGCCCAGAACGGGATCCGCCAGCCCCAGGACATGAACGCCGCGTCGGAGGTGGCGCTGTTCACGACGATCATCGCGAGATTGCCCATGACCAGTCCGAGCGGGACGCCCATCTGCCCGAAGGTTCCCGCGAAGCCGCGGCGCTTCGGACCGGCAGATTCGGTGAGGAGCAGGACGATGCCGCCCCACTGTCCGCCGCAGGCCAATCCCTGAACGAAGCGCAGCGTCACGAGCAGGATCGGCGCGGCGGACCCGATGGCGGCGGCCGATGGCAGGCAGCCGATGAGGAACGTCGCCAGCCCCATGGAGATCAGGCACACCAAGACCATCGGCTTGCGGCCGATCTTGTCGCCGTAGTGGCCGGCCAGGATGCCGCCGAGCGGACGGGCGATGAAACCGATCGCGAACGTGCTGAACGCCAGCAGCGTTCCGACGAGTGCCGAGGCGTCCGGAAAGAACACCTTCGGGAACACCAGCGCCGCCGCGGTGCCGTAGACGAAGAAGTCGTACCACTCGATCGAGCTGCCGAACAGGCCGGCGGCGAGCAGCTTCCGGTGCGCGGAGAGTTTCTCCACACCTCCCGGTGCCGCGGTTGAAACTGACTGTGCCATTGAATCTCCCCTGGCTCGTGCGGTGATCAAGGTCACCGGAGTGACCCGCACCACTCATATTGCTTTACATTGACGTCAACGTCAATAGGTGGGAGACGAAAAAGACCCCGCTTCCGGCTGGTCGCCGCAAGCGGGGTCGGAACCCGATCGAGTCCGGGCCGTCAGGGCCTCCGCAACTCCCTCTTCAAGATCTTGCCGGTCGCACCCTTGGGCAGGGCATCGACGATCTCGACCGCGCGCGGGTACTTGTACGCGGCCAACTGCTCCTTCGAGAAGGCGATCAGCTCGTCCGGCGTCACCGATGCCTCCGCACGCAACGCCACGTACGCGACCACCTCCTCCCCCAGCCGATCGTCCGGCACACCGATCACCGCGGCCTCGACCACCTCCGGATGGGTGTACAGGACCTCCTCGATCTCGCGCGGGTACACGTTGTATCCACCGCGCACGATCAGGTCCTTCAGCCGGTCGACGACGAAGTAATAGCCGTCCTCGTCCCGATAGCCGAGGTCGCCGGTGTGCAGCCACCCGTTGCGTAGAGCCTCCGCCGTCGCATCCGGACGCTTGTAATAGCCCTTCATGACGTTGTGCCCGCGGACCACGAGTTGCCCGACCTGATCCGGTCCGGCCGCCATCGGCGTGCCGTCGCCGTCGAGCACCGCCATCTCGACGCCCCACACCGGCTTGCCGATCGAGAGCACCTTGCGCTCGGTGGCACTGATGTTGAACGTCGACGTACTAGCCGTCTCCGACAACCCGTATCCCTCGAGCACCACCACCCCGGGGAACTTCGCCTCGACCGCCCGGATCACCTCTCCCGGAATCGAGGCGCCGCCGGAGATCGCGGTTCTCAGGCTCGACAGGTCCCGCCCGGACGTGTCGGCCTCGGCCAGCGCGACGTACATGGTGGGGACTCCGGAGAACACCGTCACCCGCCGGCGTTCGATCACGTCGAGAGCGGCCTGTGCGTCGAATCTCGGCAGCAGCGCCACCGAGCCGCCCCAGCGCACGGCGGCGTTGAGCACACTCGAGAGCCCGAAGACGTGGAACAGCGGCAGCACTCCGATCGCGACGTCGTCGGCCCGCAGTCCGAACAGTTCGGGTGCGACCGTGCAGTTCATGTACAGCTGGAAGTGCGTCAGTTCCGCGCCCTTCGGCCGGCCCGTGGTACCCGAGGTGTACAGCAGCACCGCGGTGTCGTCCGGCGACGCCGGGTGGAGATCGCCGAACGGCTCCGCCTCGAGCAGCTCGTCGAACCGCCCGACGTCGGCGGGCAGCTCCTGCCCGAGCGGCACCACCAGCACATCGGCGACCCCGGCGGCCGCGGCCCCCGGCACCGCGCCGGTCAGCGAGAACGTCGAGGTGAGCAGCATCCGGGAGTCGCTGTCATCGAGGTGATAGGTCATCTCGCGGGCGGTGAACAGCGGATTCAGCGGCACCATCGTCAGGCCTGCGCGCAGGATCCCGAAGTAGGCGAAGACGAACTCCGGGACGTTCGGGAGTTGCACCGCCACCTTGTCCCCGGGCACCAGCCCACGCGCGAGCAACGCCGCCGCCACTCGTCGGGACCGTTCGTCCACGTCCGCGTAGGTCAACGTGTCGTCGCCCAGATACAGCATCGGCGCCGTCGGCGTCGCCGCCGTCGACTCCTGCAGCATGACGGCCAGATTGAAAGACATGTCATCTCCTCATATGCGGAGTGATGGGTCGCGGTCAGGCCGGCAGGTCGGCCAGGATCGTCAATGCGGTCCGGTGCCGACTCGGCGATCCGAGCGCGAGTTGATCGGCTTTCGCCCTTTTCAGATACAGATGAGCGGGGTGCTCCCACGTCATCCCGATGCCGCCGTGGAGCTGAACCGCTTCCTCCGCGGCCCGCACCGCGTGATCGCCGCAGTAAGCGGCGGCCACCGCCGTCATCAGTGCGGACTCGTCGTCGTCCACCCCTCGATCGGTGATGGTCACCGCCGCGGCCCGCGCCACGGCCGACGCCTGCTCGGTGTCCGCATACAGCTCCGCGAGCCGGTGCTTGACCGCCTGGAAGCCACCGACGACCCGGCCGAACTGACGTCGCTCCTTGAGATAGGAGACGGTCTCGGTGACGCACCACCGGGCCACACCCGCCTGTTCGGAGGCGAGCAGCGCCGCGCCCAGTGCCAGGCCCGCACGGATCGCCGCGGCGCCGTCGGCGGACACCTGACGTCCGGTGACGCCCGCGAACACGACGTCGGAGACCGGACGAGTCATGTCGAGGGAGGCGACCGGGGTGATGGTCGCGTCCGCCGCGTCGACCGCGTACAGGGCGCCGTCGGAGCCGGGCACCAGCAGGACGGTGGCGCTCTCCGCGCCCGCGACGCTCATCACCCGTCCGGTGAGACGGCCCGCGGTGGCGGCCACTGTCGCGACGACCGAGTACGGGTCCGCTGAGAACGGCACCGTCAACGCGGCAACGGCCGAGCCGTCGGCCAGTCCCGGCAGCAGTGCGGTGTCCCCGCACTGGGTCAGGACGGTGGTGGCGATCACCGCGCTCGTCAGCATCGGCGTGCGCGCGGGTACCGCGCCCAGTTCCTCCAGCACGACCGCCGCCACCGCCGGGGTGGCGCCCGCACCGCCGTGATCGTCGCCGATCAGCAGGCCCGGCAGGCCGAGGCCCGACAGCTCCGGCCAGAGGTCGGGCTGCGGCGCACCGTCGTAGGCACCGATCAGCTGGTCGGTCGTGATCCGGCGGGCCAGCAGATCGCGGATCGACGCGCGCAGATCCTCTTCGACCTCGTCGGTCAGCAGAGCGGGAACGTAGTCGGCGGTCATCGCGGCACGTCCTTCCATGGGATGTCCTTGTCGACGCGATGCTCCGGCGGCAGCCCGAGCACCCGTTCGGCGACGATGTTGCGGAGGATCTCGGAGGTGCCGCCCTCGATGGAGTTGCCCTTGGCGCGCAGATAGCGGTAACCCGCGTCCCGGCCGAAGAAGTCGACGCGCTCCGGTCGGACCATGGTCCAGTCGGAGTAGCGCAGCCCCTCGGCCCCGAGGATCTCCAATTCCAGCCCGGACAGCTTCTGGTTGATCCGCGCGAACGACAGCTTCATCGCGGCGCCCTCGGGACCCGGCTGTCCGGAGGCGAGTTTCTGCCCGAGCCGGACACCGGTCACCCGGGCCACCTCGGCGTCCACCCACAGTCGGAGCAGTTCTCCGTGCAGCTCTGAGGTCCGCAGTTCGGGACGATCGCGCCACGTCTGCGCGACGACCCCGATCATGCCGTCCTCGCGGCGGGCCGCCCGCCCGCCGATCGCGACGCGCTCGTTGTTCAGGGTGGCGTTGGCGACCTCCCAGCCCTGTCCGATCGCACCGAGCCGCTGGCTGTCGGGGATCCGTACATCGGTGAGGAAGACCTCGTTGAACTCCGCCTCCCCGGTGATCTGCCGCAGCGGACGGACGTCGACGCCCGGATCGGTCATATCGCACAGGAAGTACGTCAGACCGCGATGCTTCGGGACGTCGCCGTCGGTCCGGGCGACGAGGATCGCCATGCGCGCATTGTGGGCTCCCGAGGTCCACACCTTCTGGCCGTTGACGACCCAGTCGTCGCCGTCGCGGACCGCGCGGGTGGCGACGGCGGCGAGGTCGGAGCCGGCACCGGGCTCGCTGAACAGCTGACACCAGATCTCCTCCCCCGTCCAGAGTGGCCGGAGGTACCGATCGAGCTGGGCGGCGGTGCCGTAGCGCAGAATCGTCGGGGCCGCCATGCCGAGCCCGATGCCATTGACCTCGCTGCGGTTCCCCGGCGCGCCCGCCTCGGCGAAGAGCCGATCGACCTCGGGCTGCAACGACCGCGACAGCCCCAGGCCACCCCGGCCGACCGGATACGACACCCACGCCAGTCCCGCGTCGTATCGGGCGCGGAGGAACTCTGCGGGGTCCGTGGTCGACGGATCGTGCGCGGCGAGGAAGTCGGCGACGGCTTTCAACGCGCGCCCTGGCGACGCAGCTCCGCGCGTGCGAGGGAGTTCTTGTGCACCTCGTCGGGACCGTCGGCGAACCGCAGGGTGCGGATCCCGGCGATGTAGTTGGCGAGCGGGAAGTCCTGCGACAGGCCGCCCGCGCCGTGTGTCTGGATGGCCTTGTCGAGGATCCACTCGACGGTCGACGGCGTCGCGATCTTGATCGCCTGGATCTCGGTGTGCGCGCCGCGGTTGCCGACGGTGTCCATCAGCCAGGCCGTCTTGAGCACCAGCAGTCGCAGTTGCTCGATCCTCACCCGCGATTCGGCGATCCAGTTCCGGATCACGCCCTGTTCGGCGAGCGGCTTGCCGAAGGCGACACGGCTCGCGGCGCGGGCGCACATCATCTCCAGCGCACGCTCGGCCATGCCGATCGATCGCATGCAGTGATGGATACGGCCGGGTCCCAGACGGCCCTGTGCGATGGCGAAGCCGTCGCCCTCCGCTCCGATCAGGTTCGCCGCGGGCACCCGCACGTCGGTGAACCGGAGCTCGGCGTGGCCGCCGTGGTCGTGATCGTCGTAGCCGAGCACGTGCATACCGCGGACCACCTCGAAGCCCGGGGTGTCCCGTTCGACGAGGATCATCGACTGCTGTGCGTGGCGTTCGGCCGTCGGATCGGTCTTGCCCATCACGATGAAGATCTTCGCGTTGGGGCTCATCGCCCCGGTGATCCACCACTTGCGGCCGTTGATGACGTACTCGTCGCCGTCGCGGACGATGGACAGCTCGATGTTGGTCGCATCCGAACTGGCGACGTCCGGCTCGGTCATCGCGAACGCCGACCGGATCTCACCCGCCAGCAGCGGCGTCAGCCACTTCGCCTGCTGGTCGGCGTTCGCGTACTGCGCGAGCACCTCCATGTTGCCGGTGTCCGGTGCCGAGCAGTTCAGCGCAGCCGGAGCCAGCCCCGGACTGCGACCGGTGATCTCGGCCAGCGGCGCGTACTGCAGGTTGGTCAGCCCGGCACCGTGCTCGCCCGGCAGGAACAGGTTCCACAGGCCGCGGCGCCGGGCTTCGGCGCGCAGTTCGGCGAGCACCGGCACCGCGTCCCAGTCCCACTGGTTCTCGAGCGCGGCGAGCTGCTCGGCGAACACCGGCTCCGCCGGGTACACGTGCTCGTCCATGAACTCCAGGAGGTTGTCCCGCAGTTCCTTCGTCTTGGCGTCGAACTCGAAGTCCATCTCAGTTCTCCTTCAGAGCGTTCAAACCGGCCGCCAGCAGCGGACCGACGGCCTGTCCGGCGTCGGCGAAACCCTCGCCGACCGTCTGACCGTTGACATAGCGGAAGTGGATGCCCTCGACGATTCCGGCGAGCTTGAAGCAGCCGAACGCGAGGTAGAAGCCGAAGTCGGACAGGTCGCGTCCGGTCTCGGCGGAATAGCGCGCGATCACCTCGTCCTCGGAGAGGAAACCGGGTGCGACGGACACGTCGGTGACCGCGCCGCCCGCCTCGCCGAGCCGGTGATAGACGCACATCAGGGCCAGATCGGTGAGTGAGTCGCCGATCGTCGAGAGTTCCCAGTCGAGCACCGCGCGCGCCTGATCGTCGTCGTCCACGAGGACGTTGTCGAGGCGGTAGTCGCCGTGCACGATGCCGGGCGCGGCGTCGGCCGGCACCCGATCGGCGAGCAGCGCGTGCAGCCGTTCCATCTCCGGCAGATCCCGCGTGTGCGCGGCGTCGAACTGCTTGCGCCACCGTGCGACCTGACGCGCCAGGAAGCCCTCCGGCCGACCGAACTCGCCGAGCCCGACCTGAGCCGGGTCGACGCGGTGGAGGGCCGCGAGGGTGTCGACGAGTCGCTCCGAGATGGTCCGGGTCCGCTCGGGTCCCAGCTTCTCGAGGTCGGAGGCCTTCCGGTACGGCGTGCCGTCGACGGCTTCCATCACGTAGAAGCGGGCGCCGAGCAGGTCGGTGTCGTCGCAGATGGCGTGCATCTGCGGCACCGGTACGTCTGTCGGGGCCAGGGCCGACATCATGGTGAACTCGCGTCCCATGTCGTGGGCGGTGGCCAGCAGCTTGCCGACCGGTGGTCGCCGCAGAATCCAGCGACTGGAACCGTCGGTGAGGCGGTAGGTCAGGTTCGACTTCCCGCCGGCGATCAGCTCCGCGTCGAGCGGTCCCTCGATCGGCGCGACGTGCTCGATGAACCACGGGGTGAGACGGTCCAGGTCCAGACCCGGAAGCTCGCGTGCACCGGACTCCGCGGCGCTCATCAGAACACCAGCACCGAGACGGTCTCGGCGATGCAGACGGGCTTGTCGCCGCCCTCGATCTCGACGGTGACCTTCTCGATCACCCGGTGACCGGCGGCGCCCGCTTTCACCTCGAGGAGCTCGAAGCCGGCGCGCACCTTCGAGCCAACCGGCACCGGTGCGGGGAAACGCACCTTGTTGGCGCCGTAGTTGACGCCCATCTTCACGTTCTCCGAACGCCAGGCGGTCTGACGCAGCACCGGGATCAGCGACAGCGTCAGATAGCCGTGAGCGATGGTCCCGCCGTACGGACCCGCCGCGGCCCGTTCCGGGTCCACGTGGATCCACTGGTGATCACCGGTGGCGTCGGCGAACAGGTTCACCTTCTCCTGGGTCACCTCATACCAGTCGGAGTAGCCGAGGTGCTGCCCGACCGCCGCGACGAGATCCTCGGCGCTGTTGATGTCAGCCATGATGTCTCTCCTGATCTTCCGGTTGGGTTGGGTCGTCAGGCCTTGGGCCCGCCGGCCACGTACAGGACCTGACCGGACACGTAGCCCGCGCCCTCGCTGACGAAGAAGCTGACGGCGTGCGCGATGTCGTCCGGCTCCCCGACGCGCTGGACGGGGGTCTCCTTGGCGATAGCCGCCTTGAAGTCGTCGAACGTGATCCCCATGCGCTCGGCGGTCGCGGCGGTCATCTCGGTGGCGATGAAGCCGGGGGCGATCGCGTTGGCGGTGACGCCGAACCGTCCCAGTTCGAACGCCAGGGTCTTGGTGAAGCCCTGCATGCCTGCCTTGGCCGCCGAGTAATTGGCCTGACCGCGGTTGCCGAGCGCCGAGGTGCTCGACAGGTTCACGATGCGGCCCCAGCCCTCCTTGGTCTGGTACTGCTGCACTTCGCGCGCCATCAGGAAGGCGCCGCGCAGGTGCACGGCCATGACCGAGTCCCAGTCGGACAACGTCATCTTGAACAGCAGGTTGTCGCGGATGATGCCCGCGTTGTTGACCAGGATGGTCGGCGCGCCCAGCTCTGCGGCGACCCGGCTGACGCCTGCCTCGACCTTCACCTCGTCGGAGACGTCGACGCCGACGCCGATCGCCTTACCGCCGGCAGCGTTGATCTCATCGGCGACGGCCTGGCAGGCCGCCTCGTCGAGGTCGAAGACCGCGACGGCGTGACCGTCGTCCGCCAGTCGGCGGGCGACCTGCGCGCCGATGCCTCGAGCCGCGCCGGTGACGATCGCGATGCGCTGGGTGGTCATGAATGTTCTCCTTCAACGGTTGTCGAATCTGACATCGGTCAGATCGGGATCGGTCGCCGCACGGCGACCGGTGAAACAGTCAGTCAGCCTGATAGACGACGCGTCCGACGGTATTTCCATCCGCCAGTCGCTGCAGCCCGTCCGGGATATCGCCGAGGGCGAGTTGCTCGCTGACCAGCGGAGCGATCGCACCCGAGTCGGCCAGTGCGGTCAGTTCCGCATGGCAGCGGCTCACCAGTTCCGGCGCGAACTTGTTGTACAGGCCCCAGTGCAGGCCGACGATCGAGTAGTTCTTGATGAGTGCGTGGTTGAGCGCGGTCTCGGTGATCGTGCCGCCCGCGAAGCCGATGAGCAGGATCCGACCTTCGAAGGCGATGCATTTGGTCGACCGGAGATATGTCTCGCCGCCCACCGGGTCGTAGATCACGTCCGCTCCACGTCCTTCGGTCTCGGCCTTGACCACCTCGACGAAGTCCTGCGCGTGCCGGTCGACCACCACATCGGCGCCCAGCGCACGGGCGATCTCCGCCTTCGCCGGACCGCCGACCACTCCGATCACTCGGGCGCCCGCCGCCTTGCCGAGCTGGATGGCGGCACTGCCCACACCGCCCGCGGCAGCGTGCACGAGGAGTGTCTCGCCGGGCTGGAGGTTCGCCCGTCGGTGCAGTCCGAACCAGCCCGTCTGGTAGCCGATGAAGAGCGACGAGGCCTGCGCGTCGTCGAGCGACTCCGGTGCCCCGAACGCCTCGGCCGCCGCCATCACCGCGAACTCGCCGAACCCGCCGTGCGGCAGCGCCGCTCCTCCGAGCACGCGGTCGCCGACCGACAGTCCGTCGACGCCGTCACCGATCTCGACGATCTCGCCGCACAGTTCCACCCCTGGAGTGAAGGGCAGATCGGGCCGCACCTGATACTGCCCGCGGCACATCAGCACGTCCGGGAAGTTGGCCGCGGACGCGAGCACCCGCACCACCACCTGCCCCGTGGCCGGAGCCGGGACCGCGAGGTCCGCCAGCTCCAGGACGTCGGCGGGTTCACCGAGCCGCGTCACCTGCCATGCCTTCATCGGTCGTCTCCTTCCGCGGCGAGCTTCGTGTCGAGCCGCTGCTGGAGTCGGTTCATCCCGGTCAGCCAGCGATCCGGCGCGGTCGCTCGCGCCTGGTAGTACCCGGCGACCTCCGGATGCGGCAGGATCAGGAAGTCCTCGCCCTCGAGAGCCCGCTCGACGGCTGCGGCGACGTCCTCGACGGTCAGCGCGACGTCGTGGCTCAGGAGTTCCTCGAGGGGACCGGAGTCGTCGAGCATCCGCGTCTGGACGCCCTGCGGGCAGATCGCCTGGACGACCACGCCGCGGTGCCGGTACGTCGCCGACAGCCACTCGGCGAATGCGACGGCTCCGTGCTTGGTCACCGAGTACGCGGGGGCGCCGAGCATCGTCAGCAGACCTGCAGCCGACGCGGTGACGACGAAGCGTCCCCCGCCGCGCTCGACCCACTGCGGCACCAGTCGGCGCGCGGCGTGCACGTGCGCCAGCACGTTGACGTTCCAGGACAGATCCCAGTCGGCATCGGTGGCCTCCAGGCCCCGTCCACGGTCGACGCCCGCGTTGGCGAACCAGGCGTCGATCGGGCCGAACGCGTCCTCTGCCTTCGCGATCAGCGCGTCGACGCCCGCTTGCGACGCCGCATCGCCGGGCGCCGCCACCGCGCTGCCGCCCGCGCCGGTGATCGACGCGACGGTCCGCTCGACGCCCGCGGCGTCCAGATCGGCGACCACCACGTTCGCTCCGCGTGCACCCATCGCGACGGCCAGACCCGCACCGATGCCGTTGCCCGCGCCGGTGACGACGACCGTCTTTCCCGCCGGATCGAACGCCGGCATCAGACGCCGCCGCCCAGCAGCACACCGCCGTCGACGACCAGCGTCTGGCCGGTCATCCAGCCGGCGTCGGCCGACAGCAGGAAGGCGACGACCGAGCCGATGTCATCGGGCTCGCCGAGGCGCTTGAGCGCGTAGGCGGACGCGACCTGCTCTTCGCGGCCCTCGTACAGCGCTGTCGCGAATCGCGTCTTGACGACGGCCGGTGCCACCGCGTTCACGCGGATGTTCGGCCCGAGCTCCCACGCGAGCTCCTCGGTGAGGTGAATGACGGCGGCTTTGGAGACACCGTAGAAGGCGATTCCCGGCGCCGGACGGAGGCCCGCGATCGATGCGACGTTCACGATCGCGCCGCCGTGCTCGCCCTGCCAGCCCTTGTTCACCGCCTGCACCCAGCGCAGCGCGGAGATGACGTTCACGTCCATGATCTTGCGCGCTGCGTCCGGATCGATGTCCATGAGCGGACCGTAGACCGGGTTGATGCCGGTGTTGTTGACCAGCAGGTCGGCGCTGCCGAACTTCTCGATGGTTCTGGCGACCGTGTCCGCCTGATGCTCGGGATCGTCGCCGCGTCCGGCCACCGCCATTGCGACGTCGGGGCCGCCGAGTTTCGCGACCGCCTCGTCGAGCGCTTCCTGCTTGCGGGCGGTGATCGTGACCTTCGCACCTTCGGCGACGAGTCGTTCGGCGATGGCGAAGCCGATGCCGCGACTGGCTCCGGTGACGATGGCGGCCTGGCCGGCGAACCGGCGGGGGTCGATCTGTACCACGAAGACTCCTTCGGATGGTCTACTCTGAACACTGACTAAGCGCTTGCTTAGCTGTTAGGATCCACCTTGCACCAGAATGAGACGCACGTCAACAGTGTGCGGCCAAGAGATCCGACTCATAGTCGATCGAGCCACGAGCAACCCGTCAGGAGGACCACGTGACCGACGAAACGACCGCGTCCAGATCCGAACTCACCCGGCGCAGGCTGCTCGACGCCGCGCTCGAAGCCTTCGCCGAACGCGGCTTCCACGGCACCACCACCCGTGACATCGCGTCTGCCGCGGGGATGAGTCCGGCCGCCGTCTACGTCCACTACCGATCCAAGGAAGACCTGCTCTTCGAACTCTGCCGCACCGGGCACCTCGCGACCATCGCGACCGTCGAGCGCGCCGACGAGCCGGGCGCCGAACCCGCGACGCGACTCTCCTCGGTGATTCGAGCCTTCGCCGAACGGCACGCCGAGGGCCACACCAGCGCGCGGATCGTGAACTACGAACTCGCCGCGCTCGCGCCGGACCATCGGAGCGAGATCGTCGAACTGCGTCGCGACATCACCCGACGCGTTCGAGCGATCGTCGATGCGGGCGTCGATGCCGGCGCCTTCGACGTGGACGACCCGCGCACCACCACCAACTCCCTGCTGTCGATGGGCATCGACATCGCCCGCTGGTACTCCGATCGCGGCCCGCTCGATCCGCAGCAGATCGGCGACTTCTACGCGAGCCTCGCACTGCGGATCGTCGGTGCCGCCGAGAGCTACCCACCGAAGTCGACGAACGACCAGTCGAACAAATGATTTGCGACACACCGGTACGGCGCGGGAACATTTCGAGGCCGGTATTCGTCTGACACAGTGAAGGACGACGAACCGATTCGCGGTTCGCCGGCTATGGGACGGAGGACGACATGAGCCAGATCGCCACGACCGCACCCGCACGGAAGCCGCTCACGGCCGCTGACCGCTGCGATCGCTGCAGTGCTGCCGCCAAGGTGCGCGCCACCCTGCCTACCGGTGGAGAGTTGCTCTTCTGCCTCCACCACTACAACGACCACGAGGCTCGTCTCGTCGAGATCGGAGCGGTGGTCGACTGACCTCCCCCAACCGATCGGCCGACCGTCGGCCTCACCCGTCGAAGCCCTGCGGACCTCACCAGGTCCGCAGGGCTTTGATCCTTTCGCGGAGCTGATCGGCCGTCGCCATCGCCGTCGGCGGTCCACCCAGCCGGGTGCGCAGCTCGTTGTGCACCTGCCCGTGCGGCTTGCCGGTCCGATGGTGATGGAGCGCCACCAAGGTGTTCAGCTCCTTTCGGAGCGCGTGGAGGTTCTCGCCGGTCTGCCGCTCGGCCGCATTGGGCGCGGCCTGCGCCTGCTCGTCGCCTGCCGGGCGGGCCTTGGCCGCCGCACTGCGCCGCGTCACCTGATCCGCCTGCCGCTGCTGCAGCAGGGTCCGCACCTGCTCGGCGTCGAGCAGCCCGGGCAGACCGAGGTAGTCGGATTCCTCGTCCGAACCGACGAGGGTGGTCGTGCCGAACGAGGACCCGTCGTAGATCACCTGATCCAGTTCGGCGTCCGCGTGCAGGGACTCGAAGGTCTTCTCGTCCTCGCCGAGCTCGTCCTCGCGCTTGTTCGCATCCGCCAGCAGTCCGTCCTCGAGCCCCTCCGACTCGCGATGCGGTTTGCCGAGCACGTGATCACGCTCGGCCTCCAGCTTGCTGGCGAGGTCGAGCAGCACCGGCACCGACGGCAGGAAGACGCTGGCCGTCTCTCCGGGACGCCGCGATCGCACGAAGCGCCCGATCGCCTGCGCGAAGTACAGGGGTGTCGACGCATTCGTCGCGTACACGCCGACCGCGAGTCGCGGCACGTCGACACCCTCGGACACCATCCGGACCGCGACCATCCACTCGTCCTGGCTCGCCGCGAACTCCGCGATGCGCGACGACGACTTCGGGTCGTCGGACAGCACCAGCGCAGGCCGCTTGCCGGTCATCGAATGGAGCAGTTCGGCATAGTCGCGGGCGTGTTGCTGATCGGTCGCGATCACGAGTCCGCCGGCGTCCGGGACACCGGAGTCCCGCAGCTTCATCAGGCGGCGATGCGCCGCGCTGAGCACCGCGGGGATCCAGTCGCCGTGCGGGTCGAGCGCCGTGCGCCAGGCCCGGGACGTCTGCTCCGCGGAGAGCGGCTCACCGAGCCGGGCGGTGAACTCCTCCCCCGCGCTCGTCCGCCAGCTCGCCTGGCCCGAGTACGCGAGGAAGACCACCGGCCGCACGACGCCGTCGCGCAGCGCGTCGGCGTAGCCGTACGAGTGATCGGCCTTCGACCGCTGGGCGCCGCCGGGCTCCGGCTCGTAGGTCACGAACGGAATGGGCGAGTCGTCCGAGCGGAACGGCGTTCCGGTCAGCGACAGCCTGCGCTCGGCCTCGTCGAAGGCGTCGCGGATGCCGTCGCCCCACGACTTCGCGTCGCCGCCGTGATGGATCTCGTCGAGGATCACCAGCGTGCGGTACGCGACAGTCCGCTCCCGATGCTTGAACGGGTGTGCGGCGACCTGCGCGTAGGTCAGGACGACGCCGTCGAAGTCCGCGCTCGTGGACCCCGTCGAATTCGAGAAGTTCGAGTCCAGCGCGATACCCGCCCGAGCCGCGGCCTGCGCCCACTGGTGCTTGAGGTGCTCGGTCGGTGCCACCACCGTGATCCGCTCGACGGTCCGGTCGGCGAGCAGTTCGGACGCCACCCGCAGGCCGAACGTCGTCTTGCCCGCCCCGGGCGTGGCGACCGCCAGGAAGTCCCTGGGCCGCCTCGTGAGGTACTTGGTCAGCGCTCGCCGCTGCCAGGCGCGCAGCGGCGCCCCCGAACCGACTCGCCGGGCGGTGCCGTCGTCGACCGTTTCGTTCTCCGACCCCGTGCTGTTCTCCAACTCCGCGCTGGTCACCCTGCTCCTGCACCCTCCTCGCGAGAAAAACCTCCACGAGTCTATCCCGCCGATCGGACATCACCGGACCTTCGCGGACCCCGCCTGCCGCCACGCCCGTCCGTGGGGCACTCGCGCCCGGCGCGTCGCGCATCCTTCATGCTTATAGGCATCGACACCCAGGACCCGACACCGCCCGAGGGCGGAGAACCCGCGAATCAGGACGACCGCTACACCCGGCCGAGCCTGCGTGAAGTGGTCCGCGGAGTCCCCCGCCTCGCGTGGCGGACCACGGTGAAGTCCTGGGACGACTCGATCATCGGCTGGGCGGCGCAGGCCGCGTTCTGGCAGGCCCTGTCGCTGCCTCCGCTGCTCCTCGCGGTGCTCGGCAGCCTCGGCTACATCGGCGGCTGGTTCGGCCCCGACACCGTGGAGATCATCACGCAGCGGATCATCTCGTTCTCGACGCACGCCTTCACCCCCAGCGTCGTCAACGACCTGATCGAGCCGACCGTCGAGAACGTCCTCGGTCGCGGGCGCGTGACCATCATGTCCGTGAGCTTCGTCATGTCGCTGTGGGCCGGCTCGTCGGCGATGTCGTGCTTCGTGTCGTCGATCGTCCACGCACACGGGCAGCACGAGATCCGGCATCCGGTCTGGCAGCGGATCTTCGCGCTGCTGATCTACATGGTCTTCCTGGTCTCCGGCGTGCTCGTGCTGCCACTTGTCGCGCTCGGTCCCACCTATCTCCACGAGATACTCCCCGACGCATGGGATCCGGCGGTGAGCGATCTCGTGGACTGGGGCTACTTCCCGTTCGTCGGCGTGCTGCTGATCGGCGCGCTCGTCACGCTGTACCGCTTCGCGCTGCCGTATCCGATGCCGTGGCACCGCCTGCTCCCGGGCGCGCTCCTGGCCGGGGTCTTCTTCTGGATCGCGACATACGTGCTGCGCTTCTACCTGACCGCGCTCACCCGCGCCGGATACACCTACGGCGCACTCGCGACCCCGATCGCATTCCTGCTGTTCACGTTCTTCCTCGGCTTCGCGATCGTGCTCGGCGCGGAGATGAATGCGTCGATCGAGGAGCTGTGGCCGGCACGGGGAGGCGGCGGAGTCGTGCGCAACTGGGTCACCAGCCAGACCACGGAGCTGACCGATACGCTGCGCAACCGGGCGCTCAACGGTCGAGGCGGTGGCGACTCCGACGGCCACGCCCCGACCGACCGGTGACGGGCGCTACTTCTTCATCTTCGCGTAGATCTTCTTGCACTTCTCGCACACCGGCGAGCCCGGCTTCGGGGACTTGGTCACCGGAAACACTTCGCCGCACAGTGCGACGACATGTGTGCCCATCACCGCGCTCTCGGCGATCCGGTCCTTCTTCACGTAGTGGAAGACCTTCGGGGTGTCGTCGTCCTGTTCGGTACGTTCGTCGATGTCCGGGCGTTCGATCGTCTGAGTAGCCATGAATCCATTGTGACCCACTGTGCGAAAATAGGTGCTATGGCGGACAGACGGGAACACGACGGGAACAGCGACAGTTTTCTGATCACCAGTGCTGAACCCGATCAAGACGCCGTGTACCGGGCCCGTCGACGCCGCTACTTCATCATGATGTCGATCCGCATCCCGGCGCTGATCATCGCGTCCATCGTCTACGGCGTCACGCAGAACGGCTGGATCGCACTCGCCATCATCGTCGTCTCGATCCCGATCCCGTGGATCGCCGTCCTCAAGGCCAACGACCGCGAGCCGCGCAAGCACGGCGAGGTCCCGATGTATCACTACGGAAGCACGCGGACCGTGCAGCCGGAGATCTCGACCGAACCGCATCGCGACAGGTACGACGACGACGCCGACCATCCGGTGATCGACGCCGAGGTCGACGAGACGGACCGGGACCGACCCGATGACGAACCGGGTCCGGACACCGACTCGAAGTAGGACCGGACTCTCAGCCCGCGGCGCGCCCGCCGGCCGCGTCCGCCCGCCAGGTCGCCACCGCATCGTCCACCGACAGCGACAGCGCCTCGCACAGCCCGACCACCGTGCCGAAGCTCGGGCTCGGCATCCGGCCGGACTCGATCTTGCGCAGCGTCTCCGGGGAGATCCCCGCCGCGTTCGCAACGTCCACCGGATCTCGATCGCCGCGGGCCGTGCGGAACAGTGAGCCGAGGCGGCGACCGGCGGCGACCTGCTCTGGACTCAAGGGCAACCGAACCATGACCCGAGCATACCGGTATTTGAATACCGGGAAGTGCTACCGTTGTCGGTATAAAAATACCAATGAGTCTGGGGAGCCCGCCATGATGGAGATCAAGACACCGGCCGAGATCGCGAAGATGGCGGTGACCGGACGGTTCGTCGCCGAAGTCCTCACCGAACTGTCGCGACTCGCCCGGCCCGGCGTCGACGTGATGGACCTCGAGCACCGGGCCCGCGCGATGGTGGCCGACCGTGGCGCCGAGAGTTGCTACTGGGACTACTCACCCTCGTTCGGCCGCGGCCCGTTCCGAAACGTCATCTGCCTGTCGGTCGACGATGCGGTGCTGCACGGCCTTCCGGCACCCCACGTTCTCGCGCCGGGCGAGCTGCTGACGATGGACTTCGCAGTGTCCATCGACGGCTGGGTCGCCGACTCCGCGGTCACCGTCCAGGTCGGATTCGACGACGACGTCGCCGCGCGCCCGGACGACCCCGACGCTCGGTTGATCGACTCGACTCGCCGCGCACTCGACGCCGGAATCGCCGCCGCCGTCCCCGGAGGCAGACTCGGGGACGTGTCCGCGGCGATCGGCGCCGTGGCCGCCGCCGACGGCTATCGCGTGAACACCGACTTCGGCGGGCACGGGCTCGGCCGGACCATGCACGAGGACCCGCATGTGCCGAACGCCGGGCGCGCCGGTCGCGGCCTGCGACTTCGTCCCGGCATGGTCCTCGCACTGGAGCCGTGGTGGGCTGCGGGCACCGACCGCATCGTGTACGACCCCGACGGCTGGACCATCCGCTCCGCCGACGGCAGCCGGACCGCCCACTCCGAGCACACCGTCGCCATCACCGACGACGGTCCGCTGGTCCTCACTTCGCGCGGGTAGCGCAGCCGATCACCGGCCACGCTCCCATCCTGCTCACCGCGCGAGCCGCGTCCGGGAGATTCGCCCAGAGCAGGTCCGCGAACGGCTGGGGCGGATAGTCGGCGTACACCGTCACCTCGACGCCGAGGTCGTGGGCGACGTCCAGCAGCGCCGCCCATCGGGTCAGTGCGTCGGGGTGCGCCACGCACATCCCCGGCATGACGATCCGCCACCGTGGACAGTCTCGGGCCAGCCGCCGATAGTCCGACGCGTGCGCCGGCCGATCGCACAGATCGTCGAATCGGAAGCTCGCGATCGCCTCGTCGACATCGTCCCGCGGCCGGCCGCCGACGATCCACCGACCCGCACCGAATCCGCTGCGCGACGGCGAGACCGACGCCTCGCGCAGGTCGCGTCCGTCGTCGAGCCGGATCACCGAGAACAACTGCTCGATCACGTCGATGGTCGGCTCGAATCCCGGATGGAACAGCGGATTCGGCATCAGCTCGGCCGGGGCGCGGTTCGATGTCGCCACCACCCGGACTCCGCGCCGATCGAGTTCGCGCAACACCCGGTCGAGGAAGACGCCGTCGGCCGGATCGTGCACCGTGAACTCGTCGAGGCAGAGGACTGCGACCCCATCGACCAGACGCGCGACGGCGAGCGGCAGCCGACCGGTCTGCGCCATCCCCTCGTGCAGTTCCTCGAAGAACTCCTGCAGATGCCGCCGGCGAGCGCCGATCACCGCCGCGAAGATGTCGACGAGCAGGGTCTTCCCTCGCCCCGGCGGCCCGTACAGGTACACGTTCCGGCCCGCGGCGAGCACGTCGAGCGCCGCGTTCTGCTCCGGGGTCAGCGACACCCCGTGTACAGCCGCCCACTTCCGTACCGCGGCGGTCGTGCCCGATGCTGACCGCCGCCCGTCCCCTGCCCGTCGATGACGTCGCCACATGACCCGACTCTACGTTCATAGAGTCTGCTTCAATGGAGACCGTGCCCGACGTCACCCCGAAGCGCGACCGCCGTTCGGCGATCTGCGAGACCGCACTCGACCTCGCCGCCACCGGCGGTAACCGCGCGGTGACCCACACGGCGATCGATCGCGCCCTCGATCTCCCGAAGGGCTCGACGTCGTACTACTTCCGCACACGTGTCGCCCTCCTGGCCGCCGCGGTGGCGCACCTGACACTGATCTCACGCGACTCCTTCGCCGGTACCGCATCGGGCGGCGACGCACCGGCCGTCGTCGTCGCCGGGTACCTGCACGACCTCACCACCCGGCGGATCCGCGACGTCCGGGCCCGATTCGCACTGGCCCCCGATGCCGCCGCCCTCGGCTCGTCGTCCGCTCTGCGCGACTGCCTGTTCTCCCCGGTCGCCGCCCGAGACCTGTTCGCCGAACGAGGCGCGGCGGACCCGGCCGGATCGGCCGCCGATCTCGTCGTCTATTGCGAGGGCGTCGCCGCTGTCGCCCTGTTCTCGGGGTCCGCCACCGGGCGTCGGGAACTATCCGAATCGGTCGGTCGTTGTTTTCCTGACCTGGTCCAATAAGGCGAAGTGCGCGCCGGACGCGTATCCTAAGCAACTTCTCAGCAACGCCGGGGAACCTTTCCGGCACCCTCCGCGTTGGACCTGGTGAACGCACTGATGAATTCGCATCTCCAGGAGGTCGCATGGCTCACTCGACGATTGCCCGCCCGTCCGAAGCTCGTTCCACTCGCACTCGTCCGGCTCTCACCGAGCAGGATCTCGATGCACAGTCGCCTTCGGCCGACCTCGTCCGCGTCTACCTCAACGGCATCGGCCGCACCGCGCTGCTGAACGCCGAGCAGGAAGTCGATCTCTCCAAGGCCATCGAAGCCGGCCTGTACGCGAAGCATCTCCTCGCGACCAAGAAGCGGCTCACCCCCGCGAAGAAGCGCGACTACGCCATCCTCGTCCGCGAGGGCGAGCAGGCCCGCGCGCACCTTCTCGAGGCCAACCTGCGCCTGGTCGTCTCGCTCGCCAAGCGCTACACCGGCCGCGGCATGCCGCTGCTGGACCTGATTCAGGAGGGCAACCTCGGTCTGATCCGCGCGGTCGAGAAGTTCGACTACGCGAAGGGCTACAAGTTCTCCACGTACGCCACCTGGTGGATCCGCCAGGCGATCAGCCGCGGCATGGCCGACCAGAGCCGCACCATCCGTCTCCCCGTCCACCTCGTGGAGCAGGTCAACAAGCTGGCCCGCATCCGCCGAGAGCTGCACCAGCAGCTCGGTCGCGAGGCCACCGACGAGGAACTGGCCCTCGAGTCCGGCATCCCGGCCGAGAAGATCGCCGATCTGATGGACCACAGCCGCGACCCGGTGAGCCTCGACATGCCGGTCGGCAACGACGAGGAGGCGCCGCTCGGCGACTTCATCGAGGACGCAGAGGCCACGTCGGCCGAGACCGTCGTGATCGCGAACCTGCTGCACTCCGACATCCGCTCGGTGCTCTCGACGCTCGACGAGCGCGAGATGCAGGTGATCACCATGCGCTACGGCCTCGACGACGGCCAGCCGCGCACCCTCGATCAGATCGGCCGCGCGTTCGGGCTGTCGCGTGAGCGTGTCCGTCAGATCGAGCGCGAGGTGATGGGCAAGCTCCGCCAGGGCGACCGCGCCGAGAAGCTCCGCGCATACGCCAGCTGACGCATCCGCGTCCCAGACCGGCGGCTGGGCTCGATGATCCCCCGAGTCAGCCCAGCCGCCTCGGCCCGGTGTCCGCCAACGTGGGCACCGGGCCTACGCGTATCTGCGATCCGAGCACGGCGATGCCGTCCGGCGAGGTGAGAATCGGGTCGAGCGTCAGCTCGCGGATCTCCGGAACGTCGTCGATCAGCGCCGACACCCGCTGAAGCAACTCGACCAGCGCATCCGGCTCGGTGCGGTCCTCGGCCAGGAGCGTCTGCACGCTCGGGTCCTCGACGAGTTCACGCGCGTCGTACTCGGTCAGCGGCACGGACCGGAAGCTGCGGTCGCCGAGCGCCTCGAAGAGCCTGCCCGACAGCCCGAACGACATCAGCGGGCCGAACGACGGACTGTCCGCCACCCGCAGGTACATCCCGACGCCCTTCGGCGCCATCCGCTGCACCTGCAGCGACGTGTCGCCGGTCAGCGCGGTCAGCTCGTTGAACGCCGTGATCACGGCGGTCGCGTCCGACAGGTCCAGGCGCGCGCCCTCCCGGTCGACGCGGCCCACCCAATCGGGCGACGTCGACTTCACGACCACCGGGAAGCCCATCTCGCGGGCGGCCGCCGACGCCTCGTGCATCGTCGAGACGTCACGGAACCGCACCACCTCGATGCCGTAATTGCCGAGCACGTACGACCCCTCACGCGCGGTCAGCACACGGGGCCCGTCGGCCATGGCCTCGCGGACGAAGCTGCGCGCATCCTCCGGACGGGCGTCCGGGATCGGCGCGGGCTGTGCGTCGGGCCGGGCCCGCCACCGCGCATACCGCCACGCCTGGGCCAGGGCGCTGGCCGCGCGTTCCGGCGTCGGGTAAGACGGGATCGAGCCGCGGACGGGCACGCCGTCCGGCCCGGTGCGCGACAGCCCGGGCGGCACGCCCTCGACGGCGAGGAAGGTCGTGACGACGGGTTTGGCGGGCACGTCCCCGCCGTCGGCCGGCCGCGTGGCCTCCATCAGACCGAATGCGTAGTCGGCGGAGTCGACCGCCACCGGCGGGACGAACACCACGATCACCGCGTCGATCGAGTCGTCGGTCATCGCAGCGCCGACTGCACCGGTCAGTTCGTCGTGCGTCACCGCCGGACCGAGGTCCACGATCGACACCACGTCGAGTCCCGACGACCGCGCCGTGTTCGCCGCCAGCGATGCGATCACCGACGAGTTGCCGAGGATGGCCGTCCGCGGCCCGGCGGGCAACGGCTGATAGGCCAGCACCGTCGCGCAGTCGAAGAGCTCGGCGATCGTCTCGACCTGGATCACGCCCGCCTGTTCGAGGACCATCTGCGCCACGCGGTCGTCCTGCACCGGACCGGTCCGCTGCGCGTGCACCGGCGACATCGCACCGCTGCCCGACTTGATCGCGACGATCGGCTTCCGCGACGCCACCCGTCGAGCGATCCGGCCGAACTTCCGCGGGTTGCCGAAACTCTCCAGGTAGAGCAGCACCACATCGGTGTCGTCGTCGGTGTCCCAGTACTGCAGCACGTCGTTGCCCGAGACGTCGGCGCGGTTGCCCGCGGAGACGAACGTCGACAGTCCCAGCTGCCGGTGCGCCGCGGTGTCCAGGATCGCGATGCCGAGGGCGCCGGACTGGCAGAAGAAGCCGACCCGCCCGGGGCCCGGGATACGCGGTGCCAGCGAGGCGTTCAGCGCGATGTCGTGATGGTTGTTCACCACCCCGAGGGCATTCGGTCCGACCAGCCGCATCCCGTGCGCACGCACCTGCTCGGCCAGTCGCTTCTCGTTCTCCAGTCCCGCCTCACCGCGCTCGCCGAAGCCGGCGGACACCACGACGAGGGCCCGGACGCCCTTCGCCAGACAGTCGTCGAGCACCTGGTCGATGCGTTCCGCGGGCACCGCGATGACCGCCAGGTCCACCGGGTCGGGGATGTCGCGGACGGTCGGGTACGACCGGATGCCGCGCACCGACGGCGGTGGGGTGCGCTCGGGACGACCGGGACGATGTCCGGCGCGGACCGCGGCACCGTCCGGCTCGGGCGCCACACCGGATCCGTTGACCGGGAACACCGGGCCGGTGAAGCCCGCGGCGAGCACATTGGCGAGCAGGACGTTGCCGACCTTCTTGAAGTCGGTCGACGCACCGATCACCGCGACCGACTGCGGCCGAAGAAGATTCGCGATGCTCCGCGCCTCGGAGGCGCGCTCGCGGGCGTTGCGCACCACGGTCAGGGCCTCGGTCGGGTCGATCAGGAACTCGACGTGGACGGTGCTGCCGTCGAAGGCCCGGCTGATCTGATATCCCGCGTCCCGGAACACGGCGACCATGTTCGGGTTCTCGGAGAGCACCTCCGCCTCGAATCGGGTGAAGCCGTTCTCCGCCGCCGCGCCCGCGAGGTGTTCGAGCAGGATCGGTCCCAGACCGCGGCCCTGATGGTCGTCGGCCACCACGAAGGCGACCTCCGCCGAGGTCGGCTTTCCATCCGCGGCCAGGCCCTCGTACAGGCCCATCGCGATCACCCGGTCGCCGAGGAACGCCAGCAGCGCGACGCGGTTGCGGTAGTCGACCGTCGTCATCCGCACCACCTCGCGAGGCGGGAGCGTCGGCGTCGGCCCGAAGTAGCGCATGTACCGGGTGCGTTCGCTCAGCCCGTTGTGGAACTCGACGAGCAGGTCCGCGTCCGCCGGGACGATCGGCCTGATGTGCACGACGCCGCCGTCCGAGGCCAGCACGTCGGCGGCCCACTGCCGGGGGTACTCGCGCGGCAGGTCGTTCGAGTCAGTCACGGGGATCCTCCGGGTCCAGGCTGTGCAGCGGGAACACCGCACGGCGGGTGGCGATGATGGCCTTGTCGGTCTGCCGCTGAGCCGATTCCGAGACCCCGGGCGGCGGCTGGGCACTGCCGTCGCCGTCCCAGCGGACGAAGTCGGTGACGCCCCCGTCGCCCATGGTGGCCTCCGGCGGGCGCGCGTAGTCGGGGTGGACGGTCTTGGCCAGGTCCTGCGCACCGGCCAGCCAGTCGTCTCCGATCCTCGTCGACGGGTCGACGTCGCGGTCCAACGCGGCGGCGATCAGATGCGTCCAGCTCCGCGGCACCACGTTGACGACGCCGTAGCCGCCCCCGCCGACGGCCAGCCAGCGGCCCTCGCAGTGACGATCGGCGAGATCACGCAGCGCGCGGATCGCGGCGGCATGACCGTCGACGGTCAGCGCCAGGTCGGTGAGCGGGTCGGCCCGATGGCTGTCGACGCCGATCTGCGTCACCAGGATCTGCGGCTTGAAGGCCTCCACCATCGACGGCACGATCGCGTGGAAGGCGCGCAGCCACAAGCTGTCCGGCAGCCCCGGCATCAGGCCGACGTTGACCGCGGTCCCGGTCGCGTCGCCCTCCCCGATCTCCGTCGCCCACCCGGTGCCCGGCCACAGGGTGGCCGGGTGCTGATGCAGCGACACGGTCATCACCCGGGGATCGCCGATGAACTCCGTCTGCACGCCGTCGCCGTGGTGCGCGTCGACGTCGATGTAGGCGATCCGGTCGTAGCCGTTCTCCAGCAGCCACCGGATCGCGATGGAGCAGTCGTTGTAGATGCAGAAACCCGCCGCGTGGCCCTTCATGGCGTGGTGCATGCCGCCGCCGATGTTGACCGCGCGCGTCACCCGACCCGAGGTGATGGCCTGCGCCGCGGCCAGTGATCCGCCGACCAGCATGGACCCGGCGTCGTGCATGCCCTCGAAGATCGGGTTGTCGGCGCTGCCGAGCCCGAACAGCCGCTCCAGCACCGGCGCGTTCATCGACGCCGAACCCGAGCTCACCGCCCGGACGGCCTCGATGTATCCCTGCGTGTGCACCGTTCTCAGCACCGAGTCGTCCACCGGCAGCGGCTCGACGGTCTCGACGTCGTCGAGCACCTGGAGACTGCGTGCCAGCGACATCGTCAGCGCCAGGCGGACCGGACTCATCGGGTGGGTGTACGCCCACTTGTAGTCCATGAAGTGCTCACTCCAGATGATCGCCGCGCTCATCGCCTCGCCTCATTCCGCATCACCCTGTCACGCTATCGGTTTCACGCCACCCGGGCACGGCATCGGGTGCCCCGCCCGCAGCGCCTTCCGGGTAGCCTGTATGCAGGCGAAAGGATTGAGGCTTCGTGAACGATCTTGTCGATACCACAGAGATGTATCTGCGGACGATCTACGACCTTGAGGAGGAGGGGATCATCCCGCTGCGCGCTCGCATCGCCGAGCGCCTCGAACAGAGTGGACCGACGGTCTCACAGACGGTGGCCCGGATGGAGCGCGACGGGCTGCTCCGCGTCGCGGGCGACCGCCATCTCGAACTCACCGACAAGGGTCGCAATCTGGCGGTGTCCGTGATGCGCAAGCATCGCCTGGCCGAACGGCTGCTGGTCGACGTCATCGGGCTGCCCTGGGACGAGGTCCACGACGAGGCCTGCCGCTGGGAGCACGTGATGAGCGAGAACGTGGAACGACGCCTGGTCGCGGTCCTCGACAATCCGACGACTTCGCCGTACGGCAACCCGATCCCCGGGCTCGAACAGCTCGGCGTCGAGTTCAGCGCACGGGAGGACGAGTCCGTCCGGCTCGTCGACCTGCCCCAGGGCGACAGCACGGTGGTCGTGGCGCGGATGTCCGAGCACGCGCAGGCCGATCCGGAACTGATCTCCGAGCTGCGTCAGGCAGGCGTGGTCCCGAACGCTCGCGTGTCGGTGAATGTGACCCCGCGGGCCGTCATCATCACCACTCCCGGACACGAGGGACTCACCCTCTCATCGGAGATCTCGCACGCGATCTTCGTGAACAAGAGCTGATCTCGCCCTCGGATCACCCGGCCGCCTCGAAGAGCGGCGGTGGCAGCCGGGTGCCGAGCGCTTCGGCGATGTCGTAGGCGAGTTCGGCGAGCCCGCCGAGCTCACGCGGACGCATGCCGTTGGCGAGCGCGGTGTCGAGCAGGTTCGCCAAGTTGTAGTCGGGGTCGGCATCCTGCGCGACGCGCAGGGCGACTCCGGCGTATGCCCCCTCGCCCGCCATGTAGTGCACGTGGCCGAGCAACGTCGCGGCCGCGGCCCGCGCGTGTCCGGACAGACGACGGGTCAGTGCCCGCCACAGGTCTTCGGCCGCGCCGCGTCGTGCCGTCAGGGACAGTCCGAGAAGCGCGTCCCGGACGTGCACCGACACCAGCGCGGCCGCGAGGCGGTTCACCTCGTCGCACGGCAGATCCAGGTCTCCCGCGCCGAAGCGATCGACCGCCGCCAACACGATCTCCAGCCCACGAGCGTCCTCGCGACCCGGCTGGTGCCGTACCGGAACCGGGAACTCCGCGTGGCACAGCAGATCTGCGCAGTGTGGGACCGGCGAGAGCAGCCCCTCCATCTCGGATCGCCGCGACAGGATCCGCCGGCCGGAGTTCACGGCGCGTTCCAGCGCCGTCGGTGACGCATTCGGATCGCTGAGCAGTCCGCGGTCCGGCACCGAACCCGGGAAGGGATGCGGCGGCGTGCCGGACTGCGGACGCCAGATGGTGTGCCAGTCCGCTCCGGCGACGGCCTCTGCCATCGCGAACGCCGCCGACAGACCGCCTGCCGGCCGGAACCCCTTGTGCGCGGCGGCGGCCACCCGCCGATAACGCTGGTCGTCGGGCGGGAACCGGTCGTCGACGATCACCGCAACCGTACCGATCGTCCGATAGGAGGCGGCGAGGGCGCCGAGCCGGATGAAGAGCTGGCGCATACCCGCGGAGGGCGCACCGGCCTTCGTCAGACAGAGGTCGTGCCGCATGGTCGCGGCCACCGTGCGTTCGCCGCTGAACGCCAGGAGGACGATGGACCGCTCGGGCACGAAGCCGAGGAGTCCGGGGACCGCGGCGAGCAGCTTGTCGGGGTCGTGGCGTCCGTTGGTCTGGCCACCTGCGGGAATGCTGAGCGAGTTCGTCATGGCTCAAGGCTGAGCCGTGGCCGGCCGGACCGGTAGGCGCCCCGGCCCACTGTTGATGGGGAGCGCGGCGATCCACAATTCCACCAGCGGCGATGCGCGATCAGCCGCCGAAGGCACTCGCGCGGGCGGCGTCGAACAACGTGCGCGTCGCGGCGAGTTCGTCAGCCCCCAGCGCGGTACCGCCCGGACGCCGGTTCTGGACGTACACGCGGACGTCGCCCTGCTGGGCGACGAACTCGGTCACCGACGAGCTCGGCGGCTGCGCCGACTGATCCTGCGCCGACGGTGCGGGCCCCATCCGCAGGCGGCGCTCGAGCTGGACCGTGCCCGCAGACGGATCGGCGGCGTCGACCGTCGTCGCGACGGCGGTGCCCACGGTTCCGCCGAGAGCGAACTCGGTGCACCGGCGGGCCTCGGAGAGGAAGTCGTCGAAGCTGTCCGTCGCGCGCACGACCATCGCCGTCAAAGTGCCCTGCGCCGGTCCGCCCGGACCGACCCGCACCTGCGCGGTTGCGGTGTCGACCGCCGCCGGGGTGCAGTCCGCCGGATCGTTGCGGCCACGCATCGGCCGAAAGGTGATGTCCGCGAGAATCCCCGGTACCTGCGCAGATGGCACCGGCTGGCCGGCTCCGTACGGGAAGTCGGAGCTCGGCACGGCCTTGGACGAGAGGTCGGGGGTCGGCACCGCCTCGCCGGAGACCGAACAGGCCGAGGCGACGGCGGCGACCACGATCACAGCCGCCACGGCTTTCACACCAGTAACAAGACGCACATCTCCACTGTGCCATTCGCGGAGGCCCGATCCGGGAATGACCCGCCGCGGGGCCGTGTTGAACCTGTCGAGTCCCGTACGGGACAATAGAAAGTCATATCCGAAGGGAGAGACCATGGACGAGCGGTCCCAAGACCCCCGCGAGCTCTACGATCTCGAGTTCCCGGCTCCCGCCGTGTACAGCGCCGACGGCGACGGTCCGGTGTTGATCCACGCCCTCGAGGGCTACGCCGACGCGGGCCACGCGGTCGCACTGGCTGCGACGCACCTGCGCGAAGCGCTCGAATCCGAGTTGGTGGCGACGTTCAACGCCGACGAGTTGATCGACTACCGCTCCCGCAGGCCGACGATCTCGTTCAGCGGCGAGAAGTTCGACGGCATCGAGATGCACCAGCTCACCGTCCACGCGGTGCGCGACAACTCGGGCGTGCCGTTCCTGCTGCTCGACGGCCCCGAGCCGGACCTGCGCTGGGAGCAGTTCACCACGGCGATCAGCGCGCTCGCCGAGCGCTTCAACGTCTCGCAGGTGGTCGGACTCAACTCGATCCCGATGGCCGTTCCGCACACCCGCCCCGCGTCGATCACCGCGCACGGGAACGACTCGGACTCGATCGGCGACCTCAATCGCTGGGGCAATCCGATGAAGCTGCCCGCGAGCGTGTCGATGCTGCTCGAGTTGCGGCTGGGCGAGGCCGGATACCGGACCGTCGGCCTGTCGGCCCACGTGCCGCACTACCTCGCGCAGTCGAACTACCCGGGCGCGTCCGCCGCGCTCCTGGAGGCGATCGGGCAGGCGTCCGGACTGGACCTGCCCGTGACCGCGCTGGAGAACGCCGCCGAGGAGATGCGCGCGCAGATCGACGGCGAGGTCGCATCGAACGCGGAGGTCGCATCGGTGGTCACCTCGCTGGAGAACCAGTACGACGCCTACATGCGCGCCAAGAACGAACAGGCCTCGCTGCTGGCGGCCGACCAGGAGATGCCCTCCGGCGACGAACTGGGCGCGGAGTTCGAGAAGTTCCTGGCCGAGCACGCCGCCGAGTTCGACGGTCTCGGCGAGAACACCGAACCCGACGACGACACCCGAGGACGTGATCTGAGCTGACCGCACCGGAGGCCGATCCGAGCGACATCGCTCCCCTGACGCCCACCACCGACGAGGACCTCGCATTCGAGCGATTCACGACGTGGTGGGCGTCTCGCGGGATCGACCTGTATCCGCACCAGGAGGAGGCCCTCCTCGAGCTGGTCTCGGGAAGCAACGTCATCCTGGCCACGCCGACCGGCTCCGGCAAGTCGCTCGTCGCGTCCGGCGCGGTGTACTTCGCCCTCGGCCGCGGGCAGCGCGCCTACTACACCGCGCCCATCAAAGCGCTGGTCAGTGAGAAGTTCTTCGATCTGTGCAACCAGTTCGGCGCGGAGAACGTCGGGCTGTTGACCGGCGACGCCTCGGTCAACGCCGATGCTCCCGTCGTCTGTGCCACCGCCGAGATCGTCGCCAACATCGCGCTGCGCGACGGCCCGGAGTCCGATGTCGGCGTGCTCATCGCCGACGAGTTCCACTACTACGGCGAGTCCGACCGCGGCTGGGCCTGGCAGGTCCCCCTCATCGAGCTGCCGCACACTCAGTTCCTGCTGATGTCGGCGACGCTCGGCAGCATGGACTTCTTCATCGACGACCTCACGCGACGCACCGGGCGCCCCACCGTTCCGGTGACCGGCGCCGAACGTCCGGTGCCGCTGCAGCACCGGTACGCGATGACCCCGATCCACGAGACGATCGAGGAGCTCATCAACGCGGGCCAGGCACCCGTGTACGTCGTGCACTTCACTCAGCAGCAGGCCGTCGAGCGCGCGCAGGCACTGCTCTCGGCGAAGATCTGCACCAAGGAGGAGAAGGCGGCGATCGCCGAGGCCATCGGCGACTTCCAGTTCCGCACGGGCTTCGGCAACACTCTCTCGAAACTGCTGCGTGCCGGGATCGGCGTCCATCACGCGGGCATGCTCCCGCGGTATCGCAGGCTCGTCGAACGGCTCGCGCAGGCCGGCCTGCTGAAGGTCGTGGCGGGCACGGACACGCTCGGCGTCGGCATCAACGTGCCGATCCGGACCGTGCTGTTCGCCGGTCTCACCAAGTACGACGGGCATCGCGTGCGACGACTGCGCGCGCGGGAGTTCCATCAGATCGCCGGGCGCGCGGGGCGTGCCGGGTACGACACCGTCGGTTACGTCGTCGCGCAGGCCCCCGAGCACGACGTCGACAACGCGCGGGCCGTCGCCAAGGCGGGCGACGACCCGAAGAAGTTGCGAAAAGTGGTGCGCCGCAAGGCCCCCGAAGGCTTCGTCAGCTGGGGCGAGAAGACCTTCGAGACTCTGATCGACGCACCGGACGAAGAGCTGAAGTCCCATTTCCGGATGACCACCGCGATGCTCATGGAGGTCCTGGAGCGCCCGGGCGACTGCTTCGCCGCGCTGCGGCATCTGCTGGAGTCGAATCATGAGCCGCGAGCGCGACAGCTCCGGCACATCAAGCACACGATCGCCCTCTACCGCGACCTGTGCGAGACGGGGATCGTGACCAAGCTCGATGAGCCGGCCGCCGACGGCAAGCACGTCGAACTGTCCATCGACCTCCCCGAGAACTTCGCACTGACCAATCCGCTGTCGGCGTTCGCGGTGGCCGCCTTCGAACTGCTCGACACCGACTCGGACACCTACGCGCTCGACGTCATCTCAATCCTCGAGTGCACCCTCGACGATCCCCGTCCGATCCTCGTCGCACAGCGCAAACAGGCTCGCGACGCGGCCATCGCCGAGATGAAGGCCGACGGGATCGAGTACGAGGAGCGGATGGAGCGGCTCGAGGAGATCACCTGGCCGCAGCCGCTGGCCGAGGAGATCGGCTTCGCATACGAGACGTATCGGCGCGGGCACCCGTGGCTGGCGAACACCCCGCCGTCCCCGAAGTCCGTGCTGCGCTACATGCGCGAACGGTCGATGACCTTCGCCGAACTGGTCTCCGACCTCGGCGTCGCCCGCAGCGAGGGCGTGGTCCTGCGGTACCTGACGGACTGCTACCGTGCGCTGAACAGCGGGCTGCCGATGTCCGCCGTCACCGACGAGATCGAGGACATCACCGACGAACTCGGCGAGCTGATCCGCGGCGTCGACTCGAGTCTGATCGACGAGTGGGAGGCCCTCACGTCGCAGGCGTGAGCGGCTGCACCGTCGGAGTCACCGCGCCGCTCTCCCCGACCAGCTCCGCGATCTCGGCGGCGAGCGCCCGATAGGCCTCGCCGCGGCCCGACGACTCGCGGTACACCAGGCCGATCTTCCGTCCCGGGCGCGGGTGGGCGAATTCGGCGGTCGCGAGCGAGCCCGCCGCCGTCTCGACCGCGACGGCGGTCTGCGGAATCAGGGTCACGCCGAGACCGCCTTCGACGCACTGCACCGCCGTCGTCAGCGACGCCGCGCGCGTCTGCCGGAGGTCCGGGGACACGCCGGCGAGCTGGCACACCTCCAGCGCCTGATCCCGGAGGCAGTGACCTTCGTCGAGCAGCAGCAGCGGCAGATCCTCGAGGGTCTTCGGCGCCAGTCGCTTCCTCCCGGCCAGCGGATGCCCCTGAGGCAGGGCCAGCACGAAATCCTCTGAGTACATGGGGATCTCACCGATCCCCGACGCGTTCGCGGGCAGCGCGAGGACGGCCGCGTCCAGTGCACCGTCGCGCAGCTGCCCGAGCAGCCGGTCGGTCTGGTCCTCGACGACGAGCAGGTCGAGCGCCGGGCGCCGCGCGGCGAGACCGTGCAGCACGCGCGGCAGGATGTAGGGCGCGATCGTCGGGATGAGTCCGAGTCGCAGCGTGCCCGACAGCGGGTCGAGATCGCCTGCCGCGTCGAGCAGGAAGTCGTCCACGGTGTCGCACACGGCGATCGCCGAACCGAGCAGTCGACGCCCCTCCGCGGTCAGCATGACCCGGCGCGTCGTGCGTTCGACGAGCTTGAGGCCGAGCCCGTTCTCGAGACCTGCCAGGGCCTGGGACAAGGAGGGCTGACTGACCCCGAGTTCGGCTGCGGCGGAACCGAAGTGGAGATGCTTCGCAACGGACACGAACGCCCGCAGGGCATTCAGCGGCGGCTGATAACTTTGATCGCTCATGCCTATCAATATAGTGACTACTATCGCATTTGCTTTTCACTGGGTTTGCGGCAGAATAGATGGTGCAGGCCGGAGAGGCCACCGCCCTCCCGCCCGAATTCTTTCTGTAGCAGCACAATCCCCGCATTGAAGGAGTATTTACATGGCTCTGCTGACCATCGGCGACCAGTTCCCGGCATACAACCTCACCGCTGTCATCGGCGGCGACCTGTCGAAGGTCGACGCACAGCAGCCCGACGACTACTTCACCACCGTCACGAGCGACGACTACGCGGGCAAGTGGCGCGTCGTCTTCTTCTGGCCGAAGGACTTCACCTTCGTCTGCCCCACCGAGATCGCCGCCTTCGGCAAGCTGAACGACGAGTTCGCCGACCGCGACACCCAGGTCCTCGGCGCCTCGATCGACTCGGAGTTCGTCCACTTCCAGTGGCGCGCACAGCACGAGGAGCTCAAGACCCTTCCCTTCCCGATGCTCTCGGACCTCAAGCGTGAGCTCGTCGAGGCCACCGGTGTGCTGAACGCCGACGGCGTCGCCGATCGCGCCACCTTCATCGTCGACCCGAACAACGAGATCCAGTTCGTCTCGGTCACCGCCGGTTCGGTCGGCCGCAACGTCGACGAGGTCCTGCGCGTCCTCGACGCCCTGCAGTCGGACGAGCTGTGCGCTTGCAACTGGAAGAAGGGTGACCCGACCATCAACGCCGGCGAGCTCATGAGCGCGGGCGTCTGATCCAGGGCCCTCCCTCGATCACCCCAGCCGTCTCACACACTCGAAGGACTCGATCGATATGAGCATCGACAACCTGAAGAACGCACTCCCCGAGTACGCCAAGGATCTCAAGCTGAACCTCTCCTCGATCAGCCGCACCACGGTGCTGAACGAGGAGCAGCTGTGGGGCTCGCTGCTGGCCACCGCCGCAGCCACCCGCAACGCCACGGTGCTGCGTGAGATCGCCGACGAGGCCGCCGACAATCTGTCGGCGGAGGCCTACAACGCCGCTCTCGGCGCCGCGTCGATCATGGGCATGAACAACGTGTTCTACCGCGGCCGCGGCTTCCTCGACGGCAAGTACGACGACCTGCGCCCGGGTCTGCGGATGAACATCATCGGCAACCCCGGCGTGGACAAGGTGAACTTCGAGCTGTGGTCGCTCGCCGTGTCGGCGATCAACGGCTGTGAGCACTGCGTCGGCGCCCACGAGGCCGTCGTCCGCGAGGGCGGCCAGGACCGCGAGGTCGTGTTCGAGGCCCTCAAGGTCGCGTCGATCGTCGCAGGCGTCGGCCAGGCGATCACCGCCGCCGAGGCTCTCGCCGGCGCCGCAGTCTGATCTGCAGCCCCAGAACAAGAAGTGCCCCACCGGTTTCCGGTGGGGCACTTCTGTCTCATCCGACGCCGCCAAATCGCGCCGGTCGTATCCGCGTAACTACCCGGCAGAAGCTGTGTCCCGAACACAGCTTCTGACGGCGAGTTACGCGGATACGTCAGTCCACGCGGCTAGGGTCGGGCGGACACCGCAACGACGAGTCCGCCAGGAGTATCGATGGTGACGTGGAATCAGATCCTGTACCGCTTGCTCGATCCACCGACGGCACCGATCCGCGGCACGATCGTGTCGCGAACGGCGACCGACGGCCGCGGGCCGATCGACGAACAGCGCGTCGCAGTCTGGCGCGACGGACACCGCATGCGCGTCGAGGACGCCGACGGCGAGATCCGCTATCTCAGCGACGGAATCACCGGATGGAGTCGCGATCGTCGACTGCAGTTCCTGTCGGACCCGATCACGCACCTCGGCTACCGCGGGCCGGGCGCCGAGATCCTCACGATCCGGTCCCCGATGGACCGGAAACGGGACGACTTCACCCGCCCGACCGACTCGCCGATCACGATCGGCGAGTATCTCGGCCGCGAATGCTGGAACGTCGAGCTCGCGCCGCCGCCGCACAAGCCTGCGCCCATGCAGATGGTCGTCGACACCGAAACCGGTGCGACCCTGCAATGGCGGAACGACGCGTACGGCGCGTCGGTCTCGTTCACCGAGTTCGCCGTCGACACCCATCGCGACGTGACCTTCTTCGTGTGGGACGGCCCGTGCGAATCAAGCGGAGATCGGAGTGCACGGCTCCGCGAAGAGTTCGAAGCCAAGCGGCGGCACGATGCCGAATGGGCTCGACGGAACCTCGCACCGGAACCGATCACCCTGCATCTGACCGCAACGGTCCGTCCCGACCGGCTGCGAACGAGCCACGACGACGAGAGCATCGAGGCTCAGTTCAGCGCAGAGAACGGTGCCTTTCACTTCACCCTCGCGCGGCGGACGAGGTCCATCGAGGCTTGGACCCACCCCGGCGGAACCACGAACGCGCGGTTCTGGGCGACCGATCGTTTCGATTGGGCCGTCGGCTCGCACCAAGAACTCACAGACCAAATCATCAGCGACATTCAGAGCGGCCTGCTCGCAGACGGCGACGTCCACCCGGCGAAGTTCCCGACTTCTCGGCAGTGACGTGTATCCGCGTAGCTACCCGTCAGAAGCTGTGTCCCGAACGCAGCTTCTGACGGCGAGTTACGCGGATGCGCGTAAGAACCTCGCCCTCGAACGCGAACAGGCCCCGAGCGCGTGAACCTCACGCATTCTCGGGGCCTGTCGTTACTTCAGGTGGGCGACCGTCGCCTGACAGAATCTGTCAGTCAGACGGCGGCCACCTCCTCAGTCCTGAAAGAAATCATTTCTCGGACCACCTCCTTTCCCTTGACGACACGAACGCTACGCCGCACGTCGGAGTGGTCGCAACGGATTTATCGGGGCTTCTCGCCGTAGAGATCCGCGATCTGCTTGCTCGACGCCCACTTGGAGTACGTCGCCGACTGCGGCCATCCGTCGGGGCTGTCCTGCCACACCTCCTGCCTGCCGTACGGCAGAGTGTCGAGCAGACCGAACAGCGGGCTCACCTGCTCGATGCCGCGGCTGAACGTCTGCCAGGAGTGATAGACGTCGTCGCCGTCCCGCAGGAATGTGTTGAGCGCGAAGCCGCCGCCGGGCGCCGCTCCGACCTCGGTGCCGAACGACGACCCTGCGCACGAGTACCAGGTCATCCGGTTCCCGACGCGGCGCTTGTACGCGACCAGTTCGTCGATGGGGCCGTTGCTCACGATCACGAAGCGCGCATCCCACGCGTCGAGCGCGTCGAGCCTGGTGAACTGCGACGTGAAGCCGGTGCACCCCGGACACTGCCATTCATTGCCGTCGGTCCACATGTGGTTGTAGACGATCAGTTGCGATCGACCGTCGAACACCTCGGCCAGTGAGAGTTCGCTGCCGTCCTCGGCGGTCAGCCGGTACTCCGGCAGCTTCACCACCGGCATTCGTCGTCGTTGTGCGGCGATCGCGTCGAGCTCACGCGTCGCCGCCTTCTCTCGGATTCGCAGTTCGTCCAGATCGTTCTGCCAGGTGGCCCGGTCTACGACCGGAGGCAGTGCAGTCATCTCGGCCTCCATGTTCACGTCGTCCACATCTGTTATGTTCACAGCGTATACATTCTCGAGTCCCGAGGCAACGAATGGCGTATCACCACGGAGATCTGGCCCGCGCGCTGATCGAGGCAGGCCTGGAGGCCACCCGCACCGGCGGGCCCGACGCGCTCACCATCCGGTCGGCGACCCGGATGGTCGGCGTGTCACCCAACGCCGCCTACCGCCACTTCCCCGCTCGGTCCGCGCTCCTCGACGCGGTCTCCGACGCCGTGCAGCAGCGGATGGCCGACGCGATGGCGGCCGCCGACCCCGGACTCGGACCGCGTGAACGCCTCCGCGGCGTCGGACTCGGCTACATCGCGTTCGCCCTCACCGAGCCCGGATGGTTCTCCGTGTCGTTCTTCGGCGACGGCGTGCCCGGCGGCCAGAAGCTCGCCGCCACCCCGCCCTTCCGCGCGCTGACGTCGAGCCTGGACCTCCTCGTTCACACCGGCGAACTCCCCGCCGACCGCCGACGCTCCGCGGGATGGGCCTGCTGGTCGGCGGTCCACGGCTTCGCCGAACTCGCGTTGCGCGGGCCCCTGCAGACGACCGACCGCGACGAGCTGTGGTCGCACGCCGAGGCGACGGTCGACGCGATCATCCGCGGCGTCTGCGCGCCGTGACATCACACCTAGCGTTCGGCCAGTGCCGCGAGCCGGTCGATCGATGCGGCGAGCCGGTCCGGCGTCGTCGCCCGAGCGCGGACCTCGCGTTTCTCCTCGTGCAGTGCAGTCCAGTCATACGTGTGCACCACCCGGACGCCCTCGTCGACGTCGAACAGCTCCCAGCGCCAGAGATGCCCCGGCTCGGGCCGGCCGGGCTCCGACGGCCGCCAGGCGATCAGGCGTCCCTCGTCGAACTCGACGACCCGATTCGCACGCACGGCGCCCGTTTTCGTCAGATGCATCTCGAAGTCGTCGCCGACGGCGCGGACGCGCTGTCCGGGATCGGCCTCGGCCAGGTTGTCGTTGCCGTCCCATTCGGGCTGCCGGGCCGGGTCGGCGATGAGCTCGAAGACCGAGGAGCGCGGCGCGGCGATCACCCGCTCGACGCTCACCACCCGCGGCAGGTCGGCGATCAGCGCGTCGACGGCCGCACTCAGACGTCGCTGAACCGTCTCGGGTCTCTTCGCGTCGGCGACACCGCGCGCGATCTCCTTGCGCCGCGTGTACGACAGCCCGTCGAACGCCGACCGCACACCCCGTGCGTCGAGCGCCGCGGCCAGCTCCGGTGGCACCTCGACGGTCCGCTCGACGTCGTCGAGCTCGATCAGCACCTCGACCCGATCGCCGATCTCGACGCCGAGCTCGGCACGCGCCGCCTTCGACAGGCCGATCAGATTGCGTCCGCCCATCCGCGCCAGCCGCAGGCGGGCCGTTCGGCCGTCGACGGTCACGCGGACCGCGGCTCGACGACCGCCGCCGAGCTCGATGACCTGATCGTCGGTCAGTTCCACCGCCGTGGCCGGTCCGACCGTCCCCAGCGTGGTGGCGATGCGCAATCCGCCCGATCGGGCGCTCCCATCCGGCACAGCGGTCTCGTCGGTCATAACTGCATTGTGGTCCACCGTAGAATCGAAGTCACCATGTCTTCCCCGATCTCGTCACCGGCCGAGTCCCCGGCCCCGTCGTCCCCGGCACCATCACTCAACATCTCGTACCCGCCGGAGCTGCCCGTCAGCGCCTGCCGCGACGAGATCGCCGAGGCGATCGCCACGCACCAGGTGGTCGTCATCGCGGGCGAGACCGGGTCGGGCAAGACCACCCAGCTGCCGAAGATCTGCCTCGAGCTGGGACGGACGTCGATCGGACACACGCAGCCCCGGCGCATCGCCGCGACGTCCGTCGCCAACCGGATCGCCGACGAGCTCGGCACCGAGATCGGCGACGCGGTCGGCTATCAGGTCCGCTTCTCCGACAAGGCCGGGAAGAACACCAAGATCAAGGTGATGACCGACGGCATCCTGCTGCGAGAGATCGGCCGTGACCCGCAGTTGCGCGGATACGACACGATCATCATCGACGAGGCGCACGAACGCAGCCTCAACATCGACTTCCTCCTCGGCTACCTCAAGCAGCTCCTCTCCCGCCGTCCTGATCTCAAGCTGATCATCACCTCGGCGACCATCGAACCGGACCGATTCGCACGTCATTTCGCCGGTGCCGAGCAGAGTGTGCCGATCCTCGAGGTCTCCGGCCGGACATACCCGGTCGAGATCCGCTACCGCCCCCGCGAGAACCCCGACACCGACCACGACGACCTCGATCAGATCGCCGCGATCGACGCCGCCGTCGGCGAACTCTGGTCGCACGACCGCGGCGACATCCTCGTGTTCCTACCGACCGAGCGCGACATCCGCGACACGGCCGACGCCCTCCGCAGACGGACCGACGCGGACATCGTCCCGCTCTTCGCACGGCTCTCCGTCGCCGAGCAGCAGCGGGTCTTCGCACCCTCGAACGGCAGGCGGATCGTGTTGGCGACCAACGTCGCAGAGACCTCGCTGACCGTCCCGGGCATCCGCTACGTCATCGACGCGGGCACCGCTCGAATCTCGCGGTACTCGACGCGTACCAAGGTGACCCGACTTCCCGTCGAACGGGTCTCGCAGGCGAGTGCCCGCCAGCGCGCGGGCCGCTGCGGTCGTGTCGCTCCGGGCATCTGCATCCGGCTGTACTCCGAGGACGACTTCGACGGTCGCCCCGAATACACCGACCCGGAGATCCTGCGCAGCAACCTCGCCGCGGTGATCCTCTCAATGCTGTCGTTGCGATTGGGCGACATCAACGACTTCCCGTTCGTCCAGGCTCCGGATCCCCGCGCCGTTCGAGACGGTATGGCGCTGCTGTCCGAACTCGGTGCGGTCACCGAGACCGACTCGGCGACGGCTCGATTGACGAAGGTCGGCAAGGAACTCGCCCGGCTGCCGGTCGACCCCCGCCTCGGACGCATGCTGGTGGCCGGTCACGACAACGGTTGCCTCGACCACATGCTCGTGATCACCGCGGCGCTCGCGCTGCCCGACGTTCGTGAGTTCCCCAGCGAGAAACGGGAAGCCGCGAACACGGCGCACCGTAGGCACGCGGTGCCCGGATCGGAGTTCCTCGGGCAGGTCAAGCTCTGGCAGTACCTCGCCGAGAAGCGCGCAGAGCTCTCGGGCAATCAGTTCCGCAAGATGTGTGAGCGAGAGTTCCTGCACTACCTGCGGATCCGCGAATGGCTCGACCTGCACCGCCAGCTCAAGCGAACCGTCGGCGATCTCAAGTGGCAGACACCGGCGACCGAAGTCGATCCGGCGGCGGTCCATCGCAGCGTGCTGTCCGGACTGCTCACGAATGTCGGTGCACGGCAGGGCGATACCCGCGACTACCTGGGGACGCGCGGCACCAAGTTCGCGATCTTCCCCGGTTCGTTCCTCTCGAACAAGCCTCCCGCGTTCGTCGTCTCCGCCGAACTCGTCGAGACCTCGCGGCTCTTCGCGCACACCGTCGCGTCGGTCGACCCCGCGTGGGTGGAGGAGATCGCCGGCGATCTCGTCACCCGCACCTACTCAGAACCGCATTGGTCCACCAAACGCGGTGCGGTGATGGCGTACGAGAAAGTCAGCCTCTACGGCGTACCGCTCGTCGCCCAGCGCCGCGTGAACTACGGCCCGATCGACCCCAAGACGTCCCACGAGATCTTCATTCGGGAGGCGCTGGTGGCCGGCCGGTGGCGCAACAGGCACGCCTTCGCCGCGCACAACGCCGACCTGCTTCGCGAGGCTGAGGAGACAGAACACCGCGCACGACGACGGGATCTGCGAATCTCCGACGAGGACCTCCACCAGTTCTACTCGGCGCGAGTCCCGTCGAATGTGGTGTCTACCAGGCACTTCGACTCATGGTGGAAGAAGGCCGGGCGCACCGACCCGACCCTGCTGAACCTCCGACCCGAGGACCTGCAGTCCGACGATGCGCCGGTCGCCGCCGACTACCCGGCCGCCTGGCAACAGGGCGAGGCCCGACTCGAGCTCCGTTATAATTTCGAGCCCGGCGCGCCGGACGACGGCGTCACCGTCGTGATCCCGCGGCCGCTGGTGGTTCACGTCCGCGACAGCGGCTTCGACTGGCTCGTGCCGGGAATGCGAGCCGAACTCGCCACCGCCCTGATCAAGTCTCTGCCGAAGGGCCTGCGCAAATCGATGTCGCCCGCTTCCCGGTACGCGGACCTCGCCCTCGGCAGGCTCTCCGCCCGCAGTGAGCCCATCACGACCGGACTGGCACGCGAGTTGTCGGCGATCTCCGGCGTCAGCCTCGCTCCTCGCGACTTCAACCTGAGCTCGCTTCCGCCCCACCTGCGGATGCACTTCGCGGTGACCGACGACAAGGGCGCCATCATCGCCCGCGGAGACCGCCTCGCGGCGCTCCGTGACGAGCTCTCGGGCGACTCCGGCCGCACAGAGGCCGCGCCGACGCACCGCGTCTGGAATGCCGAGGGACTCGGCACGCTCGCCGACTCGGAGACCGCCACGGTCGCCGGCCAGACCATCACGCGGTATCCGACCCTGACGGTCGTGCCCGGGCAAGGCGTCCGGGTCACCACGGCTGCCGGCGCCGCCGAACGCGACGCGGGGATCCGTGCCGCCGCCGCCGAACTGCTGCGGCAGAACATCGCGCCTCTGAGCCGTAAGGTCGCCTCGAGTCTTCCGCCGGCCGCCAAGCTGTCGCTCAGCCAGAGTCCGTACCCGGACGTCGACGCCCTGCTGTCGGACTGCACGGGCCGCGCCGTCGATGACGTGCTGGCTGGCGAGACGGCAGTCGGAGACCTCCGGACGCCGGCCGACTTCGACGCGCTGTCCGCGCGAGTAGCACCGGTGGTCCGCTCCCGGGCACCGGAGTACTTCGACGCCGCGGTCGCCGCCCTCGCCGAGTACAGCCCAGTGCGGCGGGCCATCGACGCGCGCACCGGAACGCTCGCCGCCGACGACGTCGCCGATCAGCTCGCGAACTTGATCTTCGACGGTTTCGTCGGTGCGACTCCGCTCGAACATCTACGGTCGCTCCCCCGCTATCTGACCGCAGCACGACTGCGTCTGGAGGCGCTCCCGTCCGCGGGTTCCCGCGACAACAACGCGATGGCCGCGATCGACCGGGTGATCGTCGCCTGGAATCAACGGTCCGCCCAGGTTCCCGCCGGGCGGCAGGACGACCTGAACGAGATGGTGCAGTGGCGCCTCGAAGAGCTTCGGGTCAGCCTGTTCGCACAGCAGCTCGGCACCAGCGGAGCGGTCTCCGAGCAGCGCATCGTGAAGGCGATCGCGAAATTCTAGTGCCGGTCGCGCCGGAGATCGTCGATCTCACGCTGGAAATCGTCCGCCGACTCGAACGAGCGGTACACGGACGCGAATCGGAGGTAGGCCACCTCGTCGAGATCTCGCAGCGGTCCGAGAATCGCGAGCCCCACTTCATTGCTCGGAATCTCCGCAGATCCCGACGACCGGACCGTGTCCTCCACTTGCACAGCGAGTTTCGCGAGAGCGTCCTCATCGACCTGGCGGCCCTGGCATGCACGCCGCACACCCTTCATGACCTTCTCACGGCTGAAAGGCTCCGAGATTCCGTTGCGCTTGACGACGGAGAGCACCGCCGACTCGACTGTGCTGAAACGACGGCCGCATTCATTGCACGACCTGCGGCGACGGATCACCTGGCCGTCATCGGCGACTCGGGAATCGACCACACGAGTGTCGTCGTTCTTGCAGAACGGGCAGCGCATGCCAAGAGAATACCCGCACGCCATACGCCGGCCTCAGCCGTACTGGGGCGCGATGATCGCCTGTCCGACATGCAGACCCGACGTCTCGAGTCCGTTCAGTTCACGCAGCTGCGCGATGACGCCGTCGGTGGGCAGGCTCGGCGCGATCCGCTCTGCCAGTGCGCTCAGTGACTCACCGGATCTGACATAGACCACCTGCGTCGCGCCGGGCGTCGCCGGGGTGGCCGCATCCTGGTAGCCGGCTCCCACGATTGCCAGCAACCACACCATGCCCGCCAGTACCCCGCCGCCGACGAGCGCGCCGACCCAGCGGCGCCGGCGGTAGACCGCCACGGACTCCGGTGCGACAAGACTCCGCCGCTGCGCCTTCGCCGTATCGAACACTTGCGCAGCAGTGAACGCCTCGGATGCAGTGCGCTCGTTCTCCGCTTCGAACACGCGAACGGTATCGACGTAGTTCGAACGATCGACACGAACGCTCCGCCGCACCTCGACGGGGCGGCGTCGTTCACCGCCCTGGCGACGCTCCGACCGACCTGTCGGAAAGCAGACCTCCTGCCCCGCGGCGCTTGCCGGCGTGGCGGAATCCCGCAGGGCCACCACCGGAATATCGCAGGTCATGGCCGCCTCCGTCGGCGAGATCTCCGTCGAACGACGACCCGCAGTCACACGAGCCGACCGTCGGGCCGGGGCTGTCGCAGTCCTGGTGCTCATCACTCGTCTCCAATCGCTCATATGTTCGAAGCACTCTTGTTCGATAGTTAACACCAGGGGCCCGACAACCGCCGACACGCGTCGAACAATTGTTTGAGTTTTGTGACCTACTCAACTAACCTTTGGACATCGATCGAACACAGCTGACGAAAGGCCCGACCGTGACCGACACGCCCGATCCGCTGCTCTCGACCGCCACCCTGGAGGCGTCGCTCACTCAGCGTCAGCGGGAGGTGCTCGAGGTCATTCGGAAGTCGGTCCGCGAGCGCGGCTACCCGCCGAGCATCCGGGAGATCGGCGAGGCCGTCGGCCTGACCTCCACGTCGTCGGTCGCGCATCAGCTCCGCACCCTCGAACGCCGCGGACTGCTCAAGCGCGATCCTCATCGTCCGCGTGCGGTGAACGTGCGCGACGATCAGCGGACTCCACCGGCCGGCGCCGCCGAGGTCGACGGCGACGCACTTCCCACCCCGACCTTTGTTCCCGTGCTGGGCCGGATCGCGGCCGGCGGTCCGATTCTCGCCGAACAGGCTGTCGAAGAGGTCTTCCCGATGCCGCGCGAGCTCGTGGGCGACGGTTCGCTGTTCATGCTGCGCGTGGTCGGCGAGTCGATGATCGACGCGGCGATCTGCGACGGCGACTGGGTCGTCGTCCGTCAGCAGAACGTCGCGGAGAACGGCGACATCGTCGCCGCGATGATCGACGGCGAAGCGACGGTCAAGACGTTCAAGCGCGTCGACGGCCACGTGTGGCTCATGCCGCACAACGAGCATTTCGAACCCATCCCGGGCGACGACGCCGCCGTGCTCGGCAAGGTCGTCACGGTGATGCGCCGCATCTGACGGCGGATCGACTCAGACGTCCAGCACCGACCTCGCGGCAGCGCGCGCCGACGCCGGATCGACCGTGGCGACCGCGGCGACCGCGGCGGCTCGGCACTGCTCCACGCTGACACCACCGACACGCAGGCCGACGGCGGCCGCAGCCGCGGGCGCCGCCGACAACGAGGTCACACCGAGGCCGATCAGCACGCAGGCGAGCAACGGATCGGCTGCGGCCTCGCCGCAGACGCCGACCGGCTTGCCGAGCTTCACCCCCGCGTCGCCGACTCGCTGAATCAAGGCGAGGACGGCGGGCTGCCACGGGTCGGTCAGCGCGGCGAGATCCGGTGACATCCGGTCCGCGGCCATCGTGTACTGCGTCAGATCGTTCGTTCCGATCGAGACGAAGTCGACCTCGCCCAGAATCGCCTCGGCGAGGATGGCAGCCGACGGCACCTCGACCATCACGCCCGGAATCAGCCCGCGGTCACGGACCTGCGCCGCGAACTCGCGCGCCTCGTCCACAGTCGCGATCATCGGCGCCATCACCCACGGGACGGCACGACCATCACCCCGGGCGGCCTCGGCCAGGGCGTCGAGCTGATTGTTCCGGATCGCGGGATACGTCTGCACGATCCGGTTGCCACGCACACCCATCGCCGGGTTCGGCTCCTCGGCGTGGTTGACGAACTTCAATGGTTTGTCCGACCCCGCGTCGAGCGTGCGAATCACCACCTTCTGGCCGGGAAACGCATCGATGACCTCGCGGTACAGCGCCACCTGCTCGTCGAGGGCAGGCTCCGACGCCCGGTCCAGGAAGGCCAACTCGGTGCGGAAGAGACCGACGCCCTCCACCGGCGCCTGCGCACCCGACCGCGCGGACACTCCGTCGGCCACATTGGCCAGGATCGCGACCGGATGCCCGTCCGACGTCCGACCCGGTCCCCGCCACGCGGAGATCCTCGCCGCGGTCTCCCGAGCCCGGGTCACCGCCTCCGCGATGACCGCACCGTCGGGCGAGAGGCCGACCGTGCCGGCGTCGCCGTCGACGTATCCGAGGCCACCCGCCGGAATCTCGTCGAGGTCGGATGCCGCGACCACGCAGGGAATCGCGAGCTGGCGCGCGATGATCGCAGTATGGCTGCTGGGGCCGCCCAGCCGCATGCCGAGCCCGATGACCCGCTCCGGATCGAGTCCGGCGGTGTCCGCCGGCGCGAGGTCGTCGGCCAGCAGGATCGACGGCACCTCGGGATTGGGGATGCCGGGCTCGGGCAGGCCGAGCATCTCGGCGACCACTCGGTCGCGGACGTCCTTCAGATCGGTCACCCGCTCCGCCATCAGTCCGCCGAGCTTGGTGAACATCTCGACGAATTGCTCGGTGGCGGCGATGGCCGCGAGGGGTGCGGGCACTCCCTGTTTGATCGACTTCTCCGCCGCCGACGCCCACCCGCGGTCCCGAGCGAGACCCGCCGTCGCGGTGAGGACTTCGGCAGCCACGCCGGTGCTGTGCGAGGCGCGCTCGGCCAAGCGATCCGCGACCGCACCGGCGGCGGCCGCGAAGCGCTGCATCTCGGCCTCGCGGAGATCCTCCACCACCGTGGCGTCGTCGATTCCGTCGAACTCCGGGCGGGCGCCGGGTCGGATGATCGGGCCGTACGCCAGTCCTCCGACGACCGGTGTGCCGGAGACGATCATTTCGGCTCCGTAGGGGTTGTCGGCCTGCACGCGGGATGTCACCTCGGTCATGTGAGACAGATTACAAGAAGTCCTTGACTCGTCAACAAGGAACCATGTAAACAAAGAAACAGATCAACTTAATTCCACAGATATCCACATTCTGTGGCGCGGCACACGACCGGGAGGCCTGATGTACGCCGAAGAACGCCAGTCGGCGATCGCAACCGAAGTCCGGTCCCGCGGACGCGTGTCCGTGGCCGATCTCGCCGCTCGATTCTCCGTCACCGGCGAGACGGTCCGGCGCGACCTCGCGATCCTCCAGCGCAGCGGACACCTGGTCCGCGTTCACGGCGGCGCCGTGCGACACGACGTCGCCGCCGTGGTCGATGAACCGGACCTCGTGGTGCGCGAAGAGACTCACCGGGCCGAGAAGATCGCCATCGGCGCCGCCGCCGTCGCATTCCTGCCCGCCGACGGCGGTTCCGTTCTGATCGACGCCGGGACCACCACGCTGCAGCTCGCCCTCGCGATCCACGCGGACACCCGGCTGAGCTACGTGACCAACAGCGTCCAGATCGCCGGGGTGGTCGCCGACCTCCCCGGGGCCGGGGTGCTGCTCACCGGCGGCCGACTCCGTCCGAAGACCGGTGCCGCGGTCGGGTCCGAAGCCGTGGACATGCTGGGCCGTGTGCGCGCATCGGTCGGCTTCCTCGGCACGAACGGCCTGTCGGTGGCCCACGGCCTGTCCACCCCGGACCCCGACGAGGCCGCGACCAAACGGGCGATGCTCGCCGCCTGTGCGACCACCATCGTGCTGGCCGACTCATCGAAGATCAATCGGGAGGAACTCATGAGCTTCGGCGGTCTCGACGACTTCGACGTCCTCATCACCGACGGCGGGATCGATCGCGGGTTCGCCGACGAACTGCGCGCTCGCGAGATCGAGGTGGTGATCGCATGATCGTCACCGTCACCGCCAACCCCAGCACCGATCGAACCGTCGAACTTCCGGGCCGGCTCGAACGCGGTGAGGTGCACCGCGCCGTCCGCGTCGTGGATCAGCCGGGCGGCAAGGGGATCAACGTCTCGCGGGTGATCCGGGCCGCCGGGCTCCCCACGCTGGCCGTGCTCCCCTCGCGCGCAGACGATCCGTTCATCGATCGGCTCCGCGGAGTCGCACTGCCGCACCAGGCGGTCCCGGTGGACGGCTCCGTCCGCACCAACATCACGATCGCCGAACCCGACGGCACGACCACCAAGATCAACGACACCGGCACCGTCGTCTCGACCACCACCGCCGCCGAGTTGCTCGCGGCGATCGTGGCGCGGGCGGAATCCGCCGACTGGCTCGCGCTGTGCGGCTCGCTTCCCCCCGGGCTGCCCGACGGCTGGTACGCCGAACTGCTGACCGCGACGTCCGAGCTCCGGTGCCGGGTCGCCGTCGACACCTCGGGCGCTCCCCTGGCCGCCGTGGTCGACGCGGCCCCGGACCTCCTCAAGCCGAATGCCGAGGAGTTGGCCGAACTCACCGGAGCCGATCCGACGGCGATGGAACGAGAGGCCGCCGACGGCGATCCCGGAGGCGCCGTCCGCGCATCGCGTGCACTGTCCGATCGAACCGGAGGGTCGGTGCTCACCACCCTCGGCGGGGCGGGCGCGCTGCTCACCACGCCGGCGGGTGTCTGGTTCGCCTCCGCCCCGCGCGTCGCCGTGCGAAGCACCGTCGGCGCCGGCGACGCCTCGCTGGCCGGCCTGCTCATCGCGAGCCTGCGCGGCGCCGACGAAGAAGGCCTGCTTCGCAGCGCGGTGGCCCACGGATCCGCCGCCGCCGCGCTGCCCGGAACCACGCCGCCGACACCCGACCTCGTCGACGAGACGGGGATCGCCGTCACCCGCCTCTCCTGACCGATCCGTCCCGAACCCGCCGATCCCGACCACCGACTGATCTCGAAACCGATGGAGCCATCATGTCCGAACCCATCATCACCCCGGAGCTGGTCCTGCTCGACACCGATGCCGGTCCCGATTCGGCGAGCGTGATCGCCGCACTCGCCGCACTCGTCGCGAGATCGGGACGCTGCACCGATCCCGACCAGCTCGCCGCCGCCGCACGAGAGCGTGAAGAGAAGTCGGCGACCGGACTGCCCGGCGGGATCGCGATCCCGCATGCCCGCGTGGAATCGGTGACCGCGCCGACCCTCGCGATGGCCCGGCTGAGCCGGCGGGCCGATTTCGGCGGCCCGGACGGTCCGGCCGACATCGTCTTCCTCATCGCCGCACCGGCCGGTGCGGCGGGCGAGCACATGAAGGTCCTCAGTTCGCTGGCCCGGGCCCTCGTCCGGCCGGAGTTCGTCTCGTCCCTGCGCGACGCGCCCGACGCCGACGCCGTCGTCGAGCTCGTCCAGACCGCGGTCGACGGTGGACCCAGGCCTGCCGCCACGGCCACGGCCGCGGCCGGTCAGGACGCCGCTCCGGCGGCTGCGCCGACCACCCGGATCCTCGCGGTCACCGCCTGTCCGACCGGGATCGCCCACACCTACATGGCGGCCGATGCGCTGAAACTCGCCGCCGAACGCGCGGGCGTGGACTTCGAGGTCGAGACTCAGGGGTCCACCGGCTCCACCCCCTTCGCCCCCGAGACGATCGCGGCGGCCGACGTCGTGGTCTTCGCCACGGACGTCGGAGTGAAGGGCCGAGACCGCTTCGTCGGCAAGCCGGTGGTCGCCTCCGGCGTCAAGCGCGCGATCAATGAGCCGGACGCCATGATCGCCGAGGCGGTGCGAACCGCCGCCGACCCGGACGCCGCCACCGTCTCCGGCGACGGCGCCGCCGCCTCGGACGCGCCGACCGCGTCGCGCGTCGGCATCGGCGGACAGCTCAAACAGGCACTGCTCACGGGCGTGAGCTACATGATCCCGTTCGTGGCCGCCGGCGGCCTGCTGATGGCCCTCGGCTTCCTGCTGGCCGGTTACGAGATCGCCAATTCGACCGTCCAGAAGGGCATGTCGGACGGCATGTACTACGCGCTGCACTACAGCCTGTGGGATCTGCCGCCCGACGGTCTGATGGCCTACCTCGGCGGCGTCAGTTTCGCGATCGGCAATCTCGCGATCGGCCTGATGGTCGCCGTCCTCGCCGGCTACATCGCGTACGCGATCGCCGACCGGCCAGGACTCGCACCCGGCTTCACCGCGGGACTGATCGCCGTCGCGGTCGACGCCGGCTTCATCGGCGGTCTGGTCGGTGGTCTACTCGCGGGCGTGGTTGCGTTGTGGCTGTCCCGCATCCCGCTTCCGCAATGGGCCCGAGGACTCCAGCCCGTGGTGATCATCCCGCTGGTCGGCACCCTGATCACCGGGTTCGTGATGTTCGCGCTCCTGGCACGACCGCTCGCCTGGGTGAACACCTCGCTCGAGGATTGGCTCAACTCGATGTCCGGCAGCTCCAAAGTGGCGCTCGGCATCGTCATCGGCCTGATGATGTGCTTCGACCTCGGTGGTCCCGTCAACAAGGCCGCATACGCGTTCGGCGTCGCCGGACTCGGACTGGCCGGCGCGGGCGTCGCGCAGTGGGAGATCATGGCCGCGGTGATGGCCGCGGGCATGGTGCCACCGCTCGCGCTCGCTCTCGCCACCACTCTCCGCCCGTCGGCGTTCACCGAGCCGGAACGAGAGAACGGCAAGGCCGCATGGCTGCTCGGCGCGTCATTCATCTCGGAGGGAGCGATCCCCTTCGCCGCCGCCGATCCGCTGCGCGTGATCCCCTCCATGATGCTCGGCGGCGCCGTCACCGGCGCTCTGTCCATGGCGATGAGCGTCCAGTGCCGGGCACCTCACGGCGGTGTGTTCGTTCTGTTCGCGATGAACGGCACGTGGTGGAAGTTCCTGATCGCTATCGTGGCGGGTGTGATCGTCTCCGCCGTCGCGGTCCTGGCCGCCAAGCAGTACCAGCCGAACGCGGAGAAGGCCCCCGAACCCGCCACGGTCTGAGCTCCACCAGCAGCACCGAACCCCCGTATGAAACGAGAGAGGCACACCATGCCAAGCACCACCGTCACCGTCGGATCCGCCGTCGGCCTGCACGCCCGTCCGGCGTCCGTCATCTCCGAGGCGGCGACCGCCCTCGGCGTCGCAGTCACGTTGTCCGTCGACGGCGGGGACCCGGTCGACGCGGGCAGCGCGCTGATGATCATGACCCTCGGCGCTGAGAAGGGCACCGCGGTCACCGTGGAGAGCGACGATCAGTCCGCCGTCGATCAGATCGCGGCGCTCGTGGCCCAGGACCTCGACGCCGAGTGAACCCCGCGGTCGGGGAGTTCAGTCCGACGCGACCAGATCACTGAACTCGGCGGCCAGCGCAGCAGGCATCCGCACTCGCATGCGGGTGCCTGTTTCGTTGTGCTCGGTGTCGATCACATGCGCCTGCTGATGCAGCCGTGAGATCACCTCGCCCCGCGAGAACGGCACCTGCAGTACCGCGTCCACGTCGTCGCGCTGGAGGAACTCGGTGATCGCCGCGAAGAGACCGTCCAACCCCTCCCCGGTGCGGGCCGAGACGAACTGCGCATCGGGGTACTCGCCACGGAGGGCGGTCATGGTGAGCCCGTCGACGGCGTCGATCTTGTTGATCACCAACATCTCCGGCGGTGCCGGGCGCTTCTCCTCGGCGAGCACGTCGCCCAGGACCTGGCGGACCGCCGAGATCTGATTCGCCGGGAACGGATCGGCACCGTCGACCACGTGCACCAGGAGGTCCGCGTCCACCGCCTCCTCCAGCGTGGATCGGAACGCCTCGACGAGCTGCGTCGGCAGATGGCGGACGAATCCGACCGTATCGGTGAAGACCACCTCGTGGCCGTCGGCCAGCTGGGCCCGGCGGGTCGTCGGGTCGAGCGTCGCGAACAGCGCGTCCTGGACGAGCACCCCGGAACCGGTCATCGCGTTCACCAGGCTCGACTTGCCCGCGTTCGTGTAGCCGACCACCGTGAGCGCGGGCACGCCGCCGCGCCGCCGCGCCGCGCGCTTGACCGACCGCGCCGTCTTCATGCCGCGGATCTCCTTGCGCAGCTTGGCCATTCGCTCACGAATCCGGCGTCGATCGGTCTCGATCTTCGTCTCGCCGGGACCTCGCAGGCCGACGCCGCCGTTGCTCCCCGCACGACCGCCCGCCTGGCGCGACATCGACTCGCCCCAGCCGCGCAGCCGCGGCAGCATGTACTCCATCTGGGCCAGCGCCACCTGGGCCTTGCCCTCGCGCGACGTCGCATGCTGCGCGAAGATGTCGAGGATCAGCGCAGTCCGGTCGATCACCTTGACCTTGACGACCTTCTCCAGGGCCGTCAGCTGGGCGGGCGTCAGCTCACCGTCGCAGATCACCGTGTCGGCACCGGTGGCCAGCACCACCTCGCGCAGTTCCTCCGCCTTGCCGGACCCCAGGTAGGTCGCCGAGTCCGGTTTGCTTCGCCGCTGGATGAGGGCCTCGAGCACCTGCGAACCGGCGGTCTCGGCGAGCGCCGCGAGCTCGGCCATACTCGCGTGGGCGGCCGCCACGCTGCCGGACGTCCACACGCCGACGAGCACCACCTGCTCCAGCCGCAACTGGCGGTACTCGACCTCGGTGATGTCCTCGAGCTCGGTCGACAGTCCGACGACGCGCTGCAGTGACGCACGGTCGTCGAGCTGGAGTTCGCCGGTGGTCGGGCCGGACGACAGGTCGCGAACGGAGAACCGCGACGCCGTCGGTCGGTCGGCAGTCGCTGCTTCTTCGGTCAGTGCTGCGTCTTCGGTCAGTGCTGAGTCATTGGTCAATTCAGTCATATGTAGGTCCATTGTGCCCCCGTCGCCCGGTCGAACGCATCCGCATTACCGGCGGACGGCGCTCCGGCACGACCTCAGTCGGCCCAGCCCGCCAGCAACTCGCCGCGGGCGACCAGCCGAGACGGGCCGCGCAGGACCGCCGAGCCGTCGGCGACCGTCACCAGCACGTCGCCGCCGGGGACGGTGATCGCGACGGCACCCGACTCTCGTCCGGCGCCGGACAGGGCCGCCGCGGCGGCCGCGACCAGGCCGGTCCCACACGACCGCGTCTCCCCGACCCCGCGCTCGAAGACCCGCATGTGGGCGTGGAAATCGGCCGATCCGCCGTCGGACGCCGCCGTGAGCGGCGTGAGGATCTCGACGTTCGCCCCGTGCGGGAACTGCGCCGCATCGAGTTCGGCACCGGTGGTCAGGTCCAGTCCGGCCAGGTCGGCCACCGTCAATCCGTCGACGACGCAGGCCAGATGCGGATTCCCGACGTCCACCGCCTCACCGGTCAGGGTCCGGCCCGCGATCCCGACTCGGCCCGCTCCCTCCAGGACCACCGGCCCCATCGAGACGCTCACCTCCGCATCGGTCTCGTCGGCGGAGTGGATCCGGACTGGCCGTGCGCCCGCGCGCGACCCGACGGTGAACTCGTCGCTGTCGACGAGGCCCTCGGCGCGGCAGAAGTGCGCGAACACCCGCACCCCGTTGCCGCACATCTCCGCGATGGAGCCGTCCGCGTTGCGATAATCCATGAACCAGTCGACACCCGAGACGCCGTCCGGCAATCGCTCGAGGACGCCCTCGGCGACCAGCGAGCCCGCGGTCGCCACTCGGAGCACGCCGTCGGCGCCGAGCCCCCGCTGCCGGTCGCACAGCGCCGCGGTCAGCTCCTCGGTCAGTTCGATCTGGGCCTGCCGGTCGGGGAGGATCACGAAATCGTTCTGCGTGCCGTGGCCCTTGACGAAGGCCAGCGCCGGAGAGTTCTTCACCCCATCAGGCTACGCGGAGCGCCCGGAGCGCCTGCTCCAGCAGGTCGGGGTCGGCGGCGTCCAGCCAGACCGCCCGCGGGTCGCGCCGGAACCAGGAGCGCTGGCGCCGCACGTACCGTCGAGTCCCGAAGAAGGTGCGCTCCTGCGCTTCGGCCACGTCGTACACGCCGTCCAGGCAGGCAAGCACCTGTGCGTAGCCGATCGCCTGCGACGCCGTCCGGCCGGACCGCAGGCCCTGCTCGCACAGTGACTCGACCTCCTCGACCAGGCCGCCGTCGAACATGGCGGCGGTGCGGAGCCGGATCCGTTCGTCGAGCGCATCGCGGTCGCGGTCGAGGGTCAGAATCCGCGTCCCCCAGCGGGGCGCGCCGATCGTCGGAGCCGACGCGGCGAACGGCTGTCCGGTGATCTCCACCACCTCGAGAGCACGCACGATCCGCCGGCCGTCCGAGTCCAGGATCGTCGCCGCCGCCTGCGCGTCGACGTCGGCCAACCGCCGATGCAGCGCGAGCGGACCCATCTCGGCGAGCATCGCCTCGTATCGCGAGCGGACGTCGGGGTCCGTCGCCGGAAACTCCCAGTCGTCGAGCAGACCCTGGATGTACATCATCGATCCCCCGACGATCACCGGGGTCCGGCCCGCGGTCAGCAGCGCCTCGATGTCCGCGGTGGCCGCCGCCTTGTAGGCGGCGACGGTCGCCGTCTCCGTCACGTCCAGAACGTCGAGCTGATGATGCGGGATCCCGCGCCGCTCCTCGACCGTGAGCTTCGCGGTCCCGATGTCCATGCCCCGGTACTGCTGCATGGCGTCCACGTTGACGATCTCGCCGCCGAAGTGCTCGGCCAGATCGAGAGCGAGTTCCGACTTCCCGGCGGCCGTCGGACCGATGACCGCGATCGGCGCGGTCGTCACGACGTCGCCTCCGGCTTCCAGAGTGCGACCGTGTAGCCGACGCCGAACGGTGCCGCGCGGTACAGGACGTCCACTGCGTCCCCCGGGCCCCCGGCTCCGCCCGGTTTCGGTCCGGCCGCGGCGTACGCTGCCGCGAGCACCTGCCAGGCGGCCCGTCCCGCCATGCCCTCGGCCGCGCACTCGGCAGCGGTGAGTGCGGCGAGGGCCGCGGTGTCCGCGTGCGCGAGCGCGTCGTCGACCCGCGCCTGCAGTTCGATCGCCGAGGCGCGTTCGCCCCCGCCCGGCGCACTCGGAGTGAGTGCGGTGGCTCCGTCGGCGACCACCAGCAGCCCCACCGGCTCGTCGAGGGCGTTCAACTGCCCGGCGAGCTCCGCGCCGATCGCGGCGCACTCGCCCGGTGTCGCGCCGGGGTCGACGACGCAGGGCGTCACCGCGACTCCTCGATCGTCCCGATCGGCCCGGCCGCGCACCCAGCCCGCCACCAGCATCGACAGCGGCAATACCGCCCCGCCGGTCGGTCGCGTGCCCGGAGAATTGCCCAGCGAGATCTCCACCGGCGCCCCGTACGCACCGAAATCACCTGCGCCGCAGTAGGTTCGGAAATCCATGCCGGATCGGGGCAGCTCTCCCGCACCGACGGCGATCCACGACGTCGCCGCAGCGGCCAGGCGCTCGCCCGCAGCGACGACCGCGGCGCGCACCGGGTCGGCGTCAACCGCTTCGGGACCGGCCAGTTCGGGGACGAGCAGGGGCGCGCTCGGGACTATCGCAACCAGGGACAACACGCCGTCGACGCTACCGCCCGCCGCCTGGCGCAGCCGGTTCGGGGCGCGAGCGTGACGGGCCGCGCGACGAATGTCGGCGCGAATGTTGCAGGCCGCGCCCACAAGCGTCCCGTTGCCTGCTTGAATGAACGACGTAGTGATCTGGCAGCCGTGACGCGCGGCGAAGACTATTCAAGAGGTAGACGCATGACGAACCCATCCGATTCGAACGCTCCCGTGCCCGCGCCCAAGCCGGGACCCAAGCCCGGCCCGCGTCCGGGTCCTCGGCCAGGTCCCACCACTCCCGCCGTCGGCGGTCCCACGCCCGCGGTGCCGGTGCATCCGGTGCCCGTCGGTGATCCGCACGAGTTCGGCCGGATCGACGCCGACGGCACCGTCTGGCTCAAGACTTCGTCGGGGGAACGCCAGATCGGTTCGTGGCAGGCGGGCACCGTCGAAGAGGGACTCGCTCACTTCTCGCGCAAGTTCGCGGATCTGGCGACCGAGGTCGAGATCCTCGAAGAACGGCTCACCGCCCGCTCCGGCGACCCGAGGAAGACTCAGGCCAGCGCGGCGCACCTGCTGGCCGACCTTCCCGACGCCCAGGTGCTCGGTGACGTCGACGGCCTGGCCGCACGGCTGACGGTGATCGTCTCCGGTGCCGACGACGTGGCGCAGGAGGTTCGCGACCAGCGCGAGTCGGCCCGCTCGTCGGCCATCGAACGCAAGGAGCAGCTCGCCGCCGAAGCCGAGAGCATCGGCGCGGACAGCACGTCGTGGAAGGCCGGCGGCGACCGCCTCCGCGCCATCCTGGACGAGTGGAAGACGATCAAGGGCATCGACCGGAAGACCGACGACGCCCTGTGGCGGCGGTACTCCAAGGCGCGTGATGCGTTCAACCGGCGGCGAGGCGCTCATTTCGCCGAGCTCGACCGCGAGCGCGCAGGCGCCAAGGCCCGCAAGGAGGAGCTGATCGCCGAGGCGGAGGCACTGTCGAACTCGACGGATTGGGGTCCGACCGCAGGGAAGTTCCGCGATCTGCTGACCGAGTGGAAGGCCGCCGGGCGAGCACCGCGCGACACCGATGAGGCGCTGTGGCTCCGGTTCAAGGCCGCCCAGGACGTCTTCTTCCAGGCCCGCAACGCGGTCAACTCCGAGCGGGACGCCGAGTTCGCGGAGAACGCCACGGCGAAGATCGCGCTGCTCGACGAGGCCGAGGCCAAGATCGATCCGACCGCCGACCTGGAGGCCGCACGCCGCGAGTTCCGGACGTTCCGCGAGAAGTGGGACGAGATCGGCAAGGTTCCGCGCGAGCAGATGCACAAGCTGGAGAGCCGTGCGCGGGCTCTGGAGAAGCGATTGCGCGACGAGGAGGACGCCGACTGGGCGCGGACCGATCCCGAGGCGCAGGCCCGGGCCGCCCAGTTCACCGAGCGTGCCGAGAAGCTCGACGAGCAGGCCGAGAAGGCCGCCGCGGCGGGCAAGGACCGCGACGCGGCCGACTTCCGTCAGCAGGCCGACCAGTGGCGCGAGTGGGCCAACGCCGCCCACTCGGCGCTGACCGACCGCTAGCCCGCAGGCGAAGGGGCGACCGACTTTCCAGTCGGTCGCCCCTTCGCTTGTGTCACCGGGTGGGCGACTCTCAGTCGCCGGTCTCGTCGTCGCCGGTCTTGTCGTCGCCCGTCTTGTCGTCCCCTGCCGACTGCGCCCGCTTGGCCTTCGCCGCCTTGTCGCTCGGCGCCACCGGACGCTGCAACGACATTCCGAAGGCCTCACGGTTGGCCGCCTCGGCACGCCGCTCCTGCTCCAACGCCAGCTGATAGGTGTTGCGGTTCCAGACCACGCGCGCCCAGTGGAAGACGAGCACGATCGACACCGCCCAGCCGAGCAGCAGGCCCGCCCCGGCACTCGACGGCGTCGTCGTCTCGTCGACGCCGACCGTGTTGCGCGTCCAGATCGCCAGCATGCCTGCGACCGCGTCGACCGCCGTACCGGCCAACGCGATCCATGCCAGCACCCAGCGGCGAGTCACCAGGGCCAACGTCGAGAACCCGATGCCGAAGATCACCAGCAGGTAGACGAAGACCTCCGACGGCAGTTTGATGTGCTCGGCATGGGCCTTGTCCGACATCATCAGCACGTCGAGGCCGGTGGCGTCGCCCGCATGCGGCAGGATCAGCGAGACCATCGCCAGCAGGACGCAGATCGCGACCACCACGGCGCGGGCGCCCGGATCGATCTCGCCCGCGACCTTCTTCTCGGCCTTCCGGAGTTCACGTTCGTACTTGTCGAACGTCTCCAGATCGTCCTTGTTGCTCATGAACAACCTCCAGTTCCGCATGCACTCGTCGACTCAGGGACCGGCTGCGCTCCGATCGACGGCATCCCGAGTCCGACGCCGACGGGTGGTGTGGTGGGCAGCGTGCCCGCCTCGTGCGCGTCGCCGGCGCGGGTGCGACGATGCGTCAGCACCCCGGCGTCAGCGATCAGATGATGGGGAGCCGCGTCCGTGATGACCGCCGTCACCAGATCGCCCGGCCGGATTCCGCCCGGCTCGACCTGCGATCGGGAATCGGCACGGAAATGGACCAGCCGGCCGTCGCGTGCACGGCCGGTCATCCGGCCGGTCGACGAACTCTTCCGCCCCTCGTCGGCGACCACCAGCAGCTCTGCCTCGGTCCCCACGAGCGCGGTGTTGCCTTCGAGACAGATCCGCTCCTGGAGGGCGATCAGCCGCTGGTAACGCTCGGTGACCACCTCCGGCGGCACCTGGTCCGGCATCGTGGCGGCCGGAGTCCCCGGCCGCGGCGAGTACTGGAACGTGAACGCGCTCGAGAATCGCGCCTTCTCCACGACGTCGAGCGTCTCGGCGAAGTCCTCCTCGGTCTCCCCCGGGAAGCCGACGATGATGTCGGTCGTGATGGCGGCGTGCGGCATCGCCTCGCGGACCCGGTCGAGGATGCCGAGGAACTTGGTGCGGCGGTAACTGCGCCGCATGGCGCGCAGCACGCGGTCCGAGCCCGACTGCAGCGGCATGTGCAACTGTGGGCAGATGTTCGGGGTCTCGGCCATCGCGGCGATCACGTCGTCGGTGAACTCCGCCGGATGAGGAGACGTGAAGCGGACTCGCTCCAGGCCCTCGATCGTTCCGCAGGCGCGCAGCAGGTCCGCGAACGCGCCACGATTGCGCGGCGTCTCCGGATCGGCGAACGACTGGCCGTACGCGTTCACGTTCTGACCGAGCAGGGTCACTTCGAGTACGCCCTGGTCGACGAGCGCCTGCACCTCGGCGAGCACATCCCCGGGTCGACGGTCCACCTCCTTGCCGCGCAGCGACGGGACGATGCAGAACGTGCAGGTGTTGTTGCAGCCGACGGACACCGAGACCCAGCCCGAGTACGCCGAGTCGCGCCGGGCGGGCAGCGTCGACGGGAAGCGCTCCAGCGAGTCGAGGATCTCCACCTGGGCCTCGTCGTTGTGACGCGCGCGTTCCAGCAGCACCGGCAGCGAGCCGATGTTGTGGGTGCCGAACACGACGTCGACCCACGGTGCCCGCTTGCGGACGGTGTCCTTGTCCTTCTGCGCCAGACATCCGCCGACGGCGATCTGCATGCCGGGCCGGTCGGCCTTGACCGGTGCGAGGTGCGACAGATTGCCGTACAGCTTGTTGTCGGCGTTCTCACGGACCGCGCAGGTGTTGAAGACCACCAGGTCCGCGTCGTCGCCGTCGACCGCGGCGACGTAACCGGCGTCCTCGAGGAGACCCGCGATCCGCTCGGAGTCGTGCACGTTCATCTGACATCCGAAGGTCCGGACCGAATAGGAGCGGACACCGCCGGTCGCGTCCTCGATCGTCGCCTCGCCTGGGGCCTCAACACTCACATGACCAGGTTACGTCCCGAGGCAAATCCGCCCGCGTCACACTCACCGCGCGGGCGACACGCTGGATGTGCGGAAGAAGCCGACCGGCGACCGGCGTCACAACTACGTTGTGAGTATGCCCGACACGAACGCCACACCGATGATCTCGATGAAGAACGTGCAGAAGCACTTCGGCGACCTCCACGTCCTCCGCGACATCGACCTCGAAGTGCCGCGCGGGCAGGTCGTCGTGGTGCTCGGTCCGTCCGGCTCCGGCAAGTCGACCCTGTGCCGCACGATCAACCGCCTCGAGCCGATCGACAGCGGCGAGATCCGGGTGGAGGGACAGCTGCTGCCCGAGGAGGGCCGCGACCTGGCACGACTGCGCGCCGATGTCGGCATGGTCTTCCAGTCGTTCAACCTGTTCTCCCACAAGACGATCATGGAGAACGTGACGCTCGGACCCATCAAGGTGCGGAAGACGTCGAAGGCCGACGCGCGCAAACGCGCCGAGGAACTGCTCGACCGCGTCGGCATCGGGACTCAGAAGGACAAGTACCCGGCGCAGCTGTCCGGCGGTCAGCAGCAGCGCGTGGCGATCGCGCGGTCACTCGCGATGAGCCCCAAGGTGATCCTCTTCGACGAGCCCACCTCCGCACTCGACCCGGAGATGGTCAGCGAGGTCCTGGACGTCATGGTCTCCCTCGCGAAGGAGGGCATGACGATGATGGTCGTGACCCACGAGATGGGCTTCGCACGGCGTGCCGCCGACCGGGTGATCTTCATGGCCGACGGGCAGATCGTCGAGGACACCGATCCGGAGAGCTTCTTCACCGCGCCGAAGTCCGACCGCGCCAAAGACTTCCTCTCCAAGATCCTGGGAGACTGACCGTGACCGATTCAGCTCAAGCGCCACGCCGCAGGCGCGCCCTGTTCGCGCTGGCCGCGGCGGTCGCACTGTTGGCAGGCGTCCTCGCCGCGTGCGGCAGCACCGAACCCCGCAACCTCGTCGAATCGATCAAGTCCGGGAAGGTCGTCCTGGGCACCAAGTACGACCAGCCCGGACTGGGCCTCCAGCAGCCCGACGGCTCGGTGGTCGGATTCGATCCCTCGGTGTCGGAGTACGTGGTCGACCACATCGCCGACAAGCTCGGCGTCCCGCACCCGGAGATCACCTGGCGGGAGACCCCGTCGGCGCAGCGCGAGACGCTCATCGGCAACGGCGAGGTCGACATGATCGCCGCGACCTACTCGATCAACGAGGCCCGGGCGAAGAAGGTCTCGTTCGCCGGCCCGTATCTGGTCACCTACCAGGGGCTGCTGGTCCGGGCCGACGATTCGACGCTGAACTCGCTGACCGATCTGAACAACGGCAAGAAGCTGTGCTCGGTGAGCGGCTCCACCCCGGCCCAGAACGTCAAGGCACAGCTGCCCGGCGTTCAGCTCCAGGAGTACGACTCCTACTCCTCGTGCGTCGAGGCCCTCCGCCGCGGCAAGGTGGACGCGCTGACCACCGATGAGACCATCCTCGCCGGCTATGCGAACCGCTACCCCGGCGAGTTCAAGCTCGTCTCGATGACGTATCCGAAAGACGCCTGCGTCAAGGGCGCGCTGAAGAAGCAGGGCCAGCCGTTCTCCACCGAGCGCTACGGCATCGGCATGGCACAGGACTATCCGGACTCCGTGGCCGCGGTCAACGAGGCGATCGAGTCGATGCTCGCGCCGCTCCCCGGAAGCGATCAGTCGGAATGGAGCACGGACCTGCGCTCGGCTCTCGGCGATCAGATCGTCGACACCTGGATCGACCGGGCGAACGCACCCGGCTCCAAGTACAAGCTCTACCCGGACGTCGGCGATCTCGACTTCCTCACCGCTCCGTCGACCACCTGCGAAGGAGGAGCCTAGATGTATGAACTCTGGCAGAGCATGGGCCCGCAGATCTGGCCCGCCTTCTGGACCACGATCAAGCTGACCTTCTACTCCGCGATCGGCGCGCTGCTCTGGGGTGTACTGCTGGCCGCGATGAAGGTCTCGCCCGTTCCGGTGATGCGGGGCTTCGCTACCGCGTACGTCAACATCGTCCGCAACACCCCTCTCACGCTGATCGTCCTCTTCTGCTCGATCGGGCTCTACCAGAACCTCGGTCTCACGCTCGCGCCGGAGAACTCGAGCTTCATCGCGACCAACAACTTCCGGCTCGCGGTTCTGGCCTTCATCCTCTACACGGCGACGTTCGTCTGCGAGACCCTCCGGTCCGGGTTCAACACCGTGCCGATCGGTCAGGCAGAGGCGGCTCGGTCGCTGGGACTGTCGTTCACTCAGGTGTTCGGGCTGATCGTCCTGCCTCAGGCACTGCGCACCGTGATCGCGCCGCTCGGGTCTGTGCTGATCGCGTTGACCAAGAACACGACGATCGCATCCGTGATCGGCGTCGCCGAGGCGTCGCTGCTGATGAAGTCCGAACTCGAGACCCACGGTGACCAGATCATGTTGATCTTCGCGATCATCGCGGTCGGCTTCATGATCATCACCCTTGCCGAGGGCGCCGTCTTCGGCTGGGCGGCCAAACGATGGGCGGTCAAGCGATGAGCGACGAGTCGACAGTCCTGTACGACGCCCCCGGCCCGCGTGCACGGCGGCGCAATCTCATCACGGCGGTCGTGTTCATCGCGATCCTGGTGGCGATCGCGGCCTATGTGATCAAGGTGCTCGCCGACAACGGGCAGCTCGACGCCGACATGTGGAGCCCGTTCACGGTCGCGGGCACCTGGACCACCTGGCTGCTCCCCGGACTCTGGGGCACCATCAAGGCGGCATTCGTCTCAATCGTCCTCGCCCTGATCCTCGGTGCCCTGCTCGGGATCGGGCGGCTGTCGGACCACCGGTGGGTACGGGTCGTCTCGGGAGTCATCGTCGAGGTCTTCCGCGCGATCCCGGTGCTGATCCTGATGTTCTTCGCGTACTACCTCTTCGCGAAGTACGCCGTCGTCCCGTCGTCTCAGCTGTCGTTCGCGGCGGTCGTGTTCGGCTTGACGCTCTACAACGGCTCGGTGATCGCCGAGATCCTCCGCGCCGGCATTCTCGCGGTACCGAAGGGGCAATCGGAGGCGGCCTCCTCGATCGGGCTGCGGAAGTCGCAGATGATGCGGATGATCCTGCTCCCGCAGGCGGTGACCGCGATGCTGCCCGCGCTGATCTCGCAGATGGTCATCGCGCTGAAGGACAGTGCGCTCGGCTATGCCTTCGGCTACATCGAAGTCGTCCGGTCGGGCATCGTCTCGGCGTCGTACTGGGGCAACTATCTGCCGTCGTTGCTGGTGGTCGCAGCGATCATGATCACGATCAACTTCTGCCTCACGGCTCTCGCGAACTACCTCGAAGGACGGCTGCGACGGGGCCGCCGGAAGACGGCGGTCGCCGCCGCCGAGATCACCGAGATCGACACCATGGAGAACCTTCCCGGGCTCACCGGTCTCGGTCGGTGATCATTCGGCGCGCGCCCGCTCCAAGACTTCCTTGACGACCGAACCGACGACGTCCGGCGGGAATCCGCGGCGGCCGAGCGCACCCGCGAGGCGGCGATACGCCTTGGCGCGCACCTCGTGATCCCGTAGTTGCTCTCCGGACACGTTCAACTTCTTCTCGGCGAGTCGAACGGCCACCTCCCGCTCAGCGTCCGGATCGATCTGCGCCAGCGCCTCCGACGCCGTCTCCTCCGCGATGCCCTTGGTGCGCAGCTCCCGCTGCAGCGCCAAGCGGCCCCGGCCGGAGTGCGCATGCCGGGACCGCACCCACTCCGAGGCGAACTCAGCATCGTCGAGCAGCTTCCACTCGTCCAGTCGCTGGATGGTCTGATCCACCTCGTCCGGAGTGAAGCCCCTGGCGACGAGCCGTTCACGCATTTCGGCCCGGCTCCGGGCACGCGTCCCCAGGAGCCGCAGAGCGGCGTCCCAGGGAGACGGTCCGGACCGGGCCGGGCCACCGGTCAATGCGTCCCCGATCAGAAATCGACCGGCTCGGGCGCGATCTCGTCCGCGTCGGCAGGCGGACGGCCGATGCCGAGCTTGTCCTTGATCTTGTCCTCGATCTCGTTCGCGACATCCGGGTTGGCGATCAGGAACTTGCGGGCGTTCTCCTTGCCCTGCCCCAACTGGTCGCCCTCATAGGTGAACCACGACCCCGACTTCCGAATGAATCCCTCGGCCACGCCGAGGTCGATCAGCGAACCCTCACGGCTGATGCCGTGGCCGTACAGGATGTCGAACTCCGCCTGCTTGAACGGCGGGGCGACCTTGTTCTTGACGACCTTGACTCGAGTCCGGTTGCCGACGGCGTCGGTACCGTCCTTCAACGTCTCGATACGGCGCACGTCCAGACGCACCGACGAGTAGAACTTGAGGGCCTTACCACCGGTCGTGGTCTCCGGCGAACCGAACATCACGCCGATCTTCTCGCGCAGCTGGTTGATGAAGATGGCCGTGGTGTTCGAGTTGTTCAGGCCCGAGGTCATCTTGCGGAGCGCCTGACTCATCAGTCGTGCCTGCAGGCCGACGTGACTGTCGCCCATCTCGCCCTCGATCTCGGCCTTCGGCACCAGCGCCGCAACCGAGTCGATGACCAGGATGTCGAGCGCGCCCGAGCGGATCAGCATGTCGGCGATCTCCAGGGCCTGCTCACCGGTGTCGGGCTGTGAGACCAGCAGGGCATCGATGTCGACGCCCAGCTTGGCGGCGTACTCGGGATCGAGTGCGTGCTCGGCGTCGATGAACGCGGCGATGCCGCCCGCGGCCTGCGCGTTCGCGACGGCGTGCAGGGCGACCGTGGTCTTACCCGACGATTCCGGGCCGTAGACCTCGACGATGCGGCCGCGCGGAAGACCGCCGATGCCGAGCGCGATGTCGAGGGCGACCGAGCCGGTCGGAATGACCTCCATGGGCGGGCGGGCGTCCTCACCGAGTCGCATCACCGAGCCCTTGCCGAAATTCTTGTCGATCTGAGCAAGTGCCAGATCCAGTGCCTTCTGCCGATCAGTCACGGGTGCCATCGGTCTCTCCTCCGGGTGCTCTGCTGTGTGGTGTGAAGCTGTGGGTTCGAACGTTGCTGTGGTCTTACACGTTTCCGCTGTCGTGACCACACATTAGGAGCAGGGTCTGACAATTCTGCTTCGCGCGGTCATTGAGTTGGACGCACCAGAGCGCACTCCGGTTCCCCATTCATGATGAGCGAACAGATGTTCGATGGCAATTCGACACGCCGGAGCCTGGATCAGACCCGCCGTCACCAGCGTTCCGGCGGGACCTCGAACTCCCGGCACAGCGCTCGCCAGACCAGCTTCGGGTCGACCCCCTGGTCGATCGCCTCCCGGCCCGTCCGGCCGCCCAACTCCATCAGCACCAGATCCGCCAGCAGGCCGTCGGCCCGCTTCCGGCCGAACTCCGCTTCGGTGAGTTCGGCGAACTCTGTCAGACGCATGAGTCCATTCTCCACGACTGCCCGGCCGCCGCTTCCCGCGCGTACGCCCGGTGCGCCGTCGCCACCGGATCGACGACGCCTGCCACCGTGTCCGCTACCCTCCGCGCCGCTGACGCGTAGCGATCGTCGTCGAGCACCTCGACGACCGCCGCCGCCAACGCCTCAGCCGTCGCCGGTCGCACCAGCAGGCCGCAGCCGATCCGCTGCACGCGGCTGGCGAGCTCCCACTGGTCGCCGCCGCCCGGCACGGTCACCACCGGAACACCGGCGAGCAGAGTCTTCGCCAGCATGCCGTGCCCGGCACCGCAGATCACCAGATCGGCGTCCGGCAGCAATTCGTCCTGCCGGGCCGTCGCGGCCACCAGACCTCGCGGGGCCTCCGCCGCGTTCGGTGGCTGCAGAGCGGAGAAGACCACGCGCACCGGACGGCGCGCCTGCAGTTCCGCGAGCGCCGACAGCGCCTCGGCACCGAGATCGCCCGCACCGGTCGCTGCGGTCGACGGAGCCACGACGATCAGCGGGCCGTCGCCGGCCGGTCGGTCGAAGCACTCGGCGGTCGGCTCGAACAGCAGCGGCCCGACCAGATGCGTTCGGGCCGGCCAGTCCGGGCGAGGCACTTCGAGCCCCGGCAGGGTCGCGACGAACCGTGCGATCGGCGACGGCTCGGCCGGCAGCCCGATGCTCGCCCGTGCCCGCCTGCGCTGGCGTCTGCCCTTCGCGACGGCGGGAGCCGAACTCGATCGCAGCACTGTGTCCCGCAGTCGGCCGCGGAACCCCTCGCCCGCCGCCAGGCCCGCGCCGATGGGCGGCAGGCCCGACGACTGCTCGTACAGCGGGTGCGGCGACAGCTCGATCCACGGCACGCCCACCAGCTCGGCGGCCCAACCGCCCGCGATCGTGATCACGTCGCTGACGACAAGATCCACACCGGTCAGCGCCAGTTCCGGCGCCAATTCGAGCGCCATCCGCGCCGCACGGACGCTGAGCTTCGCCCCGGCGTCATCGTCGTCCTCACCGGGCCGGGCGGCCAGGCCGGGCAGCGGCCGAACCTCGATCCCCCGCTCCGCAGCGACCGGAATCCAGCGCTCGCCCGTGTACACGATCGGCCGGTCGCCCGCCGCGAGAAACGCAGTGGCCAGGCCCAGCGCCGGAAACGCATGTCCGGCGTCGGACCCGGCCACGATGGCGACGGTCAGCGGCGCCTGCGTGTTCAGTTCTGTTCCGGAGTCTGCGGAGCCGGAGCTGCGCCGCCCTGCTCCACCTGCGGCGCCGCCGCGCCCTGTGCGCCCGCCGACTGACCGGGGGCGAGGGAACCGCCGTTCATGCTCGCGCGAATCTGCTCGAGCCGCGCGTGGCCCGCCAACTGCACCCCTGCGGCTTCGACCTCCTGCATCCGGCCGGCAACCGATCCCTTGGCCAGTTCAGCCGATCCCAGGGCATTCGCGTAGCGACGCTCGATCTTGTCCCGAACCTGTTCGAGATTCGGCGTGTTGCCCGGGGCCGACAACTCGCTCATCTGGTTCAGCGAGGCGCTGACCTGCTCCTGCATCTTGGCCTGCTCGAGCTGGCTCAGCAGCTTCGACCGCTCGGCCAGCTTCTGCTGCAGCGCCATCGCATTGCGCTCGACGGCCTGCTTGGCCTGCGCAGCCGCCTGCAGCGACTGATCGTGGAGCACCTTGAGGTCTTCGACGTTCTGCTCCGCGGTCACCAGCTGCGCGGCGAAGGCCTCGGCGGCATTCGTGTACTCACCCGCCTTCGCGGTGTCGCCCGCTGCGGCGGCCTGGTCGGCGAGAGTGAGTGCCTGCCGGGCGTTGCCCTGCAGCTTCTCGATCTCCTCCAACTGCCGGTTGAGCCGCATCTCGAGCTGCCGCTGATTGCCGATCACGGCGGCGGCCTGCTGGGAGAGCGCCTGATGCTGCCGCTGCGCGTCCTCGATCGCCTGCTGGATCTGGACCTTCGGATCGGCGTGCTCGTCGATCTTCGAGTTGCCCAGAGCCATCATGTAGTTCCAGAACTTCACAAACGGATTGGCCATCGGTATTCAAACTCCTCGTTGCGCGGGTCGCGTCGTCGGTCGATCACGCGGCGGCGAGAGCCGCGGGCGCACCCGCGCCGTCCACCGAATCATCCTGGGGGGCAATGACTTCGACAAGAGTATCCGGGACGTTCGGTCGCATCACTCCGGCGACCTGGAACAGCACGTCACCGATCGGCACGTCGAGGGCCTCGCAGATGGACGCCAGCAGTTCGCTGGACGCCTCCTTCTGTCCGCGCTCCACCTCTGAGAGATAGCCGAGCGACACCCTCGCGTCGGTCGAGACCTCGCGCAGCGTGCGTCCCTGACCGTTCCGAACACGGCGCAACTCGTCGCCGATCGCTTCACGCAAGAGCAGTGTCACGTCCGGACCTCCTCACGATTCTCCTCCACGCCCCGTTCCGGGCGGTCGATTCCGTCAAAGCCTGTGCCGTCGACCCTAGCCGAATTCTTGATCGCCCGCCGCTCACATCCGAACGCCGACGACCCACCGATGTGCATCGCCACCACGGGTTCAACGCGTGTGCTCCCCCGCGCTATTCCGCGTCCCGGCGCATCGCCAGCGCACGCCACACGTAGTCGAGCCCGGTGGCCACCGTCGCCACCACGGCGGCGATCATGATGACCCACGCCGCGGTGTGCCACGCCCCGCTGAGCGGCAGCACGAACAGACCGATGGCGACCGACTGGAGCAGGGTCTTCAGCTTGCCGCCGCGACTGGCCGGAATGACGCCGTAGCGGAGCACCCAGAAGCGCAGCAGGGTGACGCCGACCTCGCGGGCGAGGACCACGACCGTGACCCACCACGGGAGATCGCCGAGCACCGACAGGCTGATCAGCGCCGCGCCGATCAAGGCCTTGTCCGCAATGGGATCGGCCATCTTCCCGAAGTCGGTGACGAGGTTCATTCCCCGGGCCAGCCGACCGTCGAGCTGGTCGGTGAACGCGGCGACCGCGAAGACCACGAAGGCGGCGATCCGCCACGCCGTCGAATGTCCGTCGTCGACGAACAGCAGGACCACGAACACCGGCACCAGGACGATGCGGAACACCGTCAGTGCGTTGGCGATGTTCACCACCGGCACCGGGGCCGCGTCATCGCCGATCGCGCGGCGCACAGGGTCAGTCACGCCGTTAAGCCTAACGGCACCCGTTTCCCCGACTACCGAAGGGCGCATTCGGACCTGCGACTACTCTCGTTCCCATGCTGAGCGAACACGCCGACTCCCGCACCGACGAGCCCCCCGCGGTGCTCGTGCGCCGCGCGCGGACGTCGGATGTTCCCCGGATCAAGGAGCTCATCGACATCTACGCGGGCAAGATCCTGCTCGAGAAGAACCTGGTCACGCTGTACGAGTCGGTCCAGGAGTTCTGGGTCGGCGAGCTCGACGGCCTCGTGGTCGGCTGCGGTGCGCTGCATGTCATGTGGTCCGATCTGGGCGAGGTCCGCACGGTCGCGGTCGACACCACCCATTCCGGTCACGGGATCGGGCACAAGATCGTCGGGCGCCTGATGGACGTGGCGCGCGAACTCGAGCTCGAGCGGGTCTTCGTGCTGACTTTCGAGACCCAGTTCTTCTCCCGGCACGGATTCGTCGAGATCGACGGGACACCGGTCTCGCGCGAGGTCTTCGATGAGATGTGCCGGTCGTACGACACGGGCGTCGCCGAGTTCCTCGACCTGAGCTTCGTCAAGCCGAACACGCTCGGCAACACTCGCATGCTCGCGCTCCTGTAACTCATCACAGCTCGCACCCGACAGTTCGAAAGGACCATCACCATGGCGCTGTTCGCCGTCGAGTACACCTATGCTCCCGAGGCCGCCGCGGTCCGCGACGAGTTCCGGCCCGAGCACCGCGGCTGGCTCGGCGCCCAGCACGAGGCCGGTCGGCTGCAGTTCGTCGGCCCCTTCGCCGACGGCAGCGGCGCCCACCTGATGATCACCGCCGACGACGCCGACTCGGCGCGCGAGTTCCTGACCGGAGATCCCTTCGCTCGCGAGTCGGCCATCGCCGCGGTATCCGTCCGGGAGCTCACGCAGGTCTACGGACCGTACTGAGCGAGCCGCTGGATCGGGCCCGGACAGAGCAGGCGGTCAGCCCGCTCGTCGTCTGCTGACCGCGAGGCTCGCGACCGTCGTCACGACCAGGGTGCCGCCGATGACCCCCAGCGAGAGCGCCGTGCTGATCTCGGGGACCGAGACGGGCATGCCGCCGTTGATGAAGCTCAAGGTGTTCTCGTGGAGTGCGTGGAGTACCAGCTTCACACCGATGAAGCCCAGGATGAACGACAACCCGTACGACAGGTAGATGAGCTTGTCGAGCAGACCGCCCAGCAGGAAGTACAGCTGTCGCAGGCCCATCAGCGCGAACGCGTTCGCGGTGAACACCAGGTACGGCTGCTGCGTCAGACCGTAGATGGCCGGAATCGAGTCGAGCGCGAACAGCACGTCGGTGAAGCCGATGACGATCAGGACCACCAGCAGCGGCGTGATGTAGCGCTTGCCGTCGATCTTCGTGGTCAGCCGGTCGCCGTCGTAGTGGTCGGCGGCACGGAACCATTTCTTGACGATCCGCTCCATCCGGCCTTCGCGCTCACGCTCGGCCTCGGCCGGCTCGTCGCTCTCGCGGAGCAGTTTGACGGCGGTGAAGATCAGGAACAGCCCGAACAGGTAGAACACCCAGCTGTAGGCGTCGATCGCCGCCGCACCGACGGCGATGAACACGCCACGCAGAACCAGTGCCATCACGATGCCCAGCAGCAGCACCTTCTGCTGGTACACGCGCGGCACGGCGAACTTCGTCATGATGACGACGAAGACGAACAGGTTGTCGACCGAGAGCGCCTTCTCGGTCACGTAGCCGGCGAAGTACTCACCGCCGTAGGTTCCGCCCCACTTCCACCAGACGAAGCCGCCGAACAGCACCGCGATGCCGATGTAGACGGCGGACCAGAATCCCGATTCCCGAAGAGTGGGTTCGTGCGGCGTCCGCACGTGGGCGAAGAAGTCGAAGACGAACAGACCCAGGATCACCGCTCCGGTGATCAGCCAGGTCGCCAACGAGACAGTCATGAGAATCCTCCAACACGTAGCACGAAGCGACGATGTCGGAGGTCTCTCCCACCGGCGGTGCGCCCTGATCGGCGCTGCCGGCGACGGCCCCGGGACCGGCCCGGCCGCATCCGATCGGCGGATGCGGCAGAGCGGGCCCGTATTGACGGGAACGCCTGCGAGACGGGGATACTCCCCTCCAAGATCTCCGTCAGTCTAGCGGATCGGCCGCGTCGTCGCCTCCGCCCGTGATCGAGGCGATGACGCCCGCCAGATCCTCCGGCTTCACCAGCACCTCGCGGGCCTTGGACCCCTCGCTCGGGCCGACGATTCCGCGAGTCTCCATAAGATCCATCAACCGCCCGGCCTTGGCGAACCCGACCCGCAACTTGCGCTGCAGCATCGAGGTGGAGCCGAACTGGCTGGACACCACCAGTTCGATGGCCTGGAGGAGATCGTCGAGGTCGTTGCCGATGTCGGCGTCGATGTCCTTCTTCTCGCCCGCCTTCGCCGTCGTGACGCCGTCGGTGTAGTCGGGCTCGGACTGCTCCTTGGTGAACTCGACGACGGCCGCGATCTCCTCATCGGTGATGAAGGCGCCTTGCATGCGGATCGGTTTGTTCGCCCCCATCGGCAGGAACAGACCGTCGCCCATGCCGATCAGCTTCTCGGCGCCCGGCTGGTCGAGGATGACGCGGGAGTCGGTCAGCGAACTCGTCGCGAACGCCAACCGGGACGGCACGTTGGTCTTGATCAGACCGGTGACGACGTCGACCGACGGCCGCTGCGTCGCGAGCACCAGGTGGATGCCCGCCGCGCGCGCCTTCTGCGTGATCCGGACGATCGCCTCTTCGACGTCCCGCGGCGCCGTCATCATCAGATCAGCCAGCTCGTCGACGATCGCGACGATGTACGGATACGGCTTGTACACGCGCTCGGACCCGAGTGGCGTGGCGATCTCACCCGACCGGACCTTCGCGTTGAAGTCGTTGATGTGGCGGACCCGGGACGCCTTCATGTCCTGGTAGCGCTGCTCCATCTCGTCCACCAGCCACGACAGGGCTGCCGCAGCCTTCTTCGGCTCGGTGATGATCGGCGTGATCAGGTGCGGAATGCCCTCGTACGGCGTCAGCTCCACCATCTTCGGGTCGATGAGGATCATCCGGACCTCGTCGGGGGTGGCACGCGTCAGCAGCGACACCAGCATCGAGTTCACGAAGCTCGACTTGCCCGAGCCCGTGGAACCGGCGACCAGCAGGTGCGGCATCTTCGCGAGGTTCGCGCTGACGAAGTCGCCCTCGATGTCCTTACCGAGGCCGATCACCAGCGGGTGGTTCTCCTTGCGGGTCGACGGCGCGGCGAGCACGTCGGACAGTCGGACCATCTCGCGGTCGGAGTTCGGGACCTCGATGCCGACTGCCGACTTGCCGGGGATCGGCGCGAGCAGGCGGACGTTGTCGGTCGCGACCGCGTACGCGATGTTGCGCTGCAGCTGGGTGATCTTCTCGACCTTGACGGCCGGGCCGAGCTCGACCTCGTAGCGCGTCACGGTCGGGCCGCGCGTGTATCCGGTCACCGCGGCGTCGATCTTGAACTGCTCGAGGACGCTGTTGATCCGATCGATCATCTCGTCGTTCGCCGAGGTGCCGGTCTTCGCCGGCTCGCCCTGCACCAGCAGGTCCGCGGGCGGAAGCAGATAGTCGGAGTCTGGGGTCCGGTCCAGGAACGACCCGCCCGCGGGCACGGCCGGCCGTTCGGCCGCGGGCTTCGGTGCCGCGGCCGGAGTCGGGGCCGGCCTGCGCCGTGGTCGGGGCGCGGGCTCGGGTTCCGGTGCAGGGTCGGTGTAGTCGTCCGCCGCGAATTCGTCGGCGTCCTCGTCGCCGAACCGGAGCGTCGGGTTCTCGTCGACCGGCACGTCGAACGGCGCCTCGTCGAACGCGGGCGAATCGATCAGCGGCTCGGTGACCAGGTCCGGCATGCGCGCGTCCCGGTCCTCACCCGCGGTGCTCCGCCGCCGCGCCGAGTCGGTCGCCCGAGGGCGGCGTCGGGTATCGGGCGGGTAGTTCCGGAACGGGTCGCCGTAGTCGCCGTCGGTGTGCGACTGCGCCGGGTCAGCGGGCGGCCCGGGGTCGTAGTCGTCGAAGGACTCGGCGGCCTCGTATCCGTCTGCGGGATCGTCGTCGTAATCGTCGTACTCCGGATCCCACTCGTCGTCTTCGTCGTAGTAGTCGTACCCGCCGGCGCCCAGTCCGAGGTAATCCGACACCGCTCCGGCGACCTCCGCGAGCGTCCGGCCGCTGAGCGCGAGCACACCGAGCGCGCCGAGCAGCAGGAACAGCGGAACCGTGACCCAGACCGTGAGCGCATTGGTGAGGGGTGAGGCGAGGGCGTAGCCGAGGAAGCCTGCGGCATCGGCGCGGGCGTCGTAACCGGTGGGGGCACCGTGCATCAAATGGGTCAGCGCCAGCACCGGAACCGCCACCAGCAATGAGCCCGCGACATTGCGGAGACGACGTTCCGGATTCGCCGGGAAACGCATCACCAGCACCGCGATCACCAGGAGCAGCACCGGAATGCCGTAGGCCAGCACGCCGAATCCGGCCCTGACCAGGGTGTCGATGAACGCTCCGACGGGACCGAGCGCGTGGAACCACACGCCGATCGCGATCAGTGCGGCCGTGAGCGTGAGCGCCAGTCCCGCTCCGTCGCGTGCCTGGGCGGGATCGTCCTCTCGGTGTGCGCCGATCCGGGCCAGCCCGCCCAGCCCGCGCGCTGCGAGATTCCATGTCGCCACCGCGGCGCGTCCCATCCCCCGACCGACCGAGGTCCGGTCCGCCGGACGACGCTTCAGGTCTTGCGAGTGTGCGGGCCGCCGTGACGTCGAACCCGCGGGCTGCTTGCGGGCACCGCCGCCCTGACCGGACTTCGGTCGCGCCGCAGCGCCCGCCTTGGTCCCCCCGCGTGCGGCGCCGCTGCGCGACCGGCCGCCGTTGCCCGACTTCGACCCGGTCGAAGCACTGGACGAGCGGCTGCGCGTTGATGCATTGGAAGCCATGGCCCCCAGCCTAGTGCCCACCAATCACTACAGTCACACTGGCAACACACGTGAGGTCACGGTCGTGTCGATTTCGTAACCGACTCACAATGTTCGCTTGGTGCTCCGCAGGCTGGCGACCGCGGCCGCGGAACCGGAGAACTCCACGTCGACCGGTGCGCGTCCGAACGCGAACAGCAGGAGTTCGCCGACGGTGCCCGAGACGCCCACCGGTTCCCCGCGACCGACCGTCATCAGGTCGCGCCCGTCGCCCGTGCTCAGCGTGGTCCGGACCGGCGACGTGGACATGATCCGGCGCCCGACGGTACGGAGCGGGAGCTCCAGCGCCTTCTGCAGGTCGGCCGAGATCTGCCGGGGCATGAACGGACCGGCGGGGTCCGCTCCCCCGCGCAGCACGTCCTCGTGGTGGACGAACATCTCGGCCAGATTCACGTAGCGGTCGGCGACCCGGAAGGGTGAGTACCACGGGGGTCCCTCCGCCAGCATCACCAGCAGTTCGTCCCAGGGCTTGTCGCCGTAACTCTCGGTGACGGCGGCGGTGTGCCCCGACAGCGAGCCGACGAAGATCCCCGCCGTGGCGTCGATACGCCGCTCGCGCACGATCAGATGGATCGCGAGATCCCGGTTGTTCCAGCCCGCGCACAGCGTCGGGGCGTCCGGCCCGGTCGCCCGCATCGTGGCGACCAGCGCCGCCCGCTCCGAACGGGCCAGGCTCACCGGCTCTCCCCCACCGCGATGACGGTCGGCACGATCATCGGACGACGGCGGTATTTCTCACCCACCCAGCGGCCGACGGCGCGTCGCACACCCTGAGCGATGCGATGCGTATCGGTGACGCCCTCGTTCGCGAGCTCGGTGAGCGCCTTGTTCACCAGGTCCGCCGCTGCGGCGAGCGCGCCCGGATCGTCGGAGAAGCCGCGACCGGACACCGTCGGCTTGCTGACCGTGGCACCGGTCGCCGCATCGATGGCGACGGTGATGGCGATGAAGCCGCCCTCACCGAGGACCAGGCGATCCGACAGCGTCGACTCGCCGACATCGCCGACCGACAGGCCGTCGACGTACACGTATCCGACCGGAACGCGTCCGGTGATCTGGGCGCGGCCGTCGACCAGGTCGACCACGACGCCGTCCTCGGCCAGGACCACACGGTCCTCCGGGACGCCCGTGGCGACGGCGAGAGCCGCGTTCGCGCGCAGATGCCGCCACTCACCGTGGACGGGCATCGCGTTCGACGGACGCACCGCGTTGTAGAGGTAGAGCAGTTCGCCCGCCGACGCGTGACCGGAGACGTGCACCTTGGCGCTGGCCTGGGTGACCACCGTGGCTCCCCGCTTCGCGAGGCCGTTGACGACGGCGAACACCGAGTTCTCGTTGCCGGGGATCAGCGACGAGGCGAGGACCACGAGGTCGTCGGCCCGGATGTTGATCTGCCGGTGCTCACCGCGCGCCATGCGCGACAGCGCCGACAGCGGCTCGCCCTGCGATCCGGTCGAGATGAGGACCAGTCGATGGTCGGGCAGGGTGGCCGCGGTGTCCATGTCGACCACCACGCCGTCCGGGACGGTCAGGTAACCGAGGTCCTGGGCGATCTGCATGTTGCGAACCATCGACCGGCCGACGAAGGTGACCCGGCGTCCGTGGCGGTGCGCGACGTCGACGATCTGCTGGATGCGGTGGACGTGGCTCGCGAACGACGCGACGATGACGCGCTGGCGGGCCTTGCCGATGACGGTGTCGAGGACCCCGCCGATCTCGCGTTCGGGGGTGACGAAGCCCGGTACCTCGGCATTGGTCGAGTCGACTAGGAACAGATCGACGCCCTCGTCTCCCAGGCGGCTGAAACCCGCGAGGTCGGTGAGCCGCTTGTCGAGCGGCAGCTGGTCGAGCTTGATGTCGCCGGTGTGCAGGACCAGACCCGCGGGTGTGCGGATCGCGACGGCGACCGCGTCGGGGATCGAGTGGTTGACGGCGAAGAACTCACAGTCGAAGACGCCGTAGTCCTGACGGTCGCCTTCGGCCACCTGGACGAGCTTGGGGCGCAGCCGGTGCTCACGGCACTTGGCCGCTACCAGCGCGAGAGTGAAGCGGGAGCCGACGATCGGGATGTCGCCGCGCAGCTTCAGCAGGAACGGCACGGCGCCGATGTGGTCCTCGTGACCGTGCGTCAGCACGACCGCCTCGATGTCGTCGACGCGGTCCTCGATGTAGCCGAAGTCGGGCAGGATCAGGTCCACGCCCGGCTGCTGATCCTCCGGGAACAGCACTCCGCAGTCGACGATCAGCAGCTTGCCGTCGTACTCGAAGACGGTCATGTTGCGGCCGATCTCGCCGATTCCGCCGAGCGCCACGACGCGCAGGCCGCCCTTGGCGAGCTTCGGCGGCGCGGGCAGCCGGTCGATCACGTCGCCGGTGACGCCGGAGCCGGTCGCGGCGGCCACCTGCGGCGGGAGCTGCTTCTTCCCGGCCTTCTTCTGCGGCTGGTCAGCGGGCGGGCCGGCCTTCCGCGAGGCGCGACGACGACCGCCGCCCGACTTCTTCTCGTTACTGCTGTTGTCTGCCATCAGGAGATCACCTCGGCTGCACGCAGATCGGAGATGAGTGCCTCGATCTGTGCGGGTTCCGCCGCGACCTGCGGCAATCGCGGATCCCCCACCTCCAGACCGGTGATACGCAGTGCCGTCTTGACCATGCAGACTCCGCCGAGCCGTCCCATCGCGTCCACCAGGGGCGACATCGAGTCCGCCAGCCTACGTGCGGTGGCGAGGTCACCGGCCAGGGTCGCGGCGCGGAGATCGCGGAGGCGGTCGGGCACCAGATGCCCGATCACGCTGACGAATCCGGTCGCACCGATCGACAGCCAGGGCAGGTTCAGCGCGTCCTCTCCGGACAGGTACTCCAGATCGGTCGCGGCCATGATCTTCGACGCGGCGTGCAGATCGCTCTTGGCGTCCTTCACGGCCTTGATGTTCGGATGCTCGGCGAGCTTCAGGATGGTGTCCGTCTCGATCGGAATCACGGATCGGGGCGGGATGTCGTAGAGCATCACCGGCAGGCTCGACGCGTCGGCGACGGTGCGGAAGTGCGCGAGGACGCCGGACTGCGGCGGCTTGCTGTAATACGGCGTGACGATCAGGACGCCGTCGGCGCCGATGTCCTCGGCTTCCCGGACCCGGCGCGCGGACTCCGCCGTGTCGTAACTGCCCGCACCGTGCACGACCTTCGCGCGATCGCCGACCGCGTCGAGGGTCACACGCAGCAGATCGTTCTTCTCCTGCACCGTGGTGGTCGGCGACTCGCCGGTGGTGCCGTTCACGACGATCGCGTCGCATCCCTTGTCGACGAGATGGGTGGCGAGCTCCGCGGCTTTGTCGAGGTCGATCTTCCCCTCCGGAGTGAAGGGCGTCACCATGGCCACCGAAACAGTCCCGAACGGGTGTTCCGCGCTTTGCGAATCAGCGGAGTTCATGCCGCTCAGGCTACCGCCTGGCATGACGAATACCTCGATCAGCCCTCGAATACGAACGGCGAAGTGGCGACTTCGGTCCCGTCGGCGAGCTCGCCGATTTCGAAGTCGCCGAACGCCGTCGGCGCGACCTCGCGGAGCTGCCTCAGGCACTCGACTGCGAGTTGCCGGATCTCGACGTCGGCGTGTTCGGTGGCGCGCATCCCGATGAAGTGACGCCACGCCCGGTAGTTGCCGGTGACGACGATGCGGGTCTCGGTGGCGTTCGGGAGCACCGATCGTGCCGCCTGCCGGGCCTGCTTGTGCCGCAGAATCGCGTTCGGCACATCCGAGAACTTGGCCTCGAGCTCGGCGAGCAGCTCGCCGTAGGCCTTCCGTGCGGCGTCGGTCGCCTGGACGAACAGTTCCTCGAGGCGTGCGTCGCCCCGGATGGCCGGCGGTGCGACCACATTGGAATCGTGCTCGGGAACGAACCTCTGCGACAGCTGCGAGTACGAGAAGTGCCGATGGCGGATCAACTCATGGGTGCACGAGCGAGAGATCCCGGTGATGTAGAACGTGCACGTCGCATGCTCGAAAAGGGACGTGTGTCCGACCTCCAGCACATGCCTGAGGTATCCCGCGTTCGTCGCGGTGCGCGGATTCGGCTTGTGCCAACTCTCGTAGCACGCCCGGCCGGCGAACTCGATGAGCGCTTCGCCGCCGTCGACGTCGGTCTCCCAGTCCACCTCCGGCGCGGTGAACTGCGTCGCCGCGACCAGCTGCACCTTCAACGGCACCAATTCAGACACTCAGGTCAACTCCTCGGAACGATGGCGGACGGCTGCTGCGATTGCGTCGCGCTCTGATTGTCGCGCACCCGCTTCGTCCTGCGACGCGCGGGCCGGTGGTGCATTATCGGTGGGGTGAGACACCTATCTTCCCGCCGCCGCGTCGCGGTCATCGCCCTCTCCACCGCTCTCCTCTCCCCGCTGGCGGTCGCACCCGCGCTCGCCGCGCCCGCGTCCGCGGCCCCCGCGACGGCGTCGCCCGCCCTCTCGTCGACGGTCATCACCCCGGGACGCGAGATCGGCCTGGCCGGCACCACCAACACCCGAACGCTCGAGGGGTACCGCGGAGCGGCGGGCAAGCAGGTCAACGGCCTGGTCCTGCGCAGCGACAATCTGTCCAAGCTGACCGCGTCCGACGTCGCGAAGCTGCAGGGCCGCGGCCTCGCCACGATCGTCGACCTCCGCACCGACATCGAGCGCACCCTCCAGCCGAACAAGGCCGTGCCGGGTGCGCGCCAGGTGACGACGGACGTCCTGGGCAAGGTCTCCCCGCTCACCCTCGTCGACGTGAGCTCCGCGTACCCGGCGTTCGTCACCGATGCGAATGCACGCACCCAGATCCGCAAGGCCCTCCTCGAGATCAAGACCACCGCCGCGTCGGGCAAGACGACGCTGTTCCACTGCTCGGCGGGCAAGGACCGCACCGGCTGGACCGCGGCCACCCTGCTCACGATCCTGGGCGTCGACCGCGCGACGATCGACGCCGACTACCTGGCGTCCAACCATTACCGGAACGCCTCGCCGAACGACCCGTTCAACGGTGTGAACATCTCGATGCTGAACTCCGCATTCGCCGCCGCGAATCGGGTGTACGGCTCGATGGACGGCTACCTCACCAAGGGTCTCGGCCTGACACAGGCCGACATCTCCTCGCTGCGCACCAGCCTGCTGCAGAACTGATCGCTCGCACTACCAACGCGTATATCGAATCTTCTCGAGCGAATGTCCGACTTTTCGGCGTTCGACGCGTTGGTGGTGCGAAGCGGTCAGGCGCGCACGATCGCCCCGAGCTTCGCGTAGGTGTCCTCCCACCCGTGAACGGCGATCGATTCGATGCCGAGTTCGGCGACGGGACGGTCGTTGCCGCCCTCGTCCAGGCGATCGCCGAAGAACAGGATGTCGTCGGTGGTCAGGTTCAGGATCTCCATCAGCCGCCGTGCGCCGTACGCCTTGTCGATGCCCTTGGCGGTGATGTCGACCGAGGTGGAGCCGCCGCTGCGGACCTCGAGGTCGGGCAGTCGATCGGCGGCGTAGGCGCGGAGCGACTCCTTCTTCCGGCCGTCCGGGTCCCAGGCGGACTTGGCGTCGACCGGTGCCGACTGGCCCAGGGCCGAGAAGGTGATCTGGCTGCCGCGGTCCTCGAGGATCGGCCCCCAGGTCTCGCTCTCCCAGAGACCGAGCTCGCGGGCGCCCTCTTCGACGACGCGCATCGCACGGGCCTTCTGGTCGTCGGACAGATCCTCGGCGTACACGGTCTCCCAGTCCTCCGACCACCGGACGTAGCGGGTGCCGTTGGTGGGCATCAGGTGGAGGTTCGCCCTGTCGGGGAAGTCCCCGAGGCGATCGAGCACCTGCGACTGGAACTGGCCGTACTGTCCGCCCGAGATGATGCAGCCGAGGCTGCCTGCGAGCAGTTCGCGGAACAGTTCGACCATCTCATCGCTCATCGCGGTCTTCGACGGCGCCAGCGTGTCGTCGAGATCGAACATGACGAGCTCGTAGGTCTTGCCGTTGTGCGTGACGGACAATTGTCCACCCTTCCGTTTAGTGTGCGCGCAGAAGTCTAGCCCGGCGCCGGACTGAGCACCCACTACCCGGCACCGAGCACCCGGCGCCGCGCTACTGTCCGTCGATCACCCAGGCGAAGGCGTCCGCCTTCGACCGCGCGCCCTGCGCCGTCCGCGATCTCGACGCCTCACCCAGCTCGCCGAGGAGATTCTCTCCGGCGCGGACCAGATCGGCGAGCACGGCCGGGGTCAGGTAGTCCGGTCGCGTGGCGAACAGGAGATCCTCGCTCGCGGTGTTGCCGCTGGCGCCGGGCGCGAACGGGCATCCGCCCAGCCCGCCGAGCGCGCCGTCGACCAGGACTGCGCCCCCGTCGGCCGCTGCCAGCGAGTTCGCCACGCCCATCCCCCAGGTGTCGTGGCCGTGGAAGACGAGCCGACGATCCCGTGCCGCCACCGAGGCGAACAGGTCCCGGACCTGATCGGGATGGGCCTGCCCGAGAGTGTCGGCGAGGACCACGTCGTCGGCGTCTGCGGTGCGCGGATCGGCGACGATCGCGCGCACCCGGTCCGGATCCACCGGGCCGTCGAACGGGCAGGTGAACGCCGTGGCGAGGCACAGCTGAATCCGGCCGCCGATCTCTTTCGCCGCCGCGATGGCCTCCGGCATCGCGGCGACGCTGTCCTCGGCGGTGCGGCCGATGTTGGCCCGATTGTGCGCGTCGGACACCGACAGGCAGTACTGGAAGTTCCGGACTCCGGCCGCGGCCGCGGCCGCGACGTGCCGCGGCGTCGCGACCCAGATCCAGCAGCGTTCGAGCTCCTCGGGAGTGAGCCCGGCGACGACCTCCAGCGAGCCCGCCATCGGCGGCACCAGATCCGGCCGGGCCATCGAGCCGATCTCGAGTTCCGGCACACCCGCTGCCAGCAATGTGCGCGCCAGGGCGACGCGGGTCGGGACGTCGAGCGCCTTGCCGGTGAGCTGCAGACCGTCGCGCAGTGTCACATCACGCAGGTCCACCCGGGAGTAGTCAGTCGGTGATCGGCCGGTCATCGTCGCCCTCCCAGAAACCGTTCGCGGATCTCGTCGGTGTGCTCGCCGAGGTCGGGTCCCACCGAACGGATCGGCAGCGACGTCTCGCCGAGGACGGGGACGATGCCGGGGAACGCGACCCGACGTGGATCGGGGCCGCCCGCGTCGACGTCGAACTCCTGAATCATGTTGCGCGCCTTGTACTGCTCGTCGTCGACGATGTCGGCGGCGGTGTAGATCGGACCGGCGGGAACGGCCGCCTCGTCGAGCGCGGCGAGCACCTCCTCGCGCGACCGCGCACCGGTCCACTCACCGATGGCGTCGTCGATCTCGTCGCGGCGGCGCCACCGGCCGTCGTTGGTCGCCAGGTCCGGATCGTCGGCGAGGTCGTCACGGCCGATCGCCCGCATGTAGCGCGGAAAGATCGCGTCGGCGTTGCCGGAGACGACCACCGAACTCCCGTCCCGGCAGAGGTATCCGTTCGACGGTGCGATGCCCTCCATCCGGCCGCCGGTGCGCTCGCGCTTGACGCCGTACGCGCCGAGGTCGGGAACCAGCGACTCCATCATCGAGAAGATCGACTCGTTGAGCGCGACGTCGACGATGCGGTCGCTCAGCGGCAGCGACGTCGAGGGCTCGCCGTCGGCCCGGCTCTCATCCCTGCGGCGCAACGCCTCGTACAACGCCATCACCGCGCCGAACGCCCCGTACAGCCCGGCGATCGAATCGCCGATCGACACCCCGACGCGCACCGGCGGGCGATCGGGATCACCGACGAGCTCGCGGAAGCCGCCATAGGCTTCGGCGACCGCCGCGAAGCCCGGGCGCTCCGCGTACGGCCCGGTCTGGCCGAAGGCCGAGATGCGGACGAAGATCAGGTCGGGATTGACCTCGCTCAACTGTTCCGGGCCGATCCCCCACCGCTCCAGAGTGCCCGGCCGGAAGTTCTCCAGAACGACGTCGCACTGTGCGGCGAGCGCTGTCACGTCGTCGCGGCCCTCCTCGGTGCGCAGGTCGAGCACCACGGACTTCTTGTTCCGGTTGATGGTGCGGAAGAGCATCGACGTCTCGCCGTCGTACAGCCGCCAGTTGCGCAGTTCATCGCCGGTCTCGCGCTCGATCTTGATGACCTCGGCGCCGAAGTCTGCCAGCATGCGCCCGGCGGTCGGCGCCGCGATGTAATTGCCCAGTTCCAGCACACGGACGCCGTCGAGCGGGAGACGACGCGGTTGTCGGGAGTTCATACGGCTCAGCCTATGCGTCCCGCTGCGCCGCGACCGCAGCCGTCAGCCGCTTCGCCAGATCGCCGCCGCCGGAGACATCCACGGTGTCGAGGCCGCGCCACGCGGCCAGCCGCCCGAGATCACACGCGAGCGAGTCCGACACCGCGCTCGGGTCGGCGCCGGGTTCGAGATGAGCGGAGAGAACGCGCAGGGTCCCCGCGGCGCGGTCGGCCTTCAGATCCACGCGCGCGACGAGCTCCTCGTCCATCAGATACGGCAGCACGTAGTAACCGTGCACGCGCTTGTGCTCCGGAACGTAGATCTCGATTCGGTAGTGGAAGTCGAAGAGTCGCTGAGTCCGCGGACGGAAGAAGACCAGCGGATCGAACGGTGAGAGCAGCGCCGAGCGTCGGACTGCCCGCGGCGTTCGTGCGTCACAGTGCAGATAGGCGGGCTCGGCCCAGCCGTCGACTCCGACAAGGCTCACCTCGCCCGCGTCGATCAGATCGGGCAGCACCTCGCGGACGTCGGCGGTCTTGAGCCGGTAATAGTCGGCGAGATCGGCGACGGTGCCGACTCCGTGAGCGGCCGCCGACCGCGCGACCAGTTCCCGGTGCGCGTCTCGTCGATCGACTCGGGCATCGACGCGGTCGGCTCCGACCACGCGCTCGGCGAGGTCGTACCGGCGGTGGAAGTGCTCGCTCCGCACCGCCGAGAGGGTGCCGGCCGCGAACATCGCCTCGCACAGATGCTTGACCTCGCCGCGCGCCCACCACGAGCCCCGCTCGTGAGCCGAGCGGGTGATGCCGAGCTCCGCCTCGATGTCCCGCGGCATCGACGGCCCGTTGTCCGCGATCACGGCGAGCACGTCGTGCGCCTGAGACCTGTTGCGGCGCAGAATCTCTCGCGAGTGGCGGTACCGACCGTCGCGGTACTCCTCCATTCGCCAGCCCATCAGCGGCCAGTCGTCGATCGGCACCAGCGCCGCCTCGTGGGCCCAGTACTCGACGAGCAGCCGCGGGCTCCGCGTCGTCGGCCGCCATGCGGCACGGTCGAGCAGGGCGTCGTCGTACGCGCCGATACGGCTGAACATCGGGAGGTAATGAGCGCGGGCCAGAACATTGACCGAGTCCATCTGGATCAGCCGAGTGCGGTCGACGACCCTCGCGAGATGTCGTCGAGTCGGTTCGCCCGTGGGCAGCGGATCGGTGAATCCCTGTGCGGCGAGCGCGATCCGGCGGGCCTGAGGCAGTGACAGATCGGGGCGGGCCGCCGCCATCAGGACGCGGGGTCGAGCGTGATGAACACCGCCGTGCCCTTCTCCCCGGTCTTGGCGACGGCCGACCCGGTCCGGTCGACGCCGTCCAGCCGGATCCCGATCGGCGACGGTCCGGGCTGGAAGTTGCGCCACCAGTTCTTCTTGTCCGGCATCGCCACGCCGACGATCACCTCGTCGGCACCGCGCCGCTGATAGGAGACGGGCAGCGAGAAGGTCTTGCCGCTCCGCCGTCCGGTGTAGGTGATCTCGGTCATCGACTTCGACAGCGCTCCGCCGACGACCGGAGCCGTCAGGAGGGGTGCGACGAGCTTATTGATACCGCGGGCGACTCGCTGGAACGTGTTCACGTCCACGAGCCTAATGGTGGCCGTGCGCGGACGTCACCCGGCGGCGTTGATCCGCACCATGTTGCCCGCGGGATCGCGGAACGCGCAGTCGCGCGGTCCCCACGGCTGTTCGATCGGCTCCTGAAGCACCTCGGCTCCCGACGCGGACACCTTCTCGAACATCGCGTCGAGGTCGCCGGTGCGGAACACGATCGGCGGCATCATCCCCTTGGCGACGAGACGATGCAGGGCGTCCGCGTCCTCCGGCGACCGTCCGCCGCCCGGCTGCGACAGCACGATCTCGATGGCGGGCTGGCCCGGCAGGCCGAGGGTCACCCAGTGGTGGTCGCCGTTGGCGACGTCGCGCACCACTTCGAGGCCGAGCGCGTCCCGGTAGAACCCGAGTGCGGCCTCCATGTCGTCGACGGTGATCGGGCAGTAAGTCAGTTCGATGTCTGTCATGCCCTCAACGCTAGGGCCGATCGGAGTCGGGCGCTTCTCCATATCTGCTCGTTCTCCAGATCGGCTCCCTGTCGCCGTCATCCTGACCCGAACGGCATGGGGCGCACCAGAATCTTCGTCATGCACGACGGCAGCCCTTCGAGGCTGTCGTGGTCGCGGGCGCGATAGGCGCTCGGTGTCTCACCGGTCAGTCGGCGGAAGGTGCTGCTGAACGACCCCAGCGAGGTGAAGCCGACCGCCACGCACGCGTCGGTGACGCTCATCCCCGACCGCAGCAGCGCCATCGCCCGCTCGACGCGACGGGTCACGAGATAGCCGTACGGCGTCTCCCCGTAGGCGGTCTTGAACTCACGGCTGAAGTGCGCCGTCGACATCAGGGCGCGCTGCGCCATGGTCGGGACGTCGAGCGGCTCGGCGTACTCCCGGTCCATCAGGTCGCGCGCCCGGCGCAGGTGCGCGAGCGTCTCCGGCGACTGCAGGGCCATTCACGCCACCCGGCCCGCGAGGACGGTGACGGGCCAGCGGACCGTGCGGCGCCCGTCTCCCCACACCGGGGCCAGATCCTCGGCGAGGGCGTCCAGCAGTCCGCCCGCCCCGGCCTCGTGGGCACGCCTGGCGGCCGACCACGTTCCGAGGTAACCGACGAACTCCGCCAGCGTCCACGATCGCTCGATCGCCATCGGCGGAATCTCGACCCGGTCGAACGGGAAGTCCAGGTCGGCGTAGCCGTTGTCGACATGGCGCCGTTCGGGCGGCCAGTACGGTCCGATCTCGTCGCGGTAGAAGACGTCGAACCGCTCGGCGAGGTCGTCGTCGAGATGGACCACGCCGTAGGTGATGAGCGCGAGTAACGCGTCGTCGGCGGCGATGCGCCGGGCCTCCGCGTAGAACGCGGGCAGATCGAACCAATGCGCCGCCTGCGCGACGGTGATCAGCGACGCCGACCCGTCTGAGACGTCGAGCCGCTCGGCCGGGCACACTCGATACTCGATTCCGGCGGCCTGCGTCGCGTTCCGGATCTGGTCGTCCGACGGATCGATCCCGAGCACCCGGGAGAAATGCTGCGCGAGAAGGACTGTCAGCTGGCCTGTGCCGCAGCCGACATCGACCGCCGAGTCGGTTCGCGGCGCGGCGGCGGCGAGTGCAGAGGCGATCTCGGCCGGGTAGGTCGGCCGATACGCCGAGTAGTCGGAACCGTCGGTGAACCAGGTCACGGATGACGCCGGACGTAGTCGACGAAGCGATACAGGGTGCCCGTGGACGAGTACAGCCACTCCCCTGTCTCCGCCGACTCCCACCGGTCGGGGTCCACGGCGGGGGCGAACGCGTCGGCGCCGTCGACCAGCACGTCGATCTCGGTGACTCGCAACGACGTCGCCCGGTCCATCACCGCGGCGTAGATCTCGCCTCCGCCGATGACGGCGGCCACGTGGCCCGCTGCGTCGAGCGCAGCGTCGAGTCCGTTCACCACGTCGGCGCCCTCGGCGCGGTAGCCGACCGCACGGGTGACGACGATGTTGCGACGGCCGGGCAGCGGCCGGACCGAGGCGGGCAGCGACTCCCACGTCTTCCGGCCCATGATCACGGTGCCGCCGCCGGTGAGCTCCTTGAAGCGCCTCATGTCTTCGGGCACCCGCCACGGAATGGTGCCGCCGCGACCGATGGCTCCGGCGCGGTCCTGCGCCCAGACGAGGGTGATGGTCATGTCGGCTCCTTCCTCGGTCAGACGGCCACCGGCGCCTTGATCGCCGGATGAGAGTGATAGTCCACGACCTCGACGTCGTCGAAGTCGTAGTCGAAGATCGAGTCGGCCTTGCGAAGGCGCAGGGTCGGGTACGGCAGCGCGTCGCGCGACAACTGTTCGCGGACCTGCTCGACGTGGTTGTCGTAGATGTGGCAGTCGCCGCCCGTCCAGACGAAGTCGCCGACCTCCAGGCCCGCCTGCTGCGCCATCATGTGGGTGAGCAGCGCGTACGAGGCGATGTTGAACGGCACACCGAGGAACAGGTCGGCGCTGCGCTGGTACAGCTGGCAGCTCAGCTTGCCGCCGGCGACGTAGAACTGGAAGAACGCGTGGCAGGGCGGCAGCGCCATCTGCGGGATCTCGCCGACGTTCCACGCGGACACGATGTTGCGCCGCGAGTCCGGATCGCTCCTCAGAGTCTCGAGGGCGACGGCGATCTGATCGACGTGCTCGCCCGACGGCGTCGGCCAGTTGCGCCACTGGACGCCGTACACCGGCCCCAGCTCGCCCTCCGGCGACGCCCACTCGTCCCAGATCGTCACCCCGCGATCCTGCAGCCACCGCACGTTCGAGTCGCCCCGCAGGAACCACAGCAATTCGTAGATGATCGACTTCAGGTGGACCTTCTTGGTGGTGATCACCGGAAAGCCCTCCGACAGATCGAACCGCATCTGATGACCGAACACGCTGCGGGTTCCGGTGCCGGTGCGGTCGGCCTTGGGAGTGCCGGTCTCCAGCACCAGTCGCAGCAGGTCCTCGTACGGGGTGGGGATCGGAGCGCTCACGTGACCGAGTCTAGCGAGCCGGCGGCCGGCAACCTCGGAAGCTGCGCACCCGTCGACCTCGACCGGCCACAATCATCTGTGTGACGTCCACTCCGCACCGTTCGCCGCCCAGCCCCGAGTCACCCGAGACGACCGCTGAACTCGCCCGCATCGGCGAGATCCTCTCCCTGCGTGTCGACGACCTCATCGACCGGGTCACGGCGGCGATCCACCACGACATCGACTACTACGCCACCGCGGAGGTCGTGCCGCGCGAGCGGACCGCCACGGTCGTGCGGATGAACCTGCTGGACGTGATCGCCGCGATCACCTCCGACGTGGACTTCGACACCGAGTCGGCCCGCCACACCGGCTCGTCCAGAGCCGCGCTCGGTGTGCCGCTGCCCGCCCTGATGCACGCCTACCGGATCGCGTTCCAGATGGTGTGGCGGGAGTTCCGGTCCGTCGCCGAGTCCGACACCTCCTTCTCGCGACACGCGGTGCTCGCCGCCACGGAGCGGATCTGGAACGGCTACGACCGCTTCGCCACCGAGGTGGCGAACGCGCACCGCGAGCACACCACCGAGCAGATCCTGGACGACGCCGCCGAACGCGCCGCACTCACCGAGCACCTCCTCGAGGGCCGCATCTCGTCGGAGGCGAGCCTCTGGGAGGTGGCGTCGATGCTGCGGCTGGCGGCCCCCGGGGTCCGTCCGGTGCCGACCCGCGGCCCGTACCTCGCCGTCGCCGCGGCGGCGACCACCGTGGGCCGTCAGCCCCTGCCCGGCGTGGAGAGCAAACTCCGCGGGCTCGACCTCTACTCGGCCTGGCGACTCCTCCCCGACCAGCAGATCGGCCTCATCCACACCCCGTCGGCCCAGGCCCGCACCGCGGCGATGTCGTTGCTGACGCGCCTCGCCACGGGCCGGGTCGGCGTCAGCGCCCCGTTCGCCGAACTCGGGGACACCGCGAAGTCGCTCAAGTACGCCCGCGTCTCCCTCAACGGTCCCGGCACCGGCGTCACCCAATTCGACGACTCGGTGCTCAGCATCGCCGCGGTCAGCACGCCGGAGGTGAGCGTCGACCTCGCGACATCGGTCCTCGGGCGGCTCTACGCGCTCACCCCCGAGGATCGGGACCCCCTCGTCGAGACGTTCCGCGCGTGGGTCACCGCGGACGGCAACGTCACCGCGACAGCCGAGGAACTGTTCGTCCATCGCAACACCGTTCGGCATCGACTGCGCCGGATCGAGGAGCTGACCGGTCGGTCGACGTCGTCGCCGAGGCAGCTCGCCGAACTCTGTCTGGCCTTCGAGGTCGACGCCCGACTCCGGGTTCCCGAGCACGGCGCGACCGAGTGATTGTGCGTGTGCACACCGTACTCGTGGGTACGTTAGTGCGCACACCATGGCCTCGGGGAGTGAGAACCGCCACCATTGAAGAGTAGGAATTGCACCCGACCCGAAAGCGAACCGATCGTGGCGAACCTCAGTCTGAACCTCGTCGAGGCAGCGGCCTCGCGGCCCGAACACACCGCCCTCAAGTGCGGTGACGCGACGTACTCGTACGCGGAGTTCGATCAGGCCGCCGCCAAGGTGGCCACCCTGCTCGCCGACCGCGGCATCGAGCCCGGCGACCGCGTCGGCCTGATGCTGCCGAACGTCCCCGAGTTCGCAATCCTGTTCTACGGCATCCTGCGGGCCGGCGCCGTCGCCGTGCCGATGAACCCGCTGCTCAAGTCGCGCGAGATCGCGTACTACCTGTCGAACACGACCGCGTCGCTGTTGTTCGCCGTCCCGGCGTTCGCCGACGAGGCGAAGGCGGGCGCCGAGGCCGCGGGTGCGGCGTGCGTCCTCGCCGACGCGGAACTCACGGCGGCGATCGGTGCGGCCGCCGCACAGAGCGAGCCGGTCGCCCGCGACGACTTCGACACCGCCGTCATCCTCCACACCTCGGGAACCACCGGTAAGCCGAAGGGCGCCGAGCTGACGCACATCGGGCTGCATCGGAACGCGGAGATCTGCGTCCGCACCCTGTTCGGGGCCGAATCCGACGACGTCATGATGGGCTGCCTGCCGCTGTTCCACGTGTTCGGTCTGACCTGCGGGCTGAACGCATCGGTGATCGCGCAGGCGAGCCTGACGCTCATCCCCCGGTTCGAGCCGATCAGCGTTCTCGAGGCCATCGCCGCCGACAAGGTCACGATCTTCCTCGGCGTGCCCACCATGTACTCGGCCCTCGTCGCCGCCCGTCGTCCCGGCGACGACGCGAGCTCGCTGCGCGTGTGCGCGTCGGGCGGTGCCGCGCTGCCGGCCCAGGTGATCGTCGACTTCGAGGCCGCGTTCGACGCCGCCATCCTCGAAGGCTACGGCCTCTCGGAGACGTCGCCGGTCGCCTGCTTCAACCATCCCGACCGTCCCCGCAAGCCGGGAACCATCGGCACCCCGATCGAGGGCGTCGAGATGCGGATCGTCGACGCCGAGGGCAACGAGACCGGAGTCGACGAGCCCGGCGAGGTCCAGATCAAGGGCCACAACATCATGAAGGGCTACTGGAACCTGCCGGAGGCCACCGCCGAGGCCATCGACGCCGACGGCTGGTTCTCCAGCGGCGACGTCGGCGCCAAGGACGCCGACGGCTACTACCGGATCGTCGACCGCACCAAGGACATGATCATCCGCGGCGGAATGAACGTCTACCCCCGCGAAGTGGAAGAAGTGCTCTACGAGCATCCGGCGGTCGCCGCGGCCGCCGTGATCGGCATTCCACACGAGAGCCTCGGCGAGGACATCGGCGCGGCCGTCGAGCTCAAGGCCGGCGTCGAGGTCACCGTCGACGAACTGCGCGAGTACGTCAAGGAGCGCGTCGCCGCCTACAAGTACCCCCGCCAGATCTGGTTCCTGGACGCGCTCCCCACCGGCGCCACCGGCAAGATCCAGAAGCGCGACATCACCGTTCCCACCGCTGCGACCAGGGAGGCCTGAACCATGACCATCGCCACCAACCAAGCCGCCGCAGGCGAGATCGCCGCACCGCTCGACCTGCTGCTGATCAACTCCACCAAGTCGTTCGCCAGCCGGATGACCCCGAACGCGGCGATGGCCCGCTTCGGGCTGTCGCTGGCCAAGCAGCCGATCACCCTCGCCGAACGCGGCGCGGGCCTCGCGAAAGAGCTGGGAGACATCACCGTCGGCCGATCGAACCGGGCGCCGGCTCGCTCCGACAAGCGCTTCTCCGACCCGGCGTGGACGCAGAACCCCCTGCTCCACCGCGTCGAGCAGGCCTACCTCGCCGCCTCCGACACCGTCGAGAAGCTCTACGACGACGCCGACCTCGAGTGGCGTGACGCCGAGAAGGTCCGGTTCGCTCTCGACAACATCATCGAGGGCCTCGCCCCGACCAACAACATTCTTCTGAATCCGCTCGGCTGGAAGGCTCTGATCGACACCGGCGGCGTCTCGGCGTACCGCGGCTTCAAGGCCTTCGTGCGCGATATGGCGTCCAAGCCCCGGGTGCCCGCGATGGTCGAACCCGACGCCTTCAGCGTCGGCGAGACAGTGGCGACGTCGAAGGGCACCGTGGTCCTCAAGACCCGGATGTTCGAGCTGATCCAGTACGCGCCGCAGACCAAGCAGGTCAGCGAGGTGCCCCTGCTGATGGTTCCCCCGGTGATCAACAAGTACTACATCATGGACATCGCGCCGGGCCGCAGCCTCATCGAGAACTACGTCGCGTCGGGCCAGCAGGTCTTCGCCATCTCCTGGCGGAATCCCAAAGCACGCCACCGCGACTGGGGCTTCGACGAGTACGGCAAGGCAATCATCGAGGCCCTGGACGCCACGCGCACCATCACCGGAGCGGACGGGACCAACGTCTTCGCCACGTGCTCCGGCGGCATCCTCGCCGCCATGGTCGCCGCGCATCTCGCGGCCGTCGGCCAGGCTGACAAGATCAACTCGCTGTCCCTGGCCGTCACCGTGCTCGACCAGAACCAGGCCGGCTTCGCGTCGTCGCTGACCAGCGAGCGCGCCGCCGAGGCGGCCATCCGGCAGTCGTCGGCCAAGGGTTACCTCGACGGCCGGGCGATGGCCGAGATGTTCGCCTGGCTCCGGCCGACCGATCTCGTCTGGCGCTACTGGGTCAACAACTACATCCAGGGACGCGCCCCCGCGGCGTTCGACGTCCTCTTCTGGAATGCCGACACCACTCGGATGACGGCCGCCCTGCACAAGGACATGGTGATGATGGGCGTCGGGAACGACCTCGTGACGCCGGGCAAGGCCACGATGCTGGGCACCCCGGTCGATCTGGGAGCCGTCGAGTGCGACGCCTACGTGATCGGCGGCATCGCCGACCACATCTGCCCGTGGCAGGCCACCTACCGCAGCGCCGCGCTGCTCGGCAGCAAGAACAACCGCTACGTGCTGTCCACCAGCGGACACATCGCCTCGCTGGTGAACCCGCCGGGCAACCCGAAGGCCTCGTTCCGCACCGCGGCCGTCGACGCCGAGGTCGAGGCCGACGAGTGGGTGAAGACCGCGGAGAAGCAGAGTGACTCGTGGTGGCCCGACCATATCCAGTGGCTGGCGGAGCACGGCGGCGCCGAGATCGACGCACCGTCGGCCCTCGGCACCGCGGGATTCGAACCGCTGGCGCCGGCCCCCGGAACGTACGTTCTCGAAGCCTGACGCGACACTTCCGCTGCGAACCGACCAGAAAGGGCCACATGGCCACCACCGTCCCCAGCCCTGCGACGCCGCCCGACACCGATCTGTCCGACACCGAGCCGACCGACACCGATCCCCACGACCTGTATCTGGCGACCGGCGGTCAGCGGATCCGCGTCCGGTATCGGCCGGGCATCGGCATTCCGCTCGTCATGTGCAACGGCATCGGCGCGAGCCTGGAAGTCCTCGACCCACTCGTCGAACACCTCGATCCGAATCGGCCCGTCGTGCGCTTCGACGTGCCCGGCACCGGTGAGTCCCCGACGTCCCCGCTGCCCTACGGCTTCCCGTATCTGGCGTGGGTGCTCGGCCGCGTGCTCGACCGACTCGAGATCGGCGCCGTCGACGTGCTCGGGCTGTCGTGGGGCGGCGCGCTCGCTCAGCAGTTCGCCTTCCAGAACCCGCGACGGTGCCGCAGGCTGATCCTGGTCGGCACGGGCACCGGCGCGATCATGGTGCCCGGCCATCCCCGAGTGCTGTCGAAGATGGTGACGCCCAAACGGTTCAGCGACCCGTCGTACGGGGCCACCATCGCCGCAGATCTCTACGGCGGCGTCGTCCGGGACAGCGGGCAGGAAGTGGCCGAACTGTTCGTCCGGCAGCTGCACGCCGGGTCGTTCAAGGGCTACGTCCACCAGCTCATGGCCGGGTCCGTCTGGACCTCGCTGTTCGCGCTGCCCGCCATCCGGCAGCGGACGTTGATCATCGCCGGCTCCGACGACCCGATCGTGCCGATGGTGAACGCCCGCATCATGAACACCCTGCTCCCCCGCGCTACGCTGCACGCGCACGGCGGCGGCCACATCGACCTGCTGATGAACGCCGCGGTCTTCGGTCCGGTCATCGACGACTTCCTGGGCCCGGCCAAACCGCACCGGCGCAAGTGGAGCAAGACCGCCGACGTGAAGTTCACGCCCGGCGGGTAGCGGACAGTCGCGTAATCCGGCGACGGACGCGTTGTCCGGCGGACAACGCATCCGTCGCTGGATTACGCGTCTCTAGGCTCCCCGTTGATTGCGAGCGAAGCGTCCGCCCGGGTTGAGCGAGCGGAGCGTCCACCCCGTTGATTGAGCGAGCGGAACGTCCACCCCGTTGATTGAGCGAGACGCTTCTATGTTTGTCAAGCGGCGGTGGGGTGCTC
>NZ_AEUD01000014.1 GCF_000192435.1 Gordonia neofelifaecis NRRL B-59395
AGGCCAACCACCCCAAACACTCACAGCGGAGCGAGTCGAAACCCCGCAGGACCTATTAGAAAGACAGCGGTCACGACCATCTCGCAGACAGGCACCTAGAACGTGTTCTAGTCTGTCGCCATGCGATTCACGTTCGCCGAAGCGATGACCGACTACACCTACTACCCGGCGCTCGCCCAGGCCGCCGAAGGCGCGGGATTCTCGGGGATGACGATCCCCGACTCCCTCGCGTACCCGAAGGAATCGGACTCGGTGTACCCGTACACCCCCGACGGCAAGCGGGAGTTCCTGGAGGACAAGGACTTCATCGAGACGTTCATCCAGGCCGCCGCGCTCGGCGCCGTCACCAGCACCCTGCGATTCCTGCCCTTCGTCCTGAAGCTCCCGGTACGACCGCCCGCTCTGGTCGCGAAGCAGGCGTCGTCGGTCGCCTGCCTGACCGGGAACCGCCTCGCCCTCGGCGTCGGCACCAGCCCCTGGCGTGAGGACTACGACCTCATGGGCGTCGATTACGCGCGCCGGGGCAAGCGGATGGACGAGTGCATGGACATCATCCGCGGCCTCACCTCGCCCGGGTACTTCGAGTTCCACGGCGAGTTCTACGACATCCCCGAGATCAAGATGAGCCCGGTGCCGTCGGAACCGATCCCGCTGCTGGTGGGCGGCCACGCGGACGTCGCCCTCAAGCGCGCGGTCATCCGCGGCGACGGCTGGATGCACGGCGGCGGCGCCCCCGAGGAACTCGATGCGCTGATCGACAAGCTGACCGCGATCCGCAAGGCCGAGGGCAAGGATAACGATCCGTTCGAGATCCATGTGATCTCGGTGGACGCCTACACGGTCGACGGCTGCAAGCGCCTCGAGGACAAGGGCGTGACCGACGTGATCGTCGGCTTCCGACTCCCGTACATCATCGGCCGCGACACCGAACCGCTGGAGACCAAGGTCGCGAACCTGGAGCGCTTCGGCGAGTCCGTGATCGCCAAGGTCAACGGGTGAGACGGTGATCCAGATGGCGCGAGGGAGCGGAGCCGTCCGAGAACCGGGCATTTTTCTGCTCCCTCGCACGTCAGGTACGTTGACTGAATGACCAGCGGTGAACTGACCCGTGCTGAGGCCATCGATCAGGCGATCGGAAAGGTCTACACGACAGCCGATTACTACGAGGTGGGTCGCGAGAAGATTCGCGAGTTCGCTCGCGCTCTGCACGACGACAACCCGATCCACTGGGACGACGCGAAGGCACGCGAAGGCGGACACGGCGGACTGCTCGCGCCGCTGACCATCGTCGCGATCATGGGTGCGAAAGCCCAGGCCCAGCTGCTCGAGAAGGCCGTTCCCGGCGATCTCCTCAAGTCCGGCGTGCTGCAGATCGACCAGCGCTTCGCCTTCCACCGGCCGATCGAAGCGGGCGACCAGCTGTACTGCGACGTCTCGCTGGAGTCGTACCGGACCGTCGCGGGTGCCGACCTGTTCACGGTGAAGACTCTGGTCCGGGACGTCGTGAAGGGTGTCCTGCAGGAGTCGTGGACGTCGCTCGCCGGCCCCGGCGAGGACGCAGACCGGCTGCCGGAGGACTTCGAGGACTTCGTCAACGAGGTGATGTTCACCGGCGGCGACTCCCACGTGCAGCCGCTCAGCCCGGCCGAGCCGCAGGCGATCCCGCCGGAGTCCGACCAGCGGTGGTCCACCGTGCCGTTCGAGTCGCTCAGCGAGGGCATGGACCTGCCGGTCCGCGCGCAGCGCTTCACCCGCGGCGATGTCATCAACTACATCGGAGTCTCGGGCGACCCGAACCCGATCCATCACAGCGCCAAGGTCGCGCAGGCCGCGGGCCTCGAGACCGTCGTCGCGCAGGCGATGCTGACGCTCGGCACCGCAGCCGGTTACCTGACCTCGTATGTCGGCGATCCGGCCGCGTTCCGCGACATGAGCGCGCGGTTCACCAGCCCGGTCTACGTCCCGGCCCACGAGCCGGCCATCGTCGAATACACCGCCAAGGTGAAGTCGCTGGACCCCGAGACCCGGCGCGGCCTCATCGTGTTCGGTGCGACGGTCAACGGCAAGCGTGTCTTCGGCCGCTGCACCGCCAACGTCCAGTTCGCCTGACTCTCCCCGTAAACGCTTATGCCGTTGTTCGTGACCACCTGGTGGTCACGAACAACGGCATAACTGCTTTCTGCGCGCGTCCGCTACCTGATCTTGAAGATCACTGCGCGCTGCACGACGAAGTTGATGACGGTCGCGACGCCCTGCGCGATGCAGAACGCGAGTGCGACGGCGAACAACTCGGTGCCCCATCGGTGCATCAGCCAGTTGTAGAGGCCGATGTTGACGAAGAAGGTCACGAAGTAGAGGGCGACCACCGCGATGAACCTGGCCGTGCTCGGCTCGGCGCGGAACGTCCACCGACGGTTGATCAGATAGGCGATCGTCGTGCCGAGGATGAAGCCGCAGCCCTTGGCCAGCCAGAACGGCGCGCCGAAGGCCTCCTGCAGCAGGTACGTGAGGCTGAAGTCGAAGACTGCCGAGAGGGCACCTGTCGCGATGAACCGGATGATCTGGGTCTTGATGTCGACGTCGGTCGAGGCTTCCTCGTCGTCGAACGGCAGCTCGATCGGCATCGGTGCGTGACGGGTGTGGAAGTCCTCGTGCTCCGGATGCTGTCCGGGCTGCGCGGGGTCCTCGTTCACTGGCGACGTATCTGACACCGTGCCAGCGTAGCCGCTGCCGGGATCGCATCCGATGAGCGAAAGCTGAGAGCCGACGCCCGTCGGGCGGGCGCCCGACTTCCCAACTGTGAGGCAGCTGGCTTAATGTCGTCCACTATGAGCAGTCCCTCCCTCCTCCGTTTCAAGCGATCGATCGTCGCCGTCGCGGTCGCCGCGACCGCGGCGACCGGAATGATCACCGCCGCCTCCCCGGCCCACGCCGACGACTCCGCCACCGGCGCACCCGTGTGGTCCGGACTCGACGCCCGCGCCTACAACGGCCCGATCGGCGCGCCCGGCACCCTGATTCAGAAGACCCCGCTGGATCCGTCGGTCAGCCTCACCGCGGCGTCCACCGCCTACCGGATCCTCTATGCGACGACCGACGTGCACGGCAAGCCCGCCGTCAGCACCGGCGCGGTCTTCCTCCCCAAGCGCCCGGCACCGAAGGGCGGCTACAAGGTCATCGCCTGGGCGCACGGCACCACCGGCCTCGGCGACGACTGCACGCCGTCTGCGCAGCCGCGCAGCGACCGCGATCAGGAGTACCTGAACCACTGGCTCGACCAGGGTTACGCGGTCGTCGCCACCGACTACGCGGGTCTCGGAACGCCGGGCCTGATGAACTACCTGAGCAGCAGGGTGCAGGCGCACTCGATCGTCGACTCGGTGAAGGCCGCGTCGAAGTCCGGACTGCCGCTGTCGAAGACGTGGGCGATCGTCGGGCAGTCGCAGGGCGCGAGCGCCGCACTGAACGGCGCGCGTCGCGCCACCGAGTACTCCCGCGGGTCGGGCCTGGACTACCGCGGCGTGGTCGCCACCGGCACCCCGGCCAACATCGAGCACATCGTCTGGCAGGCCGGCCCGGGCTTCCCGCCCGTCGCACTCCCGACCGGTCTGAACGTCTACGCCGCCTACATCTGGGCGGGCTTCGCCGACGCTCGTCCCGACCTGAAGCCCCTCTCGATCCTGACCCCCGAGGGCCGCCGGATCGTGAATGAGGCACGCACCCGCTGCTACCCCGAGATGCGCACCGTCGTCGAGGGCGCCAAGATCCGTGACTGGTTCAGCAAGCCCGTCTCGTCCATCCCCGGCGTGCAGGGCGCACTCGTCGACTACATGAGCACGCCGTACCGCGGCTACGACCGCCCGATCTTCCTCGGCCAGGGCCTCAAGGACATGGACGTCCCGGCACCGTCGGCACTGTCGCTGTACGCGCAGATGACCGCCGCGGGCCAGCCCGTGGAACTGCACGTGTACCCGACGCAGGACCACTCCGGCACGGTGCTCGCCTCCATGAAGGACTCGACGCCGTTCGTCGCGCGAATCATGCGCTGACTGCCCTCCACCCGTCGATCGAGCGACCACTCGACCGGCGGGTGGAGGCGGCTCAGCCGGCCACCTGTGACGGCTTCACGACCAGCACCGGCTTGCGGCATTCGACGAGCAGATACTGCGACGTGCTGCCGAGGAGCAGCTTGCCGACCTGCGTCCGACGACGCATGCCGATGATGAGCAGTTCCGCCTCCGGGTCGTCCATGGCGTTCAGCAGTTCCTCGGCCGGGGTGGCGCCGATCGGCTGCGTGATGCGGAACTTGACTCCGGACTCCGACAGCCGGTTCTCGATCTCCACGATCTCGTCCGCCTCTGCGTAGCGCTGTCCCCGGGCCTCCGACACCGCGTTGATCACCAGCAGTTCGGTCTCTCGCCGTCGCGCCTCGTCGATGCCGTGTTCCAGGCAGGCGCGGCCGAACGATCCTGCCGAATAGCCGACGACGATCACGGTGCGCTCCCTCCCCGGGCGGCGGCGCGCGTCCGACGAGCGCACCCGGTGAGAATCGGCCCGGTCTCGAAGAGAAATGTAGTCCACCCGGCCGACCACCACCGCTCGTACACCGCCCGGCACTCTCCTCGACGAAGAGTGCCGACCGACACAAGGCCGTCCGCAAGGATCCGTAACCAGCTGACCGACGAGTAGTCTCTACACCGATGACGAACACAGCAGTACTCCCGATCGAGACCCGCAAGCTCATGGGCTGGGGCCGGACCATGCCGACCGAAGGCCACGTCCTGTCGACGCCTTACCCGGAGCTCATCGCCGAGGCGGTGGCGCGCGTGGCCGACGACAACGCCGACAAGCCGAGCTACCTGCGCCGCGGGGTCATCGCGCGCGGACTGGGTCGTTCGTACGGTGAGAACGCCCAGAACTCCGGCGGTCTGACCATCGATATGACCCAGTTGACGCGGATCCACGAGATCGACGACGAGACCGGGATCATCGACCTCGACGCCGGCGTCGACCTCGACACCCTGATGCGCATCGCCCTACCGCACGGCCTGTGGGTTCCGGTGCTTCCGGGCACCCGCCAGGTCACCGTCGGCGGCGCCATCGGCTGCGACATCCACGGCAAGAACCACCACAGCGCGGGCAGCTTCGGCAATCACGTCGTCGAGATCCAATTGCTCACCGCGTCCGGCGAGATCCTGACCCTCACACCGACCGGCAGCACCGACGACCCCGACGCCTCGATCTTCTGGGCCACCGTCGGCGGCATCGGCCTCACCGGCATCATCCTGCGCGCCAAGATCCAGATGACCCGTACCGAGACGGCGTACTTCATCGCCGACGGCAGCGTCACCCGGAGCCTCGATGAGACCATCGCGCTGCACATGGACGGCTCGGAGGAGAACTACACGTACAGCTCGGGCTGGTTCGACGCGATCAGCAAGCCGCCGCGCCTCGGTCGCGGCACCTTCTCCCGCGGCAGCCTGGCCACGCTGGATCAGCTGCCCGACAAGCTGGCCAAGGACCCGCTGAAGTTCGACGCGCCCACGCTGGTCAACTTCCCCGACATCTTCCCGAACGGGCTGGCCAACAAGCTGAACTTCTCGATGGTCGGCGAGGCCTATTACCGAATGGGCGGCAACTACCAGGGCAAGATCCAGAATCTGACGCAGTTCTACCACCCGCTCGACCTGTTCGGGAACTGGAACCGCGCCTACGGTTCGAAGGGCTTCCTGCAGTACCAGTTCATCGTTCCGCCCGAGGCCGTCGAAGAGTTCAAGGGCATCATCTACGACATTCAGGCCTCCGGACACGTCAGCTTCCTCAACGTCTTCAAGCTCTTCGGCGAGGGCAACCAGGCGCCGCTGAGCTTCCCGATGCCCGGCTGGAACATCTGCGTCGACTTCCCGATCAAGCGCGGTCTCCACGAGTTCGTCTCCGAGCTCGACCGCCGCGTCATGTCGATCGGCGGCCGCCTGTACACCGCGAAGGACTCGCGCACCAGCGCGGAGACCTTCCACGCGATGTACCCGGAGATCGACAAGTGGATCGCCACGCGCAGGCGCATCGACCCGAACCACGTCTTCATGTCCGACATGGGCCGCAGGCTCGAACTCGTCTGACCGCACAGACCGCCCAGTGCACCGAACGCACCGTTAGAAAGCAGATACGCATGTTCAACGCCGTCGGCGTTCCCAAGTCCATCCTGATCCTGGGCGGCAGCTCGGAGATCGGCCTCGCCATCGCGTCCGAGTTCCTCACTCAGGGACCGATGCGCGTGGTGCTCGCGACCGTCCCGAACGATCCGGCCGCCGCAGCCGCCGCCGAGCAGATGACCGCCGCAGGCGCGTCGTCGGTGGAGCAGATCGATTTCGACGCGCTCGCCACCGACACCCATCGCGGTGTGCTCGACGCCGCGTTCGCGAACGGCGACATCGACGTCGCGATCGTCGCGTTCGGCATCCAGGGTGACGACGAGCAGGCCTGGCAGGACCAGAAGCTCGCCGTCCTGGAGGCGAACATCAACTACACCGCCGCCGTCTCCGTCGGCGTGCTGCTCGGCGAGAAGATGCGCGAGCAGGGCCACGGTCAGATCATCGCCATGAGCTCGGTGGCCGGCGAGCGCGTCCGTCGCTCCAACTTCGTGTACGGCTCCACTAAGGCCGGTCTCGACGGCTTCTACCTCGGATTGGGCGACGCGCTGCGCCCCGAGGGCATCCGCGTGCTGGTCATCCGACCCGGCCAGGTCCGCACTCGCCTGTCGGCGCACGTCGCCGAGGCGCCGCTGACGGTGAACAAGGAGGACGTCGCCCGGATGGCCGTCGCCGCGGTCGGCAAGGGCAAGGAAGTCATCTGGGTTCCGGGTCCGTTCCGCTACATCATGATGGTGTTGCGGCACATCCCGCGCCCGGTGTTCCGCAAGCTCCCCATCTGATCGCCGGTGGAGACCACCGCGGCCGCCGCGCCCCGACTCTCCGGTCGTGCCCGTGACGTCGTCGAGCTCGGCGGCGCCGTCGTCGGCGCGGCGGTCATCGCCTTCGCCGGACTCAAGATCATCGGGGCCGTGGGCTGGCCCGCGTTCAACACGTCGAACGTCGTCCGGTCGCTGACCACGCTCGGTCAGGCGGGGCTCCTGCTGGTGGCCGCGATCGCCGTCGTGTGGGCGCGCTACGGCCGGTCCCGCACGCTGCCGTCGCTGCTGTCGTCGTTCGTGTCGGCGGGCCTGGTCACGGTGACTCTCGGATTGCCCCTCGGCGCGACCAAGCTCTACCTGTTCGGCCTGAGCGTCGACCAGCAGTTCCGCACCGAGTACCTGACCCGGCTCACGTCGAGCCCGCACCTGGCGGACATGACGTACCCGGACCTGCCGCCGTATTACCCGGCGACGTGGTTCTGGCTCGGCGGACGCTACGCGCACACCCTCGGGCTGCCCGGCTGGGAGGCGTACAAGCCGTGGGCCATCCTCTCCCTCGCGGTGGCCGCGGCGCTCGGCGCGGCCCTGTGGAACCGGATGATCGGCGTCACGGCGGGGACCGCGGTCTCGGTCGCCGTCACGCTGGTGACCCTGCAGTACGCGTCACCGGAGCCGTACTCCGCGACGCTGATCCTGGTCGGCGTCCCGATGCTGGTGGTGATCGCGTACGCACTCCGCGGACGATCGCGACTGGCCGACGGCCCCACCCCGCTGAAACGGACCAGTTGGCTCGCGGTGTTCGCGGGCGGCGTGTTCATCGGTCTGTCGGCCACGGTGTACACGCTCTTCACCGCGCTGTTCGCAGGGACCGCCGTGCTCATCGCACTCGTCTACCTCGGGCAGTCGTGGTTGCTGCCCCGCAACGCGGCGGTCCGTGACGACGCGGTCAGCGCCGAGCGTCGCCCCCGCATGCTCGCCGTCCTGGTCCGGCTCGTCGTGATGGGAGTGCTGGCCGGCGCCATCGCCCTGGTCTCCTGGGGTCCGTATCTGCTCGAACGCTTCCGGACCGACGCCGCCGTCAGTGGCAGCGCCGAGCACTACCTGCCCGAGTCCGGCTCCATCATCGCACTGCCGATGTTCCAGCTCAGTCTGATCGGACTGCTCTGCCTCATCGGTTTCGTCTGGGTGCTGCTCCGCTTCCGGCAGCGCACCATCGCCATGGCGATGGCGTGCGCACTGGTCGGCGTCGTCGGGCTGACCCTGCTGTCGCTGGCGTTGACCGCGAAGGGGACGACGCTGCTGTCGTTCCGCCTGGAACCGATCAGCACCGCTGTGCTCGCCGCTGCGGGCGCGCTCGGCGTGGTCGCCCTCAGTCGCGTCGCGATCGCCCGGTACGGCGACGTCCGGCTCATCGTCGGGGTGGCGGCCGCCGCCGCGGCACTCGCCGTCGCCCAGCACATCCCGGCGGTCCTGTCGGCCGAGATCACCACCGCGTACACCGACACCGACGGCTACGGCGTCCGCGCCGACCAGCACGCACCGGGCGCCGAGTCGTACTACCCGAAGATCGACGAGGCCATCCGCGCACAGACCGGCAGGCCCGCCACCGACAACGTGGTGCTGACCGCTGATTTCGGTTTCCTGTCGCTGTACCCGTACTGGGGTTTCCAGGGTCTGACCTCGCACTACGCGAACCCGCTCGCCGAGTTCACCGAGCGTGCCACGACGATCGAGCGATGGTCGGAGGCCCAGACGCCGGAGCAGATGAAGGAGAACCTGCGGACCAGCCCGTGGCGGCCGCCCAACGTCTTCCTCTTCCGCTACAGTCCGGACGGTTACACACTGCGACTCGCGGAGGACGTCTATCCCAACGATCCGAACGTGAAGCGGTATACCGTCACGTTCAACCCGACGGCTTTCGACGACCCCGCGTTCACCGTCACCGAGGTCGGGCCGTTCGTACTCGTCGTGAAGAAGAGCTGAGCTGATGGCAGACCTCGACATCACCACCATCGACCACGGATCCACCAGGACCCACCTCGTGCACACCAGGTACGTGAACTGGGTGATCCTGCAATCCGACGACGGCGTCACCCTGGTGGACGGCGGCTATCCCGGCCACGCCGACGCCGTCGCCGAATCGCTGCGTCGCGTGGGCAGTGATCTGTCAGAGGTCCAGGCCGCGCTCCTCACGCATGCCCACGTCGACCACCTGGGCGGCCTCGCACAGATCGGCCGCACGCGGTCGTTCCCGGTGTACGCCGACCCGGCCGAGGTTGCGCATGCCCGACGAGACTTCCTCGAACAGGCCGACGCGTCGACCATCGCGCCGATCGCGTACCGGCCGCGCGTGATGCGCTGGCTGCCGGGGGTGGTCCGGCTCGGCGCCCTCGACAAGGCCGGCATCGGCGACACCCAGCCGCTGGGCGACCTGTCGTTCCTGCCCGGCGCACCCAAGGCGGTCCCGACGCCCGGACACACCCGCGGTCACAGCGCCTTCCTCGCGGGCGACGGGGAGGTCGTCATCACCGGCGATGCGCTGATCAGCGCCCATCCGACGACGAAGCGCCGCGGCCCGCAGTGTCTGGACCACGTCTTCACCCACGACGTCGCCGCCAATGAAGCCGCGGTCGCCTCACTCCGCGACCTCGACGCCGTCGTCGTGATGCCCGGCCACGGCCCGATGCTGTGCGGCCGTGTCGGCGCGTTCGTCGACCAGGCGCTGAGCCGCCGGGACTGAACGAGCAGAATCCGCGTAGCTCGCCGGTAGAAGCTGTGTTCTGGACACAGCTTCTACCGGCGGACTACGCGGATTCTCCAGGCGCGGATCAGCCGCGCGGTGCTCCTGCCGGACGACTGGCCCGACGGCGCCGACGCGGAGCCGCCGCACCGGTGTCGGCCTTGGCGCTCGACGAGCTGTAGACGGGCTTCGCCGCCGGACGCGAGGTCTGCTGCTCGCTCTGGCCCGACGCGGCCGCGGACCGACCGCGGCCCGAACCGGACCGTCCCGAGCCGGAGCCGCCGCGACGACCACCCGAACGACCGCCGGCCGAATGCCCGGCACTCGACCGCGCGCCGCCCTGCGACGACCGCCTGCGGCCCTGGCCGCCCTGCTTCTTGGCCTGCTGCTGCGGAGCGGCGACCACCGGAGCCTCTCGGTACGGTGCGCGCTCGCCGACCAGCTCGTCGACGACGTCGGACTGCGCGGTGACCTGCTGGCCCGGCACCTTGATCGCGGCCTTCTGCAGCAGCTTGCGCAGATCGCCCCACTGCTCGGGCAGACAGATCGTCACCACGTCGCCCGCCGAACCCGCGCGAGCGGTCCGGCCGGAACGGTGCAGGTAGGCCTTGTGCTCGGCGGGCGGATCCACGTGCACGACCAGCTCGACGCCGTCGACGTGGACGCCGCGCGCGGCCACGTCGGTCGCGACCAGAACCTTGGCGCCGTCGGGTGCCGCGAAGGAGGCGAGGTTACGGTCGCGCTGGGCCTGGGACAGATTGCCGTGGAGGTCGACGGCGGGGATGCCCTCGGCCGTCAGCTTCTTGGCGAGCTTCTTGGCCTGGTGCTTGGTCCGCGTGAACAGGATGCGACGTCCGGTGCCGGAGGCGAGCTCCTTGACCAGCGCAGTCTTCTCGGTGGTCGAGGCCACGCGGAAGACGTGATGGGTCATCTGCGCGACCGGTGAGGTCGCGTCCTCCAGCGAATGGGTGACCGGCTTGGTGAGGAAGCGCTTCACCAGCTTGTCGACGCCGTTGTCGAGCGTCGCCGAGAACAGCAGCCGCTGGCCGCCCGCCGGGGTGGCCGCGAGGATGCGGGTGACGACAGGGAGGAAACCGAGGTCGGCCATGTGGTCGGCCTCGTCGAGCACGGTGATCTGCACGTCGTCGAGGCTGACGATGCGCTGACGCATCAGATCCTCGAGTCGTCCCGGGCAGGCGACGACGATGTCTGCGCCCGCGCGCAGGGCGGATTCCTGACGGGTCTGCTTGACGCCGCCGAAGACGGTGGTCACACGCAGGCCGACGGCCGCGGCGAGCGGCTCCATCGCGGTCGCGATCTGAGTCGCGAGCTCGCGGGTCGGCGACAGCACCAGAGCAGTCGGGCGGCCCGGCTTGCGGCGGACGCAGGCCTGCGCGAGACGGGTAACGAGCGGGACCGAGAAGGCCAGGGTCTTGCCCGAGCCGGTCTTGCCGCGGCCGAGGACGTCGCGGCCGGAGAGGGTGTCGGGGAGGGTCTTCTCCTGAATCGGGAACGGCGACGCCTTGCCCTCTGCGGTCAGGGCGTCGGCGATGGGAGTGGGCACGCCGAGATCGGCGAACGTGGTCATGAGGAAGAGCAGCCTTTACATGCGGGCATCCGCGCATGACACAGCAGTGCCACAGGCGGATTCAGGTGGCGAACACGCGCGTTTCGCGTGCCGGTTCGCCGTATGAAAGATTCGACGCACCCGCGAGCTTTCCGGGGTCTGCGTGAAGGCGTTCTACGACGCACGGCGCATTTGCGCCGAATGGACGAGCATGCGTGCTGCACGCTCCGACCAGATCATCCTACGGCATGCGCCGAGAGAAGACGTGAACGTGCAGGTCAGCGCGCTGCCAGTGCGACGATCCGCCGTACCGCGAACTCGTATCCGGCGATTCCGCAGCCCGCGATCACGCCGGAGGCGATCGGTGAGACGTACGAGTGATGCCGGAACGGCTCGCGCGCGTGGACATTGCTGATGTGGACTTCGACGATCGGCACCTCAGGCACCACGAGGGCGTCGGCCAGCGCGACCGAAGTATGCGTCCAGCCGCCCGGGTTGATGACGATCCCGCTGATCTCCCCGCGCGCGGCTTGGATCGCGTCGATCATCTCGCCCTCGTGATTGGTCTGCATCGCCCGCACCGCGAGGCCGTAGTCGGCGGCCGTGCGGGTGGCGAGATCGACGACGTCGTCGAGGGTGTCGGCGCCGTAGACCTCCGGCTGCCGGACACCGAGCATGTTCAGGTTCGGGCCGTTGAGCAGCAGGATCGGGAGCGCGGCGGTCTCGGGCATGCCTGAACTCTACTTGCCGGAGTCGGCGGCGGACGGCTCCGACGCGGGCTTCGCCAGGCCACGGAGCGCCGCGCCGATCGACTCCGGCAGGGGCCGTGACTTCTCGGCGTCGGTGTCGACGTTCACGTACACGAGCAGTACCTCGTTGATCGGCTCGCCGTCGCGACTCATCGCGAACCGCAGGGTGAAGCTGCTGCGGCCGACGGAGACGCAGGTGACGTCGACGTCGAGGAGATCGTCGAACCTGGCCGGCCGCGAGAAGGTGATCTCGGCTTTGACCACCGACGGGTCGAGTCCTTCGTCGAGCAGGTCGGGATAGGGATGTCCGATCGCCCGGAAGTACTCGGTCATCGCCACATCGGCCATCTCGAGGTACCGCGCGTTGAACATGAACGCCTGGGTGTCGGTCTCGTGATACCGGACTCGATGCTGATAGACGATCACGTGCGCTCCTGACATCTGCGGGCCGATTCGTACCACCCGATACTGCCGGACGGGCCCGCGGTTTCCGATTCTGGTAGGGGTGGAGGCGGTCCAACACGCGGGCCGTCCGGCCCGCCGAAATCGGAGGGAGGATTCCTTGACCACCGCGCGGAGTACCTACGAGGCCGTCGACGATCGCTACCCATCGCGACTCGACGCCCGTCTCACCGACGCCAGTTCGACTGTGCCGCGACCCGATCCGACGGTGTGGGGACACAGATCGGGGCCGTTCTCGGCAGCGGACCTCACCGCATACGAGAAGAACGGATTCCATATAGAGGACGGCCTGCTGTCCTCTTCCCAGGTTCGCGAGTGCTGGTCCGAGTTCGATCGGATGGCCACCGATCCCGCGCTCGGAGACAGTGAGCTGTTGGTCCGCGAGCGGGGTTCGGGCGCCATCCGCTCCATCTTCCGGGTGCACCGGGTGAGCCCGCTGTTCGACGCACTGGCGCGGACCCCGCGGATCCTCGACCGCGCCCGCCAGATCCTCGGGTCGGAGGTCTACATCCATCAGTCCCGGATCAACGCGATGCCGGGCATGGCGGGCACCGGATTCTACTGGCATTCGGATTTCGAGACGTGGCACGCGGAGGACGGACTGCCTGCACCGAGGACGGTCAGCCTGTCGATCGCGCTCACCGACAACTATCCGTTCAACGGCGGCCTGATGCTCATGCCGGGTGCCCACCGCACGTTCGTGCCGTGCGTCGGCGCCACTCCCGACGGCAACTTCCGCGAGTCGCTGCAGGAGCAGCGGGTCGGAGTCCCGGCGGTCGATGTGATCACCGATCTCGGCTACGAGTTCGGCATCGATCAGTTCACCGGAGACGCGGGCGCCGGACTGTTCTTCGACGCGAACTCGATGCACGCCTCCGGGAACAACATCTCGCCGTTCCCGCGCGCGAATGTGTTCCTCGTGTTCAACAGTGTCGAGAACGCGCCGCGCGCCCCGTTCGGGGGAACTGCGCCTCGACCGGCCCACCTCGCGGAACCGGAGCCCGTCCCGTTGACACCGCTTCCCGACTCCCCGTTCGCCTGACACCGACCACATCGGACCCGTCCGACGTCGACGGGTCCGGTGTCCGTCGAGCCATCTGGGGCCCGCCGGGAGCCTGCGACGCACGAATCATGCGCCCGGCTGACCCCCGGTCACCACCGACCGCCCGGCTAGGATGACGACCTGTGCCAGCTTTCACCGTCCGCCGAGCTCAGATAATCGCAATCGTCACCGGCGTTCTGGGCGTCCTGCTGGCCCTGGCCACCCCGTTGCTGCCGGTGAAGCAGACCGTCGCGCAGGTGAGCTGGCCGCAGAACGGCACGGTCGAGTCCGTCGCGGTCCCGCTGTTCTCGTACTCCCCCGTCGAGCTGAGCGTCGATATCCCGTGCTCCGCGGTGAACTCGCTGCCCGCAGGCAAGTCCGTCCTGCTGTCGACCACGTCGCCGTCCGCCCCCAAGGCAGCCGACCGTGGACTGTTCGTCCGGGTGACGGGCACCGAGAAGCCCAGCGTCGAGGTCGTGACGCGCAACATCCCGATCCTGTCCGCACCGCTGAGCGACGTCCGGTCCGGTGCCTGCGATGAGATCCAGGTGCGCGCGGCGTCCGACGAGGTCAGCGCCGAGTTCACCGGCCTCACCAATGCGTCCGGCAAGCCGCTGAAGGGTGCCACCGGATCCGACGGCGTGCCCGGCGGCGACCAGCGCCCGCAGGTCACTGGACTGTTCACGCAGCTCACCGGCCCCGCGTCGGCCATGCCCGGCCTCGACGCCCACATGGTGATCGACTCGCGCTACAGCACCGCGCCGACCCTGACGAAGTGGCTGGCGATCGTGATCGGCGTGCTGTGCACCCTGATCTCCCTGATCGCGCTCGGCCGGCTCGACGCGACCGACCGGCGCGGGCACCGGCGGATCTTCCCGGCTCGCTGGTGGCGGCTGAACCCGCGCGACTACACGGTGATCGGACTGCTGATCGTGTGGCACATGATCGGCCCCAACACCTCCGACGACGGCTACCTGATGACGATGTCGCGGGTGGCGCAGAACAGCGACTACACCGCGAACTACTTCCGGTGGTTCGGCGCGCCCGAGTCACCGTTCGGCTGGTACTACGAGGTCTTCGGCCTACTCAGCCACGTCACCGTCGCCAGCCCGTGGATGCGATTGCCCGCTCTGGCCTGCGGAATCATCAGCTGGCTGATCATCAGCCACGAGGTGATCCCGCGGTTGGGCCGCGCCGCCCGGATCCGGCCCGCCGTTCCGTGGACGGCGGCCGCGGTCTTCCTGGTCGCCTGGTTCCCCTTCAACAACGGTCTTCGGCCCGAACCGATCATCTGTCTCGGCGCACTGCTGACCTGGTGCTCGGTGGAACGCGCCATCGCGACCGGGCGACTGCTGCCCGCCGCCGTGGCCTGCGCGGCCGGTGCCTTCAGCATCGCCGCCGGCCCGACCGGCGTGCTGGCGATCGCCGCGCTCGTGGCGGGCGCGCGACCGATGTTCCTGGCCCTGCGCAGGCGAGCCATCGACGTCGACGGGATCACCGGCCGCGGTCGCCTCCAGGCATATGCGAGCCTGCTCGCGCCGATCGCCGCGGCGGGCACCTTCGTGGTCTTCGTCGTCTTCTCGAACCTCACGCTGCGCTCCTTCAGCGAGGCGTCGACCATGAAGACGGCTCTCGGACCATCTCTGAACTGGTACAACGAGATCGATCGTTACTCATCGCTGTTCGCGTTCTCGGCCGACGGCAGCATCGCCCGCCGCTTCGCGGTGCTCGCCATGGTCCTCGGCATGACGGTCGCCGGGGCCGTGCTGATCCGGAAGTCGCGAATCCCGGGCACCGCGCTCGGCCCGGCTCGGCGCATCGTCGGCATCACCTTCGGCTCGCTGCTGTTCCTGATGTTCACCCCGACCAAGTGGACGCATCACTTCGGGGTGTTCGCCGGACTCGCCGCCGCCCTCGCCGCACTCGCCACGATCGCCGCGAGCGCCCAGGCCACCCACTCCCGTCGCAACCGGACGATCTTCGGCGCGCTGGTGCTGTTCGTCGCAGCGTTGGCGATGACCGCGCCCAACTCCTACTACTACGCATCGGCCTGGGGCATGCCCTGGGGCACCGCACAGGTGACGATAGGCAGCGTGCCGCTCGGGGACGCGCTTCTGTACGCCGCGCTGGCGCTGCTCTGCCTCGCGCTGTGGTTCCACTTCCGCGAGCCGTTCACCGGCACCGATCCCCATCCGGCGCCGCCCGCGCATCCGTCGCGGCTGCGACGGTCTGCCACCGGGACCACCCGTTTCATCGCGGCCGCACCGCTCGGGATCGTCGCGGGCGTGCTCGTCGTGTTCCTGATCGGGACCGCGGCGATGGCCGGCGTGCACCAGAGCGACTCCTTCTCGGTGCCGCGGTCCAACTTCGCCGCGCTGGCGGGCAAGCCCTGTGCGATGGCAGACAAGGTCCTGGTGGAGACCGATCCGAGCCGATTCCAGCTCAGCGCGGTCGACGCCACCCTCACCGACCCGCTGGCCGGATCGCCGACGCACTCGCGACCGGACTCCGACCGCGGCCCGACCAGCGGCTTCACTCCCGACGGCATCCCCGACGAGGTCGAGACCAAGGCCTCGTCCGGATCGCTGGGCGTCCTCGCCCGCGACGCCGCCTACGATCCCGACCTGCTGATCGCGAACAGCGGCGGCACCGGCGGCGGCACCACCGACACGGCAGGCGTCAACGGCAGCCACGCCCAGCTCCCGTTCGAGCTCGATCCGGCGCGGACACCGGTGATGGGCAGCTACAACGCGGACGAGCAGACGCCGTCGTCCCTGACGTCCGGCTGGTATCGCCTGCCCGCGGACTACAAGGACCATCCGCTGATCACCCTGTCGGCCGCAGGGATCTACGCGCCGCAGAATCTGAAGCTGGAATACACCGACCAGGTACTGACGCCGGGGGTCGAGGACGACGACATCGCCTCCAGCGGCTCGATCGGCCTGATCGACCCGGGACCGCGCCCGTCGTGGCGGAATGTGCGGATCGACACGGCGTCACTGCCGGATGATCTGACGGCGGTCCGCATCGCGGCGACCGACAACGACCTGGCGAAGGACCACTTCATCGTGGTCACTCCGCCACGACTGCCCGAGATGACGACCCTGCAGCAGACGGTCGGCAGCTCCGATCCGACGCATGTCGACTGGACCTCCGGTCTCGTGGCGCCGTGCCAGCGCCCGTTCAACTTCCACGCGGGCGTCGCTGAGATCCCGAAGTGGCGCGTACGCCCGGGCGCCGATCTGGCCGCCGCGGTGAGCGCGTGGCAGGGGTCGCTCGGCGGCGGGCCGCTCGGCTGGCTCGAAGTCTCCCAGCGTGCCGACACGATCGCGACTTATCTCAGCGACGACATCGGCCGCGACTGGGGCGCGCTCGAGCGGTACACCCCGTACGACGAGACGGTGCCCGCCCAGATCGACTACAGCGAGGTGGTCCGCAGCGGACTGTGGAGCCCGGCGCCGATCAGGTACTGACCGTATCGGCCGAATCCGGCATACCGCACTCTCCGTTTGGGTCGTTCCGCGCCGGGTCGACTAACGTCATAGGGCGTGCCAGACCCGACACCCACTCCGCCTGACGACGTGCCCGACCGCGCCTCGAGCCCGCTCAACGCTTCGACGGCCCGCGTCGTCGCGATGGTCGCCGGACTGATCGCGGTCCTGGCCGCGATCGCCACTCCGCTGCTGCCGGTGGCGACTACGTCCGCGACCATCACGTGGCCGCAGGGCCAGTCGCTGAACTCGGAGAACCCGTCGATCGTCGCGCCGCTGATCGCGCAGACCGCGCGGGACGTCGACATCACCGTCGACTGCCGGGTGCTGGCCGATCTGCCCGCCAAGGGCACGGTCCTCTCGACGATGCCGCCGGGCGCGAAGTCCGCGGCGAACAAGGCGCTGACGGTCACCGCCACCGACGCGAATGTGACGGTCCTGTTCCGCAGCAACGTGGCGGCCGTCGCCGCTCGCGCCGACATCGCGTCGGGCAAGTGCTCGGCGCTGCACATCTTCTCGTCCGCGGCGTCGACCGGCGCACAGTTCGTCGGGCTCGGACCGGCCAAGATCCTCGACGCCGACAAGCGCCCGCAGATCGACGGGCTCTTCACCCCGCTGACCGGGGACCAGATCAAGGCGGCAGGCGACGGCATCCGGGCGCGGGTCGTCATCGACGACCGCTACGAGAGCCATGCGTCGATCGTCAAGATCATCGCCATGGTGATCGCCGTGCTGGCCACCTTGATCGCCCTGTTCGCCCTCTGGTGCCTGGACCGCATCCACGGTCACACCGGTGCCCTGCTGGTGCGGGGCGGATCGTGGGCGTCGCGCCTTCGGCTGAAGGTCTCCGACCTCGCGGTCGGCGGCGTGCTGCTGCTCTGGACGTTCCTCGGTGCCGGAGCCCCCGACGACGGCTACATCCTGAACATGGGGCGGACCGCGGGCGAGGCCGGCTACATGTCGAACTACTACCGGTTCTACGGCATCGCCGAGGCCCCGTTCGACTGGTACTACAGCTTCCTGGCCCTGTGGGCGAAGGTCTCGCCGAGCATCCTGTGGATGCACATTCCGCAGCTCATCGCGGGCGTCGCCTCCTGGTTGATCCTCTCGCGCGTGGTCCTCCCCCACTTCGGGAAGGCCGTCGCGAAGAACGCGTGGGCCACCTGGACCGCGGGCGCGGTGTTCCTCGCCTTCTGGCTGCCGTTCTGCTCCGGACTGCGCGGTGAGGCGATCATCGTCCTCGGTTCGCTGCTGACCTGGTGGGCGACGGAACTCGCGATCACCCGACGGCGGATGCTGCCCGCCGCACTCGCCGCGACCACCGCGGCTCTGACGCTGGCGCTCGCGCCGCAGGGCGTCGTCGGGGTCGCCATCCTGCTCGTGGCGGCACGCCCGATGCTGCACATTCTCATCGACCGCCGCCGCGAGTCCGGACTGCTGCCCCTGCTGGCTCCGCTCGCCGCCGCGGCCACCGTCGGCGCCGTCGTGGTGTTCCGCGATCAGACGCTGATGACCGTGCTCGAAGCCATGAAGGTGCGGTATCAGACCGGGCCGATCGTGCCCTGGCACCAGGAGTTCCTCCGCTACTACTTCCTCTCCGTCGGCACGCCGGACGGTGCCCTGGCCCGTCGTATCCCGGTGCTGCTGACGTTCGTCGCCGGATTCCTGGTCGCGGCCGTGTTGCTGCGCCGCGGCGGTATCAAGGGCGTCTCGACGTCGCCGGCATGGCGGATGATCGGCGCCTTCGGCGTCACCCTCCTGCTGCTGTTCGCCACGCCGACGAAGTGGACCATCCAGTTCGGCGTCCTGGCCGGCCTCGGCTCGGCCCTCGCCGCCCTGGCCGCGATCGCGATCGCGCAGAGCGGTGCGCGGTCGCTCCGGAACCTTGCAGCACTGACCGCGGGCCTGCTCTTCGCGCTCGCCGCGGCGGCCGCGGGCACCAATGCCTGGCCCTACGCGTACAACTTCGGCATCCCCTGGTTCAACATCGCACCGGTGGTCGCGGGCTTCGAGGTCTCGTCGATCCTCCTCGCACTGGCGGTCGTGGCCGTGGCGCTGACCCTGTGGCTGCACCTGCGCGCCGACTACGTGACCAACAAGGGCCTGGCGCACCACGCCGAAGGCGTCGAGGACAGCCCCGGCGACCGCCGTCGCATCGCGGTCGCGTCGACTCCGCTGCTGGTGATCGCCGCGCTGATGGTCGTGGCGACGATCCTCGCGTTCGGCCGGGCGGTGGTCGTACGGGATCCGGCGATGACCGTCGCGAGCACCAACTTCGACGCCCTCCGCGGCAAGCCCTGCGGGATGGCCGACCAGGTGCTCGCGGAACCCGACCCGAACGCGAACCTGCTGACGCCGGCCGACGGGAAGTCCGCGACCGCCGCCCTCACCGGCAGCGACCCCGTCGGTTTCACCCCGGACGGCATCCCCGACGACCTGACCCCCGACGCCCGGAGCGCACGCGCCGGACAGATGCACGTCGGCGGATCGACCTCCAAGCCGTTCGCGATCATCGGCGGACTCGGTGCGGGCACCACCGGCGGCGTCGGCCCGGAGACCGTCAACGGCTCCACCGCGCTGCTCCCGTTCGGCCTGAACCCGAAGACGACGCCCGTGCTGGGCAGCTACGGGTACAACGCGAACGCGTACCTCACCACCGGCTGGTACCAGCTCCCGAACCGCGACGCGTCGCCGCTGATCGTGTTCGCGACCGCGGGCGCCGTCTCGACCATCGACGCCGACGGGCTGCCGACGTTCGGGCAGAAGCTGGTCGTCCAGTTCGGCAGGAAGGGCCCCGGCGGGGCGTTCACCCAGCTCGGCCCCGAGGTGATCCCGATCGATCCCGGACCCGTGATCCCGAACCGGCCATGGCGCAACCTTCGGGTGCCGATGACGCAGGTGCCGCCGCAGGCCGACGTGATGCGTCTGGTCCTGGCCGACACCAACCTCGGGCCGATGCAGTTCATCGGCATCACCCCGCCGCGGGCGCCGAAGCTGCAGACGCTGCAGGAGCTCGTCGGGTCGCAGGCGCCGGTGCTGATCGACTTCCCGGTGGCCGCGCACTTCCCGTGCCAGCGGCCGCTGGCCATCCGGCACGGCGTCGCCGAGGTGCCGCAGTGGCGGATCCTGCCCGACTACGTCACCGCCAACTCGCAGTCGAAGACCTGGATGGCCGCCAACTCCGGCGGTCTGCTGGCCGTGACCGAGGGGACCACCTCCCAGGTCACCGTCCCGACGTATCTGCGCGACGACTGGCACCGGGACTGGGGATCGCTCGAGCAGCAGTTCCCGCTCAGCCCGGGCGCGACGCCCGCCGCCGTCGCGACGGAGCCGGTGCGTACCTGGGGCTGGACCCGCACCCCGTCGATCCGGGTGGAGCCGAGTAAATGACCGACCGTGACGGGAATGAAGAACCGGTGACCGTGAACGAATCTCCGCATGTCGAGGGGTCGGCGGCCGCCGGCCGCTGGGGCTTTCTGAAGTCGAACGACTACCGGAACGCGAAGCTGATGGCGGCGGTCGCCGGTCTGCTCGGCTTCATCCTCGCCGTGCTGACGCCGATCCTTCCGATCAATCAGAAGACGTCGGAACTGCACTGGCCGCAGAACGACACGGTCGGCAACGTCACCGCGCCCATGGTCTCGTTCGTGCCGACGTCGATGGACGTCTCCGTACCGTGCTCGCTGGCCCGGAGTCTGCCCGCCGACGGCGGCGTGCTCATGTCGACCGTGCCGAAGGAGGGCAAGCAGGCCACCGCGCGCGGGCTGTTCGTCCGCGCCACCGACAAGTCGATCAGCATGATCGTCCGCGACGTCGTACTGCTCTCGACCGATCGCGCTGCCGCCCAGAGCAATCCGAACTGCCGTTTCGTGATGACCGGAGACGGCGGCGGGGTCACCGCGTCGATCGACGGCGTCGATCCCGGTGACAGCACGTCGTACAGCACTCCCGACCCGGACATGCGCCCGCAGATCATCGGCGTCTTCTCCGACCTGCCCGCCGACGTCTCGCGCGACGGGCTGTCGCTCAACGCGACCGTCGACACCCGCTTCATCAACTCGCCCACCCCGCTGAAGCTCGCCGCGATCATCGTCGGCATCATCGCGACCCTGCTGTCCCTGCTGGCCCTGGGCCTGTTGGACTCGCGCGACGGCCGCGGGAACAAGCGGTTCCTGCCCGCGGGCTGGTTCACCATCCGAGGCCCGGACGTGGCCGTGTTCGCCGTGCTCGCCGCGTGGTGGCTCATCGGCGGCAACACCTCCGACGACGGCTACAACATCACGGTCGCCCGCATCACCGATGAGGCGGGTTACGCCGACAACTACTTCCGGTACTTCGGGGTGCCGCAGGATCCGTTCGGCTGGCACTTCCAGGTGCTCTCGTGGATGACACACATCTCGGTCGCCACACCGTGGCTGCGTCTGCCCAGCTTCCTGCTCGGACTCCTCGGCTGGTGGCTGATCAGCCGCGAGGTGCTTCCGCGACTCGGCCGATCGGTCCGCAACAGCTCGGCCGCGGTGTGGACCGGTGCCATGGTGTTCCTCACCATCTGGATGCCGTACAACAACGGCATCCGCCCCGAGCCCGCCGAAGCGGTCGGCGCCCTGCTGACCTGGTGCTGCGTCGAGCGCGCCATCGCGACCAGACGCCTGCTGCCGTATGCGATCGCCGCGATCACCGCCGCCTTCACCCTCGCCCTCGCCCCCGGCGGGCTGATGGCCGCGGCCGCCCTGGTCGCGGGTCTGCGCGGAGTGGTCAAGGGCATCGTCGACCGTCGCGGGCGCGACGGTCTGCTGCCGATGATCGCGCCGCTGATGGCCGCAGGCACGGCGGTGCTGTACATGATCTTCTACTCGCAGGCCCTCGCTCCGCTGTTGGAGGGCAACAAGGTCGCCACCGAGGTCGGGCCCACCGAGCAGTGGTGGCAGGAGCCGGTCCGGTACTACTACCTGATCCTGCAGACGGGTGACGGCACGTTCCCCCGCCGCTTCGGCATCCTGATGATGATCCTCGCACTGGTGATCGCGATCTTCCGACTCGCGTCACGGCGGTCGCCGCAGGGCATCGCCCGGGCGCCGATGTGGCGGCTGATCGCCGTCATCATCGGCACGATGTTCTTCACCTCGTTCACCCCGACCAAGTGGACGCACCACTTCGGCATCTACGCGGGGATCGGCGCGGCTCTCTGCGCGGGTGTCGCCGCGATGATGGCGCCCGCGCTGCTGCGGTCGCGCCGCAACCGAGCATTCTTCGCCTCCGCGGTACTGCTCGTGACCGCGGTGTCGGCGGCGGGCACCAACATGTGGTGGTACGTCGGCAGTTATGGCGTGCCCTGGTGGGACCGTCCCGTCTCGCTCGGCGGCGTGAAGCTGAGCTGGATCGTGCTCTTCTTCGCCCTGCTCACCGCCGCGGTCGGACTCTGGTACCACTTCCGCGACGACTACGTCGACGAGGAGACCCGCACCGGCAGCACACGCACGGGCCTGTCACGACTCAAGTTCTCGCCGCTGCCGGTGATCGCCGGACTGCTCGTCGTGTTCATGCTCGCCTCCTTCGCCAAGGGCGCGTGGGTCCAGCGAGACAGTTGGTCGTGGACCAAGTCGAACTTCCGGGCCCTCACCGGCGACGAGTGCGGACTCGCCAACGACGTTCTCGTCGAAGATGATCCGAACGCCGCACTGCTCCGGCCCGCGGCGGTCGACGGCAAGCCCGCGCCGAGTCCGCGCGCCGCGCTCGCCGGCCAGAACGTCGGGTTCACCCGCGACGGGATCCCCGCGGGCACCTTCATCGATCCGCTGGAGGAGAAGAACGGCGCCGACGAGGACACCGATCCCGCGAGCGCGCCGCCCACCGCGGGCGGCGGCTCCGCGACACCCGGCACCGCCGACAACGGCACCGACGAGACCGAGCAGAACCCGACCGGCGCCGAGCCCACCGCACCGGCGAGCACCGTCCGCCTCCCGTACGGGCTCGATCCGTCGACCACGCCCGTGCTCGGCAGTTACGGTGCGGCAGGCGTCAATTCAGTGACCACCGACTGGTACGACCTCGGCTTCGAGGCGGGGAAGGCGCCGGCCGACAAGCCGCTCCTCACGGTCGCCGCCGCGGGCTCCATCGAGGCGGTCAACGGGCTGGGCGCGGTGACGCCCGGACGGCAGCTGACCGCCGAGTTCGGACGCCGCGAGGCCGATGGGCGGGTGACCCCGCTCGGCAGGCAGCTGATGCCGGTGGACGCCATGGAGCAGCAGTACTGGCGGAACCTGCGGTTCGCGTTCAAGGACGCACCGCCGCGCGCGAACACGGTGCGGCTCAACGTCGTCGACGACGCGGCCGCCGTCAACGAGTGGGTGGCGTTCACCCCGCCGCGGGTGCCGGCTCTGCGGACGCTGAACGACGTCGTCGGCACCACCGACCCGGTCTTCATCGACTGGATGCCCGGCCTGGTGTTCCCGTGCCAGCGGCCGATGGCTGTCAGTTACGGCATCCTCGAGATCCCGGACTGGCGCATCATGCCCGATGCGGACGCCACCAAGCGCAACAGCCAGACGTGGTCGGACGGCGTCAACGGCGGTCCGCTCGGCATCACCGACGGCCTGCTGCGCGGCACTCTGGTCCCGACCTACCTGCGGAACAACTGGGGTCGCGACTGGGGCGGTCTGGAGCGGTACACGATGGTGGTCGACGCGCAGCCTGCCGACATGGTCCACGGAACCCACCGCGTCAGCGGCATGTACAACCCCGCACCGATGCGCTCGAAGGGCTACTGACCGCCGGCAAACGCGCTTGTGCCGTTGATCGTGACCCGCTCGTGGTCACGATCAACGGCACAAGGTGTTTCCGGGGCCTCAGCCGATCTGCAGTTCGCCCATCGCATCCCAGCCGTCGCCGTCGACCTGCCGCGAGATGATCTTCGGTGTCGACACCAGGTGCGGACGCATCGACTCCAGGCCCTCGGCGAAGTGCGCACTGGAGACATGCGGTCCGGCACCGTCATCAGTGAAGGCTTCGACGAGGACGTACTCAGCCGGGTCCTCGAGGCTGCGCGACCACTCGAACCACAGGTTGCCGGGCTCGGCGCGGGTCGCCGCGGTGAACTCCGCGACGATGTCCGGGAACTGGTCGACGCTGTCGGGCTTCACTTGGAATTTGACGACGATGAAGTACATGCCGCCATTCTGCCCGACCTCCGTCGCACGGAGCGGTCAGCCGATCGCTGTACCCATCAGCGAGCCGATCCCGTAGGTGACCGCCATCGCGAGACCGCCACCGATTACCATCCGCAGGGTCGGCCGCCACGGCGACGACTGCCCGAGGTAGGCGCCCAACACTCCGGTCGCGGCGAGCGCGACGAGCACCGCGACCACTGCGACCGGAATGCGCCATGGCGCCGACGGCAACAGGATCGCGATGAGCGGCAGCAGCGCTCCGGCGGTGAACGCCACCGCTGACGAGGCGGCTGCCGCCCAGGGATTGGCGAGCTCGTGCGGGTCGATGCCGAGCTCGGCCTCCGCGTGCGCGCCGAAAGCGTCGTGCTCGGTCGCCTCGATCGCCGCCTGGCGCGCCGTCTCGGCCGACATCCCCTTCGCCACGTAGAGGCCCGTCAACTCGTCGAGCTCCTCTTCGGGCTGATGCTTGAGTTCCCACTTCTCCTTTGCGAGCAGAGCCGCCTCGGTGTCTCGCTGAGTGCTGACCGAGACGTACTCGCCGAGCGCCATCGACACGGCACCGGCCGCCAGTCCCGCGACACCCGCGGTGAAGATCGGCCCGCGCTCCGCGGTCGCCGCCGCGACGCCGACGACGATGCCCGCGGTGGAGACGATTCCGTCGTTGGCGCCGAGCACCCCGGCCCGCAGCCAGTTCAGCTTGCCGGCCAGCGCCCCGATGTGCGGCTCGTCCGGATGTCCGCCCAACGTCTCAGATGCGCTGTCACTGGTCATCTGTCCATCATCGTCACAGGTCAGCGATGCGGCAAGCAAGGTTTGGCGTAGCTGCCTTCACCGATCCTGTGAGCGTGGCCGACCGGGCTGCCCATGCCGTTCCCAGCCCGTACATTCTCTCCCATGGACACAATCAACGGATTGCCCGCGCACCCCCTCCTGGTGCATTTCGTGGTCGTCGCCGTTCCGGTCACCGCTCTGGTGGCCATCGCCATCGCGGTCTGGCCGAAGGCCCGCACCGCTCTCGGCGTCTTTCCCGCGATCCTCGCGCTGGTCACCCTGATCGCGGTGCCGATCACCACGACGGCGGGCGAATCCCTGGAGAAGAAGGTCGGTTCCACGCCGCAGCTCGAACATCACACCGAGTTGGGCGACGAGCTGATCTTGACCGTCGGACCGCTGTTCGGCCTGATGGCACTGCTCTACCTGCTTCAGCTGCCAGTCGTGACCGATCGACTTCCGTTGTCGGAAAAGGTGATCGGATGGATCGACATCGCCGCGCGAGTGGCGACGGTCGCCGCCGCGATCGCCGCGATCGTCATGGTGTTCCTCGTCGGTGAGAGCGGTGCTCGGGCGGTGTGGGGCGGCTGAGCCCCGACAGTCCGGCGATCAGTAGTTGCGCACATACATGGGCGCCAGGTACCAGCCCTGGTCACCATAGGCGGTGATCATGTAGGCGTAAGGCCGGATGTGGTCACCGCTGTACAAGGGCACTCGCCACCAGGTCACGGCCTGCGCGGGGACCCCCGCCTCCTTGCCGTGCACCACCCGACGCACCAGCTGTTCCAGGTCACGTCCGGTTCCGCTGTTGATCACGGCGAGCTCGGGCGACAGGAACTGCGGGAGATTTCCCGGGCACCCGACCGTCTTCGGGCAGAGATGTCCGCGGACGTACGCGGGTCGGCCGGGCTGACTCGACGTTCCGGGGAGCGGTTTGCCGCTGACCGTCGGACCGCCGAGCGCATCTCCGTCCTCGGTCAGGTGCGCCACCAGTGCGGTCTGCCTGCCGAGCGAGTCGAGCGGTCCGGCGAAGATTCGCGTGCTCCCGTGCACGACGACCACCGGAGCGCTGTTTCCGATCGCGTCGCCGAGTCCGGGCGTGTAGAGCTCGAAGCTCAGGCCCTGCGAGTTCGCCGCGGCGATGTCGGTCAGGGCCGGGCTCGTGATGGCCGACCACGCGTACGACAGTGCGGTCATCTGTTCCGGGCTCATACCCGGGCCGATCGCATTGGTCGGCGCCGGCGTCCAACGGAATGCGTTGGGACCGCTGGTGATCGAGTTCGGCAGCGTCGCGGGCTGCAGATTGCTCGGACCGTAGCTCTGCGCCGGGCTGTACGACTGCGCGCCGATCTCCTTCCCGAGCTGCGTGATCACCTGCGCCATCGGGGAGAGATCGACCGTCGGCTGTGCGGGTTTGGACACCGACGCGGTCGGCCCCGCCTGGGCGGCGGGTGGCGGTGCGGGCAACGTCGGTTTCGGCGCGGAGGGCGGAGTCGGAACTCTCGGGGCCGGGACCTGAGGTGCTGGAGCTTGAGGTGCTGGAGCTTGAGGTCCTGGAACCTGGGGTGCGGGGGCTTGAGGAGCCGGCGCCGAGGGCGCCTTCGGCGCCGGTCCGGATCCCTTGATGTCAGGGATCCTGACCGAGATGCCGCAGCTCACACCCTGCGCTTCGAGCGCGGCGATGGCCGCCATCAACGCTGACTTCTCCGCAGCGAGCTCCGCGGCATTCAGGTTGTACGCGATCTGAGCGGCCGTCCCGCCCGCCGCAGCGGCGGGCGCGGCCGCGTTGTGCGCGAGGATCCGGGCGTTGAGCTGTGTCACCTGTGCGGCGATCGCGGCCGCCTCGGCGTTCACGGCGGCGCACGTCACCGGATCCGCCGCAGCGACCGGCACCGCGCTGTGCACCAGTCCCGCAGCACTGAGGGTCACGGCGGCAGCCATGGCTGCCAGACGAATAGATTTGGGCCGCAAGGTGTTCCCCTTAGATCAACAGTCCGATATCGAATCGCAGCCATACTCCCAGCGCACCGGCGGACACGCCATCTGCCGTCCGCCGACCGAATGACCCGTCCGCCGCGACGCGCAGTCAGCGAAAAGACTTGTGCCGTATTCCGTTACCCGAATCGGGTAACGGAATACGGCACGAGTCGGTGCGGAGCCGGACTACTAGATCGGCATCAGGTAGTGCTTGCGCGGGTTCCGCAGCACCTGCTTGTCACGGAGCTGTGCGAGCGCCTTGCGGAGCTGCAGGCGGGTCTGCGCGGGTTCGATCACCGCGTCGACGTAGCCCTTCTCCGCCGCGAGGTACGGCGTGGCCATCATCGCGTTGTAGAACGAGATGAAGTCCTGGCGCACCTTGTCGGCGTCGTTGGCCGACAGGCCCTCGGTCTGTCGACGGGTGAGAATCGCCGCCGCAGACTCCGCGCCCATGACGGCGATCTTGGCCGTCGGCCACGCGAAGTTGATGTCGGCGCCGAGCTGCTTGGAGCCCATCACCGCGTACGCGCCACCGTAGGCCTTGCGCAGCACCACGGTGATCTTGGGGACGTCCGCCTCCACGTACGCGTACAGGAACTTGCCCGACCGCCGGATGGTGCCCTTCTGCTCCTCGACGAGTCCGGGCAGGATGCCCGGGGTGTCGACGAGGAAGATCAGCGGGATGTTGTACGCATTGCAGATGCGCACGAAGCGGGTCGCCTTCTCGGACGAGTCGGTGTCGATGGTGCCCGCCATCACGCTCGGCTGGTTGGCGACGATGCCGACGCTGCGACCGTCCACGCGGGCGAAACCGGTCAGGATGTTCGGCGCGAAGAGCTCGCCGACCTCGTGGAAGGCACCGTCGTCGAACAGACGGATGATGATGTCCCGCATGTCGTAGCCGGCGTTGTCATTGTCGGGCATGAACTCGTTGAGGCTCAGATCCGACTCGGTGATCTCCGGCTCGAGGCCCGGGTTGATGACCGGCGGCTGCTCGTGCGCGCTCGACGGCATGTACTGCAGGTACTCGCGCACCCACTCGAAGGCGGCGGCCTCGTCGGGGGCGATGTGGTGGATGTTGCCCCACCGTGCCTGATTGTGGGCGCTGCCGAGGTCCTCCGCCGAGATCTCCTCGCCGGTCGTCTGCTTGATGACGTCCGGACCGGTGACGAACATGTAGCTCTTGTCCTCGACCGCCACCAGGATGTCGGTGTTGGCCGGCGTGTAGACGGCACCGCCCGCGCACTTGCCCAGGATCACCGAGATCTGCGGCGCCAGACCCGAGAGCAGGTCGTTGCGGCGGCCCATCTCGGCGTACCAGGCGAGCGAGGTGACGGCGTCCTGGATGCGCGCACCCGCGGAGTCGTTGATGCCGACCATCGGGCAGCCGAGCTTGCCCGCCCATTCCATCAGCGCCGACACCTTGCGACCGAACATCTCGCCGACGGTGCCGCCCATCACGGTCTGGTCGTGGCTGAACGCCGCGACCGGACGACCGTGCACCAGGCCGTGGCCGGTGACCACACCGTCGCCGTAACCGGTCTCGCCGGCGCCCGGCATCTTGGCGAGCGCTCCGACCTCGACGAAGGTGCCGGGATCGAACAGCAGTTCCAGCCGGGCACGTGGCGAGAGGATGCCCTTCTTGGCGCGCTTGGCGATCGCCTTCTCGCCGCCGGGCTCCTTCGCCAGTTCCAGCTTCTCGCGCAGGTCGGCGAGCTTGGCAGCAGTCGTGTCACTCACTCCGTGCGCCCTTTCCGTCACTTCTCGGTCTTGAGGTCGGCCATGCGGCGAGTCAGGTCTGCTCCGACCTTCGCGACGTAGGGCTCATCGACGATAGCCAGATGGTCGCCGCCGATGTGGATGATCTCGAGATCGTCGACCACCTCGCCCCAGCGACCGTCCTCATCGATCTCGGCCCACTGCGGCTCCAGTTCGATCGCGCCGTCGTGCATCTTGTCGGCGCGGTAGAGGACCACCTTGCCGTCGTACTTCGACGGATTGATCTCGGTCAGCGCGCGGTTGTCGAGGAACGACGTCCGCTGATGCTCGATGATGCCGCCGGGGATCTTGGTGCCCGACATCGACATCATCTCGGTGATGATCGCGAACTGCTCGTTGTCGTCGGCGGCGACCAGCCGGTCCATCGGGATCGGCACGTCCTCGTCGAGTCCGTAGGTCTTGATCGCGAACGCCTTCCACCGCTCCAGACGCGCCCGCTTGTTCTCCGGCGTGTCGGGAACGTCCTGGCTCGGACGCACGACGTCGATCAGTCCGACGAACGCGATCTCCTCGCCCTGCTCGCGGAGCAGCTGCGCGGCGCCGTACGCCAGCGCACCGCCGAGGGACCAGCCGACCAGCACGTACGGACCGTGCGGCTGCACCTCGCGCAGGCGCGGCATGTACTCCCGGACCCGCTCCTCGATGGTGCCCTCGACGCGGTCGAAGCCGATCACCGGCTGATCCTCCGGCAGTCGCTTGAGCAGCGCCTCGTACGCCGAGGTGTTGCCGCCCGCCGGGTGGAACACGAGCATCGGCGTCGGGTCGCCCGCGGTGGTTTCGAAGGTGTGCTTCGACTTGCCGTCGGCGTCCTTCGGCACCTGCAGGAACCGGAGGAAGCCGTCGATGTCGGCCGAGGCCTCCATGTGCTGACGGACGTAGTTCGACAGCTCCTCGATGGTCTCCGAATCGAGCACGTCCTCGACGTCGATCTCGCCGCCGGTCCGCTCGTTCAGCCGTTCGGTGAGCTTCTCCGCAGTGTCCTCGTCGAGCACCGGGAGCTTGTTGAACACGCCGCCCGCCGACTTGCCCGTGACGACCGCGTAGACGCCGTACGCCAGGCGCTCGGCCGCATCACGCGGCGGGACGTCCGTCCCCGCGGCCTCCGCCACCGACGCCTGGTCGGTGATGGTGGGGGCCGGGGTGGCTGGGGTGATGTCGGCGTCTGGGGCTGGGGATCTCGATGCGCTCGGTCGCTCCGCTCCCTCGCTTACTCGATCAGCCTGAGGAAGGTCAGCATCCGCAGCCTGAGGAAGGTCAGCGTCCGCAGCCTGAGGAGTCTCAGCGACCTCAACCTGCTTTGAAGGCTCCGGCGCCTGGGGCGCCTCCGCTTTCAAAGCATCCTTCGCCAGTTCTTCGTCGATGTAGGCGTTCAGCGCGGCGGTGTCGAGCTCGCCGCCGTCGGCCGAGTTGTTCAACTCGTCGAGCTGATCGCGGTGCGTGACCGCGAAGGCGACGAACTTCTCGACGTCGGAGAGGTTGGCCTGACGCATCGCCTGCAGCTGGAGCTGCGGGATCTCGAACTCGTACTCGACGCGGTTCTTGATGCGGACCGCCATCAGCGAGTCCAGCCCCAGCTCGATCAGCGGGATCTCGCGCGGCAGGTCCTCCGGGTCGTAACCCATGGACTCACCGACGATCACTGCCAGACGGTCGCCGACGCTCTCACCCGAGTCCGGACTCCAGCGATTGCCGATGTCCTCGACCACCTCGTCCTCGACCACCAGCTTCTCGTCGACGAAGCCTGAGGCCTTCGCGGCATCCGCGGCGGTCTGTGTCCCCGCAGCATCGACCGCGGGCGCACCCGCGACCGGCGCACCGGTGACCGCCGCCTGGTAGACCAGCGCGAAACCACCCTGCGGTCCGGCGTGGACACTGATCGCGGCGCCGCCCGGATGGCGGGTGAGCGTGGTGGTCACGGTGCCGTCGGCGGGGAACTCACCGCTCGCCTCCACCGCGGCGATCGCCGCGTCGGAGCCGAGCACCTGCTTCGCCGCGGCGAGTACCAGCTCCCGCGGATCGACGACCGCGGACGAGTTGACCTCCCACGCGTGCCTGCCGTCGGGGAGTGCGACGTGCGCACCGGGAATCGAGCCCGCGCCCGAGCCGGAGGCGATCGTCGCGTCGATCCAGTACGGCTTGCGCTCGAAGCGCGTGCGCGGAATGTTCGCGAAACGCTGGTCCGGTCCGCTGCCGAACAGTGAGGCGACGTCGACCGGGTGGCCGTGCACGTAGAGCTTCATCAGCGCGTTGACCAGGCCGTAGCTCTCGTCCTCCTTGCGCCGGAGGGTCTCGATGAGCTCGGCGTCGTGAACGCCCGCGCCGAAGGTGGTCGCGGCGACCGAGATCAGCACCGCCGGGTTCGGCGACAGCTCGACGAACGTACGGTGACCGGCCTCCACGGACTTCGCGATGGCCTGGGCGAACCAGACGCTGTGCCGCAGTCCCTTCAGGTAGTACTCGATCGTGAAGACGTCGGGCGTGCCCGGGCGGTAGAAGGTCTCGCGATCCACCGAGCTGTAGACGCCGTACTTCAGTCGCTGCGGCTCGATGCCGGTGATCTCGTACGACAGCTCGCCGAGCAGCGGGTCCATCTGCGACGTGTGGCTGGCGCCCTTGGTCTGCAGCTTGCGGCCCAGCTTGCCCTCGGCCTCGGCGCGCGCGACGATCGCATCCACCTGCGGGCCCGGCCCACCGATGACGGTGTGCGTCGGGGCCGCATAGACGCAGATCTCCAGATCGGGGTAGTCGACCAGGACGTCGTTGATGTCGTCGGCGCTGTATTCGACCAGCGCCATGAACCGCACGGCGTCGCCGGTCAGCATCGCCTCGCCCTCGCCCATCAGGCGCGAGCGCTGGCAGATCACGCGGGTCGCGTCCTCCAACGACAGCCCGCCGCTGATGTACGCGGCCGAGGCCTCACCCATCGAGTGCGGCACCAGCACGCCGGGCTCGGCGCCATAATGACGCATGGTGTCGGCGAGCGCCACCTGGATGGTGTAGATGCCGATCTGCGCGGTCTCGATCTCGTAGGTCCGGGCGTCGTCGAGGAAGATCTCGACCATCGAGTAGCCCAGCTCGCGCTGGATGTACTCGTCGACGCGATCGGCGTACTTCGCGAACACCGGGTTCTCCGTGTACAGCTGCTTGGCCATCTTGCGGTGCTGCGAACCGAAGCCCGACAGCAGCCAGACGGCCGACGCCGCATCCGGCGAGTCGCAGGTGTAGACGAACGGGAGCGCCTTGCCGTCGGCGACGGCACGCATGCCCTTGACCGCGTCCTCGTGGGTCCGCGCCATCACGACGGATCGGGTACGACCGTGGTTGCGATGGGCCAGCGCGCGACCGATCTGGACCAGCGGCGTCTGCTTGCCCTCGTCCGACTCCAGCCATTCGACGAGGTCGGCCGCGGCCTTGCGCCGGCGCGAGGCCAGGAAGCCGGAGATCACCAGCGGCACCACGGCGCCCTCGACGGCGGCGGGCGCGAAACCGTCCGCCGGATCCACCGGAGGGGCCTCCGCGACGACCGGTGCCTTCTTCGCCTGCGCCGCGAGCACGGCCCGCTCGGCCTCGGTCAGGTAGTCGTCGTCATCGTCGAATTCATCGACGACAGGGGCCTGCGCCGCCACCTCGACCGGCGCCTGCGCGGCGTCGTCGTAGTCGGACGGCAGCACCTCGCGGACGACGATGTGCGCATTGGTTCCGCCGAAGCCGAAACCCGAGACACCGGAGATCGCGTGGCCGGAGTAGCGCGGCCAGTCGGTCGGTTCGGTGATCACGCGCAGGTTCGTGGCCTCGAACTGAATGTACGGGTTGGGTCCGACATAGTTCAGCGACGCGGGCAGCCGGTCGTTCTGCAACGACAGCACGACCTTCGCGAGCGCGCCCGCGCCGGCGGCCGACTCCATGTGGCCGAAGTTGGTCTTGGCCGAGCCGAGCAGCATCGGCGCGTCGCCGGTGCGGCCGCGGCCGACCACGCGGCCGAGGGCGTCGGCCTCGATCGGGTCGCCGAGCACGGTGCCCGTACCGTGCGCCTCGACGTAGTCGACGGTGCGCGGATCGATCGCGGCGTCGGTGTACGCCGAACGCAGCACCTCCACCTGCGCCTCCGGGTTGGGCGCGAAGATGCCGTTGGACCGGCCGTCGGAGTTCACCGCGGAACCGGCCACCACCGCGAGCACGGTGTCGCCGTCGCGGCGGGCGTCGGCCATGCGCTTGAGGACGAACACGCCGCCGCCCTCGGCGCGGATCATGCCGTTCGCGTCCGACGAGAAGGCCTTGATCCGGCCGTCCTCGGCCTGTGCGCCGATCTGGTCGAAGCCGAGCGTGGCGGCCGGTGTGATCAGCATGTTGACGCCGCCGGCGACGACGACGTCGGAGTCGCCGTTCCGCAGGCTCCGCACGCCCTCATGCACGGCCACCAGGGATGACGAGCACGCGGTGTCGATCGCGAGCGACGGTCCGTGGAAGTCGAAGAAGTACGACACCCGGTTGGCGATGATCGACGTCGCCGTGCCGGTGAGGGCGTACGCCGCCGTCTCCGACGCACCTTCGCCGAGGCCGAGTGTCGCCAGCATCTGGTAGTCGTTGGTGGAGGTGCCCATGAAGACGCCCACCTGTCCGCCGCGCAGGTCGCTCGGCGGGATGTGTGCGTGCTCGAGCGCCTCCCACGTCAGTTCCAGAGCGAGGCGCTGCTGCGGGTCGACGTTCTCGACCTCGCGGGGGCTCATCTGGAAGAAGTCGGCGTCGAAGCCCTTGACGTCGTCCAGATAGCCGCCGTGGACGTTGCCGTTCTCGATGGCCTCGGCCAACCGCGGATCGGCCTTGAACTCCAGCCAGCGGTCGTCGGGCAGATCGCTGATGCCGTCGGAACCGCCGATCAGCGCCTCCCACGTGGACTCCGGGGTGTTCCCCGCCTTCGGGAAGCGGGTCGCGAGACCCACGATCGCGATGTCGTCGTCGGCGGACCGTTCGCGTTCCCAGAACCGGTCGGCCTCGACGTCGAGACCGGCGTCCGGGTCGCCCTCGATCACGCGCTTGGCGAGCGACGCGATCGTCGGATGGGTGTAGACGACCGTCGCGGTGAGCACGACACCCGTCTTGTCCTCGACGTCCGCGGCCAGCGCCACGGCGTCGCGGGACGACAGTCCGAACTCCTCCATGGGCCGATCGACGGAGATGTTGTCCGCGGGCTGCCCGGTCGCCTCGGCGACCCAGGCTCGCAGCCAGTCGCGCAGATCTTCGACGGTCAGATCGCCGACGGTCTCGCCGTTCGAGCCGGCGTTCTCCGTCGATGCAGTGTTTTCAGTTTCAGACATCAGGTCCAGCCTACCGATCACGTTAATCGTTATAAGAGCGTGTCATAGCAAACAGGCCCGGTACGTCACGTCGTGACATACCGGGCCTGCCGCTGTCTCATGCGTCCGCGTCGGGGAATGCCGTCTGCTGGTAGCCACCGCGGAGGGTTCCGTCGATGTATGCCGCCTTGGTGGCGCGCCGGGCGATCTTGCCGCTCGACGTACGCGGGATCGACCCCGCGGGCACCAGGAGCAGGTCGCGGACCATCACTCCGTGCCGACCGGCGACCGCGGCGCGGACGATGTCCGCGATCTCCTGCGGATCGCTCCGGCGGCCCGGACCGCGCTCGGCGACGACCACCAGCTGCTCGGACGCGTCGTCGGCGTCGTATGTGAGACCGCTGTGACCGTTCTCGAAGACCTCACGCGGGAGTTGGTTCGACGGCACCGCGAATGCGGCGACGAAGCCCGGGCGCAGCGCGGGGCTGGCCTCCTGCGCGCTGAACTCGAGATCCTGCGGGTAGTGGTTGCGGCCGTCGACGATCACCAGGTCCTTGACGCGGCCGGTGATGTACAGCTCGCCGTCGTACCAGACGCCGAAGTCGCCGGTCCGCATCCAGCGGTTGTCGTCGGGTGCACCCTCGGCGTGGCTGCCGGTCGGGAGCATCTTGGCGACGGAGTTGTGGAACGTGGCGACGGTCTCCTCGTCCTTGTTCCAGTAGCCCTCGCCGATGTTCATGCCATTGAGCCAGATCTCGCCGACACGGCCGTCGGGCTGCTCCTCACCGGTCTCCGGGTCGACGATCACGGCCCACTGACTCAGCGCCACCTGACCGCACGAGACCTGCGCGACGGCGCCCTCGGCGTCGGCGTCGACGGGCACGAACTCACCCTGGTTCAGCTTGTCGCGGTCGACGTAGTTGATCAGCGCCTCGTTGTCGCGCTGGGTGGCCGACACGAACAGCGTGGCCTCGGCCATGCCGTAGCAGGGCTTGATCGCCTTCGGCGACAGTCCGTAGGGCGCGAACGCCTCGTTGAACTTGCGCATCGAACTGACGGTGACCGGCTCGGAGCCGTTGATCAGACCGATCACGTTCGACAGGTCGAGCGACTCGCCCTCGTGCGGCAGTCCGCGGGCGGCGGCGTGCTCGTAGGCGAAGTTGGGTGCCGCCGCGTAAGTCGGGGCGTGATCGTCGACCGCCGCGAGCTCACGGATCCATCGCCCGGGCCGGCGCACGAACGCCTGCGGGCTCATGATCGTCACGTACCGTCCGCCGAGCGCCGGGAGGATGACCGTCAGCAGGCCCATGTCGTGGAACATCGGCAGCCAGGTGACGCCGCGCGCGTTCCGGTCGATCTCGATGGTGTCGTAGATCTGCAGGCAGTTCGCGGCGACGGCCTCGTACGTGATCTCGACGCCCGCGGGCACGCGAGTGGAGCCCGAGGTGTACTGCAGGTACGCGACGGAGTCGAGGCTGTTGCGGTCGGCGACCGGCGGAACCCAGGTCGCCCCCACCGAGTCCGGCACTGCGTCGACGGCGATGACGCGCGGACGATCCTTGGCCGGGCGGTCGGAGAAGAAGTCGCGGACGGCCTCGGCCGACTTCGTCGAGGTCAGGATCGCCGACGGCTGACAGTCCGCGAGGACCGCGACCAGACGATCGGTGTGTCCCGGCTCGTCGGGGCTGAACAGCGGCACCGCGATGTTGCTCGCGTAGAGCGAGGCGAAGAAGCCGATCACGTACTCCAGCGACTGCGGAGCGAGGATCGCCACGCGATCGCCCGGCTGCGTCACCTGCTGCAGTCGTGCGGCGACGGCGCGCAGCCGCTTGCCGAACTGCGCCCAGGTGAGGTCGATCCGCTCACCGTCGCGCTCGCGGCTGAAATCGAGGAACCGGTAGGCCAGGGTGTCGGCCTGTTCCCGCACGTTGCGCTCGACGTAGTCGACCAGCGTCACGTCATCTTCGAAATGAAGGTTGCCGGTCTCGTCGAGGAACTGCTCGAACTCGGTATTCAGCATCCAATAACTCCTGTACCCGCGCTGTTATGCGCGGTCTCCATCACTTGATCCGCACGCGTCCACCCTCGGCACACCCCTGCCGCGTCCCCCCGAACGTACGAAAACCTCGGTTAGTTTACTCTCCCCGCAGAAGCGGGATGACGGGCGCGAAGGCGTCCATCTGCGTCGGGAATACTCCCACGTAACTCATCGTGGTCCGGCGTCGGACCTCGCGAATCTGCTCGGCGATCTCCTCGAAGCTGCCGAAGGCCAGGTACGGCGACGACAGGATGTCGTCGACGGACAGCTCCACGTCCCGCTCGATGTTCGGCGGGTACCCCTGCTCCAGGGCCTTGAGCGCCATCTCCGCGGTGGCCACGCGGTCGTCGGTGACGACGATGGTCGCGATGGTCCAGTTCAGCTCGATCTGGTCGAACCTCTCGCCCGCGGCCTGCCGGATCCGGTCGACGCGCTCGATCGTCTTCTCGATCGTCATGTCCGACAACCGGAGCTTGCCCTCGCGGGTGGTGCCGGTCGCCACCGAGATGATGTCGGCGTGCTTGGCCGCCAGCGCCAGCATCTTCGGCCCACCGCCGCCGACCGCGATCGGCGGTCGTGGCCCCTGACGCGGCCGCGGCGAGCCTTCGAGTCCCTTGATCTGGTAGAACTCGCCGTCGAAGTCGACTGTCTCGCCGCGCATCAGCCGGTCGAGGATCGTCAGCGCCTCGTCGAGCTTGCGGATGCGCTCACCGGGCGTGCCGAACTCGATGCCCGCCTTGTCGAACTCCTCCTTCATCCAGCCCGAGCCGATGCCCAGTTCCAGGCGGCCCTTCGACAGCACGTCGATGGTGGTGGCCTCCTTGGCCAGCACCGCCGGGTGACGGAAGCCGTTGGCCAGGACGGATGTCGCGAGCCGGATGGTGCTGGTGGCCTGGGAGAGTGCCCCGAGCGCCGCGAGCGGACCCACCTGGTTGCCCATGTGATCCGGGATCGCGAAAGTGTCGTACCCATACTCTTCGGCAGTCTGGGCGAGCTTGACGAACTTGCGGGCGCCGCCCTCGTCCTTGTTGCCCTCGCCACCCGCGCCGAACCGGAACTTCCGAAGTCCGTCGGCGTCATGCGTCGACGAGTCTTTGGCAGTCGTCACGAAGCGTTCTCCTCATAGGTCTGCGGTCCGCCACACGGACCCCAACCCGAGAAGGTTAACGCAGGCAGGCCCGTGACCCAAGCTGACCGGCACCGATACCGACCAAGGTCTGTGGCCGCCGTCTCGTCATTCACTCGTGGGACGGGTGCGGAGCACCCTCGATCAGCTTCGACGACCACGCGTACATCCACTGCGTCGCACTCTGTCCGCTGTCGGACTTCCAATAGCGAGTCGTCGCGTACATGGCGTGTACCGGGTTGTTCGCCGCGTTCGCCAGCTGGCTGATGGCGTTGAGCGGGTTGGTGACCGTCGGCGAGTCGCAGATGAGGTCGCCAGGGGCGCAGATCGAGTACGTCCGGTCGGTGAGGTCGCCGAACCCGCCGCTGCGGGCCCCCGACATCTCGATGCCCGGAACCAGGCTGCCGAAGCCGCCCAGGGCGACTTCTGCTCCGACGCCGGGCGGACTCGGCGGGACGTCGTGCTGGCCTCCCGGCTGACGACGGCCGTCGGCGATCAGACCGACGCCCAGAACCAGATCCTGGTCGGCTGCGGGGATCGGCCCGCGTCCGTTGCCGATATCGCCCGCGATGTCGCCCGCGATGACGGCACCCTGAGAGAAGCCCATCAGGACGTAACGCGTGAGCGGGCAGTGCTCATGGGTCTTCTGCAGCTTCGCGTTCGCCCGGCGAGTGCCCTGCGCACGCGAATCGTTGTACGTGGCTTGGCGATCGGCGAGATTCGTCGGATTGCGGAACTGCGCCTTGTACGGAACCGTGTAGACCTCGGTGCGGGCCGTCGGAAACTCGTTCTCGAGCTGCGAGGACACCTTCAGCATCAGCGACTTCGGGTTCGCGGTGGGGTTGTACGGATCGTCTTTCGCGCTCGACTCCCACGTCCCCGGGATGACCAGGGTCAGCACGTCCGGACAGTCGGCGGGCTGCGCCTGCGGCCGGTTCTCCGGCTGCGTCGTGGTGGCGGGTCCGGTGCCCGGACCGGGCGGCGGGGGCGGCGGCTTGAGCGACTGATAGATCAGGAATCCGATCAGCAGCGCAGCGATCAGCGCCAGCACCAGAACGATCAACAGCAGCCGCCCGATTCGGCGGCGCTTCAGCACAGGTTCTTCTCTGCCGCGGCGATGACCTTGTCGGACTTGGTATTGGCCTCGGCGTCACTCTTGGTCATCGGACCGATCGCGGCCCGCACATAGGCCTTCACCAGCATCGGGTCGGCCTTCTGCGTCTTGGCGTCGCACACGTAGTGCCCCATGGTCAACGCGACGTTGTTGTCGTCGTCGCCCATGAACGAGACGTTCTGCTTCTTCAGGTCCGAGAGGTAGGCCTTGTCCTTGTCGCTCAGCTTGATCCCGCTGGGCGGCGGCGAGCCGCCGGGGAAGTTGGCCGGAGGCGTGGTGGTGGCGTTCGGCTTGGTGTCCGGCGGCGACACCGCGGCCTTGGACGCGCCGTCCGCGGCCTGCTTGGAGGCTTCCGACGAGACCGACGCCTTGCTCGAGTCGGTACCGGGCATCGTGGTGGTCGTGACTGGCTCGGTGCCGATCGGAGCGCTGGCAGTCGACGAATCGCTGCACGCGGTGAGCGCTCCCACCGCTACGGCGAGGGCGCCCGCCGCGGCGGCGATCCGGATGTACTTGGCAGTCATGACGGCCAGCCTACCGCCGCCATTGCGGGCTTCCCGCCACGCAAAGGGGTTTACCTGCGAAGACATGGCAATTCCTCAGACGAAACTCAGACAGCGGCACTGGGACGGTCGGGCAGGTCACTCGACCCGCGCGCCGCCCTGCGGGGTCCAGGTGATCTTGCCGCGTTCGAAGGTGTTGAATTTGACCCCGTCGCGACCGGTCATCTCATCGCTGGTCGGCAGGCCGAGGCGGTCGGCGGCCGGAACGTAGGCGCCGCCGATGGCACCGCCGACGACCTTCGGTCCCTGCGGTCCGGTGAAGATCCGTCCGTTGCGGAAGTCCTGCGCCGCGCCGCCCGGAACCGGGTACTGCGGGGTGAGGCAACCGCCGAGGTCCTTGATCTGGGGCGCCTTCTTGAAGGCGTCACCGACCTGGCAGGCCACCTTGTCGCTGCCGAGGCCGAGGGCGCCGGCGGCCTGCGGCCACGCCTGAGCCATCTCGAACTCCCAGTACGGCCAGGTGTGGGTTCCGGACGGCCGGTACACGGCCTGCCCCGGGATGCCGAGCTTGTTCAGCCGGGCGGCGAACTGCTGACTGGTGATCCGGGAGAGCACCTCGAGGCCGACGCCGGAGTAGTTGGTGGCCAGCAGCGGGATGTCGGACGGCTTGTCGTGCGGGCCGACGACGCCGTTGCCCGACGAGACGTAGAGGCTGGTGCCGCGGAGCTTGTCGGCCAGCACGTACGGATCGTGTTCCTTCCACGCCGGGTCGGTCGGCGGTCCGAACATCTTCATCGAGTCGTAGCCGCCGCCGTCGCGCAGCGCGAACTGGACTGCCTGCGGCATTCCGTAGGACGACATCTGCAGGATGCCCGAGAACGACGCGGCGAACTTGTAGAAGCCGGGGTTCCGTGCGGCGAGCATCATCGCCGCGGAGCCACCCATCGACAGCCCCTCGATCCCGCGCACATCCGTCGAGCGCCACTGGCCCTCGAGAATCGGCGGCAACTCGTGGATGAGGAACGTCTCCCACTGGTAGTTCTTGCCGCGGTCGGGCTCCTTCCAGTCCGTGTAGAAGCTCGACTCACCGCCGACCGGCAGCGCCACGTTGACGTTCTTGTCCTGGTAGAACTGCTCGGCGTTCGTGTTGATCAGCCAGCCGTTCTGATCGTCCTGCGCGCGCAGGCCGTCGAGCATGGTCAATTGCGGGAACTTGGCTCCCGGGTTCGAGAACCAGTCGCGGGCCAGCAGCAACTGCACCTGGATGTCGGTGTTCATCGCGGGCGAATGCACCCACAGCGCCACGCGGTGCGCGCTGTACCAGTACGTCTTGGTCACGGTCGCCGGCGGAGCGGGCTTGGCCGGCGGCGTCTTGGCCGCAGGCTTCGCCGGTGCGGGCTTGTCGGTCTTCGGCTTGGGTGCGGGCTTGGCCGGCGCCTGCTGGGTCGGCTTGGGCGCAGGGTCGGCCAGCGCCGGGCCGGCTCCGGCCGCGACCAGGGAAACGGCCACCGCGACACTCGCCGCGCCACGCCTCGCGGCGGTCGTCTTGGTCCAGATCTTCACTGCGTGCTCCTCCACAAGTCCCGGCTGTAGCCGCTGGCTCCGCGGGTAGAAAACACGGAGCGCCTCCCGTGCTTTCTACACGGGAACCGCACCGAGTTGTGCGCGCCACGCTGTGACGCGTGTGAATTTTGTGACTGGAGTTTCTCATTGGAACCTGAGAAAAGACTGAGCCGCGACATCGTCGAAACGATGTCGCGGCTCAGATGTCGCGGCTCTGCAGGACGGCCTCGAGGAGGCCGGCCGTCAGATCAGTTGAAGAACCCGCGGGCCTTCGCGTTCCAGAGCATGTCGCTCCAGTAGCCCCAGGCATGGGTGCCGTTCGCGGAGTAGGACATCACCGGGACGCCCTGGACGAATGCGGCAGCCTCGAACGCCTTGGCCTGGGCGAACGCCAGAAGCTCCAGCGGGGTGCCCTTGAACAGGTCGTCGAAGGTGTTCTGCGGGTAGTTGTAGCGACCGAAGAATCCGTTACCCGAGCCGACGAAGACCTTCAGGCCATGCATGCGGTTGATGAGCATGAACGGATCGTTGGCCGTCCAGCGCGGGCTCCACGGCGGGCCCCACATCGCATCGACGTTCCACGGTGCGGGCTCGACGTCGAGCATCGCCAGACGCAGCGCGGTGCGCATGCCGGGCGCCGACAGGGTCAGGTAACCCGAGAGCGAGCCGGCCGCGTAGTAGAGATCACGTCGCTGAGCCGCGTGGGTCAGAGCGGCGCCGCCGCCCATCGACAGGCCCATGATCGCGTACTTGCCGCCCTTGCTGGCGAAGCCCTTGCTGCGCAGCGCGGGAACCAGACGCTTGTCGAGCACGCAGCCCCACTTGTAGGCCTTGCGCTGACCGTTGAAGTTCGACGGCGCGTCCCAGTCGGTGTAGAAGCTCGCCGGACCACCGACGGGCATGACGACGTTGACGCCGCGGTCGGCCATCGCGCGAGCGTTGGTCTCGATGTCCCAGCCGCTGCGGTCGTAGCGCGCACGCATACCGTCCAGCAGGATCACGGTGCGGGTGTTGCCCGGCTTGCGCCAAGCCTGAACCTTCACCTGACCGGGGGCCATCGACTTGTTGCCGAAGGCACCGTTGGTCGGCATGCCGCAGGCGTCGATCCAGAACCCCGCGTACGACGCGGCACTGGCCTGTCCGGCGCCGATCGCGGTGCCCATCAGGCCCATGGCAGTGAGCACTGCGACGAGGACCGCGGTGAACCGGCGATGGCCGGCCTGCGGTTTGCTCTTAGCTACGCGCATTGACTGCATTCTCCCTAACTCTGCTTCTGCGTTCACATACAACCCTCAGGCTGTGTGCGAACCTCTGCGGCACGCATGGGTGCCGTCCGTTGACGTCACATAAGTCACATCTGCAACCAGATAGAGCGAGCCTATTAGACTCACCTACCCTCACCAAACCCTGTGACCGCAATCACAAGCAGGTGCTGGCGCACCGTGCACGGCCTCCGCAAGAGCTCTCACCTTTGCTTCGACCACGACGTGTCTATCGTGCAACCGAAGCTGGACGTTACCGTTTCGATACCTGTGATGCCACTCGGTGAGACCGAACTGACACGTCGCCGTCTCAGGATTGCCCGAACAGAACCTCAGCCCTCACTCAGGCCCGGCGGCATCTGCAGTCCGCAGCGCTGAATCTCGTACTTGGGCTCACGAGCGATCCGGTAGCTGTTGAACTCAGCGGCCTCTCGGAGGTTGTGCCGGAACCGAGCGAACGACCACGTGCCCTTGTACGAGGCGAACCGCGCCTGTGTCATCGGACAGGTCAGTGCGACCTTCGCCATCTTCACGTCGTCGCGATCGATGAACGCCGGGAAGCCCGAGACACTGCCGCTCTCGGCGACCACCCACTCGGTCGGCAGATGCTTGTCGTGGCCGATGCGTCCATCGGTCAGTCGCGGCGTATGCGCGGCCAGCGGGTACGCGAGGCCCATCTGATCGACCACGCGGACGTTCAGAGGCGCGTTCATGCTCGTCATGCCCAGATTGAGGAAGTAGACCGTCGTCTCACGCGGAATGCCCGGCGCCAGATGCTTCGGCAACGGCGCGACGTACCACTCGTCGAAGTTCGCCGACGGCAGGATCACCCCGCCGCCTTCGGCCTCCGTCTCGTGGATCTTCTCGACCATCGCCCGCATGCGCGGGTACTCGAGGTAGTCCTCCGCGGTGACGGGATTCTCATTGCCCATGTTCGTGACGTAGAACCGCCGCTCGTCGACGATGCCGTCACGCCCGATGTCCATGCCGGCGTTCGGCAACACCGTCTGATTGACGGCCACTCCCCACCACACGGTGGTGATGAACCCACCGAGCAGGAGCAGACCGGCCACCAGCTGGTAGCGCGAGCGTCTGGTCGACAGCGTGGCCGGAACGGTCACCGGAATCACCATCACCGGAAGCAGCAGGATGAACAGCGGAGCCAGCAGCACGCGGCCGTGCATGAAGTCGCCGCCCTGACGGAGCCAGTAGAGGCCGAGAATCAGGCCGGCCACCACGACGGTGGCGACGACGGCGTTCTGCGACTGCACCCGGTCGACCATCGTCGACCACGCCCGGCGCGCGCGCGAGGAGAAGGAGTGCGGATCCGCGTCGATCACGTCGTGCGTTGCGGTCGACGCACCGGACTCGGTCCGGCGGTCGCGTCGGGTCAGGTACGAGCCGACGGCGAGCACGACCCCGATCACCACGGCGACGATCACCGGCAGCAGCAGGGTGTACGGGCTGAAGAGATTGTCGAGGTACGCGAAGCCCTGCTGCCACTTGGAGCCGCTCGCGTCCTTGGCGATCGCCGGGTTCGGGACCAGCACCGCGTAGTAACCCATCCGGAAGATCTGGTAGCCGACGGGCACTGCGCCCGCGACGACGACCATGGCCACGCGCATGCGCCAGCCGATCCGCGAGACGAACAGCACGAGCAGCACCAGGGCACCGAGGATGGTGATCTCGGGCCGGATCAGCGGTGCGATTCCCGCGGTGAAGGTCAGTGCGAGGAACGCGGCCCGAGACCGCGCGCTGCGATCGCCCGGATCACGACGGCCCCAGGCCAGGAACTGACACCACAGGGCAGCGATCCAGAAGATCACCATGCCGTTCTCGAGCCCGGAGGTGGCGAAGTCGCGCGCGGGCGGGATGACGATGTAGATGATCGAGCCCAGCGGCAGCAGCAGGGTGATACCGGGGCCGAGCACGCGGCGGCCGTACAGGCGGGCGGTGCCGTACATGGCCAGCGGCAGCGCGGCCACCGACAGCACCAGCGCGACCCACAGGGCGACGTACTCGGTGTGTTCCGCGCCGGTCACCCAGCTCCAGAACCAGATCAGGTAGGTCCACGCGGTCGAGGTGTTCGCCTCCACGCGCTCGCCCGCGTTGAAGACCGGTCCGTTGCCCGCGAGCAGGTTCCGCACGGTGCGCAGCACGATCAGGCCGTCGTCGGCGATCCAGCGGCGCTGCCAGGCGCCGATCGCGAACAGCACGGTGACCGCGATCGCGCCGATCGAGAAGCTCGCGATCGGCGCGATGAGGTGGCGGCGGCCTGGCCGCGAATCGGCGGGAGCCGGGTCCTCGGCCGGCGGTTCGGCGACGTGATCGTCGTCCGACTCGTCCGAGACGATCGGGATCAGCGCCGTCACATCGTCGGGGTGGGAGGTCGAAGAGCTCTCGTCAGACCGGGACATAGACCGCAACACCCACCAGGACGACCCACGCCACCGCCAGGAACTGCAGGACCCGATCGCCCAGGGCGATGTCCTCCGGCTCGCCCGCCTGGCCACCGTCGACGTCGACGGCGTAGCGGAGGATCGCGACGGTGAACGGCACCATCGAGATCGCGTAGTAGACGTTCTGCGAGTGAATGCCGTCGAAGGCCCACAGGCCGTAGCAGAGCACCACGGCGGTGGCCGAGAGCGTCCACACGAACCTCAGGTAGGTGGTGGTGTAGTACTCGAGAGACTTGCGGATCTTGGCGCCCGTGCGCTCGGCGAGCTGCAGTTCGGCGTACCGCTTGCCCGCCGCCATGAACAGCGAACCGAAGGCCATGACCAGCAGGAACCACTTCGACAGGTCGATCTCGGCGGCCACGCCACCGGCGATCGCGCGCAGCAGGAAGCCCGAGGAGACGATGCAGATGTCGACGACGGCCTGATGCTTCAGGCCGAAGCAGTAACCCAGCTGGACGGCCAGATACACGGCGATGGTGACGGCCGTCTGCCAGTTCGCGATGAACGAGACCCCGATCGATCCCGCGGCGAGGATCACCGCGAGCACGAATGCGAGGTTGCGCGGGACCACGCCCGCGGCGATCGGGCGGAAGCGCTTGGTCGGGTGCTGACGATCGGCCTCGACGTCGAGGGCGTCGTTGATCAGATAGATCGACGACGCGACCATGCAGAACGCGACGAAGGCGACGCCGACGTTGAGCATCCGCTCGGAGTCCTTGAGGACTTCGGTTCCGGCGGCCAGCGGTGCAGCCAGCACCAGGACGTTCTTCACCCACTGACGCGGGCGGAGCGCCTTGATCAGACCTGTCGCCAAGTTCTTCGGCGGACCGGGGACGCCGTGCTCGATCGGCTCCTCACTCATCGGTGGTTCCTCACTTGCTCGAGTCTCGTTTGCGGGCGTTTGCATCGGCGGCGATCACCGCTCCGGCGGTCACTGCACCGACGAGCGCGCCGGCGGCCACATCGGAAGGGTAGTGGACACCCAGGACGAGACGCGAAAGCAGCATCGGCGGCACGACCGCCGCGGGCACCAGAACCTGCGCCGCCGGGCTGCCCGTGGCACGCCCGAGCAGGATCGCGGCGGCGGTGGTCGACGTCGCGTGGCTCGATGGGAAGCTCAGCTTGCTGGGCGTTCCGACGCCGACGCGGATGTCCGGGTGACTCGGGCGCTTGCGACGGATCACGCGCTTGATCACCACGGACGCGGCGTGCGCGACGAAGGCGCCCGCACCGGCTTCGAGGTACCGGCGGCGCGCGGTCACGTCACCGCGACGATGCGCGGCGTAGGCGCCTGCGCCGGCGAGCGCGAGCCAGCCGAGCGAGTGCTCACCGAAGTGGGACAGTCCGCGGGCGCCTTCGAGCACGCCCGGGCGGTCCGCGATCGCGGACTGCACGGCGACCAGCACCGCGGCCTCGCCGGTCGCGGGTTCCGCCACCGCGGTCTGATCAATCGATTCCGAAGACACGGGCCCAGCTCTCCTTGCTCACCAGATCGTCATGCGCGGCGCGGTACTCGCGGCGCTTGGCGTCGAACTCGTCGCGCAGCTGCTTGAGAAGCGCCGCGGACTCGGCGCCGAGCGCCAGCATCTTGTCGCGGTCACGCTGGCGGTACACCACGCCACGACCGTCGGCGGTGGTCACCGTGACACCGTCGACCCGGCCCAGCGAGAACCAGCGGGCCTCGATCGGCGGGTAGTTCGCCTGCGGCACGCTGTGGTGACGGGGATCGGCCGGGCGGGCGTTGTTGACGACCGCGGCGGCGAGCGCCTTGACCTTGGCGATCGGCCCCTTCGGCGCGTTGACGCCGAGAGCGGTGGCCTCCCCCGTAGTGGTCGGCAGATCGGTGGCCGACGGCAGCACGACCGCGTCGGGGAATCCCTTGCGGATCTGCGCGACCTTCCCCAGCGCCGTCGGCAGCAGGGAGCGGATGTGGTCCGGGCCCGCGAGGAAGTCCCGGATCGCCTCGTTCTGGATCGCGACCGTGGAGTACTCCAGGCACAGCAGGTGCTTTGCGGTGGCCTTCGCCATCGACTTCAGGATGCCGTCGATGGAGCCGTCGGTGTAGATCGACGCGACTACCAGACGATTGCGCAGGTGGAAGTACGCCTGCCAGTCGATCGCGTCGTCCTTGTCGCTCCAGGCCATGTGCCAGATCGCGATGCCCGGGATGGTCGCGGTCGGGTAGCCCGCCCGCGCGGCGCGCAGGGCGTACTCCCAGTCGTCCCACTTGATGAACAGCGGCATCGGCAGGCCGATGGTCTCCGCGGCCTCGCGCGGGATCATGCACATCCACCAGCCGTTGCCCTCGACGTCGATGCGCCGGTGCAGGTTCTTGGAGTTCTCGCGGTCGCTGAGCGGGTACTCGGCGAAGTTGTGGTCGTACTCGACGAACGGGGCCGCGGTCCACATGAAGCGGTTGCGGTCGATGACCTCGCCCATGCAGTGCAGATGGCTGCGGTCCTGCAGATTCAGCATCTGGCCGCCGACGAGCATCGGCGTCTTCGCGAACCGCGACATCGCCAGCGCGCGCAGGATCGAGTCGGGCTCGATCATGATGTCGTCGTCCATGTACAGGACGTACGGGCTGTCGGTCAGGCGCAACGCCTCGTACATGATCCGGGCGTACCCGCCCGATCCGCCCAGGTTGCCCTGGTCGAAGATGTGCAGCCGGTCGCCGAGTCGCTCGGCGGCGAGGTCGTAGCCGTCCTCGTCGACGACCTTGCGGTTGCCCTGATCGGGCATCAGCACGGCGTCGATCACCGCGTCGACCATCGGGTCCGAGGTGAGCGCGGTCAGTGCGGCGACCGCGTCGCCCGGCCGGTTGAACGTCGGGATGCCGACGGTGACGTTGGCGCTCCCCCGCGTCGGCTCGATCGGCGCGTACCAGCCCGCCGACAGGACCTCGGTCTCGGTGTCGGTGGTGATGTCGAACCAGATCCAGCCGCCGTCCTCGAACGGCCCGAGGTCGGTCTCGTACTCGAACACGCGGACGTCGTTCGACTCACTCCCGGCAGCGAGACCCTCGACCAGACCGCCGCCGATCGCGATGCGCGCACCGTCGATCTTGGAGCGGTACAGGTCCACGCGGGCGGTGCCGCGCACCTCCACCCGCAGGACCACCGAGTCGAGCACGCTCCAGCGGCGCCAGTACGACGCGGCGAAGGCGTTGAAGTAGGTGGCGAAGCTGACCTCGGACTCGGCGCCGAGCTTCACACTGGTCCGCTCGGGCGCGTGGGCGCGCGAGGAGTTGCTCTCCGACTCGACGAGGTACAGCGACCGCACGTCGAGGGGCTCGCCCGGGCGCGGAAAGATCACGCGCTGCAGCAGGCTGACGGCCTTGGTCGGTGCGGCTTCTGCTGACGCAGCGGTCATTCAGTCTCTCCCTCGGCCAGCGGCGCACCGTCGCTCAGGTGCGGCGCCAGCGTGTTGTCGAACATGGTCAGCGCACTGGCGATGGCCATGTGCATGTCCAGGTACTGGTAGGTCCCGAGGCGACCGCCGAAGAGCACCTTCGACGACGCCGTCTCCGCCTTCGCGAGGTCGCGGTAGGTGGCGAGCATGTCGCGGTCGTCGGGGGTGTTGATCGGGTAGTAGGGCTCGTCGTCGTCCTTGGCGAACCGGCCGAACTCCCGCATGATGACGGTCTTGTCCGTCGGGTACGACTTCCGCTCCGGGTGGAAGTGGCGGAACTCGTGGATGCGCGTGAACGGCACGTCCGCGTCGTTGTAGTTCATCACCGGGGTGCCCTGGAAGTCGCCGGTCGGGAGCACCTCCACCTCGAAGTCGAGCGTGCGCCAGCCGAGCCGGCCCGCCGAGTAGTCGAAGTAGCGGTCGAGCGGGCCGGTGTACACCACCGGCGCATCGGGGTTCGCCGCACGCAGCTCGTCGCGGACGTCGAACCAGTCCGTGGACAGTCGGACCTCGATCTTCTCGTCGGCCGCCATCTTCTCGAGCCACGCAGTGTAGCCGTCCACCGGCAGACCCTCGTGAGTGTCGCTGAAGTACCGGTTGTCGAAGTTGTAGCGGACCGGCAGACGGGTGATGTTGCCCGCAGGCAGATTCTTCGGGTCCGTCTCCCACTGCTTGGCGGTGTAGTGCTTGATGAACGCCTCGTAGAGCGGCCGGCCGATCAGGCTGATGGCCTTCTCCTCGAAGTTCGCGGCCTCCCCGGTCTCGACCTCGGATGCCTGCTCCGCGATCAGCGCGCGCGCCTCGTCGGGGGTGAAGTACCGGCCGAAGAACTGCGAGACCAGGCCGAGTCCCATCGGGAACTGATAGGCCTGGCCGTCGTGCATCGCGAAGACGCGGTGCTGGTAACCGGTGAAGTCGGTGAACTGGTTGACGTACTCCCACACCCGCTCGTTGGAGGTGTGGAAGAGGTGGGCGCCGTACTTGTGGACCTCGATCCCGGTCTCCGGCTCCGCTTCCGAGTACGCGTTGCCACCGATGTGGTCACGGCGCTCGACGACGAGCACTCGCTTTCCCAGCTGCGTCGCTGCTCGTTCGGCAACGGTCAGGCCGTAGAAGCCCGAGCCGACCACGATCAAGTCGAAGGTGCTGTTGTTCGTCACGGCTGCCCAGCCTATCGGACGGTTCCTGAGTATTCCCGCATCGAGCAGGCCCGGCGGCACAGGTCACGCTGTGAGATTCGTCCGGACGGACGGACGTCCGCCGACGACTCGTGCCGTTCTGCGGAGCCCGATTCGGGGCCCGCAGAACGGCACAGGTCGTCAGATCTCCGGCAGACGGCTCAGCCGAGTCCGTCCTGGGTCGGGAAGCCCAGCTTCGCCAGTCCGCCTGCGTTCAAGAAGTCCGTGAGCGCCTGGCCCATCAGGGCGTGCGCGCCGGTCGCGGGGCTGAAGTAGAGGACGCCGTTCTCCAGCACCTGCACCAGACCCGGCATCCCCTTGCCATCGGTGAGCAGTTCGGGTTTCGCCACCGTTCCGGTGGAGCCCTGCGAGTTGTCGCTTCGCTCCATGCTCACCTGCTTGGTGCCGAGTTCCTTCATCCCCTCCGCGATCATCTGCTCGACGACGGGCGTCACCTGACCGATCAGGCCGGTCACGTCGGGCAACCCGACCACCGCCAGGCCCGGAGCCACCTGGCTGAGCAGAGCATTCAGCGGGCTCAGGTCGAGCAGTCCGCCGCCACCCGGTGCATCGGGACCCACCGGCGGCTTCACGATCTTGGGCATCGACTTCTGGCCCTTCACGGAGAACCAGTCCGACTTCAGCTGGAGCTTCACCCGCGCGTCGTTGCCGCTGGCCTCGACGGTGCCGCCGGTGCCGACGACCCGCACCTTGATGACGCGACCGCTGCCCTGACCCAGACCGTTGGCCTCGATGACCTCGAAGCTCTTGAGCGAGCCGACTCCGAAGGCCGACGCCACGCTCGACGCGCTGACCGTCGCGGTCCACGAGTGTGCGGGCGCGATCGCGTCGCCGTCGTCCCGGACCGCCGGGAAGAGCCCGCCCGCGGTGTAGCCGCCGGTCGACGCGGAGAACTCGGTCAGCGCGGGCTTGCCGTTGAGCATCCTGATCTGTCCGGCCGTCGCGTCGGCGGCGCGGTTGGTGCGCGGATCCTCCCCGGAGGCTCCGTGGTACATCTGAGACGCCTGAGTGTTGTCCATCTTGCGGCCCGCGGCCAGCCCCGCGAGCACGTACGAGCGCGCGGCGACTGCCTGTGCCTTGAGCGCCTCGAACCCGCCGGAGTCGCCCCACGACGGCATCGATTCCTTGGGGATGACGCCCTTGACGTAGTCGTCGACGTGCAACTTGTTGTAGACGCCGCCGGGGCCGACGCCGATGGAGCCGCGATACTTGTCGCCGCCGTTGCAGAAAGTCAGAAGTTCCTGGTCCGGCCGATTGGTGCCCGGAGTGATCGGGTCCACCTGGGTGGCCGGGACGGTGCTGACGACCGAGCCGCCGCAGCCGTTGGTGATGGTGGCCGTGCCCCCGGACAGGCTGACCGCCTGTCCGGGCGCGACCATCTGCGTGCCTACGCGCATTCCGGCAGCCGCATGAACACCGACCGACGCCTTCTCGCTGAGCGAGACGGTGACGTCGGGGGTGCTCACCTTCCCCGCGGCTGTATTGCCGTAATAGTGCTGCAGGATCCGGTCGGCCGACCATCCCTGCTTCGCGTAGCCGTACGCACCCCATTGGCCGAGGCCACGCCCGTGTCCGTGTCCATGCCCGTCCAGGACGATCGGCGTGTCCGCCGACAGGGACACCCGGTCGGCGGAGAACACGTCGGTGCCGCCGACGACCAGACCACCCGCGAGCAGCGCGGGCGCCAGCCCCAGTGCGGCGAAGGTCAGAGTTCGCTTCTTGGCTCGGCTCGGTCGAACATTCGGCACTGCATAACCCCTTATGGCATGACCACTGAACACATGTGGCCCGTGTGACTAATGGGACTTCTGTGACAGTAGTGACTCGATCGAGGGCACGACAAGTTCACACGGTCACAACCGAGTCACGCTTTTAGAACCAGCGTTCGAGGACGGCAGCGACGCCGTCGTCCAGATTCGACGTCGTCACCTCGTCGGCGGCGTCGATCGCCGCGCGGTCGCCGTGGCCCATCGCGACCCCGTGGGCGGCCCAGCGCAGCATCTCGCCGTCGTTGGGCATGTCGCCGAACGCGATCGGCGCCCGGCCATCGACATCGGTGTGCTCGACGAGCCAGGCCAGTCCCGCCGCCTTATGCGTTCCGGGGACGGAGAACTCGACCAGCCCGGTATCGATCGAGAAGGTGATCTCGGCCAGGTCGCCCACATGCGCGGAGACCGCATCGGCCATCGCCCGCGACGACATGCCCGGCATCCGGGCGAGCAGCTTCACCGCGGGCTCGGACGCCACCTCCGCCTGGCTGACGTACACGTGGTCGGGGTTGAGCCACGCATGCTGGTAGCCCGGAGTCGCGACGAACGGCGCGGTCGCGGCGTCGTAGGCCGACGCTCCGGCGCGCTCGGCGGCGAGCCCGCACCCCGGAAGCACCTCACCGCAGATATCGGCGAGCCGGGCGAGCGTCTCCGGGGCCAGCGCCGCGACGTGCAGCACCCGATCGGCCCGGACGTCGTAGACGATCGCGCCATTCGCGCACACCGCGTAGCGGATCGCCGCGGGGCCGTCCGCCAGCTGGTCGGTGATCTCGGGGATCCAGCGCGGCGGACGGCCCGTCGCCAGCACCAGTTCGACGCCGCGGCGGCGGGCCCGCTCGAGGACGGCCGTCGTGCGCGGCGTGATCCGGTCGCGGTCGTCGATCAACGTGCCGTCGACGTCGGACGCGATCATCGACGGCGGTCCGAACTGGGGCGTCATCCGGCCTTCTTCCGTTGCTTCTCCGCCCGTCGCCGGGCCTTCTCCGCCGCCTCGGCGTCCTCGATCACCAGCGCCTGCGCCGGTGTCGGCGCACTTCCGCCGAGTCGGGCGGGCAGCCAGTCGGCCCCCGCGGGCGCCTCCGGATAGCGATCCTGCACACGGTGGAGCAGATCCGTCATCACCGCTCTGAGCTGCTCGGTGCCGATCTCCGCATCGCCCGCCGGGGGAAACGTCATCGGCCGGCCGAACTCGATGTCGATCGGCACGCGATGCCTGCCGATCCGGCGCTTCGCGCCCTTGGTCCATTGCCGCTGCGCACCCCAGACGATCGTCGGGATCACCGGCACGCCGGCCTCCGCGGCCATCCGGACCGCGCCGGACTTGAACTCCTTGAGCTCGAAGCTCCGGCTGATGGTCGACTCCGGGTAGACGACGATCAACTCCCCGGCGCGCAGGGCCTGGACGGCGGCGCGGTAGGCCTCGCCTCCCGCGGAGCGGTCCACCGGAACGGCCTTCGCGTGGTGCACCAGGAATCGCATGATGCCGATGTCCATCACCTCGGACTTGATGAGATATCGACCGCGACGCCCCCGCCGATGCAGACCCAACCCGGCCGGAATGAAGTCGGCGTACCCGGTGTGGTTGACGACGACCACCCCGCCGCCCGACGTCGGCACGTGGTCGAGACCGAAGTAGCGACGTCGGACGCCCTGCGCCAGCATGATCGACCCGGCGATCGTCTCGAGGGTCCGATACACCGGCTCCATGGTCAGTCCGCGTCCCCGGACTGCTCGCGCTCGGCGCGCTTGGCGGCCTTCGCCGCGGCGTCGGCCACATCCATCGCGTTCGCCTCATCCAGCGTCGGCGCACCGCCGCCGCGGGCCGCGGGCACCCAGAACTCACCCGCCGGGTACTCGCCGTACGCATCCTGGAGTTCGGTCAGCTTGGCCCGCATCGAGTCGAAGAGCTGCTGGGTCAGCTGCTCGGGCGTGCCCTCGGGCGCGATCGGCTCGGCCACTCCGACCATGATCTTGTAGCCGGTGCGTCCGAGTGCTCGCGGATGTCCCTTGGTCCAGATCCGCTGGGCGCCCCAGATGATGGTCGGAAGCAGCGGCGCACCCGACTCGAGCGCCATCCGCGCGGCACCCGACTTGAACTCCTTGAGCTCGAAGCTGCGACTGATCGTCGCCTCCGGGTAGACGCCGACCAGTTCTCCGCGCTTCAGGTAGTCGACGGCGTCCTGGTAGCTCTGCGCCCCGTTCGCGCGATCGACCGGAATGTGCTTGAGCGAACGCATGATCGGTCCACCGATCGCATTGTCGAAGACCTCCTTCTTCGCCATGAAGCGGACGTAGCGCTTCGGCTTGTGAAGGAAAGCCGGGATGCCCGCGAAGGTGAAGTCGAGGTACCCGGTGTGGTTGATGGCGACCACGCCTGGACCGTCGGTCGGCATGTTCTCCACGCCGGAGATCTCGAACTTCAAGCCCTGGGCGAGCCAGAGCATACGGGCGGTGGACACGACTCCGGCGTACACGGGTTCCATGTCAGAAGAGCTTAGGCCGTGTTGGGAAAGTCCACTGCCTTGGATCGGTGGATCCGATGGACGGCTGGCAAGGCGGAGGAGGGAGGCATAGCGGCAGCTATGTCGACCGACGACAACGCTGCCAGGCGTTCATCGGGCCGCCGAGACAGGCAAAGGGACTTTCGCAACACGGCCCAGTCATCGGCCGTGACATCGCAGGACTCCGTCGACCCGCGTCAGGCGAGCGAGCGGCTGATCACCAGACGCTGGATCTGGTTGGTCCCCTCGAAGATCTGCGTGATCTTGGCTTCGCGCATGAAGCGCTCCACGCGGAAGTCGCGGGTGTACCCGTTGCCGCCGAACACCTGGACGGCGTCGGTGGTGACCTTCATCGCGGCGTCGGTCGCGACCAGCTTCGCGACGGACGCGTTCCGCGAGTACGGCAGGCCGGCGTCGCGCCGACGGGCGGCGTCCAGGTAGGTGGCGCGCGCCGAGTCGACCGCCGCGGCCATGTCGGCGAGCAGGAAGCCGAGCCCCTGGTGGTCGATGATCTTGCGGCCGAACGTCTCCCGTTCCTTTGCATAGGCGACGGCCTCGTCGAGGGCCGCCTGGGCGATGCCGGTCGCGACCGCCGCGATGCCCAGTCGTCCGGAGTCCAGGGCGCTGAACGCGATCTGCAGCCCCTGTCCCTCGGCGCCGATCCGCCGCTCGGCGGGCACCAGCGCGCCGTCGTAGCGCGCAGACGTCGTCGGGACGGCGGCCAGGCCCATCTTCTCCTCGGGCCGGCCGAAGCTGAGTCCTTCGGTGCCGTCCGGCACCAGGAAGCAGGAGATGCCCTTGGAGCCGTCACCGGTCCGGGCGAACAGGTTGTAGAAGTCGGCGATGCCGCCGTGGGTGATCCACGCCTTCTCCCCGGTGATCCGGTAGTCGTCGCCGACGGCCTCGGCCCGGCAGGCCAGTGCGGCGGCGTCCGATCCCGCCTGCGGCTCGGAAAGGCTGTAGGCGCCGACGGTCGCGCCGCCGAGCATCTCGGGCAGCCACTTCTCCTGCTGCTCACGCGTGCCGAACGCGAACAGCGGGTGACAGGCCAGACTATGCACGCTGACCGCGACGCCGACGGCCGCCCACCGGGCCGCGATCTCCTCGAGGACCTGCAGGTACACCTCGTACGGCTGACCGCCGCCGCCCCACTCCTCCGGATACGGGAGGCTGAGGAGCCCGGCCTCCCCCAACTTCGCGAAGACACCCTCTGGGTACTTCTCCGCCTTCTCATGCTCGTCGACGATGGGCGCCAGCACCTTGTCGGCGATGTCGCGGGTCAGGTCGATCAGATCGCGGGCTTCTTCGGTCGGCAGCAGGCGGTCAACGGGCACCGGGGTCTCCATCGTCGGATCGGTCATCGGGTCGGGCGCAGTCGTCGTATCGACGAGCAGTACTGGAATCAATGCCAGAGTACTGTCGACGGAGCAGTACTACAAGGGATCGACCAGTACTATGCGAGTCATGTCCGCGCCGACCGACTCCGACTTCGCCACCCGGCGCCGCTCGCAGCTCTTCGACGAACTCCTGGCGATGTTCTTGGCCGAGGGCTTCGCCCACTTCACGCTCGACGCCATCGCCGCGCGGCTGCGCTGCTCCAAGTCCACCCTGTACACCCTCGCCTCCAGCAAGGGCGAGCTCGTCCGTGCCACCACCATCCACTTCTTCCGCCGCGCCGCCGACGACGTCGAGGCCGCCGTCGCCGAAGCCGGAACCTCGCGCGCGAAGATCACCGCATACCTGGCCGCCGTCGGCGACACGCTCGCGAACGCATCACCCCGGTTCCTCTCCGACCTCGCGGCCTTCGCCCCGGCACGCGAGGCCTACGAACAGAACACCCGGATCGCGGCGGGCCGCGTGAAAGAGCTGATCGACGAGGGCGTCGCCGCCGGCGAGTTCCGCGACGTTCACGCCGCGTTCGCCGCCGACCTCGCCGCGACCACCATGGTCCGGATACAGCAGGGCGCGGTGCGCGGCGCCACCGGTCTCGACGACGCGGGCGCCTATCGCGAGCTGGCAGCGATCCTCACTCGCGGGATCAGCGCCTGACGCCGCTCGACCCGACCACTGTTTCGAACGAGATCAACGCTGCGGCCAGGTCATCCAGAAGTCGAGTTCCAGCGGGCCCTCGCCGGATGCGGCGCGATACTTCGCGAAGTCGGTGACGCCCTCCGCGGCGAGCACATCGTCGTCGATCAGGCTCTGGCCGGTGAAGTCACCGGCGGGCTTGGTCAGGATCGAGTACGCGGCGTCGGCCATGATCTCCGCCGTCCGCGCACCTTTGAGCATCTCGGCGCTGAGCAGATTCCGGACCGCCGCGGTCGCGATCGACGTCCGCGGCCACAGGGTGTTGGCGGCGACCCCGTCACCGCGGAGCTCACGTGCCAGACCCAGCGTCAAGATCGTCATGCCGAACTTCGACAGCGTGTAAGCGGCTCCCGTCCGATCGAACCATTCGGGCGCCAGATCGACCGGCGGCGAGAACGTGAGGATGTGCGGGTTCGCGGACTTCTTCAGGTGCGGAATCGCGGTCTTGGACAGCGCGAAGGTGCCACGCGAGTTGATGTCCTGCATCAGGTCGTACTTCTTCATCGAGATCTCGGCGGTGGGCGCCAGATCGATCGCGGACGCGTTGTTCACGACGATGTCGACGCCGCCGAACCGCTCGAGGGTCTGCGCGACCGCATCGGCGACAGCCACCTCATCCCGCACGTCTCCGACGATCGGCAGCGCGTGCCCGCCCGCCTGCTCGATCGCCGCGGCAGCCGTGTAGACCGTTCCGGGCAGCTTGGGATGCGGCTCGGCGGTCTTCGCCAGGAGTGCGACGTTCGCGCCGTCGCGAGCCGCGCGGACCGCGACGGCCTCGCCGATGCCCCGGCCGCCGCCGGAGATGATGAGCGTCTTGCCCTGCAATGAATTCGAGTTCGTCATTCCCAAACCTCTCTTTAGATCAATCGTTCGTTCCCCGTGAGCCGAACCTAGAAGACCTCGCGACATGCGTCAACCACCAGTTATACGAGGTCAACGCCAGTTTTAGAAGCTCTTAAATTCGACCGGTAATCGCCTGGAATCATCCTCTCGGTTCCAATATTCTTAAACTCATGGATGCAGTTCCGACTCCCGTCACCGACACCGATCTGGGCAGGCGAATCCGCGCCGCGCGGACGGCTCGGGGCCGGACCCTGCGTGAGATCGCCGCGGCGATCGGCGTCAGCACCGCGACGCTGAGCCTGATCGAGAACGGCCGGACCGGGCTGCGTGTCGCACGACTCGCCGAGATCGCCGACGCACTGGGACTGGAGATCACCGATCTGCTGACCGACGAGACTCCCACGCCGAAGCCACACCCGAGACCGGTCGCCGTCGGCATCCTCCCCGAGGACGGCGACTGGCGCAGGTACGACCCGCTCGTCCTCGACCCGGTGCTCGCCGCCGCACTCGATGAGATCGTCGAGGTCGGCTATCACGGCGCGACCATCCGGAGCATCGCTCGCCGGTGCGGAAGCACCGCCTCCGCGCTGTACGTGCGTTTCGACGGCAAGCAGCAGATTCTGATGACCCTGCAGGAGCTCGCCGTCGCTGCCGCAACCGATCGCGGCGCGATGGCCCGGGCCGACGGCCGAACCCCCGTCGAACGGTTCCGATTCCTCGTCGAGCACCTCGCTCTGCTCCACACCTACCGCCGGGACCTGGCGTTCATCGGGACCAGCGAGCTGCGCAGTCTGGAACCGGAGAACCGCCGCCGGATCGCCGGTCGCCGCACTGATCTGCAGCACATGGTCGACGACGAGGTCGCCGCCGCCGTGCGTGACGGCGTCTTCCGTCCCGATCATCCGCATGAGGCGTCGCGCGCCGTCGTGACGATGTGCACCGCCATCTCCGGCTGGTGGCGCCCCGGAGGGCAGCTCTCGCCCGAACAGGTGGCCCAGTTGTACGTCGGCTTCGCTCTCGACCTCATGCGCTCCGAACTGCGATAGCGACGACCGTCACGGACCATCTGCTCTCACCGGCGCCCCCGGTCGGCGATACCCTGAAACGACAGCTCCTGCGCTACCCGAAAGGCAGCACCGTGCAGATCACCAGCATCGGCCACGCCGGATTCCACATCCAGACCGCAGCCGGATCCATCCTCTGCGACCCCTGGGTCAACCCCGCGTACTTCGCGTCGTGGGTGCCGTTCCCGGACAACTCCGAACTGGACTGGAAGACACTCGGCGACTGCGACTACCTCTATGTCTCACATCTGCACCGCGACCACTACGACGAGCAGAATCTGCTCGACAACGTGAACAAGGACGCCACGGTGCTGCTGCCCGACTACCCGGTGCCGGACCTGCGCCGTGAGCTCGAACGACTCGGCTTCAGCAAGTTCGTCGAGACCGACGACTCGAAGAAGCACACCGTCTCCGGGCCCAAGGGCGACCTCGATGTCATGATCATCGCGCTGCGCGCCCCGGCCGACGGCCCCATCGGCGACTCCGGGCTCATCGTCGACGACGGCGAGACGGTCTGCTTCAACATGAACGACGCCCGCCCGATCGACCTCGACGTGGTCACCGAGGAGTTCGGCCGCGTGGACGTGCATCTGCTGCAGTACTCGGGCGCCATCTGGTACCCGATGGTCTACGACATCCCGCGCAAGTCGAAGGCGAACTTCGCGATGCAGAAGCGCCAGCGCGGCATGGACCGGGCGCGCTCGTACATCGAGCAGGTCGGCGCGACCTGGGTGGTGCCGTCGGCCGGACCGCCGATGTTCCTGGACGACGACCTGTTCGTTCTCAACGACTTCAACACCGGCAGCGACGCGGACAAGGCGAGCATCTTCCCCGACCAGGCCGAGTTCCTGGAGCAGATGCGCGTGCACGGCACCGACGACGGCGTGAAGCACCGCGGCCTGATGATGGTCTCCGGATCGGTGGCGGACTTCGCCGGCGCGGAGCTCCGCGAGATCGGGCACCCGTACCCGCCGGAGACCGTGTTCGGCGAGAACAAGAAGGCGTACCTGGAGTCGATGAAGGAGAAGTTCGCTCCGGTCATCGCCGCCCAGAAAGCCACGTGGGCGGCGCCGGACGGCCCGTCGCTGCTCGAGCCGCTCCGGGGGAAGTTCGAGCCGATCATGAAGCAGTCGGACCTGATCTGCGACGGCATCGGCTACCCGGTCGGGCTGGTGGTCGGAGACGACACCTACGTGCTCGACTTCCCGAAGCGGACCGTCCGGATGCGCGAAGAGGGCGACGGCAAGTACCGCTACGGCTTCCGCATCGCGCCGGAGCTGGTGCGGACGGTGCTGCGCGACGACGAGCCCGACTGGGTCAACACGATCTTCCTGTCGACCCGATTCACCACCTGGCGCATCGGCGGCTACAACGAGTACCTCTACACCTTCTTCAAATGCCTCACCGACGAGCGCATCGCGTACGCCGACGGCTGGTTCTCCGAGGCCCACGACGACTCGGCCTCGATCGAGCTGGACGGCTGGGAGATCCAGCGGCGGTGCCCGCACCTGAAGGCCGACCTGAGCAAGTTCGGCGTGATCGAGGGACAGAAACTCACCTGCAACCTGCACGGCTGGCAGTGGGACCTGGAGAGCGGGCGCTGCCTGACGTCGAAGGGCCACGAGCTGCGAGCACAGCGTGCCGAGCCCTAGCCTGAGCGCGGCGGGTACCGGCACCGCGGGTACCGGGGCCGGCGCCGGCGGCAGCAAACGGTCGTATGCCGGCCGCACCGTCGCCGAACGTCGAGCAGAGCGTCGCGAGCGATTCCGCACCGCCGGCCTCGAGCTGTTCGGCACGCTCGGTTTCTCGTCGGTGACGGTGACCGCCCTCTGCGCCGAAGCCGGCCTCTCGCGCAGGCAGTTCTACGAGGAGTACAGCGGCCGCGAAGAGCTCCTCACCGAGATCTACGACGAGATCCAGAACCGGGCGCGGACCACCGTCGTCGAAGCCGTCCTGGCGCTCGACTCCCCCACGCCGCGCGAGGCGGCGCGTGCGGCGGTCGACGCCTACATCGAGGCGATCGCGACCGATCCGAGGGCGATCCGATGCTCCTTCATCGAGGTCGGCGGCGTCTCCGCGGCGGTCGAGGCGCACCGGCTCGCCGGTCGTGTGACATGGGCCAAGTTCATCGCCGACACGATTTCGTTGGTCCCCGGGACCACCGGCCGCGACGTCGATTACGCCGCAACGGCATTCATCGGGGCTCTGACCTCGGTTGTTCATCGCTGGGGGACCTCGGATCCGCGTCCGGACCGCTCCGAGATCGCGGATCTGCTCTCTGACATCCTCATTCGGATAGCTATCGACTGATCGCATCCGTGCGGGGTTCGCACACCCGTGATAAATTCGTCTTAGGTTTTGAGACGCTGGCGTCTCACACCGCAACCTCGGTCCGGGTGGAATCGGGGCTCTTGGGAGGGAGCTGCTCGGATCGCTGGGGCGCGGCGCGGATTTGAGTTCTACATCCCCCCTCAAACCTGCGCCGCGCTTTCTCTAACGCCGCGTCAGGCGACCCCGATCAGTCCGGCCCTCACCAATACCGCGTAGCCGACGAAGGCGACCGTGTCGATCAGCGTATGCGCGAAGACGAGCGGCCAGATCCGGTTCGTCGCCTGGTACCACCGGCCGTACACCAGACCCATGATCAGGTTTCCGGCTCCCGCGCCCGCGCCCTGATACAGGTGGTATCCACCGCGCAAGAACGCCGACCACGCCAGCGCACCAGTCGGTCCGGACCCGAGCTGCCGCAGCCGCGTCATGAAGTAGCCGACGACGACCACTTCCTCGGCGAACCCGTTGCCGAACGACTTCAGAACGAGCACCGGGATTCGCCACCAGAGGTCGTCGGCCGGCGCGACCGCCAGGCCCGAGTTCCACCCCATCGCCTGCGACACGGCGACCAGCGCCAGTCCGGGCAGCCCGATCACGGCGGCCAGCCCGACGGACGGCGGCAGATCTGCCCGCGAAGGTCGGCCCAGTCCGATCCGCCGCAGACCGATTCCACTGCGCCACAACAGATAGGCACCCAATCCGCCGATCGCGAGCAGGCGGACCACACTCATCACCTGTCGGATCAGGTCGATCACCGCGACCGTCGACGCGGCCGGATTCAGCGCGACCGTGGTGCCGCTGACCCCCGTCGTCATGGCGTGTTCGAGCAACGACAGCGCCGCGTAGACGGCGGAGAAGCCGAAGGTCAGGACACCGACCAGCACCAGCTCGACGACGATCGCCCGTCGTTCCCGCGGGTCGTCGACCCGCGACACCGGCGCCGGCGGTGGATGGACGAACGCGCGGATCAGTCCGCGAACGCCGCCGGTCTCAGTGGTCACCGCCCCAACGGTAGCGGCAGCCGACTCCGGCGCGGGGGCTCAGTCCCGACCGAGGCAGGGGTGCAGCGCCAGCGAGTGGATCGCCGCCGACAGTTCCGGAATGCGCGAGACCGGACGCGCGAACGGCATCCGCACGTCCTCGTCCCGGTTCCCGATCTCCACGCGGAAGGTGATGCCGAAGCGGTCGAGCCCCAGAGGCCGCGCGCGGCCGCCGCGGACATGCTCGGGCAGCCGTTGTGCCAACTGATGGATCAAGTCCTGATGGTCGCAGTCCAGATGCACCAGCCAGTCGGTCTCGTACTCCCAGAACAGGTCCGGCTCGGCGGCGGCGATCGCGTCCACTTCCACTCCACCGGCGCCGGTCGAGGTCGCGATGACCGCCGATTCGAGCGCCAGGCGGATCAGCGTCCGACCGTGGCCGACGTCGAGGAGTTGTTCGTCGGGATGATCGCCCGCGATCTCGACCGCCAGCTCGCGCTCCAGCCGCGCGGGAACCTCGTGGAGGGTCCCCGACAGCCAGATCAAGGAGCGGACTCGCTCGCGCATCTGCACCGGCGCCACATCGATGACCTCGACCATCGCCGTCAGATCCGGCGCCTGTCGACGTAGCGTCTGAAGCGCAGGCGACTCGTCCGAGACCAGGAGGAAGGCGTCGTTGTCGAACAGATGAACCATCGCGACCGTGTCGCATCCGTGCGGCTCGGCCGCCGCGTCCAGCGCGCTGACCGACAGGGTGCCGGAGTGGGCGCGACGGCACGCCGTCTGAATCATCTCGGCGTCGCACGGTGCGAGGATCGTGTTCACAGCCACCTCCGGAAGCAATCTATTAGTGGACCCTAACTTAGACTCCCCTAACCTAACTTGGCGGTCGGTTTCCGTCAACGACTCGGGGCGCATGCCGCGGTCGTGCCGACGCCGACGCACGTCTGATCTCTCGTCTACTGTGAAATGGTGTCCGTCTACGCGTACTTCGGCCCGGCAGGCACGTTCACCGAGATGGCGCTCGACACTCTCTTGCGCCGCCGCGGCGCGGAGGCCGCGGCTACCAAACTCCCGGTGAGCAATCCGCCGGCCGTCATCGAATCGATTCGCTGCGGGGACGCCGACTTCGGCTGCGTCCCGATCGAGAGCTCCCTCGAGGGCGCAGTTCCCGCGACGATGGACGCGCTGGTGCCGCGCGGCGACCAGACCCGCGTCCAGGCCTACGCCGAGGTGGCGCTCGACATCGCCTTCACCGTCGCTGCGGCCGCCCCGCTCGACCCCGCCGACGTGCGGACCGTCGCGGCCTACCCGGTCGCCGCCGGGCAGGTGCGCCGCAGCATCGAAGAACGTTTCCCGAACGCCGAGATCGTCGTGTCCACCTCCAATTCCGGTGCCGCGCGGGATGTCTCGCAAGGCAACGCGGATGCCGCCGTGACCACGGCGGCCGCGGCCCGAATGTACGGACTCACCGCCCTCGCCGAGGGCGTGGCGGACTCCGACGACGCCGTCACCCGATTCCTGCTGCTCGGCCGTCCCGGAGTGCCGCCGGAACCCACCGGCGCCGACCGCACCTCGGTGGTGCTCGATCTGCCCAACGCTCCCGGCAGCCTGGTCGCGGCGATGAACGAGTTCGCGATGCGCGGCATCGACCTGACTCGGATCGAATCCCGTCCGCGCGCCGCGGATCCGGCGCACGGCGACCGCGGATCGGGCCAGTACCGCTTCTACCTCGACGCCCGGGGCCACGTCCGCGACGCCGCGGTCGGCGAGGCACTGCGCGCGCTGCACCGCACCGCGGAGCGCGTGGTGTTCCTCGGGTCGTGGGCGATCGACCCGCGCCTCACCGTCACCGCCGCGGCGACGCCCGACCACGAGTCGTCGCGTGAATGGTTCGAACACCTTCTGCTTGGAGACATCTGACATGGCACGGCTTCACCTGGTCCGGCACGGCGAGACGACGTCGAACGTGCTCAAGCGGCTCGACACCGCACTGCCCGGTGCCTCGCTGACCGATTTCGGCGCCCGCCAGGGCGTTCGTTTCGGGCTCGAGCATCCGCTCGACCGGTCGGCAGTGCTGGTGAACTCGGTCGCCAACCGCGCCCAGCAGACCGCTGAGCTGATCGGTTCGGTGTGGGACGCGTCCACCGAGACCGTCGAAGGCGTGCACGAGATCCAGGTGGGCGACCTCGAGGGTCGCAGTGATCGCGAGGCGCACGAGCAGTTCCACGACGTCGTGGTGCGCTGGCACCGGGGCGACCTCGACGCCCGACTGCCCGGTGGCGAGTCCCTCGAGATGCTGCACGACCGGTACCTGCCGATCGTCGACGAGCTCGCGGCGAAATACCTCACAGGCGAGCACGCGCAGGACGTTTACCTGGTGTCCCACGGTGCGGCGATCCGCCTGATCGCCGCGCATCTGACCCGGCTCGACCCCGAGTTCGCGATGAAGAACTACCTCAGCAACACCGGGTCCGTCGAGCTGGAGTTCGAGGGCGGACTCTGGGTGCTGCGCCGTTGGGGCGACGCCGCACTGCCGACCGAAGAGGGCACCGAGACGGCACCCGGCTACGAGGACCCGATGGGCTGAGCCGACCCCGCCCGGCGCCCACGCTCAGCCCCAGCCGTTGGCGTGCAGCCACTCGTCGCTGATGCCGAAGTGATGACCCACCTCGTGCAGCACGGTGACCGCGACCTCGCGGCGCAGCTGCGGAATCGAATCGCACATCGCGAGCAGGGGCTCGCGGTAGATCTCGATGGTGTCGGGCAGGAAGCCGCTGTACTCGGTGGTCCGCTCGGTGAGCGCGACGCCCGAATACAGGCCGAGGATCGTCGGGTCGTCGTCGTTGTGCGGTCGCACCAGAATCACCACGTTCGACATCGCGTGCATCAACTCCTCCGGAAGGAGGTCGAGCGCGTCGCCGACGAGGTTCTCGAATGCCCGCTCCGACATCCGCAGCGCCACGTCAGCCGCCCGCCGGTGCGGGCAGCTGTGCGTCGTTCGGTGTGTAACCCGGAGGCAACGGCACCGGCTCGCCGACCGAGCGCCCCGGCGGACCGTCGTCGGGAGGCGTGGGGATCTTGCCGTTGATGAGAAGCGAGTCGGTGCGCGCGTCGCCGACGAGCGTGGCGAATCCGCCGCGGTCCGGCAACGCCGCGTAGCAGACCACGCGTCGGCTGCCGGTCAGCCAGCTCACCTCCGAGATCACCGACCACTGCACGTTCAGCGTCGTCGCCTTGAACTTCTGGGCCCCGCCGAAGAACTTGTTGGTCTGGGTCGGGCAGATCCCGCGGAGGTACTCGTTCTGATCGTCGACGGTGGGCCACGGCTTGCCGGAGTTACGGCCGCCGAACCGCTGCGAGAGATCCACCCCGCCCGTCACCTGGAAGGCATGCGGCTCAGCGCAGTTGACCACGCCGCTGGTGGCCTTGCGGGTGGCCGGATCGATTCCGATGCAGGTGCCGTCCGGCCAGGTGAACGACTGATCGACGTCGCGGACGCGCCCGACGAACTCCTCCTGGACGCCCTTGGCGCCCGGCTGCTCGATGCCGCACCGCAGGCTGCGCACGCCCTTCTCCCACTCCACCTTCGAGGGGAACATCAGCCCGGGCGAGAACCGGCCCTGCGGGTCCAGTCCGCCGCCGAGGTAGCGATCGACGATCACCGAGCAGTTCTCGTCGCGGATCTCGGCGAAGCGCTCCACCCCGGGCCACGGAGCCGCGGACGAGAACTCGGTGGTGGGAAAGTTCGAGGTGTCCAGGACGCCCGCGACCTCGAATCGGTGCGGCGTATCGCACGTGACCGCCGTCGGCTCGCCCGGCGAGTCCGCATTCCAGGTGAGGCAGTCGCCCGCCTCGGACCGCGTGAAGTCGTTCTGCTGAACCGACGATCCCTCGCCGATCACCGACGAGCCGACGTCACCGACGTCCTTGTAGACACCGGTCGCGAGCATCACGCCGCCCGCCACCAGGGCACCGACCAGAATCGCGCCGAGGACGATTCGCATCGACCGTTTCGGGACGCGGGTGGCCGCGGTCTCGTCGGCGGATCCGTCAGCCCCTTCGTGGTCGAGACCGTGATCGAGATCATCGCGATGGTCGTCGTCACGGTACGGAGCGTCGTCGTAAGCGGACTCGGGCTCCACGCCCCACTCCTCGACGTCGTCCTCCACGTCGTCCGGCGCGTCGGCATCGGAACCGTCGCGGACGGCCCCGAGCTCCGCGGTCTGCCCCGCGGTCCCGTCGACCTCGGAAAGCTCCCCCGTGACCTGCGCATCCTCTTCGACGTCGCCGACCGGCGCCCAGACGTCAGTATCGTCGGCGACGTCGGGCCGGGCCTCGTCGTCGCCGCGACCGTCATCCATCGGTTGATCGCTCTTCGAAGTCATCGCGTTCCATCATGCCTGCTCGCCGCTCCAGACGGCACGCTAGTAGGGTTCAGTATGTGATCGACCTGAAGATCGTGCGTGAGAACCCCGACCTCGTCCGTGCCTCCCAGCGTGCCCGCGGCGAGGACCCCGGCCTCGTCGACCAGCTCCTCGACGCGGACGCCGCGCGTCGCTCGGCGATCTCCGAGGCCGACGCGCTCCGCACCGAGCAGAAGTCGCTCGGCAAGCTCGTCGGGAAGGCATCGGGCGACGAGAAGGCCGCCCTGCTCGCCAAGGGCAAGGATCTGGCCGACCAGGTCAAGGCCGCCGTCGCGAAGCAGAACAAAGCCGACGCCGCGTCACAGGCCGCTCATCGCGCGATCTCGAACATCATCACCGAGGCGCCGGCGGGCGGCGAGGACGACTACATCGTGCTCGAGCACGTCGGCGAGCCCACCGCCATCGACGACCCGAAGGATCATCTCGAGCTCGGCGAGAGCCTCGGCCTCATCGACATGGCCCGGGGCGTCAAGGTGTCGGGCTCGCGGTTCTACTTCCTGACCGGCCTCGGCGCGATGCTGCAGCTCGGCCTGCTCAACATGGCCGCCGCCAAGGCCACCGCGAACGGCTTCACGCTGATGATTCCGCCTGTGCTGGTGAAGCCGGAGATCATGGGCGGCACCGGATTCCTGGGCGCGCACAGCGACGAGATCTACCACCTCGACGACGATGACCTGTACCTCGTCGGAACCTCCGAGGTCCCCCTGGCCGGCTACCACAAGGATGAGATCCTCGATCTCTCGAACGGACCGAAGCGATACGCGGGCTGGTCCACCTGCTTCCGCCGCGAGGCCGGTTCGTACGGCAAGGACACCCGCGGCATCATCCGCGTCCATCAGTTCGACAAGGTGGAGGGCTTCATCTACTGCAAGCCCGAGGACGCCGAGGCCGAGCACCAGCGCATCCTCGGCTGGGAGAAGGACATGCTCGCGGCCATCGACGTGCCGTACCGCGTCATCGACGTCGCCGGCGGCGACCTCGGCAGCTCCGCGGCCCGCAAGTTCGACTGCGAGGCCTGGGTCCCGACGCAGGGCACCTACCGCGAGCTGACGTCGACCTCGAACTGCACGACCTTCCAGGCGCGACGGCTCTCGGTCCGCTACCGCGACGAGAACGGCAAACCGCAGACCGCCGCCACCCTCAACGGCACCCTCGCCACCACTCGCTGGCTGGTCGCGATCCTCGAGAACCACCAGCAGCCCGACGGGTCGGTCGTGCTTCCTCCCGAGCTGGCTCGGTTCGTCGGCGTCGAGCGGATCACGGCGCCGTAGGTCTGCTGCGTTCGTTCCCCGTCCGAGTAGCGCCTGAACGCGGGCCACGGTTTTGTCGTACCTGCGCGATAGTGTTCACCCATAACGACGATCAGAGACATGATCGATCACGCGGGTCGGTCCGGAGGGGCGGGGAGCAGCATGGATGCACAGTCCGCGATGGTGCTGCCGGACGACCCGGCCGCCTTGGCCGCCGTGATCGAGCAGGCGACTGTCAAACTCGCCGCTGCCGGGTTCGCGGCCGCGACCGAAGGCGAGTTGCTCGAGACCGCCGAGACCGTTGAGCGGGTGCACCGCCGGTTCGACGGGGTGGATGCGGCGTTGTTGGTGGAGGTCTCCGACCGGGGCGCCTACCGCAGGGACGGCTACCTGTCGCTGCATCAGTTCCTGTCCTCCGGTCTGCGACTGGGAGACGGGGAAGCCCGGCGGCGCCGAACCAGTGTGGCAGCGATCGGCCAGTTCACCGGCATGCAAGGACAGACACTCCCGCCGGTGTGTCCGGCCACCGCGGCCGCGGTCGCCGACGGTGCGATCGGTGTCGGGCATGTGCGGGAGATCGACGCGATCATGGACAAGATTCCCGCCGCCGTCGGCACCGAGACCCGTGAACGTGCAGAGGCCCATCTGGCGGTCGTGGCGCGGGAGTTGACTCCGGAGGGGGTCCGGATCGCCGGGCACCGGCTCCTGGCCCACCTGGACCCGGACGGATCGGTGACCGATGAGCGGGACCGCCAACGCCGCCGCAAGTTCACGTTGATGCCGCAGGACCGGCAGTTGATGAGCAAGGTCACCGCGTCGCTGACTCCGGCGTTGCGGGCCCGGTTGGAGGTCATGCTCGAGTCCTGGGCGGCGCCGGGCATGAACGATCCCGATGACCCGGACTCACCACGCGGAGCACGAGAAGCGGCCGACCCGGCTGTGTTGGCCGCGGCCGCTGAGCGGGATGATCGCACCGCCGGGCAACGCGGGCATGATGCGCTCGTCGCGCTGCTGGATGCCGAGCGGGCGATGACCGCCGCCGGAACCAGCACCAGTGGTGGTCGGTTGTCGTCGCAGCTGGTCATCACCGTCACCGACAAAGAACTGCGCGAGCACGCCGGAGTCGCGCTGACAGCGACCGGAACACGGCTGCCGGTGGCGGAGTTGGTCGAGGTGGCAGCCGCAGCGACCCCGCACCTGGCGGTGTTCTCCCACCACACCGGTCAGCCGTTGTATCTCGGGCGGGGACGACGCCTGGCCTCCAAGGCCCAGCGTCTGATGTTGTTCGCCCGCGACCGCGGCTGCACCGCCCCCGGCTGTACCGCACCGTGCGCGCGCACCGAAGCCCACCATTTCCCGGACTACGCCGACGGCGGCCCGACCGACATCGATCACCTCGGAGCCGCCTGCGGTCGGCACAATCGGTCCGTCGGCAAGACGCTCGGCGACTGGGAGACCATGATCCTCATCGACGGGCCGCACGCCGGACGCGTCGCCTGGCGACCGATCACCGGCGGCCGAGGTCGGAAAGCATGGCGAGTCAACCAGATTCACCACGCGGAACTGCTACCCGATCAAGGGCCACATGCCCCACCGGCACCGGAGGACTCCCGCGCGGAGGCCCACCTCACCGCCCTCACCGCCGCCTGACCGGCACACCCTGCCCGTCAGAGACTCGCGGCCGCCCGAATCGTCCGGGGGTACCGAGGTCGCGACGCCGGTCCATCCGTCTCACCCTTGCGCTGGAGTGCACTCCAGGTCATAGCGTGACTGCATGCCCACAGACGACAGCCTCTCCATCGCCGAAGTCTCCGCCCGTACCGGACTCACCCGCGACACCCTGCGCTGGTACGAGGCGGAGGGCCTGATCCCCGCGGTGCCGCGGACCTCGGCGGGCGTCCGCCGGTACGACGACGCGACCGTCCGAATGATCGACCTCCTCGTCCGCCTCCGCCGCACCGGGATGCCGGTGGCGCACATGCGCGACTTCGTGACGATGGTCGCCCAGGGTGCCCGCACCCACGGCCGCCGAATGCGACTGCTCGAGGACCACCGCGAGGAGATCGAATCCCGTATCCGGGAACTCGTCGACGACCTGGGCGCCGTCGACGCCAAGATCGCCCACTATCGACGGCTCATCGACGCCGGTCTGGACTGCACCGAGCAGCAGATCACCGATCCCGACGAACTCGCCGACCAGTCTCGCACCGGCGATTCGCCCACCGACGACTCTCACTGAACAGGAGACCGATATGCACACCACCACCCTCGGCGACGGCCTCGTCACCTCCGCCCTCGGCTTCGGCGCCATGGCGGTCACCCACGTCTACGGCGGGACCGACGACGCCGCCGCCCTCGCCGTACTGAACGCGGCCGTCGACGACGGCGTCACCCTGATCGACACGGCCGACGTCTACGGCGAGCCCGAGCCGGGAGCACCGGGCCCGGCGGGCACCAACGAACGGCTGGTCGCACGACTGCTCGCCGACCGGCGCGCCGAGGTCACCCTGGCGACCAAGTTCGGCATCACCGGCGACCCCGATCGGCCCACCCGAGGCGACGCCGCGTATGTCCGCCAGGCGTGCGACGCATCGCTGCGGCGACTGGGTACCGACGTCATCGACCTGTGGTACCTGCACCGGCGCGATCCGTCGGTGCCCGTCGAGGAGACGGTCGGCGCGATGGCCGAGTTGGTCGCCGCCGGAAAGGTCCGGCACCTCGGGTTGTCGGAGGTCACGGCGCCGGAGTTGCGCGCCGCCGTCGCCGTCCATCCGATCGCCGCGGTGCAGAGCGAGTGGAGCCTGTGGTCGCGGGACGTCGAAGCGCATGTCGTACCGGCGTGCGCCGAACTCGGTGTCGGCTTCGTCCCCTACTCGCCACTCGGCCGCGGCTTCCTGACGGGCACCCTGACCCGCGAACAGGTCGCGTCCGACGTTCGCGGCGGCACCGCGCGCATGGGCGACAACTGGGATGCCAACCAGCGCGCCCTCGACGTGGTGTCGAGCGTCGCGGACCGACTCGGTGCGACCAACGCGCAGGTCGCGCTGGCCTGGCTGTTCGCGGCGGGCGGTCGTGCCGGAGTCGCCACGGTGCCGATCCCGGGTACGCGGTCCGTCACCCGGCTGGCCGAGAACGCCGCATCCGTCGACCTCGTCCTCGACACGGACGCCGTCACCGCTCTCGACTCGGTCGCCGGACTCGTCTCCGGTACCCGCAACATCGTGTCCGATCCCGCGTGGATCTCCTCCGGACGCGAGTGACTCCCCGACCTCCCCGACAGAAAGGCGGCCGTCGTGTCAGTCATCCCGGAGACCCACCGAGATCTCCTCGACCGTCCCCTGTACGCCCATCTCGCGACGATCCGCCCCGACGGAACACCGCAGGTCAACCCGATGTGGTTCTCCTGGGACGGCGAGTTCGTCTACTTCACCAACACCACCGTCCGGCAGAAGTACCGCAACGTGACAGCCCATCCGGACGTCGCCCTCTCGATCAACGACCCGGATCAGCCGTACCGCTACCTCGAGGTTCGCGGAACCGTCGATCGCATCGACGATGACTCGTCGGGCGCCGTGTTCGCCGCGCTCGCCGACCGTTACGGGCTGCCGATGGACGGTCCGCCCGGCGACGTCGAACACCGGATCGTCTACGTCGTGCGCCCGACTAGGGTGAGCCGCCAGTAGGCTGAGAGCCCTGCGCTTCCGGCATTGATCAGGCCGGGCACGACAAGACGGCGGCCACTGCCATGACGATCGGACTCCTCGCGGCCGTGGTCGCGGCCCTCGCCTTCGGCACCGCATCGGTGCTGCAGGCGCATGCCGCGTCGTCGACGGACACCGCGCTGTCGGCGATGCTGCGGCCGCTTTTCCTCACCGGAATGGCATTGGACGGCATCGGCTTCGTCGCCACCGCGGTCGCCTCCCGGAACATTCCGCTGTTCCTGTCGCAGCCGATCATCAGCGCGAACCTGGTGGTCACCGCGGTCCTCGCCGCAGCGATCCTGAAGGTCTCGCTGACCCGACGCGACATCGCGGGCATCGCCGTCGTGATGCTCTCCCTTCTCACCCTCGGACTCACCGCCGGCGCCGAGGGTCACGACGACCCCGGCGCCGCCCTCCACTGGGGTCTGCTCGCGATCGGCCTGGTGCTGCTCGCGTGCGGGCTGGTCGGCGTCGTGATCCGACCCGGCGAAGGTGCCCGCTGGCTCGCTCTCACCGCCGCGATGTCGTCGGGCGTCCTGTTCGGTCTGATGGCGGTCGGCGTGCGGATCGTCGACGGAATCACGCCGTTCGATCTCCCCGCGCTGCTGACCGACCCCGCCGCGTACGCGGTCCTGGTCTGCGGACCGGGCGGCTTCTACCTGTTCACCGTCGCGCTGCAGGCCGGGAGCGTTGCATCGGCGGCCGCCGCACTCGCCGTCGGGGAGACGGTCGTGCCCGGGATCGTCGGAGCGGCTCTGCTCGGCGACACGACGCAACCGGGTTGGGGTGCGGTCACCGTCGTCGCGTTCGCCGCCGCCGTCGCCGGTGCGGTGACGGTCGCCATGTCCGACGGGGTTCGGGCGGCGACTTGACTCGGTACGACACGTCTCGCGCATGAGCAGCCGCCGCTGCAACTGAGGTGCGGCGGCTCGGTTCACATCATTGTGGGGCGGCTCGATGACCCGACGGGGCGACTCTTGGCGCGCTGATATCAGGTTTGCGGCATGTTCGTGGTGGTGATCTCAATGATGTTGCCGTGTGGATCGGTCACCGTGGCGCGCCCAGCAGTGGAGTAGGGCCCCTTCTGGGTGGACGCTCCGAGTCTGACCAGACGCTCAACTGCAGCGCCGACATCTCGTGCGTCAAAGGCAGTCAGCCTGATGCGGACCCGCGGTCGTGGAGGCATGACACGTCGGATGACCATGAGTACCCGTTGGCCATCGTTGACCAGTTCGACCTGGTTATCGCGTTGTCGACCGAGAGACAGGTGCAGTGCTCTCTGCCAGAACTGCGCCAACTGTTCGACATCTCCCGCGAACAGCACGCAGGGCCAGTCAGTCTTCAGAACCAGCATTGCTGTTCTCCTCTCGATGCCGGAGAGTTCCCCACGACGGACGCCGTCAAACCTCGGCTGAACCGGTGCAGGTAAGCCTGCGCAGAAACTCCTGGAAAGACGCCTCAGTGGACTGTGGCTCTACTCGGCGGCGCGGGGTGGCACGGCAGGCGCGAATACGCAATACATCCGGAGCGTCGTCTTCGCGATGATCGAATGACGCTCGTGCCCGTCGAGGAGGTACATCGTTCCCGGCTCGAGTCGATAGGTACGGTGATTGTCACGGTCGACGAGGGTCCCGCGACCATCGATCAGCCAGACGGCCTCGATGTAGTCGGGATAGTGGAGCGGCGTCTCGGTGTTCGGCTCAACTGTGGTCTCGTGATGGGAGAATCCGACACCGTCGTCGGCGAGGATGATTCGCTTGGACACCCACGTCTCGCCGTGAACCTCCCTGTCGGTGCCGGAGATCTCGCCAGTGCTTCGGACGATCATGAGATGGTTCTCCTCTGGTGGATGTCGATGAATGTGAGCAACTGATCGATGGCTCTGCGGCCTTCGGGAATCGGTTGCATGATCCAGTTGTGAAACATGCCCGAGTACTCATACAGGTCGACTTCGACTCCCGCCGCATCGCCGAGTCGCTTGATGCGTCGAGCATCCGGCAGCAAGATGTCACGGTCGCCGACGAACACGACGACCGGTGCCGAGCCGTCGAGGGCACCGAACGCCGGGCTCACCTCCGGGTCGTCGAGGTCTCGGGTTCCGGCGAACCACCGGCCGGCTTGGCGGAGCCCGGTCACCCCCAGCTCGGGGTCGACCGGATCGATCACTCTAGACATCGGATCGTCGGTCGCCAGGTCTATCCACGGGGACAACAACACGACCCCGGACGGTTGCTCCATGTCACGCTCGCGCAGATGCCGAGTCAGGAGCAGCGCGAGCGTTCCGCCTGCGGAGTCGCCGACGACCACGCGGTGGGCAGCCGATGATCCTGCCACCGAACGGTGATAGGCGTTCTCGACCATGGGCACAATCGTCGAATGGTCATGCTCCGGCGCCAGTGGGTACATCGGCAGGGTGTACCGGCATCCGAGACAGTCGACCAATCTCGCAGCGAAACGCCAGTGATGGGGCTCAGGCGATTCGACGAATCCGCCTCCGTGCATATGGAAGATGTGGATCGGCGATCGGATGCCCTGCCCGGGTGACAGCGTGAAACAGGCGTGGTCGTCGATCCTCGACTCCGTGATCCGATAGCGTCGGCGCATCCAGTTCGGAGGCTGCGCCCGCTGTCGGGACTGGTGTGAGGACAGATTCCGTCGCATCGTCACGGCGCTGGAATAGAAGCGTTTCCTCCGTTGCAGCCGCAGGCGGAGAATGATCAGCCTGGCGCGAAGTGAAACCATCAGCGCTATCTCCTCACTGCTGAAAGCCAGTGGGGCCACAGCGGCACTGGTCAGCCGGGTAGGCGGTGCCTCCGTCGGGGTTGCAGGGCAAAATGCTGTGGTCTGGCACGCGGTTCATCTCCTCACGCTTGGTAGGGGTGCCCGATCAACTCGGCAGTGAAACATTCGCAGCCATCAAACGTCCCGTAGTGCTTCTCGGGGGCGAGGTGCGGTGAGGCGGACTCAGCCGTCGTAGTCGTCGAACATGAGTCGGCGCTGGTGCCATCGCCGGCTGTAGGTCGCCTCTCGGACGACGTGCTCGTCGTCGAAGTCGCTGGGAGAGCCGTGGACGGGGATCGCTGATCGAGGTTTGAATGCGGGCGGACCGGGAACCTGTCGTCTATGAACGCAAGCAACGATGACTTCCGAGGGGCGCCGCGACAGACCATGCGCTACCCGGGTGAGACGTCGGGAATGACCCCGCAGCCCAGGGACGAGATGCGAGACTACGTCGGCCGGGGGCTCCTCGGCGGTCGTCGAGCGTTGATCACCGGCGGCGACTCGGGTATCGGTCGAGCTGTCGCGGTCGCCTTCGCCAAAGAGGGGGCCGACGTCGCCGTGGTCTACCTATCCGAGGACGCCGACGCCGAACACACCGTCCATCTGGTCGAGGCGGCCGGAGCGCATGGTTGTGCATTGCGCGCGGATCTCGCGGACGCAGAGCAATGCCGCCGCGTCGTGGATCTCACCGTCGAAGAACTCGGAGGACTCGACCTGTTGGTGAACAACGCCGCCACTCAGGAGGTCGTCGAGGATTTCGCCGAGTTGACGACCGAGCAATGGGACCGCACGTTCGCCGTCGACATCGCAGCGATCTTTCACCTCACGCAGGCCGCACTCGATCATCTGACACCAGGCGGAACCGTGATCAACACGGGATCGGTCAACGGGCTCCGCGGCAACAGCCGACTCATCGACTACTCAGCCGCCAAGGGCGCGGTCCACGCCTTGACGTTCTCGCTCGCGCAAGCCCTGATGGACCGCGAAATCCGGGTCAACTGCGTCGCTCCCGGCCCCGTCTGGACCCCGTTGATCCCTGCCACAATGCCTCCCGACCAGGTCGAAGGCTTCGGAAGCCAGGCCCCATACGGCCGTGCCGCCGAACCGGACGAGATCGCGCCCTCCTACGTGTTCTTCGCCGCCGACCAATCGTCCTCGTACTACACGGGAGAGGTTCTTGCCCCCACCGGCGGCGAGACCCTGCCCGGCTGATTCGAAAGAAAGGTGAGATGCGATGCCGAAAACCGATGAGAAGGGTGCGCCGGTCAAGTCGGAGCTGCCCGACACGATCAAACGATCGTCGGCGAAAGCCCAGCGAACCTTCGCTGAAGCCCACGACGCGGCGCTGCGCGAGTACGGCTCCGAGCAACGCGCTCACCGAGTCGCTTACAGCGCTTTGAAGCACTCCTACGAGAAGGTGGGCGACCACTGGGAGACGAAGAGTCAGCGGGGGCCGTCGGATTCCCGCGACGAGAGCGGCGGTCCAAACCCGTCGGGCACGAGTGCGGGTGGCGTCGACGCGAACGCAAGCAAGAGCCACCTGATGGACGTCGCACGCCGGCTGGAGATCCGCGGGCGCTCGCGGATGCGGAAGGCCGAACTGGTGGACGCCATCGAGGACGCTAATCGGCGCGCCACACGTAAAGCCCGCAAGACGAGCTGACAATCGCTTGTTCGCGGCATGAGGAGTCAGTAGAGTCGGAGCCACTCGGTTGAACGCACAGCTGAGTTCCCACAGAGACGATTGAGCGGCATGGTGTTTTGCTCTCGTCGAAGTTTCTTTCATCGGCGAGGCCTGGTCAGGGCCATAAGGGTCCGACGCAGGGGCCGCCGCCGCAAGGCGATTCAGGAGCTCTGCAGAATGACGAACGACCAGTATACGCATGTCCGGGAACTGCTTCAGGAACGACTGAGGTGTTCCCCGACAGACCCCCGGCGTGACCGGCTTCGGAACGACGCAATCGTGGCGTGCCTGCCGTTGGCCAAGCACATCGCCCAACGTTATCGTGAACGCGGTGAGGCCTTCGACGACCTCGAACAGGTGGCCCGGCTGGGTCTGGTGCACGCTGTCGACCGATTCGATCCCACGCAAGGAACCGATTTTCTATCGTTCGCGATTCCGACGGTCATGGGCGAAGTCAAGCGTCATTTCCGGGATCATTCCGCGTCGATTCGGATGCCCCGCAGCGCCGGTGAACTCCGTAGCCGGATTCGGCTCGCGGAGGAACAGTTCGAACAGAAGCACGGCCGCAGTCCAGACGACACGGAGGTTGCCAAGATCCTCGGTGAGACGCCGACCGCGGTGTCCCGCGCACGAGCTGCGGCAATCGCGCAGGCCAGTGTCTCGCTCGATGGTTCCGGGAGCGACGACGAGCGTGCGTTGCTCGATGTTCTGGGATCCGACGACCCCGGATACGCGCATGTGGACCGAGCTCTCGCACTCCGGCCGGCGGTGCGTCGATTGCCCGAACGCGATCGCAAGATTCTCGGTATGCGGTTCTTCGAGCAACGCACACAGAGTGACATCGCTCGCCGGATGGGCATCTCGCAGATGCACGTCTCACGCCTGCTGACGGCCTCTCTGGGCCAGCTGTACGCCCAGATCGCGTGAGGGTCCTCGACTGCGAGGGAGTTCTCCGACGCTATCCGCGAAATCAGCGTACGGGCGCCCCTCTCTCATCGCCCGCGTCCTTCGGTGGCGAGAACGCGGCTCGCAATCGGTGCCCTGGTGTGCCGTGATCTCAGTCTCCGCGGGTGCAGTGACGGTCGGCGACGGCACCCGGTCCCTGTGAACTTCTCCCACCCCTGCGGTCCCGTGGTAGATGTTGGTCATTGTCAAACCCTCACGCCGGACAGGTCCTTGCTCGGCGCATCGTGACCGATCTCGAGAAGAGGTTTGCACATGACCGATGCTGTGGACTCGCCCCACGACGACTCGCGTGTGGGCAGTTTCCGCTATCTGTTCGCCAGTGACGAGTGGCTGTGGTCTGACGAGGTGGCACGCATGCACGGGTACGAGCCCGGCAGCGTAGTTCCCACAACCGAACTCATCGTCAGTCACAAGCATCCCGACGACCGCGGTGCGTTCGAGGAGAAGCTCACCCGGGCGAACCGAGAGCACACTCACTTGTCCAGTCGGCACCGCATCATCGACATCCAGGGCCGGGAACACGACGTGACCGTGATCGGCCGAACATTCGGCGACGACTCAGACACGCCCATCGGAACCGAGGGCTACTACGTCGACCTCACCCCCGCCGACGATGCCGTGCGTGACCAAGTCGCAGCTCACATCGAGGACTTCCGGCAGTCGCACGCGACGATCGAGCAGGCGAAAGGAATGCTCATGGTGATATACGGCGTCTCCGCAGGGCACGCGTTCGACGTCCTCCGATGGCGGTCGCAACAGGAGAACATCAAGTTGAAGGACCTGTGCGCCCTGATCGTCGAATCAGCGGTCCGCAATGCCGATGTGCCTCAGGAGACGCGAAGCGACTTCGACCTCATCGTGCTCGGTCGACGGTAACCTCCCAGCTCTGCGCCGGCCTTCCGGAGCCGATGAATGCGGGCTCCTGTCAGGAAGCCATGTGCGGTGCGCCAGTCGACGTCCGGCTGTGTCGCCGATCAGTCGAATGTCGCGGTTCCGACCCGATCGATGAGTTGCCTGTCGCCTGCCTGCTGCGCGCAATGCACGCAGCAGTACACCCTGCCGTCCGACTGCACACCGTGCCCGATGATCGCGGTGTCGCAGATTGTGCATCGGGGCGCATGGCCCGCGATGGCGCATTCGAAGCTGTCGTAGACGCCGCGTCCCTCGCGGCCTTCGACTGAGATCAGCAGCGCGTGCTTGTAGTCGTTCCCGCAGATGTCGCAGATCGCCATGACCGTTCTCCTTCAAGAGTCGCTGATGTGGGGATTGCCGGTGGAGTAGAAGGCGGCGGACGGAGCGCTGACTCCGCCCGCCGACGACAGTCAGGAGAATCAGTCCTGACCGCCACCGCCGCCGTGGCTGTGCTCGCCGCCGCGGACCTTTGCCTCGTGAGGCTCGTTCTCTGCGCCCTTTCGGCCCGCCTCCTGCGGGTCGGCGCCTTCAGACGAACCGAACTGGCCGGGGCTGGACTCACCGCCCTTGCGCGCCTGTTCCTCTGTGTCAGACCGGTTGCCGAACTGGCCGGGGTTGTTCGGATCTGCCATGAGAACTCTCCTTCCCTAAGGTGGGGCGTTCTCCCCACGATCTTTGGGTACCCGGGTCGTTCGCGCCGAAACCCGGACTGCGGGCCCTGTTCTGGGGAGGCGGTGGGCGATGTCGACGACGATCCATCGCCCAGGAGGCGTCACGGGGTTTGCTCCCGGGGGTCGTTGGGAACCCAGCAGACCAGAGGCCTTCAGGCTTCTGGAGAACGACTGACGTGAGGAGGAGAGCATGACTGCATCGACTGAATCCGGAGAAGTCACCGGAACGCGAGACAAGACCTACAACTTGGTCTGGTATGTGGAGAAGTGTCTGTCCAACGCGCTCCGGATGGACACCTTCATCGCTGACGCCGAACGCGACGGAGATCACGAGACCGTGGAACTGTTCACGAAGGCTCGCAGTGACAGCCTCAAGGGCGCGGAGATGGGCAAGAAGCTACTGAGGTCGCGCCTCACCTGAGTCGCGCAAAGTCCGCAGTAGGCGACATAGGTCGGCGGCACCGTGGTCACACGGTGCCGCCGCTTCGTGTCGCTCAGTCGAATGTGTGGTTGAAACCAGCTCAGCGAGCCGCGTCAGCGGCCCCGATTTCGGTGTGTGCGCCCGAGTGCGCGAGGTTGCCGGAGCTGTCCTCCAGATGTGCGCGAATGAACCACTGGAACTGTTCGAGTTCGCGAGTCTGCCCGATCAGCACGTCTTCGGTGACGGGGTCGATCCTTCCGGTCTCCGCGATCGCGTCGCGGTGCGATCCGATCACGCCTGTGTAAACGAGGTCGAGCGCCGCCAGATGCGCCTGGACGGTATCCCTGCCGACGTCGTAGTCGTCCCAGTTCCGGTTCTGCGCGATGCCGCGCGACGTCCCATCGGGCGAGTTGCCGAGCGTCGCGATGCGCTCGGCCAGCACGTCGGCGAACTCTCGAATCGTCGCGGTCTGCGGGTCGAGCATCTCGTGCACACCGATGAAGTTCGGCCCGACTACATTCCAATGGACGTGCTTCAGGGTCAGGTGAAGGTCGATGAGAGAACTGAGCCGGTGCTGCAGAATGTCTGCCAGAGTGCCGGATTCGGTTCGCGAGAGACCTCCGACCTCGGGCTGTTCAGTGCTGGTGAGCGACATGCTTTCTCCTCAATATTCAGTCGAACTGGGGGTAGTGGCGGCTACCGGCGACGCCGGCGTCGTGGATGATGAATCTCCTCGTACTCAGCGACCTCTTCAGCTGTCGTCTCCGGGATCAACGGATCGTGCTGTGGGCGATCGCGGGCGTAATGGGTCTGCAGCCGGGTCCGCGACCATCCCAGGCACGCAACGGTGATAGCCGCGCAGATCACTGTCGCGACGATCCAGGCGGTGAGTGCGGTGTCGGCGGCTGCCGCCGCAATTGTGGCGCCGATGAGCGCCACCGTGATCAGTGCGAAGGCGTATCCGACGAGTCCGAGCGCCTTCAGCGGCCGCACTGTGGCAACGCTGAGATGGTCTCCCGCCATCGGAGGTCCTCCGCCTGGAGTGTGTTCGGTGTGTCGCATTGATCCTCCATCAGCGCCGAGTCAGGACGTCCGTCCAGGGCCAGAGACTGCGAACCGGTGTATGAGCGCCTCGTCGAATGCCGGCAGGTCTTCGGGTTTGCGGCTGGTGATCAGCGGCCCCGGGCCCGAATCGCACACGACGACCGGACCGTCCTCCCAGGTAGCGCCTGCATTGAGGAGATCAGTGCGAAGGCTCGGCCACGATGTCAGCCGTCGACCCCCGATCAATCCGGTCTCGATGAGGATCCACGGCGCGTGGCAGATCGCGGCGACCGGCCGCCCGGTCTCCAAGAACCGTGCGACGAAGGCGACTGCCGGGCCGACTGTTCGCAGAAAGTCCGGATTCGCCACTCCGCCCGGCAGAACCAACGCATCGAACTCGGCGCCATCCACGTTGTCGAGCACTTCGTCGACCGGATGGGACGCGGCTCTGTCCAGGTGATGGAAGGTCTGCACGTTGCCGCCGACCGTCGAGACCAGCATCGGTGTTCCGCCGGCCTCGCGCACGGTCCGCCACGGAGTGGTCAGCTCGCGTTCCTCGGCGCCCTCCGGAGCCACGAGGAACGCGACGACGAGGCCGCTCAAGTCGGGGTCGGCTTCGGCGTCGAGCGGTGTACGCGAGGCGGTCTCGGAGGCCAAGCCGGAATCGTGGTCACGGACTGTCATGGCGATCTCCTTCCAGGTTGACAGTTGGTCCGGGTAGGACATGACTACCCCGAGCCAGGGGAGACCAAACACGCGGCGAACTACCCATCGCACCTGTCCAGCGGCGTCAGGGCCGAAACCGACAGGACGACACCGGGAGATGATCCCGCGGACGTGAAGGACGAAGGGTCCGTGCGATGTGTCGTCGAATCAGCCCACCGCCCGTTCGCAATCCCGTCGTTCCGGTTCGTCGGCTTCTTGGTTACCCCGATGCCGACGACCCGAATCACCATCGCCTGCAGTTTGGAAACCACCCGATCCGGGTAGCCGACCCCACGACGACCGCAACGTCGAAGAGAAGGAGCATCCGATGCCGAATACGGGATACCTGCCCGGAAGCCATGTGCGGTGCCGATTGGCATCGGGCCATGTCGCTGAGTGCGTCGTAGTCGCCGTTCGCCACTTTCCGGTTGATTTTCTCGAGGTGCAGTTCGTACGTGACAGCCGACGTATGGCGTTCACCGGCTCATCGATAAGGAACGCGATCACGCCGGCTTGACTCCACCGATTGCTTCTTCGGTCCCAGAAACACTGGGCAGCAGCAGTCCGGGACCGCAACACGTCACAGCTGTCACTGTGCGACGCCAGTCACCGTCGGCTTCTCCGCCGCCCATTCGACTGTCTTCAACCGTTGGCCCATGTTTGACACGAGCACCATCCGGTCACCCCATCTACACGACGAAACGCCTAGGACCGCCCCAGGAGCCGACATACCCGTAGTGATCGCGGCATACGAATGGACTAGCGTCTTCATGGCATACATCGATTCGAGCGAGATCACGATCGCCCAGTCCCGAATGACTGTCCTACTCGCCGGTGGCGAGATCCTCTCTGCACCGCTGACAGCCCGCGTCGACACCGACACGGGAGAGGTCACGTTCCACACCGATCCGGACGGTCTGGCCGCTGCAGTCCGCACCGACCAGACGCGACGAGAGCCGAAGGATTCCAGCACCGCCGACGGTCCGTCCCACGGGGTCGTCGTCGCCCCATCTCCATCGTCTCTCCCGCACCGCGACCTCTGATTCAGTCGCGGAATCGGGTGGACGAGCGGGCGGCCCGACGCAGGCGGGCGGCACCGACCAGGCCGAGGCCGAGGAAGAGGACCGCGACGACCATCGCCCACCGAGTCGCATCGGCGAACCCGTCGGACAGGGCATGGACAGCGGCGTCGGTGTGGTCGCCGAGCGGACTGCGCGCGCCCTGCTCGCGCAGGACGGAGATGGTGGTGCCGGCGGATTCGCGGGTCGCATCGGCCACCTGGTCGGCGTGCGGACCGCTGAATCCGGAGTCGCTGAGCGACGCGGGCAGGGTCGTCGCGAGTGCCACCGACAGGGCGGCGCCGGCGAAGGCGGTGCCCAGCGCCGAGCCGATCTGCCGGACGGTGCTCTGCGTGGCCGAGGCCTGTCCCGAGTCCGCGACCGGCACGTCGCGCAGAACCGTGCCGGTGAGCTGGGCCGAGGCGAGCCCGAGGCCGAGGCCGTACACGATGAGCGGAAGCGCGATCACCCAGCCGGAGGCCGCCCCGCCGATGATGAGCACCAGGACGAGGACGCCGGCCACCTCCAGCCCGAGGCCGATGAGCACAGTCGTGGTGGCGCCGAAACGGGCGGCGAGATGTCGCGCCATCGCGCCGGAGGCGAACGCGCCGATCGCCATCGCGGCGAGGACGAGTCCCGCCTCCATCACGTCGAGACCGAGCGCATTCATCAGATAGAGCGGCAGCGCGAAGATGATGCCGAACTCGCCGACCGCCACCGTCGCCGCGGTGAGGTTCCCCCACGAGAACGTGGGGAGGGTGAACAACTGAAGGTTGAGCAGCGCAGACCTGCCGTTCTTCCGGCGGTGACCCTCCCAGAGGATGAAGAGGGCCAGGGCACAGGCGGCGACCGCGAAGGCGACCGGGACCGCGGAGACCGGCGCACCCGGCGGCCAGGTCCACCCGAACACCGTCAGCTCCCCGATCGGGGCCCACCAGCCTAGGTCCGGGCCTTCGATGACCCCGAAGACGAGTGCACCGAAACCGATCATGCTGAGCAGTGCCCCGTCGACGTCAGCGCCCGGACGGTTCGACGTGCCTCTGGACTCGGGCACCGTGAACAGCGCCGCGACTCCGACGAGAACGCCGAGCGGCAGGTTCACGAGGAAGATCCAGTGCCAGGACGCCCATTGCGTCAGCGCACCGCCGGCGAGCGGGCCGACTGCTGCGGCACCGGAGATCACCGCACCCCAGACACCGAAGGCCGCCGCTCGATACGGTCCGCGGAACACCGCGTTCACCGTCGACAGGGTCGACGGCATGATGAACGCGGCGCCCACGGCTTGAACGGCTCGCGCACCGATCAACGTGCCTGCTGATCCGGAGGCCGCGGCGAGCACGCTGCCGCCGACGAACACCGCCAAGCCGAACAGGAACAGGCGTTTGCGGCCCCATCGGTCGGCGAGACGCCCGGTGGACAGCAGGAGCGCGGCGAGCACCACAGCGTAGAGGCTGTTGACCCACTGCGCGTCGGTCAGATCGAGATTCAAGTCGCTGATGATCGTCGGCAGCGCGACACCGACGATCGTCCCATCGAGCACGATCAGTCCCAGACCGACGGAGAGCACCGCGAGTCCGAACCATTCACGCGGTGTCGGTGCGGCGACCTGAGTCGCGGAATCCGTCGAGGCGTCTGTCATGACTGGATTGAATCAGAGTTCTGGCGGCCCGACCGGACCCTCGCGCGAAGATCAAACTTAAGACTGACGCGAAGGTGTGTCCGTCGTTCGACCGACGCCGGCGAGTCGCACACGCCTCACCCTCAGCGTCAGGTCAGCATCCGCCGGTAGCGTGTCAGAGGTGAACTCGCAGCGACCTGAGCCGCCGCACCAGCGGCGACCGCACGGCGGCCCGGCCCCACAGGCGCCGACCCGTCGAGTGTCCGGGCCGCCGCAGCCCGGGTACCGACCCCCGCTGGCGTGGTCGCAGGAACCCGACCCTCGCGTTCAACGCCGCGCTCCAGTCCCCCCGCAGGCGCCCCCGCCCTCGCAGGCACCCCCGCGTCGACCACGCTCAGCCGCTCCGGCAGGCGCCGCACCCGCGGGATACGCGCCACGCCAGCAGCCCGAGCCCGTGCCAGCCGATCCACGCCGGAGCCCGCAGCCGCGCCCCGGCGGCAGGCCCCCTCCGCGTCGGCCCGACGACCGCGGTCGCAGCACCCCACCGCCCGCACCGCCGCGTCGGCGGGGCCGCGCCGCACCCGCCCCGAAGCCCCGCAAGCGGCGTCGTCTTCGGCTCGGCCGGATCCTGCTCGTAATCCTTCTCCTGCTGGTGATCACGCCGATCGCGATGCTCTTCTACTACGACGGCAAGCTGCACCGCGTCGATGCACTGTCCGCGTACGCCGGCCGGATCGGCGACACCCCGGGCACCAACTGGCTCATCGTCGGCACCGACTCCCGCGACGGTCTCACCAGCGAACAGAAGAAGAACCTGGCGACCGGCGACGCCGACGGCGCCCGGACGGACACGATCATGATGGCCCACCTCCCGCCATCCGGGAAGCCGATGCTCATCAGCATCCCCCGCGACATGTACGTGCCGATCCCCGGCATGGGCAGCCACAAGATCAACGCCGCGTTCAACAACGGCGGCCCCAACCTGTTGGTGCAGACCGTCGAGGAGTTCACCGGCGTCCACATCGACCACTACGCGGAGATCGGCTTCGGTGGATTCGACAGCCTCGTCGACTCAGTCGGCGGCGTCGAGATGTGCCTCGACCAGCCGCTGCACGATCCGAAGGCCGGCCTGAACCTCGAGGCCGGGTGCCAGACGCTGAACGGCACCCAGGCGCTCGGTCTCGTGCGGACCCGCGCCTTCCCCAACGCCGACCTGGAGCGCGTGGTCAACCAGCGCAAGTTCCTCGCCGCGCTGATGTCCAAGGCCACGAGCCCCGGCGTGCTGCTGAATCCGTTCCGGCTCTTCCCGTTCGTGAGCGGCGCGGTGGACGCGGTCACCGTCGACAACGGCGACCACATCTGGAATCTCGCCTGGCTCGCGTACAAGATCAGTGGCGACCCCGTCACGACGACAGCCCCCGCCGACGGCGACGAGTACACCGACGACGGCGACTCGCTGATCCCGGGCGACACCACGAAGCAGTTCTTCGATTACGTCGCCCGCGGCCAGGAGGTGCCTGCGAACCTCCTGACCTCGGGTGCCGGTGCCGTGTCGTGAGCAGCCTCTAGACTCGTCGGCATGACCGATACGCCGCGCACGTCGTTCCATCAACTACTGCACGACCAGATCAGCAACGAGTTCTCCGCCTCCCAGCAGTACATCGCGCTGGCGGTCTACTACGACAACCACGACATGCCGCAGCTCGCGAAGCACTTCTACGCGCAGTCCGTGGAAGAGCGCAATCACGCGATGATGATCATCCAGTACTTCCTGGACCGGGACATCGACGTGAAGGTCCCCGCGGCTGCCGCCCCGATCACCGAGTTCGACGACTACCAGGGCCCGATCGAGCTCGCGCTGCAGCAGGAGAAGGTCGTGACTCAGCAGATCGTGGATCTGGCGAAGACCGCCCGCGACAGCGGCGACTACCTCGGCGAACAGTTCATGCAGTGGTTCCTGAAGGAGCAGGTGGAGGAGGTCGCGACCATCACGACGCTCCAGACCATCGCCGACCGGGCCAACGGCAACATCTTCGACCTCGAGAACTTCGTGGAACGCGAAGTCAACAACGGTGGCGCGCCCGCCGATCCGGCCGAGCCGCCCGCCGCGGGCGGGAATCTGTAGAAGCGGTCACCGCCCGCCGCGGACCTATCGCAGAGTCACCTGCCTGCCGATGATCCCGGCGCGCGAGCTCCGCTCCGCGGCGGTCAGCTCCGACGAATCGGCGAGCGCTTCGGTGAGGCGCGCGTCGAACTCCTCGACACCCTGGTGCCACTCCTCGTGGTGTGCCTCGACGTCGAGGTCGAAGACGGGGACCACGAGGCCGTGGGTGCGGAACGATCCGGCGAATCGGGAGCCCTCGCCGAGAGTGAGGTGCCCGGCGGCGTGGACGCGCGCCAGCGCGTTCATGAGGGCGGTCTCGTCCTCCGGCCGCACCCACCGCAGATGTGCACGGTCGCCGGCGTCGACCCACCACGGTGCCCCGACGCCGCTGGCCGGATGCAGGCGCGCGGTCGGCAGGATCGTCTCGTTGGCCCGGTCCAGCATCATCGAGAGCTCGGTCGGGACCGCCGCGTCCTCTGCGAACCACCACCCGAAGTCCTCGTAGACCACGACTTCGAGGTCCGCCTCCGGGTCGATGATCTCGGTCAGCGGCCGATCCACCGTCGCGCCGGCGTAGGTGTCGCCGTCAGCTGCGGCCGCGGCCCAGGTCAGGGCGCCGGCCAGCGAGCCCGCCAGATCGGTCGGCTCGGGATTGGTCTGGAGCGCCGCCAGCCCCTGTGTCACCTTGCCGTCGGCATCGGCGGGCGCGGCACCGCGCTCCCCGAACACCGCCGCGTCGCGGAGCCGGACCTCCGCCGGGACCGCACCCGGAAGGATCGTCGCGAAGTCGACTTCGTGGGCGGCGCCGAACGAGTCGGCGAAGGGGACCCGCGCGGTGGCCGATGCGATGAAGGCGCGCAGCGCCACCAGGTCGCATTCGGCTTTCAGTCCCGCGAACGGCCGCGCCGGCGCGGCGAGTGCGGCCTCCTGCCGGGCCTTACGCGCGGCGACGCGCTCGGCACGGTTGCTTCCCGGGCGCGGGCCACTGCCGCGCTTGCTCTTCTTTCCCATGGTCCTAGCCTCTCATCTGAGCGGGCTCCGACGACGGTGCGGTACCGGATTCGACGGACGTCAGTCGACGGTGACCAGCCAGTCCCGGACTCGCGCCGGGTAGTTCGTCGCCAGCCACCGCACGCCGAGGTCGGCGCACAGTTGCACGTCGGCCTGTTCGTCGCACGTCCAGGCATAGGTGACGCGTCCGGCGGCCGCGGCCCGGTCCACCAGATCCGGATGCGTGCGCAGCGTGGCGATGGACGGCCCGACGCCGGTCGCACCGACCGCCGTCGCCGCGGTGCCGCCGATGATGCGGGCGGTGTCGCCGAGCAGGATCGTCGGGAGCATCGGCGCGGTCCGGCGGACCCGCCAGACCCCCGCGGCTGAAAAGGAGATCACCACCGCGCGACTGTGATCGGCGGACGGCGGCGCGCCGACGCCGAAATCGTGCAGCATCTCGAGCAATTTCAGTTCCACCAGGCTGCCGAACCGCACCGGGTGCTTGGTCTCGATGAACAGTCGCACCGGCCGATGCCAGTCGAGCGTCAGCGTGAGCAGCTCGCGGAGCGTGAGAACCGACGCCGGCGCGCCGCCCGAGTGCCACGACCCGAAGTCGAATTCGCGCAGCTGCGGAAGCGTCAGTTCACTGACCACTCCGCTCGCATCGGAGGTGCGGTCGACGGTCCGGTCGTGGATGCAGACTAGCTCTTCGTCCGCAGTCAGCCGGACATCGCACTCGAGGCCGTCGGCCCCCTGCGCCAGCGCCAGCTCGTACGCCGCCAGCGTGTGCTCGGCTAGCTCCCCGGAGGCGCCACGATGTGCGACGACCGCGGGTTTGCCTGAGCGGGAGATGCCGGACGCGTTCATGCGACCACCAGCCGCCGCTGAGACTCGCCGCGACCGATCGGACCGGTGAGCACGGTGATCAGGCGAGGACCGACCCAGTGTGCGAAGACCGCGGACACCGCGAGGGAGAACGTCACGACCGCGAGCGCGTCGGCGCTCACCTGTACCGAGTCGCTGGTCCACGCCGCGATCCGATAGCCGACGGCAACGAGCGCGGCCACGTTGACGAGGGCCCATGCGAGGCCGAGCCGTTTGATGCGGTCGACCGCGGACTCCGCGCGGTCACCCGACAGGGCCGCCTCGGTCAGCAGCAGCGGCGCGCCGACGACGTTGACCAACGGCAGCGCCGCCAGCAGGATCCGATTGCGCGTGGGCCGCGGATCGCGGCGGTCGGCCGCCCGATACATCTCGGCTCTCGTGGGGATCAGCCAGCGGACGAACGCCACGAGCGAGACCAGCATCGCGACGAAGGCGAACACCCCGAACACCAGCACCGCGGCCCCCGAGAGCAGGTCGAGCCACATCGGTATCGGCGTCGATCGATTCACGACCGCGATGAGATAGCGGATCAGGTGAGCGACGGCCGCAGCGGCGAGCATGTACGACGTCAACCGGAGCGTCCGCGAGAGCGTCTCGGAGACGTCCGGAGTCTCGCGCTCGAGACCTTCCTGCGCGGTGACCGGCGGGACGTCCGACAGCCCCCAGCGCGGAATGAATCGGTAGAACGGAGTCGGTCGCGCCTCGACGACTCGCACGGGCGCCGAAGTCGGCCGGGCCTCGACCGGACGATCCGCTACCCAGCGCAGCGGCACACGCTGCGGTCTCGGCGGCGTGGCGTTCCGCTGTTGCTGGGCGGGCACCACTCGGCCCTGCTCGTCGACGAGCATCAAGCGACCACCGCACCGCGGGCACATGCCGCGCCCCTCGCGATGCGGCGCCTGGATCCGACAGTTGGGACAGACGTCGAGCATCAGGCGTCTGCGCTCCCGTACATCCCCTCGGTACCGGTGTCGACCGGCTTCTCGGCCGCCTGCCAGGCGACCATTCCGCCCTCGACGCAGGTTCCGTCGATGCCACGCATCGCCAGGTACTGCAGCAACCGGAACGACCGCCCGCTGGTACGGCAGACGACGAGGAGCTCGGCGTTCAGGTCGATCTCGTCGATGCGGGCGGGTACGTCGTCGAGCGGGATGTGGACGGCGCCGCGCACATGGCCTTCCTCCCACTCATAGTTCTCACGAACATCGAGGAGGATCTTGTCTGTGACGCCGCTGAAGTCGTCCGGCAGGTCGGCGACGGCCACCGTCTCGATCTCGTCCATGCTCACCGTTCCCATGTTCCCACAAGTGCGACCGGCAGGGACTGCGAGCGGCCGACTCCCGCCGAGCCCCGGGCCCTTCAGCGCTATCACAGACATGCCGCCGCGCCCGGGATCTTCGGCCTATGCAGATATGCATAAATTCATCCACAGGCCCGTCGACGCGGTCCGATCCCCAGATACCCACAGCCACCCCGGACACTGTGGACAACGCTGTGGATTTGTGGATAAGGGGAGGTAGAACCGCGACTTTCTGTGGCGCACGTCTCATCGAGCCTGTCAGTTCGCTGAGTTTTCACAGGAAGTCTCGAATACCGCCCAGTAAATTTCACGAAATCCATCCCCAGTCCCACTGTGGATGAACTGTGGACAACCGGGGGATCAAAACCCTCAAGTAGAACTTGCGACTTGGCGATCGGCACCTTGCGTCCCACTACACTCGTGCGTTGTGCACGTGCGCTGGCTCACCGCCTTCTTCGACTTCCCCGCCGCCGAGTTCGGAGCGGAGGTGACCTTCTGGCGCGCCATCTCCGGCAGCACCGTGTCGCCTCCTCGCGGCGAGCACAAGGAGTTCGCGACGCTCGAACCGTTCCACGGCGATCCGTACCTCCGAGTCCAGCGCGTGGCCGACGGTCCGGGCGGAATGCACCTCGACCTGCACGTCGACGACCCGTCGGCAGGCGCCCGCGAAGCCGAGTCGCTCGGCGCGACCGTCGAGTCGACGACCGAGGAGTTCATCACGATGCGCTCGCCCGCCGGTGGCGTCTTCTGCCTCATTCCATCCGGCGACGAATCCGTCCGCGCCCGTCCGATCCGGTGGCCGGGCGGCGGGATCAGCATCATCGATCAGCTTCGCTTTCAGGTTCCGTCGACCGAGTTCGACGCCGAGGTGGCCTTCTGGGCAGACCTCACCGGCAAGGACGCCGGAGACACCACGGCGGTCGACGAGGTCGCCCTCAACAACAGCCCGCGACTGTCCCTCCAGGTGGTGATCCTGCGGACCGGCGAGGACGTCGCGAGCGCGCACACCGGCATCGCCGCCAGCAACCTCTCCGACGAGGTGGAACGGCACGAGGACTGGGGCGCCACCATCGTCGAGCGCTGCGACGACTCGGTGCGGATGGCCGACCCGAGCGGCCGACTGTATTGCATCACCGCCCGAAATCCGCGCACCGGGCTATAGCCCGAGTCCGTCGAGTCGCCGCGCCTCGATCTCGCACTCCCGGCGCTCGCGCGGTTGCAAGTCCACGAGTTCGGTGAGCTCGACCCGCCGATCGACGATCTTCCACGTGCCCGCGAGTCTGCCGTCCACCAGCACGAAGCCCGGAGACTGACCGTTGGGCGTCACCGTCCGCGCATAGACCTCCGGGTCCGCGATCCGGACCCGATCGGCGGCGGTGAACAAGACGTTGTCGAACGGTGCCACGAGCCGGACGGGAACGGCGGCCGAGCCGTCCGCCGGTCGTAGCCCCTCCAAGTCGTAGAGCTTCTCGCCGCCCGGACCGAGGAGTCGATACAGTTCCCAGTCCGCCTCCATCGCCTCCATCACCGGCCGCAGACCTCGCAGGCCCGACCACGTCTGCACCGCGGCGACAGTCGACGGCCCGAATCCGCGAAGGTAGAGGCGGATCAGCTCGCGGACGGCGTCGTCACCGGTGACCGCGGGCTCCCCGGCGCCGATCCATTCGTCGAGAAGCACGAATGCCGGGCCTCCGGAGCGCCGCCAGAGTCCGCGCGGGGGCGTCTGGACCAGCGGTGTGGATGCCCGAACCACCGCCGCCATCGCCTCTGCGGGTTCGCCTGGCCACCGCTCCGCGAGGGCGGCTCGCAACTCCGCGGCAGTCACCGGTGCCTGCGCTCCGCCGACGATCTCCGCGCCGGCCGCGGCGACTTCCGGCACGCTCACCCCGACCAGCCGGCGCGCATGATGCCGGGCGCCGCTGATCATCATCGGCGTGAGCGATGCCCGCATCCATCTGGCATCGAGGGCGTCCATGAGGAAGACCGTCCCGCGCTGCAACGCGATCCGCACCACGTCCCGGTTCTCCAGCAGGCCGTCGAGCTCCGCCGGATCGAAGTCCTCGATCCGTGAGGCGAGCCCGAAGAACGCCGCCTGCGGATCCTGCGACTGCAGGCCGACGCACCGGTCGATGACCTCGATGGCGTCCTCGTCGACGCGCTGCGTCAGATGCTGCCGCGTGAGCAGCGTGCGATTCCATTGGCGCAGGCTGATCGATTCGGTCACCGAGCGCGATCCGTCAGCCGGCCGCGGGGAACTTCAGACCGGTGGTCGCGTGGCAGCGGTATCCGTTCGGATTCGTGAACAGATACTGCTGGTGGTAGTCCTCGGCGTAATAGAACTGCCCGTCACCCGCTTCGGAGAGCAGGGAGATCTCGCTGGTCACCGGCCCGTAGCCCGCCTCGGCGAGCACCGGCTCGAACCGGCGCGCAGCTTCGGCGGCCTGGTCGGCCTCGGCCTCGTCGAAGGTGAACACGGCCGACCGGTACTGCGTTCCGATGTCGTTGCCCTGCCGCATCTCCTGCGTCGGGTCGTGTGCCGTGTAGAAGACCTCGAGGAGTCGCTCGAAGGTGAGGACGTCAGGGTCGTAGACCACCAGCACCGACTCGGTGTGGCCGGTCCGCGCGGTGCATACCTCTTCATAGGTGGGGTTCGGCGTGTACCCGCCCGCGTAGCCCACCGCGGTGGTGAAGACACCGGGCAACTGCCAGAAGATCTCCTCGAACCCCCAGAAGCATCCGCCCGCGAGGACCACCGCACGCAGCCCGTCGCCCCATTGCCCGATGCCCGCGGGAGTGAACTGTCCGGACCCGTCGATCTCACCGCGCAGCGGTCGATGCAGCACCCGGTGCTCCACCGGGATCGGCATCGGCGTCGAGCGTCCCGGAAGTGCCTCGCCGGGAGCCACCATCACCCGCTTGACGTCGGCAGCGGCCATGATCCGATCGAAGAGACTCATGGATCCAGCGTACGTCTCTTCGCCGACCACGGGGTGGGTCGAAAACACACGGGGTCCGCACCGAGGAACTAGGCTGTGAGTCACGTCACGTCGAGGGTGCGGGGAGGCTGTGCAGGTGCCTGGACAGTTGCGGCTGATCACGAGAGGGACCGCCGACGATCATCGGGGTCTCGATCTGCATATCGGCACCCAATGCCTGGTCACCGCCGCGTCGAGCGTGGCGATCATCGCCGCCATAGTACTCATCGCATTCCTCTGAATCGCCGGGCGCGACGCCTTTTGCGCACAGGCGGTGACGCCTGTTGCAAAGCGTGACGGTCTACGGAAATGTAGAAATAGGACCCGGGTACGGATCTTTCATTCTTCACACATACGAGAGGACCATCGTGGCTGAATACACCTTGCCTGAGCTGGACTACGACTATGGCGCCCTGGAGCCGCACATCTCCGGCAAGATCATGGAGCTCCACCACAGCAAGCACCACCAGACCTACGTGAACGGTGCCAACACCGCTCTGGAGAAGCTGGCCGAGGCCCGCGAAGACGGCACCATCGCGGGCAAGGTCTACGGACTGTCGGCGAACCTGTCGTTCCACCTCGGTGGCCACACCAACCACTCGATCTTCTGGAAGAACCTCTCGCCGAACGGCGGCGACAAGCCGGTGGGCGACCTCGCCGACGCCATCGCCAACGACTTCGGCAGCTTCGACAAGTTCCAGGCGCACTTCACCGCGGCCGCCACCACCCTGCAGGGGAGCGGCTGGGCCATCCTCGGCTGGGACACCATCGGCCAGCGCCTGGTCATCGAGCAGTTGACCGATCAGAGCGGCAATACCTCGGCCGCCCTGATCCCGGTCGTCATGCTCGACATGTGGGAGCACGCCTTCTACCTCGACTACCAGAACGTCAAGCCGGAGTACGTCAAGGCTTGGTGGAACGTCGTGAACTGGGCCGACGCCGGCGAGCGCTTCGACCGCGCCCGCACCCAGGGCAACGGCCTCATCGTCCCGGCCTGATCTCAGCGCCCGGCGTAGTTACCCGGCACCGCGGCCCGGCACCGAGAGGTGCCGGGCCGCTTTGCATTTCACGTCGGGGAAGACGCATCCGCGCCCTCGCACGCGTCAACTCCGCGGCCCCACCACCCGGTACCTCCCGATGAGAAACGCCTGGTTCCGCGCGGAATCGATCAGTTCGAAGTCGAACGGCTCACTGAACAACGGCCGACCCGAACCGAGCGCGACCGGCGCGTACGACACGAGCATCTCGTCGAGCATTCCCGCGGCCGCGAACTGAGCGGCGAGGTCTCCGCCGCCGACCACCCACACGCCCCGATCGCCCGCCGCGGCCTCCAGCCGTCCACGATGCTCCGTCGGCGTGCCGGCGAGCAGGCTGATCGTCGGATGCACCGGTTTCAGATCGCGATGGGTGAACACGAACGTCTGCTGATCCGGGTACGGCCACGGCTCGCCGGGCGTGTGAGCGACCACCCACTCGTACGTGGTCGCGCCCATGACGATCACTCCGGTCCTCGCCATCAGATCGGCGATCGAGAACGGCCCGTCCTCGTCGATCGGCTGCGAGAGCAGCCAGTCGAGCGAATCGTTCGGGTCGGCGAGGAAGCCGTCGAGCGTGGATGCGGTGTAGTAGGTGTATTCGGTCATGGAACTCCTCCTCCGGTGTGACGCCGGTGCCAGATGATCGGGTCGGGGTCGAGCGCGGGAACGTCGACGTCGACGCCCGCATCACGCAGCATCCATCGGACGAGCAGCCGCCGATGCGCGGAGAACGTCAGCTCGTGCGCCACGATCTGCCCGAGCAGGAACGACTCGGGCGGCTCACACAGCGCGTCGATCACTCGGTCCGACCACGCGTCGCGTCGCTCGATGTCCCGGATCGTCGCGAGCCAGCGCGCGGAGACGTCCGCATGTCGATCCCGGAGCACCGCGACGTCCTCCACCGGTGTCAGATCCGGCATCGTGTCCCCCGCGATCGTCGACAGCCAGGGTTCCCTGCTGACCACGAGGTGCCACATCACCTGCGAGATGGACTCGTCCGGACCGTCCCAGGCGCGAGGCGCGCTCCCCGGGAGACGCCTGCGCCGATACTCGCTGGGACCGAGCGAGGCGACGGCCTCGATCAGAACGCCGATGTCGGCGATGTCGTGCCGGGTCAGCAGCGCGACGACGTCGCCCGACGGCGCCGCGGCGCCGTCCGCGTCGGCGGTCGAGTCGACGTACAGCGCCGTCGGCGAGTGGAAGTGGATGCCGTTGGGCGCGGGCAGCCAATGGCCCACCCGTTCTGCGGGTGGCAGCGCGGTCGGCGGATGCCCGTAGGCGCGGGCGAAGGCCCGGCTGAACCCCTCCACCGAGGAGTACCCGCTGGCGAAGGCCGTGTCCGTCACCGACGCGCCCCGCTGCATCTGCCAGGCGGCGCGCTCCAGCAGTACCCTGCGCCGCAAGGCGATCGGCGGCTCACCGCTTCCCCGTCGCACCTGTCGCGCGAAATGGAACTGCGAGGTGAAGGCTCCGCCCGCCATCGCGCCGAGATCGTCGTTCGCTTCGTCGAGGACCGCGTCGAGCAGGCGACGGAGATGATCGGGTGGCGGCGGATCAGGCTGGGGTGGATCGGGCGGGCGGCCGGTCATGCCTCGAGTATCCCCGCCGCTCTGCCCTCTCCGCTTGACAGTTCTTGCTCTCCTGCGGGCGCTAGTTCATCACCGGCTGCGCACCGACCGGCTGCGGCAGTTCGATCTTCCGCCGCCCGATGAGCAGGATGACGGCGAGAATCACGTAGATGAGGATCGGGGCCATCGCACCGATGTAGAACTGCTGTCCCGCCGCGATCATCGAGCCGCTGATCAGAGCGAAGTCGAACAGCCCGTGCATGACGGAATTGAGCGCATTGCTGCCGGACACCCGGCGCGTCAGATAGAAGAAGTAGCCCGCCAGGCCGACGACGACGGCCTGCGCCACCGCCGACGATCCATGACTCACGACGTTCGACAGGTGAACGAGGCCGAATACCAGGCTCGACCACAGGGCGACCTGGCCTTCGCGGAGGCCGTGATCGCGCATCATCGTCACCGAGATGCCCCGGAACATGCCTTCCTCGCCCCACCCGACGAACTGCGTGACGATGAGCAGCAGGAGGATGTAGCCCCAGCCCTTCTCGCTGAGCGAGCTGTAATCGATGCCGATGAGAATCGCGATCGCGAAGATGATCGGGACCGCCCAGAGCCAGCGGCGCACCGGACGGTCGTCGGTCATCACGGGCTTCCACCAGCCCAGCCAGGCTACGACGCCGTAGGTGAAGATCAGTGCCAGGCCGAGCGGAATGAACATGGTGAAGACGAGCCCGCGGGTGGTGAAGATGTCGTCCTCGTCGGCCCAGCCGCCGATCAGCTTCCCACCCAGCTGGATGATGACGAGATAGACGATCACGACCGCGGCGAAGGCCACGTAGGAGAGGCGCCGACCGCGGTCGGTCGCGGGGAGATTCGTGCTGTTCACCAGCCGATCTTAGATGCCGCCGAACACGGATCCGACGGCTTCGTCACCAATTCGGGGTGACCGATTCGCGACGGTCGCTACAGGTAGATCACGCTGACCGTCACGGCGCCCGCGCAGGCGACGGCGAACACGGTCAGCACGACCGCATCGACGCGGCCCGGCCGCGACGGATACGCGGTCAGGCGGCCGGTCCCACCGCGCGCCGTGATGGCCTCCGCCATCTCCGAGCTCCGGCGCATCGCGGACGACATCGCGGCGACGATGATGTCGAGTACGGAGAGTTCTGCGGAGGGGTGGCCGGAGTCCGAACTCGACCGCGGCCGCAGTCGGTGCGCCGCCCACAGCAGCCGCATCTCCTCCACCAGCAGCGGGAGTCCGCGCAGTGCCAGCGCGATGGTGACGGCCCACTCGTCCACCGGCAGCCGCAGAATGCGCAGCGGCGACATCAGCCGCGCGAGTGCCGGAGCGAGCTCAGCCATCGGGGTCGTCCAGATCACGAGCACCGACATCGACACCACGAGTAGCCCGAGCAGCACGCCGCGGAGCGCGGTGATCCCGCCGTCGCTGCCGCGGGCGATCCACGACCACACGACGGTCAAGGCCATCAGCCCCCAGAACCACCAGGGCGGACGAGGGAGCGCGCCGAGCGGGATCTTCGCGACGAGGACGAACACCACCAGGCAGACCGCCACGAAGCCGAGACCCGGCCACGACGGCAGCACCCAGGTCATCAGACCGAGCACGAAGATGATGATCAGCTTGCTGCCCGCCCACAGGCGGTGGACGGGCGAGTCTCCGGGGATCTCGCGAAGCATCGGAATCTGCATCACAGACCTCCTTCCAGGACGCCGTCGACGAGTTCGATCCGGCGATTGCAGACGCGGTCGAGCGATTCGAGGTCGTGCGAGATGATGATGATGGTGGCGCCGTTCTCCCGCAAGGAGGCGAGCACGGCGAGCACTTCCTCGCGCGCCTGCGGATCGAGCCCGGCGAGCGGCTCGTCCAGCACCAGCAGATCGGGCTGGGATGCGATGAGCGAGGCGAGCACCACTCGGCGCATCTGGCCGCCGGACAGCGCGTCCACCCGGCGGGCCGCGATCTCCCGCGGGAGGGCGACGAGGTCAAGCACGTGCCCGACCTCCGCCGTGCCGACCTCGATGCCGCCGACGGCCATGATCTCGTCGGCCACCGTCGTCTTCTGCAACTGCAGTCGCGCGTGCTGGAAGCCGAGTCCGACGTCGCCGACACGGTCCGACGTCGGCTCGCCGCCCAGCAGCACCGACCCTCCGGTCGGCTTGACCAGTCCCGCCAGAATCCAGGCGAGGGTCGATTTGCCCGACCCGTTGCCGCCGACGATGAGCACCCCGTCCCCGGCGTTGACCTGGAAGTTCACCGACTTCAGCGCGGTCACCTCCCAGGGCGAACCGGGCAGGTAGGTGTGCGCCAGGTCGCGGACCACGAGCAATGCCTGCCCGTGCTCGTCGTGGCGCTGCGGCAGCGTCGGGCTGATGGCCTCCGGACGCATCCACTCGGGGTGGTGCTCGACGATCCGGCCTGCTTCGAGGTGGATGACGCGGTCGGCGGCACGGGCCTCCGAGTCCCGGTGAGTGATGAGGACGACGGCGATCGCGCGGCGCCGGGGCAGGTCGGCGAGGATCCTGATGAGTTCGGCGCGACCGGCGGGGTCGACCATCGACGTCACCTCGTCGGCGATCAGCAACTGCGGATCGCGGGCCAGCGCGGCGGCGACCGCGAGCCGTTGCTGCTGGCCGCCGGACAGATCCGTCGTCTCGCGATCACCGAGACCGGCGAGTCCCACCTCGGCGAGCAGTCCCTCGACGTCGACCTCCGTACCGACCGGGAGGCCCCAGACCAGATCGTCGGCCACCCGCGCGCCCAGCATCTGGGCCTCCGGCCGCTGCAGCACCAGCGCGGTGCCGCCCCTCCTGCCGAGTCCGGGGGCGCCGGGGCGGTCGACGATGCCGACGGTCGGATCGACGCCGGACAGCAGTTTCGACAGCGTTGACTTGCCGGAACCGTTGGCACCGACGATGGCGACGAACTCCCCGCTGATCAGCGAGAGGTCGATGCTGTGCAAGACCTGCCGACTCGACCCCGGATACGTGTAGCCGACCCCGGCCATCCGCAGCGGCAGCGGCGCGACTTCGCGATCGCCGTCGGCGACGCCCGCTGCCTCGAGCGTGTCCTCGAGCGGCACCTCGTCGAGCCGATCGAGGACCTTGCCGAGCAGCCATGCGGCGATCAGCAGGGTCACGAGGGTGCCGACGGTGCCGGGTATCCACATCCACAGCCACCAGTTCTCGACGACGTTCCGCGAGATCGCGTCCATCGCGCGCGCCACCGCGTCGAGGTGAATGGCCCGGGCCGTCTTGGCGATGCCCGTCAGGACGTTGTCGAGGACCTCGAGCGCCAGCTTCCGAAGCGGGACCAGTACCCACATCAGCGCCACCGACACACCCGCCAGGAGCGGTGCGGCGATCACCGACATCACGACCATCGCGCCTCCGCGACCACCGCGTCGATGGACCTCGCCGATCAGGCCGCCCATCACCGCCGACACGAGAACCGCGAACGCCGGGCCGAGTCCGGCGACCACGAAGGTCACCGCGACCGTCGTGACGATCGCGGCGAAGACCGCTCGCGGACGGGTCCGCGCGGCGAGCAGGGCGATGGGCACCGGCGTCATGAAGCCCAGCGCCGCCGCGAGCGGCACCACGGACACGATCACGGCCGGAACCACCGTCAGACCGCTGAAGATCGCGATGGCCGCGATCTCGCGGGCGCGCAGGTTCCCCCTCGGCGCATGCGATGCGTCGACTACTTTGCTGACCACCGGTCCATTGTGCCCGGTCGGGCGTCCGCACACCGATTCACCGGTCGTCCGGCCGACCCCGATACGGGTTCCCGAAAGTCTCCATAAGGGCTTCCGACCAGGGATTTTCACTCATCACAATGTGTTGCGTACGGCACATAGGCCGTCCTAACCTGGCACCATGTTCGCCGCCCTGATGCTGAGCCTCGGCATCATCTTCGTCGCCGAGCTGGGCGATAAGTCCCAGCTGATGGCCATGACCTACGCACTCCGCTATCGCTGGTGGGTGGTGCTGAGCGCCATCCTGACCGCGACCACGCTCGTGCACGCCGCCTCCGTGTTCTTCGGCCACTTCCTCGGGTTGTCGATCCCCGCAGACCTCATGTCGGTCCTCGCCGGGCTGTCGATGCTGGTCTTCGGTCTGTGGACTCTTCGGGGCGACGAGCTCGACGACGAGGAGTCTGCGCGCGCGGGACGAGTCGGTGCGTCGGTGTTCCTCGCCGTGATGAGTTCGTTCATGCTCGCCGAGTTGGGCGACAAGACCATGCTCGCGACCATCACACTGGCGACCAACCACGACTGGGTCGGCGTGTGGATCGGTTCGACAATCGGCATGGTCGCCGCCGACGCTCTCGCGATCGCCGTCGGACGTCTGCTCGGCAAGCACCTCCCCGAGCGATCCATCGCGATCGGGGCCGCCGTGCTGTTCTTCGCGTTCGCCGTGTGGCTGCTGATCGAGGGACTCTCGGACGCTTCGCCGGTCCTCGTCGCGACGACGGTCCCGGTCGCCGTGCTGATCACTGCCGCGGGCACGTTCTGGATCCGCGCCACCCACCGTCGGCGGGGGGAGGCCGCGCTCGACATCGGCGACGACGACCCGGCCGCCCGCGAACTGCACTGACTCGGCCTTTCCGGGTACGATCACTCCGGACTAACCGATCGATCGCTCGGTTAGTGGTTTCATCGCACCTCGAAAGGAAGTCCCTCATGGACGTCACCGGCTCAGCAGTCATCGTCACCGGCGCAGCATCCGGCCTCGGAGCGGCCACCGCCGCCCGGTTCGCCGAACAGGGCGCCACCGTGTTCGGCATCGATCTCCAGCAGTCCATCGACAAGGCGGCACCGGTCGGCGGCGTCGAACTGGTCGCCGCCGATGTGACGAGCGAGACCGAGGTACAGGCGGTGGTCGACCGGATCGTCGCCGCGGGACTCCCGCTGCGCGCCGCGGTGAACTGCGCGGGTGTCGGCTGGGCTTCGCGGATCCTCGGCAAGGAGGGACCGCACGACCTCGACCTCTTCCGGAAGGTGCTCGACATCAACGTGGTCGGCACGTTCAATGTCATGCGACTGGCCGCCAACCGTATGCAGCACGAGACGGCCGCCACCGACGACGGAGCCCGCGGCGTCATCATCAACACCGCCTCGGTCGCCGCCTTCGAAGGACAGATCGGTCAGATCGCCTACACCGCGAGCAAGGGAGCGGTACACGCGATGACCATCTCGGCCGCCCGTGACCTCGCCCGAGCGGGCGTCCGCGTCTGCACCATCGCTCCCGGGACGATCAACACCCCGATGCTCGCCGGCGTGACCGACGACTTCAAGAAGACGCTCGAGGCCGGCATCCCGTTCCCGCAGCGCCTGGGTGAGCCCGCCGAGTACGCCGATCTGGCGGCCTTCATCGTCGCGCACGACTACCTCAACGGCGAGACCATCCGGATGGACGGCGCCCTGCGCATGGCGCCGCGCTAGACCTCGACTCAGTGTTCGGTGCGATCACCGGCGGGTGGTCACACCGAACACTGCTGATCTTCAGGGCTCGACAGACGCTTACGCGTTCTCCGCCAGCAGGTCCGCGGAGAGAGGCAGGGCGAGCACGTCGTCGCCGGATATCCATTCCCGCAGGACCTTCGTCGCCCGCACGTCGTCTTCGTTGTACTGCAGCAGGCGGGCGCGCTGCGTCTCGTCCCGGAGGGTGCCGTCCAGTCCGACGGCGGCGGCGTACCACTCCATCGACGCCTCGCCACCGGCCTCGTCGTCGCGCCAGTTGAAGCCGGCGACGGGCGCGATCCGCTTGAGCCCCTTGCCCTTGGGACACACGAAGTTGTCGCCGACGGCCTCGAAGACGTCGACCCATTCGCGGGACGAGATGAAGGCGTCCACCGAGGCTCGCGACGGCACGCCCGGCATGTCGCCGAATCGGTCCGCGCTGCCGCGCAGCCAGCGGTTCTCCGCGTGCTGCGAATAGCAGTACGCGGCGAAGGTCTTGCCCGCGTCGCGCGCCGCGTTCCGCTCGGTCATCAGCCATGCCCAGAACGCCGCGAACGACCGCCCCTCGTCCCGACTCGGGAGCGGGTCCCAGGTCACGAACGGACGGTAGACCACCGGACGGGAGGCATCGGTGTTGTCGGTCAGCAGCGTGCCCCACATGTAGGCGCCGCGCTCGGAGTAGCTCTCCATGTCGACGTCCACCTCGATGTCGGCGCGCTGCACACGCGGACGGTGGCGTCTGCGGGCCAGCGGGATGTCGCGCACCCAGCACTTGGCGGAGACGACGGTGTCCTCGAACGGGATCGCGCCGGTCCAGTCGTCCGGCTGTGCGCCGCGATAGTCCGCGAGTTGGTCGATCGTCAGCACTCCGGCATCGCGCAGCACCTGGCCCTGGTTTCCGCCCACCACCAGCGATACATCGCGCCGGTCGGTCAGCTCGGCCTCGCAGCGCGGCCACCAGTGACAGCTCCGGCACTCGCTGACCCGGCGCGGCGCGGTGCGCACCTCACCGCCGGCGATGGCCCGGCGACGCGCGAACGTCGCGTCGTAGTCCGCGGCCGCGTCGCCGAGCGGCACGACGACGATGCAGTCGGCGTCGAGCCCGATGAGCCCGCCCACGGCTTCGTCACGGGGCACGTCGAGCCGCCCCAGCTCGTCGAGCATCGCGGCGAGCTGAGCCAGCCGCATCACATCGCGTCGCTGGCTGCGGAAGGCGCGCGTGGCGTCGGGTTCGGGATGCCAGCCGAACAACGGGCTGGTCAGCAACGACGGCGTCTCGCCCGCCCGGGGCTCGGCGACGACCGTCGTCACCCGGTGGTTGACGACGATGATCGGCAGGTACCCGTCCCCCCGCCGCAGGAGCGCCTCGGCGTGACCGCGCCGGCCGCGCTCGACGTCCGTGGGCAGAGAAGCCTGCAGGATCCACTCGGCGCCTGCATCCATCGCCGCCACGGTCGCCGCCGCCCGGGCGCGATGATCGGCCTCGTTCACCGCGACGACGGCGCCTTCCGGCCGTCCGCTCTGCAGGCCGGCGATCAAGTCGAGCACCGTCCGGCGGTGTGCTTGAGCGGCTTCGATCCGCCGGTTGGCCTCGGCCGTCTCCGGCTCGGTGACCACGTCGTCGCGCGGCGAGAAGTCGAGGGCCAGACGGTGTTCGCAGCCGGTCAGGTTCCGCGCTCCCAGAATCGCAGATCCCACGTGATCGGCCTCGACTTTCCTTTTCCGAACGGCAACACGACCCACGGGCCGAGTAGTTCATTACCCACTGAGACTATGCAAAGCTGGAGACAACCGATTGCAGGAGTCGGGTATCCGACGGGAAGGTCGTCATGGGGCTGTTCTCATCCATGGGTTCCAAACGGACCCAGCGCAAGGCCGACGCCAAGATCCGCAAGGCAGAGGAGAAGGCGATCCGCACCCGCGCGAAAGTGCAGGCGGAGGCCGAATCCCGCGAGGGCCGCAAGGCCGCGAAGCGCCAGTTGAAGGACGAGCACAAGTTCCACAAGCGCACTCAGAAGCAGGAGCGCAAGACCGCCAAGTCCCAGGGCAAGGTCCAGCAGAAGACCGCGGCCGCCGAAGCCAAGACGATCGCGGCGCAGGTGAAGGCCGACGCCGCGGCAGCTCACTTCACACCGGCGAAGATGAAGCGGTATCTGGCGGTGGCGAAGATGGTCTCGCCGGTGGTGGTGCCGATCGCGTACCGCGCGGCCATCGGCGCCCGCAGCCAGGTGACGGTCGTGCAGGCGCGCCGCGCGGGGGTGTCCCCCTCGCTGCTCACCCAGTACGGCGGACCGAGCGCCACGCTGCGCGCCCGGATCGCCGCGTCGCGCACCACCGCGGGCGAGGTCGGCGGACTCGAGAAGTCCGACGAGGGCCAGGCGTTCGTCGCAGCCATGACCACGCGACTCGACAACCTGCAGGTGGCCGCGGACGCCGCGGACACCATGCCGCCGCAGCAACGCAAGAACGCTCAGCGGGCGATCGACAACGAGCTGACCGCGATCGACAACGATCTGCTGGCCCGGCTCAACGTCCACCCGGTCCAGGCGGGCTGACCCATGACCCGCCGCGCGTTAGCCCTCGTGTCCTGCCTCATCGTCGCGGCCGCCGGGTTGGTCGCCGGCGGGTCGACCGCCGGACGCACCGATGCGGGCGCTGCGCCCGGGTGCGCCGACGTGCACGTACTCTTCGCCCGCGGCACCGTCGAAGACGCGCCGCCGTTGGGTCTGACCGGCATCGCCTTCGGCAACGCCGTCCGGAGTCGCCTGGCGAACAAATCCGTACGGGTCGAGGCCATCGACTACGCGGCGAGTGCCAACTTCACCAACAAGCTGGCGTTCGCACGGACCTTCGTCGACGGCATGAAGTCGGCCCAGCGTCGCGTGGAGTCGATCGCGACCACGTGCCCGCGGACTCGGATCGTCGTCGGCGGCTACTCGCAGGGCGCCGCGCTCGCGGGCTACACGATCAGCTCCGGGTATCAGATCCCGCAGAAGTACACGCAGTACAGCTCGTACGTGCCCGACCCGCTGCCCGCGGGCGTCGCACCGCACATCGCCGCCGTCGTCGAGTTCGCGCCGCCGTCGGCCCGCTTCATCCGTGAAGCCGGGGCCCCGCCGATCCAGCCGCAGCCGGTCTATGCGGGCCGCACGGTCAAGTACTGCATCCAGGGCGACACGATCTGCAACGGCGCGCCGCTCGGCGGGCCGAATGCACTGCACCTGCTGTACTCGGTGAACGGCATGGCCGACCAGGCGGCGGACTACGTCGCGAGGCACCTGTAGCGCGGGGAGGCTCAGCTCAGCGCGATCAGCGCCATCGGGTCTGCCAGCACGTCGGCGATCGTGGCGAGGAACGTCGAGCCCTGCTCGCCGTCGACGAGTCGGTGGTCGAAGGACAGGCTCAGGGTCGTCACCTGCCGTAGCGCCACTTCGCCCTGCCACTCCCACGGACGCCGGCGGACAGCGCCGAAGCACAGGATCCCTGCCTCGCCGGGATTGAGGATCGGCGTGCCCGCGTCCACACCGAACACGCCGACGTTGGTGATCGTGATGGTGCCGCCCACCAGGTCCGCGGGCGGCGTCTCACCCGCCTTCGCGACGGTGGTGAGCGCCTCGATCGCGACGGCGAGGTCGTGCAGGCTGAGACTCTGCGCGTCCTTGATGTTCGGCACCAGCAGACCGCGCGGAGTGGCCGCCGCGATGCCCAGGTTCACCCGGCGCTTGACGACGATCTCCTGCGCCTGCTCGTCCCACGACGAGTTCAGCGACGGGTGGGTGCGCAACGCCACCAGGAGCGCCTTCGCCACCAGGGTCAGCGGCGTCAGTCGCACTCCGGCGAACCGGCGGTGCGCGGCGAGCCGATCGAGCAGTTCCATCGACGGCGTCACGTCCACGTCGACGAACTCGGTGACATGCGGCGCGGTGAAGGCGCTGCGAACCATCGCCTCGGCCGTCCGCCGCCGGACTCCGCGGATCGGCGTGCGCTCCTCGTCGACCTCGCCGGCGTGCGCCACCGTCTCGTCGACGGGCATGTGGTCGTCGAGGTAGCGGTCGAGGTCCTCGCGGGTCACCTGTCCGGACGTCCCCGTCGCGGTCACCTCCGCCAGGTCGACACCGTGGTCGCGAGCCAGTCTGCGTACCGGCGGCGACGCCAGCGGCCGTGCCGGGGCGACGGCGTCCGCAGGCTCATCCGCAGGGGATGCGACCGGTCTCCGCCGTCGGCTCGTACCCTCCTCGGCGACGCCGTAGCCGACGAGAACCGGCGTGCGGGTGGCATTCTCCGCTGATCCGGGATCGGAGTCGGGGGCGGCCTGCGGGGATTCTGCTGGGTCGGCGGGCGGGACGGACTCGCCCGAACCGCCCGCCTGCACGGAGTCTCCCGCCACCTCCACATCGATCAGCGGACGGCCGACGTCGATCGTGTCGCCCTCGTTCGCGTGCAGTCGCACCACCGTGCCCTCGTACGGCGAAGGCAGCTCCACCGCGGCCTTGGCCGTCTCGACCTCGGCGAGCACCTGATTGAGCTCGACGGAGTCGCCGACCGCCACTTCCCAGCGAACGAGTTCCGCGTCGGCGAGACCCTCACCGAGGTCGGGGAGCATGAAGGTGGCGACGGCGGGCATGACATCTCCTTCGTGATCGAGTCAGTCGCGGAACGTGCGATCGACCGCGTCCAGGATCCGGTCCACGTCGGGCAGGAAGTGCTTCTCGAGTTTGGCCGGCGGATACGGCGTCGCGAATCCGCCGACTCGCTGGATCGGGGCCTCGAGGTGATAGAAGCACTCGGTCATGATGCGAGCGGTGATCTCGGCGCCGACCCCCATGAACACGGGCGCCTCGTGCGCGACGATCAGCCGTCCGGTCCGCCGCACCGATTCGGCGATCGTCTCGATGTCGAGCGGTGAGATGGACCGCAGGTCGACGACTTCGATCGAGCGCCCCTCCTGTCGGGCGAGGTCGGCGGCCTGCAGCCCGGTGGTGACGAGCGGCCCATAGACCACCAGGGTGACGTCTGCGCCGGGCCGGACGACGCGCGCCCGGTGGAGCGGATAAGTGTCCGCATCGAGTTCGTCGTAGTCGACGGGACCCTTCTCCCAGTACCGGCGCTTGGGCTCGAAGAAGAGCACCGGATCGTCCGAGGCGATCGCCTGCTGAATCATGGTGTACGCGTCCGCCGCATTGCTGCAGGTCACCACCCGGAGTCCGGCGGTCGCCGCGAAGTAGCCCTCGGGAGACTCCGAATGATGCTCCACCGCACCGATCCCACCGCCGTAGGGCACCCGGATGGTGATCGGCATCGTGACGTGGCCGCCGGTACGGTAGTGCAGCTTCGCCACCTGCGAGACGATCTGGTCGAAACCCGGATAGATGAAGCCGTCGAACTGGATCTCGCACACCGGCCGATAGCCGCGGAACGACAGCCCGACCGCCGTGCCGACGATGCCGGATTCGGCGAGCGGCGTGTCGATGACCCGCTGCGGACCGAACTCCTCCTGCAGTCCGTCGGTGATGCGGAAGACGCCGCCGAGCCGGCCGATGTCCTCCCCCATCAGCACCACCTTCGGGTCTTCGGTGAGCGCCTTGCGCAGGCCCGCGGTCACCGCCTTGCCCAGCGGGACCCGCTCGACTGCGGCCGCGGTCATCACGACTCCAGCGTGTCGAGGTATGCGGCGTACTCGCGGCGCTCCGCCTCGATCAGCGCGTGCGGCTCGGCGTAGACGTCGTCGAACATCGACAGAGCCGGCGGGTCGTCGAGTTCGAGGCAGCCGCGTCGCAGTTCGGCGGCTGCCGACGCGGCGTGGTCTTCGATCGTCTTGGCGTCCTCGTCGGACAGTGCGCCCGCGGCCTCTAGCAACAGCCGGATCCGCTCGATCGGATCCCGCCGAATCCATTCGGCGTCGTCCGCGGGCGCGCGATAGCGCGTCGGATCGTCGGAGGTCGTGTGCGGGCCGCGCCGGTAGGTCACGGCTTCGATCAGCGTCGGTCCACCGCCCTCTCGTGCGAGCTCCAACGCCGCCCTGGTGACGGCGAGCACCGCGAGGACGTCGTTGCCGTCCACGCGGACCGTCGGCATGCCGTAGCCCCGCCCGCGATGCGCGATGGGCGCCCTGGTCTGCAACGTCACCGGCTCGGAGATGGCCCACTGGTTGTTCTGGCAGAAGAAGACGACCGGCGCCGCGAAGCTGGCCGCGAAGCCCATCGCCTCCGAGACGTCGCCCTGGCTGGTGGCACCGTCTCCGAAGTACGTGATCACCGCGCTGTTGTCGCCGTCGAAGTCGATCCCCATGCCGTAGCCGGCCGCGTGCAGGGTCTGCGCACCGATGATGATCGCCGGGGTCGCGATGTTGTACCGGTGCGGATCCCAGCCCGATAGGGACGTGCCGCGCCAGAACGGCATCATCTCTTTCAGCTCGACGCCGCGACAGTAGGCGACGCCGTGTTCTCGATAGCTGGGGAACACGAAGTCGTCGGGCTCGAGCGCTCGGGCGGAGCCGATCTGCGCCGCCTCCTGTCCGAGCAGGGGCGCCCACAGTCCGAGCTGTCCCTGCCGCTGCAGCGCGGTGGCCTCGGCGTCGATCCGGCGCACGACGACCATGTCCTCGTACAGCTTGCGGATGTCGGCCAGGTCGATGTCGTCGACGTAGGTCGAGAAGTCGGGGTGGATGTGACGCTCGCCGGTGATGGTGACGAGCTGGACGATTTCGTCGATGTCAGACACGACTGCCTCCTTCGGAACTCACCGCGTGGATCGCACGCTGCCTGTCCTTGTGGCAACAGTCTCAGTGCACTACACATTGCGCAAGGTTGTCTTCCGATAATGATCAGAATGCCCAGTAATCGACCGGCGTGACGCGCGATACTGAGCTGTATGGCCAGACTCGATCGCACCGACGCCCGAATCCTGCGCGCGCTCTGCGAGTTCCCGCGCGCCACCGGTGTCCAACTCGCCGGACTCGTCGGTATGGCTCGGAACACCGTGCAGACCCGTCTCGGACGATGGGACGCCGAGGAGTTGCTCGGCCCGTTCGACCGTCGCGTCGAGCCGCGTGACCTCGGCTTTCCCCTGCGCGCCTACATCGCCGTGGTCGTCGACCAGCACCGCCTGGAGGAAGTGGTGGAATCGCTCGACGACATCCCCGAAGTCCTCGAAGCCGTCGGCATCTCCGGCATCGCCGACCTTCAACTCCTGGTCGTCGCCGCTGATGCCGACGATCTCTACCGAATCGCCGGATACGTTCTCGGAGTGCCCGGGGTGGAACGCACCACAGTGTCGGTGGTGATGCACGAGGCGATCCCGTATCGGACGCTTCCCCTCATCGATCGGCTCGCAGGCACCCGGAGCCGAGACCCCGAATCTGTTCGACCCCACGAATCGACGCCCGACTCTTCGTAGAAATCACCAGGACATAGATCACACCGACGCGCCTACCGTTGGTCAGAGAGCATCTCGCTACCCGTGAAGGACTCCTCGATGGACAACACCGCATCGATCACCGACATCGACTACGACACGATCGTCATCGGTGGCGGCATCGCCGGCGTCTCGATCGCCTACGAACTCGCCGAGCACCGATCGGTGGCCGTGCTCGAACGGGAGTCGACCCTGGCGTACCACACCACCGGCAGATCGGCCGCGACGTTTCTGGAGAGCTACGGCAACGCCGTCGTGCGCGCATTGACCAGATCGAGCCGCGAGTTCTTCACATCACCGCCGGAGTTCGTCGACGGCCCGCTGACCGCCGATCTCCCGCTGCTGGTGATTGCCGGCGAAGGCGAGCTCGACGCGCTTCACGCCCTGCACGACGCCGTCACCGCGACCTCGAACAAGCATGCCGGCACGGTCCGGCACACGTCTGTCGCCCTGATCGACGCACACGAGGCGGAGACGATCAATCCGATGTTGAGGCCGGGCTACACCGACTTGGCAATGGTCGACTACGGATCGCTCGAACTCGACGTGCACGGCCTGCATCAGGGCTTTCTGCGTGGATTGCGCCGTCGTGGCGGTGCGGTGATGAAGTCGGCGGGCCTGGTCTCCGCACGCCGTGAGCGCTCCGCCTGGCTGCTCGAGGACGCGGCAGGCAATCGGCTTCGGGCGCGGACGGTCGTGAATGCCGCCGGTGCCTGGTGCGACGATGTCGCGCGGATGTTCGGCGCCGCGCCGATCGGTATCCAGCCGATGCGCCGTACCGCATTCATGGTCCCCGGTCCCAAGACGATTCCGGCGGAATTCAGCGCTGCACCGCGCACCATGACGATGTCTGCCAGCGAGGACTTCTATTTCAAGCCGGACGGCGCGGGCTTCCTCTGCTCGCCCGCCGAGGAGACTCCACAGCCGCCGTCGGATGCCAACCCCGACGACCTGGAGATCGCCCGCGCCATCGAACGCCTCAACGAGGCGACCCGCCTGGAAGTCCGGAGCGTCTCGACCTCGTGGGCCGGTCTGCGCAACTTCACCGCCGACCGGACGCCGGTGGTCGGACCCGATCCGGTCGTCGACGGACTGTTCTGGTTCGCCGGCCAGGGCGGCTACGGCATTCAGATGGCGCCGGCCCTGGCCCGCGCCGGAGCCTCACTCGCAGATTCCGGCGGGCTGCCCGTCGACCTGCTCGAGGCAGGCGTCTCGGCCGCCGCGCTCGCTCCCGGCCGGACGGCCCTGGCCGCGTAGCCGGGCCTGCGGCGACCTCAGGCTTTCGAGAATCGAGCCTGGGGCTGCGCCCGATTCAGGCTGATCGAGCAGCCCCGGCGCGTCGGAGTTCACAACGTCCCAACAACTACAGCTAGCGCCGCGGCGTATCGAGGCTCGGCACACTGACAACGCAGGTGTCTCGACACGCTCGCCCACTTCGGTTCCCTTGAACTCCGTCGAAGCGTTCGCGGGCTAGTCGACCACCCTTCCCCACAGCCGGAGGCAGGTAACAGGACAATAATCAGGACGAGAACGACGCCGCCACCGGACAACACCGTCCTCCGCGTCCCCGTCATCACCTCTCGTGGACATATGGTCCACGAGCAGTCCTCACGGGGACGCGCAGCTGTGAGTCCCGCCCAGGGTAGTCGTCGAGCAGCCCGCGAACTCCAGTGAGCGAGCGTGTCGAGACCTGCGTCGTCAGCGTGCCGAGCCTCGATACACCGCGGCGCTTGCGCGCCGGGGCTACTCGACCAGCCTGAAGTGAGCTCGCGTCCAGCCCAGGGTGAGCTCACGACCAGCCTGAGGTGGTGTCGCGACCCGCCGGGAAGTCCGGGACGCCGGCGCGGGTGGGCCGCCTACCGGCCCGGCAGGTACTTCAGCGACTTGATCAGCTGCGGGGTCAGCTTCAGGTACAGGCTCTGCGGGATGCCGCGGATGCCGTCGAGGCCGATGAACCGCTGGGTCGCGATGGTCTGCGGCTCGGTGTACTTGAGCAGGCCCTCCTCGCCGTGACGGCGGCCGACTCCGGAGACGCCCATGCCGCCCATCGGCGCGCCCGTGGAGCCCCATGCGGCGGCGTAGCCCTCGTTGATGTTCACGGTTCCGGCGTGGATCTGCTCGGCGATCTTCTGGGCCTCATCGTTGCTGCCTGCGAAGACGCTGGCGTTGAGGCCGTAGTCGGTGTCGTTGGCGCGCTTGATCGCCTCATCGGTGGAGTCGACGGGGTAGATCGAGACCAGCGGACCGAACGTCTCGGCCGCGAAGCAGGTCATCTCTTCGGAGACGTCGCCGAGCACGGTCGGCTCGTAGAAGAACGGGCCGAGGTCCGCGCGCTTACGACCGCCGGCCAGCACCTTGGCGCCCTTGGCCACGGCGTCGGTCACGTGCTCGTCGACCGTCTCGACCTGCTGCGCCGAGGCGAGCGAGCCCATGTCGGCATTGAAGTCGTAGGTGCCTGCGAGAGTCATGTCCTTGACGTGCTGGGCGAACTTCTCGGTGAACTCGTCGGCGATCGCGCGGTCGACGTAGATCCGCTCGATCGAGATGCACAGCTGACCGGAGTTCGAGTAGCAGGCGCGAGCGGCGCCGGAGACAGCCCGATCGACGTCGGCGTTCTTGGTGATGATCAGCGGGTTCTTGCCGCCGAGCTCGGCCGAGAAACCGATGAGGCGCTTGCCGGCCTGAGCGGCGAGGGTGGCACCGGTGGCCGACGATCCGGTGAACATGACGTAGTCCGTGTGGGCGACGATGGCCTGTCCGACCACCGAGCCGGGACCGGGGACGACCGCGAACAGTTCGCGCGGCAGCCCCGCCTGGTACAGCAGTTCGGCCAGCGCCAGACAGCAGTACGGGGTGTTGCTGTCGGGCTTGATGACCACGCCGTTGCCGGCGATCAGCGCCGCCACAGCGTCCGACACCGCCAGCGTGAGTGGGTAGTTCCACGGGCTGATGACGCCGACGACGCCCTTCGGCTGGTAGCGGACACGGACGTCGGTCGCGCCCGGGAGCATGCCCTGCACCTTGCGGTCGGCCAGCATCTTGGGACCGTTCTGCGCGTAGAAGCGGGCGGTCAGTGCGACGTCGATGACCTCCTCCTGCGCGTAGATTCGCGCCTTGCCGGTCTCGGCCTGCGCGATGTCCATCAGCTCGTCCGCGTGGTCGTGCACGAGTTCGGAGAATCGACCGATCACCTTCGCACGATCGGCCGCAGACAGATCGCCCCACGCGGTCTGCGCGGCGCGGGCGCGGGCCACGGCCAGTTCGAGGTCCTCGGCGGTGCCGACCGGAATGGTCGCCATCTCCGCACCGCTGTAGGCCTCGAGGACCGGGCGGGTGGGGCGGTCAGCGGCGTTGTCGATGGCGGCGAGTGCCGCGAGACGCTGGAAGTAGGCGGGTGCGGGCTTCGGCATGAGTGCTCCTGATGTCTGCGGCGGTCGTGGGGCCGGGCGGTTCGGACAGTCGTCGGGTCTGGCGGCGCGCGTCAGGCCGACGGTGCGACGACGACGATGCCGTCATCGTCCGAGTAGGCGATGTCGCCCGGATTGAAGGTGATGCCGCCCAGTTCGATCGGGACGTCACGATCGCCGACCCCGCTCTTGGTCGACTTCCGCGGGTTGGTGCCGAGCGCCTTGACTCCGATGTCCATGCCACCGATCGTCTTCGCGTCACGGATGGCACCGTTGGCGATGATCCCGACCCAGCCGTTCGACCGCCCCAGCTCCGCGATGATGTCGCCGACCAGCGCGGTGTGCACCGACGCGGCACCGTCGATCACCAGCACGCCGCCGGGATTCGGCTCCGAGAGGATCGACTTGAGCAGGGCGTTGTCCTGGAAGCAGCGGACCGTCGTCACCGTGCCGACGAACTCGCGGTTGCCGCCGTACTGGGTGAACTGGGTGTCGCAGCTCCGGACGTCGGCGCCGATCTCATCGACGAGGTCCGCGGTCGGAGTGAAGTTCAGCGTGCTCATGGCCATCGATTCTAGGCGGGCACCGCTTATCTGTAACGCCCGGTTACGTCACAGTCGGCCGACGAACCGCCACGGACAGTCGGTCGGCAGCCGAGATCCGGCCGACTCCGAGCGGTACCGTATGAGGTCCGACCACCCGAGCCGCCCAGTTCCGGAAAGGCCGCCGACGACCGTGCCCAAGATCAGCGCCGACTCCCTCGCCGAGCACCGTGAGGCGGTGCTCTCCGCACTGATGGACGGCACCGTGCGGATCCTGCTCAGCGACGGCGAGCGCCGGCTCACCGCGGCGTCGGTCGCGGCGGAGGCCGGGATCGCCCGCAACAGCATCTACCGCTACGTCTCCTCGGTCGACGATCTCGTCGAGCTGGTCGTCGCCCGCGGCTTCCAGGAGTGGACGGCGCAGGTGCGGGCCGACGTCGACGCCGCTCGCGACCCTCGCGCCGCGGTGGTCGCCTATGTGCGCAGCAATCTCACCCTCGCGGCGTCCGGCGAGCACGCGCTGCAGAGCTCACTGGCCGGCGCGGGGCTCTCCGACTCCGCACGCGAGCGAATGGTCGACTTCCACCGACAGATCACCGCCGTGCTGACCGACGCGGTCGGCGCCCTCGGCGCCCGGCAGCCCGAGCTGATCGTCGTGGCGATTCAGTCGCTCGTCGACTCCGCCCTCGGCCTGGTGGGTCCCGGCGAGGATTCGGAGCAGGTCATCGACTTCATGGCGGATGCGACCAGGGCGATCCTCGAAACTCGCTGAACCGCTTTCGCGACACCCCGTCGCAATCATGTACCTTTCTTTGCGACATAGTGTCTCGAAGATTGGAATCAAGCGTGTTCATCGCATTGCGAGAACTGAGAGCGGCATGGGGCCGCTTCGTGATGATCGGAGTGGTGGTCGCGCTGGTCGCGGCGCTCGTCGGAATGGTGTCCGGCTTCACCATCGGTCTCGGCAACGACACGGTCTCGGCCCTGCGCGCCCTGAACGCCTCGTCCGTGGCCTTCGCCACCGGCACCTCCGACTTCAACCGAAGCGTGATCTCAGCCGAGGACGTCGCCGCCTGGCAGAACCGACCCGGGGTCGATGCGGCCCCGCTGGGCGTGTCCATGGCGCACGGCGAGAACGACCACGGCACCATGGTCGATCTGGCAGTCTTCGGCGTCGAGCCCGGCGGCCCGCTCAGCCCCGCGACCGAGGAAGGCGATCGACTCACCGACGGACTCGACGAGGTGGTCGTCTCCGAGCAACTGCTCGCGGACGGCATCCGTATCGGCGACGTACTCGCGATCGACAACAGCGACGTCCGGCTTCGCGTCGTCGGGTCCACCGACGACCGGTCCTACGGACACGTTTCCGCCGCCTACACTTCGCTCGACACCTGGCGGACGGTCCGGTACGGCACCACCGACCTCGGACCGCGCCAGCAGGGCACGGCCGCGGCCGTGGTGGTCCTGAGCGGGAATCCGCCCGACGTCCTCGGCGGCACGACCGTCCAGAGCGACGAGGTGCTGCTCGAAGCCGCGCCGGGCTACTCGGGCGAGCGTCTGACGATGAACTCGATCCTCGCCTTCCTGTACGTGATCGCCCCGCTGATCGTCGCCGCGTTCTTCGCGGTGTGGGTCCTGCAGCGACAGGGCGTCTACGCGCTGCAGCGCGCCCTCGGCGTGTCCCGCTGGTCGCTCGTCGGGTCTGCACTGGCCCAGGCCGCCGTCGTCGTGGCCCTCGCGACCGTCGCCGGATCGGCCGTGGCCTACCTGCTCGGTCTCGGCTTGGGCGATGCCGTTCCCTTCGACCTGCCCTTCTCCTCGCTCGCCACGACGACTCTGGCGGTGATCGCGGCCTCGCTGATCGGTTCCGCCGTCACCCTCCGCTGGGTGGTCTCCGCCGACCCCCTGACCATGCTGGGAGCCTCCCGATGAGCCTCGACCTCCGCAACGTCCACGTCGAGTACCGCTCCGGCGAGGAACGTCTGACCGTCCTCGACGAGTTCACCGCGACGTTCGAGCCCGGTACCGCGACGACGATCGTCGGACCGTCGGGCTCCGGCAAGTCGACCCTGCTCGGCGTCTGCGGCATCCTCCGCCGGCCCGATCGCGGCGCCGTCTGCCTGGACGGCACCGACGTCACCGGATTGTCGGTTCGTGACCGGGATAGGCTGCGGCGCACACAGATCGGCTATGTCTTCCAGTCGGGCAATCTACTGCCCGGACTCACCGTGCTGGACCAGGTCCTGGCGCAGGCCGTCATCTCCGGCGAGCGTCCGGCGCGCGCCCGAGCCCACGCTCGGGACCTGCTCGACGAGGTCGGCCTCGCCGGTCATGAGCGGCAGCGCCCCGACGAGCTCTCCGGCGGTCAGCGCCAGCGGGTGTCCATCGCCCGCGCGCTCATCCACCGACCCCGCCTGCTGCTGATCGACGAGCCGACCGCTGCGGTCGACCGCAGCCAGGCGGGTCGGATCACGGATCTGATCATGCAGGTGACCGAGGAGTCCGGCTGCATCACCGTCATCGCGACGCACGACCCGGAGGTGATGGCGGCGACCGACCGCACCGTCTCGCTCGCCGTGGTCTGAAACCCGCGGTCTGAAACCCCACGGTCTGACGTCCGGCTACTGCTGGGGCTTGGCCAGCGGGAAGGCCAGCGACTCGCGGATCGACTGCCCGGTGATCAGCATGACGATCCGGTCCACGCCGAGCCCCAGTCCCCCGGTCGGCGGCATCGCGTACTCGAGAGCGGTGAGGAAGTCCTCGTCGATCTCCATCGCCTCCGAGTCGCCGCCGGCCGCGAGGATCGACTGCTCGGTGAGCCTCTTCCGTTGCTCCACCGGATCGGTGAGCTCGGTGTAGGCGGTCCCGAGTTCGACGCCCCAGGCCACCAGGTCCCATCGTTCGGCGACGCCCTCGATGCTCCGGTGCCCGCGGGTCAGCGGCGAGGTGGACGTCGGGAAGTCCTTGTAGAAGGTCGGGAACGTGGTGCGGTCCTCCACCAGGTGCTCATACAGCTCCAGCACCAGGTGGCCGGCGTCCCAGTCCGGTCGGTACGCGATGCCGAGTCCACGGCAGATCTCGCGCAGTTCGTCCGCGCTCGACTCCGGTGACACGGCGGCACCCGCTGCCTCCGAGACCGCGGCGTGCACCGACTTCACCGGCCATTCGCCGGAGATGTCGACGACTTCGACCCCGCCCGCGTCGTCCGTCCGCTCGATCACCGCACGACCGTTGGCGGCGACGGCGGCCGCGATGATCATCTCGCGGGTGAGCGTCATCATCGACTCGTAATCGTGGTGCGCCGCATAGGCTTCCAGGCTGGTGAACTCGGGGTTGTGGGAGAAGTCGACACCCTCGTTCCGGAAGTTCCGGCCCATCTCGAAGACCTTCTCGATCCCGCCGACACACAGTCGCTTCAGATACAGCTCGGGGGCGATCCGCAGATAGAGGTCGAGGTTGTACGCATTGATGTGGGTGCGGAACGGCGTCGCATTGGCGCCGCCGTGAATCTGCTGCAGGATCGGCGTCTCGACCTCCAGAAAGCCCTGCGCGGCAAGGTGATCGCGCAGGGCGCGGACCACGGCGCTGCGGGTGATGAGCAGTTCCCGGCTGCGCGCGCTGACGGCCAGGTCCACGTAGCGCTGACGCACCCGCGCCTCGGGGTCGGTGAGGCCGCTCCACTTGTCTGGCAGCGGATGCAGGCACTTGCCGTTGAGCCGCCAGTCGGTCGCCAGGACGGACAGCTCTCCCGACCGGCTGGTCCCGACCGTTCCGGTGACCTCGACGAGGTCGCCGAGGTCGATGGTCGACGCGAAGTCCAAGGGCTGGGCGACGATCGCCTGCGACTCGACCAGGACCTGGATCTCGCCGCTCTGGTCGTGCAGGTCGGCGAAGGTGACCTTGCCGAAGTCGCGTTTCCGCGTCAGCCGACCAGCGATCCGGACCGTCTCGCCGGCCTCCGCCGCCGCGGCCTGCGCCACCGTGTGCGTCGGCGGCTGTGCCACCGGATAGGGGTCCACGCCCTCGTCGATCAGCCGGTCGAGCTTGTCGAGGCGCACCCGCACCTGCTCGGGGCGCCGCAGGGTGGTCACCACCCGGCTCTGCGCCTCGACCTCGAGCTCGGCCACCAGGGCGTCGACGTCGACGCCTTCCGGGATCGACGACGTGCCCGTCTTGTAATGCTTCGCTCGCCAATGCTTTCCCGGGAGTTGAACGAATCCCTCCGCGACCATCGCCGCCAGCGCGACGCGCGGGATCACCTTGCTGTCCTCGTAGCAGATGTACCGCGGCTTCCACATCGGCTGATACTTCGCGTTCGACTTGTACAGCGACTCCATCTGGAAGAACTTCGAGAAGAACTTCAGAACCGCGTAGACCAGCCGCATCACCGGCCGGGCCCCGACCTGCGGGCCGTACTCGAAGACGTCGCGGAAGGTCGCGAAGTTCAGCGAGATCCTCGTGACGCCGACCGATTCCGCATTCTGCGCCAGTTCCGAGACCATCGTCTCGACCACGCCGTTTGGCCCGCCTCGATCGCGGCGCATGAGGTCGAGCGAGACGCCGCTGCGGCCCCACGGGACGAACGACAGCATCCCGATCACGCGCTCGTCGTCGCCGCCCTCGTTCTCGACGGCCTCCACCAGGAGCGCGTCGCCGTCGGCCGGATCGCCGACGCGGCCCAGGGCCATGGCGAAGCCGCGCTCCTCCTTGGTGTCCCGCCAGTCGTCGGCGCGGCGGACCACGCCCTCCACCTCGTCCCACGACAGTTCACTCATGCGACGCATCCGCACCGAGACGCCGAGCCGTTTGACACGCGACACCGATCCGCGGACGCCCTTCATCGTCGGGCCCGACAGGCTGAAGTCCGCGGCGTTCATCAGCGCCTCGTCGCCGAGGTTGATCGCGTTGAACCCCGCCGCGTGCAGCACCTCGGCACCCCGGGTGCTGACGCCGAGCACCGCGGGATGCCAGCCGTAGGTCTCACAGAGGGCCACGAACTCGGCGATCGCCTCCGTCCACGAGTCCGGATCGCCGACCGGATCACCGCCCGCCACCGCCGTCGACATCTCGACGCGGTACGTGATCGCGGCCCGGCCGTCCGGAGAGAACACCACCGCCTTGTCCCGACGCGTGGAGAAGTAGCCGAGGGAGTCGTCGTCCCCGTACACCTCGAGCAGCGCGCGCACCAGCCGCTCGTCCTCCTCGGTCATCAGTGAACTGAGCCGCTGGGATCGGAACAAGACGATCGCCGCGAGGATCAGCGCCAGCGCACCGAACAGTCCGAGCACCCAGTTCACCATCCACGGCGCGTGGTGGGTGGCGAAGGACTTGACGTCGATGGTCGCGAAGGCGACGACGTGGTTGAACGCGTACGGCAGCCGTTCGTGCGGCTCCAGCGTGCCCGGCGCGACGCTGACCAGCGCCCATCCGGCGAGGGTGCCCGCGGCCAGACCGCCGACGAGCACCGCGAGCGCCGACAGCAGGGCGCCGCGCCGGACCCGCGTGTTGAACTGCCGGTAGCCGGCGATCAGCACCACGAGGAGGACGATGTTGAACGTCAGCCCGATCACCGACTCGCGCCACTCGTCGACCCAGCTCGGGTCGGACGCGGCGATCAGCACCACCAGCAGGTTCAGCACCATGTACAGCGACAGGTATGCGACGGTGATCCACCAGGCCACCCGCTTGCGCAGCGAGAGCGACACCGCCAGCAGGCCGAGGACGACGGTCCAGGCGAGGCTGGTGCTCGGCATCGGGAACAAGTAGTCGTCGACGAACATGCGCGGCACCCGGATGAGGTGCCGGAACGGCGGGATCAGCGTGGAGAGCAGCGACACCGTGGCGAGCAGGCCGACGATCGTGCCCGCGATCCGCGGAATGCGGCGGCCGAATCCGCTCGGGTTGGAGATGCGGCCGATGGTGGCCGACGACCGCCGATTCGCCGTCGCATGCCGACTCGCCTCCCGCGCCGCCGCGCTGGGCGCCGTGTCGCGGTGGCCGGTCTCCAGTTCTGTCATAGGAACAAAATACGACCGCCGGCGGTCAACGGCACCCGGTGACGCGGCACAATGCACTGGTGGACGAGATTGAGATCCGGGACGAGAACATCCGATTGGGACAGTTCCTGAAGCTGGCGAATCTGATCGAGTCGGGCGCCGACGCGAAGGCGGTGATCGCCGACGGCATGGTGTCGGTGAACGGTGAGACGGACACCCGTCGGGGACGGCAGCTCCGCCCGGGCGATGTGGTCGAGCTCGGCGGGGTCAGCGTGCGAGTCGCAGCTCGCTGAGCTCCTGCTGGGTGACGAGACGTTCGCGCTGTTCGGAGAGCGCCTGAGGAGCGCGGCGCCAGGTACCGAAGACACGCGCGATCATCGTTCGCGAAGACTTGCGTCGTTGGCGACTGGTCGGCATGACATTCCCTCCATTCGGCCCGCGACCGGACCCGCTCCTATCTATAGTGTCGCCACGACAGGCCCCCGCCGTTAGCGTCCGCGACGGAAAGAGTCGGGTCTCACTCGCCGGGCGCGGGTATGAGCTGGTCCGGGCATCGGCCCTTCCCTGCTCATCCGGCCTCGCGCATACTGGTAGTCACCCGTTCGGAGGAGAGGCACATGCCCGAATCGCTCGCAACGTACATCGCACTGCCCGGTACCACGGCCGAGGCGATGGAGCATTGGCACCAGGTATTCGGCGGCGAGCTCCAGATACTGAGATACGGCGACAACCCGATGCCCGGCATGCCGTTCGAACCGGATCCGCAAGCCGTCGCGCACGCGACGCTGGTGACAGCCGGGGGCATCATCGCGGGCGGTGATGCGGCGCCGGACGGAAACGACTACGCCGTGCAGGGCACCGCCTACTCGCTGTTGTACACGACCGACACGACGGCCCAGGCCCGTGAGTACATCGCGAAGCTCGTCGAGGGCGGCGGACGTGAAGCGATGCCGTTCGCTCGCGCTCCCTGGGGCGGCTGGTACGGGCACACGTTCGACCGTTTCGGCGTGATGTGGGCCTTCTCCTGCGATGCGGAGCAGTGACTCCGGTTCCACGCACCGGAGAAGGCTGCCGGACGCCCGCGCCCGACCGCCCTCACTGATGGCCTGAACCTTCGTCAGGCCGCGTACACCCCCAGCCTGCGGGCCTCTTCGACGCCCGAGTAGTGCGAAGCGTCACCCGAGATGATCCGGCTCGACTCGCCGTCGATGCCGACCGGCACATCGCCCGCGAGCGTGATGCGGTGCAGTTCCCGCTTCTGCCCGCCGAAGTCGGCGATTCCGTAGTGCTGGGTGGCGCGGTTGTCCCAGATCGCGACGTCGCCCAGGCTCCAGTTCCACCGGAAGGTGTTCTCGAGTCGGGTGATGCGGTTCTGCAGCAGTTGGAACAGCGGCCCGAACTCTGCGGGCTTGAGTGCCGGGAACTCCTTCACGAAGTGACCGAGCAGGAGGCTGCGTTCACCGGTCTCCGGGTGGACGCGCACCACCGGATGCAGGGTCTCGTATTCGGCGCTGGTGAACTCCCGGTAGTGGTCGACTCGCCTGCGAGTCTCCTCGTCGCCCGCATCCGGGTCCGCCGTCACGTAGTCGTAGAAGTTGGAGTGCTTGGCCCACAGGCCGTCGACCAGTGCACGCAGCGGCGCGGGCAGTTGCTCGTACGCGGCGACGGTCGACGCCCAAGTGGTGGCTCCGCCCCACGACGGGAGGGTGACGGCGCGCAGGATCGACGCCTTCGGCACTCGGTCGACGAACGAGACGTCGGTGTGCCAGCTGTTGGCGGCGCCTTCGATGGTCAGGAGCTGCGAACCGCGGGAGGTCACGGTCGGGTGCGGCAGCGTCGGCTCACCGAGCAGTTCGGCGAACGCGTACTGGCCGTCGTCGTCGAGGTGCTGCTGGTCGGTGAAGACCACGACCTTGTTGACGGCGAGGGCGAGCCGGATCGCCTCCGCCTGCTCGGCGGGCACGTCGCCGCCCAGTCGCACCCCGCTGATCCGGGCGCCGATATGCTCGCCGAGCTTGTCTACGGTGATTCCCGCATTGGAATAGACGTTCTTCGCGGCCTCTTCACGATCGGCGCGGTTATCGATTGCTGTGACAGTCATGACGAATTCCTTTCGGGACTTCAAGAGATGATTCAACCCGCGAATAGATGAGGACGAGAAATAGGTTCATCGCCGGGCGAAGAGATGAGGGTCGATACCGAATCGGTGAATTCATGAAATCACCGGGTCCGGCGCAGGGCGAGGGATTGATTCAGGGTGATCGAAAGTCCGGATCCGCCTCAGTCCGCATGGTCGGCGGCGTGGTCGTCGATCTCCCGTCGAACGCTCGCGGGCACCCGGACCTCGCCGGGGCGGTAGGTGACCGCGACCAGGCCCGGGCCGGCGCGGAAGACGCCCCGCCGCCGTCGCAGTTCGGGATCCACGGCACCGCGCGCGTCCAGTCCCACCGAGATCCCCGTCCACGGAGCCATGCCGACGAGCTGCACGGCCGCCGGCAGCTTCGCGACCACCGCGTCGCCGCTCGGTCCCGACGCCCAGACCTCGAAATCCCACCGCACCTGCGGTGTCGCCGCGGCGCGCAGGGTCACCGTCCGGGTCCCGGGCGGCAGCTCCCCGGACACCCTGGTGATCCGGCCGTATGCGTTGTAGACGAACGTCAGCTGCCCGTCCTCGACCGCGAGGAGGTAGCCGCCCTGCTGATCGCCGTGCGCCACCAGGACTCCCTCATCCGTCGACGACCACTCGCGCAGTTCGACGACGGCATCGAAGTCTCGATAGGCGATCAGCCGGCTCGACCGATACCGCTCGAGCGTCGGCGTGCCGGCGAGAATCCTTATCGGGGAGGCGAATCGCTCGTCCTCCGCGGGACGGCGACGCTGTGCGGCGGCCGGCGAGTCGAACAGCGGGAACACCGTGTTGTGCCACGCCGCCTCATCCCAGGCCGCCGCCAGTTCGGCGACGACCTCGGGATGCAGTGCGGCGACGTCCGTCGTCTCGGCGGGGTCGGTCCGCACGTCGTACAGTTCCCAACGCGGCGCGTCGACGTGCGCCGGGTCGTTGTCGTGGAGCGACAGCAGCTTCCACCCGTCCCGGTAGAAACCGCGATGCCCGCCGAACTCCGCGTACTGCTCGGTGTGCGGCGACTCGGCGGCGGAATCGCGGAGTACCTGCGCGATGCTGACTCCATCGCGCTCGGCGGCCGGGACGCCGAACCTGGTCGGCGGGGTCGACACCCCGGCCAGGTCGAGAAGTGTCGGAGCCAGGTCGGTGACGTACGAGAAGTGGCGCCGCACACCGTTGTCCGAGTCCGCCCGCGGCAGCCCGGCGGGCCAGGACACGACGAACGGCACGCGGACACCGCCCGCGTAGGTCTGGCCCTTGTAGAACCGGAACGGGGTGTTGGAGGCCTGGCCCCAGCCGCGCGGGTAGTGGACGCCGAGCTCGGCGGAACCGATCAGGTCCTCCTCGTGCGGCACGTCTTGCTCCCAGTCGTGAGGCACCGGGCCGTGCACGAACTGGCTGAAGTACGACCGCGTGCCGGTGGCGCCGCCCTCGGCCGTCCCGCCGTTGTCGGAGGTGAAGACGACGATGGTGTCGTCGAGCTCGCCGAGGTCCTCGAGCAGGCCCAGCACCCGCCCCACGCTCTGGTCGACGCTGTCGACGAGAGCCGCGTACACCTCCTGATAGCGCTGGTACCTGCGCTGTTCGTCGTCGGTGAGGTCCGCCCAGGGGGCTGCGTCGTACCCGGGTTCGGTGTTGCGCTCGGCGATCGGAGTCCCCGGATCGAAGAGTCCGTCGGCGACCTGCTTGGCGAACCGCTTGCGGCGCACCTCATCCCAGCCCTCGGCATAGCGGCCGCGGTGGCGCGCCAGGTCGTCGTCCTTGACCTGATGCGGGCCGTGCATCGCGATGTGGGCGAAGTAGAGGAAGAAGGGCTTGTCCGCATCGTGCGCCCGCAGCGCCTTGATCTGGTCGATGGCTCGATCGGTCAGGTCGTCGGTGACGTAGTAGCCCTCCGGGTACTCGTCGACGTCGACCACCGAGTTGTCGGCGATGAGCTGATTCGGGTTGAAGAACGAGTTCAGGCCCTCCAGCGAGCCGTAGTAGCTGTCGAAGCCGCGCTGCAGCGGCCACGACTTCCGAGATCGCCCCGGGCTCATGTCGGCGTCCCGGACCAGATGCCATTTCCCGACGGCGAAGGTCGCGTAGCCCGATTCGCGCAGGATCTCGGGCAGCGTGAGCACATCGTCGGCCAGTTCCAGTCGGAGCCCGGGGAATCCGGGATCGGAGTTGGCGACACTGCCGTAGCCCGCCCGATGCGGATTGACGCCGGTCAGCAGCGCGGCGCGCGCGGGCGAGCAGACCGGGGTCGTGTGGTAGTTGCTCAGCCGGTATCCGGACGCGGCGATGCGGTCGATGTTCGGCGTGGGAATCTCCGCGCCGAACGGCCCGATGTCCGAGTAGCCGAGGTCGTCGACCAGCACCACGACGATGTTCGGTGCCTTCGCGGGCGCAGCGGGCTCAGCCGGCCACCACGGCGTCGACCGGGACGTGGTGCGTCCGACGGTTCCCCCGAAATCGTCGTATCCGCGTGCATACCCGGGAACTGCTGAATTCTCTTCACCTATCGACATCGATGCTCTCCTCGCCTGAATCCGCCGAACTTGAATATCGGCACTGCGCGAAGATGCCCCACGCGAATATCGCTGGTCAAAGATTAGATTCGGGCTGACTGCAAATGATTACATTCCGGCGATCAGGACGAATGATTTCTCGAGATCACCGCGGTCACCTTCGACCGCGCCGCCCTCCCGAAGAGAAAGCAGTCCAGGAATGTTCCGAAATCCGCGCTCGCGAATACCGTGGGTCCTCCTCCTGACCGTAGTCGGCGTGCTCGGCCTGGGCGGATGCCGCAGCGCGGTCGACGCACAGCAGAGCACCGCGCCCCGCACCGGTCCGGTGACGGCGGGTGGGGAGCTGCGCGTCGGAGTGCTCGGCGACCTGCAGCCGAAGACGTTCCTCCAGATCGGTACCGGCGGCGTCAACGGCCACGTGCTCGCGAACGTCTACGACACGCTCGTCACCTACGACCGCCAGAAGCTGAGCCCGCGTCCCTCGCTCGCGACGTCGTGGGCCCTGACGCCGGACGGGAAGTCGTTGTCGCTGACCCTGCGCGACGGCGTCCGGTTCCACGACGGCCGGCCGTTCACCTCCGCCGACGTGCGCGCGTCCCTACTCGCCTACCTCGACGGGCCGTGGACACCGCAGTTCAAACGGACCGCGGCCGCCATCACGAACTACGACGTCAGCGATCCGCATCGAGTGGTGCTGACCTTCGCCCATCCCGTCGGCAACATCTTCGACCTCCTCGACTCCGCGCCGGTCCTCGACGGATCGCAGATCGACCAGGTCAAGGCAGGCAAGTCGTTCAACGGGACCGGCCCGTTCCGGTTCGACTCCTGGACCCCGAACTCGTCGGTGCACCTCACCCGGAACACCGGTTACTGGGGCGGTGCCGCCCCGCTCGACTCGATCACCTTCGTCGAGGCCCGCGACCCGAAGTCGCTGTACACCCGACTGCGGACCGGACAGCTCGACGTCGCCAGCGGACTCACCGACAACGATCACGAGATCGCCACGCGCCGTTACGGTTTCAGCGACATCCAGCTGACCGGCGGAGAGACGCAGGTGTACGTGGGCGTCAACGTCAAGAATCCCGCACTCGCCGATCCCCGGGTCCGGCGCGCCATCGCCTACGCGGTCGATCGCGACCGCATCATCAAGGACGTCTACCGCAACTCCGGCTACCCGGTGAACCTGCCGTGGCCCAAGACGTCGCCGGCCTACGACGAGGCGGGCAATCGGACCTACCGGCGAGACGTGCAGCGTGCCCGCGACCTGCTCCGGGACGCCGGACCGATCCCACCGATCGATCTCGATTACACGACCGGCGGTTCGGACCGGATCGTCGCCGAGATCGTGCAGTCGAATCTGCGGGAGATCGGCATCACCAGCAATCTGGTCCCCAACGACCGGACCATCCAGGCGACGAAGCTGATCGGCGGCCAGTTCTCCGGACTGTGGATCCTCCAGCACGCCTTCGCCCAGTTCACCCCCTCGACGCTCGCCGTCTCCGCGTATCCGTTCAACGCCGCGAAGAACGCATCGGGTTACTCCAACCCGGAGTACTCGGCGGCCGCCGACGCCGCCTGGAAGACGGCCGACCCCGCGTCACCGCAGCCGCTCGACGCGTACCGCAGGCTCGACCGCGTCTGGCTCGACGACCTGTTCCTGATCGAGATCGGCGTGGTGATCCCGAACGCCACCGCGGCACCGGGCGTCCGCGACATCGACTGGGACCGCCGCGACCAGCTCCACTTCGCCCACACCAACCTCTCCACCTCTGATCGGAGGTCTTGACCGTGACCGGCTATCTGCTCCGGAGGATCCCGACGGCGATCGTCGTCCTGCTCGTCGCCTCGCTCCTCGTCTTCGCGGTACTCCGTCTCATTCCCGGCGGTCCCGAGGCCGCCCTCGCCGGCCCCGATGCCGGTCCCGACCAGCTCGCCGCGATCCGGCACGACCTCGGTCTCGACCGCGGATTCTTCGTCCAGTACGGGTCGTGGATCGCCGGGCTGGCGACGCTCGACTTCGGGACCAGCTATCAGGTCGGCGGCGACATCGGGGACCTCATCTCGTTCGGCCTCACCAACACCCTGGCACTGACCGCGGCCGCGGCCCTCATCGCCGTCCTGCTCGGTCTCGCGCTGAGCCTGAGCGCCGTGATCTGGCGCGGGCGGGTGCTGAACACCCTCCTGACCGGGGTGAACGCGCTGGCGATCGCACTCCCGACGTTCGTCGTCGGCACCGTGCTCATCGCCGTCTTCGGTATCAACTGGCGCGTCCTTCCGGCCGGTGGCACGCCTCCGGCCGGCCTCACCGACGACCTGTGGATCACCTCCCAGTACCTGCTGCTGCCCGCCCTCACACTCGGTCTGCCCGCAGGCGCGATGCTCGCGCGCTTCCTGACCGAGTCCTTGCGGACCGAACTGGCTCAGCCCTACGCCGTCACGGCGATCGCCACCGGTGCGAGCCACCGCGACGTCGTGCTCAAGCACGCGCTTCGCAACGCGCTGCCGTCCACGATCACCGCGTTCGGGCTGATTCTCGGCGCGCTGCTCGGCGGCGCCGTCCTCGTCGAGTCCATCTTCGGGTGGCCCGGCCTCGGACTGCTCACCGAAGAGGGCATCTCCGCCCGCGACTATCCCCTCGTCCAGGTCCTGGTCCTGTTGTCGGTGACGGCGTTCGTGCTGATCCAACTCGCCGCCGACGTCCTCCACGCCTGGCTCGACCCCCGTATCCGATTGGCTGGTGCACAGTGACGACTTCTCCGGGAACCCGCTCCCCCGCAGCGTCCCCCTCCGCTCTCGAATCGACTCCCGCCGACGAGATCCACGACGTCGACCCCGGCCTGGTCCCGGAGTCGCCGACCGACCGTGACGAAGTCCATACCCGGACCCCGCTCTACCGAAGTCTGCTGCACGGTTCCGGCCTCATCGGCACGCTCCTGGTGCTGATCGTCGTCGCCGCGGGGCTCTTCGGCCCACTGCTGCTGTCGTACGGTGCCGACCAGCAGATCGACGGCGCGTACCTGCTCCCGCCCAGCGCCGAGCACTGGTTCGGCACCGACGACGTGAACCGCGACGTGCTGGCACGCACCCTGGTCGGCATCCGGATCGATCTGCTGATCATCGCGATCGCCGTCCCGATCGGAGCCCTGGTCGGCACACTGATCGGCCTGGTCGCAGTGTCCACTCCGCTGGCCGACAGCCTGGCACAGCGTGCCTTCGACGTCGTCCTCGCCTTCCCTGCGCTGATCCTCGGCATCGCGCTCGCCGCGATTCTCGGGCCCGGTGCCACGACCGTCGGCATCGTGATCGCCGTCGCCGAGATCCCCGTCTTCGGCCGTCTCGTGAGGACCTCGGTGCTTCGGGTCCGCGAACAGCCGTATGTCGAGGCGGCCCGGGTCAGCGGCGCGAGCGCGGGTCGCATCCTGCTGCGACACGTTCTGCCGAACTCCGTCGAGGCACTCGGCGTCCAGCTGGCGCTGTCTCTCTCGCTGGGCGTCTTCATCGAAGGTGCGCTCGGGTATCTGGGGGTCGGCGTCGTACCGCCGACCCCATCGCTCGGCGGTCTGATCGCCGCGGGCAACAACTATCTGGAGACCAACCCGTGGTTCTCCCTCGGACCGCTGATCGTCATCTCCGCCCTCGTCCTGGGCCTCTACCTGATCGCGCAGTCGATCTCGAACGACCGAAGGAACCTCCGATGACCGACCACTCCGTACCCGCCGCCGAGCGCGGGACTCCGGCTCTCGAGGTGACCGACCTCCACGTCACCTTCGACTATCCGCGGCCGGCCGTGGCGGGCATCAGCCTCCGCGTCGATCGCGGCGAGATCGTCGCGCTGGTCGGCGAATCCGGATCGGGCAAGACGATGACCGCCAAGGCGGCGATCGGCCTTCTCCCCTCCGGCGCCACCGCCACCGGATCGGTACGCGTCGACGGCCAGGAGGTGCTCGGCCTGTCGGAGAAGGAGCTCACCGCCATCCGCGGGGAGCGCGTCGCGATGGTCTTCCAGGAACCGCAGACCGCGCTCAACCCGGTGCAGACCATCGGCTGGCAGCTCCGTCAGGCACTCACCCGGCACCGGAGGCTCACCCGGGCGCAGGCTCGCGCACGAGCCGTCGAACTGCTCGAGCTGGTCGACATCCCCGACGCCGCCGACCGTGCCTCGTACTATCCCCACCAACTGTCCGGCGGACAGAAGCAGCGCGTGGTGATCGCGCTCGCCCTCGCCGGCGAGCCCGCCCTGCTGCTGGCCGACGAACCGACCACCGCGCTCGACGTCTCGGTGCAGCGGGAGATCCTCGATCTCCTCGTGCGCCTCCGCGACCGGACCGATGCGGGGATCCTGTTGATCACCCATAACCTCGGGGTCGTCGCGGAGATCGCGGACCGCGTCGTCGTCGTACAGCTCGGCGAGACGGTGGAGACCGGTGACGTCCGACAGATCTTCGCCGCCCCGGCCGCCCCGTACACGCGTCAACTGCTGGCCGCCGTTCCCCGTCTCGATGTCGCGTCGCGCGACGGCAGGCACCACGCCGCGAGCGCGAGTGACGGCCCGACGCCGGTCGTGGTGGTCGACGGGGTGACCGTCGAGCATCCTGGCTCGTTCGGCTCGGCCCCGCACGTCGCATTGTCGGACGTGTCGCTGGTGGTCGAACCGGGTGAGGTGGTCGGTGTGGTCGGCGAATCCGGCTCCGGGAAGACCACTCTCGGCCGGGCCATCGGCGGTCTGCTGCCGCTGTCGGGCGGTCGGATCCTGGTAGACGGCGACGACTTCACCGAACTCTCCGGCAAGGATCTCCGAGCGGCACGACGACGCATCGCCTTCGTTCCGCAGGACCCGACCGCCTCTCTCGACCCGCGGTTCACCGTCGCCGAGTCGATCCGGGAGCCGTTGGAGATCCAGGGGATCGGGGACCGCCGCTCACGTGCGGCCCGGGTCGCCGAACTGCTGTCGGCCGTGCAGTTGCCGACCTCGTTCGCATCTCGCCTGCCCCACGAGTTGTCGGGCGGGCAGCGTCAGCGCGTCGCGCTGGCCCGTGCGCTCTCGACCGATCCGAAGCTGCTCATCGCCGACGAGCCGACGAGCGCCCTGGACGTCTCCGTCCAAGCGCGCGTCCTCGAGCTCTTCGCGCAATTGCAGGCCGACATCGGCTTCGCGGCATTGTTCATCAGCCACGACCTCGCGGTCGTGCGCCAGGTGTCCGACCGCGTCACCGTCCTCAAGGCCGGGCGTGTCGTCGAGTCCGGCAGTGCGACAAGGATCTTCGTGCAGCCCGCCACGGACTACACCCGCACTCTGGTGCACGCGGTCCCCGTCCCCGATCCCGAGCGAGACCGCCTCGGCCGCGAGCTGCTGCCCGCAGGCTGACGCCGGAGCCCCCTCCCCGACCCCGTCATCACAACATCAATGCGAGTTCACCCCCTCAGCTCAGGGTGTGAACTCGCATTGGTGTTGTGATGACGGGGGTCTGCGCCCGGCTGGAGTCACCCGATGGCGCGTTCCCGCCCTTCCCAGAACGGGCGGCGCAGGTCCTTCTTCAGAATCTTGCCGCTCGGATTCCGCGGCAGACCCGCCGTGAAATCGACGGAGGTCGGGCACTTGTAGTGGGCGAGGCGTTCACGGCAGAACACTGCCAGTTCCTCCTCCGTCACCTCCGGCGCCCGATCAGCTCGGACGACGACCGCCTTGACTGTCTCACCCCACCGCTCGTCCGGCACTCCGATCACGGCGGCCTCGGCCACTCCGGGGTGCTCCATCAGGACGTTCTCCACCTCGATCGGATAGACGTTCTCTCCTCCGGACACGATCATGTCCTTCGCTCGATCACACAGGAACAGATAGTCGTCCCCGTCCAGATAGCCGACGTCTCCGGTTCGGAACCAGCCGTCGGGTCGCAGCACCGCCGCGAGTTCTTCGGGCTGATTCCGGTAGCCGGACAACAGCATCGCGCTGCGGGTCCACACTTCGCCGACCTCACCGTCGGGCAGGCGCTGCGCTGTCATCGGATCGAAGATCCCCATCTCCACGACCGAGGTGGCCCGGCCCGCGGACGCCAGTCGGGCTCCGCCGCGACGATGATCCTCCGGCCCCAGAAAGGTGATGGGTCCACAGGTCTCGGTCATCCCGTACGACTGGACCAGGTCGCACCCGAAGGTCTCGGCCGCGGCGTCGGCGATCGTCGGCGACATCGGGGATCCGCCGTAGATGAGGGTGCGCAGTTCCGGATAGGTGCGTTCGCGCGCCGTCGGGTGCTGCACCAGCGCATGCACCACCGCGGGCACGGTGAGCGCATGGTGCACACCGCCCGAGGCGAAGATGTCCAGCACCTTCTCGGGAACGATCTCCAGCACGTGCAACGATGCCGCGCCCACGGCGAGACAGTAGAAGATCCACCCGGTACCTGAGAGATGGAAGTTCGGAGCGGGCACCATCACCACATCACCGGGCCGGATGTCCCACGGCACTTCGGACGAGAGGTTGACACTGATCGAACGGTTGGAGAGCTCAACGCCTTTGGGACGACCGGATGTTCCGGAGGTGTACACCATGAGCGCGATGTCCTCACGCTCCGGCGATGCGAAGTCGCCCGAGGCGGTCTGATCCGCCAGCCAGTTCTCGAAGTCCTGGGGTTCGCTCCCGTAAACGATCAGTCTGTCGCGGCCGTCCTCCGGCACCGCATAGCCGAGCAGCGGCAGGAACTCCGCCTCGGCGACGACGGCGGCAACCCCGGAATCCTCGACGATCTGCGCCGTCTCCCGGCGGCTGAGGCGCCAATTGAGCGGCACCGCGCAGGCTCCCGTCAAAGACGCCGCCGCCATCACCTCACCCCAGGTGACCGCGTTCTTGCCGATGAAGCCGATCACCGGCTGGGCCCGCCGGTCGTCAGCTGCTCGAATGCCGAGACGAGCACGCAGTCCGTTCGCGATCGCGCTGCTGCGTTGCAGCCATTCCGCGAAGGTCCGCGACTGGGCGCCCTCCACCGCTATCGCAGTCGAGTTCGGACGCTCTCGCGCCCAGTGCTGGAGCATGGTGCCGATCGACCTGTGGTGTGCGGATTCGCCGCTGGTTTGTTGCATCTGCTTCACTGCTTTCTCTCAAGTTCTGTCGTCGTTCGGATCGCGGCAGGTCTGGATCCGGTGCCGCCGTCGAGGTGATGCGGCGCGGTGAGCCGGCCGGTCACCGCCGTCGCCGCCGCGACCGCCGGCGACACCAGGTGCGTGCGCGCCCCGTCGCCCTGCCGCCCCTCGAAGTTCCGGTTGCTGGTCGACGCCGATCGCCGGCCCGGCCCGAGTGCATCGGGATTCATGGCAGTGCACATCGAGCACCCGGGTTCGCGCCAGGAGAATCCGGATGCGGTGAACACCCGATCGAGTCCTTCCCGCTCCGCCGCTGCCGCAACCGCACGCGACCCCGGCACGACCAGCGCGGTGACTCCCGACGCCACGGTCCGCCCGCGCAGCACCTCTGCCGCCGCCCGCAGATCCTCGAGACGACCGTTGGTGCACGACCCGATGAACACCGTGTCGACCGAGATGTCACGGACCGGGAGCCCGGGGCTCAGATCCATGTACGCGATGGCACGACGCGCGGCCTGTACTGCGGCGGCGTCGGATCCGGTCTCCGGGTCGGGGACCACCCCGTCGATGCTCACAGTCTGCGCAGGCGACGTCCCCCACGTGACCGTCGGCTCGACATCTGCCGCATTCAAGACGACCGCTCTGTCGAAGACCGCGCCGGCGTCGCTGCGCAGGCTCGCCCAGTAGTCGACGGCGCGCTCCCACGCCACGCCTGCCGGAGCCCGGCCTCGGCCCCGCAGATAGTCGAGTGTCACCTGGTCCGGAGCGATCACTCCGGCCCGCGCTCCGCATTCGATCGTCATGTTGCACAGCGTCATCCGCTGCTCCATCGTCATCGCCTCGACCGCCTCGCCGCAGTACTCGATGACACAGCCTGCGCCACCGTTCGGCCCGATGGTCGACAACACATGCAATGCGATGTCCTTGGCAAGAACGCCCGCCGCTGGTTCACCGTCGATCCGGACGCTCATGGTCCGCGGCCGCGGCATCCACAGGGTCTGGGTCGCCAGCACGTGCTCGACCTCGGACGTCCCGATCCCGAACGCCAATGCGCCGAGCGCGCCGTGGGTCGCGGTGTGGGAGTCTCCGCAGACGATGGTCGCACCCGGTTGGCTGAGCCCCTGTTCCGGTCCGATGACGTGCACGATCCCGTTACCGGAGGTGCCCATCGGATGCACGGGGACACCGAACTCGGCGCAGTTGGTCCGCAACAGATCGAGCTGTAGCCGACTGAGCGGGTCGGTGACGGCGGATTCCCCGCCGAATGTCGGGACGTTGTGGTCCTCGGTCGCCATCGTGAGGTCCGGCCGCCGGACCGGGCGTCCCGCCGCCCGCAGTCCGGCGAACGCCTGCGGTGAGGTCATCTCGTGGAGCAGGTGCAGATCGACATAGATCAAGTCCGGGCGACCGTCGTCGCCCGCGACGACCACGTGCTCGTCCCAGAGCTTGTCGAGCAGGGTGCGCGGCGTCTGCTCTCGGTCGACTGTCACGATCAGGCCATCGCGGTCGGTCGCAGTGTGGTGTCGGTGTGCTCCATCTGAGCCTGCATCAGGGTCATCAGCATCCTCGCCTTGAGCTCCGCGAAGGCCGGATCGTGCCAGCGGTTGTGCATCTCATCGGGATCCTGCGCGAGGTCGTAGAGCTCACCGTCGTCGCTGCCGTGCAGGACGGTGATGCGTGCATCGGCGGTGATCGCGGTTCGCATCTGCGTCGGACGGCCCACCCGGAAGGCGTCGAACATCTGGTCTTCTTCGATGTACACGGCGCTGCGAACTCGCCTATCCGAGTCGTCGAACAACCCGGTGAGTCCGATGCCCTGCATGCCTTGGAACTGCTCGACATCGGCCAGGTCGAGGATCGTCGGACCGACGTCGAGCGACGAGACCAGCGATCGGCTGGCGCTCGGCGCAACGCCCGGCCCGGAGAACACCAGCGGTACGCGGACGCAGCCGTCGTAGTGCAATCCCATCTTGAGCATCAGTCCGTGGTCCCCGAACATGTCACCGTGATCGCTGGTGACGACGACGACGGTGTCGTCGAGCACTCCCGCGGACTCCAAGGCTTCGACGATCGCACCGACCGCCTCATCGATGAACGTGATGGCGCCGTACTCGCGGGCCGCGGCCTCCCGGAACTGCTCGGCGCTCGGCGCGAACGCCGACATCGAGCTCCCCCGCTGCTCGCCCCGATGCGCCACCATGTCCCGGATGCGTTGCCAGGAGTCCGTATGCGGGTCGTCGAACGTGTCCGGCAGCGGGATGTCGTCGGGGTCGTACATGTCGTAGAAGCGTCCGGGCGGAGAGAACGGGTGGTGCGGATCCGGGAATGAGCACTGGATGAAGAACGGTGCATCGTCGGCGGCGGCCTCGGCGATCATCGCCGCACTGCGTTCACCGACCCACGCGGTGGGGTAACAGTCCTCCGGCATCTCCGGCTGATAGACCTGATCCCATCCCGCATAGACCTGTTTCGCATGTTCGACACCCCGGTTCGCGGGATCGAAGCCACGAGCCCTCAGCCAGTGCTCATAGTGGCCGCCGGCGTAGTCGGCATGATCCAGCGCGAGTTCGACGCGATCGAATCCGTAGTAGTCGGCCGGCATCTCCACCAGCTCTCGACTGTGGAGGTCGACGTCCTCCCAGCGGTCCCAGCCGGGTTCCCGGCGCCGGTCGATTCCTGGAGTGGGCAGATCACCAGCGGTGAGCTGCGCGGCGAAGTCGGGACGATTGCCCAGATTCTGGAAGTGTGCCTTGCCGACGAGCATGGTGCGGTAGCCGCCTGCGCGAAGCTGCCGCACGAAGGTGTTCGCATCCGGGTCCACCGGGATGCCGTTGAACCTGGTTCCATGTGCGGAGGGCACTCGCGACGTCAGCAGGCTCGCGCGGTTCGGCATGCAGATCGGGTTCGCGACGTAGGCCCTGTCGAATCGCGCGCCGCGCTCCGCGATGCGATCGAGGTTCGGGGTGCGCACGACCGTGTTCCCGCCGAACCCGACGTGGTCGGCCCGCAGCTGGTCGGCCATGATCAAGACGACGTTGGGCCGCCGTTTCGGTTCCTGCTGATCGTTCACGGGGTGGTCCTCTCCGTATCCGGGATGTAGGCGCGTCTCGGGTCCGCGAACTGCGGCTCCCGGTGCTGGTCAAGGTGAATCCGTATCGTCACGGCGGTTCCCTGTTCATTCGCGGGCGTCGATGGTCGGCGAAGCGCGTCAGCCTGCGGCCACGGGGCGCCGCAACTCTCGTTTGCGACGTTGCTCCGCCGGATCGAAGCCGGGAGCGGCATCGAGCAGCCTGCGGGTGTAGTCGTCGGCGGGTCGGTGGTACACGTCTTCCGCCGGCCCCTCCTCAACCAGCCGCCCGTGGTACATCACGGCGAGCCTGTCGCTCATGTGCCGCATCAGGCCGAGGTCGTGACCGATGAACAGATAGGCGACACCGGTGTCCCGCTGAACCTGATTCAGCAGGTTCACGATGGTGCTCTGAGTGGAGACGTCCAGCGCACTCACCGGCTCGTCGCACACGATCAGGTCGGGCTCGGTGGCCAGAGCCCTGGCGATTCCGATGCGCTGACGCTGTCCACCGGAGAAGGCCGCAGGCCGTTGGTGATCGAGGGACGGGTCCAGCCCGACCTGGTCGAGCAGAGTCGCGACTTTCCGAGTGACGGCGTCGTCACGAAGGTCCGTGTGCACGCGTAACGGTTCCGCCACGATGTCGCGAACCGACCAGGACGGATTGAGACTCGCGGTGGGGTCTTGGAAGATCGCCTGCACCCGGCGGCGGTACCAATGCGGCACCCGCCGCGTCGTGCCGCCGATGCCGGCTCGCCTGAACCCGGTGACATCGGTGCCGTCGAACTCGATCCGACCCGCTGTCGGATCCACCAGGCAGAGCACAGAGCGCGCGAGGGTCGTCTTCCCGCTGCCGGATTCACCGACCAGCCCCAGTGTCTGTCCGCGTTCGAGGCGAAGACTCACCCCGTCCACGGCGACGAACGGTTCCTTGCGTCGCAGCAGACCCGGCTTCCGGTACTCGATGCGCAGGTCCTCTATCTCAAGCAATGCCGACGTCACATCGCCTCCAATCCATCGATCTGATGCGCGACGGGACTCCGGCGGATGTCTGGATGCCCGAGCGGATGAACACATCGCGCGGTCGCTGCGCCGATGTCCGCCAGAACCGGCGCGGCACTGACGCACTCCGCAGTGGCGAACGAGCAGCGCGGGGAGAATCGGCAGCCGCTGGGTCGATTGCCCGGCGACGGAACGCTGCCGGGTATGACACCGAGTTCGGTTCCCCGAGGGCGCCCCTGCGCACTCGAGTCCAGCAGCGCCGCCGTGTACGGATGCAGTGGTGAACGCATGAGGTCGTCGACCGCCTGCTCTTCGACTACCTCTCCGGCGTACATGACGGCGACTCGGTCGGCCACCTCTGCGACCATCCCCAACTCATGGGTGACGAACACCATCGCCATGCCGTTCTCAGCCTGGATGTCCTTGAGAAGGTCGGCGACCTGGATCTTGAGCGTGACGTCGAGCGCGGTGGTCGGCTCGTCAGCGATCAGCACCTCCGGATCGCAGCTGATCGCGAGAGCGATCATCACACGCTGAGCCATGCCTCCGGAGAGTTCATGCGGATAGTTGTCCAGGCACTGGCGCGGGTTCCGGATCCCGACGCGATCGAGGAGATGCTCAGCCTTCTCGCGGGCCTGCGTCTTCGTCATGCCCTTGTGGTGCCGCAACACCTCGCCGATCTGATTCCCGATGGTGAACGCCGGATCGAGCGCAGATGAGGGCTCCTGGAACACCATGGCCATCCGATCACCGCGAACGTCCCGGAGGGCCGAGCCCGACATCGTCGACAGATCGTCCCCGGCCAGCCAGATTCCGCCGCCAGTCCTTCGCACGTTCTGCGGCAACAACCCCATGACGGCGAGCGCAGTCATGGTCTTGCCGCTGCCGGACTCGCCGACCAGGCCGAGCGTGCTTCCGGGTGCCACGTCGAAGCTCACATCGTCGAGTACCGAGATGACCTCGCTTCCGCGAGCCGCGAGCACGTCGAGTCCGCGAACGCTCAGTGCCGCAGCCGGTTCGGCCTCCCGCTCCGGTTCCCGGCTCGCGGACTCCGTGACCGTGACGGCCGGAGGCGTCGCTGCTCCGGACAGCGCCGCACGGTGCCTGCGCCAGCGCGTGCGGATCGGTTCGTCACGCAGCGCACCGAGAACGGTGTCGGCGAGGACATTCAGACTCAGGACGGTGATACCGATCGCGACGCCGGGCGGAAAGATCAGGAACGGGTCCTGCGGCAGGTAGTTCCCCGCCTCCGACACCATCACACCCCAACTCGCATCCGGCGGTTGCGCGCCGAGGCCGAGGAAGCTCAGCGCGGCTTCGACCAGCAATGCGGCGGCCAATGTCAGCGACACCTGGACCGCGATCGGTCCGATGATGTTGGGCAAGATGTGCTTGACCATGATCGCCGGCGTGCGCGTGCCGATCACCTGTGCGGCCTCGACGTACTGGTGTCGCCTCGCGGACAAGACCTCACCGCGCGTGACCCTGACGAAGGTGGTCGAGAAGACGAGGCCGACCGCCAGCATCGCGTTGTGGATGCCCGGGCCCATGGCCGCGATCACGGCGATCGCGACGATCAGCCCGGGGAGGGCCGTGAACCCATCGACGATGCGCATCACCACGTCATCGAGGCGGCCGCCGACGAATCCGACGATCAGCCCGAGCGGAATGCCGATCAGCATGGCGATTCCGGCTGCCTCCGCCGCTGCGAGGACGGCGATCCGACTGGCATAGACCAGCCTGGAGAAGACGTCGCGTCCGAGGTTGTCGGTGCCGAGCCAGTGCTCCGCCGACGGCCCCTGCAGTGTCGACGCCAGATCTGTGGCGAGCGGATCGTGCGTAGCGATCACTGAGGGGATCAGGGCGCAGATCAGGATCACGAGCAAGGCGACCAGCGCGGCGATCGCGACCGGATCACGTCGCACACGCGACCGGACTTTGCCCCAACGTGTGCGCGGCTGTTCGGCTCCGGCCCGGCGCGCACGTCGTCGCGGCTTGTCGATCGTCTCGCTCATGGACTTCACCTCATCGGGACTGGCACTGTCACGGCCCGGATGTTCCGGCGCGATCGTCATGACATCCTCACTTTCGGGTTCAGATAGCCGTAGGTGACGTCGACGGCGAGCTGCGCGAGTGCGACACAGACACCGGTCGTGACGATCACGGCTTGGATGATCGGGATGTCGGTGTCGGTCACCGCGGTCAATGCGAGGTCGCCCATTCCGGGGATGCCGAACACCTTCTCGATGACCACGGCCCCGCCCAGCAGGTAGGCGAATTGGAAGCCCATGGTGGTGATGACCGGACTCAGCGAGCTCTTCAATGCATGCTTGCCGATCACGCTGCGCACCGGCAGCCCCATGGCACGGGCGGTCCGCACGTGCGGCATCTGAAGGGCTTCGATCATCGAGGCGCGCGCATGCCGCGCCAGCATCGCCATGACGATCAGACCCAGCGCGAAGCCGGGAAGAATCACCGACTCGAGCCATCCCATCGGGTCGGTCGAGAGCGGCACGTATCCGGTTGCGGGCAGCCACCCCAGCTGGAGGGCGAAGACCGAGACCAGAATCAGGCCGATCCAGAAGGCGGGCATCGCAAGTGCCACCGAGGAGAGAACGGTGATCGCTCGATCGAGGAGCGAGCCGGCGCGCAATGCGGCGATGGTCCCCGCAGTCACCCCGAGCACCAGTCCGATCACCGCAGCCACCAGCGCCAGCGACAGTGTGACGGCCAGCCGATCGAGCACCAGCCCGAGAACCGGGGTGTGGTCGATCAACGAGTAGCCGAAGTCGCCGTGCACCGCGTTCGTCAACCAATCCCAGTACTGCTGATACCAGGGCTGGTCGAGGCCGAGCTCAGCATTCACCTGCGCCACCTGCTCCGGCGTCGCGGCGTCGCCCGCGATCTTCTCGGCGGCGTTGCTGGGAAGCAGCGCCACCAGTCCGACGCTCACCACGCTGATGACCAGGAGCACCGGTATCAGTGCCGCGATCCGATAGCCGATCAGTTTCAGCATTTGGAAGTCCTCATGATCTGTGACCTGCAGGGTCAGTCGACTGTGATTCCGCGGAACGACGGCCCCATCGGCCAGCCCGCGGTGTTAGTGACACCGTGGACCGACGTGTTCCAACCGACGATGGCGTCCTGCTGGAACAGCCCGCACCAGAGCGCCTCGTCGGCGGCCGCGCGTTGCATATCGGCATACGCGGCGACTCGGGCGGCGTCATCGGTCGCGGCCACAGCCCGGGCGTGGGCCGCGTCGACCGCAGGATGCGCGACGTGGAACGGATTCTGGGGTCCGTCCTTCGCGAGCCGGTCGGTGTAGAGCTGCTCCGGATGCACCTGCTTGATCGGAGTCAGGATCGCCGGGAAGTTGGTCTCGCGGTTCTCCTTGTCGAGCGTTCCCGGCTGCACCAACTGGATCGACATATCGATGCCTGCGTCCCGAAGATTGCCCTGGACTGCCTCGGCGACCGGCTTGATCGGACCGAAAGCCGGCACCGCGAACGTCGGATCGGGGACTCCGGACTCCTTCACCAGGGACTGAGCCTTCTGCGTGTCGAACGGATAGACGTTCTCCAGCGACTTCACATGGAACTCATTGCCTTCGGGGAACACCTGGCTCTGCGCGGTGCCGTGCCCGAAGAACGACGACTTCACGATCTGCTGCGAGTCGATGGCCGAGCACACCGCCTGCCGTGCCTTCGTGTTGCCCAGCGCGGGTGCCTTGGTGCCCGCCGTGTCGAGGAACTGGAGCATCCAGTAGTTGCCGGGGAACGAGCCGATCTCGATGCCCGACGACTTGACCGCGTCGGCCTGTCCGGCTGCCACCTGGGACAGATCGACCTGCCCCGAGCGCAGCGCGGAAGCGCGTGCCGCGTCGTCGGTCAAGACCCGGATCTCGATCCGGTCGAGCGTCTGCACCGACTTATCGGTGAACTTCTCGTTGCGCGTGTACACATACGAGACCCCCTTCTTGGTCGCCGCGGTGTCCAGTACGTACGGGCCGGATCCGATCGGGTCGGTGCCGAGCTGCGGTGAGTTGAGCGCATTCGGTGCGACGAGGACGCCGGCGACGTCGGTCAGCGAGATCGGCAGTGCCGGGGACGGCGTCGCGAGATTGATCCGCACCCGAGTCGGTGACTCCACCTGGACGTCGGCGATGTCGCTCAGAGCCGCTGCCGCAGGTCCGGTGGACTTTCGGCGGCCGTCGAGATTCGCCTTCACCGCGGCCGCGTCGAGCGGTTCACCGTCGCTGAACACTCGCCCCTGCTGGAGATCGAGTACGAGCGCCTGCGGCGTGAGCTCGAACTTCGTCGCGACGCCTGCCACCACGTTTCCATTCGGGTCGGTTCGAAGCAGCGTGTCGTACACCGGGTCCAGGAAGATCCGCTGTCCCTGGCCGGGATTCGCGGCCGGGTCAAAACTCTGGACGTCCACCAGCGTGGCAGCTGCGAGCTGTCCCGGGGTTGTCGTGGAGTCACTGTTTCCGCAGGCCGCGAGGCTACCGGCGGCGATCATCGCCGTCGCCGCAGCTGCTGCAGAGGAGTAGAACTTCGATCGATTCATTGTGTGGGCCACCCGCCTGTGACTGAGAGTCGCGTTCCGTTTGCAAATCTGAATTCAGGTTTAGTTATATATGAGTGATGTCCGTCTCTGTCAAGCATTTGAGTGACGGGGGACATAGCCCGCCTGGTGCGGCGGCCGCGCCTGAAGCGACCTCGCGAACCCCTGGCGCAAACCTGAACCTGATGTTAGCGTCAGTTCAGCAAGCAGAACTCGACTCGAGGAGAGAACCGATGGCTACCAAGAACACTCAGTTCGAGATGCGTGGTTTCAGCCACGTCGCGCTCGTATGCTCAGACATGGCTCGGACCGTCGACTTCTATTCGAACGTTCTGGGCATGCCACTGGTGAAGACAGTCGACCTGCCGGACGGTGCCGGCCAGCACTTCTTCTTCGACGCCGGGAACGGCAACTCGCTCGCGTTCTTCTGGTTCCCGGATTCTCAGGACGCGGTGCCCGGAGTCTCCGCGCCGGTCACCCTGCCCGGATTCGGCGAGTGGATCAGCGCCGTGTCCTCCCTCAACCACGTCGCGTTCGACGTCCCGGCGGACAAGTTCATCGAGTATCGGAACAAGTTGAAGGCCAACGGAGTTCGCGTCGGTCCCATCGTGAACCATGACAACTCCGAGACCCAGGTCGCACTCGAGATGAATGACGACGTCTACGTCCGTTCGTTCTACTTCCAGGATCCCGACGGGATCCTTCTCGAGTTCGCCTGCTGGATGCGCGGCTTCACCGATCGAGACGTCTCGCACACCCCGAAGACCGCAGCGGACCGTGTCGCCGCGAGCCTGCCCGCCTGACTCCATCCACGGAAGACCGGCCGACACACTTGCGCCCCCGAGCGCCTGAGGTCAATGTCAGGTCTGGAGTCGTAGACTTCGGCACGCAACGAGAGGACGTGGTCACAGTGACGGAGCAAGCGATCAAGCCCACCCGACGGGGACGCGCAACCCAGGACGCGATCGACGCAGCCGCTCGAAAAGTCATCGCCGAGAAGGGATTCCTCAAGATGACCGTGGCAGACATCGTCAAGGAAGCCGGCAAGTCGCCCGCCTCGTTCTACAACTACTACGACTCCAAGGAAGCCCTCATGGAGTCATGGGCCCGACAGTTCCAGCTCGAGGCACGCACCCGGGCCGCCGCCTACGAACGCAGCGGCACCACCCGTGCGCGCGTCGAAGCCGCGGCCCGCGCCCATTGGGAGACCTACCGCGACCACCTCGCGGAGATGGTGGGCGTCTACCAACTCGCAATGATCAACGACGACTTCGCCCAGGTGTGGGACGAGGTCAGTCGCGAAGCCGTGGACGGCATCTCTCAGGGAATCGTCCTCGCGCAGAAGAAGGGCTACTGCCCCGGCCACGACGCCGAACTCGTCGCGCGAGCCATCGTGGCCATGATGCAGCAGTTCTGCTACGACAACCTGGCGGCCGGCCGCGCCGAGACCGCCGACGACGAGGCGTGCATCGCCACCCTCACCGAGATCTGGTATCGCTCCGTCTTCTGGACGGAGTGACAAGCAGGCACGACCACCGTTCTCGAACGGGGTCCAGCCGTACCCAATTTTCTGAATCCGATGTCATATTCATCTATAGGAGCCAACGTGACCGTCGAACGTGAGTTCATCGGACTGCCGAGCGTCAACCTTCCCCGCTTCGGCGCTGGAGGGCACCCCTGCCAGGGCGTCTATCACCGGCCGGCAGGCAAGAGACCGACCATCGCGGTGATCGCAACCCACTACCAGATCGACTTCTCCGAGCACTACATGGCGGAGTACCTGGCGGAGCGGGGCTACGGCTTCCTCGGCTGGAACACCCGGTTCCGCGGCGACGAGTCGCATTTCGTGCTGGATGCGGCGCTCAGCGACATCGGAGTCGGTGTTCGATGGCTGCGTGAGGAGGCCGGCGTCGAGACCGTCGTGCTGTTGGGCAACTCCGGCGGCGGTTCGCTGATGGCCGCGTATCAGTCCCAAGCGGTGGCGCCGTCGCTCACTCCGCTCGAGGGCATGCGGCTGACCCCCGGAGTCGATGAACTGCCCGCCGGTGACGCATACATCTCGTCCGCCGCACATCTGGGCCGACCGGAAGTGCTCACGAGCTGGATGGACGGCTCGGTGACCGACGAGAACGATCCACTCGCCACTGACCCGGCCCTGGATCTGTTCAACCCCGACAACGGGCCGTCGTACAGCGACGACTTCGTCGCTCGCTACCGTGCCGCGCAGACCGCCAGAAATCACCGGATCACCGACTGGGTGAAAGCAGAACTGGCGCGACTGACCGCGGCGGGGTACCACGACCGCCCGTTCTCCGTTGCCCGGACCTGGGCTGATCCGCGAATGGTCGATCCCGCTCTGGAACCGACCAAGCGCGAACCCAACAGCTGCTACGCGGGCGTGCCGAAACGAGCGAATCGCTCGGTGTTCGGCATCGCGGCGGCCACCACCCTGCGGTCGTGGCTGTCGCTCTGGAGCCTGACCGACTCACAGACTCGCGCGAGTGCGCACCTGCCGAACATCACGGTCCCTGCACTGGTGCTCAACGGCAACCGGGACACCGGAGTCTTCCCCAGCGATGCGGCCGCGATCCACGACCAGCTCGGCGCTTCAGACAAGCAGTCACACGAGCTCGACGCCGACCACTACTTCCTGCTCCCGGGCGCGCGCGATGAGCAGGCCGACCTGATCTCAGCCTGGATCGCCGAGCGATTCTGATGCGCATCACCGAGATTCGGCACATCTCCGTTCCGTTGCGGGGGTCCGTGTCCAACGCTGTCGTCAGCTTCGACAAGCACACGGTCTCCTTGGTGGCGGTGGTCTCCGATGTGGTGCGCAACGGACGGGTACTGACCGGCGTCGCGTTCAACTCGATCGGTCGGTACGCCCAGGACGGGATTCTCCGGGATCGCCTGGTGCCTCGCGTGATCAACGCACCATCGGAGTCGCTTCTGCGGGCCGACGGATCCCTCGATCCGGGGCGGGTTCTATCGACGATGATGCAGGACGAGAAGCCCGGAGGGCACGGTGACCGCGCCGCCGCCGCTGCTGCTGTCGAACTCGCCTGCTGGGATCTCCTCGCGAAGTTCCACGACGAACCCGCGTTCGAGACGATCGCTCGTGCCCATGACTCGGCACCGCATCGCAACGGAGCTCCGGTCTACTCCGCAGGCGGCTACTACCGTCCCGGCGGCGGAGTCGGCGAACTCCGTGACGAGATCGCGGGCTATCTCGACGCCGGTTACACCGCTGTGAAGATGAAGATCGGCGGCGCCACACTCGGCGAGGATCTCCGGCGCGTCGAGGCCGCGGTCGACGCGGCGGGTTCGGGCTCGCGCGTGGCCGTCGATGCCAACGGCCGCTTCGACCGGGATCAGGCCCTCCGTTACGCCGAAGCCCTCAGCCCCTACCGGCTGCGGTGGTACGAGGAGGCTGTCGACCCACTCGACTTCGATGCGCACCACGGACTCGCCGATGTCTATCCCGGTGCATTGGCGACCGGCGAGAACCTGTTCTCCAGCCAAGACACCGAGAATCTCCTCCGATTCGGCGGGCTCAGAAACGACACCGACATCCTGCAGATGGACGCCGGCCTCAGCTACGGCCTCACGGAGTACGCCCGGATGATCGACCTCATGGAGACCCACGGCTTTCCGCGCAGCGCTGCCATGCCGCACGGCGGGCACCTGATCAACCTTCACATCGTCACCGGCCTCGGGCTCGGTGGATGTGAGGCATACCCCGGGGTCTTCGCACCGTTCGGCGGGTACAGCGCCGACTGCCTGCTCGCGGACGGGCGTATACATCCGTCCGACGCCCCCGGTTTCGGCCTCGAGTGCAAGGCCGAGCTCGCCCCGGAGATCGAAAGGCTCCTCGCATGACAGACTCCACGCAACCAGGCTCTCTCCGCGTCGCTGTGGTCGGCTGCGGCGCAATGGGATCGGTGTACGCCGCCCGCCTCGCCCGCGCCGGACACGACGTCATCATCGTCGACGCATGGGCCGAACACGTCGCCGCCATCACCGCGCAGGGTCTCCACATAACGGGCCCGGACGGCGACTTCGTCGCTGCAATCCAAGCCTTCACCACCATCCCCGATTCGACCGTCGATCTCGTGGTTCTCGCCGTCAAGGCCGCCGACGTCCGACCTGCAGCGACTGAACTGGGTGGCCTGATCGGACCCGACACACTCGTTCTCACCATTCAGAACGGACTGGGTCCCGCAGAGATCGTCGCCGACCACGTCGGCTCCGATCGCCTCATCGTTGGAATCGCCAAGGGCTTCGGAGCATCGCTCGTCGGGCCCGGACAGGCACATCACAATGCGATGCGAGCGCTCCGATTCGGGGCATACGGCGGTCTCGATCCGCAGCGAGTCGAGACGGTGGCCGCAGCGTGGCGGTTGGGCGGCTTCGATGCCGAGTCTGTCGCCGACATCAACGCCATGCAGTGGGAGAAGCTCATCTGCAATGTCGCCTACAGCGCGCCCTGTGCACTGACGGGGATGACCGTCGGCCAGATCCTCGATGATGAACAGATGTCGCGCATAAGCAGTCTCGCCGCAACCGAGGCGTGGCAGGTCGCTCGCGCCGCGGGCGTGGCAGTACACGTCGCGGACCCGGTGGAGTTCGCGCGCGACTTCGGCGCGCAGATGCCCAATGCAAAGCCGTCCGCCCTGCTCGACATCGAGGCCGGCCGTGTCAGCGAAATCGGTTTCATCAACGGCGCAGTTCCCCGCGAGGGCGCAAAGGTGGGCCTGTCCGCTCCAGTGAACACCACCCTCACGGCCTTGGTGAACGCCCTGGAATCGAAATCACGTACCTGACGCAGATCCCCGGAAGAGCTGATGAAGCCCTCGACCGAAACCGGTCGAGGGCTTCATCAGCTCCAGCGGGCATGCGGTACGCGTAGCTCCTCACGGTGTTCACGCCACCACCCACCTCGACACCCTGCCGTGATCACAGCCTCGTTGCGACATCACACCCTGAGCTCGGGTG